>CAWGJL010000025.1:0-21973 GCA_963822765.1 uncultured Actinomycetes bacterium | reverse complement strand
CAGCGGCGGAACCGGCCGCTGCTCATCGTGCACACGGGGGCGATGAAGGGGAAGTCGACCGCGGCGTTCGGCCTGGCACTGCGCGGCTGGAACCAGGGCTGGGCCATCGCGGTCTACCAGTTCGTCAAGAGCGCCAAGTGGCGGGTCGGCGAGGAGGCCGCGTTCCTGGCGCTCGGCCTGCTGCACGAGCAGACCGGCGAGGGCGGCGAGGTGGCCTGGCACAAGATGGGCGAGGGCTGGTCGTGGATCCAGCGCGGCGACCCCGAGGGCCCTGCCGCTGAAAACCATGCCGCGAACGCCCGGGAGGGCTGGGCGCAGATCAAGCGGGACCTGGCCGCGCAGCGATACGGCCTCTACGTCCTGGACGAGTTCACTTACCCGATGAAGTGGGGCTGGGTTGACGTGGCCGACGTGGTGCAGACGCTCACCGCCCGGCCCGGGCACCAGCACGTGGTGGTCACCGGCCGGGACGCGCACCCGGACCTGATCGCCGCGGCCGACCTGGTTGTCGAGATGACCAAGGTCAAGCACCCGATGGACGCCGGGCAGAAGGGCCAGCGGGGCATCGAGTGGTGAGCATCCCGCGGGTCGTCATCGCCGCCCCGGGCAGCGGGGACGGCAAGACCTCCGTCGTCACCGGGCTGCTCGGCGCGCTGCGGGCGCGCGGCCTGGCCGTCTCGCCGCACAAGGTCGGCCCGGACTACATCGATCCGGGCTACCACGCGCTGGCCGCCGGGCGGCCCGGCCGCAACCTGGACCCGTGGCTGGTCGGCGAGGACCGGATCGTGCCGATGTTCCTGCACGGCGCGCGGACGCTGGCCCTGGCCGACGTCGCGGTCATCGAGGGCGTGATGGGCCTGTTCGACGGCGCCTCGGGCCGCGGGGACTTCGCGTCCACGGCGCACGTGGCGCGGCTGCTCGGCGCGCCGGTCGTGCTGGTGGTCGACGCGGCCGGGATGAGCTCGTCGGCCGGGGCGCTGCTGCACGGATTCGTGACCTGGGACCCGGGGACCCGCGTGGGCGGGGTGATCTTCAACAAGGTCGGGTCGGCGTACCACGAGCAGCTGCTGCGCGACGCGGCGCAGGCGGCGGACATCCCGGTGCTCGGCGCGATCCGCCGGCTCGGCCAGCTCGCCGTGCCGTCCCGGCACCTGGGGCTGATCCCCGCGGCCGAGCTGGGCCGCGACGCGGCCGCCGCGGCCGGCGCGCTGGCCGCGATCGTGGCCGGCGGGGTGGACCTGGAGGCCGTACTCCGGCTCGCCCGCACGGCCGGATCCCTCCCGGACCACGCGGATTTTCCTGCCGAACGACCCGTGGTGCCCGCTCCTTTTCCTGCCGGCGGGCCGCGGATCGCGGTGGCGGGCGGCGCGGCGTTCACGTTCGGCTACGCCGAGCACCCCGAGCTGCTGGCCGCGGCCGGGGCGGAGGTGGTGACGTTCGACCCGGTCCGGGACGAGCAACTGCCCGAGGACGTGCACGGCCTGGTCATCGGGGGCGGGTTCCCCGAGGAGCACGCCGCGGACCTGTCGGCCAACGCCAGGTTGCGAGCCGAGGTGGCGGCGCTGGCCGGGGCGGGCGCGCCGGTCATCGCCGAGTGCGCCGGGCTGCTGTACCTGGCCCGGTCGCTCGACGGGCACCCGATGTGCGGGGTGCTGGAAGCGGACACCGAGATGACGGGCCGGCGACGCTCGGCTACCGGGACGCGGTGGCCGTGACCGGGTTGCCGCTGGGACCGGCCGGGACCCGGGCGCACGGGCATGAGTTCCACCGCACCGCGGTGCGGGCCCCGGGACCGGCGGCCAACGCGTGGCGGTGGGCGGGCCGGGACCGCGAGGTCACCGAGGGGTTCGTCCGGGGCCGGGTGCACGCCTCCTACCTGCATACGCACTGGGCCGGGGTGCCCGGCGCCGCGGAGCGGATCACGGGGGCGGCCCGCGAGTATCAACGGTCCGTTCGGTAAAAAATCATTCTTTCGAGCGGTACGACTTGACCAGGTCGGCCAGGTGTTCGCGGCGGCCAGCTTCACGCCCGGGTTGTTCGCCGGGGTCGTCGGGCGCTGCAGGAAGCCGTCGAGCTTGCCGTGGTTGTGCTGGACGAGCCAGCCCTCCCAGCTGTGGCGTCTAGGTGGCGCGGTCGCCGGGTCGAGCGAAGACCCGGGGACGCGGCGGGCGCGTTCCCGGGTCTTCGGCCTGGGTGCTCAGGCGTCGCGGCGGCGCAGGCGCCATGCGGCTGCGGCGGTCAGGACGACGGCGTACCCGCACAGGACCGCGAACCCGGCCCACGGGCCCAGCGGATGGGTGACGTTCAGCGGGCTGCCCCACAGGACCCCGCCGGCGTTGGACGGCAAGTAGGGCGCGAACCCCGTGATGGTGTGCGGGAGGGCCGCCACGACGATCGGGATGACGAAGAACACCGCGGCGAACACCGACAGGCCCGCCGCGGTCCTGCGGAGCAGTGCCCCCAGGGCCAGGCCGATGACGGCGACGACGGTCAGGTACAACGAGGAGCCCACGACCTCTCGCAGCACACCCGGGTCGCTCAGCGAGATCGCCGAACCGCCGCGAGCGGACTCCAGCGCCGTCGCGATGAAGAAGTCGGCCACCGCGCACAGCAGGGTCACCGACAGGACCAGGGCCGCCAGCACGGTCACCTTCGCCCACAGCACCGGCAGCCGGGCCGGCACCGCCGCCAGCGTGGCGCGGATCATCCCGGTGCCGTACTCGCCGCTGAACGCCAGCACGCCGACCACGCCGACCACTAGCTGGGCGAACAACAGGCCCAGCAGGCTGGCCGATACGCCCTTGGCGGCGGAATCGGCCGCGGAGACGTGGTAGGGCGCCCCGGATCCTGCGATCACGGCCCCGAGGCCGGTGATCAGCACGACCGCGCCCAGGCCGCACCACCGGGTGGAGCGCAGCGCGCGCAGCTTGACCCACTCCGCGCGGACCACGCGGGCCTGGGTCACCGGGCCCGCCACGGTGGCCGGAACGGGCGCGAGCCTGGCCGCCATGGCCGCGCTCATCGCGTCGCTCCGGCGTGATACTCGATGCTGTCCTGGGTGACTTGCATGAAGGCCTCTTCCAGCGATGCGTGGGTGGGGGTGAGCTCGTAGAGGGGCAGGTGCGCCCGCCAGGCGGCCGCCCCGATCTGCTCGGCGGTGGTCCCGGTGACTTCCAGCAGGTCCGTTCCGTCGTTGATCACGGTGATGCCGGGTGCGGCGAGCAGCTGGCCGAGCCGCACGGGTTCGGGGGTGCGGACCAGGACGCCGGCGGTGGTGGCGTGGTCGACGAAGTCCTCGACGCTGGTCTCGGCGATGAGCTTGCCGCGGCCGAGGACGACCAGCCGGGTGGCGGTCTGGGCCATCTCGCTCATCAGGTGGGAGGAGACGAGCACGGTGCGGCCTTCGGCGGCCAGCGACTTGAGCAGCAGCCGGATCCACCGCACGCCGTCCGGGTCCAGCCCGTTGACCGGCTCGTCCAGCACGACGGTCTGCGGCTGGCCGAGCAGCGCCGCGGCCACCCCCAGCCGCTGCCCCATGCCGAGCGAGAACCCGCCGGCCCGGGCGCCCGCGACCTCGCCCAGCCCGGCCAGCTCGATCACCTCGTCGACCCGGCGGCGCCCGATGCCGGCCGTGCGGGCCAGGGCCAGCAGGTTATTGCGGGCCGACAGGCCCGGGTGGACCGAGCGGGCGTCCAGCAAGATGCCGAGCTCGGCCATGGGCGCGGCCGCTCCGGGGTAGTGCTTGCCGTTGACCCGGACCGTCCCGCTGTCCGGCCGGTCCAGCCCGGCGATCATCCGCATGGTGGTGGATTTGCCTGCCCCGTTCGGGCCCAGGAACCCGGTCACCACGCCCGGCTCCACCACGAAGCTCAGCCCGTCGACGGCGGTCTTATCCCCGTACCGTTTGGTCAGGCCATCAATCTCGATCATTATTCGTCCTTCCCTCGGTGTGCTTGGTCTTGGACGTAAGCCTGCGTCCGGGGGCTGAGGCGGGACTGTCGTGGCGCTGAGGCGGGGTCTGCGTCCGGCGCAGTGAGCCTGTCCGGGCCGCGGCTACGGTGGGGGTCATGGAGGTCCGGCTGTTCGGCGAGCTCGAAGCCGTGGCCGCGGGCGTGCCGGTGCCGATCCGCGGCGCCAAGCAACGGGCGCTGCTGGCCCTGCTGGCGCTGCAGCGAGGACAGCCGGTCAGCGCCGACCGGCTGATCGACGTGCTGTGGGAGGAAGGTCAGGCGGCGAACCCGGCCAACGCCTTGCAGGCGCAGATCGGCCAGCTGCGCCGTGTCCTCGGGGCGGCGGCCATCGTCACCAGCGACGCCGGCTATGCCCTTGACGTGGCGCCCGATCAGGTCGACGTCCTCCGCTTCGAGCAGCTGGTCGCGGAGGGACAGCGGCTGGCCGCCGACGGCGAGCTGGAGCCGGCCTCGGCCGCGCTGGGCGAGGCCCTCCGCGTGCGGCGCGGCGAGCCGCTGGCCGAGTTCGCTTATGCGGGCATTTTTGATGCCGAACGGGCGCAGCTGGACGAGCTGACCCTGGTGGCGATCGAATCCCGCGCCGTCGCCGACCTGGGCCTGGGGCGGCACGGGGAACTGGCGGGCGAGCTGGAGGCGCGGTGCCGGGAACACCCGCTGCGCGAGCGCCTGTGGGAGCTGCTCATCCTGGCCCTGTACCGGAGCGGACGGCAGGCCGAGGCCCTGAGCGCCTACACCGAAGTCCGTGATCACCTGGCCGGCGAGCTCGGCATCGACCCCGGCCCGGCCCTGCGCGAACTCCAGGCCCGCATCCTGGCCCAGGACCCGTCGCTTGGGCCGGCCAGCGCGGCGCTCCGCCCGGCTCCGGCCCCGGCGGCCGGGGCGGTCCCCTTGCTCGAGACGAAGCTGTATGTCCCGAGGGCGCGGCGTGGCCTGGTACCGCGTCCGCGGCTGAGCGAGCGGCTGGACCGCGGGACCGCGTCGACGTTGACGCTCGTCTCCGCGCCCGCTGGCTTCGGCAAGACGACGCTGGTCACCGAGTGGCTCGCGGCACCGGCCTCGCCTGCCGGTGATCGGCGGATCGCGTGGCTGTCCCTCGACCGGGCTGACAACGATCCCGCATCCTTCTGGACCTACGTGATCGCCGCGCTGCGTACGGTCGCATCCGGGGTCGGCGAGGGTGCGCTGACCCTCCTGCGGGCGTCCCAGCCGCCGCCGATCGAAACGGTGCTCACCGCGCTGCTCAACGACCTGGGCGCCGCCGCGGGCGACATCGTGCTGGTGCTCGACGACTACCACGTCATCGACGCGAGCGATGTGCAGGACGGGATGGCGTTCCTGCTCGACCATCTGCCGCCGTGGCTGCACGTGGTGATCGCCAGCCGGGCCGATCCCGCGTTGCCGCTGGCCCGATGGCGAGCGCGCGGCGAGCTGGCCGAGATCCGCGCGGCCGAGCTGCGCTTCACGCCCGATGAGGCCGCGGCGTACCTCAACGAGACGATGGGCCTGCAGCTGACGGCGCAGGACGTGGCCGCGCTGGAGGCGCGTACCGAGGGCTGGATCGCCGCGCTCCAGCTGGCGGCGCTGTCGATGCAGGGGCGAGACGACGTCGCCGCCTTCATCGCCGGCTTCGCCGGGGATGACCGCTACGTCGTGGACTACCTGGCCGAGGAGGTGCTGCAGCGTCAGCCCGATGACGTGCAGGCCTTCTTGCTGCAGACCTCGATCCTGGGCCGGCTGAGCGGCCCGCTGTGCGATGCCGTCACCGGGCAGGGCGGCGGCAAGGCCATGCTGGAGGCGCTGGACCGGGGGAACCTGTTCCTGGTCCCGCTGGATGACCGCCGCCGGTGGTACCGCTACCACCATCTGTTTGCTGACGTGCTGCAGGCGCGGCTGCTCGACGAGCGGCCCGGCCAGGTGCCGGACCTGCACCGGCGGGCGAGCGCGTGGTACGAGCAGAACGGCCAGCCGTCGGTGGCCATCGGCCACGCGCTGGCCGGCGAGGATTTCGGGCGGGCGGCGGACCTGGTCGAGCTGGCGATCCCGGCCATGCGCAGGAGCAGGCAGGAGGCCGCGCTGCGCGGCTGGCTCAAGGCGCTTCCCGCCGAGGTGGTCCGGGTCAGGCCCGTGCTCAGCGTCGGGCTGGCCGGGGCATTGCTGGCCGTTGGCGAGTTCGAGGGTGTTGAGGAACGGCTGCGTGACGCCGAACGGTGCCTGGGCGCGACGGCAGGTACCGGTGCCGGATTCCCGGCCCCGCTGGCGGAGATGGCCGTCAGCGACGAGGAATTCCGCCGGGTCCCGGCGGCGATCGAGCTGTACCGTTCCGCCTTGGCCATGGCTCGGGGCGATGTGCCCGGCACCGTGGGGCACGCCCGGCGGGCGATCGATCTTTCGCCCGAGGAGGACCACCTCGTCCGTGCTTCGGCAGCGGGCATGTCGGGGCTCGCGTTGTGGACGAGCGGGGATCTCGAGGCCGGGCACTCGGCGTACGCCGAATGCGTGGCGGGACTGCGGCGGGCCGGGCACATTGCCGATATCTTCGGCTGCTCGATCGCGCTGGCGGATATACGCAGGCGCAAGGCCGCCTCGGCGAGGCGATGCGCACCTACGAGCAGGCCTTGCAGCGCGCGGCTGAGCAGGACGGCCCGGTTCTGCGGGGAACGGCAGACATGTACGTGGGGATGAGCGAGGTCCACCGCGAGCGCGGCGATTTGCGGGCCGCCACCCAGCAGTTGCTGCGGAGCCAGGAGCTGGGCGAGTACAACGGGCTGCCGCAGAACCCGTACCGCTGGCGGGTCGCGATGGCCCGGATACGGGAGGCTGAAGGCGACCTGGGCGGCGCACTTGATCTGCTCAACGAGGCGGAGCGCTTGTACGTGGGCGACTTCTTCCCGAATGTGCGGCCGGTCCCGGCGTTGAAGGCACGGGTCTGGATCGCGCAGGGCCGGCTCGGCGAGGCGCTCGGCTGGGCACGTGAGCAGGGCCTGTCCGTGGACGACGAGCTCAGCTACCTACGCGAGTTCGAGCACATCACCCTGGCCAGGATGCTCCTGGCGCGATCCCGGGGTGAGCCCGTCCACCAGGTGACCCGGCTGCTGGAGCGCTTGCTGCGGGCGGCGGAAGAAGGGGACAGGACGGGACGGGTCATCGAGATCTTGGTCCTGCAGGCGCTCACTCGCCAGCGGCTAGGGAACATCCCGGCGGCGCTGGCCAGCCTGGAACGAGCGGTGACGCTGGCTGAGCCTGAGGGCTACGTCCGGGTCTTCGCCGATGAGGGCCCGCCGATGGCTTCCCTGCTCAGGGCGGCCGCGAAGCAGCGGATCGGCGGAAACTATGCCGGCCGGCTGCTGGCCGCCATGGGCGAGCACTACGGCCCGGTCAAACAGGCCTTGATCGAGCCGCTGAGCGAGCGCGAGCTGGACGTGCTCCGGCTGCTCGGAACCGAGCTTGGCGGCCCGGCCATCGCCCGCGAGCTCATGGTGTCCCTGAACACGGTGCGGACTCACACCAAGCACATCTACGCCAAGCTCGCCGTGACCAACCGCCGGGCAGCGGTCCGCCGGGCCCGGGAACTCGACCTGCTGTCGCGAAGCTGACCCCTCGGCTCCGGTGTCTTTCTCCTGACTGCGTACCTATCTCGCGCGAATCCCCACGTCAATCATCACGTGTGGCGATGCCAGCTCACCACATCCGCTTCTAGCTTTCGATCAGACCTGGGAACGTCCGCAACGCCGACGCAGATCGTCCAGGCGCAAGCGAGAGCAGAAGGAGCGCCATCAGCGAAATGTCGACCGACCCTCAGCACAACCCTGGGCGGTACGAAATCCGCCTCAAGGGACACCTCGATTCCCGGTGGGCCGCCTGGTTCGACGGACTGAGCCTCACCAACTCCAGCGACGGCACCACCATCATCTGCGGCCCCGTCGCCGACCAGGCCGCACTGCATGGCTTGCTCCAGAAAGTGCGCGACCTAGGCCTGCCGCTGATCTCGATCACCCAGCCCGAACCCGACCAGCCATCGGGCCCCGATAACTCACCCCGGCACTGAAGGAGACAGACATGACCGCAACGACCAGGCTCCCGGCGGATTCGATGAGGAAGACCGCGCTCGTCGCCGGGGTCTTCTACCTGATCACCTTCATCTCGATCCCCACACTCGCCCTCTACGGCCCGGTGAAGAACCACCGGGACTGGATCCTCAGCTCCGGCAGCCACACTGGCGTGCTGGTGGGCGGCTTCCTCGAGGTCATCGTCGCTCTGGCCGGCATCGGCACCGCCGTCGCGCTGTACCCGGTGGTCAAGCGGCAGAACGAAGGCGTCGCGCTTGGTTTTGTCGCCGCTCGTGTCCTTGAAGCCGCCATGATCTTCACCGGTGTCATCAGCCTGCTGTCGCTGGTGACCTTGCGGCAGCCCGGGGCGACCGGGGCCGGCGCGGCCGCGCTCGTCACCGCCGGCGCGTCGCACGTCGCGGTCTACAACTGGACGTTCCTGCTCGGACAGAGCCTCATGCCGGGCATCAACGCGCTGCTGCTCGGCTCCGTGATGTACCGGTCCCGGCTCGTGCCCCGCGTCATCCCCGTGCTCGGGCTCATCGGAGCTCCCCTGCTCATCTGCACCGTCATCGCCACGGTGTTCGGCGGCTTCAAGCTGGGCTCCCCCGAACTCGCCGCACTCCCGGTGGCGGCCTGGGAACTGTCGCTCGGCGTCTGGCTGGTGGTCAAGGGCTTCAAGCCCGCCCCGATCACCACTGACGTGACCGCGGCGCTTGCCTACCAGGACGTCGCCGCCTGACCGCCGGCAGCGCGGCCGGGTCCCGGAAAGGGGCCCGGCCGCTGTCTTACCGGACACTCTGCACGCGCACGATGGCGAACGCTCCGATGATGGCGCAGAGGCCGGCCACCGCGTACAGCACGCCGTAGCTGCCGCCGCCGATCACCAGGATGGCGGGCGCGATGGCCGGCGCGAGGGAAAAGGGCAGAGCACCGGCGATGTTGAACACCCCGAGATCCTTGGCCGCGCTGCGGTTGTCATGCAGCACATCCACCACGAGCGCCAGGTCGACGGCCGCGTACACGCCGAAGCCGAGTCCGCAGATGGCCATGCCGACCAGGAAGCCGCTGAAGTTGCTGGCGATGGCGATCACGAACAGGGCCAGGCCGTACACGATCGACGCGGCCAGGACGAAGATCTTCCGCCGGCCCGTGCGGTCAGAGACCTTCCCGCCGATGAGGGAAGCGGCGACGACGACCGCCGCCTGGACGAGGGTGCCCAGGAATATCTGCTGTGGCACGTCGGCCTTGGCGGTGCCGATCTTGTCCAGCAGGTAGTAGGCCTGGTAGGTGACCAGGAACGCGTAGGCCATGACGAACATGAAGCGGCTGGTGAAAGCCCAGGAGAAGTCCGGGTTTTTCCGCGGGTTGACATAAAACGTGCTGGCGAATTCCGGCAGCGACCATTTCGGCTTATCCGCCCTGGCCAGCCGGCGATCGGTCAGGGTGACCGCGAAAAGCAGGACGAAAACGCCGCCGATCGCGCACGGGGCCAAGAACATGGCGAGCAGGCTGCCGGCGAACAACTTGACCAGGAACGTGCCGCACACCGACCCGATGGGCGTGCAGACCCCAAGGACACCGGAGACCAGGCCGCGCTGGACGGACGGGACCTGGTCCGGCAGCACCGCCACCATGGTGGCGAGCAGCGCGTTGAAGAACAACTGGGCGATACACCATCCGGCCAGGACGACCGGGATGCTGGGTGCCAGCGCGACAATTCCGATGCCGAGAGAACCGCCCGCCAGGCCGATGACCATCCATGGCCGCCGCATGCCCAGCCGGGACGCGGTGCGGTCGCTCATCCGGCCGAAGAACGGATTGCCGACCATGGCCACCAGGGCGCCGATCCCGGCGACAAGCGCCAGGCTGCCTGGTGCGTGTTTGATCCCGACCAGCGAGTTCACCTTCAACGCCAAGGTGACCAGCAGCGGCGCCAGGAACAGGAGGGACGTGCTCATGTACGCCAGGGTGTACAGCGAGATAAAACCCCAGCCGACCCGGTGTGCCGCGGATGGCTCGGGCTCTGGCTCTCTGCTGGCCGCGGGCTCCGCAGACCGCGCGACCCGTGCAGACATGATTTTCAGTCGGATATGGCGATCCCCCCTGCGCGCCGTGACCCGCACGCCACACGTCGGCGACACCCCTGCGCCACGCTACGCTGGTCCCAGAAAACAAGCAATAAATTTCTAGAAATGGCTATCCGGATCCAGTCGGGTCAGACTGCGAAATAGGTCTCGCGTCAAAAGCCGACTGCCTGCTGAGAGCAGGCCGCGGAGACCGGTCGTCCGCGGGCGGCTGCGGATCTACCTGGGCTACGCACCCGGGGCCGGGACCACCTGCGCGCTGCTCAGCAAGGGCCGCCGGCGGGCGGAGCGCGGCGCCGACCTGGTGGTGGCGACCGCGGAAACGCACGGCCGGGCGCATACCGAAGGGCTGCTGGCCGGTCTGGAGGTCATTCCCTCCGTCAAGATCCCGTACCGGGGGCGCGCTGGAGGAGGAAATGGACCTCGACGGGGTGCTGGCCCGCGGCCCAGCGGTGGCGCTGGTCGATGAGGGGCTTGCGGCGGGGGCGGGATTGACTTGGCGGATGGGGGCTGGTGGGGTGAGGGCATGGCTACGCCGACGGCGTTTGTCGGGCGTGAGGCTGAGCTGTCCCGGCTGCTTGCCGCGCTGGCCAACCAGACCCGGATGGTGCTCGTCGTGGGCGATGCCGGGGTGGGCAAAACGCGGCTCGCCGGGGAGGCGATGACCCGGGCCGCGGTCACGGGGATGGTGACGGTGCGCGGGGAATGCCTGCCGCTGGGCGAGCAGCTGCCGCTGCTGCCGGTCACCGCCGCGCTGGATGACCTGGCCCGGCTGGACGGCGGGGGCCTGCTGGCGGCGGCGCTGGCGGCCGCCCCGGAGTACGTGCGGGGAGAGGTCGGGCGGCTGCTGCCCAGGCTTGGTCCGGGCTCCGGGCCGGAGCAGGCAGGCTGGGAGCAGGGCTGGCAGCGGGGGCGGCTGTTCCTCGCCGTCGCGGAACTGCTGGACGCGGCGGCCGGCGGTTCCGGGGCCGGGGTCGCGCTGGTGGTCGAGGACGTGCACTGGGCGGACAGCGCGTCGCTGGACTTCCTGACCTTCCTGACGCGCGCCGGGTACCGCGACGCGGTGACCGTGGTGGCCACCTGCCGTGGCGACGAGGCCCCGGCCGCGCACGTCGCGGACTGGCTGGCGCAGGTGCGCGGCGCGGCGGGGGTGGCGGAGATCCGGGTGGGCCCGCTGTCCCGGGCGGAGCTGGCCGGGCAGGTGGCCGGGCTGGCCGGCGGCCCGGTGCAGCCGCGGGTGGTCGATGAGCTGTACGCCCGGGCAGAGGGGAACCCGTTTTTCACCGAGCAGCTGGTCGCCGCGACCCTGGCCGACGCGTCGGAGGACGGGCAGCTGCGGGCCCCGGCCGGGCTGCCGGCCCGGCTGGCGGAGCTGCTGGCGGCCCGGGCGGGACGCTGCGCCGGTAACGCGCGCGCGGTGCTGGCGGGACTGGCGGTGGCGGGCCGGCCGCTGGCCGAGGAGCCGCTGGCCGCGGTCACCGGCCTGGACGCGGAGGCGGTGCGCGGCGGCCTGCGGGAGCTGGCCGCGGCGCGGCTGCTGGCCGAGAACACCTCCGCGGGCGAGTACCGGCCCCGGCATGCGCTGCTGGCCGAGGCGGTAGCCGCGGGGCTGCTGCCCGGCGAGCGGGCCGCGCTGCACGGATCCATGGCCCGGGTGCTCGCGGCGAGCGGCGACGACCGGGTCGCGGAGGTGGCCGGGCACTGGCAGGCCGCCGGGAATCCGGCCGCCGAACTGCCCGCCCGGATCGCGGCCGCCGAGGCTGCCGAGCGGGTGTTCGGTTACGCCGAAGCCGCGGCGCACTGGCAACGGGCCATCGAGCTGGGCCAGGCGCTGCCCGGCGGCGCCGGCGCGGCTGACGTGGGCGGCGCCGGCGCGGCTGACGTGGGCGGCGCCGGCGCGGGCGGGACCGGCGTGCCGCGGATGTATGTCCGGGCCATCGACACGCTCGACTGGTCCGGCGCCGGAGTGCGCGCCGAGCGGGTCGCCGAGGAGGCCTTCCGGCGGTTCGCCGGGCACTGCGACCCGGCGACCGCCGCGGCCGTCTGCCACCGCGCCGGACGCTGGCGGGCGGTCGGCGCGCCCGATGCCGGGCTCGCCCTGATCGAGGAGGCGCTGCGGCTGTTCGAGCAGGCCCCGCCGTCAGCCGATCAGGCCGAGGCGTGGCTCGATTACGCCGACATGTTCTTGTGGTCCGCCGGGGGGTGGTCGGACGGCACCGTCCCCGCGCTGAACCGGGCGCTGAAGATCGCCGAGGAGACCGGCGCCAGCGCGCTGATTCCCCGCGTGCTGGCCAGAATCGCGGCCAGCACGTTCCGGCGCGGGCAGGTCGAGGAGGGTTTCGCGGTCCTTGAGCGGGGGTGGACGCTGGCCCGGGCCATGGACGACGCCAGCGCCCAGGTGTGGCTGGCCGCGAACGAAAGCGATGCGCTGCTCAAGCTGGCCAAGTTCGCGAGTGCGGCCGAGGTGGCGATGCGAGCGCTGGGGCCGGCCCGGGAGGCCGGCTTGCAGGCCTCGTGGCGGGCCACCATCCTGGCTTCCAACGCCTCTGAAGCGCTGCTGGCCGGCGGGCGCACGGCCGAGGCCGCGGCGCTGATCGACCCGCTGATCACCGGGCCGCCAGACCGCGATAACTGGCTGGTGCACCTGGCGCGGGCCGACATCGACCTGCTGCGCGGCGATACCGACGCCGCCGCCGCGCGGCGGCGGCTGACCGACGCCATCCCCGCCCGCCTGGGCTACTACGTTGACTACGCTCGCGAGTCGGCGCAGCGGGCCGTGGAACTCGCGGTGTGGGCGGGGCGTCCCGGCGACGCCCTGGCGGAGGTCCGGCGGGTCCTGGGGCTGTTCAAGGTCTCGGACCTGGCGATCTTCTCCGGGCGGCTGCTGGCGACGGGCATGCGGGCCTGCGCCGACCTGGCCGAACAGGCCCGGGCGCGCCGCGACGAACCCGCCGCCCAGGCCGCCGTGGCCGCCGCCGGCGACCTGGCCTCGTGGGTGGATCACATGGCCGGGGCCCCGTTCGCGGAGCACCGGTTCGCGGCCACCAGCCCGGCCGAGCACGCCAGCTGGGACGCTGAGCGGACCCGGGCGGCCGGGGCCAGCGATCCGGAGGCGTGGGGCCACGCCGCGAAGACCTGGGAGGGACTGAACTGCCCGCACCGCGCCGGGTACGCGTGGTGGCGGCAGGCCCAGGCGCGGCTGGACGCCGGGCAGCCGGCCGCTGAGGCAGCCGCCGCGCTGCGGGCCGCCGCGACCGCCGCCGACGGGCACGTGCCGCTGCAGGCCCAGATCCGGCTGCTCGCCGAACGGGCCCGCATCCCGCTCCAGCCCCAGCCCCAGGCCGCCACGGCCAGCCAGACGCCGCCGGGGCGTTACGGGCTGACCGGCCGGGAGCTCGCCGTGCTGCGGCTGCTGGCCGCCGGGCGCAGCAACGCGCAGATCGGCGCCGAGCTTTATATCAGCCCCAGCACGGCCAGCGTGCACGTGACCAGCATCTTGCGCAAGCTCGGGGTCTCCAGCCGGGTGCAGGCGGCCGCGCTGGCCGAACGCGCCGGCCTGCTGCCGCCGGGACCGACCTAAGCACCCCGCCGGGGGAATCTAAGCACCCGCGCTGGGCGATCACACGATCCGCGCCGTCCCGGCTTAGCCGCATGCTCGGGACCAGGCCCAGCATGCGAACCGGACTGGGCAGATAGGCAGGAGAGCGATGAGCATCGACACGGGCGCCTGCGTGCTGCGCACCCAGGCGCTGCGCAAGGATTACGGCCGGAGTGCGAGCCTGGTCCACGCCGTTGACGGGGTAGACCTGACGGTCGCGCCGGGCGAGACGGTCGCGATCATGGGGCCGAGCGGCTGCGGCAAGTCCACGCTGCTGTACCTGCTCGGCGGCCTGGACCGGTCCACGGCCGGAGAGATCTGGCTGGACGGGCAGGACATAACGCGGATGTCCGAGCGGGCGCTGGCCCGGCTGCGCCGCGAAGCGGTCGGGTTCGTGTTCCAGGCCTTCCACCTGATGGACGAGCTGAGCGCGGTAGAGAACGTCGAACTGCCCGCGCTGCTTGCGGGCCGTTCACCACGTACGGCCCGCAAGCGGGCCGAGGAGCTACTGGAGCGGGTCGGGCTGGCCAACCGGGCCAGGTTCTTGCCCACGGCGCTGTCCGGTGGCCAGCGGCAGCGGGTCGCGGTGGCCCGGGCCCTGGTCGCCGACCCGCTGTTGGTGCTGGCCGACGAACCCACAGGGAACCTCGACAGCGCGTCCACCCGGGACGTGCTCCAGCTGTTCGACCAGCTGCACCGGGCCGGGCAGACGCTGGTCATCGTCACCCACGACGTCCAGGTCGCGGCCACCGCCGACCGGATGATCTCGATGAGCGACGGGGCGTTCATCAAGCAGACCATGCCGCGAGACAGCATCGGCGGGCACGTCGGCGCCCTGGCCGGGATGGAGGGCTGAGTCATGGGCAAGTTCCTGCTCGTTGGCCGGCTGGCCGCCCGCGACCTGCGCCGCCACAAGGCCCAGGCCGTGCTGCTGCTGCTCGCCATCACCGCGGCCACCACCGTGCTCGCCCTGGGCCTGGCCCTGAGCGGCGTGACCAGCCAGCCCTACCAGCAGACCCGCGCCGCGACCAAGGGACCGGACGTGGTGGGATCCCTGAATACCTCCGGCCAGGCGACGGCGCTGATCCACGCCAGCGGGGTCTCCGCCGCCAGCGGACCCTATCCGCTCGTCTACGCGGTGCTGCGGGTGAACGGCCGCATGGCCGGGGCGCAGGCGGAAGGCCGCACCGAAGCGCCGGCCGCAGTCGACCAGCCGGTGCTGACGGCCGGCAGCTGGGTGCGTCCCGGCGGCGTGGTGATCGAGCGGACCTTCGCCGAGGCGCTCGGCGTGAGCGTCGGCGACCGGCTCACCCTGAACGGCCAGTCGTTCACCGTGGCCGGGATCGCCGTCAGCGCGGCCATCGTGCCCTACCCGAACATCTGCTACAGCGGCTGCTCCCTCACCGGATACCTGGACGGTTACGGGATCGGCCCGAGGGACATCGGCCTGGTCTGGATGACCGAGCCCGCCGTCATGAAGCTGACCTCGGCCGCCGATCCGCTGGCCGGCTACGTGCTGAACCTGAAGCTCCGCGACCCGGACCAGGCACCGGCGTTCGCCCACCGCTACACCACCCACGGACCGTCCGGACCGACCTTCAGCGGCCCGCAGGACAACACGGTCGAGCAGGACCTCTCCTTCAACACCTGGCAGTACCTGGCCTCCTCGTACGGACTGCTGGTCACCGACGAGCAGTCGGTCCTGGTGCCCGGGGCCGTGCTGCTATGCCTGCTGGCGCTGGCCAGCGTGGCGGTCCTGGTCGGGGGCCGGCTGGCGGAAAACACCCGGCGGGTCGGGCTGCTCAAGGCCGCGGGCGGCACGCCGGGCCTGATCGCGGCCACGTTCCTGGCCGAGAACCTGGTCCTGGCGCTGGTCGCGGGGGCGGCCGGGCTGACCGCCGGAATCCTGGCCGCCCCGCTGCTCACCAGCCCGGGTGCCGCGCTGGTCGGCGCCCCCGGCGCCCCCTCGCTCACCCCGCTGATGGTCGTGGCGGTGCTGGGCGTGGCGCTCGTAGTCGTGCTCGCCTCCACACTCGCCCCCGCTATCCGGGCCGCGCGCAGCAGCACGGTCAGCGCGCTGGCCGACTCGGCCCGCCCGCCGCGGCGGCACGGCACGCTGATCCGGCTGTCCCGCGGGCTGCCCGTCCCGGCGCTGTTCGGGCTGCGGCTGGCGGCCCGCCGGCCGCGCCGGGCCCTGCTCAGCGCGGCCAGCATCGCGGTCACCGTCTGCGGCATCGTGGCCGTGCTCGCCTTCCACGCCACCGTCAGCCGGACGGCGACCGGCAAGCTGGCCGGCGGCCTGGTCAGCCCGGTGGTCAGCCGGGACGAGCAGATGCTGCTGGTGATCACGGTCATGCTGATCACGCTGTCGGCGCTGAACGCGATCTTCACCGCCTGGGCCACGGTGCTGGACGCCAGGCGCCCGTCAGCGCTGATGCGCGCGCTCGGCGCCCGCTCCGAGCAGGTCAGCACCGGCCTGCTGGCCGCGCAGGTGCTGTCCGCGCTGCCGGGTGCCATCGCGGGTGTCCCGCTGGGCATCGTCTTGTTCGGAGCCGTGAGCCGGCACCAGAGCGCCCCGCCCTCGGCGTTGTGGGTGACCGCCGCGGTGCTCGGAACCCTCCTCGCGGTGGCCGGGCTGACCACCGTCCCGGCCCTGATCGGCGCCCGCATCCCGGCGCCGCAGATCCTGCAGTCAGAAACCGCGTGACTAGTCGGACCGGGCGGTGCCGGCGGGTGGCGGGGGGTAGTCGGATTCGAGCAATGCGAGGCACACGTCGGTGATGTCGACGATGCCGACCAGGCCGTCGTCGCCGATGACCGGCAGGTGCCGGAAATGGCCGCCCGTCATGACCTCGGCCGCCTCGCGGATGCTGGTCGTGGTGCTGATGACGGTCGGGCGGGTGGTCATCAGCTCGTAGATCCGGGTGCTGTTCACGTCCTTCCCGTCGGCGACCGCATGGGCGATGTCCGCCTCGGTAACGATGCCCACCGGCTGGCTGGTCCGGGGGTCCAGGACCGTGACCGCGGTCGCGCCGGCGTGCTTCATCAGGTAGGCGGCCGCGGCCACGTGGTCGTTCTGTTCTACCGTGGTCAGCGGGGGGCGCATGATGTCCCCGGCGGTGGCCGGGGCGGCGGTCTCGGTCAAGGCCGGCTCCTTCGTCTGCTGTACACCCGGGATGTAGCTGACCACCACCATGCTCTCGTGGCTGACCGGCTCTGTACAGGTGTTCGCGGCTGGCGTCCGGTGGCTACGCATAGGTACACCTGGACAGCGTCCAGGTGTCCCAGACCTGGGTCGGCGGCACACTCCGCTACCAGCGGACATAGGCCAGCGGCAGCCTGACGGGGAACTGGCAGCCCCAGTCCGTAATACGGCGTGTTACCATCAGCTATGGCGAATACGCGATTCTCGATCTCGACGGACCCGGCTATCCAAAGGGCGATCAAAGCGCATGCGGAAGCCGCCGGGCTGGACGTGTCGGCGTACATGGTCGCTGCCGCCATCGCACAGATGGCGGCAGATGACGCCGCGTCTGCGGTATTCACTCCGCTGGATGCAGAGAATGCCTCCGCGCTGGCGGAAGCGGCGGAGATCAGCCCGGCGCCACTGCCGGCGTTCGATGACCTCACCGCCGAGGAGCAACACCTCGTGCTCCGGGTCATGCGCTCGGCGCTGGGGTCTGACGGGGCTGGCGAGGCTGGGGTCGCGTGACCACCCGGACGGTGGTCTATGACTCGGGCATGCTCGTGGCGCTCCTGCGCGGGAAGCCCGCCGCGGTTGTACTGCACCATGCCCTCCGCGCCGCGGCGCACCGGCCCATCGTCATCGGCCCTGTCCTTGCCCAGTGCTGGCGGCCCGACCCTAAGACGGTCCACGCGTTCAGCCAGTACCTGAAGGACTGCACCGTTCCGCAGGCGCGGGACTCCGCGACGCCGGTCCGGGCTACCGATGCCGTCGGCGGCGGCTGCGTGGCGTGCGCGCGGACAGCCAGCATGGATACCTACAAGCGGGCGGGGGCCATGCTCGGCAAGGCCCTGCTGCCGCCCAAGAAGCATCCCGACGCCGTGGACGCCCTGGTCGTCGTGACCGCCGCCCTGCACGGGCCAGCGCAGATCCTCACCAGCGACCCAGAAGACATCCGCGCCTACACGGCCACCCTTGATCACGCGGACATCGTCACCGAGACCATCTGACGCCCCGTGCCGATGGCCCATCGGGCTTGCTCTTATGTGTACAACGGTCCATCGAGCAGGTAATCGGCCGCTTTTGGGGGCGGCTCAGTCGTGGGCGGCTTGGGTGAGGGTGCGGGCCAGTTCGGCGGGGCGGGTGAACATCACCTCGTGGCTGCCGTCCATGGAGACGATCTTGCACGCCGGGCCGAGCCGGGACGACATGCCCGGATGAGCCGGCCGGGTATTTCCTGTGACACCCGGCTGACCACCGAACCGCCGAAACTGTGACCCACCAGGACCACGTCGCGCAGCTCTCGTTGCTCGATGAAATCCGTCACTCTTTGCACGTAGTCGTCGTGGGTAATACCCGCCCGGCTGGCCCCCGGCCAGTGGCCGGGATAGGTGGGCGTATACGCGGTGTGCCCGAGTTCGCGCAGGCACCACGCGGCCGGTTCCCAGGCCCAGCCGCCGTGCCACGAGCCGTGCAAGAGCACGAACGTGTCACCCATCGTCGTCGGCTCCGGGGCGGTGCACGTGGAAGTGCGCGTCGACGGGGCGCTGGGCGGCGCCGTTGACCGGCGTGAGGTCCTGCGGGCAGGCCGACATGATCGCGAGCCGGCCGATGGCGATGCGGGTGTGTTCCATGGACAGGTGCTCGGAGGTGTTGGGCCAGCACAGGGCCCAGAAGTCGACCACCTGGGTCCCGTGCGTGTTGATGACGTCAATGGCGGCTCCGCGCGGCACTCGCACGGCCCGGCCCTGACGCGCCGGGATGAGCACCTCCGTCATGATCACCTCCAGGTTCTCGTGAAGATCGTAGGGGGTGGCGGCGGCGGCTTCATCGGAGGCGGCTGACAGGAAGCCCGGCCGTCGGCCGGCAGCTGGTGCCATATCTATCGCCGGTGCACGGGCGGTTCAGGTCGCCCGGCGGCGGACCAGCCAGATGGTCGCGGCGATGAGCAGCACCGATAGCGCGAGCAGCCAGCCGCCCTCGATCCACTGGAAGGGCCAGAACCGCTGCCCGGCTGGTAGCGCGTCCAGAACGTGTATCCGTGCTGGGTGAGGTAGTGCTCCGCGTCAAGGAACGTCGGCAGCTTGTACAGGTGGATCTGATCTGGCGGCACCGCGGGCATGAGC
Organism: uncultured Actinomycetes bacterium; assembly: GCA_963822765.1. Classification (GTDB taxonomy): domain Bacteria; phylum Actinomycetota; class Actinomycetes; order Streptosporangiales; family Streptosporangiaceae; genus Palsa-504. Next base: position 2,961 of record CAWGJL010000025.1, on the reverse strand, counting down.
CGCTGCATAACGGGATCCATGACCTGTTGCATCATGGACTGACTGAGCGTCGCGCCGCCCTTGGTCCACCACTGGCCAAGGATCCACGCGGAGCCGGGCACGTTCAGGTTGGTGGTGACGCAGCGGCGTCAGGTAGTGCTCGCGCAGGAACAGGCCGGTCGCGACGGCGAGCCCGGCGTAGACGGCCAGGGTGGCGGCGATCGCGGGGACGACGCGGCGGATGAGCATGCCGGCCAGGGCGCCGGTCGCGAAGGCGGCCAGCGTCCAGGCGGGGAACGCGACCTCGCGCAGGTCGAACAGGCCGCCGTTGAACGCGGACGTCTGGGAAAGGCCCAGGACCTGGTGGCCCGTGGCGAGGTACGGCTGGTAATACCAGGACAACAGCGCGCTGAAGGCGCCGGCGGCGGCCGTCACCGCGACCGCGAGCGGGACCAGCTTGCCGAGCGTCGACACCGTGACCGGCAGCGGCTACCGGCTGCCATGAATGTGCGCGCGCTGCTGCGCCCGGTCCGCCGCTCGGTCCGCCTGCGTCTCGGTCCGCCGGCTCTCGGTCCGCCGGTTTTGGCCGCAGAAGGTCAGGACCCGGCTCGCGCTTATCTATGCCGCGCTGTTCTTCGCCGCCGGTTCGGCGCTGCTCGGACTCACCTACGGACTCGTCGCCAGCAGCCTCTCCGCGCGCCCTCCCGCGGCCGCGACGGGCCAGAGCAGCCAGGAGCTGAACGTCCTGAACCGTGAGTGCAAGCCGCCGGGTGCCGCGGAAAAGCACACGCACGCATCCCCTGCCCCGTCGCCTGTCCCGTCGGCGGTTGTGGCCGAGTGCAAGCAGGCCAAGCTGGCCTATACGGCCGGTACCGCCGCGGGCTCGGCGGCGCAGCGCCAGAACGCGCTGGACAAGCTGCTGTCCTTCTCGCTGGTCGGCCTGGCGGTCATGACCGTCGCGTCGGGCGGCCTGGGCTGGTTCATGTCCGGCCGCGTGCTCCGCCCGGTGCGGGTGATCACCCAGACCGCCCGCCGGGCCTCCGAGCAGCACCTCGGCGAGCGGCTGGCGCTGACCGGGGCCAGGGACGAGCTCAAGGAACTGGCCGACACGTTCGACGGCATGCTCGAGCGCCTGGACGCGGCGTTCACCACCCAGCGCCGGTTCGTCGCCAACGCCTCGCACGAGCTGCGCACGCCGCTGACCGTGATGCGCACGGCGATCGACGTAACCCTGGCCAAGCCATCCCCGACGGCGCGGCAGCTCACGGACATGGCCGTACGCGTGCGGCGCTCGATCGACCGGGCCGAGAGCATGGTCGAGGCGCTGCTCACCCTGGCCGTGAGCGACCAGGGCAAGCTCAGCACCGAGTTCACCGACCTGGCCACCTGGGCCGAAGACGCCATTGACGCCGCCGCCCCCCAGATCGAACGCCTGGACCTGCGGGTCGACACGGCGCTTGACCCGGCCGAGACAACGGGGGACCCGCAGCTGCTGGAACGGATGATCTGGAACCTGGTCGACAACGCCGTCCGGCACAACGAGCCCGGCGGCTGGATCACGCTGCGCACCGGCACCAGCGACGCGGCTGTGTACCTCGAGATCGCCAACAGCGGGCCGTTCATCCCGGACGAGGCCGTGCCCTCGCTGTTCGAGCCGTTCCGGCGCGTCCAGGCCCGGGTCGGCGTCCGCGACGGCGTGGGGCTGGGCCTGTCCATCACCCGGTCGGTCGCCACCGCCCATCATGCGACCGTCACCGCCCGCAGCCAGCCCGCGGGCGGCCTGGACATCTCAGTCGTGATCCCCCGCCACCCGGTGGCGGAACCGCGGCCCTGACTTCTCGTCCGGCCGCGCGGCCTTCCGCCGACAATGTGTCAAGGGTCACACGGATAGAGCGCGCTTGACCAGCCCGTGTTCGCAGGCCGTTTACCTCTTATTTCATTAGGCCGGCTAACTTAGAAAGGGACAAAACGAGACGACATTAGGACGACAACTGTTGAGTATCACCGGGACGACGGTAACCCATAGTGAGCGCTGGATCGAACTGGAGGGCGCCGACAATACGCGCGACCTAGGCGGGCTGGCGGTGGCCGACGGCGGGCGGACCCGTTTCCGCAGGCTGCTGCGAGCGGGAACGCTGCAGGATCTCACGACGAGCGATGTCACATATCTCACCGAGGATCTGGGAATACGGACGGTAGTGGACTTGCGCCTAGCCGATGAGGCGCGGCGGGAAGGCTCGGCGCTTTCCGGCATTCCGGCGATTCGCTATTTCTCGCTGCCGTTGTCGTCGGCAGGGAATGTCCGCTCCGATATCGTCGCGGACGGCGCGGAAATGGATATCGTAGGTCATTACGTGGCGCTGCTGGAAGGCAGTGCAGCGAATATCGTGACGGCGGCGCGTATATTCGCCGACGACATGAGCGGGCCGGCCATTTTCCACTGCGCGGCGGGCAAGGATCGGACCGGGGTGCTGGCCGCGGTGGTGCTCGACGCGGTCGGGGTCGGCCGGGAGACGATCATCGCCGACTATGCCCTGACCGGGCAGCGGATGAAGCAGATCGCCGCCCGGCTGCTCCGGCTGGCGACCTACCGGGACATGCGGGCGCTGTCCCGCGGAGTCAAGGGCGCCGCGACCGCGGACGAGGAGTCCATGGCCGCTTTTCTCGACGAGCTGCACGCGCGGTACGGCAGCGGGGCCGGTTACCTGACCGCGCACGGCTTGAGCGGCGGGGACCTCGCCGCCCTGCGCGCGGCGCTCGTCGAGCCCTGATTCCGGCCGCGCCGGAACGAGCTGATGGCGGACCGTACCGCTTTGGGGCTCACCGGTAGCCCACCTGGCCCAGCGGTTGTCCGCAGATGTGGTGCCGGTGTGACGCCAGTAAGCTCGCGGTGCGTGGGAGATCCTGGGGGGGCTCAGCGTGGATGGTGGGGTGAGACCGGCTGGGTGATCGCGGCCAGCAGGGCGGGGCGGGCGGTGATCA
>CAWGJL010000024.1:0-240403 GCA_963822765.1 uncultured Actinomycetes bacterium | reverse complement strand
CAGGTCCGCGTGGCCGTTGTGGCGGGCGTACTCCTCGATCATGTGGACGTAGATCCAGCGCAGGTTGACGTCCTGATCCATGAAACGGCCGGTGTCGGCGAGCGCACGGGCGGCGCAGTGCTCGCGGGCGCGGGCGATCTCCGCGCGCCAGGTCTCAAGGGCGCTGCCCAGGGTAGCGCCCTCGGCCAGGTCGAAGCCGCCGTCGGGACCGCTCGGATCGGCCTGCGGGTCGTAGATCGGCGGGGCCTGTTCGCCGGCGAGCACCCGGCGGAACCAGTTCCGCTCCACCTCCGCCATGTGCTGCACCAGGCCGGTCAGCGTCAGGCCGGACGGCGACACGGACGCCGTCGCGGTCTGCTCATCGTCCAGGCCCTCGCACTTGATGGCCAGGGTGGCGCGGTGAAAGTCAAGCCAGCTTTCGAGCGTGCTGCGCTCGTCGGTGTTCAGAGGCGGCAGGGGACGTTCGACGGTACTCACCCGGTCGATTATCGCCGTCTTTCCTCGCAACCTGGGCCGCCTTGTAACTGTAAGACAATTTGTCGTACATTCATGGTATGGCCGACACGATCACTATCCGGACCGACGAGGAGACTGAGCACGCGCTGGACGTACTTACCAGTGAGGGTATCTCCCGGTCGGCCGCCATCCGGCAAGCCGTGCTCGAGGCGGCAAGCCGCCGCGAACGCGCAGCCCGGATGCGCCGCGAGGTGTTGCGGATGGACATCGGCCAGCCCGACGGCGTGAACGTGGCGGAGGAACTAGCCGGCGATCGCGCCAGCGAACGCTGATGATCTACCTGGACTCGGCGGCCGTAGTCAAGCTTGTCCATGCCGAACCCGAGTCACCGGCACTGCGGGCCTGGCTGGAGGAGCGGGCTGAGACGGGCTGGATCAGCTCGGTGCTGACGGAGATCGAGTCCTTCCGCGCGCTGGCCAGGTACGCACCTGATGCAGTCTCCCGGCTGCCTGCCGTGCTGGACCAGATCGACCTGGTCGGCCTGGAACCGCCGATCCGGATCCTGGCCCAGACCGCCAGGCCAGCCACCGTCCGCAGCCTGGACGCGATCCATCTCGGCACCGCCCTGCACACCCGTCGTACTCTTACTGCATTCGTGACCTACGACAGGCGCCTGCTGGACGCGGCCAGGACCGCAGGCCTCCCGGTGGAATCGCCCGTTCAGCCAACGCCGGCCACGGCACGCAGGGCGAGCCGGGCCGACCGTAAGCGGGACTGTAATTTCACGGTTGACAGACCCGGGTCGAGTTCGGGGGTGCGGAGTTCGATCTGGCCGCGGCCGTTCAGGAAGACGCCGAAGATGATGCTGATGGCATCGGCCGGGACCTGGGCGGTGACCTCGTGGCGGGTCCAGCCGCGGGTTCCGGCGACGGTGGCGAAGTGGTTCTCGGGATCGTGCCAGGGATCCGGCGGGGCCTGCCGCCGTCCTTGGCGGGGGATGCGGAGCACCAGCCCGGCGCGGTCGGCGACGCCGGTGGTGCGCAGGTCGGCGCGGAAGGTGACGGCGCGGCCGCGGTAGTCGTCGGGTTCGATCTCCTGGCTGAGGACGGCGAATCCGGCGGGTCCGGGCACCGCCGCGGCCAAGATCACCCGCCCGTCTTCGGTGGTGCAGGAATAGTCCTGGTCGTGGAACCCGGCCTGGCGCAGGAAGGTGCCATCGAGCCGCCATCGGCGCAGGCCGTCGGTGAACGCCAGGTTGCGCGGCTCGAACCGGGTGTGCTCGGGCGGCCCGGGAGGTGCCTGCTGGCGGCCGCGGAACGGGGCGAGCGGGTCGGGGCCGGTGACGGGCTCGGCGAGCCGGTCCATCAGCGGGTCGTCGACGGCCAGCGCCGCGCCGGTGATGACCGCCAGGGCCAGGCCGTCGGCCAGGCGGGTGGTGACCTGCCGGGTCCCGCCGGGCCCGGCGATGTCTACCCGGGTGGCGGTCACCGCCGGGCCCAGGTCGGTGACGGTCACGGCGGTCACGGTGATCCCGGCCGCGTGCAGCAGCCGGCCGGTCATCTGCCCGGCGTCGTCGGCGGGGTGTTCGGCGTCGCGGTCGCCGGCGCGGGCGAGCAGGCGCCAGAACACGCCGTGGGCGGGCAGCCGGACCGGCAGCGCCCGGTACCCGCCATCCTCGGCAGGCACTGTGTCGGCGAGCACCACCAGGCCGGCTGGCTGGCGTTCTGGCCACGGGTCGGCGTGCGCGATGCGGACAGCGGTCACGGGGGTCCTCCGGGAGGTGGCGGGGATGAGGTCGGGGCGGTGCGCGGTGATGTACTCGCGCAGCCGGCGGCGGGCCTTGTGCAGGCTGGCCTTGGCGGCGCCGGGCGTGCCTGCGACCTGGCTGGCGGGCTGGTCGGCGTAGTAGAACAGGGTGACGGCCTGGCGCTGCCCCGGGGGCAGGCCGGCCACCGCGCGGCCCAGCACGTCGGCGCGGTCCAGGTCCTCAGCCGACGGCAGGCCGTGCCGCCGAGGCCGGGTGCAGGTTCTCGGGCCAGTCGCCGAGCAGCGTGAGCGGCGCGCGGCGCCGCTGGGCGCGGCAGACGTTGGCCACGATGCCGCCCAGCCAGCCGGCGAACCGGCCGGGGTCGCGCAGCCGGTCCAGGGCGATGAACGCCTGCAGGAACGCGTCTTGCACGGCGTCGTCGGCGTCGTCCGGCTGCGGGCACAGCCGGGCCGCGCGGGCGCGCGCCATCGGCAGGTGCCGTTCGACCAGCAGCCGGAACGCCGCCGGATCGCCGTCGCGAGCCAGCCGGACCAGGTCGCCGTCCGAGATGTCCATGCGCTGTGTTACTCCGGGTTTCCGGCCGGTCCGAGGACAGTTCCGGGTTGCGCAGCTCGATGCGGCCGCGGCCGGCCAGCGAGATACCGAACCGGATGACGCCAGCGTCGCCGGGGACGGGCAGCGTGACCTCATGCCAGGTCCAATCGCTGCTGCCGGGGCCGGTCAGGCTGCTGCCGCCACGGTCGCTGCGGTCGCGCAGGGGTCCGCCGGACCGGCCCGCGGCCAGCTGCAGCCCGGCCTGGCCGGCCACGCCGGTGCTGCGCAGCTCCCCGCGGAAGGTGACCGCGGCGCCGCGGTAGTCGTCGGCGTAGATCTCCTGGACCAGGACGGCGGAACCGGAGGGCTCCGGGACCGCGGAGGCCAGGATCGCGGACCGGTCGGCGGCGGCGCAGGAATAGTCCTGCCAGTGCGGCCGGCCGGCCTCAAGGAAGCTGCCAGCCAGCTCCCACCGGTCCAGGCCGTCGGTGAACGCCATGTTCCGCGGCTCGAAACTCTGCCGCGGCCCGGGATCGCCCGGCGGCCGGACGGCCGAGGGCAGCAGGAACGGCGCGTGCACGTCTTCGCCGTGGACCGGGACCGCGAGCCGGTCCATCACCTCATCGGCCACCCGGACCGGCGCGCCGGCCGCGACCGCCAGTTTCAGGCCGTACCCGGCGCTCACCGTCACGTGCCGGGTTCCGCCGGCTGTGGTCAGCTCGACCCGCGCCGCGGCCGTGCCCGAGCGCAGCTCCGGCACATCCTGGCCGGCCGGCTCGATGTCCACGGCGGTCACCGCCACCCCGGCCGCGTGCAGCAGCCGGGCCGCCGTGTCCTCCAGGACAACCCCCTGCACGGCGTCGCTGGCAGGCCGGTCCAGCAGCCCCCACAGCAACTTGAAATCCAGACCCGGCAGCCACAGCGGCACCGCCCGGTGACCGCCATCCTCGGCAGCCGCCGTGTCGGCGAGCACGACGAGGTGCTGGCCGTTCACCGAACCGCCGTCCGGCGGCCCGCCCGTCCGGGGATCAGCAAGCACGATACGGACAATCGTCACGATGGTCCTCCAGGAGCAGCAAGACAGCGAATCGGCCCACACTCGTTAGTGTCCGACGGCCCCGCCGCGGGTTACCCGCCCGGCCGTGAGTGCGGGGCGCTGAACGTGGTGAACCTGGGCTTTCACCGGGCTAGAACGTGGTGAAACCGGGGTTCATTCGGTTCTCCGGGATGAGACAGGTCTTCTAGGATCGAGGAAGTTCCGGACTCGGGAGGGCAACGATGCCAGTGGTGCAGGCGAACGGGATCGACCTCAACTACGAGGTGCAGGGCGAGGGCGAGCCGATGGTGCTCATCCCGTACCTGGCCGCCGAGCAGGCCTGCTACGCGTTCCAGGTAGGCGAGTACGCCAAGCACTTCACCTGCTACAGCATCGACCCGCGCGGCGCGGGGCTGTCCAGCAAGCCCGACGGCGAGTACACCACGGAACTGCTGGCCGACGACGTCGCGGCGTTCATGCAGGCCGCCGGGATCGGGCAGGCGCACATCTTCGGCGTCTCGCTGGGCGCGGCGGCCGGCATGTGGCTGGCGGGCAAGCACCCGGAGCTGGTCAAGACGCTGTCGCTGCACAGCGCCTGGGACAAGACCGACCCGTTCCTGCGCGTGATCGTGGAGGGCTGGCGGATCATGGCCGGGGCGCTGGACAGCGTGACCGAGATGGTCATCGCGGGCATCCTGCCGTTCTGCCTGACCCCGGAGCTGTACGCCGCCCGGCCGGAGTACGTCGACGCGCTGGCCGACTTCGTCCGCGGCCGCCCGATGCCGCCGGTGGACGCGTTCATGCGGCAGTCCGGGGCCGTGCTGGCGCACGACGCGACGGCCGTGCTCGGCTCGATCCAGGCCCCGACCCTGATCACCTACGGGCGCCACGACATCGTGACCTCGACCCGGTTCGCCGCGCCGCTGACCGACGCGATCGCGAACACCGAGCTCATCGTGTTCGAGGACTGCGCGCACGCGGCCATCTACGAGAACGTGGAGGGGTTCAACGCCCAGACGCTGGACTTCCTGCAGCGCCACAGCGGCTGACGCGAGGATGCTGGCCCGCGGGGGTTCGGCGAGGTGCTGCGCGGCGTCTCGTTCACCCCGGGTAGCCGGTGACTGCTGGCACTATGGCGGTATGGAGGATCCCTACCAGAAGCTGAGCAGGCCCGAGGCCTCGGACGCGGTGACCAGACTGGGCTGGCGGCTCGTCCTGGGCGAGCTGAGAACCGAGGTCCGGACCGGATCCCTCGCGCTGGCCGCCGACGTCGCCGCCCGGGCGGCGGCGGTGGCCGGCGCCGAGGGGCATCTGCGGCTGGACGTGCGCGCGGACCGGGTGCTGCTGTCGCTGCAGACCGCGGCGGCGGCCTGGGTCACCGAGCGAGACGTCGAGCTCGCCCGCAATATCTCGACCGTGGTCGACGAGATGAGGCTGGAGACGGTCAGCGGGGCCGGCGGGGCGACGAGGTTGGCGGGGCCGGCTTGGGCGACGGGGACGGCCTGGAGGCCGACATTGACGGGGACGGGTCGGGCGGCGGGGGCGAGCGGGCGGTGCAGGTGGTCGAGATCGGGATCGATGCGCTGGACGCGGCGGCGATCCGGCCGTTCTGGGCGGCGGTGCTGGGGTACGTGGACGAACCGGGGCGGTCCGGGCCGTGGGACGGGCTGGTCGACCCGCTGGGCCAGGGGCCGTCGGTCTGGTTCCAGGAGATGGACGCGCCGCGGCCGCAGCGCAACCGGATTCACTTCGACGTGTCGGTGCCGCACGACGAGGCCGAGCCCCGGATCCGGGCCGCGCTGGCGGCGGGCGGGAAGCTGCTCAGCGACGCCGAAGCCCCGGCGTTCTGGGTGCTGGCCGACGCCGAGGGCAACGAGGCCTGCGTCACCACCTGGCAGGGCCGGGACGGCTAGGACCGGGCGGGCCTGCGGAGTTCTTCCTGGACGATCTGCCGGATCTCGCCGCGGCGGGCCCGGCGCCGGGTCACCACGGTCAGCACGAAGGCCAGCACGGCGAGGAAAGCGCAAACGATGGCGGTGTGCACGGCGATTTGCGCGGCACGCCATTCGGCCGGCAACCCGGCGACGGAGTTAAGTACGCTCACCGCCGAATTGGTGAAGTGACCCAGAATCCCGCCCAGAGCGCTTAGGTGCAGATCTCCGCGCTGCGCCGGCGGCAGCCAGCGCAGATCGCTGAAATGCAGAAGCGAACAGATGGCCACCGCCGCCGACGACAAGGCCAGCGCGAACGCGCCGTTGCGGATGACCAGCGACGGCGCCGGCCTCGGCAGGCCCTTTCTGGCGGCCCGGAGGAGCGGAGCTGCGATACCGGCCACCGTGGCGAGCGTTATCAGCCAGCCGCGGTACTGCGCCACGAGCCAGGTCCAGTCGTTGAGGCCGGCCACTAGCCATCTCACCTGCTGGAAATCCATAGCCTTTGAGCTGGCCGCAGGCGAGCGCGATAAACCGGAAAGCGCGTGCGGAAAGGGTTTAGTCGGCGGGTTTTTCGTCGCTGAGCTCGGCCCACAGGGCGGTGAAGGCGCGGGCGGCCTGGCTGCGGGGGGCGAAGGCGGCGACCGGGGCGCGTTCCACGGACATTCGTTCGATCAGGGACAGTGCCGGGATGGGGGTAGCTGCCACGCCGGGCCGTTCGGCCAAAAGTTTTTCCGTGGTCTCCTGGTGCAGGCGCTTACGGCGGTCAACCATCGAGAAGAAGGCGCGGATCTGGGGCTGCTTGCCATCGAAGCCGGCCACGAACTCGGTGAGCTGGTCCAGGGTTCGGACCGACAGCGTGGTCGGGATCAGCGGGACCAGCAGCACGTCGGCGGCGTGCATGATGTTCTCGGAGACCAGGGAGATGCTGGGCGGGCAGTCCAGGAACACGTGCTCGTACTCGCCGGCCAGCGGGCGGAGCAGCTGGGCGAGCTGGCGGGTCGCCTTCTTGTCCGCGGGTTTTTGCGGCAGAGCGCCCAGGATCAGGTCCATGTTCCGGTAGGTGAAGTCGGCCGGGAGCAGGTCCAGGTGGTCGAAGTCGGTGCCCTTGATCGCCTCGTCCAGGGCCTTGGTGCCGCGGATGAGCGCCTTCCCGCCGCCCTTGACCCGGGGCTTGATCCGGAACAGGAAGCTGGCCGCGCCCTGCGGGTCCAGGTCCCACAGCAGGGTGCGGTAGCCGTCGGCGGCGGACAGGTAGGCCAGGTTGACCGCGGCGGTGGTCTTGCCGACGCCGCCCTTGATGTTGTAGGTGGCGAAGATCTTCACCGGCCCGCCCCGCCAGGGGCCGAGGTTGGCAGAGGCCTGTCCAACAGGTCGACGGACGCGCTGCTGGCCCGCGGGACCGGCGAACCTGGTGAACCGCTGGGCGAAGTCCGCGCGGGCTTCGGCCTGGCTGTGTGCGAGATTCGCGGCGATTTCACCCATGGCCAGCAGCGTAGCGGCCGGGTCGGCACGCTCGGCCAGCATCGCGGCGGCCAGGGCGCCGATCTCGTGCCGCTGCACCTCACTGTCCTGGAACTCGCCCAGGCAGTCCTGCAGCTGCTTGAGGTCGCCGACGACCTTCCGGTACGCCACCGGGTCGTGCAGGGGGGCGAAGAACTCCAGCACGTAGCGCAGTTCCTTGCAGCGTTTCCGCAGGTCGTGCAGGGACTCCGGGGCCGAGGCCGCGGTGATGGCGCCGCCCTGCGCGGCGACCCGGCGGAACATCCGGCCGGTCCGGGACACGGCGAGTTCGTCGGCGGTGGGGCTCTTGCGGGGGCGGCCCGCGTCGCGGACCTCGACCAGCGCCTTGCGCCAGTGGTCGGTCAGGGCCCGGAACCGGGGCGAGCGCAGCCCGGCCGCCAGCCGCCGGAGCTCCCGCGTGCGGCGCTGGGCCAGGAAGGCGCGGAACGGCTCGAGGTCAGCCGGCGACGCGGCCACCAGCTGCGCGGCCATCGCGCCGAAGCCGAGCAGGTGGACGTCGAGGTCCCGGGTCGGCGTGGTCAGGTCGCCGAGCCATTTGAACTCCGCCGCGTACGGCGCGGCCAGCCCGTCCGGCAGCACGTCACCGAGCAGCTTGATCGCCGACCGGGTGCGCCGGGACGCCACCCGCAGGTCGTGCAGGAACTCGGTGTCGATGTCGCGCAGGACCCCGTCGACGTTGTGCTCCAGCGTGTCGAGCAGGCCGAGCAGCAACGTCGCGACCGCGACGGAGGCCGGCATCCGCGCGGTGATCTCGGTGGTCACGCCGTTGCTGTAGTCGTCCGGGTGACGGCCGAGGGCTTGCAAGGCGTCGAGGAAGACGGTCTGACGGGCCGGGGAGACGCCGGGGGTTTCGGCCAGGAGGCGGGCGGCACGGCGGGCCTGGCCGGGGTAGCCGCGCACCTCGGCGATGGCCAGCCGCGGCGGCAGCGGGACGGCCTGATCGGCCCGGGTCACGGTCTCGTGGTCGACGATGAGCCGGGCGACGGTCTTGCCGTCGGCGTTGAGCAGGCGGGTGACGCTGATCTTGCCGGTCGCGGTGGCCATGGGCAGCAGAGCGCGCGGGCTGGCCAGCTTGAGGATCTGGTCTTTCACGGGGCCGGCGGGCAGGTTCTGGGCCAGCCGGGGGCGGGTGGGGTGCCAGGACGTGACGGGCTGTTCGGCCTGGGGGGTGTTGTCGCGGCTGAGCAGCAGGCGGCCGCCCCGGTTTTTGTGCTCGTACTCCAGGATCAGGCCGGCCCGGTTCAGCCGCCAGTCGAAGGTGTCCAGCCAGGTGTGCTGGCGCGCGCCGCTGCCGGGCGCGCCCGGTTCGGTGACGACGCCGAACGCCTGGCCGAGCGCGTCCAGGACAGCAGCGACCGGGTCAGATGTCCCGTTGTCCCCGATGGCTGCATCCAGCTCGAATCCCCGCAGGTCAGGCGTCATGAAGTCAGGCTCTCCTTCCGGAGAATCATACCGCCGCTCCCCCTAAGACCTGTATACACCGAGCTCACGCCGCGGGCCAGGTCACGCCGGTGGCGGCGAGAATATCGGCCGGGCGGGGCATGCCCGTCTGCGCCCCGGGCCGGGTGACGGCGGTGGCGCCCGCGGCGGCGGCGGCTCTGATCGCTTCGGGGGGCGGGACGCCGGCCGCGAGCGCGACGGCGAGCGCGCCGACGAACGTATCGCCGGCCCCGACGGTGTCGACCGCGGTGACGTTGAAGCCGTCGATGGTGTGCGTGCCGTCCGGGCCGGCCAGGGCGGCGCCGTGCGCGCCCGCGGTGACCACGGCGTGGCGCGGGCCTAGGGCGATCAGGTGGGCGGCGGCCTGTTTGGCGTCGGCCAGGCCACTGACGGGGTGGCCGAGGACGGCGGCGGCCTCGGACTCGTTGACCACCAGCCAGTCCAGGTACTCGCCGGCGGTGGTGACAAGCTCGGCCGCGTTTGCTGGTGCGGGGGCCAGGTTGAGCACGCAGCTGCGGCCTTCTGCCTGCGCTAGGGCCTGCGCGATCGCGGGGACCGGGATCTCGGCGCTGATGACCAGGAGGCCGGCGTCGTTCGCGTTGGCAATGTCAGCGGGGCCGACCTGATGGTTGGCGCCGGGGGCGACGATGATGAGGTTCTCGCCGGCCTCGTCGACGGCGATCATGGCCAGGCCGCTAGGGGCGCTCGTCACGGTTCTTACCGCACCGGCGTCGATCCCTTCGGCGCGCAGGGCGGCCAGCAGCTGGCGGCCGAAGTCGTCGTCGCCGACGCAGCCGACCATGCGCACGTCGGCGCCCAGCCGGGCCGCGGCGACGGCCTGGTTGGCGCCCTTGCCGCCCGGCGTGAAGTGCGCCGCGGCGCCCAGGACGGTCGCGCCCGGGCCGGGCAGCCGGGGCACGGTCACCGAGATGTCCATGTTCAGGCTGCCGAGCACGGTGACCTTCGGTCGTTTGGTCATGGCGGAACGGTAGCGCTGTCCGGAGCGGGGACGTGGGAGGGGTCAGGAGTCACTAAGGTGTGTGGGTGGAACCGTTCCTGCTGCTGTCTATCCGCGCCGACGACGCCGCGGCCGACAACGAGTACGAGTCCTTCCTGTCCCTGGCCGGGCTGGGCGAGGGCGACCTGCGGCGGATCCGGCTGGACCGGCGGGCGCTCGGGGACATCGACCTGCGGGACTGGTCCGGGATCTGGGTCGGCGGCGGGCCGTTCAACTACACCGACCCGGACGAGAAGAAATCCGCGGTGCAGCGCCGGGTCGAGGCCGACCTGAGCCGCCTGCTTGACGACGTGGCCGGGGCCGACTTCCCGTTCCTCGGCGCCTGCTACGGCGTCGGGGCGCTGGGCCGCCACCAGGGCGCGGTGCTCGACCGGCGGTACGGCGAGCCGGTCGGAACGGTACGGATCACGCTGACCGAGGCGGGCCGGCGAGACCCGGTGCTGGGCGAGCTGCCCGCGGAGTTCGACGCGTTCACCGGGCACAAGGAGGCGATCAGCGAACTGCCGGGGCACGCCGTGCTGCTGGCGAGTTCGGCCGCCTGCGCGGTACAGGCGTTCCGGGTCGGCGCCAACGTCTACGCCACCCAGTTCCATCCGGAGCTGGACGCGGCGGGCATGTCCACCCGGGTCGACGTGTACAAGCACGCGGGCTACTTCCACCCCAGCGAGGCCGACAAGATCAAGGCGCAGGCCTGGCGGAGCGAGATCAGCGACCCGCCCGAGATCTTGCGCGCGTTCGTCCGGCGTTACGGCCGGGACCGGGTGGGGTCCGCGGCGGATTAGCTCTGGCGTCCAGGCTGCGGGCCAGGGCGCCGGCCAGCGGGCCCGTGCAGTTGGCGGCCAGGTGCACGAGCACCGGCGCGGCCAGGCTGCCGGAGCGTTCCCGCAGCACCGACAGCAGCGCGCCCGCCGCCGCGGTCCCGGCGGCGACGGCGGTGACCGCGGCGATCCGGGCACCGCGGGAGGGCGCGAGCCCGTTGAGCGCCAGCGCCTCGGCGGCGGGGCGCAGGTGCCACAGGCCGAAGGTTGCGCTGGCTACGGCGGTGGCCGCGGGCTCGGCCAGCACCCGGCGCAGCGCCGCCGCGAGCACCCCGCGGAACGCGATCTCCTCCCAGGCGACGGTGCCGGCCGGGATGCGGACCAAGACGTGGTAGGCGAGCTGCCGCCGGTCCAGGCCGGCGACCCGCTGGTCGTCGAGCAGCGGCCGGGTGGCCGGGGTCAGGGCGGCCAGGGCGAACGCGGTCACGACCGGCGCGGCCGCCGCGGAGCCCAGCCTGAGGCCAGACCGCAGCTGATCCGGCCGGAGGCCGAGGTCGGCCGCGGTCAGGCCGCTGGCCGTGGCGGCGGCCAGGGCGGCCGCGGCGGCGCACGCGTTGACCAGCGGGTACCACCGGCGGTGCCAGGGCTGGACGGCGACCAGGTGGTTGTAGGCGGCGAGCACCATGACGGCTGCCGTGGCGAAGGCGACGTCGGTTCTGCCGGAGGGTCTACTCACCGGGGCGGATCAGGCCGCACTCGTAGGCGAAGACGACGGCCTGGGCGCGGTCGCGCAGCGCGAGCTTCATCAGCACGCGGCTGACGTGCGTCTTGACCGTCTGCTCGGCGACCACCAGGTGGGCGGCGATCTCGGCGTTGGACATGCCGCGGGCGACGAGGGCCAGCACCTCGGTCTCCCGGTCGGTCAGGCCGTCGAGGTGCTTGCGGCTGGCGGCCCGGGGGCCGCCCAGGCGGGCGAACTCCGCGATCAGCCGGCGGGTGACCCCGGGAGCCAGCAGCGCGTCACCGGCCGCCACCACCCGGACCGCCTCGGCCAGCTCGCCGGCCGAGGCGTCCTTGAGCAGGAAGCCGCTGGCGCCGCAGCGCAGCGCCTCGTACACGTAGTCGTCCAGGTCGAACGTGGTCAGGACGAGGACCTTGGGCGGGTCGTCGGCCGCCGCGATCTGCCGGGTGGCCTGCAGCCCGTCAAGGACCGGCATGCGGACGTCCATGAGGATGACGTCGGGGCGCAGCTCCGCGGCGCGGGTGATGGCCTCCTGCCCGTTGACGGCCTCGCCGACCACTTCGATGTCGGGCTGCGCGTTGAGCAGGATGGAAAAGCCCGACCGGACCATGCCCTGGTCGTCGGCCACCAGCACGCGGATCGTCACGCCGCCTCCTCGGGGGGGCTCATCGGCAGGACCGCGGCCACCCGGAATCCGCCGTCCGCGGTCGGGCCCGCGGTCAGGCTCCCGCCCAGCATCGCGGTGCGTTCCCGCATGCCGATCAGGCCGTGGCCGCCGCCGCCGGCGGCGCGATCCCCGCTGGCCACCAGCACCGGGACGGTCCGCAGGGCGGCGTCGTTGCATATCTCGAGGACCAGGGAGTCGGGCAGGTAGGCCAGGCGCAGCTCGACGTGCGATCCCGGCGCGTGCCGCATCGCGTTGCTCAGCGCCTCCTGCACGATGCGGTAAGCGGACAGGTCCACGCCGTCGGGTAGCGGCACGGGGTTACCGCTGCTGGTCACGGTGACCGACACGCCGCCGCTGCGGGCCGAGTCCAGCAGGGCGTCCAGCTCGGTCAGCCCCGGCTGCGGCGCGGTGTCCCGCCCGCCGGTGCGCAGCACGCCCAGGACGCGGCGCAGCTCGGACAGCCCGGCCAGCGCGCTGGCCCGGATGTCGGTGAAGCTCTCCACCAGCTCGGGCGGCGGATCGGCCGTCTTGTAGGGCGCCGCCTCGGCCTGGATCGCGATCACCGACATGTGGTGGGCGACCACGTCGTGCAGTTCGCGCGCGATGCGCTGGCGCTCCTCGAGCAGCGCGCGCTCGCCGGAGTGGCGCAGCTCCTGCTCGGCGAGCTGCCGCTCGCCGCTGCGCCGCTGCCGGACGACGGCGCCGATCAGCAGCGGGCTGACGGCCAGGAAGACGGCCTCGGGCACCGCCCCGGGCTCGAGGAACCCGGCCCCGACCACGGTGACGGCCGCCGCGGCGACCACGATCCGCGGCCGGCAGCGGACCGCCACCGCGTACAGGCACAGGCTGTAGACGAGCAGAGCGACCAGCAGGTATCCGGACGCGCCAACGGAGACCTCCAGGCTCGTCGCGATGATGGCCAGCGTCGAGGCCGTCCAGGCGGCCAGCGGGAACCGCGTGCGCAGCGCGAGCGGTGCGCAGGTGAGGAACGCGAGCAGCAGCAGCAGGCCCGGCGCGTGGTGGCCGGGGTGGTTGGCGTTCTGGTTGGCGTTCTGGTTGGTCAGTGTCGCGTTGATGATGGCGAAGCAGATCAGCGCGGTGATCACGTCGGCGATCTCGACCAGGTCGAATCGCCCGCGCCGCAGCCAGTGCGGGCGCGGGGCCGGCGGGTTCGTGGTGTCGGTCACGAACGTCGTCGCGATGCTGCGCACCTCGTTCCCGTCCATGCTCCCAGCGTAGGCGTGCGGACCCGGCGGCTTCGTCCCCCGGGCGGCGTATCTGCGAGGTCATACCCGAGTAGGGGGTGGTGCGGGCGGCGGCGGCCTGCGGGGGTACCGGCGGCAGTCCGGGCCGCCGGCCCCGTACCTGTGAGGCAGGCCGGCAATCGGCTCGCCAGGCCGACGCCGGCTAGCCACCGGCGTCCGTAGCTTCCTGACCGGAACACACAAACGTGCAGGAAGGACGCCACGATGAGACTTCGCTACCTGGCCGCCGCGCCGCTGCTCGCGGCGGCGATGTTCGGCACGACCGCTGCGGCGTGGCCGTCCGCCACCGCCGTCGCGCCCCAGGCGCCGCCCGCGCTGACGGCCAGCGCGCTGTCGGCCCGCTACGCGGCCGACGCCCAGGCGATCGCCGGGGCCGAGCACACCGCTATCCGCGACGGCGACAGCCAGCTGGCCGGCGCGCTGGCCACGCTGCGCACCCAGCAGGTGCTGTTCTTCAACCCGAGCGGTCAGGGCGTGGCCGCGATGGTGATCGGCAACCTGGCCACGGCGACCCGGGTCGCGATCCTGGTGCCGGGCTCGGACACCACGCTGGCCACGTTCTTCTCCCGGGCATCCTCCTCCCCCGGCGGCGGGGCGGAGGCGCTCGCCGCGCAGGCGCGCCGGCTTGACCCCGGCCAGCGGGGTTACCAGCGGCTGGCGATCATCGCCTGGCTCGGCTACCCGGCCCCGGCGATGCTCAGCCCGGGCGTGCTGACCTCGGGCGACGCCTCGCAAGGGGCACAGGCGCTGCGACCGCTGGTCACCGCGCTGGCCGGGCACGGCGACCAGGTCGCGCTGCTGTGCCACAGCTACGGTTCTGTGGTCTGCGGGCTGGCCGCGCCGCACCTGCCGGTCACCGACATCGCGGTGTTCGGCAGCCCCGGGATGGACGCCTCCTCGGTGGCCGCGCTGCACACCAGCGCGCGGGTATGGGCCGGCCGGGAGAGCGGCGACCCGATCCAGTACGCGCCGCACATCAGGTGGTTCGGGCTGGGCTTCGGCGCCGACCCGATGTCGGCCGGGTTCGGCGCGCGCATCTTCGCCACCGGCGACAGCGGCCACAGCGGCTACCTGGACCCGGGCTCGGTCTCGCTGCGCAACCTGACCTACATCGCGCTGGGTGACCCCGTGGCGGTGACCCGATGAGCGCCGTCGGACAGCTCGCCCGGCGGATCGACGCCGCGACGCCGCCGCAGCGCGACCGCGCGGTCGACGCCCTGCGCGCCCTGGCCATCGCGGGCGTCATCGGCGGCCACTGGCTGGTCACCGCGCTCGTGCTCGGTAAGGGCCACGCCGGTACCGTCCTCAGCGACCAGAGCCCGCTGGCCTCGATGCCGTGGCTGACCCCGCTGTCCTGGGTGTTCCAGACGCTCGCGGTCTTCTTCCTGGTCGGCGGGTACTCGGCGGCCCGCAGCTACCGGGGCGGGTATCTCCCCTGGCTGCGCAAGCGGATGGTGCGGCTGGCCCGGCCGGTCGCGGCGCTGGTCGCGGTCTGGATACCGGTCACGGCCGGCCTGCTGCTGGCGGGGGTCTCGGGC
Organism: uncultured Actinomycetes bacterium; assembly: GCA_963822765.1. GTDB lineage: Bacteria > Actinomycetota > Actinomycetes > Streptosporangiales > Streptosporangiaceae > Palsa-504. The sequence goes on along the minus strand of CAWGJL010000024.1, from coordinate 225,726 downwards.
ACGACCGTGCACACCATCTTGTTCCTGGTCATCAGCCCGCTGTGGTTCCTGGGCGTGTACGCCGGGCTGACCGCGCTGACCCCGGCGGCCATGTGGCTGGTGCGGCGGTTCGGCGCGTGGGCGGCGGCCTTCCCGGCCGGCCTGGTGGCCGTCGCCGACCTGGTCCGGTTCGGCCTGCACGGGCCCTCCTGGGTGGGCTGGATCAACCTGCCGGCCGGCTGGCTGGTCCCGTACCTGCTTGGCATCGCCTGGGCGCTGGGGTCGCTGCGCGGTCGCCGCCTACCCGCGATGACGCTGCCCGCGCTGATGCTGGCCGGCGGGGCGGCCGCGACCGCCGCGCTGATCACCTGGGCCGGCTACCCGGCCAGCATGGTCGGCGTGAACGGATCCCATATCTCGAACCTGAACCCGCCCACCCTGGCCGCGGTGACGTTCGGGATCGCCCAGTGCGGCCTGGCGCTGCTGCTGCGGGACCGGCTGGCGCGGGCCATGCGCCGGCCGGTGGCGTGGGCCGCGGTGGCCATGGTCAACCTGTCGGCGATGACCCTGTTCCTGTGGCACGAGACCGCGCTCGTCACCGTCAGTTCGCTGGGGACGCTGATCGGCCGGGTGCCGGGCCTGCTGACCGCGCCGACGAGCGGGCTGTGGGTGGCCGAACGGCTGGCCTGGCTGCCGGTGTTCGCGATCGTGCTGGCGGGCCTGTGGCTGGCGTTCCGCCGGGCGGAACGCTAGCGGGGGCCCAGGGGCAGGCGGGACGGGGGCTTGACCTGGCCCAGGCGCAGGTAGGTGACCAGGCGCGACCCGCCGCGCAGGGCCAGGCTGGTGAGGACCTGCTGCAGTTCGGCGACGTCGCGGGCCACCACGGTGAGCAGGTAGTCGGTCTCGCCGGCCACGGTGTCGGCGGCGGTGATCTGCGGCGCGGACCGGATCAGTTCGTCGAACGCGTGGCTGGTGCGCACGTCGTGACGGGACAGGGTGGCGGTCACGTAGACCTGCAACGGGAAGCCGCAGGCGTCCGGGTCGAGCTGGGCGCTGATGATCCGGATGACGCCCGACTCCTTGAGCCGGCGGACCCGGTGCAGGGTCGCCGCGGGCGACAGGCCGACCAGGCGGGCCAGCTCGACGTTGGTCCGGTCGGCGTCGGCCTGCAGGGCGTCGAGCAGCTGGAAGTCAACATCGTCAAGTGAGATTGGCATATCACAGAATTATATTCCGTCAGAATGCCCGAGTAGCTAATTCTGTATGGCACGCCGCGAGTATGGATCTATGAACACCAACCGCCGTCACGCCGTCGCAGCCCTCACCGCGGCCGGGCTGCTGTGGGGCACCACCGTGCCGCTGTCCAAGCTGGCCCTGGTGTGGCTGGCTCCGGGCTGGCTGACCGTCCTGCGGTTCGGCCTGGCCGCCGCGGTGCTGCTGCCGGTCGCACGGCGGCGCGATCCAAGGGGGGTCCGGGGGGATGGGTCCCCCCGGTCGGGGAGGCTCCTGGAGGCGCGCCTGCTGCTGTCCGGGGCGGTCGGGTACGGCGGGTCGGTCATCGTGCAGAACGCCGGGATCACCCGGACCAGCGTCACTCACGCGGCCCTGCTGATCGGGGCGGTGCCGGTGCTGGTCGCGATCATCGCCGCGGTGTGGCACCGGGCCGTGGCCCGGCCGGCCGCGTGGCTGGGCTTCGCGATCTCGCTGGGCGGGGTGGGCCTGGTCACCGCGGGCGGAGGCGGGGGCGGGGCGAGCGCGCGCGGCGACGCGCTGGTGCTGATCTCGCTGGTGCTGTCGGCCACGTTCACCGTGGCGCAGGGCCGCCTGCTGCCCGGGCGGGACCCGGTCGCGGTCACCGCGGTGCAGTTCCTCGGGGCGGCGCTGGGCGCGCTGGCCTTCACCCTGGTCACCGAGGGCGGGCCGGCCGGGCCGGCGGCTCCGGGTCCGGTACTGGCGGCGGGCGCGCTGGCGCTGGCCGGGACGCTGGCGCCGTTCACGCTGTTCGCCTACGGGCAGAGCCGGGTCCCGCCGGTGATCGCCGGGTCGTTCCTCAACATCGAGCCGCTGGTCGGGGCCCTGGCCGGGATCGTCTTCTTCGGCGACCCGGCGAGCCCGGTCCAGCTGGCCGGAGGGCTGGCCGTGGTGGCCGGCATCGGGCTGAGCAGCCTGCGGTCAGGTCAGGTGCGGGCCGAGCAGGGTCAGGTCGGCGGGCGAGAGCCGGTCACGGGCGGTCTTGGCCTGGTGCCAGAAGGGATAGATGAGCGGCGGGGCGCTCGCTTTGTCGAGCCGGGCCCGTTCGTCGCCGGAGAGCTCGAGGTCCGCCGCCGCGAGGTTGTCGGCTAGCTGCTCGGCGGTGCGCGCCCCGACGATCAGGGAGGTCACCGCGGGACGGCCGAGGGTCCAGGCCAGGGCCACCTGGGCGGCCGAGACCCCGTGCTCCGCACCGATGGCGATCAGGAGCTCCACGATGTCGTAGAGCCCGTCCTGGTCGTAGACCGGCGGCTCGCCCCAGTCAGAAAGCTGGCGGGAGCCGACCGGGGCCTGGTGGTTCCTGCGGTACTTGCCGGACAGCAGCCCGCCCGCCAGCGGGCTCCAGACCAGCACGCCCAGGCCCTGGTCCACGGCCAGCGGGATCAGCTCGTACTCCGCCTCGCGGGCCTGCAGCGAGTAGTAGATCTGCTGGCTGACCAGCGGCGCCAGGTCCAGCCGGCCGGCGATGCCCAGCGCCTTCATCAGCTGCCAGGCCGTGTAGTTGGACACGCCCACGTACCGCACCTTGCCCGACCCGACCAGGTGATCCAGCGCGTGCAGGGTCTCCTCCACCGGGGTGTGGCCGTCCCACTCGTGCACCTGGTACAGGTCGATGTGATCGGTACCCAGGCGGCGCAGGCTGGCCTCGCAGCCGGAGATGATGTGGTGCCGGGACAGCCCGGAATCGTTCGGGCCGCGGCCCATCCCCATCCGGACCTTGGTCGCCACCAGCACCTGGTCCCGGCGGCCCCGCAGGACCTGGCCCAGGATCTCCTCGGACAGGCCGGTCGAGTACACGTCGGCGGTGTCGATCAGGTTGACCCCGGCGTCCAGGCACATATCCACCTGGCGTTCGGCCTCTTCGACGTCGGTCGAGCCGACGTCCGCGAACGCCCCGCTGCCGCCGAACGTCATCGTTCCCATGGTCAGCACGGACACCCGCAGGCCCGACCGACCCAGTGCGCGATACTCCATGAGTGGACCTTACCGAGGGCGCGCGTGGTGCGGGCGCGGGGGCGGGAACCACGCTCCGTTCGGCCAAAATATGGAGATCAGGACCTCAGGTGGCGGTACGGGCGCGAGCCGGCGCGGGGCGGGCCGCGTGCCAGGCCACGGCGGTGGCCGCCACCGCGGCCAGGCCGGCGGTGAGCATGGCGGCGCGGTCGCCGGAGACGCCGGCCGGGCCCTGCCCATTTCCGGCGCTGACGGCCTCGGCCACGGCGGGCAGCAGGGCGGCGCCCACCGCCGCGCCGATCTGGCGGCTGGTGTTGATCATGCCGCCGACCAGGCCTTGGTCGGCGTCGGCCATGCCGCGGCTGGCCAGCACCACCGACCCGAACGCGGTGCCCGCGGTGCCCAGGCCGATCAGCGTGACCACGAGCAGGACCGGGCTGTAGCCGCCGGCCGGCAGCCGGGTCAGGACGGCGAAACCGACCGCGGCCGCGGCGGCGGTCAGCACCAGCAGCCGCTTGACGCCCATGCGGCGGGCCAGGCGCGGGCCGAGCATGCCCATGGCGAACCCGACCACGCCCTGCGGGGCGATGGCCAGCCCGGTGAACAGCGGCGACTCATGCAGGACCTGCTGCAGGTACAGCGACAAGATGAGCATCTCGCCGCCGTTCCACAGGCCGAGCAGGAACGACAGCGAGCTGCCGTTGCGCAGGCCGGGACGGTGCAGCAGGGACAGCCGGATCAGCGGCTCGGGGTGCCTGGTCTCGTTTTTCCCGAATGCGACCGCGGCCGCCGCGGCGGTGGCTACGGCCACGATGACCAGGGGTGATGTCCAGCCGAGGACGACGCCCTGGGAGACCGCGAACACGATGAGGGCGACGGCGGTGGTGATCAGCAGAGCGCCGCGGACGTCCATCGTGCGCGCGGTGCGCGCCGTTTTCGCGGCGGTGCCGAGGACGACGGGCGCCAGGGCGGCGGCGGCCAGGCCGACCGGGACGTTGACCAGGAACACCGCGCGCCAGCTGGTGAACTGCACGAGCACCCCGCCCAGGACCTGGCCGGAGACGAAGCCCACGGAGGAGATCGCACCGTACAGGCCGATGGCGCGGGTGCGTTCGGCGCCTTCGGGGAAGCTGGTGGTGATGAGGGAGAGCGCGGCAGGAGCGACGATCGCGGCCCCCGCGCCCTGGATGACCCGGGCCGCGATCAGCAGCACGGGGTCCTGGGCCAGCCCCCCGGCCAGGCTGGCCAGCGCGAACGCGACGAGCCCGATGACGAACATGCGCCGTCGGCCCAGCAGGTCAGCAGCGCGGCCGCCGAGAATGAGCAGGCCGCCGAACGAGATGGCGTACCCGGTGACGATCCACTGCACGGCGTCCGCGGGCATGTGCAGCTCGCGCTGGATCGAGGGCAGCGCGACGTTCACGATGCTGAAGTCGAGGACGACCATGAACGCGGCGACGAGGATGAGGGCTAGCTGCAGGGGGCGGCGAGTGCCTTGTGGTGGCTGCGGTGTCTTTGTTTGCGGTGTCGTTGGCTGCGGTGTCTTTGTTTGCGGTGTCGTTGGCTGCGGTGTGGCTGGCTGCGCTTGGGTAGAGGGCGTGGAGGTCAGGGTTTCGGAGGGCGCGGTGCCGGGCATGATACCAATCAGATACGTTACGGATCGTTTCGGATTTCCAGAGGGTAGAACCGGGTGATGAACCGGGATATTCCGGCGGCCGAGCCTGTGTTGCCTGCCGAGCCTGAGTTGCCTGCCGAGCCTGAGTTGTCTGCCGGGGCTGAGTTGTCTGCCGGCGCTGAGTTGTCTGCCGGGGCTGCCGAGGCTGTTGAGTCTTCTGGGACTTCGGGTGGTTCCGGGGCTTCTAGGGTTTCCGGGGCTTCTAGGGTTTCCGGGGCTTCTAGGGTTTCCGGGGCTTCCGGGGCTTCCGGGGCTTCCGGGGCTTCCGGGGGGCAGCGGGGGCGGCCGCGGTCGCAGGAGGCGGACCGGGCGATCCTGACCGCCACGCTGGACCTGCTGGCGTCCCGGGGACTGGCCGCCATGTCGATCGAGGAGATCGCGGCGCGGGCCGGAGTGGGCAAGGCGACGATCTACCGGCGCTGGTCGTCCAAGGGGCTGCTGGCGCTGGACGCGTTCGTCACCGCGTTCGCTGAACAGCAGCCGCTGCCGGACACCGCGACGCTGCGCGGTGACCTGACCGCCGCGCTGACCGCATGGGTCCGGGCGGTCACCCAGACCTCGATGGGGCCGATGCTGGCCGGCCTGGTGGCCGAGGCTCAGCACGACGAGGAGCTGCGCGCGGGGTGGCGGGACCGGGTGCTCGAGCCGCTACGCAGCCAGCACCGGATCATGCTGGACCGGGCCATCGCCCGCGGCGAGATCCCGGCCACGGTCGACCAGGAGGCGGTGCTTGACCTGTTCTTCGGGGCCGCGCAGCACCGGCTGCTGCTCGGCCACCTGCCGCTGACCGACGACTTCATCCACGAGGTCGTCGACGTGATCCTGGACGGGATCCGGCCGCGCTGAGCCTCGCTGGGCCCATAAGTCCCTTATTGCTCGCGAGTTCAGCCGATTCGGGGATCCTCGGGGAGAATTTTGGCTTATGGGAGACATATGGGGTCTATAGCGCCCAAAACGCTCCCGGAAGCCTTTATCCTCCCCGATAATTCCGGGCGGAACGCATCACGGCGCGCACAGGCATCACAGCACGCACAGGCATCACGGCGGTCAGCTAGGGCCAGCCGAGGAAGGTCAGGATTTCCTGGGCCACGACGGCGACGGGACGGTCGTTGACGATGGTCAGGTCGGCCAGGCCGGCGCCTTCGGCGGTCGCGATCTGGGTGGCCGCCTCGCGCAGGTCGTCGCGACGGCCGCTGGTCACGTCGCTGGCCAGCCGCTGCTCGATGACGGCCAGCGGGACGGCGAGGCGCACGACCTTGAGCGGCAGGCCGAGCGCAGCCCGGATGGCCTGCAGTTCGGCGGCGTCGCGGACGAAGTAGGCGAGGAGGAAGAGGGTGACGCCGATGCGCCGGTAGTTCGGGACGATGGCGGCGAGGTTCTGGCCGAGGAGCCTGATCTCGGCGGGGCGGTCGCCGGTGTCGGGGCCGGCCCAGCTCAGGTAGTCCAGGTCGAGCAGGGTGAACCGCCTTTCCTGCCGCTCGAGGAGGTAGGCGATCTCGGCGGCGACCGAGCTCTTGCCCGACCCGTACACGCCGGTGATCAGGACGCCCTCGGCGTGGCTCACCAGCCAAGGTTATTGGCTCGACGCCGCAGGCGGGCGTGGGCAGACTGGTGGCATGATCGCGCGGATATGGCGGGGATGGGCACCGGCGGCCACCGCCGATGACTACCAGCGTCACTACGAGACCGAAGTCAGCGAGCACTTGAATCTGGTCAGCGGGTTCCGCGGCGCCCGGCTGCTGCGCCGGGAGGATGACCAGGAGGTGATGTTCACCTCGATCACGTTCTTCACCAGCCTGGACGCGGTGCGCGGCTTCGCCGGAGACGACTACGAGGTGGCGGTGGTGGAGGAAACCGGCCAGCGCGCGCTGACCCGGTGGGACGAGCGGGTCTCGCATCACGAGGTCGCGGCTTCGGTGTTAGTCGCGGCTTCGGTGTTAGTCGCGGCTTCGGTGTTAGTCGCGGCTTCGGTGTTACAGGTCCGGAGCCAGTTCGTCGCGGAGGAGATCCATCAGCAGCCCGTCGTGGAACTGGCCGTCGCCGCCGCGCTCGTACTGGCGCATGACGCCGACGGGCCGGAACCCCACCTTGGTGTAAGAGCGAATGGCCGCGAGGTTGGCCGTGGCCGGGTCGATGGTGATCCGGTGATGACCGCGCTGCTCGAACAGGAACCTGGCCAGCAACCCGACCGCCTCGGTCCCGGCGCCCTGGCCCTGGAACCGGCCGCCGAGGTAGATGTCGATCCCCGCGTGCCGGTACATCGGCTCGTTCTCCTCCTCGTACTGGATCCCCCCGGCGACCTGCCCGTCGATCTCCATCACTAGCAGGACCGCGGAGTCGCCGCCCCGCAGGTCGGTCTCGATCGCCGCCACCGGAGCCGGTTCGCCCCACCATCGCGACACCGTTGGCTCGGCCAGGATCGCCTGCAACCGCGCGGCGTCGCCGGGCTGGCCGGGCCGGATCGTGACGTGACGGCCGGCCAGCACGGGATATGCCTCGGTCTGCGCTTCCATGCCGCCATCGTGGGCTGCGACCCCGGCGGGCGCAAACGAAATACCGGTTACGCGGCGAAGATGCCGCGGGGCAGGGTCATCGAGACGACCCAGTTGGGCAGGTCGACCGTCTCGCTGATCTTCAGGTCACCCGCCACGCTGCACAGGGCGTAGGCCTCGTGCAGGCTCAGCTCCTGGTCGGTGACCAGCCAGTCGACCATGTCCCGGACCGCGTTCTTGGCGTTCTCCATCAGGTCGGGGCCGATACCGGTGGTGTGGTAGTAGCCGTGGGCGAGCATCTCGGCGGGCATGGCCAGCTGGGTGGGGTCCGCGGCGGGCACGATGGCTCGCGGGGAGGCGATCACGCTGTTCTTGATCACGCCGAAGCGCAGGGTGACGGCCATCAGGGTCTCGATGGCGGTCACGCAGACCTCGCCGTCCCCCTGGGCCATGTGCCCGTCCCCCGCGGAGAACTTCGCGCCGGGAGCGTAGACCGGGAACTGGATCCGCGCTCCCTTGGTGAACTGCCGGATGTCGGCGTTGCCGCCCATGGCGCCGCTGACGCCGGGCGGCAACGTGCGGTACATGCCCTTGCGCATCGGCGCGACGCCGTAGATCCCCATGAACGGAGCGACCGGGATCCGGGCCTGCCGGCCGGTGTCGGCGCCGACGAAGGTGGCGAACCCGGTGTTCTGGCCGCGCTCGAAGGTGAACAGCTGGACGAACGGCGAACCGCTGTTGTAGGGCTGATCCTCCGGAATCGCGCCCGGCACCGGCCCCGGGTTGGGGTCGCTGATCTGGGAAGCCTCGGTGAACTGGGTGATCGGGGCGAGCACATCGGGCCGCAGCGACCCGAACATGCCCAGGGTCGGGCCGATCACCACGTAGCCGAAGTCCACCAGCGGGGCCACGTCCAGGATCTCGACCTCGAGGATGTCGCCGGGTTCTGCGCCCTCGACCTCGACCGGACCGGTCAGCGGGTGCACCCGGCCCAGATCCAGGGTCAGGCTCGCCTCCGGCGTCAGCGTCCGGGCCGCCTCGCCGATATCCAGGGCGTCGCGGCACAGCAGCTGGATCACTTCCCCGGGCCGTACCGAAGCCACCGGCGGCAGGTCGCGGTTCCAGCGGGTGTGCAGGATCTGGCCGTACCCGTCCACGACCCGCGCCCCGCCCGGCCCGGCCACCACGTCCGGTGAGCCGGCCGCAACATCCATGCCCCCGACCGCCCCGCCCGCGGCCAGGGTGGAGAACGCGGTCGCCGCCGCCGCGCCGAGGGCGGTCTGCTGGACAAGGGAACCGCCTCCCGCGCTACCCGCGCTACCTGAGTGGACGAAACACATCACGGCCTCCCTGGCCTTGGGTCGGAGCGCGGCCAGCCGTGGGCCCGCGTGGAACAGCAGCACCACGGGGCCGCCGTTCCTCTACCATCCCGCACACCGCGGTCTCGCGCGAGTCCGTCAGCGCCGCTGGTAGTGCAAACCCAGCGCGCCGTCGGAACTCATCGCTGAGGGATTGCCCGAGGGGCGGACGGGTAGCACTCACCCGAGCGCGGGCTGGCTCCGTTTGTCGTCACGTTATATCTTGAAAGTGACAGCTTGTTGAGAGGCATGACCCGAGAGCGCGGGAGTGCTCAAGGTGAAGGAGCGTCGGCGATGACCGATTTTGAGCAGCAGCTACGGACGTGGTGGGTCAAGCTGACCGCCTGGCTGCGCGGCGGGCAGCCCGCCGAGGGGAGCCGCAAGGCCAAGGCGGCCCTGCAGGACTTCCGGGAGAGCGAGACCGGGCGCAAGGCGGAAGCCGCCGTCCGCGACCTGCGGCAGGGCGAGGTCGGGCGCAAGGCCGAGGCGGCCATCCGCGACCTGCGCGAGGGCGAGACGGGACGTAAGGCCCGGGAGGCGCTTAAGGACCTGCGGGACAGCGACGCGGGCCGCAAGGCGCGCGAAGCGCTGCAGGACCTGCGGGACAGCGACGCCGGGCGCAAGGCCAAGGCGGCGCTCCGCGACCTGCGGGACAGCGCGGCGAACCGCGACAAGTCCTGACCGCGGCGCGGTTATCAGCGACGGCGCCAGCGACGGGCGTTCCGTACGCCTGGCCTCCCGTGCGCGGGGGCGGGTACGGCGGAAATGCTTCCCGTGCGCGGGGGCGGGTACCGCGGAAATGCTTCCCGTGCTCGGGGGCGGGTACCGCGGAAATGGTGTGACGGTTACGCTGAGACGCAGGAAATCCGGGCCGGCGGAGGAGAGATGCCTGTCGCCGTGGGGGGTATATATGTTTCATACTGGCATTTGGCCTGCTCGGATGTTAGCGCTGACGTCGGCCCCGGCTGACCGCTGCTACACGGTGCGCGGCAAGGGAGGCACGACGTGACGCGGTCACCGGGCGAGAGAGCCCAGAGCCTGCCGACGACATCGGTGGTCGCCGGCCCGGGCAGTATGGGCCGGCCGCCGGTCATGGCCGACGTCGCGCGGCTGGCCGGGGTTTCACATCAGACCGTCTCGCGGGTCCTCAACGACCATCCGAACGTCCGCCCGCCCACGCGCGAGAGGGTACTCGCCGCGATCCGCGAGCTCGCCTACCGGCCCAATGCCGCGGCCCGCACGCTGGTCACCAGGAGAACCCACACGCTGGGCGTAATCAGCTTCGACACCATGCTGTACGGGCCGGCGTCGATGCTGTACGGCTTCGAGCGGGCCGCGCACGACAGCTACTTCGTCTCCATCGCCAGCCTTCCGGCGCTGGACCGCCGGTCGATGCTGGACGCGGTGGACCGGTTCCTCGGCCAGGGCGTCGAGGGCATCATGGTGATCGCGACGCAGGACACCGCGGTGGCCGCGCTCGCGCACGTGCCCCCGGAAGTGCCGCTGGTCGCGGTGGGCTGCGGCACGAAGGCGCCGGTGACCTCGGTGGCGATCGACAACGCGGCCGGCGCGGCCGCCGCGACCCGGTACCTGCTCAGCCTCGGGCACCGGACCGTGCATCACATCGCCGGGACCACGGCCCACCTCGACGGGCAGGAACGCGTCGACGGGTGGCGCCAGGCGCTGGCCGAGTCCGGCGCGCCGGCACCCGCGGTGCTGCCCGGCGACTGGTCAGCCTCGTCCGGCTACGAGATGGGACGCCGGCTGGCGGCCGATCCCGAGGTCACCGCGGTCCTGTGCGGGAACGACACGATGGCGCTCGGCCTCATGCGGGCCCTGGCCGAGCACGGGCTGCGGGTCCCGCACGACGTGAGCATCGTGGGCTTCGACGACGTCCCGGACGCGGGTTTCTACAGCCCGCCGCTCAGCACGGTGCGCCAGGACTTCGGCGAGGTGGGACGGCAGGCGCTCAATACGCTGACCGACCGGATGTCCGGGGTGATCGAGGCGGCCCTGCGGGTGCGGATCGCACCGGAACTCGTGATCAGGGCCAGCACCGCGCCGCCGGGCCGTTGAGCCGGCGGGGCGCTGGCGGTGCAGGCTGAGTCGCCGGCCAGACTGGTTGCGGCCCGCGCATCGTGGCCGCCAACGGCTGGCTAACCCCCGCGATTGAGCCGCCGGGCGAGCGGCGAGAATCATCTGGACATACGTAGGATAAGGCGGACAGATGGATGTTAGCGCTAACAAGAATGACCCGGACGGCGCCTACGTGGTGGGCGCCGACTTCGGCACGCTGTCCGCCCGTGCCCTGGTGGTACGGGTCAGCGACGGCGCCGAGGCGGGCACCGCCGTGCGTGAGTACGCGCACGGCGTGATCGACCGTTCGCTGACCGGGCACGGGGAGCTGCCGCCGGACTGGGCGCTGCAGGACCCGGGCGACTACACCGAGGCGCTGAGCGTGGCCGTCCCGGCCGCGATCAGGGACGCGGGGATCGACCCCCGCCAGGTGATCGGCGTGGCCACCGATTTCACCGCGTCCACCTGCATGCCGGTACTGGCCGCCGGGACCCCGCTCTGCCAGCTCCCGCACCTGGCCGGGCGGCCGCACGCCTATCCCAAGCTGTGGAAGCATCACGCCGCCCAGCCGCAGGCGGACCGGATCAACGCGGCGGCGCACGAGCGCCACGAGAAGTGGATCAACCGCTACGGCGGGAAGATCTCCGCGGAGTGGCAGTTCGCCAAGGCGCTCCAGGTACTCGACGAAGACCCCGAGATGTATGAGCTCGCCGACCGGTGGATCGAGGCCGCGGACTGGATCATCTGGCAGCTGTGCGGGACCGAGACCCGCAACGCGTGCACCGCCGGGTACAAGGGCATCTTCCAGGACGGCCAGTACCCGTCCCGGGACTACCTGGCCGCGCTCGACCCCCGTTTCGCGGGGTTTGCGGCCGGCAAGCTGGCCCACCCGATCTCCCCGCTCGGCGGCCTGGCCGGCGCTGACCCCGGCCGCGGCCGCGCTGACCGGCCTGCCGGAGGGGATCGCGGTCGCGGTCGGCAATGTGGACGCGCACGTCACGGTGCCCGCGGCGGGCTCGTGCGCGCCGGGCACGATGGTGGCCATCATGGGCACCTCGACCTGCCACGTGATGAACGGGACCGGGCTGGCCGAGGTGCCGGGCATGTGCGGGGTGGTGGACGGCGGGATCGTCGCCGGGCTGTGGGGTTACGAGGCCGGGCAGAGCGGCGTCGGCGACATCTTCTCCTGGTTCGCGCGTAACGGCGTGCCGGGTTCGTTCACCGACGAAGCGCGACGGCGCGGCGTGTCGCTGCCGCAGCTGCTCGACGAGCAGGCGGCCGCCCAGCCGCCGGGGGCGCACGGGCTGATCGCGCTGGACTGGGAGAACGGGAACCGCTCGGTGCTGGTGGACGCCGGCCTGTCCGGCGCCATCGTGGGCCTGACCCTGGCCACCACGGCGCCTGAGGTCTACCGCGCGCTGCTGGAGGCCACGGCGTTCGGCACCCGGCTGATCGTCGAGACGTTCGAGGCTTCGGGCGTGCCCGTCACCGAGTTCGTGGTGGCCGGCGGGCTGATCAAGAGCCCGCCGCTGATGCAGATCTACGCGGACGTCCTGCGCCGCCCGCTCAGCGTGATCGGGTCCGACCAGGGACCGGCGCTCGGCTCCGCCATTCACGCCGCGGTGGCCGCGGGCGCCTACCCGGACGTGCCCGCCGCGGCCAGCGCGATGGGGCGGGTCAACCGGGACGTCTACCGGCCGGACTCCGCCCGGGCCGGTGTCTACGACGAGCTGTACGCCGAGTACGTGCGGCTGCACGACTACTTCGGGCGCGGCTCGAACGAGGTCATGTACCGGCTGCGGGCCATCCGCGACCGGGCGCTGGACGGCGGCTCGCGATGAACCCCTCGGTCACGGCGCTGCGGGAGACGGTCTGCGCGCTGCACGCCGAGCTGGTCCGCAACGGCCTGGTCGCCTGGACGTCGGGCAACGTGTCGGCCCGGGTTCGGGGTGCGGAGCTGATGGTGATCAAGCCGAGCGGCGTCTCCTACGACGACCTGACCCCATCGTCCATGGTCGTGTGCGACCTTGCGGGAAAGCCGGTGTCCGCTTCGGCGGGGTCGCTGAGCCCGTCGAGTGACGCCGCCACGCACGCCTATATCTACCGGCACATGCCGTCGGTGGGCGGCGTGGTCCATACGCATTCCACCTACGCGACCGCGTGGGCGGCTCGGGGCGAGGCCATCCCGTGCGTGATCACCGCGATGGCCGACGAGTTCGGCGGCGAGATCCCGGTCGGCCCGTTCGCGCTGATCGGCAGCGACGAGATCGGCCGGGGAGTGGTGGCCACGCTGACCGGGCACCGCTCCCCCGCCGTGCTGATGCGCAGCCACGGCGTGTTCACCATCGGCGGGACCGCGCGGGACGCGGTCAAGGCCGCCGTGATGTGCGAGGACGCGGCGCGGACGGTGCACCTGGCCCGCGCCTACGGCGAGCTGGCGTCGCTGCCCGCGGACCAGGTGGATGCGCTGTACGCCCGCTACCAGAACCACTACGGCCAGCGTTGACCGCAGATGTTGATCGCAGATAAGGAGAAACCATGACCGCTTGGGTAGGGCGCAAGCCGCGCATCGGAATTCTCGGGATCATGCAGGACCTGTACGACGACATGATTCCCGGCATCGCGCAGCGGCAGGAAGGCTATGCCGCCGAGCTCGCCGCGCACCTGTCTGACGTCGCGGAATTCACCCCGAGTAAGGCGATCAAATACCGGGAGGACGCCGAACACGCCATGCGTGAGTTCGAGGACGCGGACCTGGACGGCGTGCTGGTGGTGATGCTCACCTACGGCCCGGCCATGCGGGTGGCGCGGCTGCTGGCCGAGTCCAGGCTGCCGGTGTGCCTGGCCAACATCCAGCCGGAACCCAGCGTGACACCGGCCTGGGACATGGCGGACATGACCTACAACCAGGGCGTGCACGGCGCGCAGGACACGGCCAACGCCATGGTCCGGGCCGGGAAGCGGTTCGCGGTGCTGACCGACGACTGGCGGAGCGCCGCGTTCCGCGAGGACGTGGGCCGCTGGGCGCGGGCGGCGGCCGCGACCAGCGCGTGGAAGCGGCTCAAGGTGGCGATCTTCGGCTACGCGATGAACGAGATGGGCGACATCCGGGTGGATGAGTCGGCGCTGGTCCGGACGCTGGGCCCGGCCATCATCGCGGTCGCGCAGGGCGACCTGTACCGGGGGATGCAAGAGGCTCGTGCGCAGGACGTGGCGTCGGTGATCGCGTTCGAGGACGAGAACTTCCAGATCGACCCGCGGCTGTCGGTGACCGAGCGCACGGACCACGCCCGGATGCAGGTGGCGATCGAGAACATACTGAACGAACGCGGGTTCGGCGCGTACACGGCGCACTTCGACGCGATCGGGGAGGACGGCCGGTTCAGCCGGCTGCCGCTGGCCGCGGCCTCGTCCCTGATGGCCAAGGGCTTCGGGTACGCCGCCGAGGGCGACGTGCTCACCGCGTGCCTGGTCTACGCCGGGCACGTCCTGATCGGCGACGCGCACTTCACCGAGATGTACGCGATGGACTTCCCGTCGGACTCGGTGCTGATGAGCCACATGGGCGAGGGCAACTGGAAGATCGCGCGCAGCGACCGGCCGGCCAAGCTGATCAAGCGGCCGCTGGGCATCGGCCGGCTGGACGACCCGCCGACGTTCCTGTTTCAGTACCAGCCCGGTCCGGCCACCCTGGCCACGCTGGTCTCGCTGGAGGGCGATCGGTTCCGGCTGGTGGTCGCGGAAGGCCAGAACCTGGACAGTCAGGAGCTGCCGGCCCTGGAGATGCCGTACGGGCAGTTCCGGCCCGCATCCGGGCTGCGCAAGTGCCTCAACGGGTGGCTGACGGCGGGCGGCCCGCATCACGAGGTGATGAACCTGGGCCACCACGCCGCTGACTGGAAGGTGTTCTGCCAGATGACGGGCATCGAGTTCGTTCAGGTGTAGAGCACCGGTCATATAACAGGAATCTCTTTGGCGTCGCGGCGTTACGCCGGGCGCCCAGGAGTCCGTCCGATTATCGTGGTGGATTCGGGCTTCGTGGTTGATTGGGGGCATCCCGGTGCCACATGCCAAGTGTGAACACACCAGCCCGGGCCGCCGGCTCATGATCGAAGCGACGCTCCAGTTCTGACTCTCCGCCAAGGGTAACGGCCGCCGCCGGCCTGCACCGAACCAGGCTCACGCGCAGGACAACCCGGGAGATGGTGCCCTTCGGGTAACCGTTGTTCTTCGCGCTTCCGCCCACCGGGTGATGGTAATCACGCGGATTCGATGAGGAGGAGCCGGCACCAGGCGTCGGCGAGCCATTGCTCGAACCGCCGCGGGGGCCAGCCGCGTTCTTGAACCAGGAGGGAGTAGAACTCCGCGGAGTTCATGCTCCAGACGATGTTGGCGACCTCGCCGACATCGAGTCCGGGTCGCACTTCGCCGGTGGCGATGAGATCCTGCGCGAACAGCCGCATGTTCGCTGCCCGGCGCTGGGTAATCTCATCGCGAATGCGGGCCAGTTCCGGGGCTTGCCCGGCGGCGTCACGAAGGACCAGGTGCAGCGGAGCCATCCGCCCGGAGATGGCGCGCATCGCGGCGGCGTACGTCTCAATTTTCTGCCGGGCTCCGGCCGCCGCCCTGATCCGCTGGACGTAGTCGCGTTCCTCGGCGGGCACCGGCTCGTCCGTGCCAGAGATCGCCGTCTCGAGCAGAAGCCGGAAGAGCACGGGCTTGGTACCCACCGCCGCATACACGGTGTCCACAGCGACGCCGGCCGCTGCGGCGATCTGAGCCACCGTGGTCGCCGCATAGCCTTGCGCGCCGAACAACTCGCGGGCTGCGTCCAGGATTTCTCGCCGGGTCCGGGCGGCCTGTTCCACCCGCAGCGGCGACCGGTAGCCGCGCCCCTTGACTTCCCCTGACATGAGTCCTATGTTACCAGTATTGATCCGAAAAATCTTCGGATCAAATATGCCCGGGTCACTTCGGGCGCAAAGGGGAACCCGATGGACAGTCAGCTCGCTGCTACGGTGCTGGTTCGCGGACCGGGTGAAGGCCCGGCCACCTGGGCGATGGGGTCGCTGTTCGAGAGGCTGGCATCGGGCGAGGAGACCGGCGGCGCTTTCGGCATCTCCCTGATCACCCAGCCGCCTGGCGTCGCGACGCCACTGCATGTTCACTCCCGGGAGGCCGAGGCTTTCTACCTGCTGGACGGGACGCTCACCTACCAGGCGGGCGAGGAGCTGCACCACCTGGCCGCCGGGTCGTTCATCTACTTGCCGCCTGGCGTGCCGCACGCGTTCCGCGTCACCGGCACGACTCCGGTGCGGTTCCTCGGGCTCGTTGCTCCCGGTGGCCTGATGAGCCTGTACGACGAGGTGGGCATCCCAGCGCGCGAACGCAGACTGCCCGGCCCGGACGGCCTGCCTATGGAAGAAGAGATCATTCGCTGGAACGAGACCGGCCCGAGGTACGGACTCAGTGTGGTCGGTCCGCCGATTCCCGCCGAGAGCTGAGACTCAGGGCGTGCCGCGGAAGGAGTTCGACACACCCGAACCGGCAGACCTTGATTCACACTGAGTCCTTACGTCATGGTTTCGGCGCGAACACGCAGGCAACACCGGGCTGCCGCGCCGGCCGGGGCCGCTCAGGCAGGACGGCCAGCCGCCGTCGTGGGTCGAGCTCCGCTGGTCGACCCACCTGACGCTGTCGCCCTGGATCGCGTAAGCCCAGCCCGCGACGGTGACCGTGGCATGGTGGTCGCCGACGGTGGCCACGCCGGTCAGGATGGTGAACGGGCGCTGATGGTGCTCTCCGGCAAGAAACGCCAGGAAAGCCACGAACGCGATCAGGACTGCTCCCCGACGATGAGGAACACGGGTCCGTCGCGGCCTGCGTGGCACGTTGGTCGCTGGTGCCGTGGCACGTTGGTCGCGTCGCTGGTGCCGCGGCACGTTGGTCGCTGGTGCCGTGGGGCCTAAGAAATTCGGTTGCACGGGACGAGGTCCGTATGACAGCCTGCAGCCGTCCGGGCTGAAGCTGCCCGGCTGAGCAGAAGGGAGACGCCAGGTGTATATGCCCGTCGCGGGCGCGTTGTCGCCTGTCCTATCCGATGCTCAGCCGAGGAGCACCATCCGTGCCCGATTTTCATTCCGCGTACGACGGAAAGTTCACCTCCGGCCGCGGTAAGCGGCGCTTCGATGACGACGACCCGACCACGGCCAAGCGCGTCCGGGGACGCCGGGCGCTGCCGTCGATCGAGCAGTTCGATGCCACCGACGGCCTGCGGGACGGCGATCGCTGGTCGACCTGGGACCAGTCCACGCCGACCGAGCGCGGCCCCAAGCCGTACCCGGACTGGCTGGTCACCGAGCTTGCCGCGGTCGACACCGAGCTCGGCATCCTGAAGACCGGCAAGGAGGCCGACGTCTTCCTGGTCCGCCGGGGCGTCCCCGGAACCGACCGGTCCTGCCTGCTCGCGGCCAAGCGATACCGGTCCTCGGACCACCGGATGTTCCACCGCGACAGCGGCTACCTGGAGGGACGCCGGACCCGGGAGTCGCGGGTCAACCGGGCGGTGGCCAGCCGGAGCACGTTCGGGCGGCAGGCGATCGCCGGCCAGTGGGCCGCCGCGGAGTTCACCGCGCTGGCCCGGCTGTGCGCGGCCGGGATCCCCGTGCCGTACCCGGTGCAGATCCTCGGCACCGAGCTGCTGCTTGAGTTCATCGGGTCGGCGGACGGAACGGCCGCGCCGCGGCTGGCCGAGACCCGGCCCGGCCCGGCCGAGCTCGCCGGACTCTGGGACCAGATGGTGCAGGCGCTGGTCGCCCTGGCCCGGGACGGGCTGGCGCACGGCGACCTGTCCGCGTACAACCTGCTGGTCCACGACGGCCGGCTGATCATGATCGACCTGCCGCAGGTGGTCGACGTGATCGCGAACCCGCGCGGGGCCTTTTTCCTGACCCGGGATGCGGAGAACATCGGCCGGTGGTTCGGTCATCACGGGCTGGCGGGTGTAGACCCGGAGCCCGCAGACCTGGCCGCCCTGCTCTGCCGGGAAGCCCGCCTCGACTGAGGTTCGGGGCTGCCGAGGTCGGCGGGGCCCGGGCGGGCCGGGGGCCTCGCCCGGGGCCGGGGCCTCGCCCGGGGCCGGGGCCTCGCCCGGGGCCGGGCCGGGCCGACGACGGCAGGGACGCATCGGCCGGCGCCGGCCCGGTGGCTGGGAGCCGGCCCGCCCCGGCACTCCTGCCCGGCAGCGCGCCGGTGCTCATCACTGGCAGCATGCACTAGCGCGCCCGGTTGTTCCGATAGCACCGGATATCCGATTGGCTCGGCATATTGGCGGCGCGGGGACCGCCCCGGGAGCGGGTGCCGCGCCAATTCCGAGCATGGTCGTGCTACCTGAACAACCGCTGAGCAGAACCTCCGGGATTTCCCCGGCTAAGACACGGGCGTCCTTAGATGCCGCGGACCGCCCTGATCGACTCGCGCAGTGAGCCCATCGTGGCCAGCACCGCCGACGGCTCGTAGCCGCAGTGCGCCATGCAGTTGGCGCACCGGGGGTCCTTGCCCCGCCCGTAGGAGTCCCAGTCGGTGGTCTCGATCAGTTCCTTGTACGTCTTCACGTACCCGTCGCTCATCAGGTAGCAGGGCTTCTGCCAGCCGAACAGCGAGTAGGAGGGGATGCCCCAGGCGGTGCAGCCGAAGTCGGTCTTGCCCTCGAGGAAGTCCAGGAACAGCGGCGTGTGGTTCAGCCGCCACTTCTTCCTGCGGCCGTCCGCGAACGCCTTGCGGAACAGCTCGCGGGTCTCGGTCACGCCGAGGAAGTGCACCTGATCGGGCGCCTTCTCGTAGGCGTAGGCGGGCGAGATCTGCATTTCGTCAATGCCCAGGTCATCGTTGAGGTAATTCAGGACATCGATGATCGTCTGCGGGGTGTCGGTGTTGAAGAAGGTGGTGTTGGTGTTCACCTTGAATCCGCGCGACTTGGCGAGCTTGATCGCCGCGACCGCCTCGTCGAATACGCCTTCCTTGCAGACCGATTCGTCGTGCCGCTCGCGCAGCCCGTCGATGTGCACCACCCAGGCGAAATAGGGCGACGGCTTGAACTTGTCCAGCTTCTTGGGCAGGAGCAGCGCGTTGGTGCACAGGAAGACGAACTTCTTGCGCTTGATCAGCTCCGCGACGATGACGTCGATCTGCGGGTGCATGAGCGGCTCGCCGCCGGCGATGGACACCATCGGCGCGCCGCACTCCTCGATCGCGGCCAGGGCCTGCTCGACCGGCATCCGCTGCTTGAGGATGTCGTGCGGGTGCTGGATCTTGCCGCAGCCCGCGCACTTCAGGTTGCATGCGAACAGCGGCTCGAGCTCGACGAGCAGCGGAAACTTCTTATTGCCGGCGAGCTTCTGGCGCATCAGGTAGGACCCGACGCGCATCGACTGGCGTAGTGGCATGGGCATTATCGCCGTACCTCCTTGGGCAGGCCGAACCGGATTGATTCCGTGGTCGTCACTCGCTCGGAAACGGACACTGGTCCGAGGCCGGACAGCGCCGAGATGATCTCCTCCACCACGGCCGGGGGCGCGGAGGCGCCGGCCGTGAGGCCGATGGTGGATGCTCCGGCCAGCCAGTCGAGCTGGATGTCCTCGGCTCCGTCGATCAGGTAGGCCGGCGTGCTGGCCCGCTCGCAGGTCTCCACCAGCCGGACCGAGTTAGACGAGTTCTTCGAACCCGCCACCAGCACCAGATCGGAGTCGGCGGCGACCGCGCGCACCGCGACCTGCCGGTTGGTGGTCGCATAGCAGATGTCGTCGCTGCCCGGCGCGCGCACCGCGGGGAAGCGTTCCCGCAGCGCGCCGGACACCTCGGCGGCCTCGTCGACCGACAGCGTGGTCTGCATCAGGTAGGCGACGCGCTCGCCGTCCTTCGGCTTGAGCGCGGCCACGTCGGCGGCGGTCTGGACCAGGACGGTCGAGTCGGGCGCCTCGCCGAGCGTGCCCTCGACCTCCTCGTGCCCGGCGTGGCCGATGAGCGCCACCGTGTACCCGTCGGCGGCGAACCGCCGGGCCTCGGCGTGCACCTTGGACACCAGCGGGCAGGTGGCGTCGATGACGGCCAGCCCCCGGCGGGACGCGTCCTCGCGGACCGCCGGCGACACGCCGTGCGCGGAGAACACCACGGTCGCGCCGTCCGGCACCTGGTCCAGTTCGTCGACGAACACCGCGCCGCGGCTCTCCAGGTCGCCTACCACGCGGGTGTTATGCACGATCTGCTTGCGCACGTAGACCGGCTCGCCCTGGCGCTCCAGGACGCGCTCGACGATCTCGATCGCGCGCTCCACGCCGGCGCAGAACGACCGCGGCCCGGCCAGCAGGACCTGATGCGTCCCGCACGCCGCCGCCCAGCGTTCGGCCACCGGCGCGGCGGCCCGCAGCGAGCGCAGCGCGGCCAGCCCGCCGGAGACGATGCCGGCCAGCGGTCGATGCGGGGTGTCGGATACGGCCCGGATCACCGCGACCGGGCGCCCGTCCGCCGCGGCGGCCAGCGGCGCCGACTCCATGTCGGCCAGCAGCCATCCCTCAGCGGCCAGCTTGGCCCGCTCGGCGCGGCGGACCAGATGGTCGACGGTGGCGATCCGGCCGGCGCGGGCGGTTAGCCCGGCGCGCCGCAGCTCGCCGGCCAGGATCGGCGCGGATGCACAGGTCACAGTGCCCGCTCCCGGGCCCACTTCGGTGCCGACGACCAGGTCACCCGGGCTGAGGTCGGTGCTCAGGCCACCGCCCACGCCCATGATCATCATTTGGCCGAACGGATCGTGGCTCAGGCGCCCGGCTTGCTGCACGGCCCTCGCGGTGCCGTAACCGGTGCGGGTCACGCCCGGGGGGCCGGGAAGGTCGCGCAGGCCGCGGCGGATGGCCCGGGCCTCGATGCGCAGCGGCGCGAGCAGGAGCAACGGGTCCGACTCGATCGCGTCGTCGGCTCCGGCTCCGCCCTCGAGCGGCTTCGGGATGGTCTCCGTCATGCGCTGCCTCCGGGTGTGTGGGCCGTTACGTACCGGCCGAGTGCGCTCAGCGGGAAGGCCAGGCGGTATAGGTGGTAGTTGATGTAGAAGTCACCGGGGAAGCCGGTCCCGGTGTACTGCGGTTCGTCCCAGGAGCCATCGGCGCGTTGGGTCTGCGCCAGCCAGCCGATGCCGCGCTCGGCCGCTTTGCTGCCGTGCTCGCCCGCCGCGAGCAGGGCCAGCAGGGCCCAGGCGGTCTGCGACGCGGTGGAGGCGCCCCGGCCAGCCAGCGCCGGGTCGTCGTAGGAACGCAGGTCCTCACCCCAGCCGCCGTCGGGGTTCTGGTGGTCTTCGAGCCAGGCCACGGCCCGGCGGATGGCGGGCTTGGACGGCCGGACCCCGGCCGCGATCAGCGCGGGGACCACGGCGCCCGTGCCGTAGAGGTAGTTCGCGCCCCACCGGCCGAACCACGATCCGTCGGGCTCCTGGGCCCGCAGCAGCCAGACCACACCGCGACGGACCGCGGGGTGATCGGCCTGCCCCTCGGCCGCGAACGCCTCGATGATGTGCGCGGTCACGTCGGCCGACGGCGGGTCGATGACCGCCCCGAAGTCGCAGAACGGCAGCTTGTTGACCAGCGCCCGGGTGTTGTCAGCGTCGAACGCGCCCCAGCCGCCGTCCTTGGACTGCATGCCGGCCAGCCAGCGCAACCCGCGCTCGATGGCGGGCTTGGCCTCGGCGGCAGGCAGGGCGGTCCGGCGCAGGGCCAGCACGACCTCGGCGGTGTCGTCGGTGTCGGGGTAGTTGTCGTTGTCGAACTCGAAGGCCCAGCCGCCCGGGGCCACCCCGGGGCGGCGAACCTGCCAGTCGCCCGGCCCGCGGATCTCCTCGCCGAGTACCCACTCCCCCGCCTGGACCAGGGCCGGGTGATCGGACGGCAGGCCCGCGTCGGCTAGGCCGATCATGGTCAGCACGGTGTCCCAGACCGGCGACTGACACGCCTCGAGGCGTCGCACCGGGCCGTCGGGGCCGTCCTCGGTGATCGTGAACCGGTCCAGGCCGAGTAGTCCGCGCTGCATGAGGGGGTGCTGAAGGTCGTAGCCCAGGAGGTTCAGCGCCATCAGCGAGTAGACCCAGGGCGGCTGGATGCCGCCCCAGCAGCCGTCGCGCTCCTGGCGGGCGATGATCCATTCCGCGCAGCGGCGCAGCGCCGCCCGCCTTACCGACTTTACCGGTCGGTAACGGTGCAGGGTCCGGTCCAGCGTGGTGAAGAAGTACGACCACGGGTCGCGCACGGGCTGGCGAGGAAGGGCCCGTTCATGATCGTGGCCAGTATTGGGCTCTATTTGGCCAGAACTGGCCATGATCATGGAAGAGGGGCGCTCGCCGGGGAGGGGGCGCGCGTCGAAGGAGCGGGGGGTACGGGGGGCGCGGCCGTGCGGACCGCCGGTCTTCAGCTCTTCGAGGGTGAACGGGAGCGGACGGGACGGGCGGAAGGACTGGACGACGGCCAGGGCCACGATGGTCTGCCGGGCCCAGCAACCCCAGTCGTAGATGTTCAGCGGGAACCAGGACGGCAGGTAGATCAGCTCGGGCGGGATGACCGGCAGGTCGTCCCACGACCACCGGCCGGACAAGGCCAGCCAGAGCCGGGTGAACACCCGAGTGGCCTCGACGCCGCCCTGGGCCAGGATCCAGTCGCGGGCCCTGGCCATATGCGCGGCATCCGGCTCGTCTCCGGCCAGCCGCAGCGCCACGTAGGCCTCGACCGTGGTGGACAGGTCGGCGGGTCCTTCGAAGAAGTTGGCCCAGGTGCCGTCCTCGCGCTGCTGGGAGCGGATCCAGCGGCCCGCGGCTGCGGTCGCCGCGTCGTCGCGCACGCCGAGGAACTGGCGCAACAGCAGGTCCTCGGCGTCCATGGTCACGTTGGTCTCGAGCTCGCCCTGCCACCAGCCGTCGGCGTGCTGCAGCCCGAGCACGTGCTCACGCGCCCGGGCCAGCGTGACCCGGGCGGCGTCGAGGGACGAGAGAGTGACCTCGGGGTCAGCTACCACTGGCGGGCCGTGATGAACTCGGCGATCGCGGTCAGCTCGGCGCGGACGTCGGCGGGCAGGTCGATGTCGGCCACGCTGGCGTTGGCCGCGGCCAGTTCGGCGTCGGCCTCGGCCTCGGCCCACTGCTTGCCGCCCGCGGCGACGATCAGGTCGGCCGCGCGGATCAGGTCCTCCTCGGACAGCGGCCGCGGGTCGGTGAGCAGGGCGTGCAGGCGGGCAGCCTCGGGCCGCCCGCTGGTCAGCGCGGCCACCACCGGCAGCGACTTCTTGCGGGCTCGCAGGTCGGCGCGCACCGGCTTGCCGGTGACTTCGGGCGCGCCCCAGATGCCGAGCAGGTCGTCGGTGAGCTGGAAGGCCTGCCCGACGTGCGCACCGAACCCGGCCAGAGCCATGGCCAGCGTGGGCGGGGCACCGAGGTGCACCGCGCCGATGCTGCATGCGCAGGCCATCAGCGCCGCGGTCTTGTTGCCCGCCATCTCCAGGCACTCGGTCAGGGTCACGTCGTCGCGCTTCTCGAAGGCCAGGTCCGCGCCCTGCCCCGCGATCAGCCGCTGCACCGCGGCGGACAGGCAGCGGGCCGCCCAGGGACCCTGCGGGGTGCCGTCCTCGAGCAGCATGTCCTGAGCCAGGGCCAGCAGCGCGTCCCCGGCCAGGATGGCCGCGCCGACGCCGAACACGGTCCAGGCGGTGGGCCGGTGCCGGCGCTCGGTGTCGCCGTCCATGATGTCGTCGTGCAGCAGGGACCAGTTGTGCACCAGCTCCACCGCGACCGCGGCGGTCACGCCACGCTCGGGCGAGGCGCCGGTAGCGCGGGCAGACAGCAGGGCCAGGGCCGGCCGCAGCGCCTTTCCGCTGCCGCCCCCGGTCGGGTTGCCATCGGCGTCGGCGAAGCCGAAGTGGTACGCCGCGACCACGCGGACGTCCGGCGTCAGCCGGCCGATGGCCGCCTCGATCGCCGGGCTCACCAGGTCCCGCGCCAGGGCCACACCCTCAGGCATCACTGCAGTCACTGACGTTCCCCTATCGTTGAGGTCGGTGCGTTCGCTTCAGAACCGGAAAGTACGGAATCGGAATATCCGGTGTCGGGTTTCCCGGTCTCGGGATTCCCGGTCTCGGGATGTCCGGTGCCGGGATTCCCGGTCTCGGGATGTCCGGTGCCGGGATTCCCGGTCTCGGGATGTCCGGGCCTGGAAAGTACGGTGCGGCGGAGTTCGATCGCGGCGGCTAGGCCGCTGCGGACGGCGCTCTCCATGGTGTCGGGCCATCCGGTCGCGGTCCACGCGCCGGCCAGGACCAGGCCCGGCAGGTTCGTGGCCGCCGACGGACGGAGCCGGGCGGTACCGGGCCCCTGACGGAACGTCGCGCGTCGCTCGCGGGTGACGAAAAACTCGGTGACCTGCGCCTCACGCGCGGCCGGGAACAACTCGGCCAGGGCGGGGACGAACTGCTCGCGCAGCGCGGCTGCGGGCACGTCCACGTACTCATCCGCCGCTGACAGCGAAATAGCCAGGTACTGCGGCCGGTGAGCGGCATCTTGCGCACCAGGGGCACCGGAGGCATCATGCGCCGCATCCGTCGGGTCCGCTGACACAGGCGCAGCGGAGTGAACCCCGGGGTTCACCTCGTGAGAGCGTGGTGAAACCCGGGGTTCATTCGGCTGGGGAGGCTCGGAAGTGGCCCCGGGCGAGGAACTGGCGGGGGCGGAGCGGCGGTCGAGGCCGGAGATGCTTGTGCGGTCGAAGACCCACTGGACGGGCGAGTCGACGGCGGCGACGAAGGGCTCGTCCATCACCGGGCGGTCGTAGATCACGTGCACGTTGACGATGGGCGAGGCGCCCAGGCCCGCCCAGCCCGCGACGGTCGCGTCGGGCAGCGCTCCCGGCGGGATCAGGCGCGCGGCGACCTCGTGCGGCACGGCCAGGACCACGGCGTCCGCGAGGATCTCGGCCGCGTCCGCGGCGGCAGAGCCCGGGTCCGCGGGGTCGGCGGGATCCATGGTGTCGGCGGGGCGGGCGAGGCGGACGCGGAAATGCGGGCCAGAGGGGTCACCGGGGCTGGCGGGGGTAACGGAGCTGGAGGGGCTAGCGGGGCTGGCGGAGCTGGGGGTGGAGGGGCTAGCGGGGCTGGCGGAGCTGGAGGTGGAGGGGGTGGGGGGGTCGTTGAGTTCAATGGAGGCTACTTTGGCGTTGAGGAGGACTTGGGCGCCTAGTTTGGTGAGGAGGGTGGCGCCGGCGTCGCCGTGGAGTTCGCCTAGGGGGAGGGCGGGGACGCCGATGTCGGCGGCGTTGTTCTTGCCCAGCAGGCCGGTCTTGACCACGAAGGCGGCCAGCGAGAGGGACGCGTCGTCGCCCGCGATGTTCAGGGCCGAGACGCTGAACAGGTCCCACAGGGCGCGGCGGGCGCGATCGCGCTGGCCGCGGGCCGCCAGCCAGTCACCGAAGCGCTGCTCGTCGACCCCGGGACGGGCCGGGTCGACGAAGCGCATGGCGAGGGCGGGTCGTGCCACGCTGGCCCGTTCGGACAAAGAAAGAAAGGGGTACCGGCCGAGGGCCGGCAGCATATGCAGGGGGCCAGGCAGCGCGGTCCTGCGGAGCCGCCCGCGGCGCGGGGCCGGGCCGGGGGCCAGCACGCTCACGTCGAAGCGTTCCTGGACCGGGGCGTGCTCGGTCATGCCGAGCTTGCCGAGCAGGTCGCGGTAGGCGGTGCAGCAGCCCAGAAAGATGTGCTGGCCGGTGTCGACGGTCAGGCCGTCGCGGCTGAACGAGCAGGTCGCGCCGCCCAGCCGGGGCCGGGCCTCGAGCAGGGTGACCGCCGCGCCCGCCTCGGCGAGCGCGATCGCGGCGGTGATCCCGGCCAGGCCGCCGCCGATCACGGCCACCTTGATCGCGGCTCGGCCGCCGGCGGTACCGGGCACCTTGGTGGCGGCTCGGGCGTCGCCGGTACCGGGCACCTTGGGGGGCGTCATCCGAACCTCCCGGACAGGGCCTTGAGCGCGACCGTGGCCTTTTCCCGGCCGGACAGGGACATGCGGCCGCGCAGGACGGCGGCGGGTTCGGCGGCGATTTGCTCGAGCAGGCGGCGGTAGATGCCGGCCATGGCGCCGGTGCAGGCCGCGCTGCGGCGGTCGAGGAGCGGGAGCAGCTTCCAGCCGGTGGCGTACCAGTCGCGGGCCCGCTCGGCCTCGAACTCGACCAGCCTGATGAAGCCGGGCGTGGCGGCCTGGTCCAGGGTGGCGGGGTCGCAGTCGAACTTGGCCAGGTCCTCGGCGGGCAGGTAGATCCGGCCGTTCTGATGGTCCTCGCGGATGTCGCGCAGGATGTTGGTCAGCTGGAGGGCCACGCCGAGGGAGTCGGCGAGCTCGGCGGCCTGGGGCGTGGGGTTCGGGCCGCGCCGGGTGCCGAAGATGCCCAGGGACAGACGGCCGACCGAGCCGGCCACACAGCGGCAGTAGTAGAGCAGGTCGTCGAAGGTCTGGTAGCTGGTCCCGCGGACGTCGGCCAGGCAGCCGTCGATGAGCTCGCCGAAGGCCGGCATGGGGACCGGGAAGTTCCGCTCCACGTCGGCCAGGGCCATCAGCACCGGGTCGTCCGCGGGCGGCCGGGCGAGGTCGAGGATCTGCTGGCGGGCCTGCTCCAGGGCGGCGATCTTCTCCTGCGGCGGCAGCGTGCCGTCGCCGATGTCGTCGATCCGGCGGGCGAACGCGTAGATCACAGCCAGGCCGCGCCGCTTGGCGGGCGGCAGCAGCCTGATCCCGTAGGCGAAGTTCCTGGCCTGTGACCAGGTGATCCGTTCGCATTCGCGGTATGCCTCGCTCAGTTCCACGCTGTCGTACTCACTTTCCCCTCGCGTAGGCCTTGACCAGCTCGACCAGCATGCGCGGCTTGCGCGGCCGGGCCGTGCCGACCAGCACGTCGTACCGCTGGTCCCGGATGGCGGCCAGCGCGGCCCGCCCGCCGGCCAGGTAGCCCGCCACGGCCACCCGCGCCGCACCGCGCAACGTGCCGACCAGCGGCGCGCCCTGGTTCATGAGCGTGGCCGCGCGGTCGGTCTCGAAGCGCATGAGGTCCCTGACGGCCAGGCCAGCCACCGGGACGGCCAGGTCCGCCTCGGTCACGTTGAAGCGCTCGAGATCCTCGGCGGGCAGGTAGATCCGTCCGTTGGCCAGGTCCTCGGCCACGTCCTGCCAGTGCTCGGCCAGCTGCAGGGCCGTGCAGATGCTATCGGAGCGGGCGATGCGTTCACCGGTAGCGACACCGAATATATACAGCACGATCTGGCCGACCGGGTTGGCGGACAGCTCGCAGTACCGGGCCAGCTCGGCGAAGGTCTGGTAGCGGGTGACCCGCTGGTCCTGGCGGTTGGCCTGGATCAGGTCCCGCAGCGGCTGGGCCGGGACGTGGCATTCGGCGACGGTGACGGCCATCTTCTGCATCACCGGCGAGTGCGGGGTGGCGCCCTGGTAGATGCGGTCCACGTCGGCGTCGAGCTCGTCCAGCAGCCCAAGCCTGAGGTCGGCGTCGGACTGGCCGGTCTCGCGTGCCTCGTCGCCCAGGTCGTCGGTGAGCCGGGCGAAGCCGTACAGCGCGGTCAGGTGCCGCCGGTGCACGGCCGGGAGCACGCGCAACGCGACGGGGAAGTTCTCCCCGGAGGCGTTGGCCACCACCTCTTCGGCACGCGTCACCCCCGGGCGGACGTGCTCGCGCACGCCGGCCCGGTCCGTTCCGCTACTACCCCCGGTCACCTGGTTAGTTTCCAGGTAATGCACATTTAATTGCAAACAATGACGCGTGCGTCACCTGACGGTGGCGTCGGTTAAGGCCACGTACCAGGGCCTCAGGGAGTGCGACGTTCACTACTGTTCGCACAGGTTCCGCCGCCGAAAAATAGTTTGCATCAGCGAACAACACTATGCTAGGTAATTTACCTGACGCGAATGTCAGTTTCGGGGAACTTAAGCGGCAATGTCATTGACCGGTCCGGCGGTCGCTGGCCGCTGAGCCGGGCTCGAGCGGCCCCCGATCGCCGGCGTGTCGTTCCACCTGCGGATATTCGTCCGGACTTATCCTCATGTTGGCCGGCTGGTTCCGTGGCCCGATGCAGGTGGAGGTAATCGCCCATGGCCGCCACGAGGCTGACAAGCGGGCCCGCCGGACGGGCCCGCCGGAAAACTTCCGCTGCCCGCCGGGCCCGGTGGTCGACGGGGCTGTTCGCGACGGTCGGCGGGGGCACCCTGGTGCTCGGCGTGCTGGCGGTGCCCGCCGGGAACGCGCCCGCTACGCCCGCGGCGCCCGCCGCGCTGACCGCGTTGGCCGACTCGGGGCGTACGGCGGCGACCACGACCTGCGCGCTGGGCGCCAACGGGACGTCGGTCAAGCACGTCATCTACATCCAGTTCGACAACGTGCACTACAGCCGGGACAACCCGAACGTGCCCAGCGACCTGCAGCAGATGCCGAACCTGCTCAGCTTCATCACCGGCAACGGAACGCTGATCTCCCACGAGCACACGCCGCTGATCGCGCATACGGCCGACGACATCGTGACCTCCGAGACCGGCCTGTACGGCAGCGACCAGGGCGTGCCGATCGCGAACGAGTACAACTACTACACGCCGAGCGGGTCCAGCGACACGGCCGGCTCGTTCGCGTACTGGACCGACCCGGTGGTGGACTACAACACCACGACCAGCGCCCCGGTCGGCGACAGCGACCACACGCTGATCACCGCGCAGGGCAAGAACGCCCCGGCGCCGTGGGTGCCCTACACCCGGGCGGGCTGCGACTTCGGCTCGGTGGCGGCGGCCGACACCGAGCTGGAGAACACCCTGCCCGACATCCCGCTGGTCTACGGGGCCAACTCGGCCGAGGCCAAGGAGGCCGAGACCCCCGCGCTGGCGAACAAGGCCGAGGCGGACTTCATGGGCCTGTCGGTGCACTGCGCGCACGGTTCGGCCGTGTGCGCGGGCTCGCATGGCGGGGTGGCCGACCTGCTGCCCGACGAGCCGGGCGGGTACAGCGGGTACCAGGCGCTGTTCGGCAACAAGTTCATCCAGCCGGTGATCAGCCCGTCCGGCCCGGTGCGCGACCTGAACGGGAACGTGATCAAGGACCCGACCGGCGACGTCGGGTTTCCCGGGTACAACGGGCTGACCGGCCCGGTGGGCCTGGCCTACACCCTGTACATGCAGACGCACGGCATCCCGGTCACCTTCACCTACCTGTCCGACGTGCACGACAACTGGACCACCGGGGCCGGGCTGGGTCCGGGCACCGCCACCTACGAGAGCCAGCTGCGGGCGGAGAACGCCGCCTTCGGCGCGTTTTTCGCGCGGCTCGCCGCGGCCGGGATCACCAAGGCCAACACGCTGTTCGTGATCACCGCGGACGAGGGCGATCACTTCGTCGGCTCCTCGCCTACTCCCGCCTCCTGCAACGGCGTGACCGTCGCGTGCTCCTACAGCAAGGCCGGCGAGGTGGACGGCAACCTGACCGGGATGCTGGCGGGCCAGGGTGTGACCACCCCGTTCGACGTTGAGGCGGACTCCGCGCCGGTCATCTACGTGCACGGGCAGCCTGCTGGTTCCGCTGCGCCGGTCCGCGCGATGGAGCGGGCCGCGGCCGGGCTGACCGAGACCGACCTGGCCACCGGGCAGGGCGTGCGGCTGGCCAACTACCTGGCCGACCCGGTGGAGATGAACATCTTGCACATGGTCACCGGGGACCCGAAGCGCACCGGCACGTTCGCGCTGTTCGCCAACCCGGACTTCTGGCTGAGCAGCGGGCCGGCCAAGTGCGGCAGCTCGTGCGTCAGCGAGCCGGCCGGCCAGGACGCGTGGAACCACGGCGACGTGGCGCCCGCGATCAACACGACCTGGCTCGGCCTGGCCGGGCCCGGCGTGGCTCACATAGGCGTCGACAACGCCATCTGGTCTGACCACACCGACATCCAGCCCACCATGCTGGCGCTGCTCGGCCTGCACGACGACTACGTGCCGGACGGCGTGGTGCTGGCCGACGTCATCGAGCCGACGGCGCTGCCGCCCGCGATGCTGTCCAGCTACCCGACGCTGACCAAGCTGGGCCGGTTGTACACGCGGCTCGAGGCGGCGGTCGGGGAGTTCGGCCTGGATACGCTGGCTGCCTCGACCCGGGCGCTGGCCAGTAGTTCTCCCGGCGATGCCACCTACACCACGATCGAGGGCCAGCTGACCTCGCTGGGCGCGGCCCGTAACGCGCTGGCGGGGCAGATTCAGACGCTGCTGATCGGCGCGGAGTTCGGCGGGCAGCCGCTCAGTACGAGTAAGTCGGGCAAGAAGGCCCTGGCCGCGCTCATCGCGCAAGGCAGCGCGCTGCTGGCGCAGGCCGACACGCTGGCCCACGCTTAGCGTTTGCCTGTTGCCTGTTGCCTGTTGCCTTTGCCTTTGCGCTTGCGCTTGCCGGGGCGGGGCGGGGCGGGCTCAGGTCCGCCAGATGAGGACGAGAGCGCAGTCGTCGGAGCCGCCGCCCGCGCGCTGCAGGTTGGTCACCAGGTTGCCCGGACCGGTCTTGAAGCCGCTGGCCAGCATCAGTTCGGCCTCGCCGAGCAGGCGGTCGGTGCCGGCGTCGATGTCCCGGCCGGGCGCCTCCACCAGCCCGTCGGTGTAGAGCATCAGCGCGTCGCCGCGCTGGAGCACCCCGCGTTCGGTCTCGGCGGCGGCTCCGCGCAGGTCGGGGACCACGCCGAGCACGATCCCGCGGGCCCGGGTCAGACGCCAGCGGCCCGCCGCGGCGTCGTAGTGCACGGCGGGCGGGTGCCCGGCCGAGTCGATCACGTACTCCCCCGAGGCCAGGTCGAGCGACAGGTGCACCGCGGTGACGAAGCCCTCCGCGGCCGCGCCGCGTCGCATGTAGGCGTTGCAGGCGGGCAGGAACTCCTCCCTCGGCACCGAGCCGAGCAGCCCGCCGAACGCGCCGGACAGCAGCAGGGCCCTGGTCCCGGCGTCGATGCCCTTGCCGGACACGTCGACCAGCGCGACCTCGAGCGTCTTGCCGTCGCAGAACGACACCACGAAATCGCCGCCGAACGAGGAGCCGCCGGCCGGCCTGAGCACCACCGCCGAGCCCCACCCCTCGCCCAGGGTCGGCAGTTTGCCCTGGGCCTGGATCCGGTCGCGCAGTTCCAGCAGCATCCGGTCGCCGCGCAGGCCCTGGACGCCGAGCTTCTTGCGGGTCCGGGCCAGGACGTAGGCGAAGACCGCGGTCAGCGCGATGGTGGCCACGATCCCGGCCCCGGCCTTACCCTTCACCGCGTCGTAGATCAGCGCGCCGGCCACGACGGCGAAGAAGATGCGCAGCGCCCGGGGCCACATCAGCAGGCCGCCGGCCAGGATCGGCAAGATCATCACGCCGGGCGAGAACCACCAGACCGACACGTGCACGGCCGCCACCGAGATAGCGATCACCGCGACCGACAAGGTGAACGCCATCCGGCGGTTCCGGGTGATGAACTGCTTGGTCAGCTGGGTACGCAGGACCTGGTAGACCCCGCCGATCCGGCGCGCGCGGCGGCGGCCGTTGACCGGCGGAGAGGTAACCATGATGCGCGCACTGTAGTCCATGGCGGGCCGAACGGTCTAAACCAGTCGCGTCGGGGTCGGCGGCGAGGTACGAAAGCATCATGACGACATCGGCGACCCGTGGCGATCACCCGTATCCGATCAGGCCGGTCAGCTCGGAGGAGTTCGACGCCTTCCACACCGTGGACACGCACGCGTTCCACGGCTCCCCGCTGACCGCGGAGGAACGGCAGCTGGTCGTGTCGCATCTGGAGTTCGACCGCAGCCTGGCCGCCTTCGACGGCGCCACGCCGGTCGGCACCGCGGGCGCCTACACCTTCCAGCTCACCGTGCCCGGGTCTGTATCGCTGGCGGCGGCCGGCGTTACGTGGGTGAGCGTGCTGCCCTCACACCGGCGCCGGGGCGTGCTGAGCAGCATGATGCGCCGCCAGCTGGCCGACATCCGGGATCGCGGCGAGCCGCTCGCGGTGCTGTGGGCGTCCGAGTCGGTGATCTACTCCCGGTACGGCTACGGCCGCGCGATGTGGCACGCCGACCTCACCCTCTACCGGGGCGAGGGCACGCTGGCCCGGACCGCGCCGGCCGACGGCGGGCTGCGGATGCGGCTGGCAGAGCCGGCGGCGGCCATCCCGGAGCTGGCCAAGGTCTACGACGCGGTCCTGCCCTCGCGGCCCGGCTTCATCGCGCGGACCGAGTCGTGGTGGCAGCGAACGGTGTACGACCCGCCGGACCGGCGGCACGGGACCAGCCCGCTGCACTGCATGCTGGCCGAGGACGACAACGGCCCGCGCGGCTACGCGCTCTACTCAGCCGTAAGCCGGTGGGACAGCGACACGTCGCTGCCCGACAGCGCGCTGCACGTACGCGAGATGGTCGCCGCCGACGCCGCGGCCAGCGCCGCGCTGAGCGCCGACCTGCTGAGCCGGGATCTGACCGCGGAGTTCCGGCTGCGCGGCCGTCCGGTCGATGACCCGCTGCTGTACCAGCTGGCCGACCCCCGGCGGGCGCGCCCGCGGCTGAAGGACGCGCTGTGGGTGCGGATCATCGACGTCCCCGGAGCGCTGGCACGGCGCCGTTACTCCGCTCCGGCCGACGTGATCCTGCAGGTGCGCGACGACCTGCTGCCGGCCAACGCCGGGCTTTGGCGGCTGACCACCGGCGAGGCTGCTCCGGACGGGAGCGGCCTGGCGGCCACGTGCGGGCCTGCCTCCTCCTCGGCTGCGCCGGACGTCGTCCTCGACGTCACCCAGCTCGGGGCGGCCTACCTGGGCGGGACCACGCTAGGCGCGCTGGCCGGGGCGGGGCTAGTAGCCGAGGGACGTCCCGGCGCCGTCCGGCAGCTCTCCGCCGCCTTGTCCTGGGATCCCGCTCCCTGGTGCCCGGTCAACTTCTAGTTCCTCTAGTTCTTTTTGCTCCGGGATATCGCGCATGCCGCGCAGCGGGGAGAAGAACACCCACCAGCCGGCCAGCCAGCTACCCGCGAACGCGATCCACAGCGTGGTGCGGACGCCCGCCGCGGTCCCGAGGGCGCCGCCGAGCAGGCCGCCGAGGGGCAGCGTGCCCCACACGACCCAGCGCACCGCGGCGTTCATCCGGCCCATCAGGCGCGGCGGGCAGATGGCCTGACGGTAGCTGACCTGCGCGACGTTGTAGACCACGGCACTGAACCAGAAGCCGGCCATGCCGAAGACGAACGCCGCGACCGCCAGCCAGGCTCGGCCAGCGGGATGAGCAGCTGGGGCAGGGACAGGACGAGCATCGAGAACCAGATGATGCGGGCCGACCCGATGCGCCGGCTCAGCCGGCCCGACAGCGCCCCGCCGGCCACGCCGCCCAGGCTGGCCACCGCGATGAGCAGGCCGGTGTCGGCGGGCCGGACGTGCAGCACCCGGACCAGGAAGATGATTTCCAGCGCCACGGCCATGCTGCCGAACAGGTTCGCGGTTCCGGTGCAGGCCACGATCTTGCGCAGGATCGGGTGCCGCAGGACGAACGAGAGCCCCTCGGCGATCTCTGTCCTGAGCCGCTGGCGCTGGTCTGGGTGCGGCGGCTCCTCGGGGGCGCGGATGCCGAGCAGTGAGGCGACCGAGACCGCGTAGGAGATCGCGTCGGCGGACAGGGCCCGGGCCGCGCCGACCAGGCCGACCAGGACGCCCCCGAGCCCCGGCCCGATCAGCTGCGCGAACGACTGCGTGGCGCCGAGCTTGCCGTTCCCCTCGACCAGGTCGTCCGTGCCGATCAGGGCGGGCAGGTAGCTCTGGTAGGACACGTCGAAGAACACGGTGCACACCCCGGCGGCGAGGGCGACCGCGTACAGCTGGCCCAAGGTGAGCGCGCCGAACGCGGCGGCCAGCGGCACCGAGCCGATGATCAGCATCCGGGCGAGGTCGCACCAGATCATCAGCCCGCGCTTGGCCCGCCGGTCCACGATGGCGCCGGCCGGGAGCGCGATCAGCGCGAACGCCAGGGTCGACGCCGAGGTGAGCGCGCCGACCTGGAAGGTGGAGGCGCGGAGCACCACGACGGCGGTCAGCGGGAGCGCGAGCTGGGTGACGGCCGAGCCCATCTCGCTGACCGTCTGCCCGCTCCACAGGAGCAGGAAGTTGCGATGCCGCCAGAGCGTCCGGCCTCGCTCGTCCCCCGGCATGGCCTCCACTGTGCCCGGCTCGTGCCGGGTTGTCCAATGAGAAACCGGGCCTGCGACAATGGCCTCATGGCCGCGATGAAGGTGACGACCAGCGCCGCGATGCGGGCCCGTGACGTGTCCCGGACGCACGCCGAGCACCTGGCCTACGCCGAGGCGGCCGAGGCCGAGGCGGTCCGGGGGCGGCCCGCGGCACCTGCCGCTCCTGCGGCTGGGGTTCCGGCGGCGGTGGCTCGTGCGGCTGCGGTTCCGGCGCCTGTGATGCCGGCGGCTGTGATGCCGGCGGCTGTCGGTCGGGGGGATGCGGCGGTTCCGGTTGATGCGGCCGGGGCGGAGTCCGCGTCCGGTACGAAGCCCGCGGCCGGGGCGGAGTCCGTGTCCGGTACGAAGCCCGCGGCCGGGGCGGAGTCCGTGTCCGGTACGAAGCCCGCGGCCGGGGCGGAGTCCGTGTCCGGGACGGGCCGGGTGAGCCGGGCGGGCGGCGGGCGGCGGCGATGGCGGTCACGGGGGTCGGGGCGGGGCCGGACGTCGCGCTGACGGGCCGGATCCCGCGGTAGGGCGGATACTGGGAGCGTGACGGACACGCGGCCGGCGAAGGTGACGATCCGGCGCGCGGACCTGGCCGACGCCGATCAGGTGGGGATGCTGGCCGAACGGGTCTACCGGCACGGCGGCTGGGGCGACGAGGGCTACGCCAAGCGGCTGCTCGACGGCCGGTCGCGGATCGAGGGCGCGGTCGTGCTGGTGGCGGTGGACGGCGGAGTGATCGTCGGGACCGTGACCGTGGCGCTGCCCGGAAGTCGCATGGCCGGCATAGGGCGGGCGGAGGAGGCCGAGGTCCGGATGCTCGCGGTCGACGAAGCCGCTCGCGGGAGGGGCATCGGCGACCTGCTCATGGCGGAGTGCGAGGCGCTGGCCACGGATGAGGGTCTCGCGGGCGTGGTGCTGTCGACCGAGCCCGATATGCACGCCGCGCACCGGGTGTACCGCCGCCGGGGCTACGTCCGGCAGCCTGACCGCGACTGGTCGACCGGACGGACAACCCTGCTGGTGTTCCGGCTGAGCCTTTAACCTCGATTCCCGGCGCGGGAGTCCGGTTTCGGGTGCTCCTTCGGCTGCCGGATGCTCCGGAACGGCTGATTTTCCATGATCGCGAAGACTTTTATATGCCCCAGCACGTAAAACCTTTCGCGATCATGGTTGCACCCTGTCCGGCGACCCGGCCCATGGGTTGGTCAGTGGGAAATAGGGGCTGACTGGCCACGGGCGCAGATGCAGAACAGGTGGCCTGCGGGGTCGTGCATCACGATCAGGCCGCCGAGACCGGGTGGCTGCGGGTCGGCGGTGGTGGCCCCAAGTTGGTGCAGCTGAGCCTCCGCCTGGTCGAGGTCGTCGACCCAGAGGTCCAGATGAACCTGCATCGGGACCGCGGAATTCGGCCAGGTCGGTGGCTGATAGCCGGCCACGGCGCGGCAGATCACGGTCAGGTCACCCACGCGCAGCCAGGCAGAATCCTTATCGGCACGGATGATCTCGCCACCAAAGACAGATTGATAGAACGCGGCCAAGGCCGCCGCTTCGCGGCAATCGATGACGACGGCCGCCACGCTGGCTAGCGCGGACATATTCGGCCGGGCGTCAGGAGGGGCGGGGCGGGAGCTCGCCGGTCTTCTCGTAGTCCGCGATCTCGGCCAGGCGCCGGGCGTGCCGCGCCTCGCCCGAGAACGGGGTGGACAGGAAGATCTCGGTAAAGCCGATGGCGTCGTCGACGCTGTACATGCGCGCGCCAAGGCTCAGCACGTTGGCGTCGTTGTGCTGGCGGGCCAGCTGAGCGGTCTCGTCGGTCCAGGCCACCGCGGCGCGGATGCCGGGAATCTTGTTCGCCGCGATCTGCTCGCCGTTCCCCGAGCCGCCGATCACGATGCCCAGGCTGCCCGGGTCGCTGATGACACCGCGGGCGGCGCTCATCACGTAGGGCGGGTAGTCGTCGTCGGTGACGTACGTCTCCGGGCCGCAGTCCACCGGCTCGTGCCCGGCTGCGGCCAGCCACTCGATGATGCGGGTCTTCAGCTCGAAACCAGCGTGATCTGATCCCAGGTAAACGCGCACGGGGCCAGTCTGCCAGACCGGCCCCGTGCGCCCGCGGACTGGCCTTAGTCGAAGATCGGGTCGCGGGTGCGGGACCGCTTGAGCTCGAAGAAGCCGTCCACGCCCGCGATCAGCAGCACGCCGTCCCACAGCTTCCCGGCTTCCTCGCCGCGCGGAATCGGCGATAGCACGGGGCCGAAGACCGACATCTGGCCGACCGAGATGACCGGGGTGCCGACGTCGTAGCCGACCCGCTCGATGCCCTCGGCGTGCGACGCGCGTACCGCCGCGTCGTACTCGGTGGAGTCCATCGCGGCCGCCAGGCTGGCGGGCAGGCCGGCCTCGGCCAGCGCGGCGGTGATCGTCTCGGTGTCCCGCGGCGCCTTGTCGAGATGGAAGCGGTTCCCGAGCGCGGTGTACAGCGGCAGCAAGACCTCCGGGCCGTGCGCTTGCTCGGCCGCGATGAGCACCCGGACCGGGCCCCACGCCGACCGCATACCTTCCCGGTAGCGCTCGGGCAGGTCTTCCTTGTCCTCGTTCAGCACCGACAGGCTCATCACGTGCCAGGTCGTGGTTACCGGCCGGACCTTCTCCACCTCAAGCATCCAGCGTGAAGTTATCCACGCCCACGGGCAGATAGGGTCGAACCAGAAGTCGACACGCGTAGGCTCCTGCTCGGTCATGTGTGCTCCTTACCACGAGTAAGTCGGCTCCGCTGACCCCCGGCAGCGTCAACCGCACGCCCCTGCCGTGAATTCCGCGCAGGGCCGGCCAATAGGACGAAGGGACAACCGGTGACATCGAACCTGACCCGCGACGAGGCGGCGGTCCGCTCGGCGCTCATCACCGTCGCCTCGTACCACGTGGACCTCGACCTGACGGGCGGCGAGGAGACGTTCGGCTCGGTCAGCGTGATCAGGTTCGACTGCACCGCACCGGGCTCGGCCAGCTTCATCAACCTGACCGCCCCCGCGGTGCGCGAGATCACGCTCAACGGAGAGCCGGTCGGGCTGGATACCTTCGACGGCGACCGGATCACCTTGACCGGGCTGGCGGCCAGCAACGTGCTGCGGGTAGCGGCCGACTGCGCCTACTCGCGCAGCGGCGAAGGGCTGCACCGGTTCACCGACCCGGCCGACGGCCGGGTGTACCTGTACTCGGACCTGGAGACGTTCGACGCGCACCGGGTATACGCGTGTTTCGACCAGCCCGACATGAAGGCCACGTACGAGCTGGCGGTGACCGCCCCGGCGGACTGGCTGGTGGTGTCGAACATGGCCCCCGAGTCGAGCATCGCGGACGGCGAGGCCCAGGACGATAAGGCACGGCGCTGGCACTTCCCGCCCACCCCGGTCATGCCGACCTACATCACGGCGATCGCGGCGGGCCCGTACCACGTGGTCCGCGATGAGCACGACGGCATCCCGCTGGGCGTGTTCTGCCGTCAGTCGCTGGCCGAGTACCTCGACCCGGACGAGATCTTGGAAGTGACCCGCCAAGGCTTCGACTTTTACCACAATTCGTTCGGGATAAAGTACCCGTTCGAAAAGTACGACCAGCTATTCGTGCCCGAATTCAAAGAGGGTGCGATGGAAAATGCGGGGTGCGTCACTTTTCTGGAGGCTTACATTTTCCGGTCGCGGGTCACCGATTTCGCCCGGGAAGCGCGCGGCGAAACCATCCTGCACGAGATGGCGCACATGTGGTTCGGCGATCTGGTCACGATGCGCTGGTGGGACGACCTATGGCTGAACGAGTCGTTCGCCACCTGGGCTGGCACGCTGGCGCAGGCCGAGGCGACGCGCTGGACGTCCGCCTGGACGACGTTCGCGCAGCTCTACAAGTCCTGGGCCTACCGGCAGGATCAGCTGCCGTCCACCCATCCGATCGCGGCCGACATCCCGGACATCCACGCCGTCGAGGTCAATTTCGACGGGATCACCTATGCCAAGGGCGCGTCGGTGCTCAAGCAACTGGTGGCCTACGTCGGGCGGGAGAACTTCCTGGCCGGGGTGCGGAAGTACTTCGGCGCGCACGCGTGGGCCAACGCGACGCTGGCCGACCTGTTGTCCGCCCTGGAGGAAACGTCGGGCCGGGACCTGGCGTCGTGGTCACAGGAATGGCTGCAGACGGCCGGGGTGAACACGCTGCGGCCGTCGTATGCGGTCGATTCCGAGGGCCGGTTCACCGAGTTCGCGGTGGAACAGGAAGCCGCCGCGACCCACCCCTTGCTGCGGTCGCACCGGATCGCGATCGGCCTGTACGACCGGACCGAGACGGGCCTGTCGCGCCGCCTGAGGGTGGAGACCGACGTGGCCGGGCCGCGCACGGTGATCCCGGAGCTGGCCGGGCAGCCGCGCCCGGACCTGGTCCTGGTCAACGACGATGACCTCACCTACGCCAAGATCCGGCTCGACGAGCATTCGCTGCGGACGCTGGTCGACTCCTCGACCGGGTTGTTTACCGAGTCGCTGCCCGCCGCGCTGTGCTGGACGGCCGCCTGGGACATGTGCCGCGACGGCGAGATGGCGGCACGGGATTACGTCAAGCTGGTCCTGGCGGGCATCTCCTCGGTGGCCGACATCAGCGTGGTCCAGACGCTGCTGCGCCAGGCGGGCCAGGCCGCGCGCCGGTTCGCCGACCCGCTCTGGCGGGAGACCGGCCTGGCGATGGTGGCCAGCACGCTGCGCGATCTGCTCCGCACGGCACCGGCCGGCTCGGACGAGCAGCTGGCCTACCTGCGCGCCTTCGCGGGCGTCGCCACCTCCGCCGACGACCTCGCGCTGCTGGCCGCGCTGCTGGACGGCTCGATGCAGCTCGACGGGCTGACCGTCGATACCGACCTGCGCTGGGCGCTGCTGGCGCGGCTGGTCAGCCGCGGCGCGCCGAGCCCCTCCGGGTCCGGGAGCGTCGGGCCGGCCGAGATCGACGCCGAGCTGGCCCGGGACGCGACCGACGCCGGCGAGCGGCACGCGGCGACCTGCCGCGCGGCGATCCCCACGGCCGAAGCCAAGCGGGAGACCTGGCGGACGCTCGCCAGCGGCGAGCTGACCATCGCGATGTTCCGGGCCGCGCTGGCCGGCTTCGTCGACCTGGATCACCCGGAGCTCATCGAGCCGTACCGGGACGACTACTTCGCGGTGGTGAGCGACGTCTGGCGGGACTGGTCCTCGGCGATGGCCCAGGACTTCGTCAGCGGCGCCTACCTGATGTGCGCGATCTCCGAAGAGACGGTCCAGGCCACCGACGACTACATCGTCCGGGCGGAGCCGCCTGCCGCGCTGCGCCGCCTGCTCATCGAGGGGCGCGACGACGTGCTCCGGGCCCTGCGCTGCCAGGCCCGCGACCAGCAGGCGGGGTAGCGGTTTCGGCCCTTGGCCAACGGCAGTGATGGAACATCGGTGTCGCTCTGGCGGCAGCGATGGAACATCGGTGTCGTTGCGATGCGCGCGGACGGTGGGCGGGATCACCGGTCGGAGAGGCTGATCGTGACGTCACCGGCGGTGGGGTCGACCTGGGTGAACAGGGTCCAGGGGATCCGGGTCACGCGGCCGGGCGAGACTGGCCAGGAGAGCCGGCGCTGGGCGATGACGCGGCCGCCCTGGCGGACGGTGATGCGCGGGAAGGGGCGGTGCTCGCTGGCCCACAGTGACGCGTGACCCCGGGCGGGGGGAATCTCACCGGGGCGGATGAGCCCGGGGGCGACCCAGGTGAAGGGCGGTTCGGCGCGGAGCCGGACGGCGGGTCCGGGCGGCCGGTGGTGGTCCTGGTCCTGGTCCTGGTCCAGGTCCAGGTCCAGGTCCAGGTAGCGGCGCACCGGCCCGGACACGTGCCGGCCGTCCAGGGCGGCGACGTCGGCGGTGTCGACCGGGTGGAGCAGGTTGCCGGCGGCGAAGATGCCGTCGGCGGTGGTGCGCAGCGCGGAGTCCACGACCGGTCCCCGGTGCTGGGGGTCGATCTCGATGCCGCGCAGGCGGGCCAGTTCGTGGTCGGGAATCCAGCTCCCGGTGAAGACCACCGTGTCGCAGGCGAACCTGCGCCGGTTCCCGCTGTCGAGGTGCTCGAGCTCGACCGCGCGGACCCGGTCCCGGCCGATCACGCGGGTCACCCGGGTCCGCCGGGCAACCGGCACGCGCAGCCCGAGCCGCCCCGCGGCGGTGACCGCCGCGTAGGCCTCCGGCCGGCCGTACTCGGTGGTCATCAGCGCGGCCCGGCAGCCCGCGGCGCGCAGGGTCAGGACGGCGGACCAGCTGACCAGCTCCGCGCCCACGATAACCGCGCTGGTGCCGGCCCGCTGATGCTGCAGGTGCACGTGATTTTGCAGCTCGCCGGTGGTGAAGACCCCGTCCGGGCGATCACCGGGGACCAGTCGCGCGGAGCGCGGCCGTTCCCGGGCGCCGGTGGCGAGCACCACTGCCCGGGCGTCGATCCGGCGCCGCCCCCGCGGGCTGGTGACCAGCAGCGAGCGGTCGCCGGCCCAGCCGGTGACCATGGTGGCGAGGCGAATATCGGCTCCGGCCGCGTCGGCCAGGTCGGCCAGGCGCCGGGCGTAGGCCGGGCCGGACAGCACGGTCCGCAGGTCGCGCACCCCGTACCCCAGGTGGTCGCTGTGCCGGGGAATCCCGCCGGGCTGCGCCTCGCGCTCCAGGACCAGCACCGAGGGCACGCCCGCGGCGCGCAGGTACCGCGCCGCAGTGAGCCCGGCGGGGCCGGCGCCGACGATGACCACGTTGGCGCGCTCGGCGGGCGGACCCGCCGCCGGCCCTTCGGCGCGCTCGGCGGGACCCGCCGCCGGCCCTTCGGCGCGCTTGGCCGGCGGGCTGGTCACCGGGCCGCCTGCCGGAGCAACGCGCTGACCTCGGCGCGGCAGTAGAAACCCTGGCAGCGGCCCATCCCGGCGCGGGTGCGGCGGCGCAGTCCGTCCAGGTCGCAGGGCGGGACTGGCGAGGCCAGGGCGTCGCGGATCTCGCCCCGGCTGACCCGCTCGCAAAAGCAGACGATCGTCCCGTACTCGGGGTCGGCGGCGATCCGGGCGTCGCTCTGGTAGGGCCGGGGGCGGGCCTCGCCGATGTTCGGCATCCGCGGCGGCTCGGGCAGGTCGTCGCGGGGCTTGAGCGCCAGCCCCGCGTCGCCGAGCAGCACGCGGGCGCGCTCGGCCAGGGCCATCGACGCGGTCAGGCCTGTGGAGCGGATCCCGCCGAGCAGCAGGTAACGCCGGGCGCGGTCGATCTCCACCACGTAATCGGGCCGGTCAGTGGCCGCGCGCAGGCCCGCGTAGCAGGCGGTGACCTCTTCGGACAGCAGCGACGGCATGATCGCCCGGCCCCTGGCCAGCAGGAACGCCAGGCCCCGGGCGGAGGTCGACGTGTCGCCGGGGTCGGTGAGGTTCTCGGCCGTCGGGCCCAGCAGGACGTTGCCGTAGATGGTGGGGCTGACCAGCACGCCCTTGCCGGCCGCGGTGGGCACCGGCAGGATGATCTTGTCGGCCAGGGGACGCGCGAGCTTGTCGAAGACCAGCAGCTCGCCGCGCCGCGGGATGACCGTGAAACGGCGCAAGCCGTACAGCTCGTCGACCACGTCGCCGTGCAGCCCGGCGGCGTTCACCACCCACCGGGCCCGGATCGGGCCCGCCGCGGTGACCAGGACCGTGGCCGCCGGCTCGACGCGCACGGCGGCGACGCGATGACCGAACAGCAGCCGGGCGCCCCGTTGCTTCGCCTCGGTAGCGAAGGCCAGCGTCGTGGTCCACGGGCAGATGATCGACTCGTCCGGAACGGTGAGCCCGCCGAGCACGCCCGGCGCCAGCGCGGGCGCCATCGCGTAGACGGCATCGGCGCCGACGAGCTCGCACCGGTCGTAGCCGTTCTTGACCGCTCGCTCGCGCAGCCCGGGCAGCGCGCCGAGGTCGGCGCCGGTCCACGCGACCAGGACCGCTCCGGTGCGCTCGACCGGGATGCCGGCCAGGGCCGAGTACCCGGATAGCAGCGAGTAGCCGCGCGCGACCAGTTCGGACTCCAGCGAGCCGGGCGTGGCGTCGAACCCGGTGTGCAGGATCGCGGTGTTCGCCTTGCTGGTGCCCTCGCCGACATCCCGGCCCGCTTCCAGGAGGGCCACACCGACCTGATAGCCGGCCAGCTCACGGGCGACGGCGCAGCCGACCACGCCGCCCCCGATCACGGCCACGTCCACCTCGATCATGGCGGTGGCGCGGCCGAAGCCAGGACGTTCAGGCGCCGGGGCAGGCCGGCCCACTCGGGTCCGTCGGGGAAGGGCCGGTCGGTGACGATGCCGTCCAGGTCGGACAGGTCGCAGACCCGGTAGGGAGCGGACCGGTCAAACTTGCTGCTGTCGGCCAGGACGAACACCTGCTCCGCGTTCGCGATGATCACGCGCTTGGTCGGCACCTCGTCCCGGTGGTAGTCGGTCAGGCCCACCGCGGGGCTGATCGCGCCCGAGCCCAGGAAGGCGATCTCCGCGTGCAGGTCGCGGAAGAAGTCGATGGTCTCGGCACCAGAGCAGGCCAGATCGCCGGGCCGCACCCGGCCGCCGGCCGCCAGCACCTGGACGTTCGGGCGGGTGGACAGCTCCGCCGCGACGAGCAGCGAGGGTGTGGCGATCGTCGCGTGCAGGGCATGCGGCAGGGCGCGGGCCACCTCGAGGCTGGTCGTGCCCACGTCGATCACCACGGTCTGGCCGGGGACGACCAGGGACGCCGCGGCCGCGCCGATGGCCCGTTTGGCCTCGGACTGCTCGAGCACCCGGTCGCTGTACGCGGATTCCTCGGGGGCCGGGCGGGCCAGCGAGGCCGCGCCGCCGTGGACCCGCCGCAGCATGCCGCGGCGCTCAAGCTCGATCAGGTCGCGCCGCACGGTCTCGGGCGAGACGCCGAGCTCGGCGGCGAACTCGTCGGTGGTGATGGCCGGGGACCGCTCCAGCGAGGCCAGGATGCGGCGCCGTCGCTCCACCGCGAGCACGGGCAGCACCCCCCGATCTCAAGGCGATCCTGTTGTCCGAAACAGTGGAAATATGACCGATCGCCTGGAGGCTAGCCGTAAGGGTCGCGACGGTCAACGGTTGATCCGCCGAGATGCCACTGTTTCGGTAGAGTACGGGCACAGATCCACACGTTCGGCCGGGACGGCGCGAGGCCTGGGCCCGGCTGGCGAACAGGCCCGGGAGGGCACGTGACGGAACTCGTCAGCACGGCGCGCGGGCGATTCGCGGTGCATACGGCCGGACCGGCCGGCGGCCGGCCGGTGGTGCTCGTGGCCGGGCTGGGCGATGACCATGCGTCGTGGGAGCCGATCCTGGAGTACCTGACGCCGGCGTACCGGTGCATCACGTTCGACAACCGCGGCATCGGCGCCAGCCCGGTCACGCCCGGGCCCTACCGCATC
This sequence comes from uncultured Actinomycetes bacterium, assembly GCA_963822765.1. GTDB lineage: Bacteria > Actinomycetota > Actinomycetes > Streptosporangiales > Streptosporangiaceae > Palsa-504. The sequence goes on along the minus strand of CAWGJL010000024.1, from coordinate 182,214 downwards.
GCGGACCTGGCCGAGGACGCTCACGCGCTGCATCAGGCCCATCTTGACCCGCCCGGAGCTGTCTGAGGAACTGGCCGGCGTGCTCCCGCACGGCCGAGCTCCGGCTGCTCGAGGCCGGCCACATGACGTTCTGGGAGACGCCCGGGACCTGGGGCCCGGCCGTGACGCAGTGGCTGGATGCGCTGGGCTGGGGCTAGATCAAGATGCAGGGGATGTCGGTGTTCTCATCCAGCCAGTAGCTGGCGCAGACCCGGTGGTAGCCGTCGGCGATGATCAGCGGGTGGTTGTCGTCGCCGCGCAGGAGCAGGATCGGCGACAGGGACCGGCCGGAGGAGACCTTGTTCAAGTCGGCCGCGACGTGCTTGTTCTTCTCGTCGAGCAGGGCCAGCTGACTGGCCCGCAGGATGTCCTTGGCCTTGCGGTGCGTGATGTCGCCGTGCGCCGCGGCCAGCTGCTGCCGGTAGTCGGCGGCCTTCCTGGGCGCCATGATCAGCGACAGGTAGTCCTCGGCCGCCTGGTAGTCGTGGCTTTCCGGCTTGGGCAGCCACTGCACGGTCTGCTGCATGGGTGCCTCAGCGGTTCGCGACGAGTGACTTGGCGATGGCCTCGCGGACGTGCGGGACCAGGTCGGCGAGCGGGATCTGGACCGTCGTGCCGGACTCGCGCTCGGTGAGCTCGGCGGTGCCGGTGGCCAGACCGCGCTTGCCGATGGTGACCCGGAACGGGATGCCGACCAGTTCGGCGTCGCTGAACTTCACGCCCGCGCGGACCGGCCGGTCGTCCACGATGACGTCGACTCCGGCGTCGGCCAGGGCCACGTAGACCTCCTCCCCCGCTTCGGCCACCGCGGCGTCGTCCTGCTGGGCGATCACGACCACGACCTCGAACGGGGCCACCGCGACCGGCCAGATGATGCCCTTGGCGTCGTAGTGGACCTCGACCACGGTGGCCATGGCGCGTTCGACGCCGATGCCGTAGCAGCCCATGACCGGGCGGATCGGCTTGCCGTCCGGGCCGGACACGCGGATCTGCATGGTCTCGGTGTACTTGGAGCCGAGCTTGAAGATGTGGCCGACCTCGATGCCGCGCTCCACCTCCAGGCCGTGCCCGCAGTTGACGCAGCTGTCGCCGGCGGCGACCTCGCGCAGGTCCGCCCACTGGCCGACGCTGATGTCGCGCTCGACGTCCACGCCGCGCAGGTGGGTGTCGTCGGCGTTGGCGCCGGTGTACATGCCGCGCCGGCCCCGCAGCGCCTCGTCCGCGATGACCGGGTGGTCGCCAAGAGGGTTAGACACAGTCCCGACCGCGCCCAGGCTGCCGGGCAGCGCCCCCAGGGCGTCGCGGATCTCGTCCGGCAGGGCCGGGCGGATCGCGTTCGCGCTGGTGGCGTCGATGAGCTTCTGCTCGTTCAGCGCGTGGTCGCCGCGCAGCAGGACCAGGGTGAGCACGCCGTCCAGGTAGTAGACCAGGGTCTTGACCTGGCGTTCGGCCGGGGCCTGGTAGCGCTGCGCGAGGTCCTCGATGGTCTTTACCCCGGGAGTGTCGAACGATTCCGGGGCCTGGTGAGCCACGGTCCGTTCGGAAAAATCATCGTTTACGGCGGCCAGCCGCGACGTCGCCTTCTCGATGTTCGCCGCGTAACCGCACTCTGGGCACAGGACGATCAGGTCCTCGCCCGACGGCGAGGGGCAGATGAACTCGGTGGAGTCCGAGCCGCCCATCGTGCCGCTGGAGGCCTCGACCGGAACGGCGGGGATAGCCAGCCGCTCGAAGATCCGCACGTACGCGTCGTGGTGCAGGCGGAAGGACACGTCGAGCTCATCCGGGCCCACGTCGAAGCTGTAGGAGTCCTTCATGGTGAACTCGCGGGTGCGCATCAGCCCGGCCTTCGGCCGCGGCTCGTCGCGCAGCTTGGTCTGGATCTGGTACCACATCTGCGGCAGCTCGCGGTAGGACTCGAGCTCGGTGGCCAGGTTGGTGACGATCTCCTCGTGGGTCATGCCGAGGGCCAGGTCGGCGCCGCGCCGGTCCTTGAGCCGGAACATCTCGTCACCCATCAGCTCCCAGCGGCCGCTGAGCTGCCACAGCTCGGCCGGGTGCATGACCGGCATCACGATCTCCTGGGCCCCGATCCGGTCCATCTCCTCGCGGATGATCGCCATGACCTTGAGCCGGACCCGCTGGCCGAGCGGCAGCATCGAATAGTGCCCGGCCATCAGCGGGCGGATGAAGCCGGCCCGGAGCAGCAGGCGGTGGCTGGGTGCGCCCGCGTCTGCCGGGTCGTCGCGCAGCGTCGGGATGTGCATCGTGGACCAGCGCATACTGCGTACTCTCACTTTCACGCCAGGAGCGGGCAACGCCGTAGTCTATCGCCGGCGGGGGGTGAGCGTTGCTGCCGCGCGGGGCCGAAGATCGGGTAACTGCCCGATGCCGGCGCTGGCCGACCACCTGGTGGCCAACGCCGATCTCGGCGGCACCGTGCAGCTGTGGGAGTGGATCGGGGACGGCGCGACCACGTTCAGCTTCTGAACCTTCTTTTTTAGGCGGTTGGCCGCCAGGGGGTGACCCAGCCGTCGGCGGGCCAGCCCTCCGCGGCGGCCATCAGCGGTCCGCTGAGCCCGCCGTCCAGGGCCTCCCGGAGCAGGTCGGCGTGACCGGCGTGCCGGGCGGTTTCCTCGATTAGGTGCAGCAGGATCCAGCGCACCGTGCAGCCGTCGGGGTCGGGATTCCAGGGCGCCGGCGGGAGCGGCACCTTCCGGTCCAGGTCGGCGTTGGTCCGCGCGCCGGCGTTGGTTCTGGCGGCGGCGGCTTCGTAGTCGGCGAGGACGCCGGCCAGGGTCTGTTCCGCGGTGAGCTGGAAGGTGGCCAGGTAGCCGGCCAGCGCGGCGGACGGGTCCGCGTCGCCGGGCACCGGGTGTCCCTCGATCCGGGCCAGCCAGTTCCGCTCGCCCCAGGCCAGGTGCTTGACCAGGCCGCCCAGGCTGAGCGGGCTGGCGGCCGGCGCTACGCGCGCCTGCTCGTCGGTCAGGCCGAAGCAGGCGTAGCGCACCGCCTCGCGCTGATGGTCGAGGAAGGCCAGCAGGCCGTCGAGTTCGCCGGTGACCGGCCGGGTGTTCATCGGCATCGGATCATCATGGCAGCCGGTACCGACATTTTGCTGGCCTGGCGGCCGGCTTAGAGGTCCTCGGCTAGTTCGGCCAGGGTGCGTATGTGCCGGTGGCCGTCCGGGGCGGGGCAGAACCCGTGCGGGTCCAGGTGGACCGGCTCCAGGCCGGCGGCCAGGGCACCGGCCACGTCGTAGCGGAGGCTGTCCCCCACGTGCAGGACGGTCTCTCGGCGCGTCACGCCGAGGGCGTCCAGGGCGATGCTGAAGATGGCCGGATCGGGCTTGGCCACGCCGACCACGGCGGAGTCGACCACCACGCCGACCGGGACGCCTGCCGTGCTGCCGGCCGTGATGACGGCCGTGATGCTGTCCGTGCTGCCGTCCGTGACGCCGGCCGTGATGCCGGCTTTGTCTGGCGCGTCGGGTGCGTCGGGTGCGTAGCAGACGCCGAGCCGGCTTAGGGCGGCCTGCACGGTGCCATCGGAGTTCGAGACCACGCCCATCGGCAGGCCGAGCGCGGCCAGGGCCCGCAGCCCGGCCATCGCCCCGGTGCCGACGTGCGTCCAGGTCTCCCCCACGGTCGCCCCGGCGATCTCGGCGGCCAGCTCACGGCACTGGTCCTCGGCCACTCCGCAGCCGGCGAAGTAGCCGACGAGGTACTCACGCCACCAGGTCCCCGGGGCGGGTGGCACGGTGGCCACGTCCTGGACCAGCATGGCCTGGTAGTGGGCCCGCTCGAACGCGGCCACGTCCGGGGACATGCCGAGCGCCTGGAGCGGCGGCCGGAGGAGATCGGGCTGCGGGAAGACCAGCACCCCGCCCGCGTCGAGCAAGATCGCGCTGACCGGTGAGCTCACACCCGCACTATACGCAGCGCCGCGCGGCGCGACCTTCGGGGAGTCCCGCCGCGCGGCGCGGTCGTTAGTACTCGTCCGGTGAGCTGAGGGCCTCGGCGATGGTGATCTCCGGCGGCTGCGGCGCGGCGCCGGACGCGGCCACCAGGGCCTGCAGATCCGGGTTGGCGAAGAACTTGCCGAAGTGCTCCGCGCTCTCCCACTCGTCGACCACGAGGACGAAGCCGTCGCCGACCGCGAAGCGGTGGTGGATGCCGCCACCGGAGACCCTGGCCTCCTCGGACATCTTGGCGAACTGATCGGCGTGGTCGGTCATGGCCTGGCGGAACTTGGCCACGTCGCCTTGGAACTTCATCGTGACTATGACACTCATGATCTTGGTCCCTCCCTTGGTTTGTGTTCCTGGTACGTGTTCTTGGTACGTCACCGCCGTGAGCGGCGGATCACCGGCTTAGGCCGTTTTACGCAGGCGCGGGCACGGGAAGAGCCATCAGGGTGTCGCAGCCACGAGGCGGGGGCAGCGCTCCGGCTCGGCGTAAACGTCGGTAAATGAGTTGACATCGTTTACTGGCGCATTCCATAATCTGGATGGTAAACGGTGTTAACGCGATCATGGCAGGGGGCCACAGATGATCGACATGCAACTTCTCGGCGGCGTACTCATTGCTCTGACGATGCTCGGCGGGCTATCCATCGCGATCTCGATCGCGATGATGGCGTCGGGTTCGGGGGCCAAGACCACCGGCCAGACGCCGCCCGGCGGGATCCGGCGTGACCCGCCCCGGCAGCCGCCGCGCCAGCCGCCATGGCAGCCGCCCCGGCAGCCGCTGCAGCCGCAGCCCGAGACCGACGACGCCCGGGAACTCGTGCTGGTCTGACCACCCGCGGCGGGCCGTCGCCGGCTGCTAATCGAGGGCGAGGGTGGTGGCCGCGGCGAGGACGGCGGCGGCCCGGGCCGGGTCGCCGGTCACGTTCACGTCGAGGTCGTCCGGGGTGAGCCGGTTGGCGGCCAGGCGGCAGAAACCGACCGCGTTGGTCACGATCGCGACGGTCGCCGCGGCCGGCGCGGACCCCATGGTCACGTCCCAGGTGCCGCCGCCGGGCCCGGTCAGGACCAGGCGGACCTCCACCGGCTCGGGCAGGGCGGCGGCGGCGTGCGGCAGCAGGCGGGCGGCGAGATCGGTCATCAGGCGCAGCGTCGACGGATCGGGGACCGACGGTGCCCAGCCGACGGCCTGCCGGATGTCGTTCTCGTGGGTCCACAGTTCGAAGGCCCGGACGACCAGCAGCGCGGTCACCGGCAGGCGCAGGCCGTGCACGGCGACCCGGGACCGGGCGTCCGCGGGCCGGACCAGGTCCAGGGTGCGGTCGACCGCGCGGCGCCAGTCGGCGCGGGTCTGGGCGGGGCGAAGGCCGGATTGGCCGAGGGCGGCCGCCTCGGTCGAGGCGACGTGCTCCGCGCCGGCCACGTCCGGGTCACCGGCCAGCGCCCGGTGCACGTCTTCCTCGACGCCGATCAGGTGGCCGACCAGGCCCTGCACGTCCAGGCCGCGCAGGACCGGCGTGCGCCAGTCGTCGTCGTCCAGGAAGCACAGCACGGTATAGAACGCGCTCGCCGCGCGGCTGAACGCCTCGACGGGAAAGATCTGCGCAGCGTCGGGGACGGGACGGCCGGCGTCCCGGGCCCGCAGCGAGGCGGCCAGGACACGCTCGCGCAGCCCGGGCGGGAGCAGGGGCAGGTCGCGGTCGCCGGCGGGGGTCACGATGACTCCGGCAACTGACGGTCCAGCATTTCTTCCAGCTTGGCCAGGGCCAGCCGGAGCCGGGACTTGGCCGTGCCCTCCGGGATGCCGACCGCTTGCGCGACCTCCCGGCAGGTCAGTCCCGCGAAGTAGGCCAGCTCGACGACCTGGCGCTGGCTGGCGGGCAGCAACCGGACCGCGGACCGGACCAGGCCCGCGGTCTCAGCGGCCAGGACCTCGTCGCCGACGTCGGGCACCAGCGAGGCCGGCGTCAGCCGGTAGCTGCGCTCCTGGCGCGCCACCCGGCGTAGCTCGCTGCGGACCAGGTCCACCGCGCGATGGCGGGCCAGCACGGAGAGGTATGTGCGCAGCGTCCCGGCCGCGGGATCGTACCGGCCGGGGTGGCGCCACAGTTCGACGAACACGTCCTGGACAACGTCCTGGGCGGCGCTGTTGTCCCCGAGGACGCGCAGCGCGCTGCCGTACACGCTATGGCCCAGGGCGTCGAAGACCTCGGCCAGCGCGTGATCATCACCGGCCGCCAGGCGCGCGGCCAGCACGGCATCGCTACCCCCCACTCCCCGGACGGTAGCGCGGCCGGCGGTTTCCGGGCAATGCTGAGTTCTGGGCTCAGCTCTGGCCGGCGCGTCCAGAACTACCTGAAGCACGTCAGGGATACGTCACCACGCCGGGGACCGGGTCACCGCGGATCGCGGCGGCCCGGGGTGACCAGGCCGGTCTCGTAGGCCAGGACGACGAGCTGAGCGCGGTCCCGCGCGTTCAGCTTGGTCATGATGCGGCTCACGTGGGTCTTGGAGGTGAGCGGGCTGAGGAACAGCCGGGCCGCGATCTCGTCGTTGGACAGGCCCTCGGCGACCAGCGTCATCACCTCGCGTTCCCGGTCGGTCAGGCCGGCCAGGGCGCGGTCGCTGGTCGGGGGCCGTTCGGGACGGCTGGCGATGTCGGTGATGAGCCGGCGGGTCACGCTCGGGGAGAGCAGCGCGTCGCCGCGGGCGACCACGCGGACGGCCTGGATCAGGTCGGCCGGCTCGGTGTCCTTGACCAGGAAGCCGCTGGCCCCGGCGCGCAGCGCCTGGTAGACGTACTCGTCGGACTCGAAGGTGGTCAAGATGATGACCTTGACCCCGGCCAGGTCCTCATCGGCGCAGATGCGCCGGGTGGCCTCCAGGCCGTCGACCCGGGGCATCCGGATGTCCATCAGGACCACGTTGGCGCGCTCGCTACGGGCCAGGTCGACCGCCTGCTGGCCGTCGGTGGCCTCGCCGACGACCCGCAGGTCCTCGGCGGTATCGACGAGGACCCGGAACCCGGCGCGGATCAGGGCCTGGTCGTCGGCGAGCAGCACCCGGATCATTGAGTGATCCCTTCGACGAGGGCTCCGTGGACGGGCAGGCGGGCCATGACCTGGTAACCGCCACCGGGGCGCGGGCCGGTCTGCACGGTCCCGCCGACGGCGGCGGCGCGTTCGCGCATCCCGGCCTGGCCGTGCCCGGCCGTCCCGCCGGCGGCCCCGGGTCCGGATCCGGTTCCGGTGTCGGTCACGTCGATGGTTATCTCGTCGGGTTGGTAGCGGAGCTTCACGGTCGCGTCCGCCGGGCCGGCGTGGCGGATGGCGTTGGTCAGCGACTCCTGGACGATGCGGTAGGCGGCCAGGTCCACGGCGGCCGGCAGCGGGAACGGCTCCCCGGCCACGGCGAGGGTGATCGGCAGGCCAGCCCGGCGCGCCCCTTCGACCAGGGCGTCGAGCTGGGTCAGGCCCGGGGCGGGCTGAACGGAGTCGCTGTCATCGGCCTGGCGCAGCACGTTGAGGATGGCGCGCAGCTCCCGCAGGCCCTCCTTGCTGGCCGTCTTGATCGCCTGCAGCGCCTCGGCGACCACCTCCGGCTGGGTGGGCAGGACATGGGCGGCCACCCCGGCCTGCACATTGATGGTGGCCATGGTGTGGGCCACCACGTCGTGCAGTTCCCTGGCGATGCGCAGCCGTTCCTCGTCCACCTGCCGTCGGGCGTCCTGTTCGGCCCGATCGCGGATGGAGGCCACGTATGCGCGCCGGTTCGCCACCGCGATCCCGGCGAACAGTGCGGCGGTGACCATGAACGGGATGATGTCGAACCCGCCACCGCTGATGTGCCCGAACGGGTTGTCCGCAGCGCTAACCGTCAACAGCACGGCCAGCGTAGCCACGGCCGCTACTACCGCCCGGCGGACGCTGACCTGCGTCGCCACCGCGTACAGGGCCAGGATGGGGGCGACCAGGGAGGCGCCGTTGACGTAGCCGAGCAGCGAATAGGCGGTCACCGCGGCGGCCGATACCACCAGCACGGCGACCGGGTAGCGGCGCCGCCAGGCCAGGGGCAGGCAGGCTGCCGCGACCAGCAGCACCGCAGCCCCTGGGTGCGGCGCCAGGTGGCCGTGGAACTGGGTCCGGTCGGCGGGATTCTTGGGATCGCCTTCGCCGAGGCTGCCCGACACCAGCAGGGCGGTCACCAGGACGGCGAGAAGCACGTCCCTGACCGGCGAGCCGCGCCACCGCCGCCACACCGCCGCCACACGTTCCATGTCGCAAGACTAAGCACGCCACGGGCTCACGTCGCCCTCCCCCGGGAGGTGGTCTGGCTACTCCCCCGGGAGTACGCGGGCCGCGGCTAATCCCGCGGCGGTACGGCCAAGTGCCACCCGCCGCCGGACGACGGACCGGGGGCCTGGGCGGCAGTCTTGAGCTACAGCTGGCGGAACGGCCGCCGGCTCCCTGACTCGGAGGCTACGATGCCAGCGCTCACCCGCTTCGTACTCCGCCATAAGGCGCTCGTGGCCCTGTTCTGGGTCATCGTGGCTGCCGTCGGCGTGATGACCATCAGCGGCACTACCCACCGGATGACCAACAACTTCGCCATGCCCGGGCAGGCGTTCAAGGTCGACAACCAGATCGCCAGCCAGTACGGCAACGGCGGTTCGCAGGCCCCTTACCTGCCGGTGATCACCGTGCCGGCCGGGCAGAAGGTCACCGATCCCGCGGTGGCGGCGGCCACCGGGCGGGCGTTCGCAGCCCTGACCCGGGCGGTTCCCGGCGTGCGGATCGCGGACTACGCGACCACGCACGACCCTGCGTTCGTCACCCGCGACGGCAGGTCCACCTTCGCGCTGGTGTACACGGCCCCGGCGGCCGGCTTCGGCGGCCCCAGCCTCGGGCCGGTGATCGACCGTGCCGTGACCGCGGCTGCTCCCGCTGGCTGGCACGTCGGGGTCACCGGCTCGGACCTGCTGGCCAACGGCAGCCCGAAGTCCGGCAAGGGTACCGGGATCATGGACGAGGCGATGATCGGCGCGGTCGGCGCGCTGGTCATCCTGGCGCTGGTCTTCGCCAGCTTCCTGGCCCTGCTGCCGCTGGTCATCGGCGGCATCTCGGTGCTGGCCACATTCCTGATCGTCGGCGGGCTCACCGAGGTGACCGGGGTCAGCCAGATCGTCGAGTTCCTGATCGCGCTGATCGGGCTCGGCGTGGCCATCGACTACTCGCTGCTGGTGGTCAGCCGTTGGCGCGAGGAGCGGGCCGCGGGCCGGGACAACCTGGCCGCTGTGACCGAGGCGATGACCCATGCGGGCCGGGCCGTGGTGTTCTCCGGCCTCACCGTGGCCATCGGGCTGCTGTCGATGGTCGTGCTGCCGGTGCCCATGCTGCGCAGCGTCGGCTACGGCGGCGTACTGGTGCCGCTGGTGTCGGTGATCGTCTCCATCACCCTGCTCCCCGTGATCCTGGCCACCGTCGGCCCGCGCCTGGACTGGCCGCGGCTGCGGACCGAGCGCCGTGCCAGCCGGGTGTTCTCGGCCTGGGCGCGCGGCGTCTACCGGCACCGCTGGCTGGCTGCGCTGGCCGGGCTCGGCATCCTGGCAGCGCTGATGCTGCCCGCGCTGTCCCTGCACCTGGGCGAGCCTGGTAGCTCCGCGCAGGCCACCAGTGGGCCCGCGCACGACGCGCTGGTTACGCTGACCGACGGCGGCGTCCCGTCCGGCGTGCTCACCCCGGCCGAGGTCCTGACCTCCGCCGGTCCCGGCGCTCCGGCCGCGGTGGCGGCCCGGGCGGCGCGAGTTCCCGGGGTGTACGCCGCGGTAGCGCCGGCCACGCCGGACTACCAGCGGGGCGGCACCGCGATCGTCACCGTGATTCCCTCGGCCGAGAGCAGCGTGCCCGCGGGCCAGACGACCGTCAGCGGGCTCGAGCACGCGCTGCTCGGGCAGCCGCACGTGATCGGCGTCGGCGGCGACGGCGCGTCGCTGATCGACTTCGACCACGCGGTCTACGGTGACTTCCCGCTCATGCTGGCCATCATTAGCGTCGCCACCTTCCTGCTGCTGACCCGGGCCTTCCGCTCGGTGCTGCTGGCGGCCAAGGCCGTGGTGTTCAACCTGATCTCGCTGGCCGCCGCCTACGGCGTGCTGACCTGGGTCTGGCAGGACGGGCACGGCTCGCAGGCGCTGTGGGGCATCCCGGCCACCGGGGCGATCACGATGTGGGTGCCGCTGATGGTCTTCGCCTTCCTGTTCGGCCTGTCCATGGACTACGAGGTGTTCATCCTGAGCCGCATCCGGGAGGCCTACGACACCAGCGGTGACGCCCGCCACGCGGTGGTCGAGGGCCTGGGCCGCACCGGCCGGCTGGTCACCAGCGCGGCCGCGATCCTGATGCTGAGCTTCCTGTCCATGTCTACCGGGCCGGAGACCGACCTGAAGATCCTGGCCACCGGGCTCGGCGCCGGCATCCTCATCGACGCGCTGGTCGTGCGCTGCCTGCTCGTCCCGGCGCTGGTCGCCCTGTTCGGCCGGGCCAACTGGTGGCTGCCTGCGGGGCTGGCCCGGGTGCTGCGGATCCCGGCCACGGTTCCTGATGGCCCGAGCCTCGCCGCTGGCCTCGCCGCTGGCCTCGCCGCCCAGGACGAACTGGCGCTGAGCGGCGGGTAACCGCGCTGGCATAATTCCGCCCGGGTCCACGGGGGCCCCGGGCGGAATTATGCGTGTGGTGAGCCAGCGCGACTGCGAGCGGCGGGCTGACTCTTCCTTAGCGGCCAGGAACGCCGCCATCGCGTCGGCGACGGCATCCGGGGCTCGCCTGGGCAGATGGTGGCCTGCGCCGTGGACGAGCTGCAGACGGGCGTCAGGCAGGGCGCGCGCGAGCCGGCGGGCGGTATCGATGGGAACCAGGGTGTCCTGGGGGTCAGCGAGCAGGAGCACCGGCGCCTGGACTGATCCGATGGCGCGCTCCAGCTCGCTCAGCTCGCGCAGCAGCGCGCGTTGCTCGGTCAGGAACGTGCGCCACAGCGCGCCCTGCCCGCCCAGCGTGGCCCCACACCTGCCAGTTGACGTGCTCGTCCGGGCGGAGCGCGCCGCCGCGCCGCCGGCCGAGCCAGGCGAGCCGGACCCGGGCGATCCACGGCGTCAGCCGCCACGCCACCAGCGCGCACAGCTGGCCCGCGCCGGGTGCGGCGAGCAGCCGGTCCCAGCCGTTCACGCACCCGGGGCCCACGCTGGCCAGCAGGATCACCGCCTCCACCCGGCTGGGCGCCATGCTGGCCGCCCACAGCGCCACCCCGCCGCCGTAGGAGTGCCCCACCAGCACGGCACGCTTGATGCCCCGTGAGTCCAGGTCATCGAGGACGGCACGGGCGTTCGCGGCAAAGCCGCCGGCCGGAATCCGGCTGGAACCATATCCCGGCCGGTCGGGTGCGACCACGTGGAACCGGGCCGGCAGCCGGGCGGCGACCTGCTGCCAGTCGGCGGGCGAGCCGGGTTGCCCGTGCAGCAGCACGATCTCGTGCGGCCCCGGCCCGGCTGGCTGAGGACCGGCGCCAGCGGCGGTTTCCTCGTCCTGGACGACGCGCTGCGCCGGCTTGGATCCGGCTTTGTATCTGGCGCCGGGTCGGGCCTGAGGGCGGCGCAGCCAGAACAGGACCAGCCACCCGGTCAGTGCGACCAGCCAGAAACTTGCCAGGCGGTAGAGCAGCACCGCAGCCAGGGCCGGGCCAGCACCCAGCCCGGCGCCGACCAGGGCCGCGGTCAGCGTGGCCTCGGTGACCCCCAGGCCGCCGGGCGTGATGTTCAGGCTTTGCGCGGCGATGCCCGAGGCGTAGACCAGCAGAAGATCGTGCCAGGGGACGGTGGCGCCGGTGGCCTGGATACTGACGGCGAGAACCGCGGCGTCGGCGAGCCAGTTGGCCACGGCTAGGGCGGCCACCATCATCCAGCCTCGCAGGGGAAGCTGGAGTGAACCCAGCCGCTGCGTCCAGGCCCGGATGATCTGGCCGGGCTCGCCCGCAGGCGGCCCGAGAGCCGCGATGCCTGCCGCAACGTCGACGCGGCGAGCCGCTCGAACCCACCGCCAAGGCGCGGCCGGCGCGCGGCCGCTCCGGCCGCGGCGAGGACGGCCACGGTGAGCATCCCGCCGGGCACGGCCAGCGCCGCAGCCAGGATGTTCCCGGACGCCAGGCCGCCGGCGACCACGACCAGGGCCGCCGCAGCCGAGGAGACCACCCCGCCGGCCAGCAGCGACCACCGGCCAGCGGGGCATCCGCGCCCTGCCGGGTGAAGCGGCGAAAGGTGAAGGCGGTGGCCAGGCCCGGTCCGGCCAGCGGAACCGAGACCGACACCGCGTTGGCGGCGTAGGCCGTGGCCAGCATCGGCCGGATGCCCACGCTGGCGCCGCCGGCCGCGAGCAGCCGGCGCAGCATGATCGCGAACGCAGCCATGGACACCGATTCGAGCAGGACGGCGGCGGGGATCCAGGCCGAGTGCACGTGACCGAGCACCGCGAACGACGCGGTCACCGCGGCCCGCTCGGCCACCGCGGCGGCAGCCAACGCGGCGAGGGCCGCCACCGTGATGGCGGCGCCCGCGCGGCGGGCCCGGTACCTCCGCCCGCGGCGTTGACCCGGCGGACCCGCGTGCGGGCTGGCGGTGGGGCCCTGGATGGGCCGAGAGGCTTCCGGTAGCCGGGTCCGGCACCGGCCGGGTGGTCCGGGCTGTGGTGATCATCATGTCTTGCCTCTCCGAGGCATCGGTCCGCCGACCCCGCCCGAGGGGCTCCGGTCAGCGGACCGATAGCGCGCTGTCTCAGTAGCCGTAACCGGTGCCGGACGGGGTGGCGGGCACAGTGCCCGTCGACGTCGAGGACCCGGTGAGCGGCGTGAGGCCCGGGGTGGCCACGAAGAAGCCCTGCACCCCCTGGCCGGTTACCTGGCCGGCGCGATCGTCGACGAAGGTGTACAGCAGATGCCCGTTGTAGGCGACCTGGTCGCCGTGGGCGTCGCTAACCGCGGCGAGCTTGCCGGTCAGCCCGGCGGCGGCCGGCGACGGAGACGTCAGGGGCGGCCACAGCGCTGCCAGCCTGCCGGAAACGAGCGAGCTCGCGGCCGTGTCATTCATGTAGAAGTACAGCGGCAGGCCGGCTGCGTTGACCAGGATGGTCTCGGTCTTGCCGCCGACGGCCGCCTGCGCGGTGCGCACGGTCGTCGTGGCGTGCTGGCTGGCAGCGGGCCGGTTGCTGGCCGGGGAGCCAGTCGCGGCGGCGGCGGTGATACCGCCGCCGAGGGCGGCCGCGGCGGCCAGGCTGATGCTGGCGATGATGATTCTCGGGTGTCGCACGGTTAACTCCTTTTGATATTGACGTGCACTATCTACTAAGGGATTTAGTAGAAAACGGTGGTCAGGGACTCGGGTCGGGTGGCCGCTACGGGGGCGGGGGCGGGGCTGGGGCTGGGCGCCTGCGCGAGAGCCCGGACCTGGTCGCCGGTGACGGTTTCCTGCTCCAGCAGGAGGGCGGTGAGCCGGTCGAGGGCGTCGCGGTGGCTGGTGAGCAGGTCGCGGGCCTGGGTTTCGGCCTTGGCCAGGATGGCGGCGACTTCCTGGTCGACCAGCCACTGGGTGTGCTCGGAGTAACCGCGGGCTGCAGTGAACCCGGGGGGGTCGCCGTAGCTGACCGGCCCTATCCTGTCGCTGAGGCCGAACTCGCGGACCATCTGGGTAGCCAAGGTGGTGGCGGAGGCCAGGTCGTCGGCGGCGCCGGTGGACGCCTCGCCGCGGACCAGCCGTTCGGCGGCGCGGCCGCCGAGGCGGACGGCGAGGGTGTCGGCCAGGTAGCCTTCCCCGTACAGTCGGCGGTCGTCGGCGGGGAGCGTCTCGGTCAGCCCGAGGGCCTGGCCGGCGCCCAGGACGGTGACCCGGCTGACCGGGTCGGCGTGCCGGGACAAGGTGGCGACCAGGGCGTGGCCGGCCTCGTGCACGGCAACGGTGGCGAGTTCGCCGGGGGCCAGCGGGCTGGCGCGCCGGGTGCCGAGCAGGACGCGGTCGCGGGCGCTGGCGAAGTCGGCGGCGGTGAGGCTGGTGCGGCCCGCCCGGACCGCGGTGACGGCGGCCTCGTTGACCAGGTTGGCGAGATCGGCGCCGGAGAATCCGGGGGTGGCGGCGGCGACCTGGTCCAGGTCGGCGTCTGCGCCGAGGGTCTTGCCGCGGGCGTGGGCAGCGAGGATGGCGCTGCGTTCGGCCCGGCCGGGCAGCGGGACGACGACCTCGCGGTCGAACCGGCCCGGGCGGCGCAGCGCGGGGTCCAGGGCGTCCGGCCGGTTGGTGGCGGCCAGCACGACCACGCCGTCGGACTCGTCGAACCCGTCCATCTCGGCGAGCAGCTGGTTGAGGGTCTGCTCCCGCTCGTCGCTGCCGGCGTAGCCGCCGTGGTCGCGGCGGGCGCCGAGGGCATCGATCTCGTCGATGAACACGATGGCCGGCGCCCGGGTGCGGGCCTGCTCGAACAGGTCCCGGACCCGGGCCGCGCCGATGCCGACGAACAGCTCCACGAAGCCCGAGCCTGAGGCGGAGAAGAAGGGGACGTGGGCCTCGCCGGCGACCGCGCGGGCGAGCAGCGTCTTGCCGGTACCTGGTGGCCCGGCCATCAGCACGCCGCGCGGGCCGCGCGCCCCGGCCCGGTGGTAGCGGCCCGGGTCGCGCAGGTAGTCCACGACCTCGCTGATCTCCGTCTTCACGGCGGCGTAGCCGGCCACGTCGGTGAACCGGGTGACCGGTCGCTCGCTGTCGATGACCCTCGCCTTCGCCTTGGTCAGGCCGCCGAAACCGCCGCCCAGGCCGCTGCCTAGGCCGCCGCCGGATTGGCGGAAGCCGCGGAAGGCGGAATAGAACAGGCCGCCGATCAGCAGCAAGGGCAGCAGCCCGACCAGCACTCCCAGCAGCGAGGGGGACGCGGCGGCAGTAGTGGCGGTGATCTGGACGTGGTGGGCGGCCAGGTCACCGGCGAGGCCGTTGCCGCCGAGGGCGACGGGAATGGTGGTGGTGAACGGCTGCCCGCTGGTGAGGTGGCCGGCGACCTGGCCGGCCGGGCCGATGGTCACCGCGCTGACCGTCCCGGCGCCGACATCGGCCAGGAAGCGGGTGTAGCTCAGCGCCGTGGCCGGGACCGCGCCGCGCGGCAGAACCAGCAGGGCCAGGAACCCGGCCCCGATGGCCGCCGGGAGCAGCCAGCGCCGCCACGAGACCGTTTTCGCCTGACCGGGCTGGGACATGCGCATTGTCGTGCTCCTTCTGGGATGGTTAGCGGTGCTGGCTGTACTCGGGCGCGAGCCGCTCGGCAGACCGGGACTTCGCGGGCACGCTCGCGGCGGGGCTGCGGCCCAGCCAGGCGGCGAGCACCACGAGCATGATGATCAGGGCCTCCACGCTGAGCGCGGCGATGCCCAGTGAGCACCGCCAGTTGCCGACGTCGCCGTGATCGTCCAGGAAGCCTCCCGGAAGGGCGCGGGTCAGCACGTATCCGCCCATCGCCGAGACGGCCACCGCGCCGGTACCCGCCCAGACCAGCCAGTGCGGCCGGGCGATCAGCAGGCCGCCGGCCAGGACCGCCGCGACGATGATTCCGAGATACCCGGCGCCGACCAGCCGGGCCGGGCCCAGCGTGCCCGGCAGGTCGACCACGTGAATGACGGCCAGACCGGCCAGCGCCAGCGCGGCCACCGCGCGCACGATCACGTCCGCGCCCTGCGCGGGCTGCGACGGGCCAAGACGAGCGAACATAGGAGTTCCTCCTGTAGTCACGGCCATCCCTCGGGCCTGGAGCCCGCACGAAGGCAGTAGTTGGACTTTCAACTACTAACACGCATAGGAGAAGAGGTGGGTTCAACAGGGCGGAGCAGGTCCGGTGCGAGCTGCATCACACCGGCCCAGATGCGGGACGGCCTGCGGTAAGCGGATGCGAGGGACGGCCGGTGGTAAGCGGATGCGGAGACGGGCGGTGAGAGGGCGGAGGCCGGCACGGGCCGTGGTAACGGGCTCCGCTGAGCGGCGGGAGCTGACACTTCGTCGCTCCGGGGGAAGCTCACATGTCCGGTTCGAGAGAAAACGAGCACGTCATGACGATGCGGCGGTCAAGGGCGGGGATCCGCGTGCTGGTTATCCACCTCGAGTCGATGATCCAGCTGCTGCCGATCGTGATGCGCGGCGGGGCTTCCGGACGCGTATCACCCAGATCCAGCTCGAGCACGCAGGCCAGCTCATGCTCGACGTTCTTGATCCGCAGGGGCCGGCGGCCCGCCATCCTGGCGGACCCAGGCCAGCAGCTCGGACCGGAAGCTGATCTCCGGGAAGGTCCCGGCGTCCAGGAAGCCCGGCCCCGTCAGCAACCTGTCCAGCACCGGCGAACCGGTGCTGACCGCGTCTGACCTGGCGACCAGGCGTGCGGTCGAATCCTCGACCGGCTCGGCGATCAGCACCCGGCCGGTCAGGGGCAGGCGTCCTCGCACGGGCCGGCGGGCGACCCGGGCGACGAAGGACGCATGCGAACGCACCGGATCAACCCGCCAGCTGCCCACGGCCAGTCGCGGTTGCCTGCCCGGCGCGAGCTGGATGCGCGAGGTCGTGGTCACGGGCATCTCCTTCGCTGGTCCGGTCAGCTGGCCGTGGGCGACAGGGCCCGGTGCCGTGCCCGCCAGGCGACCTCGGCTTCTCCCAGCGACGTGGCGGCCGGACCCTGGACGAAGGGCCAGATCTCCTCGGAGATGGCGCGCCAGTCGGCGGTGGCGGACAGCTCGCCGAGCACCGCGAACAGGCCGAGGTTGATGCGCTGGAGGATCACGTAGGGCTGCGGGACGCTGATGTAGCCGGCAACCGGGCTGCGCAGGTCGAAGAAGCGGCGCACGACCGAGGAGGCGTAGTCGCTGGTAATGGTCAGCGGCCCTGGTTCGCGGATGGTGTCGTAGAAGACGGCCAGGTGCTCGACGACGGCCTCGGTGCTGAGCGGCGCGCCAGGACGCAGGAACCCCGCGGCCTCCAGGCTGCGGCGAAACGCCTCGGGATCATGCTCCACGCAAATGGTGCGGACCATCTGCATGAGCGGCCGCAGTTCGGCGGGGGTGAAGTGCTTGACCAGCCCGAAGTCGAGGAAGGTGACCCGGCCGCCGCGATGAAACAGGTAGTTGCCCGGGTGCGGGTCGCCGTTGAAGGCGCGCATCTCGTACAGGCTGCGGAAGACGAAGCGGTAGATGGTCTCGCCGGCGAGGTCGCGTTCGTGCTGAGGCCAGGCGGCAACTTCGGCGAAGCGGACGCCGCCGGACAGCTCGCTGGTTAGCACCCTGCGGGTCGACAGCTCGTCGATGACACCGGGAATGTGAATGGTGGGGTGGCCGTCGTAGTAGGCGGCCATGAGGCGCTGGTTGGCGGCCTCGCGGCGGTAGTCGAGTTCCTCGGTGATCCGGTCCCGCAGCTCACTCAGCAGCGCGTCGACGTCCTGGGAAGGCGCGGCGATGCGCAGCATCCGGCGCAACAGGGCGGCGTTGCGCAGGTCGGCCGAGATGGTCTCGGCGATGCCCGGGTACTGGACCTTGACGGCCACCGCCCGGCCGTCCAGGGTCACCGCCCGGTGCACCTGCCCGATCGAGGCCGCGGCGATCGGCCGCGGATCCCAGCGGGCGAACACCTCGTCCGGCGGTGCGCCGAGTTCTTCCGCCACGACGCCCGCGGCTAGCGAGGGGGTCATCGGCGGCACGCTGTCCTGCAGGCGGGCCAGAGTGCGGCGGAAGGCGGGAGACAGGCCGCCGTCGGCATAGCTGGCCATCTGGCCGATCTTCATCATGACGCCCTTCATCGCCCCCAGCGTGCCGGCGACGTCTTCGGCGGTCTGCAGGGCCAGGTCCTCTCGCAGCAGCTGGCGCTGCTCGCCAGCGGCCGCGAACAGCCGCGGCGCGCTGGCCGCGTAGCGGACCCCGCCGCGCACCGCGAGCCCGAGCGCGGCCCGGCCGCGATCACGGCGCAGCCGGCCGGACCTGCGGCGGGACGGGGCCAGGGCCAGCACCGCGGCCGCGGCTCCGGCCCGTACTGTGGCTAGGAGCGCTCTGAGCTTCATGCCGACCGCGCCATGCGCGTCCGCAGCGCGATCCGCTGCCGCGCCTCGAGCACGTCAGGCTGCCCGAGGAACATGGCGTCAAGGACGCCGAGCGACTGCCGGATTTCGCGCTGGCGATCTGGTGTCATGGGCGGTGGCGTGCGGTAGCCGTATAGCTGCCGAGCCCAGCGCGGGAGCGCGGCCACCGCGGCGTCGCGGATGTCCTGCCAGATCTCCGCGACGTCCTGGTCCAGGCCCGGTGGATCGAGCAGGAGGGCCATCGATTCCGCGGCCGCCGGGGTACAGCGCAGGCCCGGCCGGACCGACGCGATGTACAGGTCAAGCGCGGGAACGCTGGACGGCACCAGGGAGCGGGGCACGCCGGCCAGTTCGGCTGCGGCCACCATCTCCGCGACGTAGCGGTCGCTGTCCCCGGCAGACAGCGAGATCCCGACCAGGCTGCCAGCGGCCAGGACGGAGTCGACGAGCGACGCGTGCACCCACAGCAGCAGCGCGGGATCACCCGCCGCATAGGGCCGGCCGGTGACGGCGTCGGTGCCGCGGACGCGAGCATGGATGTGCCGCACCCGGGACGCCGCGCGCAGCGCCGCGTCTTGGTCCCCGAATGTGACCGTGGTGAGGTACGCCGAGGTGGCGGCGAGCCTGGCGACCGGATCCCGGCGCCAGCCGCTGTGCTGGTCGACACCGGCCATGGCCAGCGGATGCAGCGCCTGCATCAGCAGGGACCGCAGGCCGGCTACGGGCAGGGCCAGGTCCGCGCTCATCCGCCAGGTGACGCTGGCAGGACCGAAAAAGCCGTCGTCCGCGGCCTCATCCGGTACGCCGGACGCATACGCGGCCGCCGAACGCTCGATCAGGCCGGTCGCGTCTAGATCAGCGATCACCGTTGTACTCCCGGCCTGCGGGCGAGACCCTCGGGGCTGAGGCCACCGAGCGCTGGCTACCGGGTGGAAGGTCGTGTCCGTCAAGCTAACCAGCTCCTCCGCAGGCGTCGTGGCGCGCCACTCGGTCATGGGCGCCCCGGTCCGATCGAGCCTGCCAGGCTCGTTCACCCGCCGGCTCATCTACTAACACGGATAGGAGAGCATGGCTGTTCACGTAGGCGGGTGATCAGCCTGCGGGCCGGCGGGCGGCGTTGCCCTATCCGGCGGAAGGTTTGCCGCGCCGGTTCTCGGCCATGAGCGCCAGCCTTTGCAAGATGGCGGCCGGCGGCTCTTCCGTCGCCTCATGCAGCTCGTCCAGCAGCAGCACGGAGACCACGTGCAGGCCGGCCAGCAGGTCTCCCAGGCCTTCCGGGCCGGGCGGAGTAAGCGCATCCGCCGCCCACGCTTCCAGCTCCGGTGAGTCCAGGCCCGCGGTGAGGAACGCGATGGCCAGCTGGATAGCACCGGCCACGATCTCGCTGGACGTGGCTGGGCCGGACGGCATGGGCCAGCCGGGCGACGCGGGCCAGCCGGACGACGACGTGGGCCAGCCGGATGAAGGCGCGGGCGGCATGGCCGGCCCGGCCGTAGCCTGATCGTTGGCCGGGTATGTTCCTGGCGTGCCCCGGGCGCTCCCCCGGTCCCGGCGGCGGCGTTTTCGCCAGCTGAGGCGGCGCTCCGGTACCGCCGCGTTGTCCTGGAGCCCGGCGGGCGAGCCGGGCAGGCCGTTCTGGCGACGCATCCTCATACCCGGCAACACGGGGCAGGCGGGGAGATTGTTCAGGCGGGCGCTACGTGGTCGGAATGCGTCCCAGGGCGAGTGCGATGACGGCGGGGGTCAGGGCCAGCAGTACCGGGGCCACGGCGAGCGCCGCGGCGGCGGCGCGAAGCAGCCGCCGGCGTGCGCGGCCCAGCGGCTCGGAGGGGCCTAGGAGCCGGTGAATCCGCTGCACCGAGTCGGTGGCACCCGCGGCGAGGGCCGGGGCGGGACCAGCGCCCGTGGCCAGCACGACCAAGGCCGTGGCCAGCAGCCGGGGGTCGCGGGCTCGCGTCGCCGCGTCGTCGGCGTGCAGTTCCACCAGCCGCGCCACCTGCTGCTCGGCGTCCCGCATGAGGGGCAGGAACGGGAGCACCCCGCGGCCGATCCTGGCCAGGGCCAGCAGCCGGTGGTGGCGGCCGGCCAGGTGGGCTCGCTCGTGCGCCAGGACCGCGTCCAGCTGGCCGGGATCGAGCGCCTGTACCGCCGCGGTGGTCAGGATCACCGTGGGCTGCCGGCCGGCCACGCAGTAGGCAGCCGGCTGGGAATGCTCCACCAGCACGGCCCCCAGGGCCGGCTCGGGCCGCCCGACCAGCCGCGCGGTCTGCGCGTGCCGCAGCGCCTGCCGACCGGCGGCGCGCAGGTGGGTCGTGGCGGTGAACGCGGTACGGGCCGCGACGGCGCCCGCCATGATGAGGCCGAACCCGGCGACGGTGGCGCCGCCCGGGGTGCCGTAGGTGTCGCGGAGCCGGTGCACGCAGGCTCCGATCAGCTGGCTCAGTCCCCCGCCGAGAGCGGTGGCATGAACGGCCAGGGTCAGGCCCGCCAGCCCGGCCGCGGCTACGACCGACCATTCGGCGGCTAGGTAGGTCACGATGGCCAGCTGCGGCGCCCGGGCCGTCCACCCGGCCCGGCCGAGCGCCCTGGGGCCCAGCATCCCGACACAGGCCGCGTACGCGACCAGCACCACGGCAACGGTCACCGGGACTCACCGGCCTTGGGCGCGCCGCCGATCGCCTGGTCGAGCGCCTCGCGCAGCAGAGCCGCGTCGTGCGGGCTCATCTGGAGCGCGAAGTGCGTGAGCGCAGTGCGCCGGTCGGGGCTGGTGGCCAGCGCGTCGTTCATCAGAGCGGCGGTGTAACTGGACCGGGAGCCAGTGGGCTCGTAGCGCCAGGCCCGGCCGTCCCGCTCCCGGCGCAGCCAGCCCTTGCGGTGGAGATTCTCCATCACCGTCATCACGGTGGTGTATGCCAGCGCCCGGTCGTCACGCAGATCCTCGACCATCTCGCGGACCAGCATCGGCCGACCCTGATCCCACAGCCGGTCCATGATCACCGCTTCCAGCTCACCGAAACGTCGCATCCTCGCTCCCGGACATGGTCATGCCGACGGCACGCTTGCCGCTACCTACTATCACGCATAGAACATGCAGATGGTTCAGGCTTCGTCAGGTTTCTTTGGGCCAGCGCGAACCTGAGCGCTCGCCGGGGGCCGTTCAAGGAATTGCCGGTTAGTCGGCATGCTGGGTGAACACAATCTCACTACTATCCGTGATAGTAGTTATGTCTGTAACCATCGACACTCCCCGCGGCGAGCTGCCCGGCGACCCCGACGCCGCGATTCGCCAGCTGCACTCACAGTACGCTCCGGCCTTGCATCGCTACGCCGAGCGGTTCTGCCCGGACCGGGCCAGCGCGGATGACATCGTGCAGGAAACCTTCATCCGGGCCTGGCGTCACCTGCCCCAGCTGAGAACCGATGACCGGCTGATCCGGCCCTGGCTGTTCCGGGTGGCGCGCAACTTGCTGACGGACGCGAACCGAGCCGCGCGGGCCCGCCCGAGGATCGTGCCGGGGGCCGCGGTCGGCGAGACGGGTACCGATTCCGGCCTGGACGGGGTCCTGGACCGGCAGCTCCTCACCGCCGCAGTTCGGCAGCTGTCGCCCGCACACCAGAGCGTGCTCCTGGAGACCTTCTACCGGGGCGGGACCACGGCGGCGGTCGCCCGCGAGCTCGGTATACCGCACGGGACGGCCAGGTCGCGGCTGCATTACGCGCTCGATGCGCTGCGCCAGCAGCTTCAAGAGCACGACGAGATCGCGCGCTGATGACCAGCTGCCTGCGGTGGGATGGCAGGGCCGCCAGCGCCCACGGCGGGACGGCACCACCTGGCCAGGAGAGCTGGCTGGCCGCCGTTGGGGGCTGACCTGATCGGCCACCACGCTGGTCAGCACGGCGACTCACCCGCTGGCCGCCGCGTCAGGCGGGCCCAGGACGACTGGTGCTGAGCGGCAGGTAGGCGCGCTGGCATGATCTCACCCGGGCCTTCGGTCGCCCGGGTGGATTTGGCGTGTACGGATGGAGGGGCCGATGAGCGGCTATCTGGACTATTCCGGCCGGGACGACGTGCTGAGCGGCGGCGTGCGGAAGATCGGCGTGGACACGCCTGCGGGCCGGTTCGCGGTCTGGGTCAAGCGGGTCGGCAACCATCCAGACCTGCGAGTGCTGCTGCTGCACGGCGGGCCCGGCGCGACCCACGAGTACTTCGAGGCGTGCGACAGCTACCTGCCCGCCGCGGGGATCGAGTACTACTACTACGACCAGCTCGGCTCCGGGTTCAGCGACCAGCCGGACGAGCCCTCGCTGTGGGACCTGGACCGGTTCGTCGACGAGGTGGAGCAGGTCCGCCAGGCGCTCGGGCTGAACCGGGACAACTTCGTGCTGCTCGGTCACTCCTGGGGCGGGATCCTGGCCACCGAGTACGCGCTGGCCCACCAGCAGCATCTGCGCGGGCTGGTCATCTCGTCCATGATGTCGAGCGTCCCGGCCTACAACGCCTACGCCGAGCAGGTGCTGATGCCGGCCATGGACCAGGCGGCGCTGGCCGAGATCAAGGCGTTCGAGGCGGCCGGGGACACCGAGAACCCGCGGTACATGGAGCTGCTCATGGAACAGCACTACGTGCATCACGTGCTGCGCATGCCGCCCGCGGACTGGCCCGATCCGGTGCAGCGCGCGTTCGCGCACATCAACCCGGCCATCTACGTGTCCATGCAAGGTCCCAGCGAGCTGGGCATCAGCGCCGACGCCAGCCTGGCGCACTGGGAGCGGACCGCGGAGCTGGCCTCGATCGAGGTGCCCACCCTGGTCATCGGCGCGCAGCACGACACCATGGACCCGGCGCACATGCAGATGATGGCAGGCCGGCTGCCGCGCGGGCGGTACCTGCACTGCCCGGACGGCAGTCACATGGCCATGTACGACGACCAGCAGGTGTACTTCGCCGGCTTGATCGATTTCCTCCTAAGCTGCTGATACTGCGGGCCAGATGGTCAGGGCCGCGTACTTGGGAGCCCACTGGTCGCGGTAGGCGGTCAGCAGCGGGAGCGGGAAGTTGCCCAGGACCGCGTCGAGGGTCTGCGGGCTGGCTCCGTTGAGCAGCCAGGGCATGTACATCGCGGCGTCGCCGCCAAGGCGTCCGCCATGGGTATGGGCGAAATGCTGCCACTGTTGCGGGGTCAGAGAGGCGTCGATGAGGGCCAGGCCGTCGTTTTCCTCGTGAGTCAGGTGCCCGGTGAGCTTGACCGTGAGTTCGTCGGTGATATCGCCGAGTCGCTGGTAGCCGTAGTCCGGGTCGGCAGCGGCGGCATCGATGGCCATCAGCAGCGGCTCGATGACGGCGTGCTCGGCCTCCAGCGCGCCGGCGAGGGCTAGTCGGTCGGGCTGTCCAGCCACCTGGGCGCGCAGGGCTGGCCACAGAACATCGTCTTCGGTCGTGTGGTGGACGGTCAGGAACTTCTTGAACAGCTCCCAGCCCAGCGCGGCTCGCAAGAGCGGGCCGGGGTTATCGTCCGGTCACCCTCGCGATCCGTGCGACTGCACGAGTTCGCGGCGTAGCGCGTCGTCGGATCGCGAACATCATGCTCATGTCGAGCTTGTACTCTCCCCATGGTTCCTCGACTCGGGCGTGTACCTTTCAAACATTGATAGGTACTATTGATCCGTATGGCGCTTAACATTAAGGATCCTGAGTGAACTTTTGTTTCGCGGGTTTAACCGAGGTACCCTGCTTGCGGGCATGACCAGCCGGAGCCTCCGGTACGCCCTGCGCCAGGTGCTCCAGGCTCAGTCCGCTCCGTCCGTCCCGGCGCGCGAGGAACGGCTCACCCGGTTCCTCGAGGAGGAGATCTGGCCGCTGATCCCGCCGGACCAGCTCGGCAAGCCGTTGTCCAAAGCGGAGCGCGAGTAGATCCTTTGTTTCGGCGCTGGTTGGCGCATGATCATCGACTCGCTCCGCGATCCTGGCCGTCATCGGCAAAGAACCCGGCTACGAGCGCATCGTCCACGAACTCGCCGCCTCATCGGGACCCTGATCGGCGCGCCGACCCGGCTGGAGACCGGTATCGTCCTCACCGCACGGTTCGGGCCCCGCGGCAGGACGGTCCTGGCCCGGTTCCTGCAAGAGAACTCCATCCAGACCGTAGCCTTCGACGATGCGCACGCCGACGCGGCGCTTGAGCCTACTCCGCTTCGGCGAGCCGGACCCTGCCGCTGCGTGAGCTGCAGAAGCTGCGGACCCGCCGCGCGCTGGCCGAGAGCCGCGCTGCGCCTGTACGAGAAGAGCTTCGACAAGACCACGCTGGAACAGGTGGCCGAGGAAGCCGAGCGATATGAGCACTCCGCCTCGCCCGGCTAGCTGGCGGGCCTGGTGAGACCAGACCGCTTTCGTAGGCGTAGATCACCGCCTGAACCCGGTCGCGCAAGCTCAGTTTCTCCAAGATCCTGGCCACGTGTCTTCCGCTGTGGCTTCCCTGATCACGAGCTCGCGGCAGATCTCCCGGTCGACAGGCCGCGGATGAGCAGGTCAAGGAGCTCGCGCTCGCGAGGGGTCAGCTCGCCGACGACCTGCGGGACGGCCAGGTAGACCGGGCCGGCATGCGGGTGAGCTCCTCGATCACCGCCCGGTACCGCTGGTGCGAGCTGCACGACACCGCCGGCCGCGATCGACCGCGGCGGCGCTTTCCTCGGGCGGCGCGTCCTTGAACATGAAGCCGCTCGCCCGGGCACGCAAGGCGTCATGACGTAGTCGTCGAGCCCGAACGCGGTCAAGATCAGCACCCGGGTGGCGGGCTGATCCCGGACGATCCGCCGGCTGGCCTCGATGCCGTCCAGGACCGGCTCCTGTGTCCATCAGCACCACATCCGAGCGCAGCCGCCGGGCCGCGGCCACCGCGTCCCGCCCGTCGCAGGCGATCGCCTGACCGTGGTCTCCGAGCTTGGTCTTCCGGATCTTCCGCAGCCCCACCTGCGCCTGCACCTGGTGGTCCGAGCTCACCACCGTGGTCATGTCCGCCTCACGGAGCGGTAGCTGGACACGGACGGCGAAGGAGGCGCCGCGCTGGGTCGAGGCGTCGAGCTTACCGCCGTTCTGGAGACCCGCTTTAACGCGTTGGTCGGGGCCGCGCTGCACTATCCGGTAGGCAGTCAGCCGATGCCGACGGGCAGGTCGCGGCGCTCGCCGTCGACGCGGACTCCTAACGGCTTTGCCGCCTCCCGCCCCTGCTCATCAGCACGGCCATCCCGGCCAGCCTCGACTGCGGCGCACCTCGCGGGTCATATCGTGGTCGTCGCTGTCGCCGAGCAAGCTCCGCTCAGCCCGGACTGGATGACCCGAAGGCACCTGCGCGCTGCGCCATCAGGCCGGCCGCGGCAGCTGCAGCTCACCTACCAGCTTAGCCTGAGTTCTCGGGGCGGCGCTCCGGGCAGTGCACCGCAGGCAAGGCGCCGGTGCACAGCCGTACTCCTTCGCTTTGACGGCAGGCCAGCTCAGAGCACGACCCAGATCCGGCCGCCTCCGCGGTTCCCGGGACCGCCCGGGTCATATCCCCGCGGTCGCGGCGAGGACGGCCAGGCCGGCGGGCGTGGCCACGATGCCGGCGATGACCAGCCAGGCCATCGGGTTCGCGAGGTTGAAGGTCCAGCCGACGCCGAAGCGGGCGCCGATCAGGATGGCGGGATCGTCGCGGTTGACGTAGATCAGCCCGGCCTTCCAGAAGCGGTCGTCGTCCCGGTCGACCCCCGCCACCGGACCAGAGCCGCCTCGGCCGCCGCCGGGTAGCCGGGATCCGCCTTGGCCCACGCGGAAAAAGACCACGGCCAGGACGAGCAGGCCGACCGCGAACGGCAGGACCGGCAGGGCCGAACCGATCCCGGCGAGCCGGTAGACCTGCCAGTTCCGCAAGGCGGCCAGGAGCAGGGTGAGGTCCACCAGCGCGAGGAGCGTCAGCACGGCCCGGGTGCAGGCGGCCAGGAACCTGCGGTAGCGGCGGGTCGAACCCGCCGCGTCGGCGGCCTCGATGTCCGGGCGCGAGCGGTAGACGATCAGCATGATCCCGGTCCACATGGCGGTGACGTACAGCTGCGCGGCCACGATGGCGAACACGGAGACGACCGACTTGGGCACCAGGTGACCGCCGGCGGTCACGCGGGCGGGCAGGTGCGGGTACCGGAGCGCGCCGACCAGGACGGTCACCGCGATCACGGTCAGGGCCGGGATCAGCCAGCGCACCGGGAAGCGGGGCGGATCGGTCCGCCAGCTGGTGTCGGTGGCCACCACCTGCCGGTGCCCGGCGTACCAGCGTTCGGCCTGCTTGACCGCGGCGATCCGGTTCCGTGCGATCAGGAAGCAGCCGAGGTCGGCGGCGATCTCAGCCAGCAGGATGATCCTGCTCAGCCACCACGACCCGCGATCCTGGAGCAGGATCACGAGGGCGATGCAGCAGGCGCCGATGATCGCGGTCCGCCCGTAGTAGGCGCGCCGCTGCTGCCGGATAACGGGCGCGCTGGCCCGTTCGGGCGGGACGCGGACGCCGAACGGCACGGTCGGCCGGGTGATGGCCGGCGCGAGGCACGACGCCACCGCGTAGAACGACACGATGACCTCTCCGGACAGGCTGGCCGTGGTCATGGCGGGCCGACTGGTCCCGGGCCGGACTCGCCGTCGACCGGAAAGGTGAAGGCGGCGATGGCCTCCCGGCAGTGCCGCACGATGTCCTCGGCGGGCAGGCCCTGGGCGGCGGCCTCGGCCAGCAGGGTCTGCAGCCGGGCCGCCCAGTCCCGGACCCAGTCCGGGCGCGGCGGCCCGCTGCCGGCGTCACGCTGTACCACCGCGCCTGACTTGCGGCCGATCCGCAGCAGGCCCTCCTGGCGGAGCAGGTCGTAGCCCTTGTTCACGGTGTGGAAGTTGACACCCAGGTCGACCGCGAGCTGGCGGGTGGAGGGCAAGCCCGAGCCGGCCGGCTGGCCACCTCCGGCGATGGCCTCGACGATCCGGTCCCTGATCTGCTGGTAGATGGGCACCGGACCATCCGGTTCGACGCTGAGCAGCATGCGGTCAGGCCTGCCGGAGGATGATCCACAGGTCGGGCTTGATAAGCGAGGCGATGTACATCGGCCACAGAAACTGGCTGTGGCACGAAAAGCTGACCACCTGCTCGTCGACGGCGTCGAAGGACCGTTCACGGCTCAGGAACCGCTCGGACCGCTTGACGCGCAGTGTGTGGTGGCCCGGCTCGACCGGTAGCTCGACCGTCTCTTTCTGGTCAATCGAGCCGACGGCGGTACCGTCGATCAGGACCTGCCACTTCCCGCCGTTGGTGATCCCGCCAAAGGTCCGGGTCAGCTGGAGGGTCGCGGTCATGATGCTCCTCGTACTCGGTAACTGCCGGTGGTCGACTTGGTGCCGGTGATCAGGCGCTCGCGGTTGAATACCTGGGCCACGGCGAAGCAGGCCAGGCAGTCGATAACCAGGAGGCCGCCCCCGAACGCGGCGACCACGATGAGCGTCGGGCGTATCACGTTGAACGACATGAGCGCGGTCACCGCGACCGGCGGCAAGCTGGCCAGGATGCTGAGCTGCTGGGCGACGCGGGTGTCGGAGGATCGCGCGGAGATGGCCAGGCCGACCCAGATGGCCCAGGCGGCCAGCAGCGGGATGAAGACCAGGGCGGCGAGCAGCTGGGGCGCGTGCAGCACGGCCGTGGCCACCGCCGACTGGGCCGCGAACTGGGTGATCGCCACGAAGACCCCGAAGATCAGGTAGGCCACGCCGATCGCGGGCACGAAGATCGCCGCGGCCTTGCCGAGCAGGAATTCCACCCGGCTGATCGGCGTGGTCAGCACCGGCTCGAGCGTGCCCTGCTCGCGCTCCCCGACCACCGCGTACGCGCTCAGGATCGAGGGCACGAAGACCGGGATCAGCAGCGGCAGGAACAGCCCGGCCTCGACCCGCCGCTGCAACACCGTGGTCACCGCGGAAGCCTTGATGGCGAGAATCTGCGCGGTGGGACTGATGAGGAAAATGAGCGGCAAGATGGACGCGGTGACGAGGATGAACCGGTTGCGACGGAACTCCGTGAGTTCCTTGCGGATGATGGCCCCGATGCGGGCCGCGCTCATGGTCATGGTGCCAGTGCTCGTCGTGCCTGTGCTCATCGTGTCCGTGCTCATCGTGTCTGGCCCTCCGTGTCCTCGACCAGTTCGAGGTAGACGTCCTCCAGGGTGTGCTTCGATTCGGCGATCGACAGCACGTCGGCCCCGGCGGCGACCAGGGCCCGGGTCACCGCCGGCGCGGCCTTAGCCGGATCGGAGACGGTCACGAGGTAACTGGCCGGGGTACCCGGGTCGGTGGCCTGCCAGCCCTGCACCGCCGGCAGGCCTGCGAAAACCTGCTCGGGGTGAGCCAGCGGCGCCGCCGTGCTGACGGTCAGGGACCGGTTGAACAGCGTCTGGCGCAACTCGTCGGGGCGGCCGATGGTGAGCAGGTGAGTGTTCATGATGGCGACCCGGTCGCACAGCCGTTCGGCCTCATCCAGCCGGTGGGTGGTAAGGAAGACGGTGACCCCGCGGTCGCGCAGCGCGGTGATCAGGATGTTCACATCGTGCGAGGCCACCGGGTCCAGCCCGGAGGTCGGTTCGTCCAGGAACATGACCTGCGGGTCGTTCAGCAGGCTGCGGGCTAGCGCGGCGCGCTGGCGCAGGCCCTTGGACAGGTTCCCGGCGAAGTCATGGGCGCGGTCACCGAGGCCGACCGCCGCCAGTGCCTCGGCTATCCGCTGCTCGCGCCGCGGCAGGCCGTACAGCCTGGCGAAGAACTCCAGGTTCTCGGTGACCGTGAGCCGGCGGTACAGGCCGGGGGCTTCGGGCATGATCGAGATGCGCTGGCGGATCTCCTCGGCGTTAGCCGGACCAAGCGGGAGCCCCGCGACCACCGCGGACCCCGAGGTCGGCGCGATCAGCGTGCCGAGGATCCGCACCGTGGTGGTCTTGCCCGCGCCGTTGGGACCCAGGAAGCCGAACACCTCGCCCTGCGCGACGCTGAACGACACGTCGGCCACGGCGGTACGCGTCCCGAAGTCCTTGGTCAGGTGGCTGACCTCGATCGCCGCGGACCTGGTGGGGGCCACCTTAGGCGGCCGGGTCGGGCTCGAGGATGGTCCAGACATCGCGCTCCTCCCCCGAGGATCGTCCGATGGGCTGGCTAATATTCTACTTCTTATAGAACTAATGACACAAGCCGGGAGTGGAGGGGGCGCGATGGGGCGGGAGGGCTACGTAGTGAAACCGGGGGTTCACCATGCTAGAGCGCGGTGAAGCCCGGGGGTTCATTCGATTAGAGGGGGTCGGGGGCGGGGTGGGGGGATAGCTTGCTGGGATGGAGCATGTCAGGCTGGGGCGGACGGGGTTGCAGGTTTCCAGGCTCTGCCTGGGGACGATGACCTTTGGATTGCAGAGTGATGAGGGCACGGCGGGCGCGATCCTGGACCGGGCCGCTGAGGGGGGCATCGACTTTCTCGATAGCTCCGACGCGTACCCGCTGGGCGGGGACCTGAGCACGCGGGGCATCACCGAGGAGATCCTCGGCCGCTGGCTGCGGGGCAAACGGGACCGGTTCATCGTGGCCACCAAGTGCTTCGCCCCGACCGGCCCGGCGCCGTTTGACGCCGGCAACTCGCGCAAGCACATCATGTCCGCCGTCGACGCCTCGCTGCGGCGGCTGCAGACCGACTACATCGACCTGTACCAGCTGCACGGGTACGACCGGGCGACGCCGATCGACGAGACCCTGGGCGCGCTTGACGATCTGGTCCACTCCGGCAAGGTCCGGTACACCGGCTGCTCGAACTTCCTGACCTACCAGCTGGTCCGGGCGGTCGGCCGGACCGAGACGCTCGGGCTGGCCCGGCTGGACTGCGTGCAGCCCCGGTACAACCTGCTGTTCCGCCAGATCGAACGGGAAATGCTGCCGTTCTGCCTGGAGGAAGGCGTCGGGGTCATCCCGTACAACCCGATCGCGGGCGGCCTGCTCTCGGGCAAGCACTCGCGGTCCGCGCCGCCCCCGGAGGGATCCCGCTTCACCCTGGGCAATGCGGGCGGGATGTACCAGGAGCGGTACTGGCACGAGCGGGAGTTCGGCACGGTGGACGAGCTCGGCCAGATCGCGGAGGAGGCCGGGATCAATCTGGTCACCCTCTCGGTGGCCTGGGTGCTGGCCAATCCGGCGGTCACCGCGCCCATCATCGGGGCCAGCAGACCGGACCAGCTCCAGGCGAGCCTGGCCGCCGCCGATCTCGTCCTCGACGGCGACCTGAAACGCCGGCTCGACGAGCTCACCCATCAGTACCGGATGGGCGACGCGCCGCGGTAGCCGGTCAGGATACCCGGACCTCGACCTCGCGGGAGGCGATGCCGTTGGCCACGACGCGCAGGTCGTAGCGGCCGTGAGCCAGCCCGGCCGGGACCGTGAACCGGGTGTGCACGCGGCGGTGACCGGGAACGCGGTGCCGTCCGGGCGGAGCAGGCAGGGCCCGATCTCGATCGAGACGCTGGTCTCGACCAGCGATACCGGGGTCTGCCCGGCGCTCACCCAGGTGTCCGCGGAGATCAGGTACTTCTCGGCGTACGGCGGGTTGGAGTTCTCCGGGGCCAGCACCGTGTAGTCGGGCAGCAGCGTGAAGCCTTCCTCGGAGCTCGAGTCGGCCTTGTCCGCGCCCGGCGACCAGGTGCCGGTGGCCGGGTCGAAGATGGCGGTCCTGGTGTCGTCGATCGAGCCCAGCAGGACCCGGCCGTCCGGCAGCACGCAGCAGGGCGCGTCGCCGATGTGGGTCCAGCCGGGGGTGCTGGCCGGGTGCCAGCCGGGTCAGCTTGATACGGGCCCGGGGGCACGAGCCACGGTCCGTTCGGTAAAAATAAAAGACAGTTACCAGAGCGGCGGGTGCCGGTCTTTCCAGGGGCGGGCCTGCTCGAGCTGGGCGGACAGGGAGATCAGGGTGCCCTCGTCGCCCATCCGGCCGGCCAGCATGACACCGATCGGCAGGCCTTCGGCGTTCCAGTGCAGCGGGACGCTGACCGCGGGCAGGCCCGATACGTTGTAGAGCGCGGTCCACGGGGTGAACCGCTTCTGCCGCTCGAAGTTCTCCGCCGGGTCGACCTCGTCGAAGTAGCCGACCGGCACCGGCGGCCGGGCCAGGGTCGGGGTGAGGATCGCGTCGTAGGCGGCGAAGGCGGTGATCGCCGGGCGGGTGACGAACTGCATGTAGGCCTGGGCGAAGATGAAGTCGGGCGCGGCGGTGGCCCGGCCGCGCTCGCGCAGGTAGCGGGTCAGCGGCAGCAGGATGTGCTCCTGGGCCGGGTCCACCGGGGTCAGCGTGGCGTAGGCGTAGTAGATGATCTCGAAGAACGGGACGATGTCCTCGCCCAGCGGCAGGGCGATGTCCTCGATCTCGTGGCCCAGGCCGGCCAGCAGGGCGCTCGCGTCCTCGTAGGCGGCCACGCAGTCCGGGTGGACCTCGGCCCCGGGTACCGGGGCCTGCAGGGTGCGGCCGATCCGGAGCCGGCCAGGCGGGCGGCTGGCGTAGCCCAGGAAGGTCTCGCCGGGCGGCAGCGGCGGCTGGGTGTACATGTCGCCCGGGTAGTTGCCGGTCATCACGTCGAGCAGCAGCGCGGCGTCGGCCACGGTCCTGGTGATCGGGCCGTCGATCCCGAAGCCGAGCAGGTCGGGGACGAGCGGGCCGCCAGAGACCCGGCCGCGGGACGCCTTGATCCCGAACAGCCCGCACACGCTGGAGGGGATGCGGATCGACCCGGCGCCGTCGCTGCCCTGGGCGGCCGGGGCCAGGCCCGCGGACACCGCGGCGGCCGCGCCGCCGCTCGACCCGCCCGCGGACCGGGACAGGTCCCACGGGGTCCGGGCGGGCGGCCCGATCTTGGTCTCGGTGTAGCACGGCAGGCCGAACTCGGGCGTGGACGTCTTGCCGGTGATGACCACGCCGGCGTCCTTGAGCCTGGTCACCACGTAGTCGTCACCGGCGGGCACGTTGTTCTCGTACGCGAGCGAGCCGAACGTCTGGCGGATGCCCGCGACCTGGTTCAGGTCCTTGATCGGGATCGGCACGCCGGTCAGCGGGGGCAGATCGGCCGGATCGGCGGCCTCGGCGACGGCCTTCTCGGCGGCGAGCGCCTGCTCGGCGGCCAGTTCGGCGGTGACGGTGTAGAACGCGCCGACCTGGTCGTTGAGCTCGGCCGTGCGGCGTAGATAATGGTCGGTGACGGCGACCGGGGAGAGATCCTTCGCGCGGATCGCCGTGGCCAGCTCGATCGCGGTGAGCTCGTGAATCTGGGTCATGGTGCAGATGCTAGACCACTCAAGCGCCGGGACGTTCGGCGTGTTATCGGGACGAATGGCCTGCTTTAAACGGGCCGGAGCGGGCACAATCGTGGTAGTACGGTGCTGTGCGCTGAGTCCCAACGCAGTTACGCTCAGGTAGTAGGTGAGAGCAGATGGCGTGGCCGAAGCCGAGAAACCGCAGGTCACCAGTACCAGTGGAGACGTCCGGCAATGGCAACGGGGGGACACCAGAGGGGGCACGGCCGCATGCCGTGACACCGGAGGCGGCAGGCCGGCCGTCGTGGCCGTCCGTCGAGCGCTGGCCAAGCGCGCACGCCACGGTCGCGCCGGTCCCCGCGGAAACGCAGCCGAGACGCCGAGGAAGCCTCGGAAGACCCGGAGACCGACCCGGGCGACCGGCCGTTCTGGGAGAGCTGGGGGCGGGCCGACCTCGACGAGCCTGACGACGGCTTCGGTGAGGACGGGCCCGCGGACGACGCGGTCACCGACGTCGACCCGCGGCCCCGGCGATCCTGGGACTCCGTGGTCACCACCGCGGGTGTCACCCGCGAGCAGCCGAAGGCCGAGGGCATCGGCCAGCACCTGGGCAGCGTGGCGCACCTGTCGGCGAACCCGCGGCGGCGGGCCTGGCAGTGGCGGGTCATCGTGGCGGCCGTCGTCGGGCTGGTGGCCGGCTTCCTGCTTGCACGACTGGCGCCTGGGGCTGACCTTCGCCGTGCTGGCCGCGATCGCCGACACCATCATCCGGTCGCGGACGGTGTTCAAGGGCCCGGCGGGGGTCCGGCTGACCAAGGCCCAGAAGCACACCGCGCGCCAGCTGTCCAGCCTGCACCGTAAGGGCTACCGGGCCATGCACATCCTGCCCATCCCGGACAGCGAGGAGCAGATCGACCACCTGGTGATCGGCCCGGCGGGCGTGTTCGCCATCGACTCCGAGGACTGGGACAAGCGGATGCCGGTGCGGACCAGCAACCACCGGCAGCTGTGGCACGGGCCGCGCAGCATGAAGGACCGGCTCGAGCACGCGCACTGGGAGGCCGGCCAGGCCGCCGCGTTGCTGTCCGCGGAGATGGGCAGCCCGGTCACGGTGCGCGCGGCGATGGCCGTGTACGGGCCGAAGATCCCCTGGGACGTGGCCGAGATCAGGGACGTCGACGTGTTCAGCGGCGAGCGGCTGCGCAGCTACCTGCGCCGCCGGGCCCGGCGGCGCGACAACCACCCGCTCAACGCGAGCGAGATCGAGAGCGTCGACAAGGCCGCGCACGCGGCGTTCCGGCGAGACCAGACGGCCTGACCTGGCATGCCGGTAGGCTGTTGATCTCGTCTTGGTTCCCTCGAGGAGTTCACCTATGCCTCCGCTCCGCTCTCGTACGGTCACGCACGGCAGGAACATGGCGGGCGCCCGCGCCCTGCTGCGCGCCACCGGCGTGGCGCGGGAAGACATCGGCAAGCCGATCATCGCCGTCGCGAACAGCTTCACCGAGTTCGTCCCCGGGCACGTGCACCTGCGCGAGGTGGGCCAGGTGGTGGCTTCTGCGATCCGGGAGGCCGGGGCGATCCCGCGGGAGTTCAACACGATCGCGGTGGATGACGGCATCGCCATGGGGCACGGCGGGATGCTGTACTCGCTGCCGAGCCGGGAACTGATCGCCGACTCGGTCGAGTACATGGTGAACGCGCACTGCGCGGACGCGATGATCTGCATCTCGAACTGCGACAAGATCACCCCGGGCATGCTGATCGCGACCATGCGGCTGAACATCCCGACCGTGTTCGTGTCCGGCGGGCCGATGGAGGCCGGGGCGCCCGCGGGGCTTGCCGCTGGTTCTTCCGGTGCTTCCGGTTCTTCCGGGCGCAAGCTGGATCTGATCGACCCGATGGTGGCCTCGGCTGATCCTTCGGTGTCCGACGAGCAGCTGCTGGCCATGGAGGAGTCGGCCTGCCCGACGTGCGGTTCGTGCTCGGGCATGTTCACGGCCAACTCGATGAACTGCCTGACCGAGGCGATCGGCCTGGCGCTGCCGGGCAACGGCAGCACGCTGGCCACGCACGAGGCGCGGCGCGGGCTGTTCGAGCGGGCAGGCGCCTTGATCGCCGCGATTACGCGGCAGTATTACCTTGACGGCGACGCCTCGGTGCTGCCGCGCTCGATCGCCAGCCGGGACGCGTTCGAGAACGCGATGGCGCTGGACGTGGCCATGGGCGGGTCGACGAACACGATCTTGCACCTGCTGGCCGCGGCGCACGAGGCCGGAGTCGACTTCGGGCTGAAGGAGATCGACGAGCTGTCCCGCCGGGTCCCGTGCCTGTGCAAGGTCGCGCCGAGTTCGGCGTATCACCTGGAGGACGTGCACCGGGCGGGCGGGATCCCGTCGATCCTGGGCGAGCTCGACCGCGCCGGGCTGCTCAACCGCGGGGTGCGCACCGTGCACAGCGCGTCGCTGCGGGAGTTCCTTGACGAGTGGGACCTGGGGTCCCCTTCGGTGTCTGACCCGGCCGTGGAGCTGTGGCACGCGGCGCCCGGCGGGGTGCGGACCATCCGGCCGTACTCGCAGTCCGCTCGCTGGTCCAGTTTGGATACGGACCGGGTTTCTGGGTGCATCCGGTCCGCGGCGCACGCGTACACGGCGGACGGCGGGCTGGCCGTGCTGCACGGGAACCTGGCGGCGGACGGCGCGATCGTCAAGACCGCGGGCGTCCCGGAGGAGCTGTGGACCTTCTCCGGCCCGGCCGTGGTGTTCGAGAGCCAGGAGGACGCGGTGGCGGGCATCCTGGACGGCTCGGTTTCTTCCGGGGATGTCGTCGTGATCCGGTACGAGGGCCCGCGCGGCGGACCGGGGATGCAGGAGATGCTGTACCCGACCAGCTTCCTGAAGGGCAAGGGGCTCGGCCGGGAGTGCGCGCTGATCACCGACGGGCGGTTCTCCGGCGGGACGTCGGGGCTGTCGATCTGCCACGTGGCGCCGGAGGCGGCGGGCGGCGGTCTCATCGCGGTCGTCGAGAACGGCGACACGGTGGTGATCGACATCCCGCGGCGCGAACTGCGGCTGGACGTGCCTTCCGTTGAGCTGGCGGCCCGGCGGGAACGTGTGCTCGCCTCGCTGGGGTCCTACCGGCCCGCGGACCGGCAGCGGCCGGTCAGCGTGGCGCTGCAGGTCTACGCGGCGATGGCCACCTCGGCGGCGACCGGCGCGGCCCGCGACATCACGCTCATCGCCCACCCGGACAAGTGAGCTCTTCCTCTTCTGCTACCGCGGGGTTCGTCCGGCCGGCCCGGGCGGGGGACGCCGATGACCTGGCGCGGGTGCAGGTCGCCTCGTGGCGTTCGGCTTTTGCCGGGATCGTGCCGCCCGAGTTGCTGGGCGAGCTGACCAGCCTCGAGGCCGCGGCCGTGTGGCGGGACCGGTGGCGGGAGGCGATCGGCAACCCGCCGACCAGCAGGCACCGGGTGCTGACGGCGGTTACCGATGGCGTGCCTCGCGAGGTGGCCGGGTTCGTCTCGGGCGGGCCCGCGACCGATGCCGACCGCTGGCCCGCGACCGACGCGGAGATCTACGAGTTCCGGGTGGCACCGGACCGGACCGGGCAGGGACACGGCGGCCGGCTGATGCACGCGGCGGCGGAAACGCTGGTTTCTGACGGGTTTCGCACCGTGTCCATCTGGGTGCTCGAGGCGGACGCTTTGTTGCGGGGGTTCCTCGAATCGGCGGGCTGGGCTTTGGATGGGGCCCGCGGCGAGCTGGACGTGGGAGTCAGCGTGCCCGTGGTGCGGCTGCACACGGCGATCAGTGAGTGATCGCGTTCGCCTAGGATCTGTGCGTGGCTGATGCGCGGCAATGGCTGGCGGGAACGCGGCCCAGGACCCTGCCGGCGGCCGTCGTCCCGGTGCTGATCGGCTCGGGCGTGGCCCTCGGGTACAGCCGGTTTTCCTGGTGGCGGGCGCTGCTGGCGCTCGCGGTGGCCCTCGCGCTCCAGGTCGGGGTCAACTTCGCCAACGACTACAGCGACGGCGTGCGCGGTTCTGACGCCAAGCGGGTGGGCCCGGTCCGGCTGGTCGCCGCGGGGCTGGCCGCGCCGCGGCATGTGCTTTTCGCGGCCTTTTCGTGCTTTTTCGTGGCGGGCGCGGCCGGGCTTTTTTTGGCTGCGGTGACTGCCTGGTGGCTGGTGGCGGTGGGGTTTGCGTGCGTGGCGGCGGCCTGGTTCTACACCGGCGGCCCGCGGCCGTACGGGTACCACGGGCTCGGCGAGGTCTTCGTGTTCGCGTTCTTCGGCGTGGTCGCGGTGGCGGGCACGGCGTACGTGCAGATGGACCGGTTCAGCTGGCTCGGCCTGGCCGCCTCGGTGCCGGCCGGGCTGCTGGCCTGCGCCCTGCTGATCGTCAACAACCTGCGGGACATCAACGGCGACACGCTGGCGGGCAAGCGGACCCTCGCGGTCCGGCTCGGGGACGCGCGCAGCCGGACCGCGTACCTGCTGGCCGTGGTACTGCCGTTCTGCTGCGCCGCGCTGATCGGCATCTACCGGCCGTTCACGCTGCTGGTCCTGCTGGTCGTGCCGCTGGCGCTGGTCCCGGTGCGGGCCGTGCGGGCGGGCGCGACGGGCCCGGCGCTGATCAAGACGCTGGGGCAGACCGGACGGCTGCAGATGGCGTTCGGCGTCGTGTTCGCGGTCGGCCTGGCCATCCACGGCTGAGCCCCTGGGTGAGTCCCGGGTTGAGCCCTGGGTGAGTCCCTGGTGAGCCTCGGTCGCCGGAGGGCGGCCGTTAGGCTTGTTTTGCATACCGCCCTTGTGCACCGTCGTTGTGCACCGCCCCGACTCCGGAGGGCTGATTCAGCATGACCACCGCGGATAACGAAGCGCCGAAGATCCTGGACTTGCCGATCGGGCTGGATGCGTCCGGGATGCGCAAGGAGTTCGACAGCCTGGGCGACGTGGAGGTGCCGGCCGACCGGTACTGGGGGGCCCAGACCCAGCGCAGCCTGGAGCACTTCAACATCGGCCACGACCGGATGCCCAAGGAGGTGTACCACGCCTACGGGTACCTGAAGAAGGCCGCGGCGATCGTGAACGGCCAGGCCGGGCGGCTGCCGGCCTGGAAGGCCAGCCTCATCTCGCGGGCGTGCGACGAGGTGATCTCCGGGGCGCTGGACAGCGAGTTCCCGCTGTACGTGTTCCAGACCGGGTCCGGGACCCAGTCGAACATGAACGTGAACGAGGTCATCTCCAACCGGTGCATCCAGCTGGTGGGCGGCACGTTGGGGTCGCAGCAGCCGGTACACCCGAACGACCACGTGAACATGGGCCAGTCCTCCAACGACACGTTCCCCACCGCGATGCACATCGCCGCGTACACGATGGCCACGCGCCGGACGATCCCGGCGCTGCGCCGGCTCAGGGACGTATGCGAGCGGCACTCGCGGCAGTGGGCGGAGGTGGTCAAGATCGGCCGGACGCACCTGGAGGACGCCGTGCCGCTGACCGTCGGCCAGGAATGGTCCGGCTACGTCGGCGCGCTGGACGACGCGATCGCCGAGGTGGTCCGGGTGACCGAGGGGCTGCTGGAGGTGGCGATGGGCGGTACCGCGGTGGGTACCGGGCTGAACGCGCCGGCCGGGTTCGGGGAGCAGGTGGCGGCGCAGATCGCGTCGATGACCGGTTTCCCGTTTGTCACGGCGCAGAACAAGTTCACCGCGCAGGGCACGCTGGACCGGATGGTCCGCGCGCACGGCGGGCTGAAGGCGGCGGCGGTCACGCTGTTCAAGATCGCCAACGACCTGCGCTGGCTGGGGTCCGGGCCGCGGACCGGTCTCGGCGAGCTGCTGTTCCCGGAGAACGAGCCGGGATCCTCGATCATGCCGGGGAAGGTGAACCCGACGCAGGCCGAGGCGATGCTGATGGTGGCGATCGAGGTCATCGCCTCCGACGTGGCGGTCTCGATGGGCGGCGCGGAGGGGAACTTCGAGCTCAACGCGTTCCGGCCGGTGCTGATCAGCAACTACCTGCACTCGGCGCTGATCATGGCCGACATGTGCGACCACTTCCGCGAGTTCATGGTCGAAGGGACGAAGCTGAACCAGGCCAAGCTGAAGGACAACATCGACCGGTCGGTGATGATGGTCACCGCGCTGTCGCCGGTCATCGGGTACGACAAGGCCGCCGAGATCTCCTACTACGCCATCGACCACGACCTGACGCTGAAGGAGGCGGCGCTGGCCAAGGGGGTCAGCGAAGACCTGTACGACCGGGTCGTCGATCCCCTGGCCCTGACCCGCGGCGGCTCGGCCGACGTCCCGGGCCCTTCGAAGTCGTGACATGAGCGCTCCGGACATGTCGGCGGCGCAGCAGGCGCACGTCATGGAGCCGGTCGGCAAGGCGGCCTTCATCGCCTCGGTGGGCGGGACCCGGGGCTACGCCGACTGGACCAATCCGGACCACCGGCTGCGGCGGCTGCTGGCCGAGTTCATCGGCATGGCCGGGCTCACCTTCATCCTGTCCGGCGGCGCGGCGATCCTGGCCCGGTACGGCGGCCACGCGCTGCAGCCCTGGCAGACGGTGCTGGTCCTGTCGGTGGTCTCGGCGCTGTGGCTGGTGGTGGCGGTTTACTTCCTGGGCGACATCTCCGCCCACTTCAACCCGGCCACGACCCTGGCCTTCGCGCTGCGCCGCGACATGGGCTGGATCATGGCGGGCGCCTACTGGCTCGTCCAGTTCGCGGCCGCGGCGTGCGGGTCGCTGCTGGCCCGCGGGTTCTTCGGCCCGGCCGGGCACCTGGCCGCCACCATGCCCAAGCCCGGCCAGTCCTGGCAGGCGGCCGGGTTCGAGGTCATCATCACCTTCGGCCTGGTGCTGATGGTCTTGAACCTGGCCAACGGGCCCAAGCTCAACGGGCCGTTCATCCCGCTGGCCGTGGGCGCGTACATCATGGCCTGGGGCACCATGGGCGGGCCGTTCGAGGGCGCCTCGATGAACCCGGCCCGCAGCTTCGGGCCCGACCTGGCCCTGGGTCAGCTGTCCACCTGGTGGGTGTACCTGATCGGGCCGGTGGCCGGCGCGATCATCGCGGTCGGGGTCGCGCAGGTGCTGCGCGGGCCCGCCCGGGCCCAGGAGGCCGGCGCGGCCCAGGGCACGCCGCTCAACCGGACCGTGTGAGGCCCTGCGGGTGGCTGCTGCTGCTGGTGGCGGCTGCTGGTGGTGACTGCGGGGTGGCCGCGGGTGGCTGCTGGGAGCGGGCCAGATCGGAGATTCCGGGCGTGGTCCAGGGCCCGACGAGAGAGACTTGAGGCAAAATGGACGGTATCAGCGACATCGGGCCGGTTGGCGTTGTACCCTCCCCGTAATCCCAGGTTGTGAGATACGGGCGCGGAACGGTGCCTGAGCGCGTGCGTGTCCAGCGGGAAGGTGTTCAGTTGCAAGCGCAGGGAATGTGGTCGGCCGGTAACGGCGACGATAACCGACGATTCCTTGCCGACCTGCGCGCGCTGCGCGACAAGGCTGCGCTGGAATTCGACGAACTGGCGGCCCGGGCCCACTACCCCAGCAACGTCCTGAAGGAAGCCGAGAGCGGTCCCTCCCTGCCCACCCTGCCGATCCTGGCCGCTTACGTCCGGGCCTGCGACGCAGACGTACCCGAGTGGGAGGAACGGTGGCGGCGCCTCGGTTTCGAGGCCGACGCCGATCCGGGCCTGCCGGTCAGGGCCGCCGGGACCAGCCCGGCCGCGGTGGCCGGGGCCCGTGCGGGGGTAGGCGTGGCCCCGCCCGAGTCCTACGACGCGGAGCGGATCAGGGCGGTGCTGCGGGGTGCCCACGGGAGTTCGGACCGGGGTGCGCGCGGCACTGCGAGGCAGACAACCGCGGGCACGGCTTCTGGGGGCGCGGCTTCTGCGGGCGCGGCTTCTGGGGGCGCGGCCTCGGCGGGCACGGCCTCGGCGGGCACTGGCTGGGATACGGACACCAGCGCGGATGCCGTGGCGGGCTGGGGCACAGACGCCGGGTTCCAGCGGGATGCAGGCGGGGGTACGAGCTGGCCCGGATTCCAGCCGGACCCGAGCCCGAACTGGGATGGCGCCGCGGCCGATGTACCGGCCGCGAGCTCGGGCTGGGGTAGCACCGGGGCTGACCTGGGCGGTGCTCCGGCCAACGGGAACCATCACGTGAGCGAGGCCGCCGACGGGCCGTCCGAGACCGCGGTCATCGAGACGCCGGACGAGGCCCGGGCCGAGGCCATCCGGCGCGATCCGTTCTCCACCGCCTGGTTGCAGGACAGCGAGCTGACGTCGCCGCCCGACCTCGAGCCCGGATGGCAGGACCAGGCCGGCGCCGAGCCTGTGCCGGACGACTGGTTCGCCCCGCGCGAGACGACCGACCCGGAGCAGGCCTGGGCCTCAGCGGACACCCAGCCGTCGGCCGCCGTCGCCGACACCTGGTTCACTCCGCGCGAGCAGGCCGGGGACGAGCTGATGCCGGCGGAGCACGACGGGGCATCGCTAGCGGAGTCCGAAACACTGGTGACCGGGTTCTGGACGCCTTCGACCGCGGCGCAGTCGGCGGCGGCGGCGCAGTCGTCGGCGGCTCCGGGATCAACG
Source organism: uncultured Actinomycetes bacterium (assembly GCA_963822765.1). Lineage (GTDB taxonomy): Bacteria > Actinomycetota > Actinomycetes > Streptosporangiales > Streptosporangiaceae > Palsa-504. The sequence goes on along the minus strand of CAWGJL010000024.1, from coordinate 141,153 downwards.
CCGGCGGTGACATCGGCGACGGCTCCGGGATCGGCGCCGGCGGTGGCATCGGCTGCGGGGCCGGTAACGGCTGCGGGGCCGGCGGTGGCATCGGCTGCGGGGCCGGTAACGGCTACGGGGTCGGCATCGGGGTCGTCCTCAGCGGCTGAGGTCCGCCGGGCTGATCTGCCGCAGGCCGAGGGGCTCACGATAGCCCAGCACGGGGTGCCGCCCGGGCCGGTTGTCCCGCCGAGCGCACCGCGCGCGGACCGCTTCTACCCGGTGCGGCTGCTGGTGGTCATCGTGATGGCCGCTCTCATCGGCAGCGTCCTGGTCCTGCTGCTTCGCTAGCTTGCGTCTTGCGACAACACGCCGATTCGCTGCCCGGTCCAGACTGCGGGTCCGCGGTCCCGTCGCGCTAACCCGCCGATCCCGCATCCCGGCCCGGATGCCCATATCAGCGCCAGCAATACGCACACCAGAGCGGCAGGATCCTCGACCCCTGGCGGTGCCTGCTGCTCCCAGCCGGGAGCACATCACCACGGGGGACAAACCCATAGCCGCATGCCGATTTCCGGCGCGCTCTTAGCTCGCGGGCTCAGTGCCGTTGGCCGCTGGCGGTTCCAGCGGTATCGCGGGCACATCGGCCTCGGTACGGTCCCCGGCGCTCAGCGGATCAGCGGAACCGAGCGGGTCGCCGAAGTTCACGCCCGGGATGGTGGCGGCGAGCATGGCGGTCATGGCGTCGGCTCCCGGGACAGGTCCGGGGCCGGCCGCGGCTGGCGCGGTGCCCTCGGCGGACGGCTCGGCCGTCGGCTCCGAGCCGGCAGCCGGCGCGCTAATCGCGGGGGGCCCGTCGGCGGCAGGCACGGCCGGCGGCTGGCGCCGGGCCTGACGCCTGGCCCCCGAGCTGGGCTCGGACCCAGCGGGCGGCTCTCCGCCGCCGAAGGCGCTAGCGACGGACCTCAGCGCGGTGGTCACCTCACTCGGGATGACCCAGAACGTGTTGCCTGCCCCCTGAGCCAGCTGCGGCAGCGTCTGCAAGTACTGGTACGCCAGCAGCTTGGGATCGGGGTCGTTGTCGTGCACGGCCTGGAAGACGGCGGCGATGGCCTGTGCCTGGCCCTCGGCGCGCAGGATCGCGCCCTGCTTCGCACCCTCGGCGGTCAAGATGGCGCTCTGCTTCTCGCCCTCGGCGGTGAGGATCTTGGACTGCCGGACACCCTCGGCGGTCAGGATCGCGGCGCGCTTCTCCCGCTCGGCGCGCATCTGCTTCTCCATCGCGTCCTTGACCGACTTCGGCGGGTCGATGGCCTTGATCTCCACCCGGGTGACCCGGATGCCCCACTTCCCCGACGCGTCGTCCAGGACGCCGCGCAGCAAGGCGTTGATCTTGTCCCGCGAGGTCAGCGTCTGCTCCAGGTCCATGGACCCGATCACGCTGCGGAGCATCGTCGCGGTGATCTGCTCGATCGCCTGGATGTAGTTGACGATCTCGTAGTCGGCCGCTCGCGGGTCGGTGACCTGGAAGAACAGCACCGTATCGATGAGCACGACCAGGTTGTCCTCGGTGATCACCGGCGCGCCGTTGAACGAGACGACCTGCTCGCGCAGGTCGATAATCGGCTTCACCCGGTCGATCATGGGGATGACGAAATTCATCCCCGGTTCCAGCGTCTTGCGGTAGCGCCCGAGCCGCTCGACGTTGCGGGCGCGGGCCTGTGGCACGATCCGTATCGACCGCATCACGGTGATGACGACGAAGATCGCGACGACGGCCGCGATGATGACTTCAGCCAGGATCATGGCTACTCCCGGGGATAGACAAGTGCGGTGGCACCCTTGATCTGCATGACGTCGACCTTCGTGCCGACCGGGATCACGAGCGATTCGTCCAGGTAGGGACGTGAGGACCAGTCCTCGCCTTCGATGCGGACCCGTCCGCTGTGCTCGTTCACCTCTTCCATAACGATCGCCGACCGCCCGACCAGCGCGGCGGTTCCGGTGCGCAGCGCTGGCGGCTGCTTGACGTGGCGGATGGCGAACGGGCGAAGGAAGCCGAGCCCCGCCCCGGCCGCGCCGACGAACGCGACCAACTGGAGCGCGAAATCGAGGTGGAACACCCCGACCACGGCCGCGACCACGGCCGCCACCGCGATGATGCCGAAGGCGAACGTTATCGTCACCAGTTCGGCGACGCCGAGCACGGCCGCCACGATCAGCCAGACGATCCAGGATTCCATGGCCGCTCCGCTGAGTGCTTCTGCTCTGAGAGTATCCCCTGCCGGGATCGGTTCGTATCACATCCTGGTTGCGTCACTCGACGCATGCCGATACCCGGTGTTATCGGTTCAATACCGCCCGATTATGTGCAATAGATGACAATTGACCGTCTAGGTCCTACAGGGGATTTCTCCCGACCTACACTCGTGAGGTAAGGCATGTCCTGCGGCGCGGCTGGGTGACCAGCCCAGGAGGTACCTGGTGGAACGTGGCGACACCGGCCTGGGCCGCGATGCCTATGGCCTGCCCAGGCGAAGACGCCTGGGCGAACGCCGCGCCTACCGGGCGGACGACGGCGCCGGCCCGAACCGGCCGGACGGTATCGATGACGACGAGTACAGCCAGCTGCTGCGGCGCCCTGGAGAAATGCCGTCTCCGCCAGGCCGCCAGCCGGGACGCTCGCGCATGCGCCCGCCGCCGGGCCGCTTCCCGCCGCCGCCCGGAAACCCCGCTGACGGCTTCCCGCCGAACGGATCGCCGGGCAACGCCGGCCCGATGCCCGCGGGGCCCGGCAACGAGGGCCCGATGAACGGGGGTTCGGCGAACGGCGGGCCGATGCCTGGCCGGCAGTACCGGCTGCCGAACGGGCGGCGGGTACCGCCGCGTGCCGACCGGCTGTACCGCTCACCGGCCTCCGGCCAGGCGAGCGGAATGCGAAGCCCATGGGATCAGCCGGGCCCGGGACAGGACCCGCTCGGCGCCAACTGGCGCCGGCCCGGGCCGCAGGCGCCCGGCGGCCCGCCGCCAGGTGCCGACGCGGGTCCGCAGGCCTATGGCCACGGCCCTGGGGCGCACCGGATGCCCGGGGGGCCCGGGACTTCCGGGATGCCGCGGGATGCCCGGGGCCAGCGGAATGCCCGGGGCTAGCGGGTTTGCGGGGGCACCTGGGTCTCCTGGTGCTGGTCGGTTTCCTGGTGGGTCAGGGTTCGCGGGAGGTCCTGCGGGTCCGGGTCCCGGTGGCCCGGGTCACGGAGGTCCGGGTCACGCGGGTCCGGGTCACGCGGGCTCGGGCTATGCGGCTCCGGGTTCGACGGGTCCGGGTCCCGGCGGTCCGGGTCCCGGCGGTCCGGGTCCCGGCGGTCCGGGTCCCGGCGGTCCGGGTCCCGGCGGTCCGGGTCTCGGCGGTCCGGGTCTCGGGCGGGTGCCGGGTCTTGGCGGTCCGGGTTCGGGGGGGCCGGGTCTTGGCGGTCCGGGCCCGACGGGACCGGGTCAGTCGGGCTCGGGTCTCGGCGAGCCCGGTGTTGGCGGTCCGGGTTCGGGGGGGCCGGGTTCCGGGGGGGCGCGTGGTGAGGGCTGGGGACGGCTCGGGGAGCAGGCGGCGCGCGGGGTCCGCGGCACGACCGGGCCCGGGGAGGCGGGATCCGCGGGACAGGTGATCCGGCAGCGCGAGACCGCGCTTCCCAGCGAGCCGCCGGTGGCCGCGGCGCAGTTGGCGGTCAGCATTGCGCCGGACGGGCTCGAGTCGTTCGCGCGGGACCTGCGGGCGCTGCGCGCCAAGGCCGAACTCGAGTACCCAGAGATGGCCGAGACCTCGCACTACACGATGAAGACGCTCGCCTCGGCGGCGGGCGGCTTGCGGCTGCCCACGCTGCCGGTGGCGGTAGCGTACGTGCGCGCCTGCGACGGGAACGTCGCCGAGTGGGAAGAACGCTGGCAGAAGCTGGCCACCAAGATCACCGCCGACGCGGTGAAGAAGCGCCGGGTCGACGGGGAGGAACTGCTGGCGCTGCCCGAGCCCGCCGATCAGCCGGCCCTGGAACCGCCCGCCCCGACCGTGGCGCAGGAACCCCCGGCCGAGTCCGGCGAGGTCTACGTCATCACCTCCGCCAAACCCCGCCAGCCTGGCTGGTGACCTGCCGTCCGGTCGCGAGGCCGAGCGCGATGGCGACCCGGTTGTAGCGAGGTGCGGCTGTTGGGTTGCGGTTGGCGAGAGAACTTCATGAGCTGTTCAGCGGGTCCCGGAATAGCACGGCCGGGGCATTACGGTTGCTATGTCGTGAGGGTTGGACTGTCACTGGGCCAGGCGGGGGGCATCCGTAGCCGATGAGCTACCAAGATCAGCCGGATGGACCGGATCTGACCAGCGAAACCTATAGTCCCCCGATGGACAGCCACGTGCACACCCAGTGGTCGTGGGACGCGCCGGCCGAGGCGTCGATGGTGCGTAGCTGCGAGCAGGCGCTAGCCGCCGGGTTGCCCGCGGTGGCTTTCACCGATCACCTGGACTTCACGGTCGCGAGCAGCGAAGACCTGATCGCCGTGGAGCACATCGACACGCGGCCGTACACCGCGATGCGGCTGCTGGATGTCCCCGGCTACCTGGCGAGCGTGCAGGACTGCCGCGAGCGCTTTCCTGACCTGCGCATCCTCACCGGCGCCGAGATCGGGGAGGCCCATCTGTGGGCCGCGAGCGCGCGGGCCGTGGTGGCGCGAGCCGGGTTCGACCGGATCCTCGGCTCGTTGCACGCGATCCCGTTCGACGGGAGGCTGACCGCGTCCGACGAGCTGTTCCGGCGGATGCCCGCCGATGAGGTGATGCGGCTGTACTTCACCGAACTGCTCCGGCTGGTCGAGGGCAGCGACATCTTCGGTGTCCTGGCGCACCTGGACTTCCCGCGGCGGATGTGGCCGCGGACCGCGGCGCCCTACGACGAGCGGGTCTTCGAGTCCGAGCTCCGGGCCGTGCTGGGCGCCCTGGCGGGCAGCGGGCGGGTGCTGGAGGTAAACACGAAGAGCCCGCTGGCGTCGGCCGAACTGCTGGGGTGGTGGCGGGAGGCCGGGGGAACCGCGGTGTCGTTCGGCAGTGACGCGCATCAGCCCTGGCGGGTCGGGGCGCGGTTCAAGCTGGCGGTCGACGTGGTCGAGGCGGCCGGCTTCCGGGCCGGCCGGGACCGGTTCGATTTCTGGCGGCGCTGACGGAATTGCGGGTGGCGATACACCTGAAACGTCGGCGGCGGCACGGACACCCGAGCGCCGGAGGAAGGGTCCGGGCCGCCGCCGACAGCTCTCAGGTCCAGGTGTCGCCGAAGCGGGCGGTCATGTCGTCCCAGCTCTCATCGTCGGGGCGGCGCTTCGGTTTGTCCGTATCCTGGTCATCCAGGGCGGCCCGGGGCAGAGGGATCGACCGGCTTTGGCAGTGGACGGCGAAGCGTAGCTCTGCGTAGTAAGTCTCGCGATCGCGAACTTCGGCGCGTGCCTCGATGGGGGTCATGTGGCCCGGACGGTCGGCACCGGTTTCCCGGAACGGAAGCCGGTCATAGGACTCGGCCCCGTCGTCCGGTGACCGGCCCTCGTCGTCATACTTGCTGGCCACGACCCACACCTCTAATACCACTCTGATCTGCGACGTTGCCCCGCCAGCTAACACGGCCCGCAGACGGGGCAACGTCTGGTAAACACGGTGCGAAGTTGCTTCGCTACCATTTGTAGTGTAACCGAATGTACTGTACCCAATGCAATGGGTAACAAGGTAATAGTTAGCTATCTCCCAGGTAACACTCTACGCAGAGTAACCGATACTAGACCTGAGGGACGCTTCGCGGCGGCAGATACCACTGTGAACACGGGACGTGCGGACGGGCGGGTACCACGGTCCGTTCGGTCAAAAATAAAGGACGTTCATGGTTACTGTCCGCACATGATGTCACCGACCGCACCTCCGGGGTGGCTGTCCGATTTCCGCCAGTAGCAGTCGCCGCCGCCTGGCATTGTGGGATGCGTGAGTACGAATCTGACCAAGCCGACCGGGCTGGATGACGAGCAGCAGTACCAGGCGGCGATCAGCAAGGACGCCCGCTTCGACGGGGTCTTCTTCATCGCCGTGAGCTCCACGGGCATCTACTGCCGCCCGTCGTGCCCGGCGATCACTCCCAAGCGGGAGCACATGCGGTACTACCGTACCGCCGCCGCGGCCCAGGAGGCCGGGTATCGCGCGTGCAAGCGGTGCCGCCCGGACGCCTCCCCCGGGTCGCCGGAATGGAACATCCGGGCCGACGTGGTCGGGCGCGCGATGCGGCTCATCGCCGACGGCGTGGTGGACCGGGACGGCGTGGAAGGACTGGCCAGCCGGCTCGGCTACGAGCAGCGCCAGGTGCGCCGGCTGATCACCGCCGAACTGGGCGCGGGGCCGCTGGCCATCGCCCGCGCGCAGCGCGCCCAGACGGCCCGGGTGCTGACCGAGACGACCACGCTGCCGCTGTCGGAGATCGCGTTCGCGGCCGGCTTCACCAGCATCAGGCAGTTCAACGCGACGATCCTCGAGGTGTTCGCGGTGACGCCGACTCAGCTGCGCGAGGCGCGCACTCGCGCGGCCCGCGGGGGACGGAGGGTGGGCTCGCGGGGAAAGGCAGAGCCCCCCGGCCGCGCGAGACTACGGCGAGGTAGCGCGGCGGGCCTGCGGGGGGGTCGCCAGGGGGGCCCGGGAGGGCGGAGCCCCCTCGGAGCGGAAGCAGAGCCGTCCCCCCTGGGGATTACAGTCCGGCTGCCGTACCGGGCGCCCATTGACACCGGCCGGATGCTGGGCTTCCTGGCCGCCCGCGCCATCCCCGGCGTGGAGTCGGTGGCCGACGGCCGGTACCGGCGGACGCTGCTGCTGCCGAACGGCACCGGCATCTTGTCGGTAGGCGACGGCGAGCCCGGATACATCGACTGCGAGCTGCAGCTCGAGGACCTGCGTGACCTGACCGCGGCGGTCCAGCGCTGCCGCCGGCTGCTCGACCTGGACGCCGACCCGTCCGCGGTCACGGCGGCCCTGGCGGCCTCGGGGCCGGTGCTCGGGCCGCTGGCCCTGGCCCACCCGGGCCGGCGGGTGCCCGGGCACGTGGACGGGAGCGAGCTCGCGCTGCGGGCCGTCCTCGGCCAGCAGGTGTCGGTGGCCGCGGCCCGGCGCCTCGGCGCGCGGCTGGTGGCCGCCTACGGCAAGCCGCTCGAGCGGCCGGAGGGCACGCTGACGCACTGCTTCCCGGCCGCCGAGACGCTGGCCGCGGCCGATCCGGGCACGCTGCCGATGCCGCGGAGCCGTGCTCTGGCGCTGACTGGGCTGGCCGCGGCGCTGGCCTCGGGCGACCTGTCGCTGGACCCCGGCGCCGAGCGGGACCGAGCCGAGGCGCGGCTGCTGGCGCTGCCCGGCATCGGGCCCTGGACGGCCGGCTACATCCGGATGCGGGCGCTGTCCGACCCGGACGCGTTCCTGCCCGGTGACGTCGGCGTGGTCGAGGCGCTCGCGCGGCTAGGGGCCGTTCCGCCGGTGCGGAGCCAGGCGGTCAGGGCCGCGGCGGAGCTGGCCGAAAGCTGGCGGCCGTGGCGTTCGTACGCAGTACAGCACCTGTGGGCCTATCTGGAGGAGAGTCAGTCATGACCAGCCCGTTCGTGGTGCCGGACACCGATGCGCCGCGCCTGTCCCATATCGTCAGCTCCCCCATCGGCCGGCTGCTGCTGACCGGCGACGGGCACGCCCTGACCGGGTTGTGGATGCTGGACGCTCCGTCTTTTTCCGGCCGGCACTCGGCCCGGGTCGAGCAGGGGCTGACGCTTAGCCCTTCGGCATTTACCGAGGTCGAGAGGCAGCTTGCGGAGTATTTTTCCGGTGACCGCAAGGAGTTCACCGTGCCGCTGGCGCCGGCCGGCACGCCGTTCCAGCTCGCGGTGTGGACGCAGCTGACCACGATCCCGTACGGGAGCACGGTCAGCTACGGCGACATCGCCCGCGCGCTGGGCAAGCGGCTGGTCGCGTCGCGCGCGGTGGGCCTGGCCAACGGGGCCAACCCGATCTCGATCATCGTGCCGTGCCACCGGGTGATCGGTGCCGACGGCAGCCTGACCGGGTACGGCGGCGGCCTGGACCGCAAGGAGTTGCTGCTCCGGCTGGAGGGTTCGGGTCCGATCACGCTGTGGTGACCGCTGTTTGGTTAGCCTGGGCTAATGCTCGCGTTGCTGCTCCTGGCCGTCGCGCTGGGGCTGTCCAACTTCGCGGCGGCGATCGGCATCGGCGTCAGCGGGGTGCGCGGGCGGGACCGGGTGCGGATCGCGGTGGTGTTCGGGGTGTTCGAGGCGGGCATGCCGGTCCTGGGCGTGGCCCTGGGGCGGGGCCTGGCCTCGAGCCTCGGCCACGTCGCGCACTGGCTGGGCGGGGCGGCGCTGGTCGTGATCGGCGTGACCGGCCTGGTTCTGGCCCGGCGCGGGCCCCGGCCTGCTGGTGAGACCGCGCCTGGGCGGCCCGCGGCCCGGGGGCCCGCGGCCGGGGAGCCCGCGGCCGGGGAGCCCGCGGCCGGGGGGCCGTCGTGGCGGCTGGGGCGGGTGGTGGTCAGCGGGCTGGCGCTGAGCGCCGACAATCTCGCGGCCGGCTTCGCCCTCGGCGCGTACCACACCGGGCTGGCGGTGGCGGCAACGGTGTTCGGCGTGGTGAGCGTGGTCATGTCGCTGGCCGGGCTGGAACTGGGAGCCATGCTGGGGGCCGGCGCGAGTGACCGGTGCGAGCTGGTCGCGAGCGTTATGCTCATCGCGATCGGGTCCGCCGTGGCGGCGGGCGTGTTCTGAGGTGGGCCTGCCGTTGCGGCAGGCGGGTTCTGAGATACGCGCGGAGATGCGATGGAACGGATGGCGCGGCGGGTGCGTCCAAGCCGCATGATGGATCAACGCCCTCTGCGCGGGCGCGCCAGGTTCCCCGGGATCCTCGGGATCCTCGGGATCCTCGGGGCCGGGCTGCTGTTCGCGGCTGTGTCCGGGTGCGGCTCGGTGGTGGCGTCGGGTTCGGCGGCGGATCCGGCGGCCGCCGGGGCCACCGCGACGGCGGCGCCCCAAGTCGGCTGCGCCAGCGTGAACCAAGCGACCGCGGTCTCGATCCGCCACCTGCTGCGTCTCATGGTGCCGGTCAATACCAAGTCGAAGGCCAGCACCACCTACCGGCAGACCGCCCAGGTCCGGGCGCTGTTCGGTCAGCTGTGTGCCGCCGTGACCCATCCCGCGCCGAACCGGGTGATGCACTGCCCGGCCGACATCGGGACCGAATACCTGGGGACGTTCTACGACGGCTCCCGGGTCCTGGCCACGTTCTCCTACGCCGCGTCGGGATGCGAGCGGGTGAGCGTCTCCACGGCGGGCAAGACGCTGAGCACCCTGGTGTACGGCCCGGCCGCCGCCGCCGCGCCGCATCTGGCCACCGACCTGGACGTCCTCGTGGGAGCGCCGAAGCCGGGCACCATGCAGCCCGGCGGCGGGGTCAACCCGGGCGGGCCGAATATGCCCGCGAACGGCTAGGGCAGGTTGCCGGACTCGTCGAGGTCGAACTCGCCGTCCTTGACCCCGAGCACGAACGCGTCCCACTCCGCCTCGGTGAAGTACAGCTTGTCGCCGTCGGGGTGGGCCGCGTCGTACATCACGTAGAGCTTGGCCTCGTCGGCCTTGTGCGGAGCGGCCGACGTGTCGGTGGTGACGTACACCTCGACGCGGCTGTCCTCGGCGTCAAACGCTGACGCATCGTCACCCGGTGTGTGCATGCGCTCAGGCTACTACCGGCGCCGGCACCGCGCGTATCGGCGGGCCGGTAGGGTCGGTTCGTGCCCGACGCAGCCAGTCCTAACGCCGCCAGTAAGGAGTTCTCGCCCGCCGAGCAGGAGGCGTGGTTCGCGCAGCTGCCCACGATGTTCGCCGCGGCGGCCGCGCTGCTCACCGACCCGGCGGGACGGGTGCTGCTGGTCAAGCCGAACTACCGGGATCACTGGTCGCTGGCGGGCGGGATCCTCGATCACGGTGAGCCTCCGCACGTCGGCTGCCGCCGCGAGGTGGCCGAGGAACTCGGGCTCGACATCGAGCCGGGACCGCTGCTGGTCGTCGGGTGGTCAGGGCCGGACGGCATCCGGCCCAGGCCGATCGTGCACTTCGTCTTCGACGGCGGCGTGCTGGCCGACGACACCCCGATCCGGTTGCAGGAGTCCGAACTGGACGACTACCGGTTCGTCGACGCGGACGACCTGCATCGGTACCTGCCGCCGGTGATCAGCACCCGGGTGAGCGCCGGGCTCCGCAGCCGCGGCACCGGGGCGACCGTGTACCTGCCGTGGCCCGGGCGGTGACCGACGCGCTTACCGTCGCGTTGACCGTCGCGTTGACCGTCGCGTTTACCGGTTTACCGGCGGGGCGCGGCGCGGACTTCCAGGTGGTCAAGCAGGGTCGCGGTAGCGGCGGCTACAGCGTCCACGGCGCTGCCGAACGCCTCGGCGTTGTGCCCGGCGGGCGCGCGGAAACCGCTGATCTTCCGGACGTACTGCAGGGCGGCGGCGCGGATGTCGTCGTCGGTGACCTGCTCGGCGAACGGCGGGCGGAGGGTCTTGATGCTGCGGCACATGCTTTTGACGGTACTTGACCGGGCGCCCGCTGCGTTACGTTATTCGAGGCCGAGCAGGCCCTCCAGGCCCACGGTGAGGCCCGCGGGGAGCGAGGCGAGGTTGCGCACGGCGAGCAGCACGCCGGGCATGAACGAGACCCGGTCCAGGGAGTCGTGCCTGATCGTGAGCGTCTCCCCCAGCCCGCCGAACAGCACCTCCTGATGCGCCACCAGGCCCGCCACGCGCACCGAGTGCACGTGGACCTCGTCCACCGTGGCGCCGCGCGCGCCGGGTAGCTCCGACACGGTGGCGTCCGGCGGCGGGCCGAGGCCGGCCTGCGCCCGGGCCGCGCCGATCATCGACGCGGTGCGCAGCGCGGTCCCCGACGGGGCGTCGGCCTTGGCCGCGTGGTGCAGTTCGATCACCTCGGCGGAGGGAAAGAAGCGCGCCGCCTGCTCGGCGAAGCGCATCATCAAGATGGCGCCGACGGAGAAGTTCGGCACGACCAGGACGCGCGCGGCCTTGTGGTCATCCAGCCAGCCCTGCACCTCGTCCAGGCGGTCCTCGCCGAACCCGGAGGTGCCCGCGACGACGTCCAGGTCATGCTCGACGCACCAGCGCAGGTTGTCCATGACCGCGCCGGGATGGGTGAAGTCGACCACCGCGTCGCACCCGGTCAGCGCGTCCCGGTCATCGCCCAGGTCGACCTCGGCGGCGACGTACAGGTCCGGGGCCTCGGCGATGGCACGGATCACCTCGCGGCCCATCCGCCCGCGCGCCCCGATCACCCCGACCTTGATCATCGCGGTCCTCCCGGTAGGTCCGGTCAGCGTGGGTCGTTACGCGTGCTATAGCACGCGTAACGACCCACGATCCTGGCTAAGGCGGTCAGGCCTGGAAGGCGGCGGGGTCGTCGAACGGACCGACCACGGCCAGGGCCTTGGGGTGGGTGAGGATCTCGGCGGCCACGGCGCGCACGTCCTCGTGGGTGACGGCGTCGATCGAGGTGAGCACCTCGTCGACCGGCTCGAGCCGGGGGTAGACCAGCTCGGACTTGCCCAGGCGGCTCATCCGCGACGAGGGGTCCTCCAGGCCGAGCACGATCGAGCCACGGACCTGCCCCTTGCCGCGAGCCAGCTCGGCGTCGGTCAGGCCGCCGTCGACCACCCGGGTGATCTCCTCGGCGCAGATGGCCAGGACCTCGTCGGCCTTGGCCGGCAGGCAGCCGACGTAGATACCCCACATGCCGGTGTCGGCGTGCTGGGCCGCGAAGCTGTACACCGAGTAGGCCAGGCCGCGCTTCTCCCTGACCTCCTGGAACAGCCGGGAGGACATCCCGCCGCCGAACGCCGCGTTCAGCACGCCGAGCGCGAACCGGCGGTCATCGGTCCGGGCCAGGGCCTCGCAGCCGAGGACCAGGTTGGCCTGCTCGATGCCGCGCGAGACCAGCGTGGTGCCCACGCCGGCCTGCGCTCCGAAGCCGCCGTTCCCGGTGTAGAGCCGGGGCGGGGCGGGCTCGGCGGCGCGCTCCAGGGCCGGGCCGAACGCCTGGGCCACAAGCTGGACCACGGTGTCGTGGTCCAGGTTGCCCGCGGCGGCCACAACCAGGTGCTCCGGGGTGTACCGGGCCTGGTAGTGCTCGAAGATCTGGTCCCTGGTGATCGCGTTGATCGAGTCCACGGTGCCGAGGATCGGCCGGCCGAGCGGCGTGTCGCCGAACAGCTTGGCGGTGAACGCCTCGTGCGCGGTGTCGGAGGGATCATCCTCGTTCATCGCGATCTCTTCGAGCACCACGTTGCGTTCGGCGTCCACGTCCTTCGGGGTGATCAGCGAGCTGGTCACCATGTCGGACAGGACGTCCACGGCCAGCGGCAGGTCCGCGTCGAGCACCCGCGCGTAGTAACAGGTGTACTCCTTCGCGGTGAACGCGTTCATCTCGCCGCCGACCGCGTCCATCTCGGCCGAGATCTCCAGCGCGGTGCGACGGCTGGTGCCCTTGAACAGCAGGTGCTCCAGGTAATGCGTCGCGCCCGCGTGCGCGTGGTCCTCGTCCCGGGATCCGACGCCGACCCAGATGCCCAGCGCCACCGACCGCACGGCGGGCAGGAACTCAGTAACGACTCTCAGCCCGCCGGGCAGGACGGTGCGACGGACATGGCTTGGTTCGGTAGCCATCTACTCGTGGTGCCCCCGGGTACGGTGCCGGGTCCGGCGATGGCCGTCGGTGCTGTCGCCGCCGCCGCTCCGGTCGCCGCCGCCGCTGCGCTCACGGTCGCCGGTACGCGGCCGGTCGCCGCGGTCGCCGCGGTCACGGGGCGCCTCGCCGCCGGACAGGTCCTCGCCGGCCGCCTCACGCTCGACGACCTCGACCGGCACCAGGGACAGCTTGCCGCGGTCGTCGATCTCGCGGATCTCGACCTGGATCTTGTCGCCGATGTGGATCACGTCGTCGATGTTCTCGATCCGCCTGCCGCCGTGCAGCTTGCGGATCTGGGTGATGTGCAGCAGGCCGTCCTTGCCGGGCAGCAGGCTGACGAACGCGCCGAAGGTCGTGGTCTTGACCACCGTGCCCAGGAACCGCTCGCCGACCTCGGGCATGTGCGGGTTGGCGATGGCGTTGATCGCCGCGCGGGCCGCCTCGGCCGAGGGCCCGTCGGTGGCGCCGACGTAGATGGTGCCGTCGTCCTCGATGGTGATCTCGGCGCCCGTGTCGTCCTGGATCGAGTTGATCATCTTGCCCTTCGGCCCGATGACCTCGCCGATCTTGTCCACCGGCACCTTGATCGTGATGATCCGCGGCGCATACGGGGACATCTCGCCAGGCTGGCTGATCGAGCCGCGCATGACCTCCAGAACGGTCATCCGGGCCGCGCGGGCCTGCTTCAGCGCCCCGGCCAGCACCGAGGCGGGGATGCCGTCGAGCTTGGTGTCCAGCTGCAGTGCGGTGATCACCTGCTCGGTGCCCGCGACCTTGAAGTCCATGTCGCCGAACGCGTCCTCGGCGCCGAGGATGTCGGTCAGCGTCACGTACTGGCCGCCCTCGTGGATCAGGCCCATGGCGATGCCGGAGACCATGTCCTTGAGCGGCACGCCCGCGTCGAGCAGCGACATCGTGGAGGCGCAGACCGAGCCCATGGACGTGGACCCGTTCGAGCTGATCGCCTCCGACACCTGCCGGATCGCGTACGGGAACTCCTCGCGAGCGGGCAGCACCGGGAGCAGCGCCCGCTCGGCGAGCGCGCCGTGCCCGATCTCGCGGCGCTTCGGCGAGCCGACCCGGCCGGTCTCACCGGTCGAGTACGGCGGGAAGTTGTAATTGTGCATGTAGCGCTTGGTGCGCTCGGGGTTGAGCGTGTCGATCATCTGCTCCATCCGGAGCATGTTCAGCGTGGTCACGCCGAGGATCTGGGTCTCGCCCCGCTCGAACAGGGCGGATCCGTGGACCCGGGGCAGGATGTGGCTCACGGCGGACAGCGCCCGGATGTCGGCCAGGCCGCGGCCGTCGATGCGCACCCCGTCCCGGATGATCCGCTCCCGGACCAGCTTCTTGGTCAGCGAGCGGAACGCGGCGCTGATCTCCTTCTCGCGTCCTTCGAACTCCTCGGCGAGCTTCTCCTGGGCGAGCGCCTTGACCCGGTCGGTCTCGGCCTCGCGGTCGTGCTTGCCCGCGATGGTCAGCGCCTTGGCCAGCTCATCGGAGACCTCGCGCGCCACCGCGTCGTACACGTCCTCGGTGTAGTCGGTGAACACCGGGTACTCGGCGTGCGCGGTGCCCTCGGCCTGCGCCGACTCGGCGGCGAGCCGCTGCTGTGCCTCGCACAGGATCTTGATGAAGGGCTTGGCGGCCTCCAGGCCCTCGGCCACCGTGTCCTCGGTGGGGGCGACGGCGCCGCTGCTCTCGTCGGCCAGCAGCTTGAGGGTCTCGGGGGTGGACTCGGCCTCGACCATCATGATGGCCACGTCGCCGTCCTCGAGGACCCGGCCCGCGACCACCATGTCGAAGGTGGCCTGCGCCAGCTGCTCATGCAGCGGGAACGCGACCCACTGGCCCTTGATCAGGGCCACTCGCACGCCGCCGATGGGGCCGGAGAACGGCAGGCCCGCCAGCTGGGTGGACATCGAGGCGGCGTTGATCGCCACCACGTCGTACAGGTGCTGCGGGTCGAGCGCGAGAATCGTCTCGACGATCTGGATCTCGTTGCGCAGCCCCTTGACGAAGGACGGGCGCAGCGGCCGGTCGATGAGCCGGCAGGTCAAGATGGCGTCCTCGGACGGACGGCCCTCCCTACGGAAAAACGAGCCGGGAATCCGGCCCGCCGCGTACATCCGCTCTTCTACGTCGACCGTGAGCGGGAAGAAATCCAGGTTCTCCTTGGGATGCTTGGACGCCGTGGTGGCGGAGAGCACCACCGTCTCGCCGTCCAGGGTCACCAGGGCAGACCCGGCGGCCTGACGAGCCAGCCGGCCCGTCTCGAACCTGATTGTATGTACGCCAAACTCGCCGTTGTCGATAACGGCTTCGGCGCTTCGGACACCCTCCACGGGTGAGACCTCCTTGCGGTAGATCCCGCACCCACCCGCCGCCGTGCCGCATGTGGCCTGGCTCGCCCGTTGGGACGGGCCGGCCGGTCTTCGATCGAAGCCCTCGGGTGCTGTCTTTTTTTCGGAAGACGAGCCAACCGGGGACCACTACCGAGGACCGGCCCTTTGGCGCTCGGGGCCGGGGGCTACGGGATGTCAGTGTGGATATTCAGTTTTGGTGGCTGGTAAGAGGCCCGGGGGTTAGCGGCGGATGCCGAGACGCTCCCTGATCGCACGGTAACGAGCGATGTCCTTCTTGGCCAGGTACTTCAGCAGCCTGCGGCGACGGCCGACCAGCAGCAGCAGCCCGCGGCGGCTGTGGTGGTCGTGCTTGTGCATCTTCAGGTGCTCGGTCAGGTGGTTGATCCTCCTGGTCAGCAGCGCGATCTGGACCTCCGGCGAACCGGTGTCACCCTCACTGGTCGCGTACTCCGTCAGGATCTCTTTCTTGACGGCGGTGTCGAGCGGCACGTGGCTCCTTAAAATTAGCGCTGAAGAGGGAACAAGAGAGTTGATCCCCCGAGACGGCCGCTTGAGGGTGCAGCACGCCTCTCTGTCACGGCTAGTCGCCGGACAGCGTTTCACAGTACCACGTGCCGCTGACCCGTCGCGCCGGAGCTGCCGGAGGTCAGGAGGCCTCCGGATCGGGAGCCTCGGAGCTCTGATTCTTCGAGCTCGGCGGGACCGCGGCGTCCGGCACGGATACCGGCTCGGCCGCTGGATCCTGCCCCGGCACCGGCGCCTCGCGGTCGATCAGGTGCTCGCCGATGTCCCGGCCGCGGTGCGCGGCGAAGAACACGATGACGCCGAGCAGGGCGACGACCACCATCACCAGCAAGGTCACCCAGTCGTAGTTGAAGTAGGACCGCGCGCTGCCCAGGCCGGTCGGGGCGACCACGTTGACCAGCATCAGGACCAGGTACACCAGGGCGGCCACGGCCACCGGCCAGGCCCAGCGGCCCAGCTTGAACTGCCCGGCCGGCACCCAGCCCCGGCGCCGGGCGATCATCCACCCGATCACGGTCAGGCCGAACGACAGGTAGATGCCGCTGATCCCGAAGGACACCAGGGACACCAGGACGTTCGTGTTGGCCGGGTAGGTGAAGAACAAGATCTTGACGTCGTGGGTGGGCGAGGCGAACTCCAGGCCCACGAACACCACGGTGATCAGCGCGCCGGCGAACAGCGCGTTGGCCGGGGTCTTGAACCGCTCGCTCACCGCGGAGATCCACTTGGAAGCCGGCAGCGCGCCGTCCCGGGCGTAGGAGAACGCGAGCCTGCTGCCCGCGGCCTGCACCGCGCTGCCGCACGAGAAGAACGCGATGATGATCAGGCCCAGCATCGTCTCCTGCAGGCCGCTCGGCAGGGAGCTGAGGATGTAAGGGATGCCGCCGCTCTGGATGGTCTTGACCACCGTGTTGGCGCCGCCCGGCATGGCCAGCAGCAGCGCGGCGGTCAGCACGAAGGAGGCGATCCCGCCCCAGATCAGGGCGAGCCGCATGGCCCGCGGGACCTGCCAGGCCCGGGTTCTTGGTCTCCTCGGAGATGTCGCCTGCCGACTCGAAGCCGTAGAAGATGTACACCGGCGCGAGCACCGCGACCAGCGCGGCGGCGATCCAGCTGCCGCCGAAGTCCAGGCCGAGCGGGTTGGTCTTGACGTGCTGGACGTTCTGCGTGGTGGTCAGGAAGCCGAATCCATGGTGGAAGCCGTGGATGGCGAGCACGATCGCGATGCCGAACGTGCCCAGGATCTCCACGTAGACGCCGATCTGGGCGACCCGGCCCATGATCTTGGCGCCGATGGTGTTCAGCGTGGTCTGGATGGCGAGCAGGCCGAGCGTCACGATCAGGATGGTCCCGTGGCCGGTGGGATCGAAGCTCCAGTGGAACAGGTCGTGGCCGAGCGCGACGGCGTAGGACACCACGCCGGTGTCCACCGCGGCCACGGTGACCAGCAGCGCGATCCCGTAGAACCAGCCGACGAACCAGCCGAACCTGCGGCCGACGGTGTACTTGCTGTACTGGTAGAGCGCTCCGGCCACCGGGTAGTGGCTGGCCAGCTCGCCGAAGACCAGAGCGACCAGCAGCATCCCGGCGACCGGGATGAAGGTGAGCCAGATGTAGGCCGGGCCGCCGGTGCTCAGTCCCAGGGTGAACAGGGTGAAGATGCCGACCATCGGCGACAGGTAGGTGAACGCGACCGAGAAGTTCGAGAACAGCCCGAGCACGCGGTTCAGCTGCGGGCGGTACCCGAGGCTTTCCAGCCGGGTATCGTCGTCATCCAGCCTGGCCGGCGCCGGCGGCGGTGCCTCCTGCATGAAACGTCCTCCTCCTGGGGTGCGCGCTCGGGGGCATGCGCTGGACCGCGCCGATCGCGAAGGTAGCAATCTAGCGCACCGGGCCCGCGGTAGACCGCGAATCTCAGCCGATCACGGGCTACCCTGCGGCTGACGTTCAGCCTCGCGGGCGCTTGCCTACACTGGATCAATGCCCGATACGAGCATCACCCGGCCGCCCTGGTGGCCGGTCTGGTCGGTGCCCGCGGCGATGCGGGCCGTGCGCGCGGTCGTCGTGATCCCCGCGCTGTTCGCCCTGACCTACGAGGGTTTCGGCAACCTGCAGATGGCCCTGTTCGCCGCGTTCGGGGGCTTCGCCAACCTGGTCGTCGCGTCGTTCGGCGGCAGCAGGCGGGACAAGGCCTTCGCGCACTTCATGCTGGCCCTGATCGGGAGCATCGGGCTGATCATCGGCACGGCCGTCAGCGGGATCCAGTGGCTGGCCGTCCTGGTCACGATCCCGGTGACGTTCGGCATCTTCTTCCTGGGCGTGACCTCGCCCAACGCGGCCTCAGGCACGATCGCCGCCCTGTTCCCCTTCGTCCTGCCGGTGGCCACGGCCGGGACCGTGAGCATGATCCCGGACCGGCTGGCGGGCTGGTGGCTGGCCTCGGTGGTGTCCGCGGTCGCGGTGCTGGTGTTCTCGCCGCCGGCGCCGGGCGACCGGCTGCGGGCGGCGGCGGCCGGCTCGGCCCGGGCGCTGGCCACCGTGCTGGCTGACGCCGCGCGCGGCACGGCGACACCGGCCGGCCACGAGGCCTGCCAGGCGGCCAAGCACGAGCTGATGAGCGCGTTCGCCAGCACGCCGTTCCGGCCGACCGGGCTGGCCACCTCCGACCAGGCCCTGGCCAGCGTGGTGCAGTACCTCGAATGGTGCACCGCGCTGGTGGCCGACGCCACCGACGGGCACCCGAACCTGGACCGGGCCGACCCACCCGACCGCGACCTGTTCGCCGAGACCGCCGCGGTGCTCAGGCAGACCGCGGACCTGCTGGCCGACCGCGACGGGACCGCGGCGCTGCCCGACGTCGACGAACTGGAGCGGCAGCGCGAGGCCAGTGTCGCCTACCACAAGGCGGCGACCCCGGACGACGACGACTACGACTCGGTACAGGTCGCGGCCCGGCACGCGTTCCACGCCCAGGCCATCTCGCTCGCGGCTCGCGGGCTGGTCGCGGACGCGCTGATCGCCACCCGGCGGGCCGATCCCGAGACGATCGCCGCCCGGCGCCGCGGCTGGTACGGCGCGCAGCCGGAGGGCACCGACGCCGAACGGCGGGTGGCCGCGCTCTACGGTGCGCTCGGCGTCTTGACCAGGCACGCCAGCATCCGCTCGGTCTGGTTCCTGAACAGCCTGCGCGCGTCGCTGGCCCTGGCCGCGGCGGTCCTGGTGGCCGATGTGTCCGGGGTCCAGCACGGGTTCTGGGTGGTGCTCGGCACCCTGTCGGTGCTGCGCACCAGCGCGTCGTCGACCGAGTCCACCGCGCTGCGCGCGCTGGGCGGCACCGTGATCGGCTTCGCGGTCGGCGGCCTGCTCCTGCTCGGCATCGGGACCGGCACGCCCGCGCTGTGGGTCGCGCTGCCGATCGCGATCGCCGTGGCCGCGTACGCGCCGGGCACGCTGCCGTTCATCGCCGGCCAGGCGGCGTTCACGGTCGTGGTGGTGGTCCTGTTCAACATCCTGGTGCCGGCCGGCTGGAAGGTGGGCCTGCTGCGCATCGAGGACGTGGCCATCGGCTGCGCGGTGAGCCTGGTGGTCGGCGTGCTGTTCTGGCCGCGCGGCGCCGCCTCGGTGGTCGGCGATGACCTGGCCGACGCGTTCCGGGTCGGGGCGGCCTACCTGACCGAGTCGGTGCAATGGGCGCTGGGCACCCGGCAGGCGGCGCCGGACGCGGGCCCGGCGGCGGTCACCGCGGGGATCCGGCTGGACGAGGCGCTGCGCGGCTTCCTGGCCGAGCAGGGCGCCAAGCACCTGTCCAAGTCGGACCTGTGGATGCTGGTCATGGCCACCATGCGGCTGCGGCTGACCGCGTACTCGCTGGCCGGGATGCCGGAGCCGGCGCACGCCCGGCAGCACCGCTATCCGGGCATCGCCTACGCGAAGGGCGTGCTGACCGAGGCCGCCGCAGAACTGGCGGCGTTCTACGAGCGGATCGCGGTGCTGGTGGGCCGGCCGATGGTGCACGAGGTGCTGCTGCCGGTCAGCGTCCCGGCGTTCAGCGGCCTGAGCGGGACGACCGCCGCGGCCGGCGCGGCCGGCGCGGGCCCGGGGGACGTCAGCGCGGTGGTCCAGGTGGGCGCCGCTGTGGGTGCCGCCGCGGCTGACGCGTCCGCCGTCGCTGAGGGGGCCGCCACCGTTGACGGGTCCGCCACCGTTGACGGGTCCGCCACCGTTGACGGGTCCGCCACCGTTGACGGGTCCGCCGCGGCTGACGGGGACGGCCTGGAGCCGGACGAGGACCCGGAGCTGGTCCGGATCATCACCAGACCCCATCATCCGCACCTGCTCTGGGTGCACGAGCACCTGCAGCACCTCAGCTCGCACGCGCAGGCCATCACCGAGCCCGCCACCCACGTCGCCGAGCAGCGCCGCGTGCCCTGGTGGCGCTAGCGCACCGTTAGACCCGCTGACCTTGGCCTCGTGGCTACAGCTACTAGCGCCGATGGTGCCCGTGTTACCCGTGTTCCCGTATTACGTCCACCCACCAAAAAGATCTTGGTGGATTCGGGTTCTGGGGAGGATTTGGGGGGCCTATCGGGGACTCGAACAAATCCTCCACATTACCCGTCTCATCGTGCCCGGTAATGCTCCCCGCACAGCAGGAGCCCGTCGATGTCCCGCTGGGACAGCCGGACCGTTCCGGCATCGGCGCGGCGCGCGGGACGCGCAGCGGGGACGGTGGTGGTGGTGGTGTCGTGGGCTTGTGCCGTCATGGGTGTCCCAGCCTTTCCCCGCTGTCACAGCAGCCTCGAATGCCCCGTGTGGTCACTTAAGTACGGAATGTGACGATTGTTCCGCGCCGGGCCCGGCGGGAAGGCGCGCGGGAAGTCCGTAAGCGCATCGTCATGATTACGCTGTGTCGCGACAGCCGGGTGCAGTCAGGGGCGGGCGAGGGCGGTGATCCCGGCCGCGGCGGCGGGCAGGTCGGCGGCTGGCCAGGTGTGGCGCTGGCCGTGGACGGTGCACCATAGCTGCTGGCCGTCGGTCCAGACGGTCAGTCCGGCGGTCACGGAGATCACCGCGAATTTGTATGTGGTGGCGGTGTAGATGCCGGTAATGCCGAGCGCGGTGAGCTGGCGGGTCAGCTCGGCGGCGACCAGTGCCGGGCCGCTGGCGGCCGGGGACGGCGGGTACATCGTGTCCTCGTTCGGGCAGGGGGCGGGCCGGTCATCGGGTGGTTCTCCTGTCGGGATCAGGGGTCGCCCGGGCGGTCAGCGACGGGCGGGCGTGGACGGGCCGGAGGCACGCGCCACGGCCCGTTCGGCATAAAAATCCTGGCCACGGGTCCGGTAGCGGGACGCGGGCCGGTCACCGGTCTCAGGCCGGGCCGGGGGCGGGGCGGATGGCGGCCAGGACGGCGATGATGACCGCGGCGGTGGCACCGGGGGTGGCGCCGGGTGCGGGGGTCCAGGTGCAGTCGATCCACGGGGCGGGGCCGCCGGGCAGGCCGGGGTCGATGATGACGGTGGGGCCGTCCGGGCCGGCAACGGGGTCTTCGATGGTCAGGCTGGGGGTGCTGCCGTCGCGGCGCAGCTGGCAGGTGATGCCGCCGGCGGTGAGCTGGTCGGCGATGGCGGCCAGCTGCCGGCCGGCGGGTTCGGCAGGGGTGACGGGTGCGGGCGGCGGCCCGGGCCTGGCGGTAGATCGCGGGAGGCTGGCCGGGCCGGCGAGGCCGCCGGTGGCGGTGATGCCGGCGCGGGCGGCCTGCTCGGCCAGGACCTGGTCCAGGTTGCGGTGCAGGAGGGCCTGGACCGGGGCGGCGGGGTCGATGCCGGTGATGGCGTGTTCGAGCTGGCGGCGGTAGCCGGTGAGCTCGGCGCTGGTCAGCGCGTGCACCGGGTGGGGCGGCTGGGGGTGGTCATGGCCGGTCCTCCGGGCCCGCGGCGGGGCGGGCTGGTTTGTGTGGCGGAGCGCAGGGCGGCGGGCACGCCGGGCCGCTACTGTGTGAGTATGCATCTGCCGTAGCATCAACGCAATAGTACAAATGCACTATGACGTTTTTGAGGGACGGAGGCGGGACATGCCCGCGCACATGCGCACCGTCGGCCGCCGGCGGCTGGTCATCGAGCTCAAGCAGTTCCGCGAAGCCGCCGGCCTGACCGGCGAGCAGGTCGCCGACCAGATGGGCTGGTCAGTGGCCAAGGTCTACCGGATCGAAGGCGACAAGGTCCGCGTCCTGGCCCGCGACGTGGCCCGGCTCCTCAAGCTCTACGGCATCACCGGCGGGCAAGCCGACGCCGTGCTGGAGCTGGCCCGGATGGCCCGGGTCAAGGACTGGTGGCAGCAGTACTCCGGCGCGATCCCCGAATGGTTCCAGTTCTACGTCGGACTGGAAGCCGCCGCCAGCGCCATGCAGGAATACAACGCCGAGCTGGTCACCGGCCTGCTGCAGACCGAGGCCTACGCCCGCGCCGTGATGACCGCCGCGATGCGCGCCGACCGCGACGAGGAGATGGAACGGCAGATCGCCGTCCGGCTGGAACGGCAGAAACGGCTCACCGCGCCGGACGCTCCCGCGCTGTGGGCGGTGATGAACGAGGCCGTCCTGCACCGCCAGGTCGGCGGCCCGCAGGTCATGGCCGGCCAGCTTGCCCACATCGGGCAGCTCGCCGCCCGGCCCGGCGTGACCGTGCAAGTGCTGCCGTTCACCGCCGGGGCGCACCCGGCCATGCTCGGCTCCTTCACGCTGATGCAGTTCCCTGACCCCGCCGACCGCAACGTGGTCTACCTGGAAGCCGAGACCGGGGCGCTGTACCTGGAGAAGCCAGAAGACGTCCGCCGGTATAGCCTGATGATTGACTACCTGCGCGCCCAGGCGCTCGGACCGGCAGAATCCCGCGCCCTGATCGCGCAACTGGCGGCACGACCGCCAGGCTGACGCACCGGAACGGAAAGTTGAGGCGCTGAACGTGGACCTGAGCGGCGCCGCGTGGCGTACAAGCACCTACAGCGGCGGCAACGGCGGACAGTGCGTCGAAGTCGCCGCCCTCCCCGGACGGCAGGACGAGCCGGACCGGGCGGGCTGCGCGGTGCGGGACTCCAAGAATCGCAACGGGACCGCATTGGTGGTCGGCCGCAGGCCGTGGCAGCGGTTCACCGCTGAGGTCAAGGCCGGGACGTTCGGGTGAGCTGAGCGGTACGACACCAGGCCGCACAGCTTGGTCACGGGCGTTCCCTGCTGGGCGCTGCCTTTCATCGGTACGGGACGCGGTGGGATCCGCAGCGATGGCACGTTTCCTCAGCCGCGGGTATAGGACTGTCTCGGGCCAGGTTTTGGCCATGTCGGCGCCGCAGGACGCTGACCTGCTGCCTTGTCCTCGTGACCGCTAAAGTTGAGCATTAGGCCTGGCCCGAAGGATGGCGCGGTGTCCCCGGAACGCTCGGCGGAGCGCTGGCGGGCATCTGACCTCGCTGGCCGATGGCCATGACCAGAGGCAGGCGCAGGGAGTCCTGTCACGGAACGTGACTGCGACCTGATGCGCATTGAGCCCGGCAGCAGGTCAGCGGGGGGCGAACAGGGAGAAGGCCGCTACCAGGTACGGACCCTGCTGCCGCGTTCCGGCCGCCCACAAGTACTTCGTCCCGGGGACGGTGGTCATCGTGCTCGCGCTAAGCCCGGACGGGCAGGTCCACGCGTATCCGTAGAATGGCGCCCGCTGCGCGCTGGTTAGCGGGAACCGGCACAGCAAGGAGCCGCCGTAGTCCTCACCGGGTGCCGCGATTTGCGCCAGGCCAGGCCGGGTACTGCGGCTGGAGGCCGGCCCGCGCGACCCGCGACCACGACTGCCCGTCCCACCGTTCGAGCACGGGAACCGTGTCGTGGGCGGCGTCGCCGTTACCGGAGGATTGAACAGTCAGCCAGGCACCGGAGCCGTTCGCCGTGATGTCGGTGACCGCGCTGGCCGTGCCGGCCACCGGCACCGGCACCGTGGTCCACTGGCCGCCGCTCCAGTGCGCGAGCACCGGCATTCCCGGCGCGCTGTCCCCGACCACCCAGATTCCCGCCGCAGCGGCGGCGAGGAAGGCGCTCTCCTGCGGTCCGGGGCCACCGTAGTAATGCAAGCCGAAGGACACGCAGGCCGGCCCTGGCACCGTCCGCCAGGCGCCATCGGCATACCGCTGCACACCCGCCGACGTCAGCGCCCACACCCCGGCCGTGCTTGAGGCCACCAGCCCGTACACCACGTGGCCTAGGCCAGCGGTCGCCGGGGCCCATGCCCGCCCGTTCCAGTCGATCACCGCCGGCCCGCCGGGCATCGCCGTCGCCGAGCTCTGCTGGGTCGACGCCCACGAGTCACCGGCCAGGCTCGCCACCCACACTTCGGCCGGCGACACCGCTCGCACCAGGTCATACTCACCAGAGGCCGGGGCTGGCACCCGCCGCCAGGCCCGCCCGTCCCAGTGCTCGATGAACCCAGACGGCGTCATGCCCACATCGTCGTGCGTGCCGCCATCCTCCCCGCAGACACCGACGCCCCACGCGTCCGACCACGAGTCCGCCGACACGCCCAGCACCGTCGCGTTCTGGTCCGCGGGCGACAGCGCCGAATGGCAGATGATCACAGCGCCCGGCACGTTCTGCCACCCGGCGCGCGGATGGAAGGCAGCCGGACCGGCGGCACTAGCGGACCCAGCGCTCATCTCGCCGCAGGCGGCGACCACCGTCACGGCAGCCGTCGCGATGGCGACAGCGAGAGCGGAAACCGACCGCAGTGCCGGGAGATAGCGCATTGCTACAAGTTAAGGTGCCCGCCACGTTTCCGCCTCAGGCCTGCCCAGACCCAAACCTAGGCCCCGGCACAAACCCCCTCATCCCGGACCACCAGCCACAGCAAGCACAGCGAGCTGCCCTAGGCCCTCGATACCATCCCACACCAGCTAATTTTGCACACTAAGTGGTCACGCCCATAAGTTCGTCGGGGGTCGGGTCCAGGCGGTGGGGTCGTTGAGGTAGAGGCCGCAGGCGGTGTCGAGGGCGTCTTGGCAGGTGCCGACCGGCAGGCCGGTGAAGAAGACCGATTCGTCGTAGTCGTCGTGGCTGGCGCGGTAGATCGCGAACTGCCACTGGCTAGCGGAGCCGACATAGCGCAGCCGGCACAGCTTGAGCGTGGTGCCGTCGGTCAAAGTGGCGTCGACGTAGCTGAAGTTCCCGCGGTGGCGGATCTGCAGGCTGGCGATCTGCGGCCAGCGTTCGCGGGCCCGGGCGCGCAGCCGCTGTTCCAGGGAGGTCTTGGTGGAATCCGGATATCGGGCCACGACAGTCATCTTCTCCTGGCGTCTTGCGCCATCGCGGTTGCCTGGTGCCGGGCACTGGCGCGGGTACGGCATAAAGAACAAGCATGCCTATGCCAAGCCCATACCAGATTGCCTTGTCCGGCGACGAGCAGGCCGTGCTGATGGCCCGGGCCCGGTCGGCGCGCGGGCCCTACCGCGACCGGCTGCGGGCCGCGATCGTGCTCGCCGCGGCGGCCGGCCAGGACAACGCCGCGATCGCCGCCCAGCTGAGGGTATGCACCGACACGGTCCGCAAGTGGCGCCGCCGGTTCGCGCAGGGCCGGCTGGCCGGGCTGAAGGATGCTCCGCGCAGCGGCCGCCCGCCGTTCTTCACCGCCGCAGACCGGGCCGAAGTCGTCGCGCTGGCCTGCGCGCTGCCAGCCGAGTCCGGGGTGCCGCTGTCCAAGTGGAGCGGCCCGGACCTGGCCCGCGAAGTGGCCGCCCGCTGCGGCATCGCGGCCTCGGCATCCACCATCCGCCGGTGGCTGGCCCGCGACGCCCTCAAGCCCTGGCAGCACCGGTCCTGGATCTCCGTCCGCGACCCGCAGTTCGCGGCCAGGGCCGCCCCGGTGCTGGATCTGTACGCCGGGATCTGGGACGGCCTGCCGCTGGGCCACGGCGACTACGTGATCTGCGCCGATGAGAAGACCTCCATCCAGGCCCGGTGCCGCTGCCACCCCACCCTGCCCCCAGGCAAAGCCCGCGCGATGCGGGTCGAGCACGACTATGACCGCGGCGGCGCGCTGGCCTACCTGGCCGCCTGGGACGTCCGCCGCGGACAGGTCACCGGCCGGTGCGAGGACACCACCGGGATCGCGCCGTTCGCCCGGCTGGTGGCACAGGTGATGACCACCGAGCCGTACGCCAGCGCCAACCGGGTGTTCTGGATCACCGACAACGGATCCTCCCACCGCGGCGCCGCCTCGATCCAGCGGATGGCTCAGGCCTGGCCGAACGCGCAGCTGATCCACCTGCCCGCGCACGCCTCCTGGCTGGACCAGGCGGAAATCTACTTCTCCATCGTGCAGCGCAAAGTCCTCACCCCCAACGACTTCACCGATCTGGACCAGATCCGCGACCGCCTCGCCGCGTTCGAGACCCGCTACAACGCCATCGCCCGGCCGTTTACCTGGAAGTTCACCCGTACCGACCTCACCGACCTGCTACGTCGCATCGACGCCCACGACAAGACCAAGACCCACACCCTGGCAGCCTGACCACCATGGAACCCCCGACGAACTTAATAGTCCTGTGGTCTTTGTAGCCTTGGGGTCATGAAAGCTGAGCCGAGCTGGGTGGCCCGAGCCTGGCTGCCGTACGCGCTGGCGGGCTTCGGCTGGGTGATGGTGGGTGCGGTCGTACTCGGCATCCCGCGGGGAGAGGGCATGGTATTCATCGGGCTTTCCTGCCTGAGCCTCGGCCTGTCTGGAGCGCTATGGCGGGTCCGCCACGGCTATAGCCTGATCCGCAGTGGCCCGGCCAAAGTCGCGAAAGATTGAGGTTAGTAACCTCCGCTATTGATGATCGTTAGGGTGGCCCAACTCGGGTTTCATCGCTACGGGATGCGGTGGAATCCGCAGCGATGGCACGTTTCCTCAGCCGCGGGTATAGGGCCGCATTCGCGTCATGCCGCGCGGCAGCTCGGCGGCCCGGGCACTTTCCACAGTCACCGGGCACCGGGCTAGGGACTCCGTCTCATCGGCCGCCTGATGACGGGACGGCCGGGGCCGGGATCAGTCGCCGTTGAGGGGGTGCTGCTGGGGGGCGATTCCGGAGAAGCTGGCCAGGGTCAGCGGCCTCGGGTTGAGGTGCAGGGCGCGGATCGCGGCCAGCAGGACGGTGAGCTGGTGGCCCAGCCCGGGAACCCAGTGCAGGATGACGATCTCGCCCGGGCTCAGCGGCTTGCCGTTCCAGGTCTGGATGCGGTTGCCGGACATGGTGGCGCTCCAGCCCGCCAGGGCCGTCAGTCCGCCGCGGGCGGCGGCCACCTCCACCTTCCGGTTGAAGGCGCCGTACGGCGGGCGCCCGATGGCGGGAGTCTGGCCCAGCCACCGGCCGAGCTCCGTCCGGGCCTGCGCCCACTGCGACTTGGCCCGGGCCTGGGTGACCTTGGTGAGGTACGGATGGGAGACCGTGTGGTCCCCGATCATCCCGCCCGCCGCGGCGAAGGCCTTCCAGTAGCTCAGGTTCTCCTTGGCGGCGTCGGCGATGAGGAAGGCCGTGACCGGCAGGTAGGCCTGGTGCATGAGGGCCAGCACTTCCGCGCTGGGCGTCCAGCCGTCATCGATGGTGATGTAGATGGCCCGCCCGGCCGCGTTCGCGAAGCAGTACAGCGGGGCCGCCTTTACCTGACGGGCCTTGGCTCGGGACAGCGCGGGGATGGCGACCTGGACGACCGCCTGCTTGCCGTTCCGCGCGGTCAGCCGCAGCTGGGCCTGGCAGGCGGTCGCGCTCTCGGACACCGCCAGCTGCGTCGGTGCCACCAAGGCGACCGGGTCGGTTCCGCACAGCGGCTGGGCCGGCGCGGCGCGCAGCGGACCGGACGTGTACACCAGCCACCGGCCCGAGCTGGCGCCGGACGCGACGATCCGCGGGGCCTTGACCGTGAGGTTCCCGGTCAGCGGCTGCCGGTGGGCGAGCTGGATCGCGGGCGGCCCGGAACGGCCCAGGCAGCCCGCGATCAGCGCCACCAGGGAAAGCACCGCGACCAGGACCACCGCGCGCCGGAACCGGTACTGCCGGGCGGAAACCGGTCGATAGCCGTCGGCGCGGCGCGGAACGCTGACGCTTCCCCGTGAATCCACAGGAGCATTATTTGCGTCAAGTTCGGATAATTCGAGAACCCGGGTGCCTTTCTTACCGTGTCGCGGTATTGGGCGATCAATACCGGGCGCCGGCCACCTGGCTGCCGAGCGGGTCCAGGAGGGCCAGCTCGCCGGCGGTCAGGGTGACGTCGAGGGCGGCGACGTTCTGCTCCAGCCACTTGATCCGCTTGGTGCCGGGGATCGGGGCCATCGGGACGCCGAGCCGCTCCTCCTGGGCGTAGACCCAGGCCAGCGCCACCTGCGCGGGCGGCACGCCCTTGACCTCGGCGATCTTGCGGACGGTGTCGGCGATCGCCTGGTTGTGCTCGCTGGCCTGGCCGCGGAACCGCGGGTTGCGGCGGCGGAAGTCGTTGTCGTCCAGCGCGGCCAGGTCCACGGTGCCGGTCAGGAAGCCGCGGCCGAGCGGCGAGTAGGGCACGAAGCCGACGCCTAGCTCGCGCATGGCCGTCATGGCGTCGGTTTCGACGTCGCGGGTCCACAGCGAGTACTCGCTCTGCACCGCGGCGATCGGGTGTACCGCGTACGCGCGGCGCAGCAGTTCGTCGTTGACCTCGGACAGGCCCAGGTAACGGACCTTGCCCTCGGCCACGAGCTCGGCCATGGCGCCGACGGTCTCCTCGATCTCGGCCGTCTGCGGCGGGCGGTGCAGGTAGTACAGGTCGATGACCTCGACGCCCAGGCGGGTCAGCGATGCCTCTGCCGAGCGCTTCACGTAATCGTGCTCGCCGCGGACGACGCGGTGCGCGTCGCCGGCCGTCCGGTCGATGCCGAACTTGGTGGCCAGCTGCACCTCACCGCGCCGGTGCGCGATGGCCCGGCCGACCAGGACCTCGTTGTGGCCCGCGCCGTAGATGTCGGCGGTGTCGATGAACGTCACGCCCAGGTCGAGCGCGCGGTTGATGGTGGCGATCGACTCGTCCCAGTCGGTGGGGCCGTACCACTCGCTCATCCCCATGCAGCCCAGCCCTTGGGCGGACACGGACAGATCGCCGAGTTTGGTGGTGCGCATGTTGATGGTCATACGGAAAGCCTATGAATTAGAGCGCGCTCGAACGCAAATGAGCGTCGCAGCCACCGTCTCAGCCGGTGAAGGTGACCGTGACGTGGCTGAAGCCGAGCGAGGACAGCATGCCGTCGAGCATGCCCTCCGTGTTCTTCTGCGCCTGGGTGAGCAACGGGCTCTGCTTGGCGGCGGTCCCGATCTTCTGCTCGGCGATCTGGTACACCTGCTGCTGGCTGTTCGGGTTGCCGGAGAAGAAGTTGCCGATCCGGTTGAACAGGCCCTGCTGCTCGGCGTACACGTACGACTGGTTCACGTCGAGCTGAGCCGGCTCCAGCTGGGGCTTGGGGAGCGTAACCGTCACGGTGGTCCGGTCCTGGGACACCTTGAGGTCCTGGCTCTTCAGCCCGGAGAAGTCGACGTAGGCGATGTCGGTGCCCTGACCGACGAACAGGGTCTCGCTGCCGGCCAGGAACGAAGGCAGGAACCCGGTCCTGTGGGTCAGGTCGACCACGACCTCGAACGTGCCGCTGGCCGCCTCATAGCGGCTGAGGTTGGTGATTGACTTCAAGATGACGGGCTGGCTGCGGACGGTGGTGGTCTCGGCGAACGGGTTGCGCAGCTGGGGCAGCAGGTGCACCGCAGACAGCACCACGATCAGCACGATGACGGCGATGATCGAGGTCACGATCCCGCCCGCTCGTCCCGTCCCGGGCAGGCGCGGCATCATGATCCGCACTTCGCGTCTTTGCGGTGTTTCCCCCGTGGTTTGCGTGAACCTATTCATCAGCCGTTCCGTTACGTCCGAGGTCCGGTGGGGCCGCTGTCATTGCCGCCCAACCAAGTACCCCCGCTGGCGCAGATAATCCCGCCGGGCCGGCATATCGACGCGGGCCGGGGAAGAGTAAAGGCATGAGCGCGTTCCGGTCCCGCAGGCGGCGCCCCTCCAGCACTTACGAGAACTGGAGCCGGGGTCCGCGGCGCCGATGGCGTCCGCGATCCCGGGCCGCCGGATGCCTGATGTGGCTGCTGATCCTCGTCGTGGTTCTGGTGGTGCTGGCGCTGATGTTCGGCGGTTTCACGAAAGGCACCAAGTCTGGCTCGGCGCCGCGTTTCGGCACGTCATACCCGATGAGCACGTACTATTCCGGATAATTCCCGCCGCGGCGCATTTCCGCTGCGGCTCCGGCGGCCCGCCCAACGACGTCGTTGCGGCACCCATGTCGTTGGGACGCGTCAGCTCTTAACCCGTAGGGTTCCCGGGATGGTGAGCTAAGGGCGGGTGTCCCCGGGAGTGAGCGTCAGGACTTCTCCGGGCACTCCTGCCCCGCCCTCCTCCCCGTTACCACCTGACCCGTCCGCGGTGACCCGCGCAACGACATGATTGCCGCAATCATGCGCACCAGCCGGCATGATTGCCGCAACCACGTCGTTACCCGATACGCTCCGGACCGGCCCGATGGAACTCCGGGCCGGTTGCCCGGCGGGCGGGGGCGTATCTGCGAGGCGAACGTTGTCTGCTGGGGCGCTAGCTTGCTTGGGTGACTGCCGGCTGGGCCACGAGGCACTCGTAGCTGTCGATCTTCGCGTCGAGCAGCTTCAAGGTCTCGCGCTGGGCGGCCAGCGCCCGCCGCACCTCCTCGCGGTGCTTTATCAGCAGGTCCAGGCGTTCGGCGTGGCCGGCGCCCGACCTGACCAGCGCGGCGTAGCGCTGCATGTCCCGCACCGGCATCCCGGTGGCGCGCAGCTTGGTCAGCAGCGACAGCCAGTCCAGGTCGCTGTCGCGGTACCGGCGCCGACCGTCGCTGCCGCGTTCGATCGCGGGGAGCAGGCCGATGCGCTCGTACCAGCGCAGGGTGTGCTGGGACAGGCCGCATTTCTCGGCCGCTTCGCCTACGGTCCAGGTCGTCACGATCCGAGCCTACGAGTTAGAGCGCGCTCTAACACAAGTGAGGGTCGTCTCAAGCGCCAGGGTGCCATAGTCGGCGGCCGGCGCCGAGTCGGGCATCACCGGGCCGGCCGGTGACTTCTGCCGGGTGGCCGCGCGGCGGCTGGCGCCGGCGTCGTCGCGGCTGTCGGTCAGCGGGCCGCACGGTGCCACGGCACTGCGGCTGGTGCGGACCTACGCGGAATGAGGGTGGTCAGCCGCGAGCGAGGGCGATCTCCAGGTAGGGGGCGATGAGGCGGGCGGCGTCGTGGCCGGGGAACCAGCTGCAGGCGATGCCGAAGGCGGCGACGCGGCCGGTGCCGAGGAGCATGCTCAGGGCGTCCGCGACGTGGCCGACGTCGGGACCGCGGGGCGTGGGGTAGCGCAGTCCCGGAAGCTGAGCCCCGTCGATCACGTCCAGGTCCACGTGCACGTAGAGCGGGCTGTCCGGCAGATCGGCGACGGTCAGGTCCGTCACCTCGCGGCGGCAGATCTGGGACTGGTCCAGGTAGGTGGCCTCGGGCGGGTCCAGGTCGCGGGCGCCAACCAGCACGATCTGCTGCTCGGGAACGGGCCGCAACCCCAGCCGGCCGGCGATGAGCTCGGGGCGGTAGCCGGTGAGCAGGCGCAGCACCATGCCGGCCAGGTAGCCCGACGAGCTTGTCTCCGGCGTCTGCACGTCACCGTGGGCGTCGAACCAGACTATCGCCGGGTCGGCTCCGGCGGCCTGCAGCCCGGCGACCGTGCCGAGCGCGGTGAGACAGTCACCGCTGGCCACGACCACCGGGTGTCCGTCGGCGGCACGATTGCGGGTCACGGCGCGGGCCACGGCGGTGTACAGCACGGCGAGCCGCGGCCAGATCTCGGCTCCGGCTTCCTCGGCTCCGGCCACCTCGGCAGGGGGTAGCTCGGGGGTGATCAGTTCCGCGGGGTCGGGCGTGAGGTCAAGGTCGGGCAGGTATTCGTCCAGGTGGTACGGAACGCCGATGACGGTCACGCGCCAACGCTAACGGACGGCGCTAACACGGGACGATGACGGCCCGGTTCGAGGCCGCTCCGGCCAGCCTGGCGAGGTCAGCGGGATCACTGGTCAGGATTCGGTCTCCGGGACCGGCCAGCAGGACGACGTCATCGACCTGGATCGACGCCGGCCTCAATGGCCAGCAGCTGGTCCCAGCGCCGGCGCGGTCACCATCACCGGTCGCTGCCGCACGGCCACGCCGCCGCCGTCCACGCCATCGCCGCCAAGCTGTGGCTGCCCGCCCTGCTGG
This sequence comes from uncultured Actinomycetes bacterium, assembly GCA_963822765.1. GTDB lineage: Bacteria > Actinomycetota > Actinomycetes > Streptosporangiales > Streptosporangiaceae > Palsa-504. The sequence continues at coordinate 109,135 of CAWGJL010000024.1, read as the reverse complement.
GCCCCGCGGGCCGCCACCGGGACCTGGCCCTGGCCCTGATCATCTCCCGGGTGATCGCCCCGGCCTCCAAGCTGTCCACCCTGACCTGGTGGCCGACACCACCCTGGCGCCGACCTCGGCGTCGCGACGCGTCCACCGATGACATCTACGCCGCGATGGACTGGCTGCAGCACCGGCAGGACACGATCGAGGCCAAGCTCGCGGCCCGCCACCTGGCCCCGGAGCCCAACCCGTCTCAAGATGGCGCTGTTCCACCTGTCCAGCTCGTGGCTGAAGCACGCGCTGCCCGCTGGCCGCCCGCGCACTCCCGGACGGCAAGAAAGGCAAACTGCAGATCGAGTACGGGCTGCTCACCGACCCGGCAGGCCGCCCGGTCGCGGTCCTGGTCTTCCCCGGCAACACCGGCGACCCCGCCGCGTTCACCGCCATCACCGACGTAATGCAAGAAGTTCGGCCTGCAGAATGTCATGACGACGGTGGCATCAATGGGATCGCTCGTATTGGCCCTGCCCAGGAGCACCCCAGCCGCACGGCCGGCCTTCGGGATCAACAGCGCGAGTGTCCCGACAGCGCAAGCAGATGCGACGACGGCCGTGCCAGCTGCACCTGTCGCCCGCTGCGGATCACGCCCATTTACCCGGGGCGGCTGGTCGCCTCCGCAACCCGGTCCTCCGCCACCCCGCACCCGCGAGACCTGCTGGCCGCCACCGAGAAACTGCTGGCCCCCCTCACCGCCCGGGTGGCGGCCGGCAAGCTCACCGCGCCGGGCCCATCGGCGTCGAGGTCGGCAAGGTGATCAGCACATACAAGACCGCCAAGCACTTCGCCGTCACCATCACCGATACCAGCCTGGCCGTGAACCGCAAACAGGACCAGATCACCGCCGAAGCCGCCCTGGACGGGTTCTATGTGCTGCGCACCCCCATCCCCGCCGCCGAGCTGGATGCCCCCGCCGTGGTCACCGCCTACAAGAACCTCAAATACGTCGACGGGACTTCCGCCACATCAAGGCCGATGACCTGGACCTGCGGCCCGTGTTCCACCGGCTGGAAGAACGCGTCCGGGCCCACGTGCTGATCTGCATGCTCGCCTGCTACCTGACCTGGCACCTGCGCCGGGCCTGGCCCCGCTGACCTACACCGACCAGAACCCGCCCGCCCCGGCCAGCCCCGTCGCCCCGGCCCGCCGCTCCGCCGCCGCCCAGGCCAAAGCCTCCGGCCAGCACGACCCGGCCGGGCAGCCCTACCGCAGCTTCCGCGGCCTGCTCGAGCACCTGGCCACGCTGACCCGCAACCGGTCCGCTACACCGGCACCGATGTCAACAGCGCGATGCTCGCCCAGCCGACCAGCGCCCAGCGGCAGGCCTTCGAGCTCATCGGCGCTCCGATCCCGTTCTGGGCGGCTTGGCGGGCGGCGGTTTCTACGCGGTCGCGGTGGGTTTGCCACCAGGGCTGGTCGGCGTCGGGGAGGTTGGGTTTGGCGGGAGTCCAGCCGGCCGCGCCGTCGATGAGCTCGCGGACGATGTCGGCGTGGCCGGCGTGGCGGGCGGTCTCGGTGGCGATGCGGACCAGGGCGTGGTGCAGCGTCAGCTGGTTCTGGCGGCCGGCCACCAGGGGACCGTCCCGACGGTGTCCAGCGGCAGGGCGTCGATGGTCGCGTCAGAGTGGGCCCAGGCGCGGCGGTACATGCCGGTGATGGACTCGCGGGATTCCTCGGGGGCCGCGAACATGTCCGTCATGGGATCGGATTCGTCCCAGCGCAGCTGGTCGGGGCCGGGCTGGCCGAAGACGTCGCCGAAGTACCCGAGTTCGACGCCGGTCACGTGCTTGACCAGGCCGAGCAGGTTGGTTCCGGTCGGCACCAGGGGGCGGCGGACGTCGTACTCGGACAGTCCCTCGAGTTTCCAGAGCAGCGCCTCGCGGGCGTCTTGCAGGTAGCGGTGCAGGTCGGCTTTGGCGTTCGAATCGAGCATGCGGATATCTTCCCAGCCGGGTACGTCAAAGCCGGGGATCGACCGGCTCGGACTCCAGGGCCAGGACGGCGAAGACGCACTCGTGCACCCGCCACAGCGGCTCGCCGCGGGCCACCCGGTCCAGCGCCTCTAGGCCGAGGGCGTACTCGCGCAGCGCCAGCGAGCGCTTGTGGCTGAGCGCCCGCTGGCGCAGCCGGTCCAGATTCCCCGGCTCGGTGTAGTCCGGGCCGTAGATGAGCCGCAGGTACTCCCGGCCGCGGACCTTCAGGCCCGGCTGGACCAGTCCCCTCGGGCCGCGAATGAGGTTCGCGGCGGGCTTGACCACCATGCCCTCTCCCCCGGCGGCGGTCAGGTCCTCCCACCACCGGGTCGCCGTGGCGACCGAGGCGGGATCGCTGGTGTCGGCGGCCAGCCGGCGGGTGGGGGCGATCAGGTCCGGGCCTGCCGCGCCAGCGGCTCCGGCCTGTGCCGCGGCGACCAGCCGGTCGGCGATCTCCAGGTGCCAGGAGTGCGGGCGCTCGTGGTGGACGGCGCCCTCGGTGGCGAGCAGCTGGAACGGGGCGACGCGCACGCCGGACAGGCCGTCGGTGGACCAGCAGTAGCGCAGGTAGGCGGCGGTGAAGGCGTCGGCGTTCGTCATCCGGGCGCGGGTCCGGTCGAGCAGCGAAGGCAGGGCGGGGGCGCCGGCGGGCAGCGGCCGGGCGGCGGCCTGCTCGAGGGCGGCGACGGCGGCGGGCAGTGCGGCCCGGGCGGCGGCCCCGACCGCGGCGTACTGGCCGCGGAGCAGCTGGCCGGCCTTGACGTTCCAGGGCAGGAGTTCGGCGTCGAGGAGCAGCCATCCGGTGTCCAGGTCGCGGAACAGGCCGGCCTGCTCGGCGGCCATTCGGACCCGGTCGGCCAGGTCCGCGGTCAGGGCGGCGGGGAAGAAGGGGCGGCCGGTCCGGGTCCAGATCGTCCCGCACGAGTTGCCGGCCGGGGCCCCGAAGCGGGCCTGGGCCGTGGCGGGGGTGCGGCAGATGAGGAGGACGGCGCGGGAGCCCATGTGCTTTTCTTCGCACAGGACGTCGGTTACGCCGTCGGAGTGGTAGGCGGTAAAGGCCTGCTCGGGGTGCTCGAGCAGGCCGTCGCGGGTGGAGGTAGCGACCGGGCTCATGGTGGGCGGGAGGTAGAGCAGCCAGCGGGGGTCGAGGGCGAAGCGGCTCATGACCTCCAGGGCGGCCGCGGCGTGTGCCTCGCGAACCCCGATCCGGGGCACGTAGCCGGTCTCGATGACGCGGGACCCGGACACGTCGTTGATGTCGAGCACGTCTGGCTCGCGGCGGGCGGGTCCCGCTGCGGCGGGCGCGGAGAGGGGGAAGGGCTTGGCCGGGGGATGGTAGACGCGGGTGGCGGGGACTGACACCACGGTCCGTTCGGGATAATTCAAAGCGCTCAGACGGCCACCGAAGACACAGCCTGTATCCAGGCACAGGGTGTTGTTCAGCCATTCCGTCTCCGGCACCGGGGTGTGACCGTAGAGGACCAGGGCCTGGCCGCGGTACTCCTGGGCCCACGGGTACCGGACCGGCAGGCCGTACTCGTCGGTCTCGCCGGTGGTCTGCCCGTACAGGCAGAACTCGCGGACCCGGCCCGAGGCGCGGCCGTGGTAGCGCTCGATGAGGCCGGCGTGGGCCACCACCAGGCGCCCGCCGTCGAGGACGTAGTGGCTGATCAGGCCGTCGATGAATTGTGCTACGGCGGCGCGGAACTCCTCGGGCTCGGCGTCGAGCTGCTCCATCGAGGCGTCCAGGCCGTGGCTGCGCGTGACGTTCTTGCCGCGCAGCGCCTTGAGCAGCTTGGCCTCGTGGTTGCCGGGCACGCAGAACGCGGTCCCCGCGGCGACCATGCCCATGACCAGGCGCAGCACGCCGGGGGTGTCCGGGCCGCGGTCCACCAGGTCGCCGAGGAAGATCGCACGTCTCGTTGGGTGGCTTGCGGTTACGGGGCGGCCCGCGCCGTCGCGGTCGATGGCGTAGCCGAGCTTGTCCAGCAGCTGCTCGAGCTCGGCCCGGCAGCCGTGCACGTCGCCGATGACGTCGAACGGGCCGGTTTCGTGGCGCAGGTCGTTGAACAGCTTGGCCCGGGTCACGGTGGCCGCTTGCACCTCGTCGGGGGTGTGCAGCACGTGCACGGTGCGCAAGCCCTCGCGGGACAGGCCCTTGAGGTGCCGGCGCAGCTGCTGGCGCTGGCGGCGGATCACGTGCGGGCCGAAGTCGCGGTCGGGGCGCTGGGCGTTGCGCTCGGCGCACAGCCGCTCCGGCAGGTCCAGGACGATCGCCACCGGGAGCACGTCGTACTCGCGGGCCAGCAGGACCAGGTCGCGGCGGGCCTCGGGCTGCACGTTGGTCGCGTCGACCACGGTCAGCCGGCCGGCCTTGAGGCGCTGGCCGACGATGAACCGCAGCACCTCGAACGCGGCGGGCGTGGCGGACTGGTCGTTCTGGTCGTCGGCGACCAGCCCGCGGCAGAAGTCCGAGGAGATGACCTCGGTCGGCTTGAAGTGCGCGCGGGCGAACGTCGACTTGCCCGATCCGGTCACCCCGACCAGCAGGACCAGGCTCAGCTCGGGGATGCTCAGCTCGGCCATGGTCCCCCCTTGGTGAAGACGGCCAGCTGGGTGGGCGGGCCTGCGTCGGGGTGTTCGGGGCCGACGGGCAGGAAGCGGACCTGGTAGCCGTGTGTGTTGGCGGCCTGCTGGGCCCATTCGGTGAACTGGGCGCGGGTCCACTCGAAGCGGTGGTCGGGGTGGCGTTTCGCGCCTTCGGCGAGCGTGGCGAACTGCGGGTTGTACTCGGCGTTGGGCGTGGTGACCAGGACGGCGCCGGGCGCGGCGAAGCCGAACACGACGCGCTCCAGCGCGGGCAGGCGTTCGGGATCGACGTGCTCGATGACCTCCATCAGCACGGCCGCGTCCAGCCCGGCCAGCCGGTCGTCGCGGTAGGTCAGCGCGGACTGGAAGATGTCCAGGCGCGCGCGCTGCTGGTCGGGCATGCGGTCCAGGTTCAGGTTGCGCGCGGCGATCTGCAGGGCGCGGGCGGACACGTCGACCGCGACGACCTTGTCGATGCGCTGGTGCTCGGCCAGCAGGGCCTTGGTCAGGACGCCCGTGCCGCAGCCGAGGTCGCCGACTCGTTTGGTGCCCAGCTCGGCCAGGACGGCCAGGACGGCCTCGCGGCGCTGGACGGCGAGGGGCTTGCGGGGGTCCTCGTCATCGGTGACGGCGTTGTCGAGTGTTTCCGGCTCGGTGTCGTCGGCTTCGGCCAGCCGGGCCAGCGCGGACTGGGTGAGGCGGCGCTGGTGCGACAGGTACCGCTGCGCGATCAGGTCCCGGGCCGGATGGGCGGCCAGCCAGTCGCCGCCCGCGCGGATCAGCTTGTCGACCTCTTCGGGGGACACCCAGTAGTGCTTGGCGTCGTCGAGCACGGGCAGCAGCACGTACAGGTGGTTGAGCGCGTCGGCCAGGCGGACCTCGCCGGTCAGCCGCAGGTCCAGGTAGTTTGACGGACCCCATTCCGCCGGCTGCAGGGGTTCGCTGGTGGTCTGCACGGTCCAGCCGAGCGGCTCGAAGACGGCCTGGGCCAGGGCGGGGCCGCCCTTGCAGCGCAAGGCCGGGACTCCGATGGCCAGCGGGATGCTGCTCTGGGCGAGCTCGGGCCGGGCGTCGCAGCGGCCGGTCAGCGCGGTCCGGAAGGCCTCCTTGAGCGCCACCGCGAGCATGCTGGAGGCGGCGTACGGGCGGTCGTTGACGTACTGGGCGAGCTCGCCGTCGCTGGTCTTGGTCTTGCCGCGGACCAGGGCGATGGGGTCGACCTCGAGGAGCAGCGCGGCGGTGCAGCGCCCGGGGGCCGCCTCGGGGTAGAAGACGTGCGCCGCGCCCGCCGCGGTGTCGAACGTCTGGAGCCGGTCGGGGTGCTTGTGCAGCAGGTACCCGAGGTCCGTCGCGGGCGCCCGGGTGGTGGTGATGGTCAGCAGCACACGTCATTGTCTCTGAGGCGGACGGCCAGATCAAAGCAATTGCCATGGTGCCGGGTCACCGCGACGAGGACACCATCAGCCGTCTGGCCGACCTCGCGCTGGCGGGTCTCGGGGGCTCAGACGTGCTCGGTGGCGAGCTTGGCGCCGAAGCCGAGGAGGACGGCGCCGGTGGTGGCGTCTAGTGTGCGGCGGACCTTGCGGCGCATGAGCAGGCGCCGCGCGCTGTGCAGGCCGGTGACCAGCACGAGCAGGTAGGCCAGGCTCATGACCGCGTGGCTCCAGGCCAGGACCAGCAGCCAGCCGAGACCCGCACCCGGGGTGAGGAACTGCGGCAGCACGGCGAGGTAGAAGACCAGCACCTTGGGGTTGGTGATGTTGGAGATGAACCCCTGCCGCCAGCCGGCCACGTTCTGCGCGGTTTTCTGCGCGTCGTCGCCGTCCAGGGGCGCGTACTCGCCGCGGCGGGCCGACCGGAACGCCTGGACGCCCAGGTAGGCCAGGTAGGCGACCCCGGCCCACTTGATCACCTCGAACAGCGGCTGGACCCTGACGATCAGCGCGCTCAGCCCGCACGCGGCGGCCGTGCCCTGGACCAGGTTGGAACTGGACACGCCCAGGGCCGTCCATCTCCCCCGCCGGCGCCCGCCGACCAGGGTGTTCTTGGTCACCACGGCGAAATCAGGCCCGGGGATCACGATCAGGACCACGGCGAAGGCCAGGAATTCTGCGTACTTCGACCACGACATGTTTTCTTACGGTACCCAGGGCCGGGTCGGGTAAAAGTAAGGCATGGGGCGGTGGGTGTTGCACGTGGACCTCGACCAGTTCATCGCGGCGGTCGAGGTGCTGCGCCACCCCGAGTTGCGCGGGCGGCCGGTGGTGGTGGGCGGCGACGGTGATCCCACCAAGCGGGGCGTGGTCAGCACGGCGTCGTACGAGGCCCGGTCGTTTGGCGTGCATTCGGGGCTGCCGCTGCGCACCGCCGCGCGGCGATTGCCTGACGCGGTGTTCCTGCCGGTGGACCGGGAGGCCTACGAGGAGGTCTCGGCCTCGGTCATGGACGTGCTCCGGGCCTCCGGGGCGGTGGTCGAGGTGCTGGGCTGGGACGAGGCGTTCCTGGGCGTGGATAGCGACGACCCTGAGGGGTTCGCGCGGTCATTGGCTTCTAGCGTGCGCGCGGCCACGGAGCTTGACTGCACGGTGGGGATCGGGGAGAACAAGCTGCAGGCCAAGATCGCCACCGGGTTCGGGAAGCCGGCCGGGGTGTTCCGCCTGACGTCGGCCTCCTGGTTTTCCGTGCTGGGTGACCGGCCGACCGACGCGCTGTGGGGCATCGGGGCCAAGACGGCTAAGAAGCTGGCCGGGCTGGGCATCGCCACGGTCAGCGACCTGGCCGCGGCCGACCCGGACGCGCTGGCGGCGGTGTTCGGGCCGATGACCGGGCCGTGGCTGGTGCTGCTCGGCCGGGGCCGGGGCGACGCCGACGTGGACGATTCGCCGTACCTGGCCCGCGGGCACGGCAAGGAGGAGACGTTCCAGGTCAACATCGCGGACTGGCCGCAGGTGCAGGCCGAGGTGGCGCGGCTGGCCGGGCTGCTGGCCGCGGACCTGGCCGCTGAGGGGCGGCCCGCGGTGCGGGTGGTGGTGAAGGTGCGGTACGCGCCGTTCGTCACCGAGACGCACGGGGTGACGCTGCCCGCCCCCAGCCTGGAGGCCGCGGTGATCTCGGCGGCCGCGGCGTCGGCGCTGGAGCGGTTCGCCAGGCGGCGGCCGGTGCGGCTGCTCGGGGTCAGGGCAGAGTACGGGACATAGCGACCTCGCCGACGGTCGGGTCCGAGGGCAGCGGCTGGCGCTCGCCGGTCAGCGTGAAGCCGCAGCGCTCGTACAGGGCGCGGGCGGCGGCGTTGGTCTCGGTCACCCACAGGTGCACGGTCGCGGCGTTCCTTGTGCTGGCCCAGTCGAGCACGGTGGCCACGAGCGCGTCGCCCACGCCGCGGCCGCGGGCCCGGGGGCGTACGTACATGGAGACCAGTTCGACCGTCTGCGGGTCTTCGGGGTAGCCACCGATCAGCCCGGCCGGGTCAGACGGGCCGAGGTCGGGGAGGTAGGCCAGGAACGTGCCGCCGCGGGCGATCCGGTCGTGCCAGTGCGCCTCGGGCAGGCCGGCCTCGCCCTGGTAGGTGGACCCGAAGGCGCTCGGAGCGTCGCGCAGCGCCTCCAGCCGGATGTCGCGCAGCGCCTGCCAGTCACCGGATACCGCCTCACGGACCAAGACCATGGCTTATGGTCGCGTAGCCGCGGCCGGGCGGACAAACCGTTTTCCGGGCGCGGCTGCGTCGCTTTCGGGCGGATGGAACTAGTAAGGTTCGCGTTGATCTGTTCCGATCCCGAAGTATGGCCACCCGCACTAAGAGGATGCGATGGTCCAGATAGCAGGAAATGGTCCGCCTCAGGGCACGGTCGGCGACCTTTATGCGTTCACGTTCACCGCGGCCGGGGACAACCCGGCCAGCCAGTGGGCGGGCGACGGCTCGCTGCCCTCCGGGCTGCAGCTTGACCCGGCCACCGGAGTCCTTTCCGGAAGGTGCGCCGAGGCCGGCACTTATCCGTTCACCGTCAAGGTGACCGATACCGTCGGCCAATCCGAATCGCGCGGCTTTACCGTAATCGTCAACGCAAAGCTGGTCATGCTGGACGATATGACGCCGTCCGGCGTGCCGCACGGCGCGCAGACCGAGGTGCTCATCGAACTGCACGCCGACGGCGGGGTCAAGCCTTATCAATGGGCGGTGGCGCCGGGATCGAGCTGGCCCGAAGGGCTTCCCCAGGTCGACCCGGACACGGGCCGGATCAGCGGCCTGCCGACCCGGCCGGGCACCACGATGGTCAAGGTCCAGGTCATGGACTCGGCCAACCACATCGCCACGGCCGACCTGGTCATCAAGGCCACGGTGCCGTCGCGATGGCGCCGCCCGGTCGGAGCCCGCCGGGTCGACCGGACCAGGATCGCCAAACTGCTGGTCACGGTGGGCGCCCGGCGGCGAGGTGTGCTCGGGCACATCACCACGTGGCTGGCCTTCCTGGGCATCGCGGCTCCGGTCGGAGGTACCGCCTGGATCGCGGTCTATGCGTTTTCCACTCAGGGATCACATTCGACCTATCTGGGTGTCGGTGTGCTGGCCAGCCTGGCGGCATTCGTGGCGGGCTGCTTCGTCGGGTTTCTGCTCGGCATTCCGCGCGCGGTTTCCTCCGGCGAACTGCGGCAGAATCAGTCGGCCGCGGCGGCGGCCGGATCGAGCGGGCTGGGCGCGTCCTCGAATCTCGCCGAGATCAGTGACTGGCTGACCAAGCTGGTCCTGGGAGCCGGGCTGGTCGAACTCACCCGGCTTGGCGGTCCGGTGGCCAGCCTTATCGACAACGTCGCGGCCGGACTGCATTCTGCCGGGGCCAGTGCGGCGTCGGTGCAGACGGCCAAGGTAATGGCCGGAGCAATCATCTTCGGCTACGTCATCATGGGCCTGCTCGACGGGTACATCGTCACCACGACCTGGTACCAGGCCAAGGTCGACGCCCAGTCCTAGCGCGTACCATGCGGTCGTGACGGTGGGGCTGGCGGGTGAGCTCGGCCGGGCGGCTGTACGCGGCGGCCGGGCGGCTGCTGATGGTGGTCAAGTCGGCGCACGTGTACCAGACCGAATCGGAGTACGTGCGCGGCGTGCTGGCTCAGTCGAAGCGGCGGGCGCTCGGGTAGCGCTGCCCGCCGTCCACGACGATGTTCGCGCCGGTGATCCACGACGCCCGCGCCGAGAGCAGGAACGCGACCACGTCGGCGACCTCCGCCGGGCGGCCCAGGCGGCCCAGCGGGAACTGGGTGGCCTCGAAGGCGGCGAAGTCGTCCGGGTTCTGCTGCTGGAACTGGTCCCAGCTGCCGCCGGGAAACATGACGGACCCGGGGCTGACCGCGTTGACCCGGATCCCGGCGGGCGCCAGTTCCTGGGCGGCGGTGGCCGCCAGCTGGATCTCCGCCGCCTTGGCGGCGGCATAGGCGGTGCGCGGCGCCGGGCGCATGCCGGTGATCGAGGAGATGATCACCACCGATCCGCCGCCCGCCTCGCGCAGGTGAACAAGCCCGGCCCGGATCAGCTCGGCGGCGTGGCCCGCGTTGAGCGCGAACGTCGCGGTGAACGGCCGCGCAGGCCAAGATCCATCCGGTCAGTCCGGCGCGGGAAGCTGGCCGCGCTCGGCGGATTTGGCCAGGCGGCGGGCGTCCTTCAGGCTCACCCCGCGGGCCTGCGGCGGCAGCCGGTAGATCGACGCGCCGCCCATCAGGGTGTACACCCGGATCCGGATGACCGGCGCGCCCGGGCGCGGCGTGCTTTCGCTGCCGACCTCCTCGTGCCCGCCCATGATGGAGAAGCCGCCGACCTCGACGTCGACCGAGTCGGGAACGTAGATGTTCGAGCCGCCCATGAGGGCGAACAGGTTGAGGGTGAGCTCGCCGCCCTCGATCTCGGCCTCGCGCAGGTCGATCTCGTCGCCGCCCATGATCGCGACGGCGTTGATGCTGCCCACGGTGCGGAACCGGCCGCGCCGCTGCGAGCCGCCCATGATCGCGACCATCCACCGCACCGGCTTCTTGCCGGCGGGCACCGGGCTTTGCGCGCCCGGCTGGCCGGCCTCGCGGGGCAGGTCGCTGGTCAAGGTGGCCAGCTCGCCGCGGGTCTTGGCGGTCAGCGCCCGGCCGGAGCGGTCCTCGAGCTCGTCCAGGGTCAGCCGGCCGACGGCCGCGTGGTCGCCCAGCGTGCGCAGCACCGCGTCGCGCTCGGCGTCGGACACCCGCAGGGCATCATCATCAGGTTGGGTCACGGTTTGCTCCGACTTGATGCTAGCGGAACCGGCGCAGCCGCAGGCTATTGGCCACGACCAGGACCGAGGACATGGTCATCGCGGCGGCGGCGATAAGCGGGTTGAGGAAACCGGCCGCGGCGAGCGGCACCGCCGCGACGTTGTAGGCGAAGGCCCAGGCGAGATTGCGCCTGATCGTCCGGCGGGCCGCGCGGGCCAGCGCGATCGCGTCGGGCACCACGGTCAGGTCCGGCCGGAGCAGGACCAGGTCGGCGGCGGAGATGGCCACGTCGGTGCCCGCGCCCATGGCCATGCCCAGGTCGGCCGCGGCCAGCGCGGGCCCGTCGTTCATCCCGTCACCCACCATCGCCACCCGGTTCCCGCGGGCCTGCAGGTCTTTGATCGCGGCGACCTTATCGGCCGGCAAGACCCCCGCGATCGCGTCGTCGATGCCGACCGCCGCGGCCACGGCCCGCGCGGTCACCTCGTTGTCGCCGGTGAGCAGCACGGGCCGCAGCCCGAGGCGGCGCAGCCGCGCCACCGCGGCCTGCGCCGAGGGCTTGATCGTGTCGGCCACGGCGAACGCGCCCCGGAACCGGCCGTCCCAGCCGACCAGGACGGCGGTCCGGCCGTCCTGTTCCCAGGATCCCCACTGGCCGGCCAGCCCGGGCGGGATGTCGACGCCCTGATCACGCAGCAGCTTCTCACGCCCGACGATCACCTGGCGGCCGTCCACGACGGCGCGGGCGCCGAGGCCCGGCAGGGCACCGAAGCCCTCGGCCACCGGAAGCGTCCCGACCCGGACCGAGGCGGCCTCGCTGATCGCCGCGGCGACCGGGTGCTCGGACGCGTGCTCCACCGCGCCGGCGTAGCGAAGCAGCTCGGTCTGGCCGGTCCCCGGTGCGACCATCGCCTCGCTCACCGTCATCTGGCCGGTGGTGATCGTGCCGGTCTTGTCGAACACCACCGTGTCGATCAAGCCCGAGGACTCCAGCGCGTGGTGGCCCTTGATGAAGATGCCCAGCTGCGCGCCGCGGCCGCAGGCCGCCACCAGCGCCGCGGGCGTGGCCAGGCCCAGCGCGCACGGGCACGCGATGATCAGCACGGCGAGCCCGGCGCTGAACGCCTGCTCGGCGGGGGCGCCCGCGAGCAGCCAGCCGCCCAGGGTCGCCGCCGCGGCGGCGAGCACCAGCGGGACGAAGACGCCGGACACCCGGTCGGCCAGCCGCTGGATGGCGGCCTTGTCCGCTTGCGCCCGGCCGACCAGCGCGATCAGGTGGGCCAGCTGGGTGTCCCGGCCGACCTGCACCGCCCGGACGACGAGGCGGCCGGACAGCGCGATGGTCCCGGCGACCACGGTGTCCCCCGCGGCCGCCTCGACCGGGATCGACTCGCCCGTCATCATGCTCCGGTCCACCGCCGACTCGCCGGACAGCACCTCGCCGTCGGCCGCGATCTTCTCCCCCGGCCGGACCACGAACGTATCGCCGCGGCGCAGCATCGCGACCGGGACGCGGCGCTCCGCGCCGCCGGCGCCCAGGACGCAGACGTCCTTGGCGGCCGCCGCGGCCAGCTTCTGCATCGCCTGCCCGGCCGAGCTGCGGGCCCGGGCCTCATAGAACCGCCCGGCCAGCAGGAACGTGGTCACCGCGGCGGCCACCTCGAGGTAGATGCCACCGCCCGAGGCGTGCGCCAGTTCGGCCAGGGCGCTGGCCCCGGACGTTCGGTCCAGGTGGAACATGGCGTAGACCGACCAGCCGCAGGCGGCCACCACGCCGAGGGAGACCAGCGTGTCCATCGAGCACGCGCCGTGCCGGGCGTTTTTGATTGCCGCCCGGTGGAAGGGCCAGGCGGCCCACAGGGCTACGGGGGCGGCCAGGGCGACCAGGACCCACTGCCAGCCGGCGAACCGGTACGCGGGAAACAGCGACAGCGTGATCGAGAGGTCGCTGAGCGGGACGAAGAACACCAGGGCGAGGACGAGCCGGCGGCGCAGGTACGCGGCCTGGGCGTCATCCGGGGCGTCCTGAGCCGGGCCGTCCCGGACCGGGGCGTCCTGAGCCGGGCCGTCCCGGGCCGGGGCGTCCTGGGGCGGGCCGTCCTGTGTCGTGTTGTCCTGGGGCTCGCCGAGCGGGGCGGGCACGACCTGCGCCGTGTAGCCGGCGTTGCGGACCGCCGTGACCAGCGTGTGCGGGGCGACCGCCGCCGGGGCCGTGATCACGGCCCGGCCGGTGGCGAAGTTGACCGCCGCGATAACCTCCTCGCCGAGCCCGTTGAGTTTCTTCTCGACCCGCGCCGCGCACGCCGCGCATGTCATGCCGCCGATCGACAGCTCGATATCCCTGACGGACTCCAGGGCGCCGTCCACCGCCGGCTCAGCGGACACGTTCTGCACCCGACCCCGATTCCGCCTGGTGACCGACAAGCTACACAATTCACCATAAGTCCGGATATGTGACAGTACAGGCTATCTACGGGGTACCTGGGGCGATAGCATGATCGCGCTTTCACGACCGAGCGGGCGGGGTCATGATTCACGTCAACAACTTCACTAACGGTGCGCTGAATCCAGTGCTGGCGTACCTGCTGTCGGCCATGGGGTGTTTCCTCGGGCTGCGGTGCACCACCCGCGCCCGCGCCTACCAGGGAGCGGCACGAGCCCGGTGGCTGACCGCGGGCGCTCTGGCGATCGGCTCCACCGGGATCTGGGTCATGCACTTCATCGCCATGCTCGGGTTCAGCATCCCGGACCAGTCGATCCGCTACAACGTGCCGATCACCATCTTGTCCATGGTGATCGCCGTGGTGGTGGTCGGGATCGGGACGTTCATCGTCGGGTACCGGAACGGTACGGGACCGCTGGTGCTGGGCGGCGTGATCATCGGCCTCGGCGTGGCCAGCATGCACTACATCGGCATGAGCGCCATCCGGGTGCAGGGCTCGCTGAGCTACAACCCGCTGCTCGTCGCGGCCTCGATCGTCATCGCCGTCATCGCCGGGACCGCGGCGCTGTGGGCGGCCGTGCGGCTGAACACCCTGCTGTCCACGATCGTCGCGTCGCTGATCATGGGCGTGGCGGTGAGCGGCATGCACTACACCGGGATGGCCGCGCTGCGGGTCTATCCCGCACCCGGCCTGGTGGTTAACACGTCGGCCACGGCCAGCGCGCTGGCCTTCCTGCTGCCGCTGATCCTGGGCCTGTCCATGGTCGGGTTCATCTTCTCGACCGTGATCGCCCTGTCACCCACCGCGGCGGAGATCGTCGAGGAGGGCGAGCTGATGGCCAGGATCGCCCGGACCTCGCAGCCCGGGGCCCATGCCGCGCCCGCCCGTCCCGCGGTCCGGGCCGCGGCGGATCCGGACCGGCCGCAGCCCGGGGACCTGTTCCAGCCCCGCCGCCAGCCCTAAGAACTTTGGCCTAAGACGCGGGCGTCCTCACCGGCCGACGTGATCGGTGAGCCAGGAGCAAAGAGGCAGGGTCGTTCGGAAAAAAGAAATGACGCGGTCCTTAGCCGACGACGTTTCCAGCCAGGGTTCTACGGGCCATTGCCGCCAGGCGGTCAGGCCCTTGAACCGGAGCAGGTCGATGCGGGGATGGTCGACCGGGTAGCCGCGCGGCGCCGACTTGAGCGCGCCGTGGCCGTGCACGGTGACCTCGGCCCGCTCGATCGCGGCGATGATCTCCTCGAGCTTGTGGCCGGGGCCGTCCTCGGCGACCGCGGCCCGGTAGCGGATCAGGTGGTCCGGGCCCATCTGCCACATGCCGGCCCCGGCGCCCAGGCCCTCGGCGGAGAGCTGGATGTAGCCGGTGTCGCCGACGGTGGCCCCGATGTGGGTCTTGTACGGCGTCTTGTCGGCGCTGAACCTGACGTCGCGGTAGGGCCGGAAGATCTTCGGCTCGCCGAACTCGGCGGCGAGTTCCTCGGTCAGTTCGGTCATCGGGCGCAGGATCTTGTCCTGGTAGACGGCCTTGTGCTCGGTCCAGTAGGTCTTGGTGTTGTCGACCGCGAGCCCGTCGTAGAAATCCAGCGCCTCTTCGGGCCAGCCGCTGAACGCCATGGTCCCCTCCGGGTTTTCTGCTTCGAAGGTCTCACCGTACCGTGGTGTTTATGAGCACGCCGGAACGGGACGGGGTCGCGCTGACCCACCTCGACGAGCCGCTGTTCGACGAGGCGGGCGCGACCAAGGGTGACCTGGTGGACTACCTGGACGCGGTGGCCGAGCTGATCGTGCCCGGCCTCGCGGACCGGCCGCTGTCGGTGATCAGGGTCCGCGGCGGGCAGCCGCCGTTCATGCAGAAGAACGTGCCGGACTACGCGCCGCCGTGGATCCGCACCGTGACCCTGTGGGCCGAGTCGTCCAAGCGCGAGGTCCGTTACGCGCTGTGCAACGACCGGCGCACGCTGCTGTGGTTCGCGAACCAGCGCGCCGTGGAATACCACCCGAACTTGTACCTGGCCGGGCACGCGGACCGGCCGACCTACCTGGTGCTGGACATCGACCCGCCGGTGGGCGGGGCGTTCGGGCACGTGGTGGCGGCGGCCAAGCTGGTCCGCCAGGCGCTGACCGACGTCGGGCTGACCGGCGCGGTCAAGACCAGCGGGGCCAAGGGCGTGCACGTGTACGTGCCGATCGAGGCGAGCGCGGACGACGCGGCCGCGGCCACCCGGGCCATCGCGGTGCGGGCCGAACGGCTCGACCCGGCCCTGGCTACCACGGCGTTCATCAAGGACGACCGGGAGGGGAAGGTGTTCCTCGACTCGACCCGCGCGCACGGCGCCACCGTGGCGGCGGTGTACAGCCCGCGGGCCCGGCCCGGAGTCACCGTCTCGTTCCCGGTGGCGTGGGACGACCTGGACGCGATCAAGCCGGCCGACTTCACCGTGCACAGCGTCCCGGCCCTGGTGGCTGGCACTACGGTTCCCTGGGCGGGGCAGTTGCCTGCGCCGCAGCCGCTGAGCGCCGACCTGGTGGCCGAGGGGCACGAGATCCCGATCGCGCGGGTGCAGGCGATGCACGAGGGCAAGCGCCGGGCGCGGGCTAAGCGCTCATCCTTAGTTTGCGTCTTGAAGCGAGTGAAACCCGGGGTTCACTGGCCTCTAGCGTGGTGAACTCGGGTTTCATTCGGGTTGACTGGCGGGGACCCAGCGTTCGCTTAGTTCTGGCCAGGCGGGGGGCGGCCCGGGGAGGGGCTCGCGGTGGCCGGCGCGCAGGCCGTCGAGGATGACGGCCAGGTAGCGGTCGCGGAGTTCGGTGGTGCGTTCGGCGCCGGGGAACTTGATCGCGGCCACGAGCTCGAACATCAGGGATACGTCGTGCGTGACGATGCCGGGGCGCAGCAGGTCCTGGATCAGGGCGAAGAAGCGGTCGAAGAGCTGGCTTGAGCGGTTGGCCAGGGCGAACATCTCCGGAGTGGGGGCGAACTTGCCCGCGAAGGCGCGGGTCATGGAGCTGGTGTCCGCTTCGACGAGGTGGCGCATGAAGTCGGTGAAGACCGCCCAGCGGTCCTCGCCCTGGTTCACGCGGTCGATGGCCGTCTGCGTCTCGTTGGTCACGATGACCAGGCCATCGGTGCACAGCGTGCGGAGGAGTTCCTCCTTGCTGCCGTAGCGGGTGTACAGCGCGCTGATGCCGACGCCGGCGTGCTTGGCCACCGCGGTGATCGGCGCGCCGGGGTCGGCCACGAACACCGCCCGGGCCGATTCGAGGATGCGCCGGTCGTTGCGGGCCGCCTCGGCCTGGCGGCCGCTGAGCGGGCCGTCGCGGTGCGGGCGTCCCGGCTTGGTCGCGGTTGCCGGCTTGGTCCCTGGCGTGGGCTCGGTTCCCGGCTGGGGTTCGGTTCGCGGCTGGGGTTCGGTTCGCGACTGGGGTTCGGTCGGTCGCGGCTGGGGCTCGGTCATGGAAAAAGTGTAACAGAGGACTGGAACAAAGCATTCCGTTCTGATATTGTTGGAACAGAAGATTTCGTTCCGATAGAACGCGGGAGGATCGGATGTCATCAGCAGTCCAGACTCAAGCCCCGGTCGCGGTGGGCACGGAGCAGGCAGGGCGAACGGGGCGGCGGTGGCGGTGGCTGGCGTTCGCGGTGGTGATCGCGGCGGCGGTGATGGACCTGCTCGACTCGACCATCACGCAGGTGGCGGCGCCGGCCATCCGGCGTGAGCTCGGCGGGTCCTACGCGGTCATCGAGTGGGTGACCGCCGCGTACGCCCTGGCCATGGCGGCGGGGCTGCTGACCGGCGGGCGGCTGGGCGACCTGTTCGGCCGGCGGCGGATGCTGCTGATCGGGATGACCGGGTTCGTGGCGGCCTCGGCGCTGTGCGCGGCGGCGGGCAGCGCGGGTGAGCTCATCGCGGCCCGGGCGGCGCAGGGCGCCTTGGGCGCGATCATGCTGCCGCAGGTGTTCGGGCTGATCAGGGACCTGTTCCAGGCGCACGAGATGGGCAAGGCGTTCGGGGTCTACGGGCCGGTGATGGGCCTGTCGGCCATGCTCGGGCCGATCGCGTCGGGCGGGCTGATCGGCGCCAACGTGTTCGGCGCTGGATGGCGGATGATCTTCCTGGTCAACGTGCCGGTCGGGCTGGCGGCGCTGGTGCTCGGCGCGCGGCTGCTCCCGGCGGACGCGGCGGACGCGGCGAGTGCGGGCGGGGCCGGGCACAAGGCCGGGATTGGGCGCGGGGCCGGGCGCGGGCGGCTGGACCTGGCGGGGGCGGCGCTGGCCGCGGTGGCCATGTTCGGCCTGGTCTTCCCGCTGGCGCAGGGGCACGCGCTGGGCTGGCCGGGCTGGCTGTACGCCATGCTGGCCGCGTCGGTCCTGGTGCTGGCCTGGTTCGTGGTCTACCAGGTCCGCCGGCAGCGTGCGGGCCGTACGCCGCTCGTCGAGCCGTCCGTCTTCGGGCACCGGTCATACCGGGCCGGGATCGCGTTCTCGATCGTGTTCGTCGGCTCGCTGGGCGGGATCGTGATGATCTTCAACGTGTTCCTGCAGAACGGGCTCGGCTTTACCCCGTGGCATTCGGCCCTGACCACCGCGCCGTGGGCGGCGGGCGCGTTCGTCGGTTCCGCCATCGGCGGCATCGCGATGGCCAAGCTGGGGCGGCGGATCCTGCACGCCGGGCTGGTGGTCGAGGCGGCCGGGCTGCTGGCGGTCTACGCGGTGCTGCGCGGCGCGGCGGCCGGGGTGTCCACGGTCGACCTGCTGGCCCCGATGGTGGTCGGCGGGATCGGGATGGGCATGGTGTTCGTGCCGCTGTTCGACATCGTGATGGCCGGCGTCCGGCCGCAGGAGATGGGCTCGGCCGCCGGCGTCCTGCAGACCGTGAACGCCCTGGGCATGTCGCTCGGCATCGCCGGGATCGGGGCCATCTTCTTCGCCCTGGCCGGCGGGCACGGCCGTCACGTCCCGGTGTACCTCAGCGCCGCGGAGTGGACCGCGCTCGCGACCGTGGGCCTGCTGGCCTGCTCGTTCGCGGTGGCGTTCGGGCTGCCCCGGCGGGCGCGCGAGATGGGCGCCCCGGCCGGTCAGCAGTAGCTGGCCGGATCCGTCAGCGCCGTTCCCGTCCCCGGTCCGGGGGCGGGAACGGCGCTATTGGTTACGATCGGGAACATGAAGGTGAGCTGTGCGGAGTGCGGGTGCGTGGTGGAGCAGGGCGTCCGGGTGACCCCGTGCGGGAAGCGGGACTGCTGCTGCCAGCACCTGCCGACGCGATCGTGAGCCGCTGGCCGGCCGGGCGGTTGGCCGAGCGCCGGCGAGGATGCGGTCGACCGCCGCGATGACCGTCTCGGCCAGCGGCGGCCAGGGGAACCGGGGCCGGGAGATGCGTAGGCTGACGATGCCGTGCAACTGCTGCCAGATCAGCAGGGCGGTCAGGAACGTCCGATCGTCGGCCGGCTCGGCTCCGATGCAGTCGGCCACCGCGTTGATCAGCCGCCGGAACGACACGATACCGGGGAACTGATCGGGGGACATATCCGCGGGCATCGGTAGCGGGTTGGCGAACATCACCTGGTAATGTCCCGGCTGCGCCAGCCCGAACTCACAGTAGGCCAGGCACCCGGCCCGCACCTGCTGGCACGGGTCCGCGTTCTCGTCCCGCGCCGTGTTCCGGGCCTCGTCCTGCAGCCGGATCAGCTCGCCGAACCGGCGCTCCGTCACGGCCAGGATCAGCGAGTCGATGTCCGCGAAGTGCAGGTAGACCGAGGTCGCGGCGACACCCACCTCGCGGGCGACCCCGCGCAGGGTCAACGGCGGGGCGCCCGGGTCGGCCAGCAGCCGGCTGGCGGCCTCGATGATGTCGTCGCGGAGCCGCTCGCCCTGGCCACGGGGGTTCCGCTGCCGGGCCGGCCCGTGCTTGCCGGGCTCCTGTGCGATGGCGCGCTGCCTCGCGGAGCGCTGCTCCTCGGTCATCTGCCCCTGGGTCATCTGCTCGTCGGTCACCTGCTTGGCGGGCATCCCCGGCCTCCCTTCCGGCGCGGTCCGGGTCTGCGATCCGGCCTTCTGCCGTCTAAGACTACATCTGTTGCGCTACGGCTGAACATTTTCCTTCGGAACTACTTGACGCCCGTAAGGCTACACTCCGTACAGTCAGTTTTACAAAACAGTCGTAGCCTTACGGTCGTACAGATGGAGATCATCATGAGCGCCACCCTCGCACCCCCCGCCACCACGTCGCCTCGGGTCCGGTCGCGGGCTGACGCCATGGTGAGCACGGGTTACGCCCGCCGGTGGTACACGCTCGGCGTACTGTGCCTGAGCCTGCTGGTCATCGTGGTCGACTCCACGATCGTGAACGTGGCGCTGCCGACATTCACCCGGGAATTGCACGCGAGCGCCAGCGGGCTGCAGTGGATCGTCGACGCCTACACGCTCACGTTTGCCGCGCTCCTGCTCCTTGCGGGGACCATCGCGGATCGCTACGGCCGGCACCACGCGCTGGCCGGCGGGCTGGCCGTCTTCGCCGCCGGATCGCTGGCCGCGGCGTTCACGCACACGACCGCCGAACTCATCGCGGCCCGAGCCGTCATGGGTATCGGCGGCGCGTTCATCATGCCGGCCACCTTGTCCATCATCACGGGCGTGTTCACCGATCCGGCCGAGCGCACCAAGGCGATCGGGCTGTGGTCCGCGGTGAGCGGTCTCGGCGTCGCGATCGGCCCGGTGGCCGGCGGCTGGCTGCTGACCCACTTCAGCTGGGACTCGATCTTCCTGGTCAACCTGCCGATCGTGGCGGTCGCCCTGGTCGCCGGGCGCTGGCTGGTCCCGGCGTCTCGCGCTCCGCGGTCCGGCCGTCTCGACCTGACCGGCGCGGTGCTGTCGGTCGCGGCGTTCACCGTCCTGACCTACACGATCATCGAGGCGCCCGGCTACGGCTGGCTGTCCGCCACCACGCTCGGCCTGGCCGCGGCCTCGATCGCCCTGCTCGCCGCGTTCGTCGCCTGGGAGGCGCGCAGCAGCCACCCCATACTGCCGCTGCACCTGTTCCGTAACCCGCGCTTCACCGGCGCTGGAGCGACGATCACCGTGCTGTTCTTCGCCCTGTCCGGAGCGGTGTTCGTGAACTCCCAGATCCTTCAGGTCGTGCTCGGCTACAGCCCGCTGGCGGCCGGGGTCCGGGCGCTGCCGTCCGCGGCCGCGCTGGCCATCTTCAGCCCGCTGGGCGCGGCCCTGGCCAAGCGGGCTGGCGTGCGGGCCCCGGTGATGCTGGGTCTAGGAGCAGTGACCGCCGGGCTGGCGCTGTTCGCGACGGCTTCCGCCGCATCTGGCTACGGGCACTACGTCCTGGCCATGGTCATCATCTGCGCCGGGATCGGGCTCGCCCTGTCGGCCGCGACGGCGGCGTCCATGCAGGAGCTGCCGCCGGCGATGGCCGGGGTGGGTTCGGCGGTCAACGACACGACCCGCAACATGGGCAGCGTGCTCGGCGTGGCCGTGATCGGCAGCATCACGGCGTCGGTCTTCGCCAGCCGGATGGCGGCCGTGTTCGGCCCGCACGGGCCGGCCGGGTCGGTGGGAGCGGCGGCGACCGCCGCGCACCGCGCCGGCGGCGCCCACGGGGCGGCGCTGCTGCACGCGATCGACGGCGCCTTCGTCAGCGGCGTGGACCGGGCCGTCCTGGCGGGCGCGATCGCGACGCTGGCCGGCCTGGTGATCGCGTTCCGCACACTGCGAGCCGGCTCCGCGGCCCCGGCCGGAGCGGACCGCGACTGAGACACCGATCACCTGCGGCAAGGCGGGCCTCCCGGGATATGCCGGAGGCCCGCGTCGGCCGTATGCTCAGGCCGTTTGCGGCGGCGGGGGCGTCAGCGCCGCGCGGATCGGTAAGTCAGGGAAGATCACAGCAAGCTTGTCGAGCAGCTCCCGGAGCGAGTACCTGGTAATCACAGTCTCGCCGTCAGGCTCGGGGATGAGGGCCTGCCAGGTCCCGAACCCGCCGTCGCCGATGAGCACCTCGGGGTGCGCGGCCCGGAACGCGGCCAGCCGGGGTACCTGATCCTCCTCGTCGCCCGCGAGGCGCAGCCAGTCCCGCGCGGGGACGATCACCGCGTGCTCCGCACGTTCCGGACGCCCCAGTCAGCCCGGATCGCAGCGGCCAGCTCGTCAGGCACCTTCCCGGTGAGCAGGTGCCCGGTCCCGTCGAGCCGCGCAGCCCGCCAGGCACCGTCAGCAAAGCCGATGTCGTAGGTCTCATCCCATTCGAGCCGCATCGCCTCGGCCGCGCGGTCCGGGTCGACGTTGAACGCGCCCCGCCGCATGGTCACTGCGGCCTCCTATCGCCGGCCCGCAGGGCGAGCTCAAGCCCGTCCGCGGACGCCCGGGTCAGCACGCACTCGGTGTCGTCCCTGCGCACCGCCCGCCACCGGGCGCTTGCACAGCAAATATCCCAAGCGTTCCCCCAGGCCAGCCGGAGCGTCGCAAGGGCCTCGGCTGCGTCCAGCGCGCCGGTTCGTTTCCTCCCGGCTGGCGCTGCCCGTCCCATGACGTTTCTCCCATCGCATACAGACCTGGATACCGGTAGCCAACCCCACGCAGGGGGTACCGGTAAACGAACTTGCACGGGTTTGCAGAACAGATTCAGCCCAGGCCGTCGATCGCGGCCGTGATCAAGGCCCGCGCCTGAGCGCCCCGGACCGCGAGGTCGGACAGCTCACCGAAAGTCCGGCCGTAGGTGGCGATCTCCCGCGGCTGGGTTAGCGTGAGCCAGCCCGAGACCAGCTCGACGTTTACCTGCCTATCGTCGAAGATCCAGAAGTCCTCGACCGGCCATGCGGCGTCACGGTCAAGGCCCATCGGGATGATCCCCACCGAGACCGACGGCAGCGACCCCACGGTGATCAGGTGGCCGAGCTGGCCGGCCATCACCTCCGCACCGCCGATCACGTTCCGTAGGACTGCCTCCTCGATCAGGACCAGGAAGCGGTGATCGCCTTCGCGCAGGAGCCGGAGCCGGTCGGCACGGACCGCCACGGCGTCCTCCACATCGTCAGGCAGGTCCCGCCGGGTAGCGATGGCCCGCAGGACTGCGGCGGTGTAGGCCCTGGTCTGGACGGCTCCGGGGATCAGCCAGGAGGAGTAGGCGCGGAACAGGCGGGTGCGTTCCCACAGCGGCAGCACGGCCTCCTGGGCGCGGCGCAGGCCGGTGCGTTCCATCCGCCGCCATTCGACGAACATGTCCTCCACGGTGCGCAGGAACGTGATGAGGTCGTCGGCCTCCGTCGACTGGCTGCAGTGCTCGCACCAGGCGCGGATGTCTTCGGCAGACGGGGCGGTCCGGGCATGCTCGATCCGCGAGACTTTCGACTCGTGCCAGCCGCACAGCCCGGCCAGCGACCGGCCGGTCAGGCCAGCATCCTTCCGGAGCTCGCCGAGCCGGGCGCCGAGCGCCTGCCGGGCCTGCCAGGCGCTGGAGGAAGACGGAGGCGCAGGCATCTGTGGCAGGGGACGGCCGGTCAGGCCGGCTGGTATGCCTCGTGCGGGATCGCCCGCTCCCAGGCGGCATCAAACGACGCCGCACACAGCTTGGCGACGGCAGGGTCATCGCCCTTCTCTTCGCCCACCCAGGACCCGTCGCCAGCGAAGTGGTTCCACAGGATCACCTGGTCATCGAACACCCAGAAGTCACTGCACGGCACCAGCAGCCCGGCCGCGGCGTGCCTGGGCAGCCAGCGGACCTGCTCGCCGGATGCGAGGTTATGGGCGGCCGTCACGTCGTACTCGAACCTGACGTAATCGGTCACCGGCTCGGACACCAGGCGCAGCCGCCGCACACTGACGCCGCGGTCCACCGTGGCGCGGACCAAGCCGGACCAGCTGGCCCACCGTTCTGCGGGGTCGAACCGGCGGCCGGCTTTCCAGTCGAGCCAGTCCGGGTCATCCGGCGTGTAGGCGTCCCGCATCTCCATGTGGGCCGCGCTACGCTCAGCTGAGCGGAGCAGGCCGTACGCCAGCGGTTCTGCCGTCACCGCATACCTCCAGGAGAAACGGCGCCATGCGCGCCGGGAGCCTCACCACAGTCTCGTGACCGGGGATCGGCTTGGTGGCCGTGATCTCGGAAATCGTGGCGGCATCAGTGATCTTCCAGCCCTGGATCACGATGCTCTGGTCTTCCTCGTCGAGCCAGACGGTGGGGGACCCGTTATTCGGGGAGTCGGGGTCTACGCCGATCAGCCGGAGTGCCATGGCAGCCTTCCTTACAGGAGTGTGCACGAGTTTGCATATCCCGACCATCCGCCCGCCCGCCCCGGTAAGTCAAGGCCCTGCGGAGATCCTCAGAACACCCCGGATGGCCCTCGCCGCGACCCGTTCCCTGCCGGGCCTGGATATCTCCATGTCGGCACTCCGCGGGCACTCGGGAGCACAGCGCGGGGCACGAGATATCCGGCACCGGGCTGTAGTGAGCCGTGCTGAGCAATGTAGGAAACGCCTTGTAGAAACGGGTGCGGGGGCAGCCGCGCTGATGGCGTTAGTCCGTTTGCCAGTACACCGAGTAGTACTGGTGGGCGACCCGGCTGACCGGGATGAGCGTGACCGGCTTGCCGCCGGAGGTGGCCCCGAACGTCATCGGCTGGGTGGCCGTCTGCTGGACCGAGCCGGTCTCCAGGGTCGGCGTCAGCATGCCGGGGTTGGCGGGGTACACCCCGCTGAGCACGACCGGACCGTACGTCACGGCCTGCACGGTGGGATAGTCAGGCGTGGGCTCGAAGGCCAGCCGCATCGGCAGCGTGACCTGCAGCAGGTCACCGGCCTGCCAGCGCCGCCGGATGGCGATCCAGCCGGTGGCCGGCACGTCCGGGACGAGCGTCTCGTTGAGGAACACCACGGGCGTTCCGTCCACCCAGGCCGGCACGCGGACTCGCAGCGTCATCGTGGCCGCGCCAGCGAGCACCGACAGGCTGATGACCGGGTCGTCGGGGAACCCCGTCGCCTGCTGCAGCACGAGCCCGGCCACCCGGACCCGGGAGGGGATGAACAGGTTGACGTACAGGCCGTCCGCGTCCCGGGTGTAGATGCTGTCGGCGAACTTGGCCTGTGTTTCCAGCCCGGTGGCGGTGTCGCAGGTGAAGGTGTCGTAGTCGGTGGCGTAGATGTCGGGGTTGCCGCCGGGAAAGTAGTTCAGTGGCTGGCGCTTGAACGCGCCCGCGGACAGGCCGGTGTAGTAACAGTTGAAGCCGTGCGGCGAAGCGGGGTCCTGCTCCCCCAGCATCTGGTTGAACAGCGTGCGCTCGTAGTAGTCGATCAGGTCGGTCCGGGCCAGCTGATGGAAGTGCAGCAGCCGGGTCAGCTTGAGCAGGTTGTAGCTGACGCAGTTCTCGCAGGTGAAGTTCGACAGCTGCGCCGCGACCACGTCGGGCTGCTGGAAGTGCTCGTAGTTGCCGGCCCCGCCGATGACGTAGACGTGATGCCCGGTCACGAGGTCCCAGAAGTTCTGGGCGATGTCGCGGTACTTGGTGCTGCCGGTCTCCTCCCACATCCGGACGCACGCGATGATCTTCGGCGTGTTCACGTTGGCCTGCAGTCCGGCCAGCTGGTCCACCCCGTCGGCCAGCGGGTCGAGCACCTGAGCGTGGTAGAACCGCTGCGCGGTGGCCAGGTACCGCTCCCGGCCGGTGATCGTGTACAGGTTGGCCAGCGCCTCCGGCAGGCCGCCGAATTCGTTCTGCAGCACCATCTGCATCTGCGCGTACGGCAGCCGCGCCGTCCGCCAGTCCACCCAGTCGCCGAGCTTGACCGCCACGTCGAGCGCCTGGTCGTCGCCGGCCAGCTGATACTGGTCGATCAGCCCGGCCAGGTACTTGTGGATCATGTAGTACGGCGACCAGACGAACTTGCCCTGCTCCAGCACGTCGAAGAAGGACTCCGGGAACCCGGACAGGTACCCGGGATGGAACCCCATCAGGGGTGCCCGGGCCTGCATGGCGGCGAGCTGGCCGACCAGGTAGCGCCCGCGGGCCAGGGCCTCGTCGTTGCCGGTGTTGGCGTAGGTCAGGGCGAGCGCGGACATCAGGTGGCCGGTGGTGTGCCCGCGTACCTCGGAGGTGGGGTACTCCCAGCCGCCGCACGGCTGCGCTTGCGTGTCCAGGCCGTAGTTCAGCCGGAACGGGCGGAGCATCCGCTCGGGGTCGAGGAACAGCAGGTACGCGGTGTTGCGGCCCTGATTGTCCAGGAACGGGCTGGCGAGCAGTTCCACGTCGCTCAGCGGCAGCGCGGCGGCGCGCCCGGCGGTGCCGTCCGGCGCGTAGCCGCCCGGGATCGGGTTCGCATTGGCCGTGTGGGCTATCTCTGCGCCGAGGGGATCCGCGGTGCTGCCGAAGGAGGGGCCCTCCAGCAGGGCCTGCTCGGCGACGAGGCCGCCGACGCCGAGCAGAACCAGCGCCTCGCGCCGGGTCAGGCCCTTCGGCCTCGTCGGGCCGGTCGAGCCGCCCGCCTTGTTCATCGCGATCCTTTGCCGGTCATCGCTCCGCAACGATCGTACCCAGCGGTCCCCTTGGTACTAACGACCGCGAGCGGGGACTGGTTCTCGGCATCGAGGGCTTAGTTATTACCGGACGCTTACGTACCCGGCGCCCATTGAGCCGGAACCAGCGGGCGGCCGTGGTTGTGGGTAGTGGCCAGTGCCGCGGCTGCCGAAAGATCAATGAGCCAAAATCATCGCGAACGCTCCCAGGCTCATTGATCGCTCGTCTCCTCCTATCCGTGTAGGCGCCGCCGGCACTGGCCACCGGCCTGCCCGGGCACTGCTGCCTCGCCTGCCTCCTCGTCACCACCTGACCCGGCTCCGGCGGCCCGCCCAACGCCGCGCCCGCTCTCGCCACCGGAAGGCCGGGGCGGACCAAAGGTGCATCGGACGGCGTTACGTGGCTGGCGTTCTAGCTTCTTATGACCAGGGCGGCCAGGGCGGCCAGGGCGACGGTGAGGGCCGCGGCGCTGCCGTGCAGCGCGGCCAGGCGGCCGACGAAGGACGGCGCGGGCCGGCTGGGATCGGCCCGGCGGGCAGCGCGGGTGTTGACCGTGAACCAGCCCAGCCCCACGCACGCCGTGGCGGCCGCCAGGCCGAATCCGATCCAGCCCAGCGCGCGGTTGTGGACGAGCGTGAACCCGAGCCAGAAGGCGAGCCCGATGATGCCCCCGGTCGGGTGGGCGAACTCCACCAGCGACCGGGCGCCGGGCAGGACCGGCGCCTGGCGGGCCGCAACCAGGGAGGGCGGGTCCCAGCGCGACCGGGCCGCTCGTCGCGCGGCGCGGCGCGAGGGCGGGCCGCCGGCGGTTCGGGCTGCCGTACCGGCGGTGGAGGTGGCCGCGGCGGCCGCTGTAGCGGCGGAGGCGGAGGTGGCGGCGGACTGTGTTACGGGGGCCGACTGTGTGACGGAGGCCGACTGTGCGGCGAGGGTCTGCTGTGCGGCGGGTCCGGTTGGGTGCGCTCGGCCGAGGCTGCTGGTGAACAGCAAGTAGAAGCCCGCTCCGGCGGTGAACAGCCACAGCACCAGCACCACGATGGCCATCGTGCTCCCTTCCGCAGCCCGAATGTACCCGGCTGGGGCCGGTGCCGGCTGACGGGACTGCGGGATCGTACGCGTACGCTGGCGGGGACGCGGGACGGGTCAGGCGGGGGGGTGGCGGCGTTCCAGGATGTGGATGGCGGCCAGGATCACGCCGACGGCGGCCAGGCCGGCCAGGGCGAGCAGGGTCACGGCCTCGGCGTGGGCCGAGACCGGCCGGAAGGCGCCGAGGGCGGCGTGGCCGGGCAGCCGGCCGGCCAGGTTGAGGTACAGGGTGCCGAAGGTGGCCACCCCCACCAGCAGGCCGAGCTGGTTCACGGTCACCACCACGCCGGTGGCGTCCGCGGCCAGCTCAACCGGCACGCGCAACAGCACCCGGGTCATCAGCGGACTGAACGCGGCCGCCATCCCGGCGCCGCTCAGCGCGCCGGCCAGGTACAGGCCCGCTCCCCCGCTGCCGCCCGCGCGCAGCAGGGCGGCCAGCACCGCGATACCCGCGCCGAAGGCCACGAAGCCACCGATGATCAGCGTTCCGTGCCAGCGGGCGGGCAGCCGCCGCCAGTTGAGGCTGACCAGCGCGAACGCCACCGCGGTGGGCGCGAACGTGAGGCCGGCCCGCAGCGCGGAGTAGCCCAGACCGTCCTGCAGGTGCAGCGCGAGGGTGAAGAAGAACCCGCTGAAGATGGTCATGACGGCGAACAGGGCCGCGATCGCGACCGGGACGCCGGGCACCTCGAGCACCCGGCCGGGAATCAGGGGCGTTCCGCCCGCCGCGGCCGCCCGGCGCTCGACGCGGACGAACACGGCCACCAGCGGCACGCTGGCCGCCATCACGATCCAGCCCCAGACCGGCCAGTGCTCCGGCTGGCCGAGGACGAGCGGCAGGACGAACGCGAGCACGGCCGGGGTCAGCAGGGCCAGGCCGGGCAGGTCCACGGTGCGGCCGGGCTCGCCCCGCCCGTGCGGCAGGGCCCGGGCGCCCGCGACCAGCAGGATCACGCCGATCGGCACGTTGACCAGGAAGACCGGGCGCCAGCCGGAACCGAGGATGTTCGCGCTGATGAGCAGGCCGCCGACCAGCTGGCCCACCACCGCGCCGCCGGCCAGCACCGCGGAGTAGCTGCTCATCGCGCGGGCGCGGGCCGGGCCGGCGTGGGTGCGCTGGATCAGGCTGAGCACCTGCGGGATCATGACCGCCGCGCCCGCGCCCTGACCGAAGCGCAGCGCGACCAGGAACCCAGCCGAGGTGGCCAGGCCGCAGCCCAGCGAGGCGAGGGTGAACGCGACGAGCCCGGCCAGGAACATGCGGCGGTGGCCGATGATGTCGCCGAGCCGGGCGCCGGTCACCAGCAACACCGCGTAGGCGATCGTGTAGCCGGCCACGATCAGCTGCAGGCCGGCCCCGGAGGCGCGCAGGCTGGCGTGGATCGACGGGGCCGCGACGTTCACGATGGACGCGTCCAGCACGGCCATGAACTGACCGGCCAGGACAATGGCCAGCACCAGGCCGGGACGCACCGCACGTTCGCGTGGCGCCAGCAGGCCAGCGTGGGCCTGGCGAGTGAGGATGTTCGTCATGTCACTAAGCCTGGCGCTACTCTTATCCAGGTACCAAGAGCCTGGTTATCCTGGTATTAACACCACCTGGCACCCGGGCGGGTGAGCGGGGAGGATGGGGCCATGGGCGAGAACGGGAACGCCGTCACCCTCCGGCGCAGTGAGCTGGCTTCGTTCCTGCGGAGCCGGCGGGAGCGGATTACGCCGGAGGACGTGGGGCTGCCGGGCGGGCACCGGCGGCGGACGGCGGGGCTGCGGCGCGAGGAGGTCGCGCAGCTGGCCGGGGTCGGCGTGACCTGGTACACCTGGCTGGAGCAGGGCCGCCCGATCCGGGCCAGCGTCCAGGTGCTCGAGGCGGTGGCCAGGACGCTGCGGCTGGACCCGGTGGAGCGCCAGCACCTGTTCCGGCTGGCCGAGATCCCCGACCCGGCGCCCGCCGGGGCCGCCGGCCAGCTGCTGAGCCCGGAGATCCGGGCCATCTTGGACCAGCTGGTGCCGATGCCGGCCAACGTGGTGACCGAACGGTTCGACATCCTGGCCTGGAACGCGGCGTACGCCACGCTGTTCCCGCCGTCCGAGCCGGTGTCCGCCAGCACGGGGCGGCCCGAACGCAACTCGCTGCTGTACTGCTTCACCCAGCCAGCCTGCTGCAGCGCGATCGAGAACCACGCCGACCAGCGGGCCTCCCTGGTGGCCCAGCTGCGCGCGGCCTACGGCCGGCACGTGGGCGACCCCGCCTGGACCGGCTTCATCCGCCGGATGGAGGCGGCCAGCCCGGAGTTCGCGGCCATGTGGGCCACCCAGGACGTGGCGCAGCCCGCGTCCCACGCCAAGGTGTTCCGGCATCCGCTTTTCCCGCGCCTGGCCATGACGTCCACCAGTCTCGCGGTCCAGGCGGCGCCCGGCACCCGGCTGGTGGTCTACGCCCCCTCCGACGACGCCACCCGGCGGGCCATGGAGCAGCTGGTGGAGGCGGGCTCGCCGCAGCCGCGTTTCCCCTGCTGGCCGGCCCATCAGGCCCGGGCGCGGGTACCCGAGCCCGTCTAGAGCGCAATTCGGGGCAGACCAGCGCAAACCACGGTGCGTGACGGATTTTGCGTTTTGTGTGCGAAGGGGCAGGAGCGGCGATACACTGGATAATCTGGTAAACACAGTGCGTGACTTGGAATTATGTTCCGAAACACCGGATGAGATAGTGATAACCTGACACCCGGCAACCGCCGCCCATTCCACGTCGCCAGCGGGGCCCGTGAACACGGATGGTGACGACGAACCACGGTTCGTTCGGAATGTTAATGATCTTCCTGGGTAGCGGCTGAGGATCAGTCCAAAGGGGAACCATGACGCCGGTCATTGGCATAACCGCATACGACGACGAGGCAGCCTGGCGCAACTGGAAGGCCCGGGCCGCGATGCTTCCGTATGCGTACGTGAACGCGGTGCGGCAGGGCGGCGGCCGTCCTGTCCTGCTGCCGCCGGGCGAGGACGAGGCCGAGGCCAGCGCGACCGTCGCGGGCCTGGACGGCCTGGTCGTGTCGGGCGGGCCGGACGTCGACCCGGTCCGGTACGGCCAGCCGCGCCACCCGCTGACCCAGCCGCCGGTCCCGGTCCGGGACACGTGGGACCTGGCCGTCACCGGCGCCGCGCTGGCCCAGGGCGTGCCAGTGCTGGCCATCTGCCGCGGCATGCAGGTGCTGAACGTGTGCCGGGGCGGCACGCTGCACCAGCACGTGCCGGACCTGGTCGGCCACGATCGGCACGAGGGCACGCCGGGCGTGTACGGGCGGCACCGGGTGCGGATCAGCCCGGACAGCATGCTGGCCCGCGCCTTGCCCGAGCCGGGCTACTTCGAGGTGCCCACCTACCACCACCAGGCCGTCGACCTGCTCGGGGACGGGCTGCGGGCGGTCGCCTGGCACGAGGACGGCACGGTGGAGGCGGTCGAGCCTGGTCCCTCCGAGCTCGGCGGCCTGCCCGGCTTCGTCCTGGGCGTCCAGTGGCACCCGGAGCAGGGCGAGGACATGCGGTTGTTCGGCGCGCTGGCCAGTGCCGCCGCCGAGCGGGCCGCCGCCCGGGCGCTCGTCCTGGCGCCTATGATCTAATTCAGCGTAAACGCGCTGTGCTCAGCATCGGTGATCAGGAGTTAGCACGTGCCGGGAGGGTCGCCCGCCATCGTCGCCGCGGTATTCCGCGCGGTGCGGACGGGAAACGCCTTCGAGGAGACCGTCGAGCGGCTCCTCGAAGGGGTCAAGCTGGGCGTCTACGCGCCGGGTGACCGGCTGCCGTCGGAGCGGGAACTGACCCGCAGGCTCGGGGTCAGCCGGATCACGCTGCGCGAGGCGCTGCGCGAGCTGGCCTCGGCCGGTTACGTGGAGACCAAGCGAGGCCGGTTCGGCGGCACGTTCATCATCCGCCAGCCCGAGCCGATGGTCACCGACGAGCTCACCGCCGCCGCGCGCGACATGGCCAGCGGGCTGGACGACGCGCTGACGTTCCGGCGGGTGGTGGAGACCGGCGCGGCCGAGATGGCGGCCCGGGCCAGCCTGAGCCGGCAGCAGCGGGAGAACCTGGCCGAGTGCCTGGCCGACATGACCGACGCCGGGTCGTTCGGCTACCGGCAGGCGGATACCCGGCTGCACCTGGCCATCGCGGACGCGGCGGGATCCCCGCTGCTGACCGCCAGCGTGGTCGAGGCCCGGGTCCGGCTGGTCGACCTGCTCAACGCCATCCCGATGCTGGAACGCAACCTGGAGCACGCGGACGCCCAGCACACCGCGATCGTGCGGGCCATCTTGGCCGGCGACCCGGAGAAGGCCCGGCGCACGATGGAAGCGCACGTGGCCGGGACCGCGGCGCTGCTGCGCGGCTTCCTGGGCGACGTGCTGGGGTCATAGCTCCGCGCTCTTGACACGCTCCCTGGGCTGGTGGGTGAATACCTTCATTCAATGGATCACTTCCAGCCATATCTGCTGTTCCTCGCCTAGGGAGATCGCATGGCCGACGATATAGCCGCCGCGCAGGCAGCGGGCGAGGACGAGCGCCGCCTCCACGAGCTCGGCTACGCGCAGGAACTCATGCGGCGGATGTCGGGCTTCTCGAACTTCGCCGTGTCGTTCACGATCATCTCGATCCTGTCCGGCTGCCTGACCCTGTACTACTTCGGCATGGACGAGGGCGGCCCGGCCATCATCGTCTGGGGCTGGCCGGTCGTCGGCATCTTTACCCTGCTCGTGGGGCTGTCCATGGCCGAGGTCTGCTCCAGCTTCCCCACGGCCGGCGGCCTGTACTACTGGGCGGCCAAGCTCGCGCCGCGCAACGGCGCGGCCTGGTCGTGGTTCACCGGCTACTTCAACTTCCTGGGCCAGGTGGCGGTCACCGCCGGCATCGACTTCGGCGCGGCGTTCTTCATCAACTTCCTGTTCAGCCTGTGGTTCAACTTCAACACCACCACGCACTGGCACACGATCTTGATCTACGCCTGCGTGCTGCTGCTGCACGGCCTGCTGAACCAGTTCGGCATCCGGCTCGTCGCGCTGCTGAACGACGTCAGCGTCTGGTGGCACATCACCGGCGTGCTGATCATCGTGGGCGCGCTGGCGTTCGGGCTGAAGCCGGGCGCGCACCACGCCTCGGCCAAGTTCGTGTTCACCGACCTGGAGAACCTGTCCGGGTTCCACATCGGCTGGTGGTACATCCTGCCGGTCGGGCTGCTGATGGCCCAGTACACCTTCACCGGGTACGACGCCTCGGCGCACATGACCGAGGAGACGCACAACGCCGCGCGCAGCGGCCCGCGCGGCATCGTCATGTCGATCCTGATCTCGCTGATCGCGGGGTGGATCCTGCTGATCGGCGTCACGTTCGCGCTGCAGAAGGGTAACTACCTGAACGAGGCGGCGGCCGGCACCGCGGCGCCGGGCCAGATCTTCATCGATTCGATCGGCCGGACCGGCGCCGAACTGCTGCTGCTGGTGGTGATCGGCGCCCAGCTGTTCTGCGGCATGTCGTCGGTGACCGCGAACTCGCGGATGATCTACGCGTTCTCCCGGGACGGCGCGCTGCCCGGCTCGAGGATCTGGCACAAGGTGAACAAGCGGACCAGGACGCCGACCAACGCGATCTGGCTGGCGGCTGGCGGCGCGCTGATCCTGGGCCTGCCGTACCTGTGGAACGGCTCCGCCTACGGCGCGGTGACCTCGATCGCCACCATCGGCCTGTACGTGGCTTACGTGGCCCCCACCTTCCTGCGGCTGCGGCAGGGTCAGAACTTCAAGCGCGGACCATGGCACCTGGGCCGGTGGAGCTACGTGATCGGCTGGACCGCCGTGGTCTGGGTGGTCATCATCTTCTTCCTGTTCATGCTCCCGCAGTTCGGCCCCATCGGTTATGCCACGTTCAACTACGCGTGCATCGCGGTGGCGGTGGTGATCGGCTACGCGGGCCTGACCTGGATGCTCTCGGCCAGGCACTGGTTCACCGGGCCCAAGGTCCAGGGCTCGGCGGAGGAGCTGGCCGCGATCGAGCGGGAGCTGTCGGCCTGATGGCTTCGGACTCGGGGCTGCGGCCCGGCATGCTGACCATGGAGCAGCTCCGGGTCTGCATTGGTGAGGGCGAGATCGACACCGTCGTGCTCGCCTTCACCGACATGCAGGGCCGGCTGGCGGGCAAGCGGCTGTCCGCCGAGTTCTTCCTGGAGGAGGTGGCCGAGCACTACTCCGAGGGATGCAACTACCTGCTCGCGGTGGACGTGGACATGAACACCGTCGACGGGTACGCCATGTCGTCCTGGGAGCGCGGCTACGGCGACTTCGTCCTGGTGCCGGATATGGCCACGCTGCGCCGGGTGCCGTGGCAGGAGGGCACGGCCCTCGTGGTGGCCGACCTGACCTGGCTGGACGGGACGCCGGTGGCGGCCTCGCCCAGGCAGATCCTGCAGGCCCAGATCGCGCGGCTGGCCTCGCGCGGTCTGACGGCACTGGCCGGTACCGAGCTGGAGTTCATCGTGTACCGGGATACCTACGAGGAGGCCGCTGCGCGCGGGTATCAGGACCTCACCCCGGCCAACACGTACAACGTCGACTACTCGATCCTGGGCACGGCGCGGATCGAGCCGCTGCTGCGCCGCATCCGGCTGGGGATGGCGGGCGCCGGGCTGTACGTGGAATCGGCCAAGGGCGAGTGCAACCTGGGCCAGCACGAGATCGCGTTCCGGTACGCCGAGGCGGTGACCACCTGCGACAACCACTCGATCTACAAGACCGGGTCCAAGGAGATCGCCGCCCAGGACGGCATGTCGATCACCTTCATGGCCAAGCCGAACGCGCGAGAAGGCAACTCCTGCCACATCCACCTGTCGGTGCGCTCGGCTTCCGATGGCGCTCCGGTGATGGCGGGTGACGGGGCGTACGGCATGTCGCGGCTGGGCGAGCACTTCCTGGCCGGGCTGCTGTACTCCATGCGCGAGCTGACCCTGGCCTACGCGCCGAACATCAACTCCTACAAGCGCTACGTGCCGGGCAGCTTCGCGCCGACCTCGGTGCGCTGGGGCCCGGACAACCGGACCTGCGCGCTGCGGCTGGTCGGGCACGGTCACTCGCTCCGGGTGGAGAACCGCACGCCCGGCGGCGACGTGAACCCCTACCTGGCCGTGGCGGCGATGATCGCGGCGGGCCTGCACGGCATCGACCACGAGCTGCCGCTCGAGCCGCCGGTGACCGGCAACGCGTATGCCGACACCGAGGCGCGGGTCCCGTCCACGTTGCGTGACGCGCTGGAGCTCTGGCAGAAGAGCGAGCTGGCCCGCCAGGCGTTCGGCGCCGAGGTGGTCGAGCACTACGCCAACTACGCCCGGGTCGAGCTGGCCGCCTACGACGCCGCCGTGACCGACTGGGAGCTGCGGCGCGGCTTCGAACGGCTCTAGCCTCTAGGAGGGGCATGTCTGTTTTTACCGTGCTCAACCCTGCCACGGAGGAGCCGGTCACCACCGTGGAGCAGGTCTCGGCGGAGGAGACCGACGAGGCGATCGCCCGGGCCGCGGCCGCGTGGCCGGCCTGGCGCGCGGTCGCGCCCGGTGACCGGGCGCGGCTGCTGCGGGCGTTCGCCGCTTTGGTGGACGCGCACGTGGAGGAGCTCGCCGGGCTGGAGGTGGCGGGCTCCGGGCACCCGGTCGGGGCGGCGCGCTGGGAGGCCGGCCAGGTCCGCGACGTGCTGCAGTACTACTCGGCCACGCCCGAACGGCTGATCGGCCAGCAGATCCCGGTGCCCGGCGGGCTGAACATCACCTTCCACGAGCCGCTCGGGGTGGTGGGCCTGATCGTGCCGTGGAACTTCCCGATGCCGATCCTGTCCTGGGGCATGGCGCCCGCGCTGGCCGCCGGTTGTGTCGTCGTGGCCAAGCCGGCCGAGGTCACCCCGCTGACCGCGATGCGCATCGCCGCGCTGGCCTTGGAGGCGGGGCTGCCCGAGGGGGTGTTCCAGGTGCTGCCGGGCAAGGGCAGCGTGGTCGGCCAGCGGCTGGTCGACCACCCCGCGGTGCGCAAGATCGTGTTTACCGGGTCGACCGAGGTGGGCCGGCAGATCATGGCCGGCTGCGCGCGCCAGATCAAGCGGGTCACGCTCGAGCTGGGCGGCAAGAACGCCAACATCATCTTCGCCGACAGCGACCTGGAGCGGGCCGCGGCGACCGCGCCGTACGCGGTGTTCGACAACGCGGGCCAGGACTGCTGCGCCCGGTCCCGGATCCTGGTCCAGGCGTCCGTGCTGGACGCGTTCATGGGCTTGTTCGAGTCGGCCGTGCGCGGCGTCGCGGTGGGTGATCCGGCGTCGGAGGTGACCGAGATGGGGCCGCTGATCTCGGCCGCGCACCGGGATCACGTGGCGTCGTTTGTCCCGGCTGATGCCCCGGTCGCGTTCCGGGGCAGCGCGCCGTCGGGGAAGGGGTTCTGGTACCCGCCGACTGTGCTGGCCCCGGTGCGTCCCGATGACCCGGCGTATACCGAGGAGGTGTTCGGCCCGGTGGTGACCGTGACACCGTTCTCGGACGAGGCGGAGGCGATCTCGATCGCGAACGACTCGCCGTACGGGCTGTCCGGCTCGATCTGGACCTCCGACGTGGGCCGGGCGATCCGGGTGGCCCGCGCGGTGGAGACAGGCAACCTGTCGGTGAACTCGCACTCCTCGGTGCGGTACTGGACGCCGTTCGGCGGATTCAAGCAGTCCGGCCTCGGCCGCGAACTCGGGCCGGACGCCCCGGACGCGTTCACCGAGACCAAGAACGTCTTCATCTCGACGGAGGACTGAGTGAGCCGAAGGGGCGCGGCGCTGCCTGGACTGAGGAGCGACGAAGGAGCGACGAGGGAAGGCGGCGCCTCAAAGGCGCCCCGGCGGCGAACGGGAAGGTACAGCTCATGAGCTTGCGTTTGGCGGACCGGGTCGCGGTCATCACCGGGGCGGGTAGCGGGATCGGACTGGCCAGCGCCCGGCGGCTGGCGGCCGAGGGAGCCCTGGTGGTGGCGGTCGACATCTCCGAGGAGGCCGGGAAGGCAGCGGCCGCGGCCGTCGGCGGCGAGTTCATCGCGGCTGACGTGGCCAGCGAGGACGACGTCCGGCAGCTGTACGACACGGTGGTGGCCCAGCACGGCCGGGTGGACATCGCGTTCCACAACGCGGGCATCTCGCCGCCCGAGGACGACTCGATCCTGACCACCGGGCTTGACGCCTGGCAGCGGGTCCAGCGGGTCAACCTGACCTCGGTCTACCTGTGCTGCAAGCACGTGATCCCGCACATGCAGCGGCAGGGCAACGGGTCGATCATCAACACCGCCTCGTTCGTGGCCGTGCTCGGCGCAGCCACCTCGCAGATCTCCTACACCGCGTCCAAGGGCGGTGTGCTGGCGCTTTCTCGTGAGCTCGGCGTGCAGTTCGCCCGCGAGGGGATCCGGGTCAACGCGCTGTGCCCGGGCCCGGTGAATACCCCGCTGCTGCAGGAACTGTTCGCCACCGACCCCGAGCGCGCCGCGCGCCGGCTGGTGCACATCCCGATGGGCCGGTTCGCCGAGGCCGACGAGATCGCGGCCGCGGTCGCGTTCCTGGCCAGCGACGACTCCTCGTTCATCACCGCGTCGAGTTTCCTGGTCGACGGCGGGATCTCCGGGGCGTACGTGACGCCGCTCTAGGGACGCCGGTTCACATCATGAATGTGGCACCCTGATGGCTCTTTCCGGGTTGGATGGCGTTTCCTGGCCCGGATCGGGGGTCTGGCGTGGGGTGCGTGGGCCACGACCCCCGTCTAGCGGGGCCTGTGTGCCACAACCCCCGGACGCCCGCGGCCCGCCCGCGGGGCATGGGTGCCACCACCCCCGTCTTGCGGGGCCTGTGTGCCACAACCCCCAAAGAGCCAGACCTCCTGGCGCGTGCCGGCAGCGATGCGTCACACCGTGAACGTGGCCTCAATCACCAAACGGCGCGCTCACAGCCATGCAGTGGGGGGCGCAAGGGACGCGGGGGTCAGGGGGAGCGGAGGGTGCGGAGGCGGATGGTGACGGGCATGGCGGCTAGCTCGGCCAGGACGGCATCGCTGTATTCCGAGGTGATGTCGGTCAGGACGTAGCCGAGCTCGTCCCGGGTGCGCAGGAGCTGGCCCTCGACGTTGACGCCGTGCTGGGCGAGGACGCCGTTGATCGCGGCCAGCACGCCGGGGACGTTCTGGTGCAGGTGCACCAGGCGGTGCGTGCCGCTGGTCACGCCCAGGGCGATCTCGGGCAGGTTGACGCTGAGCGAGGTGGCGCCGGAGGCCATGTAGTCGGCCAGCTTCCCGGCCACGAACTCCCCGATGTCCTGCTGGGCCTCCTCGGTGGAGCCGCCGATGTGCGGGGTGAGGATGACGTTGGGCAGCCCGCGCAGCCCGGAGACGAACTCGTCGCCCCGGCCCTTCGGCTCGTCGGGGAACACGTCGATGGCCGCCCCGGCGATGTGCCCGTTCTCGATGTTGCGGCGCAGCGCGGCGTGGTCGACCACGAACCCGCGGGACAGGTTGAGGAACAGCGAGCGCGGGCGCATCGCGGCGAACTCGGCCTCGCCGAAGAAGCCGTGATTGCCGGCCCGCCCGTCCACGTGCAAGGTGACGGCCTCGACCGATTCCAGCAGCTCGGTCAGGGTCGAGCAGCGCCGCGCGTTGCCGAGCGCGAGCTTGTCGGCCACGTCGTAGAAGTACACCGACATGCCCAGGTTCTCGGCCAGCACGGACAGCTGGGTGCCGATGTTGCCGTAGCCGACGATGCCGAGCTTGCGGCCGCGTACCTCGTGGCTGCCGGCGGCCGACTTGTCCCAGTGGCCCGCGTGCATC
Organism: uncultured Actinomycetes bacterium; assembly: GCA_963822765.1. Taxonomy (GTDB): domain Bacteria; phylum Actinomycetota; class Actinomycetes; order Streptosporangiales; family Streptosporangiaceae; genus Palsa-504. The sequence continues at coordinate 71,411 of CAWGJL010000024.1, read as the reverse complement.
TGGGTGTTCTTCTCCGGCAGCCGGCGGGCCATGGCGATGATCTCGGCCAGCGCGAGCTCGACCACGCTGCGCGTGTTGGAGAACGGGGCGTTGAACACCGCGACCCCGTGCCTGCTCGCGGCGGCCAGGTCGATCTGGTTGACGCCGATGCAGAACGCGCCGATCGCGACCAGGTCCGGCGCGGCGTCCAGGACCCGCGCGGTGACCTGGGTGCCGGATCGCAGGCCGAGCAGGGGCACGCCGCGCAGCGCGTCGATGAGCTCGTCCTCGCCGATCGCGCGCGACAGCGCGGAGACCTCGTAGCCCTCCTTGGCCAGCCGCGCCGACGCGTCGGGATGGATGTTCTCGACCAGCAGTGCCCTAGTCGTCATAAGGCGCGCGCACTCCCCCGGGGTTGCGTAGGTGGGGCCGGCTGACCCCCGTAGGCTCCTACCTTTATATCGAACGGACAGCCGTGACTGCCTTCACACCGAACGGTCCGTGGTATCCGGGTCCTGGTCCAGGTCGTCGAGCTTGCCGCGGACGACGTCGGCCATCGGGTGCGGCAGGGCGTCCAGGATCGCGGCGGCCTGCAGGTACAGCGCCCGGGCGGCGTCGGGGTCGCCGCCGCGGAGCAGCACGTCGCCCAGCCCGGCCAGCGAGTTGCCCTCGCCGAACGGCGCGCCGATCTCCCGGTAGGCGTCGATGGCCTGCAGGTAGTGGGCCTGGGCCTGGTCCAGGTCACCGAGGTGCAGGTGGATGTAGCCCAGGCTGTCCAGGGTGTCCGCCGCGCCGCCGCGGTGGCCCGACTCGCGGTGCAGGCTCAGCGCTCGCTGGCAGTGGCTGAGCGCGTTGTCGTACTGGCCCAGGTGGGCGTAGAGCCAGCCGACGCCGTTCTCCAGCGTGGCCTGGGTCCACCAGTGTCCCGCGGCCTTGAGCATCCGCAGCGCGTCCAGCGCGACGGCCAGCGCCTCCTCGTAACGCTCCTGCTTCTCCAGCATGCCGCCCAGGCCGTTGAGCACGACCGCTTCGTTGGCCCGGTCCTGCAGTTCCCGGAACAGGTCAAGGGCGCGCCGGAAGTTCGGCTCGGCCGACTCGTAGTCGCTCATCTGCAGCTGGGCGTGGCCCAGCAGGTGGTGGGCGTGCGCGAGGGCCAGGGTGTCGTCCAGCCGCTGCGCGGCGGCCAGCGCGGTGCGCTGGCTGGCCGCGTACGAGCGCCACCGGCCGCGCCGGTTGAAGAACGGCCCGAGGGTCCACGGGATCTGCCAGGCGTGGGCGTCGAAGCCGTTGGCACTGGCGTATTCGATCAGCGTGAGCAGGACCGGGGCTTCGGCGTCGAACCAGGCCATGGCCTGGTCCTTGTCGGCCATCTCGGCGGGCAGCACGCCCGGCGCCGGCGCGGGCAGCCGCAGCGGCGACCGGAACGGGCTGAACCGCTGGGCGGCGGCCATCGCGGTGTGCAGGTAGTGGTCGAGCATCCGCTGCACGGCGGCGGCGCGCTCGTCCGCCGGGTCGATCCGCTCGCCCTGGTCGGCCGCGTAGACGCGCAGCAGGTCGTGGAAGGTGAACCGGCCGGGCAGGTGCTCGGCGGCCATGTGGGTCCTGGTCAGCTCGCGCAGCGCGGTGCCCGCCTCGGCCCGGGAGACCCCGGCCAGGCTGGCCGCGGCCGACAGGGATACGTCCGGGCCCGGGTGCAGCCCGAGCATGCGGAACATCCGCGCCGCGGCCGGGCTGAGCTGGTCGTAGGACCAGGACAGCACGGCCCGCACGTCGGTGGCCGCGTCGCCCTCCTCCAGCGCGTCGAGCCGGTTGCGGGCGTCGCGCAATTCGGCGGCCAGCCGCGCCAGCGGCCGCTTGGCCCGGCCGGCGGTGGCCCGCCCGACCGCGATGGACAGGGCCAGCGGGAGGCCGGCGCACGCCGCGATGATCTCCTCGGCGGCCTGCGGCTCGGCCGCGACGCGCTCCCGGCCGAGCCGGCGGGCCAGCATCTCGTGGGCTTCGTCGTGGCCGAGCACGTCGAGGCAGACGAGCGTGGCCCCCTCCGCGGCGACCAGCCCGGCCATCTGGTTGCGGCTGGTCACCACGACCAGGCAATCCGGCGAGCCGGGCAGCAGCGGCCGCACCTGGGCCGCGTTGCTCGCGTTGTCGAGCACGGCCAGGATGCGCTTGCCGTCGACCAGGCTGCGGAACAGCGCCGCCCGCTCCTCGGTGCTCGCCGTCAGCCGGTGCGGCGGCATGCCGAACGAGATCAGCAGGAGTCCCAGCGCCTCGATCGGCTCCATCGGCGGACGTCCCGGGTCCCGCCCGCGCAGGTTGATGTACAGCTGCCCGTCCGGGAAGTGCTTGGCCACCTGGTGCCCGAAGCGGATGGCCAGGGCGGTCTTGCCCACTCCGGCCGTGCCGGAGATGACCGCCACCGGCACCGTCTCGGCGGCCCGGGCCGACGGCAGCATGTCGTGCAGCGTGCGGAGCTCGTCGTGGCGGCCGGAGAACCCCTGGGCGTCCAGCGGCAGCTGGGCCGGGAGGGGCAGGACCGGCTCACCGGATCCGGACGGGCCCGTCCCGGCGGTCGTAGCGCGCGGACGGGCCGGGACGCGGGCCTGGACCTGGACCTGCTGCCCGTCCCCGGCCGCGCCAGGGGTCAGGTTCAGCGCGGGGTCGCAGGTCAGGACCTGCTGGTGAATCCGGGATAGCTCGGTTCCCGGGTCGATGCCGAGTTCCTCGGCGAGCACGTGGCTGCCGTCGGCGAAGACGCGCAGCGCCTCGGCGTGCCGTCCGCCGCGGTACAGCGCGATCATCAGCAGCCCGCGCATCCGCTCGCGCAGCGGATGGTCCGCCACCAGGGCGGTCAGGTCGGGCACGACCTCTTCGTGGCGGCCCAGCGAGAGCAGGAGGTCGGCCCGTTCCTCGGCGGCGCCCGAGCGCAGCTCGGCGAGCCGGACCCGCTCGGTCTCCGCGAACGGGCCGGGCACGCCGGCGAACGCCACGCCGCGCCAGAGCCCGAGCGCGCGTTCCAGCTCGTCGACCGCGGCGACCGGGTCCCCGTTCTTGCGCAGCTGCCGGGCCCGGGCCAGCTGCTGCTCGAAGGTGACCGCGTCGGGCTGGCCCGGCACCAGGTGCAGGACGTAGCCGGCCCCGGAGGAGACCAGCACGCGGCCCGGCCCGCGAGCCGACCTGGTCGGCTCGATGATGCGGCGCAGCCCGGCCACATAGGTATAGATGCCGCCTTCGGCGCTGGCGGGCGGATCCTGCCCCCAGACCGCGTCGACGAGCTCGCCGCGGGAGATCACCCGGTTGGCGCGCATGGCGAGGATGCCGAGCACGGCCTGCTGCCGGGGCTGGCCGACGCGCAGCTCCTCCTGGCCGTACCATGCTGTTACCGGACCGAGCACGCCAACGCGCAGCACCACGGCTTTAATAACCTTTCTTTTTCTTCAGCCCGCCCAACCCACCCCAGATGCCGCCCCCCACCCCGGGCAGAAGCGTCTTGGTTGAAGGTTACAGCGTTTAGGACCGGATCCTCCAGAAAAAATCTAGATCGCCTAGAGACTTCCGGTAAATAGTTGGTGCGCGCCACGTGTGTCCGTTGGCCGGGGTTGAAGGGGGATTGGCGCCCGTGCCGGACAGGCGTGCGAGCGGCTCAGCGACGCGGGGAGGTCAGCCGTCCAGGCCCGTGCGATTGAGGCCCGTGCGATGAGGACTGTGCCCTGAAGCCTGCGGGCATCCGAGCGCGAGACCCCCTGGCTACCCCCCTCACTACCTAGCTGGGGGGTCTCGTCCTATACCGGCCAGCATCGGGCCTTTACCGAATCGTCGTGTTGGCTTGCTTATTAGGTCACTTTGCGGGTATTTGTGCCGCAGCCAGCAATATCTGTTGAGGAGTTTCTCCCGGCTGGCTGAGGGTTAGCTCCGAGTCCAGATCGGAGCGCGCATCAGGGCGGCGAACCGCCTACGATAGAGCGCGTTATCCGGATGACGGACCGAGGGTTGGGCATAGCGAGCATGGGCAAGGCAAGCAGAACAAAGGTGGACGCCACCCGCCGGGAGAAGATCGCCGCGCAACGGGCGGCGGAGCGCCGGGCCGAGCAGCGCCGGCGGATCCTCATCGCCTCGGGCAGCGTCGTGGTCGTACTGGTCATCGTGCTGGTCTTCGTCATCGTCAAGCTGAACGGCGGCAAGCCGTCGGCCAATTCGGCCGCGGGCCTGTCGAACGGCCCCACCGGCTCGGCCCTGACCGCAGTGGTGGACAAGGTCACCTCGGTGCCGGCCAGCGCCCTGGACTCGGTCGGGGACGGCGGCGGCGCGGTCACCGGGAAGCCGGGAACGGTCAGCGGGTCGGCCCTGACCCTGAACGGCAAGCCCGAGATGTTCTACATGGGCGCCGAGTACTGCCCCTACTGCGCGGCCGAGCGCTGGGCGATGATCGTGGCGCTGAGCCGGTTCGGCACGTTCAAGGGCCTGGCCACCGTGCACTCCGGCGTGGCGAACGGGGCGGGCACCGCCGAGCCGGACCCGGACACGCCGACCTGGACGTTCCTGCACGCCAGCTACTCCAGCCCGTACCTGGCCTTCTCGCCGGTCGAGATCCAGACCAACATCCCGGACCCGTCCACCGGGACGTACACCACCCTGCAGACGCCCACCTCGGCCCAGCAGGCCCTGGTCACCAAGTACGACGGCTCGGGCGGCTCGATCCCGTTCATCGACTTCGGCAACAAGTACGTGATCTCCGGGGTCAGCTACGACCCGGGCGTGCTCGCCGGGCTCAGCTGGGCCACGATCGCGAACGACCTGAGCAACCCGAACAGCGCGGTGGCCAAGGCGGTCGACGGCACGGCGAACTACATCACGGCCGCGATCTGCAAGATGACCAACAACCTCCCGGCCAGCGCGTGCACCACCACCGTTCAGTCCCTGCAGAGCCAGATCTAACGGCCAGACCGGAGGCGAAGCCCCGATGACAGCGTCAAAGTCGAGCCGCGCCCGGCAGGCCCGGGCCCAGGCCCAGCGGGGCCAGGCCAGCTCGCGTAACGGCACCGCGGTCAAGCCCGGCGCCACGGTCAAGCCCGGCGCCACGGTCAAGCCCGGCGCCACGGTCAAGCCCGACGCCCTGGTCAAGGCGGGCAGCCCGGCACGGGCCGCGGCCACGCGGGGCGGCGGCGTGGATCGCCGCGGTTCACGGTCGCCGGCCCCCGTGGCCAGCGCCGACCTGGAGGCGCCGGCCACCACGACGGTCCCGGTGTGGTTCCAGCTCGTCACCTGGGTCCTGTCCCTGGCCGGGCTCGGGGTGTCGATCTACCTGACCATCGCGCACTTCACCGACAAGCCGCTCGCCGGGTGCTCGGAAAGCGGCGCGATCAACTGCACCAAGGTGACGACCAGCCCGCAGTCGTTTGTGTTCGGGATCCCGGTGGCCGTGCTCGGCCTGGCCTTCTTCATCGCCGCGGTGGGGCTGATGAGCCCGTGGGCCTGGCGGTGGGCCCGGCGCGAGGTCGCCCTGATCCGGATCGCGTCGCTGGTGGTCGGGATCGGCTTCGTGCTCTACCTGATCTACGCCGAGCTGTTCATCATCGGCGCCATCTGCCTGTACTGCACCAGCGTGCACGCGATCACGTTCCTGCTGTTCGTGCTGACCGCCTTTGCCGCGGCGGCCTGGGGGCTGCCCAAGGGCGAGCGCGGCTGAGCTCCTCGCTCTGGAGCGAAGCTCCAGGTCATTACATCTTTTTCATGTTCGGGCCGGCCCGGGTCCGGCCGCGGCTGCGCGCATTACGCTGAACGCCGTGCCCGGTATGAACTCGGGCCTGAGTCCGGCCGATCCAACGCTGGTTGCCGCGTTCAGGTCGGCGCTGCTGCACCAGGCGGCGATCGCGCTGCTCATCGTCGTCTTCCTCGGGCTGGCCTGGGCCACGGCCCGGGTCTGGCGGCATCCCGCTGGCCTCGGCGCCCGGCCTGACCGCGCTGGCCGCCCTCGCGGCGACGGCCGCGGGACGCGAGTGCGGGCTGGCAGCGGTGAACGCCGTTACGTTCGGCCCAAATAATGTCCCGATGACGGCGGGAAGCTGCGTACGGCGGGGTGTGGCCGGGGTTTTCGCTGATCGCGGCGGTGCGTGGCAGGCGGCCGGGCCGGCGCGCTGGGCGCAGGTCCAGGTGATAAACGTACCGATCACCTACGGTTCTTCGGGGTAGGAGTTGCATTGAGCTACATCACCGGGCACTGGTCGTTCGATCCGTTCCTCATCCTGGCCGTGGTGGTCGCGGGGTGGCACGAGGCCGGGCTGTGGCGGCTGGCGCGGCGGTCCCGGCCGGAGCGGACCCGGGAGCGGCGGCTGCGGTCGCTGTGGTTCTACGCCGGGCTCGCGGTGCTGCTGCTCGCGGTCGAGTCGCCGATCGACTACTGGGCCGACGACTACTTCCTGGTGCACATGGTTCAGCACCTGCTGCTGATGTTCGCCGCGCCGTCGCTGATCGTGGCGGGCGCGCCGTGGCAGCCGCTGCTGGCCGCGCTGCCCGGGCGGTCCGGGCGGGCCGTGACCCGGGGCGTGCTGGCGGGCGGCTGGTCCCGGCCGCTGCGCGCGGCCGGCGGGTTCTTCTTGCGCCCGTGGGTGGCGGTGGTGCTGTTCAACGCGGTGATGATCTTCTGGCACCTGTCCGGGCCGTTCGACGCGGCGGAGAACAACCAGGCCGTGCACATCTGGCTGATGCACGGCAGCTTCTTCACGGCCGGCGTGCTGTTCTGGCTGCAGTTCATTCCGTCGCCGCCGTTCCGCCGGCGGCTGCCGCTGGTCTATCAGGCGGCCGCGCTGCTGGGCACCAACGTGATCATGATCGGCCTCGCGATGGCGCTGAGCATCTTCGTCACGCACTCGGTGTACCCGGTGTACGACCACGTGCCCGGCGTCACGTTGCCCCCGTACGCCGACCAGCAGATCGGCGCGGCGATCCTGTGGGTGTGCGGCGACTTCTGGGCGCTGCCCACGATGATCGTGACGGTCCGGCGGCTGATCGCGGCCGACGGCAGCTTCGCCGCGTCGCTGGACCGCGTGCTGAACCGCGGCGCGTCCCGGTCGGTGCCGCGGGGCTGGGCGCGGCCGGCCGTTCTGACCCCGGGTCAGCGGCCGTCGCCGCCGGACGGGGACTCGTGAACCTGACGGCGGTGCGCGGGCCGGGAGAACTTCCGCGCCGCCTGGTCGTCGCGGCGCGTGCCGTTCACCGGGGTCCGGGAGTCCCCGCCGTGGGATCCGGGCGTGATCACGTCGGTGATCTTGCGCAGGCCGCTGAACGCCGATGAGCGCGCCACGGCGATCACCCCCACGATCAGCGCGGCGATCCCGCCCGCCTCGATGGCCAGCATGCCCGGCGTGATCTGCACCCGGTCGCCGAACACGACGATCCCGAGCGCGATCCCGGCCAGCGGCTCGCCGGCCGCGATGGCGGGCAGCGAGGCGTGCAGCGGGGCGGCGCTGAACGCGTTCTGCATCAGCCAGATGCCGAGGATGCCCGCGCCGACCAGGGCGTAAGCCGACCACGTGCTGAACAGCACGGTCCACGAGTTGCCCTGCAGGCTCTCCAGCGTCTGCCTGGTCAGCGCGTCCTGGACGCCGAACACCAGGCCGGCCGCGGTGCCGGTCAAGGTGGCCCGGACCTGCCCCTGCCGGCGGTGCCCGATCAGCACCGCGACGAACGCGACGCCCGCGATGATCGCCGCCGCGTACCAGTGCGAGAACGAGCCGAACGACAGGCCGACGGGCGTGGTCGACCGGGTCAGCGAGACCAGGGTCACGCCGCCGATCAGGATCAGGGCACCGGTCACCTCGCCGACCTTGACCGGCTGGCGGGAGATCGGGACGGCCAGCACCAGAGCCCAGATCAGGTAGGTGGTCAGCAGCGGCTCGACCAGGGTCAGCTCGAGATGGTCGATGGACCAGGCCACGAGCAGGTAGCCCGCGATCATGCAGGCGATGCCGAGCAGCCAGCGGGGCTTGCGCAGCAGGTCGGTCAGGATGCCCAGGCGGAGGAACCGCGACTCGGGCTCCTGCCCGGCGGCGTACTGCTGCAGGACGAACCCGACGCCGAGCAACACGGCAGCCAGGAGGGCGGTCGCGTAGTCCACATCCAGGTCCACAGTGCTCCGTCTGGGTCTTGCAAGGGCAAAGCGTGCGGTTATCAATCACAACGTGCGCTGCTGACGGCTAGTTTCTGCTTTCTGCGCGACCCTGGGCGTTTTGATCGTACGCTAGCCCTCCGCACTCCTACTGCCACCGCGCCGGGCGGGTGAACATCATAACGGGGCCGTCGCAGTGATTGGCATCAATCCGTTACCTGCGGGCCTGCCCGTTATTGCACTCTCCGGGTCCGGCCAGGCCAGCCGTACTATCATGAAATCGTCGGCCGGGCGTGATTGCCATGGGAGAGGGTGCTGACGTGGGGGACCGTAAGAGGGCTTCCAGGAAACGGGCCGTCGGGACCCGTGAGCACATCGTCGCGTACCTCACCGACAACGCCGAACTCTTCGACCCGGGCGGGATGGCGAGCACGCGGCTGGCCGCCGCGGTCGGCTACCCCGGCTCCAGCGTGGCGTTCGCGCAGCTGCTGTCGGGCATGGAGCGTTCGGGGCTGATCGAACGCGAGGTGCGGGGCAAGCGGACCTACCGGATCAGGCTGGGTTCTGAGGCGGGTGCTGCTGCGGTTCCGGTGGCGGGCGATGCCGCGGCGCGGGCCGGCGGGGCGTCCGGGATCAGGGGGCTGGCGGGGATGCTCGGGCCGGGCTCGGCAGCCGGGCTCGACTACGGGCTCGACTACGGGCTCGACTACGGGTTCGACTATGACGAGCTGGCGCGGCGGCTGCTGGCGCAGGTGGTCCGGCGGCTGGCGGGCGCGGGTTTCGCGGACCCGGCTGCCGCTCCGGATCTGAGCACGCTGCGGGAGACGGTGGCCGGACTGGAGTACGAGCTGGCCGACGCGTGGGCTAAGCACGGCAAGCTGGCCGAGGAGAACGTCAGGCTGCGCGAGGAACTCCGGGCCGCGGAGCAGTCGCTGGCGCTGGCCCGGGAGAGCCTGCGCCGGCTGCCCGTCGCCGAGCTGGACAGTTCCGAGGTGCTGCTGCTGCAGCGGCTGCTGGCCGGCGACGCGGCGGGCCGGTCGCTGCGAGCGTAGCGGGTGATTAACCGAGCGTGGGCTGGAGACTCTGTGGCTCGCGGCCGGGGCGCTGTGCGGGAATCCTCACCAGTATCGCTAACCCCGCAGGCACCGACCCTCGCTCATAGTTCCACCATCCGGAAATTAGCGTGGAGCATCCGGCTTGCGTGGAACATTTGGGCAACCCCAGTTGCCCGGATCGTCCACGAAAGCCGGATTTACCACGCAAATGGGACCTGCGGGGCTGACGGGGTGATTGGGGTTAGGTGCCCGGGCTACCGAGCCGATGAATGGTGCTCTAGGGAACAGTGAGGCCGGGGTAGACGCGGCGGGCGTTGGCGGACAGGACGGCGGCCAGGGTGTCGTCGGGGAGGCCGAGCGCCGCGACGGCGCGGGCGTTGCGGGCCACGCCGGGGACGCCGGGCCAGTCGGTGCCGAAGATCCACTTGGCGGCCAGCGCGGGCAGGTCGAAGCCGGCGTAGTAGTCCGGTAGCCGTTTGGGCGGCAGGCCGGCCAGGTCGATCCGAGACGTTGTCCCGGGCCAGGGCCATCCTGGCCGCGTCGGCGTACCAGTGGCCGCGGCCGCCGTGGGCCAGCACGAACGGGACGCCGGGGTAGGCGGCGGCGATCGTGTCCATCAGCTTGGGATCCCCCGCCGCGGCCTGCGAGCCGGGGAAGATGCTCGGCCCGGTGTGCACGATGACCGGCACGCCACGCTCGGCGCACAGGTCGTAGACCGGGTACATGTCGTCGCGGTCGACCCGGAAGGCGCCGTGCACCGGGTGCACCTTGACCGCGACGGCGCCGAGGTTCAGCTGGCGTTCGGCCTCGGCGGCGGGCGGGTGGTGCAGGAGGGGGTTCACGTTGGCGACCAGGCGGTACCGCCGGGGGTTCTGCCCGACCAGCGGGAGCAGGTCCTCGATGGGCTGGATGCCGGTGGCCCGCGGGCTGTACTCGGCGAACAGCAGCGCGGCGTCCACGCCTTCGGCGTCGAGCAGCGCGTCCAGCCGGGCCGGGTCCGGGTCGCCATCGGCGTCGAACACCGTCTGCCACCCAGAGTCCTGGCCGTAGTCGACCGCCCACTGCATCCAGGAGGGTGACACGGTGCTCAGCCGGGGCACGTGCATGTGCGCGTCCACCACCGGCAGGCCGTCGATCACCGGCTTGGCGGTTCCAGACGCGGTTCCAGACGCCGCAGCCCGGCCCGGTACCGGCGGGCGGACGCGATGTACGTCTTGACCGCGCCGTCCACCCAGTCACCGGGCACGCCGGTCCGCTTGATCGTGGCCGGGACGCCGGCCGCCAGGGCGCGCGGCGGCACCTCGAAGCCCTCGGGGATCAGCGCGGCGGCGGCCACGATCGCGCCGGTCCCGACGCGGGCCCGGTTCAAGGTGATCGACCCGGATCCGATCAGGCACCGGTCGCCGACCACGCAGCCCTCCAGGTGCGCGTTGTGCCCGACCACGCACTCGGCCCCGATCAGCGTCGGCCAGTCGTGCGTGCAGTGCACGACGGTTCCGTCCTGAACCGAGGTCCGCGCGCCGATCTCGATCCGGCCGTGATCGCCGCGCAGCACCGCGCCCGGCCACACCGAAGCCTCCGGCCCGATCCGCACCCGGCCGATGACCACGGCGTCGGGATGGACGTACGCGGCCTCGTCGATGTCAGGCTCGACGTCGCCCAGGGCGTAGATCGGCACCAGCAAACCCTACCGTGCGGTCTCGGACTCTAGATCGAGGACACCGAAGCGGTGCTGGTCCCACAGGTGCAGCGAGGCCTTCTCGGGGTAGCCGGCCACGTCCGGCGGGTCGTCGAAGATGCGGGTCATCCGGCTGCCCGGCGTGTAGCGCGGCCAGCCGGGGTCGCCGTCGGCGGCGAACGCCACCCACTGCGCGCGCATCAGGTCGCCGAGGGCCACGGCGGCCGCGGGCGCTTCGGGACCGAACAACGTCTGGCCGAGCCCGGTGTAAGAGCCGAACACCAGCGGCACGTCGATCGCGTGGCAGGCGCCGAGACCACCGGCCGGGGCGGGATAGCGGAACTCGTACAGGAACGTCCGGCCGCCCGAGGCGGCGTGCCCCTGGGCCAGGTGCAGGGTGGGCATCCGGAACAGCCAGTCGGTGTGGACCAGCTCGAACAGCGTCTCCGGGTCCGCGTCAGGGTAGGCGACGCGGTAGGACGCCTCGGCGCCCGCGGGCGTGCTGGGGCCGAGGCCGGCCAGCGCGTCGCTGGCTAGTTCGGCGGTCACGTTTCCTTGGAGTCCGTAGGCCTGCATGAAGAGCCGGTATTCGTCGCGGGTGTGGCCGGTGATCAGGTCGACATGGCGGGCCGCTCCGGCGGCCACCGCGCGCCACGGCGCGGCGGGCAGCACCTCGCCGTCGACCACCGGCGAGAACGGCGTGGGGGTGTAGGCGACCGGTCCCCAGCGGCCGAGGTGATCGCCCGGGCGCACCGCGTCGGCGGCGGCGGTCAGCCGGGCCGGGTCCGCGGTCCGGAACGCCGCCTCGGTAGCGGGCAGCCCGGCCGCCGCGGCGATCGCCGCGGCGATGTCGGCCGCCAGCGCGGGCGAGAAGAACGTGCTGGGCACGCTCTGCGCGATGGCCCGGCCGAACAGGCCGGCCGCGTCCGGCATGACCAGCAGGGCTGCGATCGCGCCAGCCCCGGCCGACTCGCCGAAGACGGTCACCCGGCCCGGGTCGCCGCCGAACGCGGCGACGTTCTCCCGGACCCAGCGCAGCGCCGCGACCTGGTCCAGCAGCCCGCGGTTGGCCGGCACGCCGGGCAGCTGGGCGTAGCCCTCCACGCCGACCCGGTGGTTGAAGGTGACCAGGACGACGTTCTTCTGCGCGAAGGGCGTGCCGTCGTAGCCGGGCAGGCTGGACGAGCCCGCCCGGTAGGCGCCGCCGTAGATCCACACCATAACCGGCAGGCCGGCCGCGCCCGGGTCGGGCGTGAACACGTTGACGGTCAGCCAGTCGTCCGGGTCGGTCCCGGGGGCCGGGGCCGGCGCCGGCGTCACCGCGTAGGCGGACTGCGGCGGCGGCGGGCCGAACACCGTTGCCTCGCGGGTGCCGTCCCAGGCCCGCGCCGGGCGCGGCGCGGCGAACCGCAGGTCGCCGACGGGCGGCTCGGCGAACGGGATGCCCAGGAAGACGGCGATACCTGCGGCGTTGCGGCGGCCGCGGACCAGGCCGCTGGCGGTCCGGACGACGGGCTCGGTTACGTCCATGTACGTACCTCGTGTTCCGCTTGTTCTGTCCGGGCCTGGCGCCGGCCGGATTGCCCTTATGGACCCGTATCGCCGGCACGAGCGACGTTACGCCACCGGGTCAAGCGGCCGGCCGGGGCGCGCCGGCCGGGCGCGCCGGCGAGCTCGCGACCGCGGACAGCGGCCAGCCGAAGAAGCCGTCCAGGGCCACCGGCGCGTTAGCCGTGCGCAGCGGGTCGATTGCCGTGTAGGTGGTGATGAACGTGTCGCTCTCGTGGTGCACGACGGCGGGCCTGGGCGTGGCGACCTGATTGCCGTCCGGCCAGTCCTTCGCGCGCAGGCCCGAGGGCGCGCTGTAGGTCTCGCTCTGGGTCAGGATGCCGATCAGCCAGTAGCCGCGGCCGTCGGCCAGCGGCAGCGCGACGGTCGGGTCGGAGGCCGGGGTGAAGGCCCCCGGTGAGGCTGACCCCGTCCTGCCGGTCCTGCCGGATGGACGTGGCCGACGTCACGGGGATGGAGCCCGAGCCGGCCAGGAAGTCGTTGACCGCGAACGGCGCGGCCGTGCTTGTGGTCTGCGCGGTTCCGGTCGTCGGCGCTGGTCAGCACCCGGGCCAGGTCGGGCGCGTAGCTGCCGGCGGCGAGCGCGGCCGGGCCCGCCGGGGGCGTCCCCTGCGTGCACAGCGCCGGCCAGCCCGCGCCGTCGGGATGGTCGACGGCCGTGGCCAGCTTCCACCGGCCGCCGGCTCGCTCGAACACCATGGCCACGACTGCATGGCCCCGCCGAGATCGAAGACGTTCGTGTCGGCGTAGGCCACGAAGGCGGCCGGGCTGCCGGTGTGGCACGGGATCGTGATCGACAGTCCAGCAGCTGGAACCCCACCCGGTCCGCGTTCTTGGGCAGGCTGGCCTGCGATTGTTCGGCCAGGTAGATGGCGCGCATCTGGCCGGTGGTGATCTGGTCGACGGCGGCGAAGTCGTTATCGGTCCACATCTGATTGCTCTGGACGAGCCAGTTCGTGACCGCCGCCCGTTCGGCCGTGGTGTGCGCCGAGGCAGGCGGCGCGCTGACCGCCGGTGCGCCTCCGCCGCCGCAGCCCGCCACGGTCAGGCCCGTCGCGGCTAGGACGGCGGTGGCTGACAGGAGCCGGATTCGCCAGGATCTTCCGGTGCGGTTCATTATCCGTGTCCTTCCGTTCGGACCCGGGACGACTGGTGCCCGGGCAAGGCCGACGTTAGGAATCCCGGCGGCGCCGCGAATCCGGCCGCGCCCTGAACTCCGGTCCGGGCCAGCCAGGAAAAATGCTCAGGGTCTGCCCCGATGCCGGCGGCCGGACGCGGTGCCAGACTGGATCCGTGCAGCCAGCTGAGGCGATCTTGATCGTCGACGACCACGACGGCTTCCGGAGTTTTGCCCGGGGCATGCTCGAGGCGGCCGGCTTCACCGTCGCCGAGGCGGCCACCGGCGCGGAAGCGACCGAAGCGGCCCGGACCGTCCGGCCCGGCCTAGTGCTGCTCGACATCGGCCTGCCCGACTTCGACGGGTTCGAGGTGGCCAGGCGGCTGGCCGCCGTCCCGCTCGGAGACCCGGCGCCGGTCGTGGTGCTGACCTCGACCCGCGAGGCGCGCGACTACGGCGGACGGATCGCGGCCAGCCCGCCGCCGGGTTCCTGCCCAAAGATCAGCTGTCTGGCGCGGCGCTGCGCCGGTTCCTGGCCCGGGACCGGTAATGAACCGGCGGCTGCGGGCGGCCCTGATCGCGGGCGCGATTACCGCGGTGGGCCTGCTTCGTCTGGTCGTCCTGGCTCCCGGACTCTGAGTACACGCCGGTCGAGATCAGCCTGGCGGTCATCGGGCTGTCGTTCATGGTGGCCGGGATAGCGGCCTGGCAGCGTGGCCAGCCAGCCGGCTGGGCCTGCTGTTCACGATCGTCGGCTACCTCTACCTGGTGCCGTACATCCTGGTCAACCTGGCCAATCCGGTGGCCTGGACGATCGGGAACGCGAGCCAGGGCCTGTACGGTGCGGCCCTGGCTCATCTGGGCCTGGCCTGGCCTACCGGACGGCTGCGGTCCAGGTTCGAACGCGGAGTGATCGTCGCCGACTACGTACAGAACGCCGCGCTCAACACGGCCGCGACGATGTTCTGGAATCCCGCGTTCAGCGGCTGCAACGCCAGTTGCCCGGCCAACGTGCTGCTCATCGGCGATGGCTCCCGGCCGGCCTGGAACACGCTCAACACGATCGAAGGCTTCGTCGGGCTGGTGATCACCGGCATCGTTCTTGACCCTGATCGTCCGGCACTGGAGGTCGGCGCGCGGCTGGTCCCGGCGGGCCATGATCCCGCTGTTGTGGATCGGCGCCGCGGTCGGAGCAGAGGTCCTGCTGACCGGGAGCCTGTTCCACTTTTCCGGCTCTGGTCACGTTCGCCCTGATCCCGCTGGTGCTGCTGGCCGGCCCGGCCCTGTTCGTGATCAGCACGGTGCGCGCCCGGACGGCGGGCGGTGCCCTCGGCACCGCGATCGTCGACCTGGAGCCGGGCGCCTCGCCGGGCCGCTCCGGGACGCGCTGGCCCGGGCGCTGGGTGACTCGACGCTGCAGCTGGCGTTCCGGCTTCCAGACGGGACCGGCTACCTGGACACCTCCGGTCAGGCCGTCGAGGTCGTCCCGGCCGGGTCGGGCCGGGCCGTGACGCCGGTCGCCGAGGCGGACGGTGCCGTGCTGGTGCTACGACGCCGGGCTGGAGCTCGAGCCGCAGCTGGTCAAGCTGACCGCGGCAGCGGCCAGCATGGCCTTGGAGCACGTCCGGCTGCAGGCCGAGGTACAGGCCCAGCTGGAGCAGGTCCGCGCTTCCCGGGCCCGGATCGTCGAGGCCGGGGACGCCGAACGCGCCGGCTGGAGCGCGATCTGCACGACGGCGCGCAGCAGCGGCTGGTCACGCTGAGCCTGGCGCTGGGCATGGCCCGCGACCGCGCGGCCGGGCGGACCCGGAGCTGGCGGGCGCTGATCGACTCGGCGGGCAAGGAGGCCCGCGAGGCGCTGACCGAGCTGCGTGAGCTGGCCCGCGGGATCCATCCCGCGGTGCTGACCGAGACCGGGCTCGCCGGGGCGGTTCAGGCCCTAGTCGAGCGCTCACCGGTGGCCGTCACGATCACCGAGGTGCCGGGCGAGCGATTCGCGGCGGCCGTCGAGGCCACCGCGTACTTCGTCGTGTCCGAGGCGCTGGCCAACGTGGCCAAGCATGCGATGGCCGACGGCGCCCAGGTCACGATCCGCAGCCGCCCGGACGGCTCGTGGTCGAGGTCAGCGACGACGGGGCCGGGGGCGCCCGGCCCGACGGAGGCTCTGGGTTGCGGGGCCTGGCCGACCGGGTGGCCTCGGTGGGCGGCGTGCTGCGGGTGGACAGCCCGCCGGGCGGCGGGACCCGCCTGGAAGCGGACCTCCCGTGTCCGTGACTTCCGGGGCGGCCCCGGCCCGGCTGCGGGTGGTCATCGCCGAGGACGCGGTGCTGCTGCGCGAAGGGCTGCGCCGGGTGCTGACCGACGCGGGCCTGGACGTGGCGGGCACGGCCGGGGACGCGGTGGAGCTGGTCTCGCTGGTCGCGGCGCTCCGGCCCGACGTGGTGCTCACCGACATCCGGATGCCGCCCGCCCAGAGCACCGAGGGCCTGGCCGCGGCGCTGGAGATCCGCCGCCGGTGGCCGGGCACGGCCGTGATCGTGCTGTCCCAGCACGTCGAGACCGAGCACCTGTTCGAGCTGCTGGGCGGGACCCGCGCGGGATCGGCTACGTGCTCAAGGAACGGGTCGCCGACATCGCCCAGTTCACCGACGCGATCCGCCGGGTAAGCGCGGGCGAGTCGGTGATCGACCCGCAGGTCGTGTCCCGGCTCGTCGCCCGGCCGCGACGGACAGCCCGCTGCAGATCCTCACCGAACGTGAGCTGGCGTGCTGGCCCTGATGGCCGAGGGCCAGTCCAACCACGCGATCGCGGCCCAGCTGTACATGTCGCCCAAGACCGTGGAGACGCACGTCGGCAACCTGTTCGCCAAGCTCGGCCTGCTGCCGGCCGCGGAAGACCACCGCCGGGTGCTGGCGGTCCTGACTTACCTGCGTGATTGCCGCGGTCGCTTAGAGTCGGGCGTATGCCTGAGCTCACCGCGTTCGAGGGCGAGCTGGAGCCGGACGAGGACTACGAGGGTGTGCGCTTCGCCGACGCCACGTTCAACGAGGCTTTTGCGGGCGGTTGCCATTTCCTGGACTGCGCGTTCAGCGCCGTGTCGTTCGGCGGAGGCCGGCTGCGCAAGAGCCGGTTCACCGACGTGGCGCTGCGGGACACCCGGTTCGTGGCCACCGACCTGGCCGAAACCGGCTGGCAGGACACGACCCTGGCCGGCTGCGCGCTGGCCGGGGTGCAGGCCTTCTCGGCCGCGCTGCGCCGGGTCACGTTCCGCGACGGCAAGCTCGACTCGGTGAACTTCCGCAACGCCGTGCTGACCGACGTGACCTTCGAGGACTGCGTGCTGCGCGACGTGGACTTCGGCAGCGCCACGCTGGTGCGGGTCAGCTTCGCCGGGTGTACCCTGACCGGCGCGGACTTCACGAAGGTCTCGTGCACGGAGGTGGACCTGCGCGGTGCTTCGCTGGGCATCACGGCCGGGTTCGACGCGCTGCGCGGCGTGAGGATCGACAGCATCCAGCTCGTGACCCTGGCCCCGTACCTGGCCCGGCATCTCGGCATCGTCGTGGACGGCTGACGTGGAGTACTACCAGCACGATCTCGCCCTGGTGCATGCCCGCGGCTTCGGGCAGCACGCCGACCGCTGCGCGCCAGGCGTGCTGGACCTGCTGGCCCCGGTGCGGGACGGGCTGGTCCTCGAGGTCGGCTGCGGCGCCGGGGCGCTGACCCGGCACCTGCTGGCCGCCGGGCACCGGGTCATCGCCACCGACGCGTCGGCCGCGATGGTTTCGCTGGCTCGCGCGGCGCTGGGTCCTGGCGGTGGACGTGCGGCGGCTGACCTTGCCCGATGATCCGCTGCCGGCCGCGGACGCCATCGTCTCGGTCGGGCACGTGATCAGCTACCTGCCCGACGCGGCGGCGGTCGACCGGGCCCTGGTGGCCATGGCCGCGGCGCTGCGGCCGGGCGGGGTGCTGGCCATCGACATCTGCGACCTGGAGTTCGGCCGGGTTCGGCGCGGGTGAGGCCAACCGCGGCCTGGCCGGGCCGGACTGGGCCGTGATCACCGAGTTCTCGGCGCCGGCACCGGACATCTTCGTCCGGGACGTCACCACGTTCGTACCCGACGGGGCCGGCGCGTGGCGGCGCGGCACCGAGCGCCACGAGAACGTGCTGGTCGACACGTCCTTGATCCCCGCGCTGCTGGCTTCGTACGGCGTGACGGCGACGGTGCGGACGTCGTTCGGCTCCTCTTCCGGCGCCGCGGAGCTGCCGCCCGGGATGCGCGCGGTGGCCGGGGTCAGAACCTGATCTTGTACCAGGTCGCGGCGGCGGTTGGTGGGGCCGGGTTTAGCTGATCGCGCGGACGGCCGAGGCGAACGCCTCGCTGCGGTCCCGGTAGTCACGGAAGCGCCCGAAGCTCGGCGCGGCCGGGGACAGCAGCACCACCCCGTCGGGGCGGGCCCACCCGAAGCCCGCGGCCACCGCCTCGTCCAGTCCGGGACAGTCGGTCACGTGCGTCTCGGCCGCCCGCCTGCTCGATCGCGGCGGAGCGGATCCGGGGGCCGCTGTCCGGCAGGGTCAGGACCAGGGTCGGCGCGTCCCGGGCCAGCACGCCCGCGGCGAGCGGGGCGTAGTCGATGCCCCGGTCGTGGCCGCCGACGATGAGCGCGATCCTCCGGCCGGGGAACGCGTCCAGCGCGGCCAGGGTGGGCAGCACGTTGGTGGACAGGCTGTCGTCGACGAACGTGACCCCGGCGATCGTCGCGACCGGCGCCAGCCGGCTGGGCAGATGCTGGTAGCCCGCGGCCGCCGCGTACAGGGTTTCTTCGTCGTCGGTGCCGGGCACGCCGAGGGCGGCCAGGCACCGGCGGGCGATCAGCGCGTTGCGCCGGTTGTGCCGGCCGAGCAGCCCGAGCGGCGCCATCCAACCCGCGCCCGGGTCGTCGTCGTCGCTTACCCACTCCACCCGGGGTCCCAGAAGCGTTTGGCGCTGCCTGAGCAGGTCGCTGTCGCCGTTGGCCACGGTCAGGTCGGCCCCGGGCTGGGTGCACATGGACAGCTTGTCCCGGTAGTACTGCTCCACTCCCCCGTGCCAGTCCAGGTGGTCGGGATGCAGCGAGGTGACGGCGGTCACCGGCGGCGTGCACGGCAGGTCGGTGGCCTGGTAGCTGGACACCTCGATGACCCAGTAGTCGAAGTCGGTTCTCTCGGCGGGGTCATAAGGCACGACACCGATGTTGCCGCCGACCAGGCACCGGTAGCCCAGCCCGGTGAGCAGGTGCCCGGTGACCGACGCGGTGGTGCTCTTGCCCTTGGTGCCGGTCACGCACAGGACCCGGCGCAGGTCCTGTTCGGCGAGCCACAGGCCCAGGCCGCCCGTCACCGGGATGCCGAGCTCGTTCAGGCGGGCCACCTCGGGCCGGTACCGGCTCAGGCCGGGGGTCTTGACCACCACGTCGCACCGTTCCAGGGCGGCCAGCCCGCCATCGCCGGTGGCGAGCACGTCCGGGTCGCCCGGGTCGTCGTCGACCAGGACGGGCTCCACCCCGAGGGCCCGCAGCTTGCGGACGTTCGCGTGGCCCTCGCGGCCCAGGCCCCAGACGCCGGCCCGGGCGCCGGCCAGGTCGGACCAGGAGAGTTTCGACCGGGTCATCGGTAGCCGGCTGGGATGAAGTTATCGCCCACTGGCTGCAGCATGGCGACCGCGTCCGCGTCCGACGGCGCGTCGGGCCAGCCGGCGACCTCGGCGGCCAGCTCCTGGAGGAGCGCGGCTTTCAGCCCGGTCGTCGCGGCGCGCGGCCAGCAGGACCGCGGCGCGGCACTCGTTGACCTCGCCGACGCACTCGAACGGCTTGGCGCCCGCGCCCAGCAGGGCGCGGAACTTGGGGGCCAGCTCCGGGTCATCCAGCGGCTCGCCGGTCTGGCTGAAGATCCGTTTCAGGGTCGTGGCCGGCAGGAACGGCGCCAGGATCAGGTCGATGAAGCAGCACTTGTCGCACTGGCCGCACCAGTGATCCAGGCGGCGGGCCGGGTCGGTGTAGAACGCCTTGTTGCAGCTCCGGAACGACCCGTGGTACGCCTGCAGACCCGCGAACTCGCGTCCTACCCACAGCTCGGTCCGGTCCCGCAACCAGGAGAAATACTCGGGACCGCCCGCGGTCACGGCCCGGAAGGCGGCCTCGAAGTCGGCGCTCTTGGAGTACTGGTGGTTCACCGGGCGGCCCTGGTACTGCAGCGTCGGGATGGATGCCGACCACTCGTTGGACATGACGACCGCGTCCCGGTCCCGCAGCACCGCGGCGAGCATCGCGATCGCGGACAAGATCCCGGTCACCGGCACGTGGCCGTTGAGGAAACCCAGCTCGGCCGAGCGCAGCAGCTGCGGGTCGATCTCCCGCTCGGCCCGCACCACCGGCAGCCCGGTGACCGCGGCCGGCTCCTCGATCGCCGCGAACCGGTCGGCGGGCCTGCTCACCACGAACAGCGCGGCGTCGGCCAGCCGCCGGACTCGCTCCACGACCACGATCGAGTCGATCCCGCCGCCGAACGGGACGAGGGCTCTTTGCTGCGATTGCTGTGGTTGCCTTGGTGGCGGCTTCGGCCGGCCGGGGGCCTGGGCGTCGGCCCGGCGGGCCTCGATCCGCAGCGGGGTCAGGTCCAAGGTGTTGCGGTAGGCGAACTCGCCGAGGCCCTGGAGGTAAAACTCGCGCAGGAAGGCCAGCTCGGCCTCGGTCAGCGCGGTCGGGCCCAGATCGATGACCGGCGGCGCCGCGGTCTTGTAGTAGGACACGCCCGCCAGCAGGAACACCAGCCGCGCTGCGCCCCGGGCCGCGTCGGTATGCCAGCGCGGACCGGGGGGCAGCGTGACGCGTTCGGTGAACTCCCGCCCGTCTAGCGAATACCCGCAGGTCAGGACGCCGAGCTGCTCATCGGCGGTCCAGTTCCCGTACCGGAACACGCTCCCGCGAACCGGCGGTTGCCGCAGCTTGCTGGATACAGACATCGTGAATGAATTTCCCAACCGTCCCGGCCCGTCCGGCGCGCCGCCTCGTGATCGAGGCGACCTACCGCTCTGCCCATCTCGGCTAAAGGGTATCGGCCGGTCCTGACCGCGGCGTGGCGTAAGCGCTCTTGCCATAACGATTTTCGTTAGTTACGATCCTCGATAATAACGATAGTCGATAAGCGAGGCTCCCTGATGTCCGCGCCTACCCTCAAGTCCCTGAAGCCGCGCAACCGGCTGGGAACACTCGCCACCGCGGTCACCTGGGTGTTCTGGTTCGCTCGTCCGTCGCCACCGGCGCTCCAGGTGATCCTCGCCCTGACCCGGGCCAGCGGATCCCTGTTCGGTCCCGTGCGGCACCTCAGCCCGGCCCGCCGCGCGCGTCTGCCTGGAAACAGCGCCGCCGCTGCTGCAGCACGCCGGGCAGCGTGCTCATTCATTCCGGCCTGTCCCACTGGCGTGCAAGCCACCTGGAACGCCGCGAGCTTGTGCACCGCCCATCCCACCGCGCGGGCAGGCCCTGGCCTTCACGCTCACCCTGCTGCCCATTGACCTGCTCCGCCTCGGCACGCTCTACCTTGCGATGCGGCTGGCCCGCGCCGCCGCCCGCGACGGCGTCTTCACCGTCCAGGCCGCCCGGCTGGTGCTGATCCTGGGCTGGTGGCTGCTGGCCGGCGAGCTGTGGCCACCTTTGCCGCAGGCTTCGCCCGGGTGAACCTGCTCAGCCAGCTGGTCACCTGGCACGTCAACTGGGTCCATTGGCCCGCGTCCTGGGGGTGTCGTGGCCGGTCGTCTGGTTCGGCCTGGGCCTGGTCATCTTCGCCCGCATCATGCGGATCAGCGCCGGCATGCGCGCCGACCTCGAGGGGACGGTGTAGTGCCGCCCACGGCTCCGGATACCCACGCCATCGCCATCCACCTCGACAAGCTCCTCGCCGACCGGGGCATGACCTTGACCGAGCTTTCCGAGCGGGTCGGCGTCAGCGTGGTCAACTTGTCCATCCTGAAGAACGGCCACGCCCGGGCGATCCGGTTCAGCACCCTGACCCGGCTCTGCCAGGTGCTCGGCTGCCAGCCCGGCGACCTGCTCAGCTATGACGACGCGGCCGGCCAGCTAGCCCCCGACAGCTGATCCAGCCGGCAGCATGGCCGAGTTCGTGGCAGAGGCCTCGGCGCCGCGCGGGGTGGCAACTGGGCATCGAAGTCACGCTGAGCGTTTGAGGCGGCTCGGCGCAACAAGGTGAACCCCGGGGTTCACTTTGCTCATAACGTGGTGAAACCCGGGGTTCATTCGCTTCGTCGCGGTCCGGAGTCTCCTGTGCATCGTGAGCCGACCAGCGCCACACCGGCACCGGCGTCTGCGGACGGCCCGCTGCGGACAGCTCGCTACGACGCCGCTACGGACGGCCGCTGCGGACGGCTCGCTGCGGACGGCCCGTCCGGCAGCCGCGGGGCGTCACGTTGCCTCGGTCTGAAGCATCTCGGCGACGGGTCGGCGCAGGCCGATCCGGGCCGGAATGCTGGTGAGCGCCGCCACCACGACCACGGTTCCGAGCACCGCGGCGACCAGCCAGAGCACGGGCGGCAAGCCGCTCAGGCCATGGCCGGCGACCTTGAACAGCCCGAGGCCCAGCGGGACGCCGATGATCGCGCCGGGCAGCGCGGGGATGACCTGGGTCATGGCCAGCCCGGCTCGGACTTGCTGTGGCGTTGCCCCCAGCGCCAGCGTGACCGCGGAGGCGCGTCTCGCGTCGAGGACCGTCGCCCAGGCTGCGAAGATCACAGTGAGCGCCGCCAGGGTGACCAGCGAGATGGTGATGGCGGTTAGCACCTGCTCTGCTCGGGGAACATCCGGGTTGACAAGCCCGCCCGAAGTCGCGAAGTGAGCGAACTTCTTGTCGACCGCGGCATGGATAGCGAGCGCGGCGACGAGACCCATGACGGCGACGGCGATGCTCGCCGCGCTGAGGACGGCTCGCCGTGGACGGCGGGCGACGAGGCGCAGCCCGAACAGTGCCGGGACGGGCAGCTTCCTCGACAGCCTCATCAGCGAATCCCGCCGCCTCGGCAAGCGCGGCGTGTCGGCGAGCGCGTCGACCGTGCTCATCCGCGCCGCACGGATCGCGGGCACGAGCGTCGATGCGAGCGCCACGAGGAGCGCCACGAGCGAGCGCCACGGCGACCATGACGAGGGTCAGCGGTGGTGCTCCCGGAGCACCCACGAGGTCAGCCTCGGGTTTGGAGACGAGCGGAGCCGCACCCCAACCGGCCAACAGCCCGACGACGGCCGCGACGAGCGCCAGGAAAAGGTTCTCAACAAGGAAAGTTGCCGCGACCAGGCCCGGCGTGCCGCCGACGGACTTCAACAGTCCGACCCGCCGGGTGCCTTCCGCCAGACGTCCCCCGACGAGGACGGCCACGCTAGCCAGTGCGAGCAGGCCGAGCAGCACGGTGCCGGTAAAGAGGAAGGCCTGATCGGTGCGCAGGAAGCCGCTGTCGTCGTAAGCGACCGCGGTCCATGCATTGAGGAACGGCGTCGCGGCGTCGGCGGGGCCGCCCTTCGGCTGGAGGCCATTGCCGAAAGCGTTGACAAACGCATTGACCGCGCGCGGTGACGCGTCGGACAGCTTGAGGTTCGAGACGTAGGACAGCGGGTCCGCCTTGGTGGCCAGGCTACGTGCCGTCGCCTCGGTCGCCCAGATCAGGCTCGTGCCCGGGAAGCCACGGAACGCCGACGTGACTGCGAAGCCCACCACCCGGAAGGGGTGACCGTTCAGCGTGATCGTCTGGCCGAGACGCAGGTTCGCCGTCTGGGCAAAGGAGCGCTCGACTACCACGCCCCCAGGCCGGATCCACGTCCCGGCGGTCACCTTGGGTTCGTCGACCGCGGCCACGCCAGGCTCACGTCCTTCGACCTGCACTGAGGTATCGAGCTCCGTGCCGCGCATTTCGACGCCGGCCGGGCCGTTGTCGCCCACAATCGGATAGGGGCCGCTATGGGCCACCACCCCCTTGGCATGGTTCAGCGCCACGAGCGCGGCGAGGTCCGCCGCCGACGTCACGCCGGTGTAAGGGTTGTTCGCGCTCTGGGCCACGACGTCCGGCCCATTCGTTGCGGCCATGGTCTGCTGATAAGGGTTGCTGTTCACGCCGTTCAGCGCGAAGGCCAAGGAAAGCACGGAGATGGCCGCGGCAATCGCGACCACGAAGAGGACGGCCTGGGCGACATGGTGCCGAAGATCGCTCGCCGCGAGGCGGCCGAGCAGCAGCGCGCGTCCCCTTACTCCACGGCGCCGAGCGCCGCGCTGTTGCCTCACGGCACCCTTCGTTCGTTGATCATTCACGACAGTCGCTCCCACTCCGCGAAGGTGGTGAGGTCCCCGCGTGAACCGCCCGTCAGGTGTGTCTCGTCGACAAACGCGCCGTCGCGCATCGAGATCAAGCGGTCCGCGGTCGTGGCGATCCGCTCGTCGTGGGTGACGATCACCAAGGTAAGACCCTTGACGCGCAAGCTCTCCAACAGCCCGAGCACTTGGAACGCCGCGGCACTGTCCAAGTTGCCGGTCGGCTCGTCGGCAAGCACGATCTGCGGATCGTTCACGAGTGATCGCGCGATCGCGACGCGTTGGCGTTGCCCTCCGGACAGCATCGAAGGAAGGTGTCGGGCGCGATCGGCGAGGTCGACCTCTTCGAGGAGCGTGGTGGCGCGCGCACGAGCCTCGTTCGGCGAATACCCCGCGAGGAGCGCAGGCAGCTCGACGTTCTCCTGAGCGGTGAGCTCGTCCATCAGGTGAAAGGCCTGGAAGACGAAGCCGATCTCGTCGCGGCGGAAGTACGCGAGGGCGCGTTCGGAAAGCCCGTCGACGCGTTGCCCCGCGACCGACAGCTGGCCGGCGCTCGGCCGGTCGAGCCCGCCGATCAGGTGGAGCAGCGTCGATTTGCCGCAGCCACTGGGACCCATCACCGCGACGGCCTCGCCGCGGCTGACGTCGAGGTCGACCGCGTCGAGCGCGCGCACCAAGCCCTCGCCGCTGCCGTAGTCCTTCCGCAAGCCCCTGGCGTGCACGAGCACGGCGGGCGAGTCGTTCATTTCGGGGTACTCCGTTTCGTCCAGGCCATTTCGCAGGCTCGCAACCAGCGCAGGTCGGCTTGCAGGCGAAGCACGATGCCTTCGAGGAGCAGCGCCGCGTCGGAATCTTTTTCCTCTTCCAGCACCGCGCGGCCCACCTCTCGCAGGCGGCGCAGCAGGTCGCGACGCTGCGCGTCGATGAGGCTGACCGGGTCGGCGAGGCCGCCCTGCGCGGCGGCGATGAGCTTCATGTGGAACTCGGCGAGGTCGGGCCGCGGCCAGCTCACGTCCGACATCCACTCCGCCACCCGCTCCTGGCCGGCCGGGGTGAGGCAGTAGACCTTGCGATCGGATCGCTGGGCCGGCGCGTCCAGCCGCTCGACGAAGCCGCCCTTTTCCAGCCGGGTGAGCGTGACGTACATCTGGGCTTCGCTGATCCCCTCGGCCACCGGGCCGAGCGCCCGGGCCAGACGAGCTCGCAGCTCGTACCCGTGGGACGGCTCCTTCGCCAGCATCGCCAGCACGACTTCCTGCTGCACGTTCCGACCTCCCTTAACTGTTAAGTATCCTAAACCGTTAAGGGTTCTGGGTCAAGGCCGGTCTCGGGCCGCCAAATTGGGGGATCGAAGTCACGTTGAGCGTCTGAGGCGGGCCCGGCCCAACGAGGTGAACCCCGGGGTTCACTGCGCTCTCACGTGGTGAAACCCGGGGTTCATTCGCTTCGGATCGCGGGTGGGGGGTCTCCTGTGCACCGTGAGTCGCCTAGCGCCACAGCTTGATCGGCAGCGCCGCCGCGGCCCAGTTTCCGGCGCAGATGGGCGGCTAGGGCGGGCAGGGACTTCTCGTCGGGGGCGGGGCAGAAGGCCAGGCCGGCGGCCAGGCAGGCCAGCGGGGCCGCGGCCAGCACGTACCGGTAGCTGAATCCGGCGGTCACCGGCGGCAGGACGATCAGCAGGGCCCCTACCAGCCAGGGCAGCAGGCCGGGACCGCCCCAGCGGCGCCACCGGGCCAGCACGCCGACCGCGCCGATCAGCACGATGACGCCAAGCAGCGTGCCGGGCAGGTACACGTACCGCTGGTAGATCTGGAGCAGGCGGGCCCAGGGTCCGACCGCCTGGGTGAACCCGAGCCCGCCGCCGGCGAAGTCCCTTTCTGCCTGCTGGATGACCCGCGCCTGGTTGTCGCTCTGCTGGCAGCTCGCGTTGCACCAGGTCGGGCTGGTGCTGTCCGGCTGATACTTCGGGTTGCCCGGTATCTGATAGGGGGTGGCGTACCAGGCGATGGCGATCTGCCGGTTCAGCTCGCGGGTGCTGACGAACCGGAAGTTCGGGCCGTTCCCGTACCAGTCGTTCGGGTCCGGCTGCCGGGTCCAGCCGAACGTGTGCAGGACGTCGTCGGTGACCGCGCGGGCGTAGGCGGCCGGCTCGGCTTCGATGGCGTGCTCGGCAAACTGCCGGGTGCTGGCGTTCATCGTGGCCGTGAACCGCAGCGACGTGTCCGGGTGGTAATGGGACCACTGGTACAACGGCGTGTAGGTGACCTTCCCGCTGCGGGGCAGGTCGTTGTCCGCCCAGATGTACTCCCCCGCGGGCGGGCGGTCCCGCGGCGGGTTCGGGTCGCACAGGAAACGCAGCTTGACGGGCATAGTGATCTTCGAGCACTCGGCAAACGTGCTGACCCGGCTGTACAGGAACGGACCCGCCAACTCGGTCAGCGCGTACTTGCCCTCATGCTGGTGAAACCAGAACATGTACGCGGCGATCGGTACCACCCCGGCCGCCGCCAGGGCCGCGAGGCGGAGCCAGCCGACCCGGCGGGCCAGCATGCCGACCAGGGCCACGACCAGCAGCGGCTCGCCGACCGACCGGACCAGCGTGGCGTACCCGATGAGCAGCCCGGCTGCGGCGATGGTCCAGAACGAGGGCCGGTCACTCCAGCACAGCATGACCACCGCGAGGGTGACCAGGAAGATGAACAGCGGGTCGGCGGTGACCATGTGTTCCAGGTGCAGCTCGTAGGCGTCGAACAGCACCGGCAGCGCGGGCAGCGCCGCGCCCCACCAGGGCAGCCCGCGGTGGCGCAGCAGGGCGTAGATGGCGATCCCGATGGCAACCCCCATCGCCGCCTGGACCAGCCCGATCGCGTCGTCGCTGTGCAGCGGGAGCAGAAGCTGAAGGAAGAACGGGTAGCCGTTCGGCCGGACCTGGTCCGGGATGCGCGTTACCGCGTCGTACAGGTAGTTATAGGAGTCGCTGAACCACAAGATCGGCGGATAGCCCAGGACCACCACGACGCGCACCGCGATGGCGGCCACGACGACCAGGGCGAACTGCCAGTGCGCCACGGCCGGGCGGGCTAGCCGCGCCCCCAGCGGGTTCGGCGGCGGCTGCTGACCGGATTCGATCCGCTCGCTACCGGTGGTCGCGTTCGTCAGCGACCGCCTCCCGACTGCTGGAGCCTGCCGGACGGAGGCGGGCGACGAGGGCCAGGCGGCCGCACGGGCGGGCGGCCCGGTCACTGAAGAAGTAGTCGTAGCCCGGGGGGCCGGTGGGGGTCGTGGGAGTGGGAGGGGACAGGGGGCCGGTGGGGTGGGGGGTGATGTGGATCTGGGGGTCGGGGAGGCCGGCTTCGCGGAGGGCGTGGCGGGTGGCGGACCACAGGTCCAGGAGCCAGCGGCCGGGGGCGGCGGGGTCGGGGCGGATGAAGGTCGCCGCGGCGGGCCCGAAGGACTCGGTGACGGCCTGGTGAACGTCGGAGCCGACCTGGTAGCGGGCCGGGTGGGCGGCGGGGCCGACGCCGGCCAGGATGTCCGACGGGCGGGAGCCCAGGGACTGCATCGCGGCCACGGCGGCGGCGGGGATCCGGGCGACGGTGCCGCGCCAGCCGGCGTGCACGCAGGCCAGCACGCCGGCCACCGGGTCGTGCAGCACGATCGGCACGCAGTCCGCGGTCAAGATGGCCAGCACCACGTCCGGGGAGGTGGTGACCAGCGCGTCGGTGTCCGGCAGGGCGTCGTCCAGAGTGAACGCGCCGCTCCCCCGGTCCGCCGGGCCGACGATCCGTACCCCGGCCCCGTGCACCTGGCGGGCGAAGACGAAGTCTGCGGGGTTCGCGCCGAGGGCGGCGGCCAGGCGGCGCCGGTTCTCCATGACCCGGGCCGGGTCGTCGCCGACGGACAGGCTCAGGTTGAGGGTGGCGTACGGCCCGGAGGAGACCCCGCCGTCGCGGGCGGTGACCGCCGCGCTGACTCCGGACGCCTCCAGCGCGGGCCAGGTCAGCAGGCGCAAGGCACCGGCAGAACGGATTCGGGCGGGGCTGGAGGGTCCGGAGGGAACGACGGGGCTGGAGGGGCCGGGGGGAGGGGCGGGGCTGGAGGGGCTGGAGGGAGCGGCGGGGCTGGAGAGGCCGGGGGGAGCGGCGGGGGCTGGTGCTGGGGGGCCCGGCTGGGAGGGGGACGTGGGGGGCATCGGGTGCGATCCTAGCGGTTCGGGGAGAGGAGTCCGTTTCGCGGCGCATAGGGTCGGGAGTACGATCTGGTGGGTTCATGGGGGGCATGCGGCCGCATTCAACGGGGAGAGTGCACGGTGCCTGAGCCGGATCTGATCGAGTTCTCGTCGGCCAAGCCTGGCCGCCCGGGGCGGAAGCGGCTGCTCATCGCGGGCGCGGTCGCGGCGGTGGCGGTCATCGCGGCGGTGGCCGTCGTGGTGGGGATCAAGGCCGGCGGGAACGGCTCGGCCGGGGGGCAGGGCAATCCTGCGCCGGCCGGGCTGGTGGCCCAGGCGACCAGCGTCCCGGCGGGCCTCGCGGAGGCGGTCGGCGACGGGCATGGCCAGGTCACCGGCAGGCCGGCCGTGGTCACCGGGTCGCCGCTGGAGGCGAACGGCAAGCCGGAGGTTCTGTTCGTCGGGTCGGAGTACTGCCCGTACTGCGCCGCCGAGCGCTGGGCGCTGGTCGTGACGCTCAGCCGGTTCGGGACGTTCACCGGGCTGCGCACAATCCGGTCGGGGAACTACCAGCCCTATCCGGATCTGGCCACCTGGACGTTCTACGGGTCGGCATACGCCAGCCGGTACCTGACGTTCGTCGCGGTCGAGACCAGATCGAACGTGCTGGTCTCGCGCGCGGCCAACCCGCAGAACCGGGGCAGCTACACCACGCTGCAGAAGCTGACCGGCGCCGAGCAGGCGATCCTGAACAGGTACGACAAGACCGGCTCCGTCCCGTTCGTGGACTTCGGGGACCGGTCGGTGATCGTCGGCGCCAGCTTCGATCCGTTGGTCCTGCAGCAGCAGACCTGGAGCCAGATCGCGGCCGCGCTCCGCAACCCGGCCAGCCCGGCTGGCCAGGCCATCCTCGGGACGGCGAACTACATGACCGCGGCGATCTGCCGGCTCACCGGGGACCGGCCGGCCAGCGCCTGCACGTCGGCGGTCAGGGGACTGCTAGGACCCTGACGCCGCCACCGCCTCGGCGGCGCGCAGGGCGCGCAGCAGGTTGCCGCCGGCCAGGGCGGCGCAGTCGGGCTCGGTCCAGCCGCGCGCCACGAGCTCGGCGAACAGGGCCGGGTAGGTCGACACGTCTTCCAGGCCGACGGTGACGTCCGGGGTCCCGTCGAAGTCGCCGCCCAGGCCCACGTGCTCGACGCCGGCCACCCGGCGGACGTGCTCGACGTGGTCGGCGACCTGGGCCAGGGTGGCCCGGGGCAGCGGATGGGCGGCCTGCCACTCGGCCTTGATGCTGAACAGCTCGGGGAGGTGCTTCGGGTCCAGGCCGCGGCGGGCGGCCTCGGCCTTGAGCCCGGCCAGCCAGTCCGCGCATTCCTGGGACACGAAGGCGGGCACGAACGTCACCATGCAGACGCCGCCGTTGTCCGCGCAGCCGGGCCAGCACGTCGTCGGGCACGTTGCGCGGGTTGTCGCAGACCGCGCGGGCGGAGGAGTGCGAGAAGATCACCGGGGCCGCGGCGACGTCCAGCGCGTCGTGCATTGTGGAAACCGAGACATGCGACAGGTCGACCAGCATGCCCAGGCGCTGCATCTCGCGGACCACGTCCCGGCCGAAATCGGTCAGGCCGCCCGCCGCCGGGGTATCGGTGGCCGAATCGGCCCAGCCCACGTTCAGGTTGTGGGTCAGCGTCATGTACCGCACACCGAGGTCGTACAGCATGCGCAGCACGCCGAGCGAGGAGGCGATGCAGTGGCCGCCTTCGGCGCCGAGCAGCGAGGCCACCCGGCCGGCCGCGAAGATCCGCTCCACGTCGGCGGCGGTCAGCGCGAGCTCCAGGGCCTGCGGGTAGGCCGCGACCATCCGGCGGGCCAGGTCGATCTGCTCGAGCACGGCGGTGACGGCGGCGTCCCCCGGAATCGAGGCCGGCACGAAGACCGACCAGAACTGGGCGCCCACCCCGCCGGCCGCGAGCCGGGGCAGGTCGGTGTGGCTGCCCGCGACTGGTTCGGCCAGGTCCACGGGAGCGGCCCGGTCGCGCAGCGCCCAGGGCAGGTCGTTGTGCCCGTCGATCAGCGGGAACCGGCGCAGCAGGTCCCGCGCGGCAGTGGTGGCCTCACTCACCCCGCCAGCCTAACCGGGCGCCGGCGGGCCGCCACGCGTGGCACGAGCGAGGGCCGGGTGCGGGCACCACTGGTCGTTAGGGATAAATTAATGATTTTTTCCTATTCGTGCTGGTTAACGGCTTACGGGATTACGCCTAGGCTGGCCAGGGACGATGGGCGGTACGCGATGAGCCTGGTCCGATGACACCCCAGTGGGCACTGGCTCGCCACGTCGTGCTTGACGGCGCGGTGAACGTGCGGGACGTGGGCGGCTACCAGAGCAGCTACGGGCTGCAGGTGGCGCGCGGGCTGCTGTTCCGGGGCGACGCGCTGAGCCAGCTGTCCGGCCTGGACCGGGAACGGCTCGACCGGCTGGGGCTGCGCACCGTGATCGACTTCAGGTCCCCGGGCGAGGTGCTGCTGTCCGGCGCGGACCGGCTGCCGTTCGGCGTCGAGTTCGTCAGCCTGCCGGTGGGCGGCGGCGACCTGGGGTCGGTCTACGAGCTGATCGCCAGCGGCGACCACGAGCGGCAGCGCCGCGAGCTCGGGGACGGGCGGGCGGCGGAGGTCATGGTGGAGATCAACCGCGGGTTCGTGGCGGACGCGCGGCAGCGCGAGGCGTTCGGCGCCGCGCTGCGCGTGGTGTGCGCGGCCGGGCGGCTGCCGCTGCTGTACCACTGCTCGGGCGGGAAGGACCGGACCGGGTGGATGACCGCCATCGTGCTCACCGTCCTGGGCGTGCCGCGCGAGATCGTGCTGCGGGACTACCTGCTGTCCAACGACTTCCACCGCACGGGATACCAGAAGCTGCGCTTCGACCTGGTCAAGACCGGGATCGTGGCCGACCCGGAGCTGGTGCGGCCGATCCTGGAGCAAAGCGCCACGTACCTGGGCGCGGCGTTCGAGGAGGCGGACCGGCTTTACGGGTCGTTCGGGCGGTTCGTGGCGCGCGGGCTGGAGGTCAGCGACGCCATGCTGGGCGAGCTGCGGCGCGCCCTGCTCGGCGACCTGGTGCCGCCCGAGCCGGTGTCGTGAGGGTCTAGTGCTTGCGGCGCTTCGGGCCGAGCGCCTTCAGCCGGAACCAGGCGATCGCGACGAAGACCAGCGCCAGCGCGATCATCAGGCCCATGTCCCGCAGCCAGGTGCCTGAGCTGCTCGTCCATACCGAGTCGAAGGGCGCGATCCGGGTCGGGCTGGGGGGCGGGGCGCCGTCCAGGGAGTTGAGGTTCGAGGTGGCCGCCACGGCGCCGAACCCCCAGCGGGACGGCGATATCCAGGCCAGCTGGGACAGCCCGGCCTTGTTGACCAGCGACACCACGCCGCCGGACAGGATGACCTGGATCATGGTGAGCAGGACCAGGATGGGCATGGTCTTCTCGGACGTGCTGACCATGGCGGACACCAGCAGGCCCAGGCACATCGACGCCAGGGCGAGCACCGCGATGGCCACCAGGAGCTCGCCCAGCGGGAACCCGGACAGCACCGCGCCCTTGGGCGGCAGCGGATGGCCGATCAGTCCGATCAGCACCAGGACGACCGACTGGCCGATGCTGATCGCGCCGAGTACCACCAGCTTGGACGACAGGTAGGCACCCGAGGACAGGCCCGCCGCCCGTTCCCTGACGTAGATCACGCGTTCCTTGACCAGTTCCCTGACCGAGCTGGCGGCCCCGGACAGGCAGGCGCAGATGACCAGGAGCAGCAGGGTGGTCTGGGCGTTGACGTTGGTCGGGTTGGCCGCACTGGTCGGGCCCAGGCCGGTGCTGCCGCCGACCAGGCGGATCAGCACGCCGAGAATGACCGGGAGCAGCACCATGAACAGCAGGAAGCCGCGGTCGGCGGCGAGCACCCGGACGTAGCGCCGGGTCAGCGTGGTCATCTGCGGGATCGCGCCGCGCCGGTTGACCGGCATGTCCTCCAGGGCGGAGGGTCCCTCCCCCGGCACCTGCTTGGACTGCTGGCCCAGCACGTACTGCGCGTAGGCGGGTGAGGCGAGGAACTCCGCCTGCCAGTCGCGGTCCGGGTAGCGATCGAACTCCTGGAACACGTCGTCCCAGCGGGTCTTGCCGAAGTAGCTGAGCCCGTCGGCCGGCGGCCCGTAGAAGGCGATCCGGCCGCCGGGGACCAGGACCAGCAGCCGGTCACACTGGTCCAGGTTGAGGACGCTGTGCGTGACCACGACGACCGTCCGGCCGCCGTGGGCCAGCTCCGCCATCTGCTCCATGACCGACTTGTCCAGGCCCGGGTCCAGGCCCGAGGTGGGCTCGTCGAGGAACAGCAGGGACGGCTTGGTCAGCAGCTCCTGGGCGATGTTGACCCGTTTGAGCTGCCCGCCGGACAGCCGGTCGGCACGAGTGTCCGCGTGCTTGGTCAGGCCGAGCTCGCCCATCACCTCGTCCACCCGGGCGTCCCGCTCGTTGGCCCCGGTGTCGGCCGGGAAGCGGAGCTCGGCGGAGTACTGCAGCGCGCGGCGCGCGGTCAGCTGGGTGTGCAGCACGCTTTCCTGCGGGACCAGCCCGATGCGGTACCGGAGCTCGGCGTAGTTCCGGTACAGGTCACGGTTGTCGTACAGGACGGTGCCGGTATCCGCGGGGCGCATCCCGGTCAGCGCGCCGAGCAGGGTCGACTTGCCGGCCCCGCTCGGCCCGATGACGCCGAGCAGGCTCTTCTCCGGGATGGGGAAGGTCACGTGGTCGAGCAGGATCTTGCCGCCGCCCACCCGCACGACCAGGTCCTGGGCCTCGAAGCTGACCACGCCGTCGTCGACGAACAGCCGCAGTTCGCCTTCGGCCAGGCGGAACGTCGAGCGCCCGATGCTGACGATGTCGTCCTCGCCGATCACCGAGGAGGACACCCGGCGGCCGTTGACGAAGGTGCCGTTGTGACTGCCCAGGTCGACGATCTCGTAGGTCCCGGTGGGTGACTTGCGGAGTTCGGCGTGGTGGCGCGAGACGTCGAGGTCGGGCAGGACTAGGTCGTTCTCCGGGGTTCGGCCGATGCGCAGGGCCTTGGCCGGCAGCGGCATGCGCGAGGTCGGCCGGCGGTCGACGCTGGGCAGCAGGTCGCGGGGGACGGCGGCGGCACCGTCACGCTGACCGGGGTGGCGGGGGGCCTCGGGCCACCGGGGATCGACGGGCTGGCGCGGCGGGGCCTGCGGGATCTGGATCTCGCGGGACAGCTCGGGGCGGAGGCGTTCCGCGGGGGCCTGCGGGGCGTTCTGTGCCTGCGGGCCTGCGCGGGCGGGGCTTGCGCGGGCGGGGCCTGCGCGGGCGGGGCTTGCGCGGGCGGGGCCTGGCGGGCCTGAGCGGGAGGGGTCCAGGGGGCGGCGTCGACGGGCGCCTTGGCTGCGGGCACGACCGGATCGGGCCGACGCTCGACCGGCTTCGGCGGGCTGGGCGGGGCGGGGGGTGCGGCGGGGGGCCGTGCGGCGGGGGGCCGTGCGGCGGCGACTGGTGCGGCGGCGACTGGTGCGGCGGCGGCCTGGGGCACGCAGCGCAGGATCGGCCCGTCATCGGGGTTGCCCAGCCGCACCAGGCAGTCGGCGGCGATCGGGATCCGCTCGATCCGCTGCAGCCCGACGAACGTCCCGTTGGTGCTGCCGACGTCCTCAAGCAGCCATCCGGCGCCCTCGACGCGCAGCACGCCGTGCTTCCACGAGACACGCGAATCGTCCACATGGATGTCGGACTTGGGGTCGCGGCCGATGCGATAGCTGCTGCCGCCGTACAGCGTGCGTTCCGAGCTCCGGGTCCTGACGACAAGGGCGGGCACGGCGGAGCCGCCGGCGGGGCCGGCGGACGCTGGCGCCTCGGCCAGTCCAGCCTGGGCAAACCCGGCCGGAGCGGCGCCCGGTGACCCGGCCGGCGGCTGCTGCTGGCCGGGCCAATCAGAGTGCTCGGGTGGCATGTCTCAGAGTGTAGAGCCGCTGGCCGTAAACGGGAATCAGCCGAACCTTTCGGACCGGGCCAGCGTTTTGGCATATTGGGTCGCGGACACCCTAGATACTGGAACGTCCGGAACCATCGATCCGCCACGCGCCGGCCCTTCGCGGCACGTGACTCGCCGCCATCCACCGTCGTTTCAACGACACGGCCAGGGTTGGGAAAGTGATCCTCGTGGATACGCATCGTGAGGATGTGGCGACGGTAGCCACCACGCCGGGAGGCCAGTCATGAGCGCCGATCCCACCCGTCCGCTGCCCGAATGGCGGCAGCAACAGCAGAACAACAACAACAACAACAGTGGCAGCAGCAGCCGCAGTGGCAGGAGCGTCCGCCCGAGCCGCCGACCTTCGTCACGCGCAGGCGCCGGCGCAAGGGGCCGCTCATCGCCCTGATCACGGTGATCGTGATCTTGGTGCTGCTGGTGGTCAGCGACCGGGTGGCCAACGCGTTCGCCGAGAACCAGATGGCCAGCCAGGTCCAGTCGTCCCTGAACCTGTCGGGCAAGCCGACCGTGAGCATCCAGGGGTTCCCGTTCTGGACCCAGCTGCTCGCCAAGGACTTCAAGACGGTCAACATCTCGGCCCGCAACGAGACGATCAACTCGCCCAACGCCGGCCGCGGAGCCCTGGAGATCGCCAGCCTGAACGCCACGCTGCACGGTCTGCACTTCCAGGGGTTCAGCAGCAACACCGCGACGGTCGACCAGTTCAACGCCTCGGCGCTGGTCACGTTCACCGCGCTGGCCAACGTGGGCGGCATCCCGCAGGGCATCCAGCTGACCTCCGACG
The DNA here is from genome assembly GCA_963822765.1 of uncultured Actinomycetes bacterium. GTDB lineage: Bacteria > Actinomycetota > Actinomycetes > Streptosporangiales > Streptosporangiaceae > Palsa-504. Next base: position 36,561 of record CAWGJL010000024.1, on the reverse strand, counting down.
GCGGGAACAAGGTCAAGGCGACGATCAGCATCGGCCCGCTGAGCGACACGGCCGAGGCGCAGGTCACCCAGACCGGGCCGAACACGATCAACGTCAAGGTCATCGACGCCGGCGGAATACCGTCGGACCTGCTGGGGAACCTGGCCAACTTCAGCTTCTCCATCCCGAAGCTGCCGGCCGGGGTGTCGATCCAGAGCGTCAGCGTGACCCAGCAGGGCGTGATGGTCACGATCTCGGGCACGCACACCACCTTGAGCCAGAACTCGTAGATTCTCGGCTTCTGGGAATCTGGCGTGGCGGGCTTCGCAATTGAGTGAACTATTGTCAGCCGAGAGTTACATTATAGAGACGGACAGTAGTTAGAACGATCGCGGAGGCTGATATGCCCGGTGCGTCCTTTGCTGTCTCCGCCCCGGCTGGGCCGCGGAGCGCGACGCCCGCGGGGGCGACGCGGACCTTCGCGCGGCGCGCCGAGGAGGTGCCGGCGGCCCGGCGGTTCGTCAGGGATGTGCTGGCCGACCATCCGAGCCGCTGCGACGCCGAGCTGCTGACCTGTGAGCTGGTGACCAACGCGGTGCAGCACGCCACCGACGCGGCCCGGGTGACGGTGGCCGTGATGCGCCTCGGCGCGATCGTGCACGTGGACGTCATCGACGACGGGTGCATCGGCCTGCCGCACTGGCGCGAGGCCTGCGGGCACGACGAGAACGGGCGCGGTTTCCGGCTGGTCGACGCGTTCGCGGAACGCTGGGGCTTCCTTCGCGAGCGGTCCGGCACCTGCGTCTGGTTCGAGATCGCGTCGTAGCGGCGGCTTGGGTTTTTTCGGTTTTTTCCGGGTCGATGGGCCGTTGTACCTGCTCTTACCTGCTCGATGTGCCATCGAGCAGGTTCGGCCGCGGGCGGGCGGGGGGCGGTAGGGTCGGGGTGATGTCAGGGACTTGTGCTTTCTGCGCGATCATCTCGGGCGAGGAGAAGGCGGTGACCATCCTCGAGACCGAGCGGCTGATCGCGTTCCTCGATCACCGGCCGCTGTTCTACGGACACACCCTGCTGGTGCCGAAGCAGCACATGGTGCTGCTCAGCGACCTGCCCGCCGACCAGGTGCCGGAGTTCTTCGGCACCGCCCAGCGGCTGGAGCGCGCGGTCGAGGACGGGCTGCCCTCCGACGGCTCGATGATCTTGATCAACAACGTGGTCAGCCAGTCGGTGCCGCACCTGCACCTGCACGTCATCCCGCGGAACAAGCGTGACGGGCTGCGGTTCTGGCTCGGTCCGCGCAAGCGCTACGACGCGGCGGCCCCGGCCGAGGCCTTCGCGGAGCGGATCAGGGCCGTGCTGCCGCCGGGTTAGGCTGGCTCGCCGGTCACCCTAACCCCACTTCGAACCGCGCGCCTGTGGCCGGCGTTACGGTGGAGGAAGACACCGTGTCACGCTGAAGCTCAGGAGAACCGGGAGAACCCCAATGCCCGACGACTTTTCGGGTCCCAACCGCTTCGCGCGTGACCTGTTCGATCCGCTGCCCGCCCGGTACGACCGGCTGGCCGAGATCTTGTCTTTCGGGCAGAACGGACGGTGGCGTTCGGCCATGGTCGACCGGGTGCTGCCGGCGGCCGCAAGTGAGCCCGGCGTGATCCTGGACGTCGCGTCGGGCACCGCGGGGGTGGCGCTACAGCTCGAGCGGCGCGCCGGGGTCAAGGTGGTCGGCGTGGACCTGACCGAGGCGATGCTGCGGCAGGGGCGCCGGCGGGTAGCGGCGGCCGGGAAGAGCAGCCGGATCGGCCTGGTGGCCGGGCGGGCCGAGCAGCTGCCCTTCCCGGACCGGCACTTCGACGCGCTGACCTTTACCTACCTGCTCCGGTACGTGCAGGACCCGCAGGCCACGCTGACCGAGCTGGCCCGCGTCCTGCGGCCCGGCGGCACCATGGCCAGCCTGGAGTTCTGCGCCCCGGCCAGCCCGGTGTGGGGGCCGGCCTGGTGGGCCTACACCAGGCTGCTGCTGCCGGCCGGCGGGCTGGCGCTGGGCGGGCGGGAGTGGTACCGGGTCGGGCGGTTCCTCGGCCCGAACATCTCCGCCCACTACCGCCGGTACCCGGTCTCGTGGACCGTGCAGGCCTGGCAGAAGGCGGGGTTCACCGACGTGAGCGCCCGTGTCATGAGCCTGGGCGGCGGGCTGGTCATGTGGGGCACCCGTGCCGACTCCTGAGGATCCCGAGGATGGATCCGCGGAGCGGCCGGCCTATTACGCGGCGCGGCCGGGCGGGTGGCGGGACTGGTGGACGCTGCTGCACCCGCCGTACACGGCGTGGCACCTGTCCTACGCGGTGATCGGCGCCGCGCTCGCGCCGCGGGTGCAGACCAGCCGCCTGATCGCGACCGTGCTGGCGTTCTTCCTGGCCGTCGGGCTGGCCGCGCACGCCCTCGACGAGCTGCGCGGACGGCCGCTGCGAACCCGGATCCCGGCGCCAGCCCTGGTCGCGGTGGTCGTCGTCGGCCTGGCGGGCGCCCTGGTCCTGGGCGTGGCCGGGGTGTACCGGGTGGGCTGGACCCTGATCCCGTTCATGGTGGCGGGCCCGGTCCTGGTCATCGCGTACAACGCCGAGCTGTTCGGCGGCGCGATGCACACCGACTTCGGCTTCGCCGCCGCCTGGGGAGCGTTCCCGGTGCTGACCGGGTACGTGGCGCAGGCCGGCTCGCTGGCGGTGGCCCCGGTGCTGGCCGCGGCGGGCGCGTTCGCCCTGTCCGCGGCCCAGCGGTGGCTGAGCACGCCGGCCCGGAACATCCGGCGCCGGGCGGTGCGGGTCGAGGGCAGCATCACCTTCGGCGACGGCCGGATCGTGCCGATCACCGCGGACGGGCTGCTCAGGCCGCTGGAACTGGCCCTGCGGGCCGCGTCATGGGCCATCGTCCTGCTCGCCGCCGCCCTGGCCGTGGCCCGCCTGACCTGACCGGTCCTGACCTGCCCGGTCTTCACCTGCCCGGTCCTGACCTGCCCGGTCTTCACCTGCCCGGTCCTGGCCTGCCCGGTCTTCACCTGCCCGGTCTTCACCTGCCCGGTCCTGACCTGCCCGGTCCTGACCTGACAGGCGCCGGGGTCCGGTGCCCGACGCGCCGAGCGTGTCATCGGGGTTGGCCAGCTGGCAGTTGGTCAGCGACAGACAGCCGCAGCCGATGCAGCCGGTCAGGCGGTCTCGCAGGTCCTGGAGCGCGCTGATCCGCTCGTCGAGGTCGCGGCACCACGCCGCGGACAGCCGGGCCCAGTCCCGCGCGGTGGGCGTCCGGCGCGCCGGCAGCGTGTCCAGGGCGGCCTTGATCTCGGCCAGCGGGATGCCGACGCGCTGCGAGGCGCGGATGAACGCCACCCGGCGCAGCATGACCCTCGGGTAGCGCCGCTGGTTGCCGGGCGTCCGGCGGGCGGAGATCAGGCCCCGGGCCTCGTAGAAGTGCAACGCGGAGATCGTCGCGCCGCTGCGCGCGGCCAGCTGGCCGACGGTGATCTCCCGTGCTGCCGAGGGAACTTGCGCCGATGCCGGAGGAACTTGTGCCGATGCCGGGTGAACCTGTGCCATCAGTGTCATCTCAAGGGGCCATCTCAGGGGCAACCTCAGGGTAAGTTGAGGTTCTCACCTTAGCAGTCTCGTGTGGTCGCGTTCTGGATGAATTACGTCAATCGGGCATAAACATTCCTTTTGAGGATTAAGGTGAGTCATCGGAACTCCTGTCTGAACGTGCCGTCCGTGGCCCATAATTGACATGAGCGCAGCCAGCGATGCCATCAGGAGACAGCACATGACATCGGGCATGTCGGCGAAGGGCAGCGCTCTCGGGGCGAACGCCTCCGGGAGCGGTGTCCCGCCGAAGCGCGCCCCGGCTCCGCGAGCCCCCGAAAGCGCAGGTAATGGCGCCCGGCGAGGCCACGCGGCGACAATCGGAACCGACTCCGGGGAGGCCGGCATCGGCAAAACCGAGGGGACCTTCGCCGGGAGCGTCGGCGCTGACGGCGTGCCGCCCGCGCTCTCGGAATCGGTTCGTACCCTCATTCTCGGTATCGATTACGACGGCCGCATTGTGCAGTATGACCGCAACGCGCCGCGGATTCTGGCCCGCGAGCCGGACGAGTTGCTCGGCGCTCAACTGAGCGACCTGACCGTCCGCAGCGCCGCGGGCAACTCGCACGCGGCCCGTGCGGTGGACGGCGTGGCCGCGGTCGGCGGGCTGCTGGAGGCGATCCGGTCCGATCGCGAGGGCAGTGCGATGCTGACCATCGAAACCCGCGACAGCCATCCGGCCGAGGCGGTGGTGACCGTCCACCCGATGCGCGCGGTAGGCACCAGCCTGGCCGCGCTCGCCGTACTGCGCATTCCGGTGCCGCGGGCCGAGCGGTTCGTCGATCCCGCGGTCATGCGCAAGCAGATGCTGGACGACACCTTCACCCGGATCGGCGACACGCTCGACATCGATCACCTGGCGCGCGAGCTGATTGACGCGCTCGTCCCGCACTTCTGCAACGCAGCCGACCTGCTGCTGCTGGAGAGCCTGATGGGCAACGACGAGCTGCCCTCGCACGGACCCGAGGGATCGCTGCCGCTGCGCCGGATCGCGCTCTCGCACGACCAGAAGGACTCGGCCTGGGAGGCGGCGTTCCCGACCGGCGAGATCCTGCGCTATCCGGCGAACACGCCGTACTACAACTGCATGGACACGGCCAAGCCGGTCCTGGAGACGACGATCAGCGAGAGCCAGGCGAACAAGATCGCCAAGGCCTGGCGGCGCAGGCCGGTGGGCAAGCTGCTGTCCGGGGCGTCCATGCTGATGCTGCCGCTGGTCGCCCGGGGCACCATGCTGGGGTTCTTCGCCTGCAGCAGGCAGGAGGGGTTCCGCCGGTTCGACGCCTACGACATCGACATCGGGATGGACTTCGCGTCCCGGGCCTCGGTATTCATCGACAACGCGCGCCGCTACAGCCGGGAGCACGCGACCGCGCTGACCCTGCAGCGGAGCATGCTGCCGACCGGGCTGTCCGCGCCGTCCTCGGTCGAGGTCCGGCACCGCTACCTGCCCGGCAGCAAGCTGATCGAGGTGGGCGGGGACTGGTACGAGTCCATCGCGCTGCCCGGCGGCCGGGTCGCGCTCGTGGTCGGCGACGTGGCCGGGCACGGGGTGCGCGCCGCCGTGACCATGGGCCGGCTGCGCACCGCGATCCAGGTCCTGGCCATGCTGGAGCTGCCGCCCGCCGAGTCGCTGCAGCAACTCGACGAGCTCATGCATACCCTCGGCGAGCGTGAGCCGCACTTCGCGACCTGCGCGTACGCGGTCTACGACGCGGTGAGCGGCGACTGCGAGGTCGCGGTGGCCGGCCACCTGCCGCCGCTGCTGGTGCGCCCGGACGGCACCAACGAGCTGCTCGACGTCCCGCCCGCGCCGCCGCTGGGCATCGGCTACGGCGAGGTGGAGAGCCGCCAGTTCAAGATCGAGGACGGCAGCCTGTTCGTGCTGTACACCGACGGCCTGGTGGAGAACAAGGGCCAGGACATCAGCGACGGGCTGGCCCGGCTGCGGGGCATCTTCGGGCCCGGCTCGCCGACCCGCCCGCTCGAGGACCTGTGCAAGGCCACCCTGGACGGGGTCTACTCCGACGAACAGCGCGACGACATCGCGGTGCTGATCGCGCGGCTGCGCCGGCTGCCCGAGGAGAACTACGCCTCGTGGACGTACTCGCCCAAGCTGACCTCGGTGCGGGAGGCGCGGGCGGCGATCGGCGAGCCGATGAAGCGCTGGGGGCTGGAGGACCTGATCCCGACCACCGAGCTGCTGGTCTCCGAGCTGGTGACCAACGCGGTCCGGTACTCCCGCGGCGACGTCACGCTGCGCCTGGTCAACGAGCGGGCGCTGGTCTGCGAGGTGCTGGACAACTCGGCGGCGCTGCCGCGGCTTCGCCAGGCCAACAGCGAGGACGAGAACGGCCGCGGCCTGCAGGTCGTGCGCCAGCTATCCCAGCGCTGGGGCGCCCGCCGCACGCCGACCGGCAAGGTCGTCTGGTGCGAGCAGCCGCTGCCGGGCGGCCCCGGCCCCGAGGCGGACTGGCAGTCACTGCACTTATCCGGCCCTGCACTTATTCGGCGGAAAACGCGGAAAGCCGGGAAAGCGGCAAATGGCCGGAAAAGTCGGATAAATCCGGTGGGTTAAAGCCGCGTTCCATGATCGCGAAGACTTTAATACTCCCTGGAGTAGTAAATCCTTCGCGAGCATGGAAAGCACCGGCTTTCGGGACCTGCACCCCTCCGGGTTGGCGCACCACGGCACGCTAGGGCACCGAGGGAACCACGAGCATCGCCAGCACCACGGCATGCATCGGTGCTCGAAGGGGCCCCAGCGGCTATTCCACGGTGACGCTCTTGGCTAGGTTGCGGGGCTTGTCGATGTCGCGGCCGAGTTTCGCCGCGATGTGATAGGCCAGCATCTGCAGCGGCACGGTAAGCAGCAGCGGCTCAAGCTCCGGCTCGCCGCGAGGCACCCGGATGACCGCGTCGGCCAGGGACGCGGGCAGGTCGGCGCTGGTCACCGCGATGACCGGGCCGCCACGCGCCTTGATCTGCTCGATGGTCGAGATGTTCTTGGACAGCAGATCGTCGGCCGGCACCACGACCACGCTCGGCATCGACGCGTTGATCAGGGCCAGCGGGCCGTGCTTGAGCTCGGCCGCCTGGTAGGCCTCGGCGTGCACGTAGGAGATCTCCTTGAGCTTCTGGGCGCCCTCGCGGGCCACCGGCCAGCCGCGGACCCGGCCGATGAAGAACATGTGCTCGGCGGCGGCGAACCGGCGCGCGACCTCGGCGACCTGCTCCTCCTGGGCCAGGATCGTCTCCAGCTGCCCGGGCAGCGCGCGCAGGCCCGCCACCATCCGCTGGCCGGAGGCCGCGGACAGATCGCGGACCCGGCCGAGCAGCAGCGCGAGCATGGCGAACGTGGCCGCCATGTTGGTCAGCGCCTTGGTGGAGGCGACCGCGATCTCCGGGCCGGCGTGCAGGAACACCCCGTGGCCGCACTCGCGCCCGATCGCGCTGCCCACCACGTTGACCGCCCCGATGACCTGACCGCCCTTGCGGCGCAGCTCCTGCACCGCCATCAGCGTGTCCAGCGTCTCGCCGGACTGGCTGACCGCCACGTACAGCGTGTCCGGGTCTACCACCGGGTTGCGGTACCTGAACTCCGAGGCCGGCTCGGCGTCGGACGGGATGCGGGCCAGCTCCTCGACCAGCACCGCGCCCATCTGCCCCGCGTAGTAGGCCGAGCCGCAGCCCAGGAACTTGACCTGCCGGATCGACCGGAGCTGGCGCGCGTCCAGGTTGATCCCGCCCAGCCGGGCGGTGGAGAACCGGTCGTCGAGCCGGCCGCGCAGCGCCCGGCGCAGCGCCTCGGGCTGTTCGTGGATCTCCTTGCGCATGAAGTCCTCGTACGGGCCGAGCTCGTAGTCGTCGGCTTCGGCTTCCACGGTGGTGGGCACCTTGCCGTCGGCGGTGCGGCGGCCGCCCTCGTCGAGCGAGACCACGCGGTAGTCGCTGGCGTGCACGGTAGCCACCTCGGCGTCGTCGAGGTAGACCACCTGCTTGGTGTAGCGGACCAGGGCGGCCACGTCGGAGGCCACGAACATCTCCGACGCGCCGATACCCAGCACGATGGGGCTGCCGTTGCGCGCCACCACGAGCTCGTTCGGGTTGTGGGTGTCCAGCACGACCAGGCCGTAGGTGCCGTCCACGTGGCGCAGCACCCGCCGGACCGCTTCCTCCAGGCTGACCTCGCCGGTGGCCTCGGCGGCGATCATGTGCGCGAGCGCCTCGGTGTCGGTGTCGCTGACCAGCGTCACGCCGCGGTTGACGAGCGCGGCCCGGAGCGGCTCGGCGTTCTCGATGATGCCGTTGTGCACGACCGCGATGCGGCCGGCGGCGTCGGTGTGCGGGTGCGCGTTGATGTCGGTCGGCTCGCCGTGCGTGGCCCACCGGGTGTGGCCGATGCCGATCGTCGCCTTGGTCCGGTCGTTGACCCGGTCCCTGAGGTCCTGGACGCGGCCCGCGGTCTTGGTGATCTGCAGCTTGTTCCGGTAGATGACGGCCAGGCCGGCCGAGTCGTAGCCCCGGTACTCCAGGCTGCGCAGGCCCTCAAGCAGGACCGGGATGGCATCTCTGCGGCCGATGTAGCCGACGATTCCGCACACGCAGATTCTCCTGTTCGGTAGGGGCTATCCGTAGACCAGCCGCCGGAGCTGCCGCTCCGACAGGCCGGGCGCGGCGAACCGGCGCTGGCTGAGCTCGGCCGCGATCAGCGGCCAGATCTCGTCGTTCTTGCGCTGACCGCGCCGCAGCTCGGCGTGCCGCCGGCGGACGAACTCCTCGACCGTCTCGCCGAAGTACGTGGTGACGTCCGCGATGACCCGCATCGCGGTGGACGGCGGCAGGCCGGTGGAGGCGGCCAGGTTGCCCGCGAGATCCTGCGGGAACGGGTCGGGCATGCTCATTTCCTACGCGGCCGGGACCGATTTGGCAAGTTTCCTGCCCGTTTCCGGGCAGGAAATCGCGAATCTGGCTGGTTCGCGGTCCGACCATAGCGCCTGGATGGCGCGGGAGGGGGAGAAACGCAGGCGCGGGGGGATCGGGCGGCTAGGAGGACGGGGCGTTCGCGGTGACCATGTGGGTCTTGTTACGGCCCGTCTCCTTGGCGTGGTAGAGGGCGGCGTCGGCGGCGGTCAGCATGTCGGTCAGCTCGCGGGTCTCGGCGTCCAGCGCGGCCACCCCGACCGAGATCGTGACCCGGACGCAGAGCCCGGACGGGTCGGCGTCGTCGACGGGGATGGCGAGGTCGGCGATGTGGACCCGGAGGCGCTCGGCGATCTTGAGCGCTTCCATCTCGTGGACGTGCGGCAGCAGGATGACGAACTCCTCGCCACCGAACCGCCCGGCCACGTCGTAGGCGCGCAACTGGCTCTGCAGGGTATCGGTGACCGCCCGCAGCGCCTTGTCCCCCACCAGGTGGCCATAGGTGTCGTTGACCAGCTTGAAGTGGTCGATGTCGACCAGCGCGAGGGCCAGCGGGATGCCCGTCCGGACGGCCCGGGCGATCTCGGTCGCCGCCTCCCGCTCCCAGGTGGACGCGTTGAGGAGCCCGGTCTTGGTGTCGATCCGGGACTGGGCGAGCAGCTGCCCGTGCATCATGAAGCGCCGCACCAGCAGCACGGTGGGGACCGCGAAGATGGCCAGCACCGGGCTGACCGCGACCACGATGGTGATCAGGACGCCCAGGTCGAACTCGGCGAAGTCGGCCACCAGGGCCTCGCGGTTCAGTTCCTGCGGGGCGAGCTTGGCCGACGGGTTGGACAGCTTGATCCCGCCCATGATCAGGACCTGATGGCCGCGCCGGCCGACCTGCTCGCCGATGGCGACCGCCACCGCCCAGGTCAGGGCGTGCGTCCCGGTGCCGATGGCACCCCCGGCGAACGACGCCGGGAAGGCGTGGAACAGCACCGACGCCGCCCCGTAGGCCAGGCCGATCGCGCCCACGGTGAACACCCGGCGGTAGACGACGCCCCGGAACACCCACAGCTGGGTCAGCACGTACAGCGGGATCGGCGTGACCATGGCGTAGAAGGGCGGCAGCAAGATCGCGATCGGCAGCACCCAGACGGTGATGAAGTCTCTGGTCATCCCGCCCTGGCGGTAGACCACCCGGGGCGTGGCCGCGACCGAGATCAGCCCGCACCCGAGCAGCAGGGCGAACTTCCCCAGGTCGATGGCGTGCCAGGTCGTCCCGGCGGCGGCGAGGCCGGTGAACGCGACCGCCGCGGCCGGCACCAGGCCGACATAGCACTTGAGCAGCCAGGGAAGCTGCCACCATCCCCAGCCCCGAACGTCGGCCCGCGCCAGCACGCGACGCGTGACGAGCGAGGCTTCCATGCTCCACCGTTCCTGATGGGACGAGGCTGGTACCTGTCTAGTCGGCAGCTCACCGTAAAGGACTAGCTCCGTATAGCTACCTTAACTCATCCGGGTCATCTTATGCACTATTGCGCCCGATTCTCCGACATCGCGTCATAAACAGGCGCTAAATGGTGATTGACATGCTCCGATTACCCGGCGTACTGGCGCCGGAGGGGCTTTCGCAGGCGTACCGAACGCCACTGGAGGGAGGGCGGACCATGCGTATCGCCTGGACCTGAGCGCCCGCGCACGACACCCGCAGTCTCGACCCGAAAGGGAATTGCAATGCGCGATACCTGGACCTGAGCGCAGCCGCCGCCGCTGCTAGCCAGACCCGCGCAGCGGCACTGACCCGGAGGCCGCGGCGTGCCCGGGACGCCGGCCGGCCGCATGGCGCCCACCGGGTGGTGACACATGACGCCACCTGAGCGTGAGGGCAAACGCAACGACCGTACCGATAGCACCACCAACCGCAATGACCGCCGCCGGGCTACCCAGCTCCTGTACGGCGGCGCCGGCTGCCACGAAAGCAGCCCCCTGGCCGACGATCACCCCCATGCTGGCGATCCCGAAGGCCTGAGCCCGTCGTTCGTTCGGCACACTGACCACGAACGCGGTGTTGGCCGCCACCTGGTAGACACCGAAGGCGGCCGACAGCGAGAAGATCACCAGTGAGACGGCAAGATTCGGGCGGAGGCCGGTCAGGACCAGCGAGCCGCAGGTCAAGATGGCCAGCGGGCCCATCAGGTTGATCCGCTGGCGCGGCCGGACGAACCTGGTGAACAGCGGGACGGCAATCGTCGTGCTGAGCACCGTGGAGGCCAGCACCAGGCCGGTGGCGATCGGTCCTCCGCCCAGGCTGGCCGCGTACGGGGCGGCGATGCCCGCCGGAATGGTGTAGAAGGCCACCAGCCAGCCGAACAGCAGCAGGTTGCGCAGCGCCGGATCCCCGAAGACCAGCTTGAACCCGCCGGCCATCCGGGCCAGCGGCGATGGCTGGCCCGTTCCCGGCCGGGCCGCGGCCGGCCGGGCGCGGATGCCCAGGCCGATCAGCAGCCCGGAGAGCACGAACGTGGCGGCGTCGATGGCCAGCGCGGGCCGCACCCCGAGGAAGGCGACCGCCACTCCCCCGCCGACCGCGCCGGCCACCTCGCCGAGCAGCAAGGTGGTCTGCAGCACCGCGGTACCCAGGACGTAGCGCTCGCCCTGCAGGATCTCGGGCGTGATGGAGGCCTTGGCCGACTCAAACGGGGGCGCGAACATGGTCGCGGCGAACAGCAGCGCGACCAGGGCCCCGATCGGCACGCCCGGGATGACCATGGCGCCGACCAGGGCGGCGCGGGCCGCATCGCAGAACACCATCACCGAGCGCCGCGAGCGCCGGTCCGCCAGCTCGGCGAGGAACAGCCCGCCGATCACCCAGGGCAGGTAGCCGACCGCAAAGACCGCCGCGGCGAGCAGCGGCGACTTGGTGCGGTCGTAGACCAGCAGGGTGAGGGCGACCAGGGCGAGCCGGTCGCCCGCGGTGGACAGGACCACGGAGGACCACAGGACCCGGAACTCGCGCACCGCGAACACCTCGCGGAACGTGGCTCGCGGCGGCACAGCACCTTTCACTGTGGCCCTTCTGTTCAGGTCTGTTTGGTCCGCGGTCCTGAGGTCACCACGTCGTCATCATCACCCGGCGATGGCGTATATCGCAACAAGTGGTACCGAATCGGCGAATATCGAGAAAGGTTACGGCGAAAATATCTCGCCGATGTTCTCTGCTATATCTGACCGAAAGCTATATTCCGGTCGCGGGTGCCGGAGATCGGAGGGCGACGTGACCGAGCCCCTGCCGCCGTTGGTCACCGAGCGGCTGGGCGTGCTGCGCGAGCGCCCCATCGAGCCGACCGAGAAGGGGTTCGGGGCGCTGCGCGGCCGGGCCAGCGCGGCGAGCCTGGCCGCCGCCGGGTTGCCGCTGACCGAGGCGGGCTTGGTCTTCCCGCTGGCCACCCTGCGGGAGAGCGCGCTGGCGAGCAACCTCGCGGAAATGGCCGCCTACTGCGCGCGGGCCGGGGTGGCGCTGGCCCCGCACGGCAAGACGGCCATGTCCCCCGAGCTCGCCGCGCGGCAACTGGCCCACGGCGCCTGGGGGATCACGGTGGCCAGCATCGGCCAGCTGCAGGCGTACCGGGCGTTCGGCTTTCCGCGGCTGCTGCTGGCCAACGAGCTTACCGACGCCACCGGGATAGCGTGGCTGGCCGGCGAGCTGGCCGCCGACCCCGGCTTCGAGGCGTACTGCTACGTGGACAGCCCGGACGGCGTGGCCATCCTCGATGACGTGCTGCGCCGGCATCCGGCCGGGCGCCCGCTGCCGGTGCTGGTGGAGATCGGCCACACCGGCGGGCGCACCGGCTGCCGGACCGACGAGCAGGCGCTCGCGGTGGCCAAGGCGGCGCAGGCCAGCGGCACGCTGACGGTGGCGGGTGTGGCCGGGTACGAGGGCATCATCAGCGGCGGGAGCGAACGGCAGACGCTCACCGAGGTGGCCGCGTTCGGCCGGCGGCTCCGGGGCCTGGCCGACGCGCTGAGCGACACCTTGGGCGAGGCGGGTGGCCCGCGCATCGTCACGGCCGGGGGCAGCGCGTACTTCGACGTGATCGCGGCGGAGCTGACCGCGCCCGGCCGCACGCCGGTGCAGGTCATCCTGCGCAGCGGCGCGTACCTGACCTACGACCACGGGTTCTACGGCACGGTCTCCCCCGCCGGGCGCGGCGCGCCGGGCGGGCCGGCGCTGCGGCCCGCGCTTGAGCTGTGGGCGCGGGTGCTGTCCCGGCCCGAACCGGGCCTGGCCCTGCTCGGCGCGGGACGGCGCGACGCCGGCTTCGACATGGGGCTCCCGGTGCCGCTGCGGGTGCTCGGCCGCGCGGCCAGCACGGCCGGCTGGGCCATTACCGAACTTAACGACCAGCACGCTTACCTGCGGCTGGACGCCGAGGCCGAGCTGAGGCCCGGTGACCTGGTCGGCCTGGGCATTTCACATCCGTGCACCACGCTCGACAAGTGGCGGATACTGGTGGTGCTGAACGACGACGACCTGGTGATCGATCTGGTGCACGCATTCTTCTAGCGATTCTCTTTTGAAAGGTGTATCAGGGCGCTGTCACGAGGGTCCGTTCGGATAAAAATAATTCTTTCCGAACGGCCAGTGGTGCACCCGCCCGGGAAGGAAGAATTCGCCCAGGGGGGTCGATCAAGCTTCCCCGGTAGATACTGAGCGGAGCTAAACAATGCCGGATGAATCTGGATCTTTGGTGCAGCTAGCCGGCAGCGACCGTGCGTCGCTGCCGGACGTGACGGACACCGCGCCGGTGGACACCGGCGAGCGGGCCGAGATCACGGTCGTGCTCAGGCGGCGGGCCGAGCTGCCCGCTGCGATCATCGAGGGCCCGACCGTGCTGAGCCACGCCGAGCTGGGCGGGGGGTACGGCGCCGACCCGGCCGACGTGGACCTGGTCAGCCGGGAGCTCACCAGCCGCGGCCTGGAGGTCACCGCCGTGCACCCGACGACCCGCCGGGTCAAGGTGGCGGGCTCGCTCGGCGACCTGTCCCGCGCGTTCGGCACGACGCTGCGGCAGGTCAGCAGCCCGGACCCGAGCGGGCGCGGGCGGGTCACCCACCGGTACCGGGAGGGGCCGCTGTACGTGCCGGCCGCGCTGGCGGACGTGGTCACCGCGGTCCTCGGCCTGGACACCCGGCCGCAGGCCAAGCCGCATTTCCGGGTCAGGGGTGAGGCCGGTACGGGCTCAGGCGCGGGCGGGCCGGCGCCCGAAGCCGCCGCGCCGGGCACCACGTACCCGCCGAACCAGGTCGCGCAGCTCTACAACTTCCCGGCCAACACCACCGGCGCGGGTCAGACGATCGCGGTCATCGAGCTGGGCGGCGGGTTCACCACCAGCGACCTGGACGCGTACTTCGGCCGCCTGGGCATCGCCGTGCCCTCGGTCACCGCGGCCAGCGTGGACGGGGCGGCCAACAACCCCGGGGACACCAGCGGTGCGTCGATGGAGGTCAACCTGGACATCGACGTCATCGGGGCGGCCGCACCGGGCGCGGCCCAGATCGTGTACTTCGCGCCGAACAACGGCGACCAGGGCTTCGTCGACGCGATCTCCGCCGCCGTGGGGGCCACCCCGCCGCCGATCGCCATCTCGATCAGCTGGGGGCAGTCCGAGGACTCCTGGACCGCGCAGGGGCTGTCGGCGATGAACGCGGCGATGGCCGACGCGGCGGCGCTGGGCATCACCGTGTGCGCGGCGGCCGGCGACAACGGGTCTTCGGACGGGGTCACCGACGGGCAGGTGCACGTCGACTTCCCCGCCTCCAGCCCCTACGCGCTGGCCTGCGGCGGGACCAAGCTGCTGGCCGACGCGGCCACCGGCACGATCACCTCCGAGGTGGTCTGGAACGAGCTGGCCGCCAACGAGGGAGCGGGCGGCGGCGGGGTCAGCGACAAGTTCGCCCAGCCCGCCTGGCAGGCCAACGCCGGGGTCGGAGCGCGGGCCGCGTCGCAGCCGGGGAGTACCGCGGCGGCCGGGGCGGGGGGGCGCGGCGTGCCTGACGTGGCGGGCAACGCCGATCCGGTCACCGGGTACCAGATCTACTCCGGCGGGCAGGCCCAGGTGGTGGGCGGGACCAGCGCGGTCGCGCCGTTGTGGTCGGCGCTGATCGCCCGGCTCGCGCAGGCCACCGGCAAGCGGTTCGGCCTGCTCCAGCCGCTGCTGTACGCGGGCGTGTCGCCGGGCGCGGACGTGCCCGGCTTCCGCGACATCACCAGCGGCAACAACGGCGCCTACGCGGCGGGGCCGGGCTGGGACGCCTGCTCCGGGCTCGGCTCCCCGGACGGCACGGCCCTCCTGACCCGGCTACAGAGCTGAGCCGCTTGCAGTAACCCGGCACGAAACCAAGGGGGTCCAGATTCTCTGGGCCCCCTTTGGTTGACACCACCAAATGAGTGACGCATACTTTTGACAGTGACTTTCATTTAGTGGTTACTGCCGAAGGGATGTGAGTGTCATCGCCGACACCCCGGCTCGCAAGTGGTGGGCGCTGGTCGCGATCGCGGCGAGCGTGCTGGTGGTCGGGCTGGACCTGACCGTGCTCAACCTGGCCCTGCCCACCATCGCCACCGACCTGCACGCCTCAACCAGCGACCTGCAGTGGTTCTCGGACGCGTACAGCCTGGTGCTGGCGGCCGCGATGCTGCCCGCGGGCATGCTCGGCGACCGGCTCGGGCGCAAGAAGGTGCTGATCGTCGCGCTCGTCTTGTTCGGCGCGAGCTCGGCGGCCTGCGCGTACGCGGGCGGGGTGGGTGAGCTGATCGCGGCGCGCGCGGTGCTCGGCATCGGCGCCGCGGCCATCTTCCCGCTGTCCCTGGCGGTGATCCCGGTGCTGTTCGCCCCCGAGGAGCGGCAGAAGGCCATCGCGCTCATGGCCTCGGCCACCTTCATCAGCTTCCCGATCGGCCCGATCGTGGGTGGCTACCTGCTCGACCACTTCTGGTGGGGCTCGGTCTTCCTGATCAACGTGCCGGTGGTGGTGCTGGCCCTGATCGCCGTGGTGGTGCTGCTGCCCGAGTCGCGCAGCGAGCAGCGGCTCCGCCTCGACGCCGGCGGCGTCCTGCTGTCCAGCGCGGGCCTGGCCGCGCTGACCTACGGCTTCATCGAGGCGGGCCAGAACGGCTGGACCGACACCGCGGCGCTGACCACCATCGCGGCGGGGGTCGCGGTACTGGCCGCCTTCGTGGCCTGGGAACGCTGGCTGACCCGGCGCGCCGGATCCGTGCGGCCGCTGATCGAGCTCGGGCTGTTCCGGTCGGCCGGGTTCACCTGGGGCACGACGCTGGCCACGCTGGTCTCGTTCGCGATGTTCGGCATCTTCTTCGCGATGCCGCAGTACTTCCAGGAGGTGCAGGGCGCGAACGCGATGGGCAGCGGGCTGCGGCTGCTGCCGATGATCGGCGGCCTGGTCGTCGGGATGATCGGCAGCACAGTGCTGGCCCGGGGGGACGACCCCCCCAAGCCCCCCCGCGAGGCCATGGCCTCGCCGCGGCGGGCGGCCGGGTCGGTGCGGCCGCCGCTGGCCAGCGTGAAGGGGCTGGTCACGGTCGGGTTCACGATCATGACCGCCGCGCTCGCGTTCGGCGCCACGACCAAGACCGGAAGCGGGACGGGGTTCGCGGCGGCGTGGCTGGCGGCGTTCGGGCTGGGGCTGGGGCTGGCCATGCCGCAGACCATGAACGCGGCGCTGTCCGCCCTGTCGGCCGAGCGCAGCGGGTCGGGCTCGGCGCTGATCTCCGCGCTGCGCCAGGTCGGGGCGACCATCGGGGTGGCCGTGCTCGGCACCGTGCTGGGCACGGTGTACCGCGCGCATCTCGGCGTCGGCGGGCTGCCGGCGGCGGCCGCGGCGACCGCCAAGAGCAGCGTGATCGGCGGCGTCGGGGTGGCGCACGCGCTGGGGTCGGCGTCCCTGCTCCACTCGGCCCGGACCGCGTTCGTCCAGGGCATGGACACCATGCTGTGGGCCTGCGGCGGCATCGCGGTGGCCAGCGCCGTCCTGGCGCTGATCTTCCTGCCGCGCCGCCCCGACGAGGCTCCTGCTGCTGCTTCCGGTGCTTCCGGTGCTTCCGGTGAAAGCGGCGCGGAGCGGGCACAATTGGAGGTGTGACGGACATCCTCGACCCTGGTTCGGCCGGCTTGCGGGAGCGGAAGAAGGCCAAGACGCGTGCTTCGCTGCGGGAGCACGCGCTCCGGCTGTTCCGCGAGCAGGGCTACCAGGCGACCACCGTGGAGCAGATCGCCGCGGCGGCCGAGGTGTCACCGAGCACGTTCTTCCGGTACTTCCCGACCAAGGAAGACGTGGTCCTGCAGGACGACATGGACACCCGGATGATCGCGGCGTTCGAGCAGCAGCCGCCCGGGGTGAGCCCGATCGCCGCGGTGCGCGCCGCCGCCCGCGAGATGGTCACCTCGTACACCGGCGCCGACCTGGACGTCATCCGCGAGACGACCAGGCTCACCATGACCGTGCCTGAGGTCCGGGCGCGGGCGCTCGACGAGTTCGCCCGGACGATCACGGTGCTGGCCGAGGCCGTGAGCAAGCGCACCGGGCGCGCGCCGGACGACCTGGCGGTCCGCACCGTGGCCGGCGCGATCATCGGCGTGGTCATGTCGATCACGATCCCCTGGGAGAACTGGTCCGACGGGACCAGCTTCGAGGACACGTTCGCCCGCATCGACGAGGCGCTCGCCCTGCTGGAAGCCGGCCTGCCGCTGTAGCCCGTCCGGGCCGAGACGGGCAGCGGTGGCTGAGTGCGGCGGGGGCCATCTGGACCCTCCGCGTCCTGAAAAGCCCCTGCGTACATTTGCGGCTGGATGTGGCTTCTGGCAGATGTGCGGCATTCAGCCTTCCGGGGGAGCTGACGGGGCGGCGGGGCGGTGCGGGGCGGCAGGAGTGGCTGCGGTCCATGCAGGCGCTGCCGCGGGCGGCGGCCCAGGGTAGGTCCAGGCAGGCGGCCGGGCCGGTGAGGTCGTGGCGGGACAGGCCGGTCAGCTCTGGGCTGGCCAGGGCGGCTAGGGCGGGGGCCAGGCCGGCGCGGGCGGCGGGGGCCGGTCCGGGCCGGGGGGCGGTGCGGGGAGGGCCGGGGTCCCGGCGCGAGGGCGTAGTTCCAGTCGCCGTGGAAGGGATGGCGGGTTAAGGTCCTGGTCTCCAGGTCGGTCATCTGCTCGTCGCTGACCTGGACTCCGGTGGGGCACGAGCCGGTGTCCAGGATGGCGATGCCGGAGCGCCGTGCCGAGCTGGGACCGCGCGTGGTGTTGATGATGCCGTCGAGGCGGTGCCGCGGGCGGCCGCGCCAGTTCAGGGTGATCTGGGAGAACAGCCGGTGCTCGATCTTGTTCCACTTAGAGGTGCCAGGCGGGAAATGGCAAACGGTGATCTCCAGGCCCGTCTCCTGCGCCAGGTCCGCGAGCCCGGCCTTCCAGGCCCGGTTGCGCCACCCGTTGCTCCCGCCGGCGTCGCAGGTGACCAGCAGCCGCGCCGCCTGGGGATAGGCGTGGCTGCCATCAGGTTCTGCCAGCGGCGGATGGACTCCACCGCCAGCTGCCACAACACTCCATGAAAGCCGGATCCACCACGATAAACGTGGTTCCCTCCTAGGGTGTCGGCAAAGTCCCGATTGGGCGGTGATTTGCGGGTCCGCGACACGCCGATATGAGTGGCTTGGGAGGCGGGGGACAATGAGCCGGGTACGTGATCACGGTGAGGCACGCGTGGGCCAGAGCTCGCGGCTGACCACGAGGCCGGTACGTAGGGCTGTTGGGTGCAGATTATCCGGTGCGGCGGGCCTGCCTCACTCGTGTGGCCTGATCCACACCGAGAGGTGGGCGGGTTCACGGCCTGGTGCCCGAGGCCGGCAGATGGTGGCGACCGAGGCCAGGTCAACCGTGTCTTTCAGCCGCGCCGCGACGCCGCCACGGGCAGCTCCGCGTCGTAGCGGGCCCGGTTGAACCGCCGGTCCCGATCCGCTGGACCCGCCGCCGAGGGCTGACAGGGCCGCGGCGGCGAGGGTCGCGCGCCACCGCGGCCGGGGTAGACAGCGATACCGGCAGCGCCTGGGTCGCCAGCAGCACCAGCCCGGCATATACCCCGACCAGCAGGCCGGTGACGATCGTGTACTCCAGGGTCCGGGAGATGATCCGGTCGATGTCGTACAGCCGGTGCTTGAGGACCGGACCGTCATCGCGGCCGGGATGCCGAACAGGGCGATGGCCGCGACGCGCGTACGCAATGCCGGTCAGCCAGGCTGGCTGGTCAGGGTGAGCAGCGACCCGATCGCCTGGGAGATGACGAACGCAACAGCCACCAGGGCCAGCCACTTGACCTGCTGCCGCAGCAGCCGACCGCCCGCCCGGTACCGCACGGCGAGCGACACGAACGCCACCGCCAGGAACGCCACGAACACCGCGGGCACTCCGCCGATCTGCCGAGCAGGACGCCCCGCAGCACCGGCGGCAGCCGAGTGAACGCCGAACGGATCGCTGGAAGGTCAGCGAGATCCCGCCGGGCGCGGGGAGCTGCACCGGCCGCGGCCGCAGGACCAGGCCGACTGCTCAGCCCGGCAGCAGGAAGCCAGCCGCGGCCACGGCGCCAGCGCCGGACGGCAGCCTCCCGGTCGGGAAGAGGAAGATCATGAACGCGAGGGTGAACGCCACGCCAGCGAAACTGACCTCGGCGGCCGTGCCCGCCTGCTTCGCCGCCGGGAGCGCCCCGGGAAAGGTGCCGACCCCGAGCACCGCGTACGCGGACGCCAGGCTGAGAAACGCCAGCCCGACGCCTTCGCCGAGCATCAGCCAGCCGATCAGGTTGCCCGCGCGGCGGACAACAATCGCGCCCAGGGTGGCGTAGGCCACGACTGCCGCCGTGCTGGCCAGGTTCGCGAACAGGTCGCTGGCCTCAGGTTGCCCCACGCGAGGAAGTCAGGGCCGCCCCACCGAGCGCGGCCAGCACCATCCCGGCCCATAGCCGGCGCTGACCCGCGCCGCGCGCCGCCCCGCCGGGTCGGTCACCACTCCCCAGCCCGATGAAGCGCCGCCCGGCCCGCGGCCGCTGGCGCGCGCGCTCCATGAACGCGATCGCCGCGCCGAGCGTTCAGGAACCGCGATGCCCAGGCCCAGGAGGCCGTCCAGGGCTCAGGCCGCCGTATAGGGCGGCGTTATCTGCCAGGCCCGCCAGCAGGCTCTGCAGCAGGCAGGTCTGCACGACGAGCACGCCGGCCAGCGCAAGCGGCAGCACGCCCGGCCTGGCGATGAGCGCGAGGACCAGGATGATAACCGCGGCGCCTGCCATCGCGAAGCCGAGGCCGCGATGCGCGCCGAACGCGCTGTCTGTGCTGGCACCGTGGCCGGTCACGCCGACACGCCAAGCCCAGCGAGGAAGATCTGGGCGCCGCCGACCAGCAGGAAGGCCAGCGCAGCCACCGGTAGGCGAGGAGCGCGCCGCGCCGGGCGCCGGTCAGACCGGACAGGCTGCGGGCCTGGACGTCGGTAGCCATCGGGTCCCCCCTGAGGATGCGCGGACGAGCTGGCCAAGGCCAGCCTAAGAATCCAGCGATACGGGACCGTTACGGCCAGCAGGGTTGATCTTTCGCAGGCACCCGGGCTGTTGCGTCATAACCCCGGCTACCGGGCAACATTGCCTACCATGGCGGCATGCCACCTGCGCGAAGGCCGCCGCTGTGACGGGGGTCTGGTTCTTGGTTATCTGGCAATTACGGGCATGCGGACGGAACAGGCCGTCCGGGATGCGCGGCCTGGGCACCCGCTCGCCCCTACGGCGGCGACGTGGCCGGGCTCCCCACGGCGCCGGTCCGCGCGTTCCTCGGCGAGATCGCCGGGCAGGCCCGTCCACCCGCAAGCGCAAGCGCGCCTCGTTCGCGTCGGCGGGCTGTCCTCAGCAGTGATCCCGCAGGTGCAGGAACCGCCATGATCGCTTCCGGCGCCGTGCCGCGCCGCTACCAGCTCACATCGACGCAGAACCTGGTCAAGATCCGGGCCAGCCAGATCAACGGCTGCTCGTACTGCACCGACATGCACACCAAGGACGCCGCGTACGCCGGGGAGAGCCAGGTACGGCTCAACTTGATCGCGGCGTGGCGGGAGGCGATGGTCTTCAGCGACGCCGAACGGGCCGCCCTGGAGCTGGCCGAGCAGGGCACCCGCCTGGCCGACGCCGCGGGCGGCGTCAGCGACGAGGCCTGGGCGGCGGTGGCCAAGCACTACGACGACGATCAGCTCGGCGCGCTGGTGTCGCTCATCGCTCTCATCAACGTCTACAACCGGGTCAACGTCATCACCCGCCAGGCCGCCGGGGACTACCACCGGTCCAGCAGTGGGGCTGGAACGCCGCCGTTACCGGCCGGCACATGCGCTAGGCGCGCGGCGAGGGGATGAGGGTGGCGACCCGGAGGGCGGCGGCTAGCGCGCCGGGATGGCCGGTGCGCGCGTAGACCTCGACCGCGGTGTCGGTGAACTTGATGACGTGCTCGTCGCCGTGGGCCACGGCGCGGTCGAGGACCTCGGCGGGTCCGGCGCCCGGGCCGGCCGGGAGGGTCGGCCGGGGCGGGGCGGCTGGGGCGGGGCGGCTTGGGGCGGGGCGGCTTGGGGCGGGGCGGCTTGGGGCGGGGCGGCTTGGGGTGGGGCGTAGGCGGCGAAGATCGCGGCGCTGGCGGTCCAGACCGCGGTCAGGCTGGGCACCCACAGGTTGTCTGGCAGGGCCGGGAGGGCGTGCAGGACGGCGTTCGGGGCGGTGGCGGTGTGCACCAGCAGGACCGGCTGGCCGTGGCCGTGGCTCAGGTAGCGCAGCGTGGCCGCGGCCACCAGGTCGGCGAGCCGGTCCGGGACCTGCTCGGGGGCGGCGGCCGGGCGCAGCCGGCCCACCGAGGCCGGCCAGCCGGACTCCGGCGTCAGCTGGCCGAAGCGGGCGGCGAGGTTGCCCTGCTGGCTGGCGATGCGGGGGACGGCGTCCAGCGCGGCCTGCGGATCCAGCTGGCCCGCCGGGGCGGCCGCGGGCGGCACGGACCGGGCGCGGGCGGCCCAGAACGCGAGCGCGTGCGCGAGCTCGTCCAGGGTGGGCGCGTTGCCTTCGGCGCTCAGCAGGGTGCGGACGACGTGACCGGTGCGGATCACGCCGTGCGTGGCGCCGGCCGCGATCCCGGGCAGCAGCCGCGGCCACCAGGTCGCGAGGAGCTCCCGCCACGGCTGTTCGGCCAGCTGGTTGGTGAAGTAGGCGGTCCAGTCGCCGATCCGGCGGCCGTCGCCCAGCGCCTCCGGCCAGGACGCGTCGGTGATCTCGCCGGTGGCCCGGGGCAGCTCGTCCAGACGGCGGATGTAGGCGTCCACCCATCCGGGCACGGCCTCGGCGCGGCCCCGGCGGACGAGCACCTCGACCGCCATCGGGCCGTGGTTGGTCAGCTGATCGGCACCCCACTCGGGCCCGGTGCGGTGAAACCGCTGGTACGCCTCGGTCAGCGCTGCCTCGCTCACCGGTCCAGCCTAACCAGCGGGCGGTATCCCGATCAGGTCCAATGGCCGCCAGGTAAGTAGGGCCAATCGCCGGTCCTCGGGTAGCGTCGGGACGTGGATCTGGAGATCGACTTCAGGACCGGGGGCTCCCTCCGCCGCCAGCTCGAGGACGCGCTGCGGGTGGCGATCCGCTCCGGCCGGCTGGTACCGGGGTCGGCGCTGCCGCCCAGCCGGGACCTGGCCGAGCAGCTTGGCGTGTCGCGGGGCGTGGTGGTCGACAGCTACGCGCAGCTGGCCACCGAGGGCTACCTGGCGGCCCGGCGCGGATCGGGGACCCGGGTGGCGGCGCTGGCGGGCGCGGGCATTGCGCCCACCCCGCGCCAGGTCACCCCGCCGCACCGGTTCCGGTACGACCTGCGGCCCGGGCAGGCCGACTTCCACGCCTTCCCGCGCGCCGCCTGGAAGGCCGCGCTGCTGCGCGCCCTGCGGGAGCTGCCCGACACCCGGCTCGGCTACGCCAACCACCGCGGCGTGGCCGAGCTCAGGAACGCGGTGGCCGGATACCTGGCCCGGGTGCGCGGCGTGGTGGTCGAGCCCGAGCACGTGGTGGTGTGCTGCGCGGCCTCCCAGGCGCTGACCGTGCTCTGGCAAGCGCTGCGCCAGCACGGCGGGCGGCGGGTCGCGATCGAGGATCCCGGCTGGCGCTGGCAGCGGTACACCGTCGAGCACGCCGGGCTGGAGGCGGTCCCGGTGCGGGTGGACGCCGACGGCATGGACGTTTGCGAGCTGGCCGCGGCCGACGTCGACGCGGTGGTGATGACCCCGGCGCATCACTACCCGACCGGGGTGGTGATGACGGCCGAGCGCCGTGGCGCCCTGATCGCGTGGGCGCGGGAGCGCGGGGCGCTGATCGTGGAGGACGACTACGACGTGGAGTACCGGTTCGGGCGCGAACCGGTGGCTTCGCTGCAGGGCCTGGCCCCGGACCTGGTGGCGTTCGTGGGGACGACGAGCAAGACGCTGGCCCCGTCGTTGCGCCTGGCCTGGATGGTCCCGCCCTCGCACCTGATCGACGACGTCGAGAACGTGCTGCTGGTCACCGGCGTGACCCCGCCGACCCTGGACCAGATCGCGATGGCCTCGTTCATCGAGGACGCGGCGCTCGAGCGGCACCTGCGTTCCATGCGCCGTCGTTACCGCGCCAAGCGGGACATCCTGGTGGCCGAGCTGGGCAAGCAGCTCCCCGAGGTTCGGGTGAGCGGGACCGCGGCCGGGCTGCACGTGCTCGCGCGGCTGCCGGACGGCGCCGACGAGCACGCCACCGCGATGCGGGCCCGGGAGTCCGGCGTGGGCGTCCACGAGCTGCACCGCCACTGCACGACCCAGGCGCCGTCGGCTCCGGCGCTGCTCCTCGGGTTCGCCCTGCCGACGGAGTCCGAGCTGGTCACGGCGACCGGCCTGCTGGCCTCGGCGCTGTGCTTATTGCTGTGTTCGTCCGGCGGATCCGCCGGTCGCCAGGCGCATGAGGTCGGTGTCGAGGTCGATGTCGGTCTGCGTGCCGCCCGCGCTGCCGTACTCGTGCTGGTAGCTGTGCCAGGACTGGTCCTTGATGGCACGGGCGAAGCCGCTTTCCATCAGCAGCACGAGCTCGAGCGCGGCGCGGTCGATGCGGCTGGCCAGGGCCGGGTCACTCCAGTCCTCCGGCGCGGCGAACAGCGAGGTCGGCGCGGTCATGGTGCGCAGGTAGGCGAACATGGGCCGCATCGCCTCGTCCGCGACCAGGGCGTGCCGGGCGGTTCCGGCGGTCGCGGCGAGCACGACCGGCTTGGCGATCAGCAGGTCGTTGTCCAGCACGCCGAAGAACGAGGTGAACAGGCCGCTCGGGCCGGCCTTGTAGACCGGGGCGGCGGCGATGATGCCGTCGGCCTCGCCGAGGGCTGCGATGGCCTCCTGCAGCCTCGGCGTGATCAGCTGGGACACCAGCGCGGTGGAGATGTCGGCGGCGAGCTCGCGCAGCTCGATGACGCTGGTGGTGGTTTTGTGGCCGTGGCGGGCCGCGAGGGCCGCGGCGCGTTCGGCGGTGCGGTCGGCGAGCAGCCGGGTCGAGGAGGGGTCGCTGGTTCCGGCGCTGACCACGACGAGCTTGAAGGTGTTCACGGGGTGGTGTCCTCGTTCTGGCGGGCCAGCTTCAGGCAGATGGCCTGCAGCTGTTTGAGCTCGGCGGGATCTAGTTCGGCGGTCATGGCCCGGGCCACGCCGCGGGCGTGCCGCCGCCCGATCTGGCGCTGCAGGGCGCGGCCAGCCTCGGTAAGGGAGAGGCGGACGCCGCGGCCGTCGGCCGGGTCGGAGCAGCGTTCGACCAGGCCGCGCTCGGCCAGCCGGTCCAGCAGACGGGACAAGGCCGGCTGGCTGAGCAGGACGTGACGGTTCAGCTCGCGCAGGTTGACGGGGTCAGGGCACTTGGACAGCGTGTACAGCACGTCGTACTCGCGCATGGACGCTTCGGTCCAGATGTCCTCGGCGGCGAACTGCTTCATCAGCACGCCGTGGGCGGACAGCAGGGCCTCCCAGGCGTCGTTGGCCAGGTTCGTCACAGCTCGTCGCGGTCCTGGTAGGGCGACTCGCCGGCGGTGTTGTCGCCGCGGTTGGCGTTCGGGCGCGGCTGGCGCGCGGGCTGGTCGCCGTACTTGGCCTTGACCAGGCTGGCGTGCGTGGGGGCCTGGGGGGTCTCCGGGTCCTGGCGGGCGGCGATCTCCTTGCGCAGCACCGGGACGACTTCCTCGCCGAGCAGGTCGAGCTGGTCCAGGACCGTCTTGAGCGGCAGGCCGGCGTGGTCCATCAGGAACAGCTGGCGCTGGTAGTCGCCGAAGTGCTCGCGGAAGGTCAGGGTCTTGTCGATGACCTCCTGCGGGCTGCCCACGCTGAGCGGGGTGAGCTTGGCGAAGTCCTCCATGCTCGGCCCGTGGCCGTAGACCGGCGCCTCGTTGAAGTAGGGCCGGAACTCCTTGATGGCGTCCTGGGAGTTCTTCGCGATGTAGGCCTGGCCGCCCAGGCCGACGATGGCCTGCTGCTCGGTGCCGTGGCCGTAATGGGCGTAGCGCTGGCGATAGAAGTTAATGAGGCGCATGTAGTGCTCTTTGGGCCAGAAGATGTTGTTGGCGAAGAAGCCGTCGCCGTAATAGGCGGCCTGCTCGGCGATCTCGGGGGTGCGGATCGAGCCGTGCCACACGAACGGGGGCACGTCGTCCAGCGGCCGCGGAATGCTCGTGAACCCCTGGAGCGAGGTGCGGTACTTGCCGTGGGCGTCCACGACGTCCTCGCGCCAGAGCCGGTGCAGCAGGTTGTAGTTCTCCAGGGCCAGCGGCAGGCTCTGCCGGATGTCCTGGCCGAACCACGGGTAGACCGGGGCGGTGTTGCCGCGGCCCAGCATCAGGTCCATCCGGCCCTTGCTCAGGTGCTGCAGCATCGCGTACTCCTCGGCGATGCGCACCGGGTCGTTCGTCGTGATCAGCGTGGTGCTGGTGGTGACGATGAGCTTCTTGGTGGTCGCCGCGATGTAGGCCAGCAAGGTGGTAGGCGAGGACGAGAAGAACGGCGGGTTGTGATGCTCGCCGATCGCGAAGACGTCGAGCCCCACCTCCTCGGTCTTCTGCGCGATCGCCACGATCGCGTCGATCCGCTCCGCCTCGCTCGGCGTCTCACCCGACACGGGATCCCGGGTGATGTCGCTGACCGAGAAGATCCCGAACTGCATGGCGTGCCTCCAGGGTGGCCAGATATATGCGTTTGCATGTATCTCTAGCGACGCGGGGGGCCGGGTTATTCCGCCGGGTTGTTCCGCCGGCTGACTAGGCGGCCGGAGCGGGACAGACGACCTGGGCGGTGCGGGCGCTGGCCCGGGCGGCGTCCAGCACGGCTGCGGTCGCGACGGCGTCCCAGGGGTTCACCGGTACCGGCTGCTCGCCGCGGACCGCGGCGGCGAAGGCGGGGTAGAACAGGTCCCACGAGCCGCGGGCGGAGGGCACCGGCTCGCTGGTGTCGCCGCGCTGCAGGTGTCCCCAGCGCTCCGGCGGCTCGATACCCCACTGGTCGCCTGCTTTCGCGGGCGAGCCGCCGCTGCGC
The DNA here is from genome assembly GCA_963822765.1 of uncultured Actinomycetes bacterium. GTDB lineage: Bacteria > Actinomycetota > Actinomycetes > Streptosporangiales > Streptosporangiaceae > Palsa-504. The sequence continues at coordinate 10,409 of CAWGJL010000024.1, read as the reverse complement.
AGCTGCGCTTCCTGGCCGTCGACGTCCTGGATGACATAGGCGCCTTCGGTCCCGGCGACGCGGAACCGCGGGCCCGGCGACCCTTGGCGCCAGCTGCCCCACAGGTGGGATCGCACGCCGCTCTCATGGGTCAAGGCGATGAAGTCGTCGTCGTCGAGCCCGTCCGGGTCGGCGCGGTAATGCATCTCGGCGTACACGCCGGTGACCGGGCCGGCCAGGACCAGGGCCTGGTCGGCCAGGTGGCTGCCGAAGTCCAGCAGCGCGCCGCCGCCCGCGGGGGACGGTCCGGACTGGGGCCTGAACCGCTCGAAGCGCGACTCGAAGACGGTCAGCGTGCCGAGTGCTCCCTGGCTGAGGAGCTCGCGCACGGTCAGGAAGTCCGAATCCCAGCGACGGTTCTGGTACACGGTGAGGGGGACCTCGAGCTGCTCGGCGAGCTCGACGGTGGCGCGGGCGGCCTCGGCATCAGGCGCGAACGGCTTGTCGGCGACGACCGCCAGGCCCAGGCGCAGCGCCCGCCGGGTGAGCGTGACGCGGGTGGCGGCCGGGGTGGAAATGGCCACCGCCTCAGCCCCCGCGCGGGCCAGGTCCTCCAGCGAGGCGAAGGCCGGGAGGCCGAGGTCCTCGGCGACCTGGCGCCGGCGTTCCGGTGAGGTGGTGACCACCCCGAAGAACTCGCAATTCGGGGCCGAGGCGATCAGCGGGGCGTGAAAATACCGGCCGCCGAGGCCGTAGCCGGCCAGGCCGATGCGGACAGGTGCGGGCACGACGGGGCTCCTCCCAATCTAGGTAGCGCGGCCGGAAACATCGGTACTCGCTGCCGATTTCCCGCAAGGCTGACCGCCATACCGTCGCTGTGAATTCATTCGTCAAAAGCAACAGGAGCATGTCATGCCACGCTTCATGGATTTCCATGAGGACCTCAAGCTGCCCGCCGAGGCCATCGCGTGGCGCAGCGGCTGGCGAAGCTGGCCACCACCGTCCTGCGCCCGTCCCCGCGCCGGGCCCGGCATCTGGGTCCGCCGCCGCTGACGTCGTCATCGCCCGACGGCTGAGCGCACCGGGGCGGCGGGCCGCGTCCGGCATAATGGGGCTGGACAACAACGGGTGAGCCGGGAAGTCTGGTCGGCCATGGATCACGCTCGGGGAGCCGGCCATGTACCGCGGTCTTTTCTCATCGGCGCTCGCGTCGCACTGGCGGCGCGAGGTGCTGCGCACCAGCTTGTGGTTCGTGCCGTCGCTTGAGGTCGTGGCGGCGATCGGGCTCTTTGTCGGCACGCTGGCTCTTGACCGCGCCGCCTACCGCGGCGACTTCACGCTGCCGGGCTGGGTGATCAGCGGGAGCGCGGACGCGGCACGGCAGGTCCTGACCACCATCGCGGCCGCGATCATCACCGTGGTCGGGGTGGTGTTCTCCATCATCTTGGTCACGCTGACGCTGGCGTCGACGCAGTTCGGGCCGCGGATGCTGCGGAACTTCATCCGGGACCGGGGCACGCAGCTGACCCTGGGCACGTTCGTGGCCACGTTCGTCTACTCGGTGCTGGTGCTGGCCTCGATCGGGGTGGGATCGCACGGCGACTTCGTGCCGCACATCAGCGTGACCACCACGCTCGGCCTGACGGTCATCGACCTGGCCGTGCTCATCTATTTCATCCACCACACGGCGGTCTCCATCCAGCTGCCGCAGGTGATCGCGAGCATCGCCGGCGACCTGGCCGAGGCGATCCGGGAGCAGGGCGGCGGGCCGGACCGGCCCGGACCTGAGACCGGCCCGGCCGCGGTCGAGCTGGTGAGCCGGACCGAGGCCAGCGGGGCGGTGCTGCTCGCCCCGGTCAGCGGGTACGTGCAGTTCATCAAGAACCAGAACCTGGTCCGGCTGGCCACCCAGGCCGACGCGGTGATCAACCTGGACCACCGGCCCGGCCACTTCATCGTGGCCGGGCACAGGTTCGCCACGGTGTGGCCGCCGGAAGCGGCGCCGCTGGTGCGCAAGGCGCTGGGCGGGGCGCACATCATCGGCCCGCAACGGACGCTGACCCAGGACGTGTCGTTCGGCTTCGACCAGCTGGCCGAGATCGCGATCCGCGCCCTGTCCCCCGCGGTCAACGACCCGTTCACGGCGATGACCTGCATCGACTGGCTGGGCGAGAACCTGTGCAAGATCGTGGCCAGATGGCATCCGGCCCGGGTCCACCGGGACGCTGAGGGCTACATCCGGGTCATCACGGCCGAGCCGGCCTACGACCGGCTGGTGCAGCGCTCGTTCGAGAAGATCCGGCAGTCCAGCACTGGGCATGCCCGCGATCATGATCCGCGAACTGGAGGCGCTGGCGCGGATCATGACCGAGACGACCAGCGACGGGCAGCGCCGGGTGCTGCTCGAGCAGGCCGCCATGATCGACCGGGCCGGCGAGCGCTCGGTGCCCGAGGCCGCCGACCGGGCCGACATCCGGCGGCGCTACGAGGCGATCTTGACCATGGAGACCAGGCTGACCGCGAGCGAGCAGAAGGCGTAAGCGAGAGGCGGGGGGGCGGGGGCCGGAGGCCGGAAGAGGGCGGGGGGGCGGGGGCCGGAGGCCGGAAGAAAAAAGAGAGCCGACGGTGTCGGAAACGGGGCCGGGCCGTTCGTGGAATGGGTGCGGGGACGCCATCGTGGCATCTCCGGGGATCACTGGAGGCAACTGTGAAGTACGTCATCTTGCTGCTGAACACCGAGGCGGCGCGGACCATGTCCGAGGCCGAGGGCCAGCAGTGGTACGCGGAGATCGGCGCCTGGTACGAGAAGGGCGGCGGCGGTTCGGGCAAGCTCGTCGAGACCGGTTACCAGCTCGCGCCGCCGGACACCGCCAGGACCGCCCGCGCCAGCGGCGTCACCGACGGCCCGTTCATGGAGACCAAGGAGGCGCTCGGCGGGTACTCGGTGCTCGAGACCGACACCATCGAGGAGGCCGTCGAGATCGCCCAGACCTGGCCCGGGGTGGACAAGGGCTGGATGACGGTCGAGGTCCGGCCCGTCATCGAGATGTAGGGCCCCTTCGCGAGCTCAGAACGACAGACGGCGGGCGAGGAGCTCGCGCTCGGCCGGATTGACGGCCAGCGCGAGCGCCCGCTCGCTGGCTTCCCGGGCCTCGCTGTGACGGCCGAGCCTGGTCAGCAGGCCGGCCCGCAGCGCGTGAAACAGGCGGTAGCCGTCCAGCTCGGCGGCCAGTGGCTCGATCTCGGCCAGCGCGGCCTGCGGTCCGCTGGTGTACCGGGTGGCCACGGCCCGGTTGAGCAGCACCACCGGAGACGGGGTCAGGTCCTGGAGCCGGCCGTAGAGCATCCGGATCTGGCGCCAGTCGGTCTGCTCGTAGTCGGGGGCTTCGGCGTGCAGCGCGGCGATGGCCGCCTGGACCTGGTAGGGACCGGACGCGCGCATCGCGAGGGCCTGGTCGAGCAGCCGGGTGGCCTCGCCGATCAGCTCGGTGTTCCAGCGGCTCCGGTCCTGGTCGGCGAGCCGGACCAGCCGCCCCCAGCCGTCGAACCGGGTCGCGGCCCGGGACTCGTGCAGCAGTTCCAGCGCGAGCAGGCCGAGGACCTCCGGCTCGCGCGGCATCAGCCGGTGCAGCAGCCGGGTCAGCGTCACGGCCTGGGCGGCGAGGTCGCGCCGGGCGGGCTGGCGCCCCGCGCTGGCCAGGTACCCCTCGTTGAAGACCAGGTAGACGACCGCGAGCACCTCGGCGAGCCGTTCGGCCAGGTGATCGGGGTCGGGCACGCGCACGTCGGCGTGCATCGCCCGCAGGATCTTGCGGGCCCGGAGCAGGCGCTGGGTCATGGCGGGTTCGGCGACCAGGAAGGCGGCGGCGATCTGGGCCGTGGTCAGGCCGCAGACCGCGCGCAGGGTGAGGGCGATCTGCGACTCGCGGGGCAGCGCCGGGTGGCAGCAGGCGAAGACCATGCCCAGCAGCTCGTCGTCCTCGGTGTCGGTGCCGTCCCACGCGGTATCGATGGTGGCGGCGAGCAGCGCGAGCTTGTCCTGCCCGGCCCGGGCCCGGCGCAGCCGGTCGATGGCCTTGCGGCGGGCGGTGGTGGCCAGCCAGCCGCCGCAGTTGGCCGGGAGCTCGCCGTCCCGCCAGTGCTCGATGGCCTCGATGAACGCATCCTGGACGGCGTCTTCGGCCAGGCCTACGTCGCCGAGCCGCGCGGCTAGCGCGGCCCTGATCCGGGTCGCCTCCTCGTGGTAGACCCGTTCGAGCCGAGACGCGTCCAAGGTCCCTTAGGCGCCGGTGAACCGGGGCGGGCGCTTGGCCACGAACGCCTCGACGCCCTCGGCGAAGTCGCCGGAGGCGGCCAGCTCCCGCTGGATGCCGGCCTCGAACTCCAGCTGGGCGTCCATCCGCTCGTACATCCAGCGGTTCAGCTGCCGCTTGGTGCCGGCGTAGGACTGGGTGGCGCCGGAGGCGAGGCGGTCCAGGAGGGCGTCGGATTGGCCGGCGAACTCCGCGTCGGGCCAGACCCGGTTGATCAGGCCCCAGCTCAGCGCGGTCGCCGCGTCGAGCCGCTCCCCCAGCATGGCCAGCTCCGCGGCCCGGGTGAAGCCGACCCGGGCCGGCACGAACACCGACGAGCCGCCGTCCGGGACCAGGCCGATGTTGACGAAGGCGAGCTGGAAGAACGCCGACTCGGCCGCGACCACGAGGTCGCAGGCCAGCGCGAGGGACAGGCCGATCCCGGCCGCGGGGCCGTTGACGGCGGCGATGACCGGCTTGGGCATCAGGCGCAGACCGGTGATGATCGGGTGGTACCGCTCGGTCAGCCGCCGGTACACGTCCAGCGTCTCAGTTAGCGTCTCACCGCCGGGCCGGTCGGCGACCTCCTTCAGGTCGGCGCCGCTGGAGAAGGCGCGCCCGGCCCCGGTGACGACTACGGCCCGGACCTCCGGGTTGTCTGTAACCTCTTTTATGGCCGCCAGGAGGTCGAGGGCGAACTGGTCGCTCCACGCGTTCAGCCGGCCGGGCCGGTTCAGCTCGACCTTGGCCCCTGATCCCCGGCGGTACATGTTGACCGTCTCATACTGGCGGTATAGCTCATAGTCGCCCACGCGGGTCATGCTAACAGGGTCAGCGCCAGGGCGATCGGAGGGAGAACGCCTCGATGCCAGCTAAGAATAAGAAGACGACCCGGCCGGTGAAGGTGCCGCGGGAGGCGTACGAGCGCGAGCTGTACCGGCTGCAGGGCGAGCTGGTCAAGATGCAGGGCTGGATGCACGCGACGGGCGCCCGGATGGTGGTGATCTTCGAGGGCCGGGACGCGGCCGGCAAGGGCGGCACGATCAAGCGGGTCGCCGAGTACCTCAACCCGCGCAGCGCCCCGGTCGTGGCGCTGCCCGCGCCGGGCGAGCGCGAACGCGCGCAATGGTACTTCCAGCGCTACGTCGACCACCTGCCCACCGCGGGCGAGCTGGTCCTGTTCGACCGGAGCTGGTACAACCGGGCCGGGGTGGAGCACGTCATGGGGTTCTGCACCCGCCAGGAGTACATCCGGTTCCTGCACCAGTGCCCGATCTTCGAGCGGTTGCTGGTCGAGGACGGCATCCTGCTGCGCAAGTACTGGTTCTCGGTCAGCGACGAGGAGCAGCAGCGCCGGTTCCGGGAGCGGCTCGACGACCCGATGCGCCGCTGGAAGCTGTCGCCCATGGACCTGGAGTCGATCACCCACTGGGAGGACTACTCACGGGCCAAGGACGAGATGTTCGTGCACACCGACATCCCCGAAGCCCCGTGGCACGTGCTGGAGAGCGACGACAAGCGCAGGGCCCGGATCAACATGATCGCGCACCTGCTCAGCACCGTCCCCTACCGCGACGTCGAGCCGCCCTCGCTCAGGCTCCCGCCCCGGCCGCCATCCCAGGGCTACGTCCGCCCGCCGCGCGACATGCAGGCCTACGTCCCCGACTACGCCGCGGAGCTGACGGCCAGCAACGGGCACTAACCCGGGACACCGCGAGTTCAGCTGCTGTTATCGGCGGGCCATGAAGGGGGAAGGGGAGGTGGGCGGGGGGCCGCGCGGCGGGCATGAAACTATGCCGTGGGGAAGGGTAGCAGCGAGGAGGCGGCACATGGCGGTGACACCTGCACCGGAGCGCAAGGCGTGGCAGGAGCTCAAGCGGCACCACGCCGAGCTGGCCGGGCAGCACCTGCGGGAGCTGTTCGCGGCGGATCCCGGGAGGGGTGAGCGGCTGACCGCCGAGGCGGCCGGGCTGTACCTGGACTACTCCAAGAACCGGGTCACCGACGAGACCATGCGGCTGCTGGTCGAGCTGGCCGCCGAGTCCGGCATGCCGGAGCGGCGGGACGCCATGTTCCGCGGCGAGCACATCAACGTGTCCGAGGACCGGGCCGTGCTGCACGTGGCGCTGCGCATGCCGAGGACCGCATCGCTGGTCGTGGACGGCACCGACGTGGTGGCGCAGGTACACGAGGTGCTGGACCGGATGGCGGACTTCTCGAACCGGGTCAGGTCCGGGGAGTGGAAGGGTTACACGGGAAAGCGGATCCGCAACGTCATCAACGTGGGTATCGGCGGCTCGGACCTGGGCCCGGTGATGGCGTACGAGGCGCTGCGGCACTACGCGACGCGGGACATCACGTTCCGGTTCGTGTCCAACGTGGACTCCACCGACTTCGTCGAGGCCACCCGGGACCTGGACGCCGATGAGACGCTGTTCATCATCTCCTCCAAGACGTTCGGCACGCTGGAGACGCTGACCAACGCGACGTCGGCGCGGGACTGGGTCGTGTCGGCGCTGGGGTCGCAGGACGCGGTGGCCAAGCACTTCGTCGCGGTGTCGACCAACGCCGAGCGGGTGGCCAAGTTCGGCATCGACACGGCGAACATGTTCGGGTTCTGGGACTGGGTCGGCGGCCGGTACTCGATGGACTCCGCGATCGGGCTGTCCACCATGGTGGCGCTCGGGCCCGAGGGGTTCGGCGAGATGCTGGCCGGGTTCCACGAGATGGACGAGCACTTCCGGACCGCCCCGCTGGAGCGGAACCTGCCGGTGCTGATGGGCCTGCTCGCGCTCTGGTACCGCGACTTCTTCGGGCTGCAGAGCTACGGCGTCATGCCGTACGAGCAGTACCTCAAGCGTTTCCCGGCCTACCTGCAGCAGCTGACCATGGAGTCCAACGGCAAGCACGTCACGCTGGCCGGGCAGCACGTTTCCTACGACACCGGGGCGGTGTTCTGGGGCGAGCCGGGCACCAACGGCCAGCACAGCTTCTACCAGCTCATCCACCAGGGCACCACGATGATCCCGGTCGATCTGATCGGCTTCGGCAAGAGCCTGAACCCGCTGCGCGACCACCACGACATCCTGTCCTCCAACGTGTTCGCGCAGGCGCAGGCGCTGGCGTTCGGCAAGACCGAGGACGAGGTCCGGGCCGAGGGCACCCCGGAGAACGTGATCCCGCACCGGGTGATGGAGGGCAACCGGCCCTCGAACGTGCTGCTCGCGGAGATCCTCACGCCGCGCGTCCTGGGCGCGCTGGTCGCGCTGTACGAGCACAGCGTGTTCACCCAGGGAGCCATCTGGGACATCGATTCGTTCGACCAGTGGGGCGTGGAGCTCGGCAAGGTGCTGGCGGTGGCCATCATTCCCGAGCTCACCAGCGAGGCCGAGCCTGCGCTCGGCCACGACTCGTCCACCAACGCGCTCATCCGTAAATACCGCGAGCTCAAGGCCCACTGAGCTTAAGGCCCACAGAACTTAAGGCCCACAGAACTTAAGGCCGACCGAACGGAGTGGATTAACGATGCCAACCGATACGCCGATGCAGCTCGGGATGATCGGACTCGGCCGGATGGGGGCCAACCTCGTCCGCCGGCTGATGCGCGACGGCCACCGGTGCGTGGTCTACGACCGGAACCCGGACGTGGTCAAGGCCCTGGCGAGTGAGGGCGCGACCGGCGCGGACAGCCTGGCCGACTTCGTGGCCAAGCTGGACAAGCCGCGCGCCATGTGGATCATGGTGCCAGCCGGCGTGGTCGAGTCCACCCTGGAGCAGCTCAAGCCGCTGCTCGAGGCCGACGACATCGTGATCGACGGCGGTAACTCCTACTACCGGGACGACATCACCCGGGCCAAGGACCTCAAGCGGGACGGCATCCACTTCGTCGACGTCGGGACGAGCGGCGGCGTGTGGGGTCTGGAGCGGGGCTACTGCCTGATGATCGGCGGCGAGGACGCGCCGGTCGAGCGGCTGAAGCCGATCTTCTTGACCATCGCGCCCGGCAAGGGCACCGCCGAGCCCACCCCCGGCCTGCAGCCGGGGGGCACCGCCGAGCAGGGTTACCTGCACTGCGGGCCGAACGGCGCCGGGCACTTCGTCAAGATGGTGCACAACGGGATCGAGTACGGCATGATGGCCGCGATCGCCGAGGGCCTGTCGATCATCAAGCACGCCGACGTGGGCAAGCACCAGGCGCAGTTCGACGCGGAGACCGCGCCGCTGCGCAACCCCGAGGATTACCAGTACACGATCGACGTGGGCGACGTGGCCGAGGTGTGGCGGCGCGGCTCGGTAATCAGCTCGTGGCTGATCGACCTGACCGCGGCCGCCTTCGCCAAGTCTCCCGACCTGGACGACTTCAGCGGCCGGGTGTCCGACTCCGGTGAAGGCCGGTGGACGGTGCTGGCCGCGGTGGACGAGGGCGTGCCCGCATCGGTGATCGCGGCCTCGCTGTACGAACGGTTCGAGTCCCGTGACATGGGCGCGTTCACCGGAAAGATCCTGTCGGCGATGCGCTCGGAGTTCGGCGGGCACGCAGAGAAAAAGAAGGCCTGATCGCGGATGAGCAAGAACGGACTGCCGCGGCCGGACAATCACGTCATCGTGCTGTTCGGCGCGACCGGCGACCTGGCCAAGCGCAAGCTGCTGCCCGGGTGGTTCCACCTGTACGCGGCGGGCCTGCTGCCCAAGGAGTTCCGCCTGATCGGCTCGGCGCCGCCGGGCTCGGCGATGACCGACGAGCAGTTCCGTGAGCACGCCGAGCAGTCGTGCGCCGACTTCTGCATCACCAAGCCCGATGACGGGCCGTGGTCGGAATTCGCGGCGAACCTGTCGTTCGTGGCCGCCGAGCCGGGCAACGCCGGGGACCTGCTCGCCGCCGTCCAGCGGGCCGAGAAGGAGATCGGCGGCACGCCCAGGCGGCTGTACCACCTGGCCATCCCGCCGGTCGCGTTCACCTCGATGGTGGGCATGCTCGGCGACTCGGGGCTGGCCACCGACCGGACCCGGGTCATCATCGAGAAGCCGTTCGGCACCGACCTGGACTCGGCGCGCAAGCTGAACCAGGCCGTGCACGCGGTGTTCGACGAGTCGCAGGTGTTCCGGATCGACCACTTCCTGGGCAAGGAATCGGTCGACAACATCCTGGCCTTCCGGTTCGCGAACGGGCTGTTCGAGCCGATCTGGAATCGCTTTACCTCCGCTACGTGGAGATCGACGTGCCGGAGACGCTGACGATCAAGGGGCGGGGCGGGTTCTACGACGCGACCGGCGCCTACCGGGACATGGTCGTCACCCACCTGTTCCAGGTCCTGGCGTTCGTGGCCATGGAGTCGCCGGCGTCGCTGAACGCCAAGCACGTGCAGGACGAGAAGGAAAAGGTCTTCGAGGCGCTGAAGCCGATCGACGTCCGGCACGTGGTGCGCGGCCAGTACGAGGGGTACCTGTCCGAGCCCGGCGTGGCGGCCGGCTCGCAGACCGAGACGATGGTCGCGGTGCGGGCCGAGGTGGACAACTGGCGCTGGCACGGAGTGCCGTTCTACCTGCGTTCGGGCAAGGCCATGGGCGTCTCGCGCCAGGTCATCATGCTCGGCTTCCAGCCGCCGCCGCTGCGGATGTTCCCCGCGCACCGCAAGGACACCCCGTACGGCCGGCAGAACGAGATCGTGATCGATTTCGCCGACCCCGGCGCGATCAAGGTCAACTTCCTGGCCAAGGTCCCCGGAGCGGAGCTGAGCCTGGGCAACGCGGAGATGGCCTTCTACTACAAGGACTCGTTCGCCGCGGCGAACGCGCTCGAGGGCTACGAGCACCTGATCCTGCTGGCCATGGTCGGCGACCAGTCGCTGTTCACCCGGTCCGACGGGATCGAACGGGTGTGGGAGATCTCCGAACCGCTGCTGGAGAACCCGCCGCCGGTCGAGCCGTACCCGGTCGGGTCGTACGGACCGGAGTCGGTCAAGCAGCTGATCGCGCCCTTCCACTGGCACCTGCCCCACGTCTAGGCTCTGTTTTCCCGCTCGCTCAGGCTCGCGTGTCCTGGCGGATGGACAGGCGGCCGCGGGACATCACCCCGATCCGCTGGGCCCGCCTGACCACCGAGCTGTCGTGGCTGACCAGCACCAGGGTCAGCCGGCG
>CAWGJL010000023.1:0-149183 GCA_963822765.1 uncultured Actinomycetes bacterium | reverse complement strand
CGTGGCCCGACGCCCGGGTCTCGCGTGTCCGGGGAGCCCCGCCACTAGCACCCGCGCGGCGAGAAATAAAGTTCTACCCCAGCGTGTTACCACCTACACATAACACTGCATGTGGCATCCGTCACCCAGGCAATCTGCCCCGAGTGTCCGGTTCAGACTTGACTCTTGGCCGCCGAAGAGCGATGCTGCGGAGCAACCGTGAATCTCATAGTGGCGTACACTTGACCAGCGGTGTGGCCTTCGGCTACACTGCTAGTTTGCGCTGCACTCTGACGTCCTCGGTTTCTCCCTCGCGTCTACGGGGTTTTGCCGCGGGGCGTTTGGCGTGCGTGCGGTGATATTTCCGCGACAAAGTTCGGAAGGACCCCTGTTGGCAGCATCGCGCAGCGCCTCCGCAACGACTACCTCCGCAACGAATTCTGGTTCACGCCGCGTGTCTTTCGCGCGCATCCAGGAGCCGCTCAAGGTACCAGACCTCCTCGCCCTGCAGACCGAGTCGTTCGACTGGCTGCTCGGCAACGAGAGGTGGCAGGCCCGCATCAGTGAAGCCAAGGACGCCGGGCGCAAGGACGTGCCCGAGCAGTCAGGCCTCGAGGAGATCTTCGAGGAGATCAGCCCGATCGAAGACTTCTCCGGCACCATGTCGCTCTCGTTCCGTGATCACCGGTTCGAGCCGCCCAAGTACTCCGCGGAGGAGTGCAAGGACAAGGACATGACGTTCTCCGCCCCGATGTTCGTGACGGCGGAGTTCATCAACAACACCACTGGCGAGATCAAGAGCCAGACGGTGTTCATGGGCGATTTCCCGCTCATGTCGGCCAAGGGCACCTTCATCATCAACGGCACCGAGCGCGTGGTGGTCAGCCAGCTGGTCCGCTCGCCGGGCGTCTACTTCGACCGGCAGGTCGACAAGACCAGCGACAAGGACATCTACTCCTGCAAGGTCATCCCGAGCCGGGGCGCCTGGCTGGAGTTCGAGATCGACAAGCGGGACAGCGTCGGCGTCCGCATCGACCGCAAGCGCAAGCAGAGCGTGACCGTGCTGCTGAAGGCGCTGGGCTGGGACGACGCGAAGATCCTGGACCGGTTCGGCGGGTACGAGTCGATGCGCGCCACCCTGGAGAAGGACCACACCGCCGGCCAGGACGAGGCGCTGCTCGACATCTACCGCAAGCTGCGGCCGGGTGAGCCGCCGACGCGCGAGTCGGCCCAGGCGCTGCTGGAGAACCTGTACTTCAACCCGAAGCGGTACGACCTGGCCAAGGTGGGCCGGTACAAGGTCAACCGGAAGCTCGGCCTGGACCTGCCGATCCGGCAGGGCACGCTGAGCGAGCAGGACATCGTCGCCACCATCGAGTACCTGGTCCGGCTGCACGCGGGCGAGGAGGAGATGATCTCCGGCGAGCACGATCCTCCCGCTGGAGACCGACGACATCGACCACTTCGGCAACCGCCGGCTGCGCACCGTGGGCGAGCTGATCCAGAACCAGGTCCGGCTGGGCCTGGCCCGGATGGAGCGCGTGGTCCGGGAGCGGATGACGACCCAGGACGTCGAGGCGATCACGCCGCAGACCCTGATCAACATCCGGCCCGTGGTCGCGTCGATCAAGGAGTTCTTCGGCACCAGCCAGCTCTCCCAGTTCATGGACCAGACCAACCCGCTGGCCGGGCTGACCCACAAGCGCCGCCTGTCAGCGCGCTGGGCCCCGGCGGCCTGAGCCGCGAGCGGGCGGGCTTCGAGGTCCGCGACGTGCACCCCAGCCACTACGGCCGGATGTGCCCGATCGAGACGCCTGAAGGGCCGAACATCGGCCTGATCGGGAGCCTGTCCAGCTACGCGCGGGTGAACGCGTTCGGCTTCGTCGAGACGCCGTACCGCAAGGTCGTCGACGGCGTGGTCACCGACCAGATCGACTACCTGACCGCCGACGAGGAGGACAGGCACGTCATCGCCCAGGCGAACACCCCGCTCGACGCCGACGGCACCATCGCCGAGCGCCGCGTGCTGGTCCGCCGCAAGGGCGGCGAGGTGGACTACATCCCGCCGGACGAGGTCGACTACATGGACGTGTCCGCGCGCCAGATGGTGTCCGTGGCCACCGCCATGATCCCGTTCCTCGAGCACGACGACGCCAACCGCGCGCTGATGGGCTCGAACATGCAGCGCCAGTCGGTGCCGCTGCTGCGCAGCGAGGCGCCGCTGGTCGGCACCGGCATGGAGTACCGCGCCGCGACCGACGCGGGCGACGTGATCCTGGCCGACAAGGCCGGCGTGGTCGAGGAGTCCTGCGCGGACTACGTGACCGTGATGAACGACGACGGCACCAGGACCACCTACCTGGTGTCCAAGTTCAAGCGGTCCAACCAGGGCACCTGCTTCAACCAGAAGCCGATCGTCGAAGAGGGCGACCGGGTGGAGCAGGGCCAGGTGCTGGCCGACGGCCCGTGCACCGACCTCGGCGAGATGGCGCTCGGCAAGAACCTGCTCGCGGCGTTCATGCCGTGGGAGGGCCACAACTACGAGGACGCCATCATCCTGTCCCAGCGCCTGGTCCAGGACGACGTGCTGTCCAGCATCCACATCGAGGAGCACGAGGTCGACGCCCGGGACACCAAGCTCGGCCCGGAGGAGATCACCAGGGACATCCCGAACGTCTCCGACGAGGTGCTGGCCGACCTGGACGAGCGCGGCATCATCAGGATCGGCGCCGAGGTCGTCAACGGCGACATCCTGGTCGGCAAGGTCACCCCCAAGGGCGAGACCGAGCTGACCCCGGAGGAGCGGCTGCTGCGCGCGATCTTCGGCGAGAAGGCCCGCGAGGTCCGCGACACCAGCCTCAAGGTCCCGCACGGCGAGGAGGGCAAGGTCATCGGCGTCCGGGTGTTCACCCGCGAGGACGGCGACGAGCTGCCGCCGGGCGTGAACGAGCTGGTCCGGGTGTACGTGGCCCAGAAGCGCAAGATCACCGACGGCGACAAGCTGGCCGGGCGGCACGGGAACAAGGGCGTGATCGCGAAGATCCTGCCGGTGGAGGACATGCCGTTCCTCGAGGACGGCACCCCGGTGGACATCGTGCTCAACCCGCTCGGCGTGCCCGGCCGGATGAACGTCGGCCAGGTCCTCGAGACCCACCTGGGCTGGGTGGCCAAGGCCGGCTGGCAGGTCGACGGCGACGACGACGACTGGAAGGACCGGCTGCGCAGCGTCAGCGCCGACGCCGCCCCGGCGGGCACGCCCGTCGCCACCCCGGTCTTCGACGGGGCCAGGGAAGAGGAGATCACCGGCCTGCTCGGCAGCACGCTGCCGAACCGGGACGGCCAGCGGATGGTCGGCTCGAGCGGGAAGGCCCGGCTGTTCGACGGCCGGACCGGCGAGCCGTTCAAGGACCCGATCGCGGTCGGCTACATCTACATCCTGAAGCTGCTGCACCTGGTGGACGACAAGATCCACGCCCGGACGACCGGCCCGTACTCGATGATCACCCAGCAGCCGCTGGGCGGCAAGGCGCAGTTCGGCGGGCAGCGCTTCGGCGAGATGGAGGTCTGGGCCCTGGAGGCCTACGGCGCCGCCTACGCCCTGCAGGAGCTGCTCACCATCAAGTCCGACGACGTGCTCGGCCGGGTCAAGGTCTACGAGGCCATCGTCAAGGGCGAGAACGTCCCCGAACCGGGGATCCCGGAATCATTCAAGGTGCTGATCAAGGAAATGCAGTCACTGTGCCTCAACGTCGAGGTGCTGTCGAGCGACGGCGCCGCGATCGAGATGCGCGACACCGACGAGGATGTCTTCCGCGCGGCCGAGGAACTCGGCATCGACCTGTCCCGGCGTGAGCCGAGCAGCGTCGAAGAGGTCTGATCGAGAAGGGGGAAACACCAGTGCTTGACGTCAACTTCTTCGACGACCTGCGCATCGGCCTGGCCACCGCCGAGGACATCCGGCAGTGGTCGCACGGCGAGGTGAAGAAGCCGGAGACCATCAACTACCGCACCCTCAAGCCGGAGAAGGACGGGCTCTTCTGCGAGAAGATCTTCGGCCCGACCCGGGACTGGGAGTGCTACTGCGGCAAGTACAAGCGGGTCAGGTTCAAGGGCATCATCTGCGAGCGCTGCGGCGTGGAAGTCACCCGCGCCAAGGTGCGGCGCGAGCGGATGGGCCACATCGAGCTGGCCGCGCCGGTCACGCACATCTGGTACTTCAAGGGCGTGCCCAGCCGGCTCGGCTACCTGCTCGACCTGGCGCCGAAGGACCTGGAGAAGGTCATCTACTTCGCCGCCTACATGATCACCTACGTGGACGACGACGCGCGGGCGCGCGACCTGCCGTCCCTCGAGGCGAAGATCAGCGTCGAGCGCGGCCAGCTCGAGCAGCGCCGCGACGCCGACGTCGAGGCCCGGCAGGCCAAGCTCGAGGCCGACCTGGCCGAGCTCGAGGCGCAGGGCGCCAAGAGCGACGCCAAGCGGAAGCTGCGCGAGTCCTCCGACCGGGAGTGCAAGCAGATCAGGGACCGCGCGGGCAAGGAGATCGACCGCCTGGACGAGGTCTGGAGCAGGTTCAAGAACCTGAAGGTCCAGGACCTCGAGGGCGACGAGCTGCTGTACCGCGAGATGCGGGACCGGTTCGGCCGGTACTTCCGCGGCGGCATGGGCGCCCAGGCCATCCAGGACCGGCTGGCCAGCTTCGACCTGGACGCGGAGGCGCAGAACCTGCGCGACACGATCCGCACCGGCAAGGGCCAGAAGAAGGCCCGCGCGCTCAAGCGGCTCAAGGTCGTCAGCGCGTTCCTGAACACCAGGAACAGCCCGATGGGCATGGTCCTCGACTGCATCCCGGTGATCCCGCCGGACCTGCGGCCGATGGTCCAGCTGGACGGCGGCCGGTTCGCCACCAGCGACCTGAACGACCTGTACCGCCGGGTCATCAACCGGAACAACCGGCTCAAGCGGCTGCTCGACCTGGGCGCGCCCGAGATCATCGTGAACAACGAGAAGCGGATGCTCCAGGAGGCCGTGGACAGCCTGTTCGACAACGGCCGCCGCGGCCGCCCGGTCACCGGGCCGGGCAACCGCCCGCTGAAGTCCCTGTCCGACATGCTGAAGGGCAAGCAGGGCCGGTTCCGCCAGAACCTGCTCGGCAAGCGCGTCGACTACTCCGGCCGTCAGCGTCATCGTGGTCGGCCCGCAGCTCAAGCTGCACCAGTGCGGGCTGCCCAAGCAGATGGCCCTGGAGCTGTTCAAGCCGTTCGTGATGAAGCGCCTGGTTGACCTCAACCACGCGCAGAACATCAAGTCGGCCAAGCGGATGGTGGAGCGGGCCCGCCCCGTCGTGTGGGACGTGCTCGAGGAGGTCATCACCGAGCACCCGGTGCTGCTGAACCGGGCGCCGACCCTGCACCGCCTCGGCATCCAGGCGTTCGAGCCGCAGCTGGTCGAGGGCAAGGCCATCCAGATCCACCCGCTGGTCTGCACCGCGTTCAACGCGGACTTCGACGGCGACCAGATGGCGGTGCACCTGCCGCTGTCCGCCGAGGCGCAGGCCGAGGCGCGGATCCTGATGCTGTCCACCAACAACATCCTCAAGCCCGCCGACGGCAAGCCGGTCACCATGCCCACCCAGGACATGATCATCGGCCTGTACTGCCTGACCAGGCAGACCGAGGGCGCGCCCGGCGAGGGCCGGGCGTTCGCGTCGCTGTCCGAGGCGCTGATGGCCTACGACGCGGGCGAGCTCGACCTGCAGGCCCAGATCCAGATCCGGCTGCCGGGCATCGTCCCGCCGCAGGGCTACCGAGCGGCCCGGAGGGCACGGAGGACGGCGACCCGATCCGGCTGACCACCACGCTGGGCCGGTGCATCTTCAACGAGACGCTGCCCGCCGACTTCCCGTTCGTCAACTACGTGGTGGACAGGAGGCAGCTGACCGTCATCGTCAACTCGCTCGCCGAGACCTACCCGAAGGTCGAGGTGGCGGCGGCCCTTGACGCGCTCAAGGACGCCGGCTTCCACTGGGCCACCCGGGCGGGTGTCACGATCGGCATCGAGGATGTCGTCGCGCCGCCGAACAAGGCGCAGATCCTGGAGAACTACGAGCGCCGCGCCGACAAGGTGCAGCGCGAGTACGACCGCGGCCTGATCACCGACGAGGAGCGCCGTCAGGAGCTCATCGAGATCTGGACGCACGCGACCGCCGAGGTGGCGCAGGACATGGAGGCGGCCTTCCCCGAGACCAACTCGGTCTGGATGATGGTCAACTCCGGCGCCCGCGGTAACCCGATGCAGGTCCGGCAGATCGCCGGCATGCGCGGCCTGGTCTCCAACCCGAAGGGCGAGACCATCCCGCGGCCGATCAAGTCCAGCTTCCGCGAGGGGCTGTCGGTGGTGGAGTACTTCATCTCCACGCACGGCGCCCGCAAGGGCCTGGCCGACACCGCGCTCCGCACGGCGGACTCCGGGTACCTCACCCGCCGCCTGGTGGACGTGGCGCAGGACGTGATCGTGCGCGAGGAGGACTGCGGCACCGACCGGTCGCTCAGCATGCGGATCGCGGAGAAGGACGCCGAGGGCCGCCTGCGCAAGCTGCCGAACATCGAGAACACCGGCACCGGCCGGACCGTGGCCGAGGACATCGAGGTCGACGGCGTGATCCTGGCCAAGGTCGGGGACGACACGACCGAGCTGATGATCGACCGGCTGACCGAGGCCGGCGTGGAGGCCATCCGCACGTACAGCGTGCTGGTCTGCGAGGCCAAGATCGGCGTCTGCGGCAAGTGCTACGGCCGCTCGCTGGCCACCGGCAAGCGGGTGGACGTCGGCGAGGCCGTCGGCATCGTCGCCGCCCAGTCGATCGGCGAGCCCGGCACCCAGCTCACCATGCGGACCTTCCACACCGGCGGTGTGGCGGGCCAGGACATCACCCACGGCCTGCCGCGCATCCAGGAGCTCTTCGAGGCCCGCATCCCGAAGGGCATGGCGCCCATCAGCGAGTACGAGGGCCGGGTCAAGATCGAGGAGACCGAGAAGACCCGGAAGATCATCGTGGTGCCCGACGACGGCTCGGAAGAGGTCGCCTACCAGGTCCCGATGCGCTCCCGGCTGCTGGTCAGCGACGGCGGCCACGTGGCCGTCGGCCAGCAGCTCATCGCGGGCGCGGTCAACCCGCACGAGGTGCTGCGCATCCTCGGCGGCCGGGCGGTCCAGCTGCACCTCGTGCACGAGGTGCAGGAGGTGTACCGGTCGCAGGGTGTCTCGATCCACGACAAGCACATCGAGATCATCATCCGGCAGATGCTGAAGCGGGTGAACGTGCTCGAGTCCGGCGACACCGAGCTGCTGCCCGGCGAGCTGGTCGAGCGGCCGCGGTTCGAGGAGGTCAACCGCGCGGTGGTGAACGAGGGCGGCACCTCGGCCGCGGGCCGGGCCGTCCTGATGGGCATCACCAAGGCGTCGCTGGCCACCGAGTCGTGGCTGTCGGCGGCCTCCTTCCAGGAGACCACCCGGGTGCTCACCGACGCGGCCATCCACGCCAAGTCGGACTCGCTGCTGGGCCTGAAGGAGAACGTCATCATCGGCAAGCTCATCCCGGCCGGCACCGGCATGCAGGTGTACCGGAACATCCGGGTCGAGCCGACCGACGACGCCCGCTCGTCGGCCTTCCCGCCCGGCTCCTACGCCGAACCGGAGACCTACGCGTTCGGCCAGGGCTCGGGCGAGGCCGTGCCGCTCGAGGAGTACGACTTCGGCTCCTACAACAGGTAACACCCACGCCGTAACGGGCTGGCGGCCGCTCCGAGGTGGCCGCCAGCCCGTTCGGCATATATATCCGAACGACCCGGCTCCCCGCCCCGCCGCCCCGTCCGCCTGCCCCGCCCCGATCGACGTCGGGTTGCACTGCGCTCCAGCGTACGGATGCCAGGTTCACCTGCTCGAGCCCGCGCGGCCGGGATTAAACGCGGGGGCGGTGTGTTGAGATCGGACGAGCAATGCACGACGAGCATCCACGCTGTCCCGAGGGGACTGGGGCGGTGGACGCTCGATTTTGCTTGAGGGTTGTGTCATGGTAGGTTCTTCATTCGTGTCCGTGTACGCATGGGCACATAAGCATGCCAGCTGACGGCCAGCAGTGCTGGGCCGGGAGCTGACGGTCTGCGGACCGGTTCCGGGTGGCTGGCCGGCTGGTAGCGTGGGTTTCCTCCCTCCCAGTAGTCGGCTCATAGCGAGCCGCTGACTCCCGGTCACGGCGACACGCCCGACCTCGGGGGTCGGCGGAGGGTAGAAAACCCCAGGCTAGGCGGTTGCCGGATCCCGTTTTGGGGCCTCGGCCGCTTAGATACCTCGAAGGCTCGCCAGCAATGAACGTGACGGGGCTCGCGCGTGAGCGCGGGCCGGAACGACTGGAAAGACGGAGACGCGGTTGCCCACGATCCAGCAGCTGGTCCGCAAGGGCCGCCAGGACAAGGTAGCGAAGAACAAGACGCCGGCGCTCAAGGAGAGCCCGCAGCGCCGCGGCGTGTGCACGCGTGTCTACACGACCACGCCCAAGAAGCCGAACTCGGCGCTGCGCAAGGTCGCCAGGGTCCGGCTGACCAGCCAGATCGAGGTCACCGCGTACATCCCCGGTGTCGGGCACAACCTGCAGGAGCACTCGATCGTGCTGGTGCGCGGCGGCCGGGTGCGTGACCTGCCCGGTGTCCGCTACAAGATCATCCGCGGATCCCTCGACACCCAGGGCGTCCGCAACCGCAAGCAGGCTCGCAGCCGGTACGGAGCGAAGAAGGAGAAGAGCTGAGATGCCTCGCAAGGGTCCCGCGGCGAAGCGGCAGCTTGTCACCGATCCGGTCTACGGCTCGCCGCTCGTCACCGCGCTCGCTAACAAGGTGCTCAGGGACGGCAAGCGGTCGGTCGCCGAGCACATCGTGTACGGAGCGCTCGAGGGCTGCCGGGACAAGACCGGCAACGACCCGGTGATCACCCTGAAGCGCGCGCTGGACAACGTCAAGCCGACCCTCGAGGTCCGCAGCCGCCGGGTCGGCGGCGCGACCTACCAGGTGCCGGTGGAGGTCCGCGCCTCCCGCAGCACCACGCTCGCGCTGCGCTGGATCGTCTCCTACGCCAGGAACCGGCGGGAGAAGACGATGACCGAGCGGCTCATGAACGAGCTGCTCGACGCGAGCAACGGCCTGGGCGCCAGCGTGAAGCGGCGCGAGGACACCCACAAGATGGCGGAGTCCAACAAGGCCTTCGCCCACTACCGCTGGTAACCGCAAGGCTGACCAGAACCACAGACTTACGAGAACGAGGAATCAAGTGGCCAGCACGACCGCCGTAGACCTCGCCAAGGTCCGCAACATCGGGATCATGGCGCATATCGACGCGGGCAAAACCACGACCACCGAGCGCATCCTGTTCTACACCGGCATCAACTACAAGATCGGTGAGGTCCATGAGGGCGCGGCCACCATGGACTGGATGGAGCAGGAGCAGGAACGCGGCATCACCATCACGTCTGCCGCTACCACGACGAGCTGGCTCGGCCACACCATCAACATCATCGACACCCCGGGCACGTGGACTTCACCGTGGAGGTGGAGCGCTCGCTGCGGGTGCTCGACGGCGCGGTCGCGGTCTTCGACGCCGTGGCCGGCGTGGAGCCGCAGTCCGAGACCGTGTGGCGGCAGGCCGACCGGTACGGCGTACCGCGGATCTGCTTCGTCAACAAGATGGACCGGGTCGGCGCCGAGTTCCACCGCTGCGTGGACATGATCACCGACCGGCTCGGCGCGACGCCGCTCGTCGTCCAGCTGCCGTGGGGCGTCGAGTCCGACTTCCGCGGCGTCATCGACCTGGTGCGGATGCGCGCGCTGCTCTGGCAGACCGAGGGCAAGGGCGACAAGTACGACGTCGTCGGCGATCCCGGACGACCACGTCGAGGCCGCGCGCGAGTAGCGCGACCGGCTGCTCGAGACCATCGCCGAGAACGACGACGAGATGATGGAGCTGTACCTGGAGGGCACCGAGCCGTCCGAGGAGCAGCTCATCGCGGCCATCAGGCGCGCGACCATCGCCGGCGCGCTGACCCCGGTGCTGTGCGGGACCGCGTTCAAGAACAAGGGCGTCCAGCCCATGCTCGACGCGATCGTGGACTACCTGCCCAGCCCGGTCGACATCCCGGCCGTCCAGGGCCACGCGGTGGGCGACGAGGACACGGTGGTGGAGCGGCAGCCCGACCCCGAGGAGCCGTTCGCCGCGCTGGCGTTCAAGATCATGTCGGACCAGCACCTCGGCAAGCTCACCTACATCCGCGTCTACTCCGGCACCGTGGAGTCGGGCAGCACCGTGCTGAACTCGATCAAGGGCCGCCGGGAGCGGATCGGCAAGATCTACCAGATGCACGCGAACAAGCGCGAGGAGCGCCCGTTCGCGGTGGCCGGGCAGATCGTCGCGGTGATGGGCCTGAAGGACACCACCACGGGCGACACGCTGTGCGCGCAGAACAAGCCGGTGATCCTGGAGTCGATGACGTTCCCGGCGCCGGTGATCAACGTGGCCATCGAGCCGAGGACCAAGAGCGACCAGGAGAAGCTGGGCACCGCCATCCAGCGGCTCGCCGAGGAGGACCCGACCTTCCAGGTCAGGACCGACGAGGAGACCGGCCAGACGATCATCTCCGGCATGGGCGAGCTGCACCTGGAGGTGCTGGTCGACCGGATGCGCCGCGAGTTCAAGGTCGAGGCGAACATCGGCCGCCCGCAGGTCGCCTACCGCGAGACGGTCACGCCGCAAGGTGGAGAAGGTCGAGTACACGCACAAGAAGCAGACCGGCGGCTCCGGCCAGTACGGCCGCGTGCTCATCAACCTCGAGCCCACCGGCGGCGACGGCGGCGGGTACGAGTTCGAGAACAAGGTGACCGGAGGCCGGATCCCCAGGGAGTACATCCCCTCGGTGGACGCCGGCTGCCAGGAGGCCGCCGAGTTCGGCGTGCTGGCCGGCTACCCGATGGTCGACGTCAAGGTGACGCTGACCGACGGCGCCTACCACGAGGTCGACTCGTCCGAGCTCGCCTTCAAGATCGCCGGTTCGATGGCGTTCAAGAAGGCGGCCGCCCAGGCGGATCCCGTGCTGCTCGAGCCGGTCATGGCCGTCGAGGTCAGGACGCCCGAGGAGTACATGGGCGACGTCATCGGCGACCTGAACAGCCGCCGTGGCCATATCCAGGCCATGGAGGAACGATCCGGGGCCAGGGTGGTCAAGGCGCTTGTCCCGCTGTCGGAGATGTTCGGCTACGTGGGGGACCTGCGCAGCCGGACCCAGGGCCGGGCGGACTACAGCATGCAGTTCGATTCGTACGCCGAGGTCCCGCCCAGCATCGCCAAGGAGATCATCGCCAAGGCGCGAGGCGAGTAGCCAGCAGTCAGCTAACCGTCCATCCCCGCCCGCCACGGCGGGGTGGATCGCAAACCAACGAGGAGAAACCAGTGGCGAAGGCCAAGTTCCAGCGGACTAAGCCGCACGTCAACATCGGCACCATCGGGCACATCGACCACGGCAAGACCACGCTGACCGCGGCGATCACCAAGGTGCTTCACGACAAGATGCCCGAGGTCAACCCCTTCACTCCCTTCGACCAGATCGACAACGCGAAGGAAGAGAAGGAGCGCGGCATCACCATCTCGATCTCCCACGTCGAGTACCAGACCGAGAAGCGGCACTACGCGCACGTGGACTGCCCGGGTCACGCGGACTACATCAAGAACATGATCACCGGTGCCGCCCAGATGGACGGCGCGATCCTGGTGGTCGCCGCGACCGACGGCCCGATGCCGCAGACCCGTGAGCACGTGCTGCTCGCCCGCCAGGTCGGCGTGCCCTACATCGTGGTGGCGCTGAACAAGGCGGACATGGTGGACGACGAGGAGATCCTCGAGCTCGTCGAGCTCGAGGTCCGCGAGCTGCTCACCGAGTACGAGTTCCCCGGCGACGACGTGCCGGTGGTCCGGGTGTCCGCGCTGAAGGCGCTCGAGGGCGACGCCGAGTGGGGCGACAAGGTCATGGAGCTCATGACCGCGTGCGACGAGTCCATCCCCGAGCCGGTGCGCGAGGTCGACAAGCCGTTCCTGATGCCGGTCGAGGACGTGTTCTCGATCACCGGCCGCGGCACCGTGGTGACCGGCCGGATCGAGCGCGGCACCATCCACACCGGCGAGACCGTCGACATCATCGGCATCAAGGAGAAGGCGCAGTCCACCACCGTCACCGGCGTGGAGATGTTCCGCAAGATCCTGGACGACGGCCAGGCCGGCGACAACGTGGGCCTGCTGCTGCGCGGCATCAAGCGCGAGGAGGTGGAGCGCGGCCAGGTCGTGATCAAGCCGGGCACCAACACCCCGCACACCGAGTTCGAGGGCCAGGTCTACATCCTGTCCAAGGACGAGGGCGGCCGGCACACGCCGTTCTTCAACAACTACCGTCCGCAGTTCTACTTCCGGACCACCGACGTGACCGGCGTGGTGAACCTCCCCGAGGGCACCGAGATGGTCATGCCGGGCGACCGGACCGACATGCGCGTCGACCTGATCCAGCCGATCGCCATGGAGGAGGGCCTGCGGTTCGCGATCCGCGAGGGCGGCCGCACCGTCGGCTCCGGCCGGGTCACGAAGATCATCAAGTAACCGTCGCGCGACGGCGGGTCCGGCCGAAGGTCGGACCCGCCTCGCGCGACAAATGGGGGGTCGCCTTGGGGGCGGAGCCCCCGGGCAAGCAGGCACAGCGGCTGACTAGAAGCGAAGGACACCGAGGCCACACATGGCGGGACAGAAGATCCGCATCCGGCTCAAGGCATATGACCACGAGGTCATCGACAGCTCGGCGCGGAAGATCGTCGACACCGTGACGCGTACCGGCGCGCGGGTGGCTGGCCCGGTGCCGCTGCCAACCGAGAAGAACGTGTACTGCGTCATCCGCTCTCCGCACAAGTACAAGGACTCGCGCGAGCACTTCGAGATGCGGACGCACAAGCGGCTGATCGACATCATCGACCCCACGCCGAAGACGGTGGACTCGCTGATGCGCCTCGACCTGCCTGCTGGCGTCGACATCGAGATCAAGCTCTGAGGAACGCACCGACATGGGCAAGCAGATCAAAGGGATCCTGGGCACCAAGCTTGGCATGACCCAGGTCTTCAACGACGCCGGGCAGATCGTGCCGGTCACGGTGGTACAGGCCGGGCCGTGCGTGGTGACCGCCGTGCGCACCCCGGCCACCGACGGCTACTCGGCCGTGCAGTTCGGCTTCGGCGAGATCGATCCGCGCAAGGTGACCAAGCCGGTCGCCGGCGTGTTCGAGAAGGCGGGCCTGACCCCGCGCCGGTACCTGGCCGAGCTGCGGACCGAAGACGCGTCGGAGTACACGCTCGGCCAGGAGCTCACCGCCGAGGTGTTCGCCAGCGGGCAGCACGTCGACGTGACCGGCAAGAGCAAGGGCAAGGGCTTCGCGGGCGTCATGAAGCGGCACGGCTTCAAGGGCCTCAGCTCCTCGCACGGCACCCAGCGCAAGCACCGCTCGCCCGGCTCCATCGGCGCCTGCGCCACCCCGGGCCGCGTGTTCAAGGGCGTGCGGATGGCGGGCCGGATGGGCGGCGTGCGCACCACCGTGCAGTCGCTCACCGTGCACGCCGTCGACGCCGAGCGCGGGCTGCTGCTGATCAAGGGCGCGGTGCCCGGCCCTCGCGGCCGGGTCGTGCTGGTCCGCACCGCGGTCCGGACCCTTACCGAGGGTGGGGGTGAAGCCTGATGACCGCCATCACCGTCATCTCGCCGTCCGGCACGGGCGGCAAGACGGTCGACCTGCCCGAGGAGATCTTCGCCGCCAAGGTCAACGTGCCGCTGATCCACCAGGTCGTGGTGGCCCAGCAGGCCGCGGCGCGGCAGGGCACGCACGCCACCAAGACCCGCGGCCAGGTTCGCGGCGGCGGCAAGAAGCCGTACCGGCAGAAGGGCACCGGCCGGGCCCGGCAGGGCTCGCTGCGCGCGCCCCAGTACACCGGCGGCGGCGTCGTGCACGGCCCGGTGCCGCGTTCTTACGTGCAGCGGACGCCGAAGAAGATGAAGGCCGCGGCCCTGCGCGGCGCGCTGTCCGACCGGCTCAGCCACGGCCGGGTCCTGGTCGTCAGCGGCTTCGTCGACGGCGACGTGCCGAAGACCAAGGACGCGGTGGCCGTGCTGACCGGGGCCTTGTCCGGTTCCGGCGGCACCTGGGGCCGCCCGGTGCTCGTGGTCGCGCACCGCGACGACGAGATCACCTGGAAGTCGCTGCGGAACGTGCCCAGCGTGCACGTCCTGGCCGAGGACCAGCTCAACACGTACGACGTGCTGGCCAGCGACCACGTGGTCTTCACCGAGCAAGCCCTGACGGCGTTCGTCGCCCGGGCCAGGAAGGGAGCGGACCAGTGAGCCGGGACAACAACCCGCGGGACGTCCTGCTGCGGCCGGTGGTCTCGGAGAAGAGCTACGGGCTGCTCGACGAGGGCAAGTACACCTTCGTCGTCGCCCCGGAGGCCAACAAGACCCAGATCCGGCTGGCGGTCGAGGCCGTGTTCGGGGTCAAGGTGACCGGGGTCAACACCGTGAACCGGCAGGGCAAGCGCCGGCGCACCCGGTACGGCTGGGGCAAGCGGCCGGACACCAAGCGAGCGATCGTGACCCTCGCCGCGGGGGACCGGATCGACATCTTCGGCGCCTGAGGAGACGCGACCAGACATGGCTATCCGTAAGTACAAGCCGACCACGCCGGGCCGGCGCGGCGCGAGCGGTTCTGACTTTTCCGAGGTCACCAGGAGTGAGCCGGAGAAGTCGCTGGTCCGCCCGCTGCACTCGCGCGGCGGCCGGAACGTGCACGGCCGCGTCACCGCCCGGCACCAGGGCGGCGGCCACAAGCGGGCCTACCGGCTGATCGACTTCCGCCGGGCGGACAAGGACGGCGTGCCGGCCAAGGTCGCGCACATCGAGTACGACCCGAACCGCACGGCCCGGATCGCGCTGCTCCACTACGCGGACGGCGAGAAGCGCTACATCATCTGCCCGCAGGGCCTGTCGGCCGGGGACACGGTGGAGGCCGGCACCGGCGCGGACATCAAGCCGGGCAACTCGCTGCCGCTGCGCAGCATCCCGACCGGCACCGTGGTGCACGCCATCGAGCTGCGGCCCGGCGGCGGCGCCAAGATCGCTCGCTCGGCGGGCGCCGGGGTGCAGCTGCTGGCCAAGGAGGGCGGCTTCGCCCAGCTGCGGATGCCGTCCGGCGAGATCCGGCGGGTCGAAGCGGCCTGCCGGGCCACGGTCGGCGAGGTCGGCAACTCCGAGCAGGGCAACATCAAGCTCGGCAAGGCCGGCCGCAACCGGTGGAAGGGCAAGCGCCCCTCCGTCCGCGGCGTGGCCATGAACCCGGTCGACCACCCGCTGGGCGGCGGCGAGGGCAAGAGCTCAGGCGGACGTCATCCGGTCAGCCCGTGGGGTCAGCCGGAGGGCCGGACCCGGCGGGCGCACAAGCCGAGTGACCGGCTGATCAGCCGTCGCCGCGGCAGGAACAAGCGGTAGGAGCAGCACGCGATGCCTCGTAGTCTTAAGAAAGGTCCCTTCGTGGACGACCACCTGATGAAGAAGGTGGACGTGCAGAACGACCGGGGATCCAAAACCGTCATCAGGACGTGGTCCAGGCGTTCGATGATCGTTCCGGCCATGCTCGGCCACACGATCGCCGTTCACGACGGCCGCAAGCACATCCCGGTGTTCATCACCGAGTCGATGGTGGGCCACAAGCTTGGCGAGTTCGCGCCCACGCGGACTTTCCGCAGTCACGTCAAGGACGACCGGCGCAGTCGCCGATAGGAGAACGACGATAATGGAAGCTCGGGCGAAAGCGCGGTACGTCCGCGTCACGCCGCGGAAGGCCCGCCGGGTGGTGGACCTGATCCGCGGGTTGCCCGCTGACCAGGCGCAGGCCGTGCTGGCCTTCGCGCCGCAATCGGCCAGCGATCCGGTCGGCAAGGTGCTCGCCAGCGCGATCGCCAACGCAGGCGCCAGCGGTGGCCGCGCGGACCGGGGCATGCTATGGGTGCGCCGGGCCTGGGTCGACGAGGGCCCGACGCTCAAGCGCTTCCGGCCGCGCGCCCAGGGCCGCGGGTACCGGGTCCTCAAGCGCACCAGCCACATCACGGTCATCGTCTCCGACGATTCCGAGGGAGGGACCCGCTAGTGGGACAGAAAGTGAACCCGCACGGGTTCCGGCTCGGCATCACCACGGACTTCAAGAGCCGCTGGTACGCCGACAAGCTGTATAAGGAATACGTGGCCGAGGACGTGGCCATCCGCCGCATGCTGCAGCGCGGCATGGAGCGGGCGGGCATCTCCAAGGTCGAGATCGAGCGGACCAGGGACCGGGTGCGGGTGGACATCCACACCGCCCGGCCGGGGATCGTGATCGGGCGGCGCGGTGCCGAGGCCGACCGGATCCGCGGCGACCTGGAGAAGCTGACCGCCAAGCAGATCCAGCTGAACATCCTCGAGGTGAAGAACCCCGAGATCGATGCCCAGCTGGTCGCGCAGGGGGTCGCCGAGCAGCTGTCCAGCCGGGTCTCGTTCCGGCGGGCCATGCGCAAGGCGATCCAGAGCGCGATGAAGGGCGGCGCCAAGGGCATCCGGGTCCAGTGCTCGGGCCGCCTGGGCGGCGCGGAGATGTCCCGCTCTGAGTTCTACCGCGAAGGACGCGTACCTCTGCACACCTTGCGCGCCGACATCGACTACGGCTTCTACGAGGCCCGCACCACCTTCGGCCGGATCGGCGTGAAGGTCTGGATCTACAAGGGCGAGGCGCCCACCAGCCGGGCCGGCCGCGAGGCACAGCAGGCCGCGCTGCGGGCCGCGGCCCAGCAGCGCCCCCAGCGGCCACGGGACGCGCAGCGGCCGCGGCGCCGCGGCCCTGAGGGCGCGTCCGCCGGCGAGGAAGGCTAGAGGACATGCTCATTCCGCGCAGGGTTAAGCACCGCAAGCAGCACCGTCCGCACCGGACCGGTAACGCGACCGGCGGCACCCACGTGTCGTTCGGCGAGTACGGGATCCAGGCCCTCGAGCACGCCTACGTGACCAACCGGCAGATCGAGGCGGCCCGTATCGCCATGACCCGGCACATCCGCCGTGGCGGGAAGGTCTGGATCAACATCTACCCGGACCGGCCGCTGACCAAGAAGCCGGCCGAGACCCGGATGGGTTCCGGCAAGGGCTCACCGGAGTGGTGGATCGCCAACGTCAAGCCGGGCCGCGTCATGTTCGAGATGGCCGGGGTCAGCGAGGAAGTGGCCAGGGAGGCGCTGCGGCGCGCGATTCACAAGCTCCCGATGAAGTGCAAGGTGGTCAAGCGAGAGGTCGGTGAGGGCTGATGTCAAGGATGCAAGCTCCCGATGCTCTGCTGGCTGACATTGCAGAGGTGGTCAAGCGAGAGGTCGGTGAGGGCTGATGGCTAGCGGCCTGACCGCGCAGCTGCGCGTGTCCACCGAGGAAGAACTGCACGCCAAGCTGGCCGAGGCCAAGGAAGAGCTGTTCAACCTGCGCTTCCAGGGTGCCACCGGGCAGCTGGAGAGCCACGGCCGGCTGCGTGCGGTCCGCAAGGAAATCGCCCGGATCTACACGGTGATGCGCGAGCGTGAGCTCGGGATCATCACCTTGATCGAAGAGTCCGGCGAACCGGATGATCTCGAGCCGGAGACGCCGGTGGCCAGTGTCACGGACGCCGATGACGCCGCCGAGGACGACGCAGCCGAGGAGGCGAGCGAGTGAGCGAGGACGCCAAGGACGGCGTGACGCGTGGCTACCGCAAGAGCCGGGAAGGCCTGGTGGTCAGCGACAAGATGGACAAGACCGTCGTTGTCGAGGTCGAGGACCACGTCAAGCACCCCAAGTACGGCAAGGTTCTGCGCCGCACCAAGAAGTACCAGGCGCACGACGCCGAGAACGCCTGCGGCGTGGGCGATCGTGTGCTGCTGATGGAGACCCGGCCGCTGTCCGCGACCAAGCGCTGGCGGGTAGCCGAGATCCTCGAGAAGGCCAAGTAATACCAGAGACCGCCTGGCTCCGATGCCCGGCGTAGACCCTCTTTTCACGGGGGGTCACCGGGGGGTCGTCCCCCGGGGGAGATAGGGAGTTGACGTGATCCAGCAGGAGTCGCGGCTCAAGGTCGCCGACAACACGGGGGCCAAGGAGATCTTGTGCATCCGTGTGCTCGGCGGCAGCGGCCGGCGATACGCGGGCATCGGTGACGTCATCGTGGCGACGGTGAAGGATGCCCTCCCCGGCGCCGGCGTGAAGAAGGGCGATGTCGTCAAGGCGGTCGTGGTACGCACGCGCAAGGAGCGCCGCCGCGGCGACGGCTCCTACATCCGGTTCGACGAGAACGCCGCGGTGCTGATCCGGGACGGCGGCGACCCGCGCGGAACCCGCATCTTCGGGCCGGTCGGCCGTGAGCTGCGGGAGAAGCGGTTCATGCGGATCATCTCGCTGGCGCCGGAGGTGCTCTAGATGAAGATCAAGAAGAACGACCACGTGATCGTGGTGGCCGGCCGGGACAAGGGCCGCAGCGGCCTGGTCATCGCGGCCTACCCGGACCGGGGCAAGGTCCTGGTCCAGGGGGTCAACATGGTCAAGAAGAACAAGAAGGTCACCTACCAGGGCCAGCGCGGTGCCAAGGAAGGCGGCATCACGCACGAGGAAGCGCCGATCGACGTGAGCAACGTGCAGCTGGCCGATCCGGACAGCAAGAACGCGGCCCGGGTCGGCTACCGGTTCGACGAGGACGGCAAGAAGATCCGCGTCGCGAGGCCCAGCGGGAAGGACATCTGATGGCGACCGAAGCGCCGCCGGTGCCGCGGCTCAAGGAGCGCTACCGGAGCGAGATCGCTCCGGCGCTCATGCAGGAGTTCGGCTACAGCAACGTGATGCAGATCCCCGGCCTGACCAAGATCGTGGTGAACATGGGCGTGGGCGAGGCCGCCCGTGACGCCAAGCTCATCGACGGCGCGGTCCGTGACCTGTCCACCATCACCGGGCAGAAGCCGGCCGTGGCCAAGGCCAAGAAGTCCGTGGCCCAGTTCAAGCTGCGCGAGGGCATGCCCATCGGCGCGCACGTCACGCTGCGCGGGGATCGCATGTGGGAGTTCCTGGACCGGCTGCTGGCCATCGCGCTGCCCCGGATCCGCGACTTCCGCGGCCTGTCCGACCGGCAGTTCGACGGGCAGGGCAACTACACGTTCGGCCTCGTCGAGCAGGTCATGTTCCACGAGATCGACCCGGACAAGGTGGACCGGCAGCGCGGGATGGATATCACCGTCGTGACCACCGCAACCAACGACGCCGAGGGCCGCTCGCTGCTGCGGAAGCTCGGATTCCCCTTCAAGGAAGGCTGACGTGGCAAAGAAGGCCCTTGTCGTCAAGCAGAAGCGGACGCCTAAGTTCCAGGTCCGCGGCTACACGCGGTGCACGCGCTGCGGGCGCCCGCGGGCTGTCTACCGCAGGTTCAGCCTGTGCCGGATCTGCTTCCGGACCATGGCGCACCGCGGCGAGCTGCCCGGCATCACCAAGTCCAGCTGGTAACACCCAAACGAGTACACCGCAGGTCCCGCCCGGTTCGGAGAACCGCAGGGAAACCACGGTGAGGAAGGCCTGTTGGCCATGACGATGACCGACCCGATCGCAGACATGCTGACGCGTCTGCGCAACGCGAACTCGGCGTACCACGACACGGTGGGCATGCCGTACTCCAAGATCAAGTCCCACATCGCCGAGATCCTCCAGCAGGAGGGCTACATCGCCTCCTGGCGCGTCGAAGACGCCGAGGTCGGCAGGAACCTGGTGATCACCCTCAAGTTCGGCAACGCGCGCGAGCGCTCCATCGCCGGCATCAAGCGGGTGTCCAAGCCGGGCCTGCGGGTCTACGCGAAGAAGGACGAACTGCCCCGGGTGCTCGGCGGCCTCGGCGTGGCCATCATCTCCACCTCCGGTGGGCTGTTGACCGACAAGCAAGCCAAGAAGCGAGGCGTGGGCGGAGAAGTCCTCGCCTACGTCTGGTAAGGGAGGAGCTGCAATGTCAAGGATCGGGCGGCTCCCCGTGACCATCCCCAGCGGGGTGCAGGTCACCCTGGACGGGCGCGAGGTCACCGTAGAGGGGCCCAAGGGAACGCTGAAGCACACCGTGGCCGACCCCATCGACGTCGTGCGCGAGGACGGGGTCATCAAGGTGACCAGGCCCAACGACGAGGGCCCGGTGCGCGCGCTGCACGGCCTGTCCCGCACGCTGATCGCGAACATGGTCACCGGCGTCACCGACGGCTACCGCAAGACGCTGGAGATCGTGGGCGTCGGCTACCGGGTCCAGGCCCGGGGCAGCGACCTGGAGTTCTCCCTCGGGTTCAGCCACCCCGTGACCATCGTTCCGCCGGAGGGCATCACCTTCCGGGTCGAGGCGCCTACCCGGTTTGTCGTGGAAGGCATCGACAAGCAGCAGGTGGGCGAGATAGCCGCGCAAATCCGCAAGCTCCGCAAGCCGGACCCGTACAAGGGCAAGGGCGTGCGGTACCAGGGCGAAGTGGTACGCCGCAAGGTCGGGAAGGCTGGGAAGTAACCATGGCTGGTACCAAGACCAGGTTGCACGTCCGGATCGCCGGGCGGGTGCGGCCGCGCACCCAGAAGTCCGCGGCCGCCCGGGTGCGCCGGCACCTGCGGGTCCGCAAGAAGGTCACCGGCAGCCCGAGCAGGCCGCGGCTGGTCGTCAACCGGTCCGCGCGGCACATGTTCGCGCAGATCGTGGACGACAGCGCCGGCCGTACGCTGGCCGCCGCGTCCACCCTGGACCCGGACATCCGGGCCGCCGAGGGCGACAAGACGGCCAAGGCGCGCCAGGTCGGCGAACTGCTCGCGCAGCGGGCGGCGGCGGCCGGGATCGAGGCTGTGGTGTTCGACCGGGGCGGCTACCGCTACCACGGCCGCATCGCGGCCCTGGCGGACGGCGCCCGGGAAGGCGGCCTGCAACTGTGAACACTTTGCACAGGGCCGAGCGTTTTATAGCAGAGATGAGGAAGGGCTAATGCCAGGAGCACCGCGCCGTGGCGGCGGCGGCGAGCGACGCGAGCGCCGTGATGACCGGCGCGGCGGCGACGGCCGCAAAGCAGGCCGCCTACCTGGAGCACGTGGTGACCATCAACCGCGTGGCCAAGGTGGTCAAGGGCGGCCGCCGCTTCAGCTTCACCGCGCTGGTCGTGGTGGGTGACGGCAACGGGATGGTCGGCGTCGGGTACGGCAAGGCCAAGGAGGTCCCGGCCGCCATCGCCAAGGGCGTCGAAGAGGCCAAGAAGCACTTCTTCCGGGTGCCGCGGATCGCCAGCACGATCCCGCACACGGTGCAGGGCGAGGCCGCGGCCGGGGTCGTGCTGCTGAAGCCGGCCAGCCCGGGTACCGGCGTCATCGCCGGCGGCCCGGTCCGGGCCGTGCTCGAGTGCGCCGGCATCCATGACGTGCTGTCCCGCTCGCTGGGCTCCTCCAACCCGATCAACGTCGTGCACGCGACGGTGGCCGCGCTGAAGAGCCTGAACCGGCCCGAGGAGATCGCGGCCAAGCGCGGCCTGCCGATCGAGGACGTGGCGCCGGCGGCCATGCTGCGGGCGCGCGCCGCCGCGGCCGGGTCCTAGGGAGGGCACAGATGGCACAGCTGAAAGTGACCCAGATCAAGTCGAAGATCGGCGGGAACAGCGCGCAGCGGAACTCGCTGCGCTCGCTCGGGCTGCACCGGATCGGCCAGGTCGTGGTCAGGCCGGACCGCCCGGAGTTCCGCGGCATGATCAAGACGGTGCGCCACCTGGTGACCGTGGAGGAAGTGGACTAGATGCCGGAAACGAATACCGACGGCCAAACGGCGTCCGGGCGCGGGCTCAAGCTGCATCACCTGCGGCCGGCGCTGGGCGCGCACAAGGCCAAGATGCGGGTCGGCCGCGGCGAGGCGTCCAAGGGGAAGACCGCGGGCCGCGGCACCAAGGGCACCAAGGCGCGCAACACGGTTCGCCTCGGCTTCGAGGGCGGCCAGATGCCGCTGCAGCGCCGGGTGCCGAAGCTGAAGGGCTTCTCCAACTCCGGGTTCCGCACCACCTACCAGGTGGTGAACACCGGCCGGCTGGCCCAGCTGTTCCCGGAGGGCGGCGACGTGACCCCGGAGAACATGGTGGCCAGGGGCGCCGCCAGGTCCGGCGAGCTGATCAAGGTGCTGGGCTCCGGTGACCTCTCGGTCGCGCTCCGGGTGACCGCGCACGCGTTCTCGGCCACCGCCGTCCAGAAGATCGAGCGGGCCGGCGGTACGGTCACCGAGCTCGGTTAGCGCCTCCTGACCAAAGGAGACATCCCATGGCACGCCGGGTAAGATACGTGGACTGCCCGATCAACCGAACCGAGGACTGCGCATGCTGACGGCCTTCGTGCGGGCGTTCCAGACGCCGGACCTGCGCAAGAAGATGCTGGTCACGCTCGCCCTGATCGCGCTGTTCCGGTTGGGTGCCTCGCTGCCGACGCCCGGTATCGCCGAGAAGAACGTGGCCTACTGCTCCAACCTGGCCACCAGCGCCGGCAGCTCGACGGCCGGCGTCCTGGCCATCGTCAACCTGCTCAGCGGCCAGGCCCTGCTGCGCCTGTCGGTGTTCGCGCTCGGCATCATGCCGTACATCACGGCCAGCATCATCTTGCAGCTGCTGACCGTGGTCATCCCGCGGCTGGAGACGCTGAAGCAGGAGGGCCAGGCCGGCCAGGCCAAGATCACCCAGTACACCCGGTACCTCACCGTGGGCCTGGCGGTCCTGCAGTCCACCGGTTACATCGAGCTGGCCCGCTCCGGCACGCTGTTCAACGGGTGCGGGGCGTCCGGGAGCGCGAACCCGCTGATCCCGAACGGCGGGATCTTCAACGTCGCCACCATGGTGATCTGCATGGTGTCCGGCACCACGGTCATCATGTGGATGGGCGAGCTGATCACCGACCGCGGGGTCGGGAACGGCATGTCGGTGCTGATCTTCACCACCGTGATCTCCGTCATCCCCGGCGAGATCCTGGCCATCTACCGCGACAAGTCGGCCTTCTACGCGGGCGTGGCCATCTTGGTGGTGGTCGCCATCGTGGCCTTCATCGTGTTCATGGAACAGGCCCAGCGCCGCATCCCGGTGCAGTACGCCAAGCGGATGGTGGGCCGCCGGATGTACGGCGGCACCTCGACCTACATCCCGATGAAGGTCAACCAGGCGGGCGTGATCCCGGTCATCTTCGCCTCGTCGCTGCTCTACATCCCGACCCTGGGCGCGCAGCTGTTCGGCAACACGACGAAACCTCAGGGCTGGGTGTCCTGGGTCGAGCGGTATCTGGCCCAGGGCACGTCCGGCAGCAGCCTGAGTACCGGCGGCTTCTACATGCTCTTGTTCTTCGTGCTGATCGTCGGGTTCACCTACTTCTACGTGTCGATCACCTTTAACCCGACCGAGGTGGCCGACAACATGAAGAAGTACGGCGGGTTCATCCCCGGCATCCGGCCCGGGCGGCCGACCGCCGAGTACCTCAGCTACGTGCTCAGCAGGCTCACCGCCCCCGGTTCGACCTACCTGGGCGTGATCGCGCTGTTCCCGCTGGTCGCGCTCACCGCCATCGGAGTCGGCCAGCAGTTCCCGTTCAGCGGGGTCAGCCTGCTGATCATGGTCGGCGTCGGGCTCGACACCGTGAAGCAGATCGAGAGCCAGTTGCAGCAGCGCAACTATGAGGGTTTCTTGCGATAGTGCGCATAGTCCTCGTCGGGCCCCCCGGTGCGGGCAAGGGGACACAGGCCCAGTTCATCTCTTCGCACCTGGCGATCCCGAGGATCTCGACGGGTGACATTTTCCGGTACAACGTGACGAGCAATACCGAACTGGGCCGCAAGGCGCGCGAGTACATGGATCGCGGTGACCTGGTGCCCGACCAGGTCACCGTGGCCATGGTCCAGGACCGGCTGGGCGAGGACGACGCGCAGGAGGGGTTCCTGCTCGACGGGTTCCCCCGGAACGTGCCGCAGGCCGAGACGCTCAAGAAGATGCTCTCGGAATGGGACGCCCGGCTGAGCGTGGTCCTCGAGCTGGTGGTGGACGAGGATGAGGTGGTACGCCGGCTGTCCGGGCGCCGGACCTGCCGCCGCTGCGAGCGGGTCTGGCACGTGCTGTACGACCCGCCGGCCCGCAACCTCATCTGCGACGACTGCGGCGGCGAGCTGTTCCAGCGCGACGACGACTCCGAGGACACGATCAGGCACCGCCTCGAGGTCTACGCCGAGCAGACCTCCCCGCTCATCGCGTTCTACGCCGACGAGAACATCCTGATCGGGATCGACGCGACCGGCCCGGTCGAGGAGATCACCAGCCGGGCGCTGGCCGCGCTCCGCCCGTTCGTACGCTGAAGGACGGTCCGCATGTGGCCCCGGCGCGCGCAGGAAATCCAGATCAAGACCCCCGAGCAGTTCGCGGTCATGCGCGAGGCGGGGCTGGTCGTGGCGCGCACCCTGGCGGCGGTCGCCGCGGCGGTCCGGCCCGGTGTCACCACCGCCGAGCTTGACGCGATCGCCGAGCGCGAGATCCGCGCGGCGGGCGCGACCCCGTCGTTCCTGGGCTACCACGGGTATCCCGCCACCATCTGCACGTCGGTGAACGACGAGATCGTGCACGGCATCCCGAGCGCGGCCCGGAGCCTGACCGAGGGGGACCTCATCTCCATCGACTGCGGCGCCATCGTCCGCGGCTGGCACGGGGACGCGGCCGTCACCGTGGGGGTCGGCGCCATCTCCGCCGAGCACGCCGCGCTGCTTGACGTGTGCGAGGACGCGCTGTGGCGGGGGCTCGCGCGGGCGCGGGCCGGCGCGAGGCTGGGCGACATCTCGCACGCGGTGGAGTCCAGCATCGCCGCGGCGGGTCCGTACGGCGTCGTCGAGGAGTACACCGGGCACGGCATCGGCACCGCCATGCACATGGACCCGCCGGTGCCGAACTACGGCCGGCCCGGCCGCGGGCTGCGGCTGCGCGCGGGCATCGCGCTGGCCGTCGAGCCGATGGTCATGCTCGGCAGCCCCGAGACGGTCCTGCTGGACGACGGGTGGACGGTCACCACGGCGGACGGAAGCTGGGCCGCGCACTTCGAGCACACGGTCGCGATCACCGCGGACGGCCCGTGGGTACTGACCGCCGAGGACGGCGGCCTGGCCCGCCTGGGCGATACTAGAGACAGGGACACAGCGAGCGTTCCGCCGACTTAGAAGGTGTACCTGTGCCTGGTGATCCGCGGATCCGCGCCTCCGACGCGGATCGCGACCGCGCCACGGCGCTGCTCCGCGAGCATCACGCCGCGGGCCGGCTGACCGCCGAGGAATTCGATGAGCGGATGAACGCCGCCCTCGACGCCAAGACGCTGGGTGAGCTCGATGACCTGCTGGCCGACCTGCCGGTCATCGACCTGTACCGGCTGCCGCACGAGTCGCTGCGGCGGCCCGCGGGCCTGCCGCACCAGTCCC
Organism: uncultured Actinomycetes bacterium; assembly: GCA_963822765.1. Lineage (GTDB taxonomy): Bacteria > Actinomycetota > Actinomycetes > Streptosporangiales > Streptosporangiaceae > Palsa-504. The sequence goes on along the minus strand of CAWGJL010000023.1, from coordinate 123,594 downwards.
TGGTGCCGCGCGACCCGGGCCAGCCGCTCGCGGAGCGGTTCCCGGTGGCCATGGGGGCCTGGGCCGTGGTCACCGGCACCCTGATCGCCATCTGGGCGGTCGCGGCGGTGGTCGGCGTCGGGACCTGGTTCCCGTGGTGGCTGCTGGTGGCGATCCCCTGGATCTGGGTGATGATCCGCCGGGCCCGGCGGCGCGGGGAATAGCCGCGCGTCCTGCGGTGTCTTATATGGTGTCCCAGATCTGGGGCGGTTCGCGTTGGTGCTGCGGGTCGAGTACACTCGTCTCCGGCCCATCTACTGGGTTCCCCGCGGTTAGCACCCGGGGCTCGCGTATGCGAGCGGTACGGACCCTTCGGAGCCCTTCCCGGTTTTCTCGTCCCGCTGTCTTAGGTCAGCACGGGCGTGAGCCAGGCGGGGAAGGCGGACCGCCCAGCAGAGTAAGGCCACCCGCGCTCCGGCGCGGACCACCACCCTATAGAGCGAAGCGCGGAGGACATGCCCAAGAAAGACGGCGCCATTGAGATCGAAGGCACAGTAGTCGAGTCACTGCCGAATGCCTTCTTCCGGGTGGAGCTGGAAAACGGGCACAAGGTTCTCGCTCACATCAGCGGGAAGATGCGGATGCACTACATCCGCATCCTGCCTGACGACCGGGTCGTCGTAGAGCTCAGCCCCTACGACCTCAGTCGCGGGCGGATCGTGTACCGGTACAAGTAACAAACCAGACATAGTGGAGACAGCACCGTGAAGGTCAAGCCGAGCGTCAAGAAGATCTGCAGCAAGTGCCGGATCATTCGCCGGCACGGCCGCGTCATGGTCATCTGCGCCGACCCGAGGCACAAGCAGCGCCAGGGCTGACGCACAAACTCAGGACGCACAAACTCAGGACGCATCGAGCCAGATGCTCATTGACATAGACACGCACCGCAGGCCGCCATCGCTGGCGGCGACCCCCGGTCGGAGGCCGGGGCCAGGTCCGGGCAGGGCCTGGGGGCGGTGCGCAGGACCTCCGCCAGCAGAAGGAGAACTGCCCGTCCATGGCCAGGCTTTCCGGCGTCGACCTCCCCCGCGATAAGCGGCTCGAGGTCGCGCTCACTTATATCTACGGCATCGGCCGTACCCGGGCCCTGCAGACGCTGCAGGCCACCGGGGTCAGCGGCGATACCCGGGTCCACAACCTGACCGACGAGGAGCTGATCAGGCTCCGCGACTGGATCGACGCCACCTACCAGGTCGAAGGTGACCTGCGCCGCGAGGTCCAGGCCGACATCAGGCGCAAGGTCGAGATCGGCTGCTACCAGGGCATCCGCCACCGCCGCGGGCTCCCGGTGCACGGGCAGCGGACGCAGACCAACGCGCGCACCCGCAAGGGCAAGAAGAAGACGGTGGCCGGCAAGAAGAAGGCCGGCAAGAAGTAATGAGTAGTCCGCACGGACCGATCACCTCGAAGGAAGCAGATGCCGCCTAGGAGCCGTCAGCAGGCCGCCGCCAAGAAGGTGCGCCGCAAGGAGCGGAAGAACGTCGCTCACGGGCATGCCCACATCAGGAGCACGTTCAACAACACCATCATCTCGATCACCGACCCGACGGGCAACGTCATCTCGTGGGCGTCCGCGGGTCAGGTCGGATTCAAGGGGTCGCGTAAGTCGACCCCGTACGCGGCCCAGATGGCGGCCGAAGCGGCCGCGCGCCGGGCCATGGAGCACGGCATGCGAAAGGTCGACGTCTTCGTCAAGGGCCCGGGCTCGGGCCGGGAGACCGCCATCCGGTCGCTGCAGGCGACCGGGCTGGAGGTCGGTTCGATCCAGGACATGACCCCCGTCCCGCACAATGGCTGCCGGCCGCCCAAGCGGCGCCGGGTCTGACAGAGCCCATCGAGGAGATAGCGACACAATGGCTCGATACACAGGCGCGGACTGCAAGCTCTGCCGCCGGGAGAAGACCAAGCTCTTCCTGAAGGGCGCGAAGTGCGATTCGCCGAAGTGCCCGATCGAGATCCGGCCCTACCCGCCGGGTGAGCACGGCCGGAACCGGCCCAAGGAAGGCGACTTCCTGCAGCAGATCCGGGAGAAGCAGAAGGCCAAGCGGATCTACGGCATCCTCGAGCGCCAGTTCCACAGCTACTACGAGGAGGCGGCCCGCAAGCACGGCCGCACCGGCGAGACCATGCTCCAGCTGCTCGAGCGCCGCCTGGACAACATCGTGTTCCGCGCGGGCTTCGCCAAGAGCCGCGACATGGCCCGCCAGCTGGTGTGCCACGGGCACTTCACGGTGAACGGCAAGAAGGTCGACATCCCGTCCTACCGGGTCAGCGAGAACGACATCGTCGAGGTGGCCCCCAAGTCCCGCGACATGACCCCGTTCGTCGTCGCGCAGGCCGAGATCGGCGAGCGCACCGTGCCGGCCTGGCTCGAGGTGGTCTCGGACCAGATGCGCATCCTGGTCCACGCGCTGCCGGTCCGGGCCCAGATCGACACGCAGGTCCAGGAACAGCTGATCGTCGAGTTCTACTCGAAGTAACCCGGGGTCCCCGGGCGTCCCCGGGGGGTCATCCCCCGGGGGCAAACACTGTGACGTCATATAGCGGGCGTCGCGGAAAGGAAGAACAATGCTCATCGCTCAGCGCCCCTCGCTCGCCGAGGAGCAGGTCGACGAATTCCGGTCCCGGTTCGTCATCGAGCCGCTGGAGCCCGGCTTCGGCTACACCATCGGCAACTCGCTCCGCCGGACGCTCCTGTCGTCCATCCCCGGCGCCGCCGTGACCAGCATCAGGATCGAAGGCGTCCTGCACGAGTTCTCCACCGTCCCCGGGGTGAAGGAAGATGTCACCGACATCATCTTGAACCTCAAGGAACTGGTGGTGTCCTCCGAGCACGACGAGCCGGTCGTGATGTACCTGCGCAAGCAGGGCCCCGGCGACGTGACCGCGGCCGACATCGCGCCGCCGGCCGGCGTCGAGGTGCACAACCCCGAGCTGCACGTCGCCACGCTGAACGCCAAGGGCAAGCTCGAGATGGAGCTGACCGTGGAGCGCGGCCGCGGCTACGTCTCGGCCACCCAGAACAAGCAGCCCGGGCAGGAGATCGGCCGGGTGCCGATCGACTCCATCTACTCGCCCGTGCTGCGCGTGACCTACAAGGTGGAAGCCACCCGGGTCGAGCAGCGCACCGACTTCGACCGGCTCATCCTCGACGTGGAGACCAAGCCGTGCATGCGGCCCCGGGACGCGGTGGCGAGCGCCGGCAAGACGCTGGTCGAGCTGTTCGGGCTGGCCCGGGAGCTCAACGTCGACGCCGAGGGCATCGACATCGGCCCCTCGCCGACCGACGCCGCGCTGGCCGCCGACCTGGCCCTGCCGATCGAGGACCTCAACCTCACCGTGCGTTCCTACAACTGCCTCAAGCGCGAGGGCATCCACACGGTGGGCGAGCTCGTCGGGCGCAGCGAGCAGGACCTGCTCGACATCAGGAACTTCGGCGCCAAGTCGATCGAGGAAGTCAAGCAGAAGCTCATTGACATGGGCCTGTCGCTCAAGGACTCGCCGCCCGGATTCGACCCGAGCAGCGCGGTAGGCGCGTACGGCGACGACGACGAGAGCTACGTGGAGACCGAGCAGTACTGACGCGTCCGTGCCCCTGATCACGGGGCCGCGGAGATCAAGGAGAGGTCCGAATGCCCACGCCCACCAAGGGCCACCGCCTGGGCGGCAGCCCGGCCCACGAGCGGCACATCCTGGCGAATCTGGCCACCGCGCTGTTCCAGCACGGCCGGATCACCACCACCGAGGCCAAGGCCAAGCGGCTGCGCCCGGTCGCCGAGCGGCTGATCACCTTCGCCAAGCGCGGTGACCTGCATGCTCGTCGGCACGTGCTGACCGTGGTCACGGACAAGGGCGTGGTGCACCAGCTGTTCACCGAGATCGCTCCCCAGTTCTCCGAGCGCGACGGCGGCTACACCCGCATCACCAAGATCGGCCCGCGCAAGGGCGACAACGCGGCGATGGCGGTCATCGAGCTGGTCCGCGGCGAGCCGGTGGCGGCCAAGCCCCGCCGCCGCGCCCGCCGCGCCGACACGACCGCCGCCGCGCCCGCGGCCGCCGGGACAGCCACCGCTGTCGCCGAGCCCGAGGCCGAGGCGGACGAGGCCGCGACCGACGAGGCCCTGCCCGAGGAGGCCCCGGTGGTACCGGAAGAGGGCGAAGCCGGAGAGGTCGACGACCTCGCCGACGAGTCCGAATCCGACGAGTCCGAGTCCGACGACGAGAACGCCTGAGCCCGGCCGCCACGGGCGGTGCCTTACGAGCTGGATGGGCCGTTGTACACGCTCTTACGTGTACAACGGCCCATCGGGTAGGCAGCCTTGGAGCAGGAACCACGGTCCGTTCGGCTGAGAATTGACCTGGGTTACGACGGGTCAGGGTTTTCCGGGTGGGCCGCCCAGCCCGGCAGGCGCACGGTCGAGGAAACCCTGGCCGTGGCGCTCGGCCGCGCGCTGCGGCTGCCCGCACCGCCGGGCCTGACCGTCGCCGGGCGCACCGACGCCGGAGTCCACGCCCGCGGGCAGGTCGTCCACGCCGACGTCCCCGCGCCCGCCTGGACCACCCTGACGGGCACCCCGCCCGCCGGCCCGCCGGCGCGACCCGGGCAGCTGGCCGCACCCACAGCGTCGGCGTCACCCACACCGCCTGCGTCACCCGCGCCGCTGGCCTCACCCAGGCCGTCGGCGCCGCTGACCCGGCTGGCCGCCGCGCTTCCGCCCGACGTCCGCGTGCACGCCGTCGGCCCGGCGCCGGACGGCTTCGACGCGCGGTTCTCCGCGCTCTGGCGCCGCTACTCCTACCGCGTCTGCGACGACCCGGCCCGGGCCGATCCGCTGCGCCGGCACGAGACGCTCTGGACGCCGCGCCGGCTGGACCTGGCCGCCATGAACGAGGCGGCGGCGTCCCTGACGGGCGAGCACGACTTCGCCGCCTTCTGCCGCCGCCGCGAGGGCGCGACCACCGTCCGGACCCTGCGCGTGCTGGACTGGCAGCGCGACAGCGCCGGCCATGGGCACACCGCCGAGGACGGGCCCGGCCTGGCGGTCGCGACCGTGGTCGCCGACGCGTTCTGCCACAACATGGTCCGTGCCCTGGTCGGCGCGCTGCTGGCCGTCGGCGAGGGGCGCCGGCCGCCCGGCTGGCCCGCCGAGGTGCTCGCGGCCGCCGTCCGTGACCCCGCGGTCCGGGTCGTCCCGCCGCACGGGCTGTGCCTGGAGGAGGTCGGCTACCCAGAACCAGCGGAGCTGGCCACCCGGGCCGCGCAGGCCAGGAACCGCAGGACCGCTACGGCTTCCCGCTCAGCATCCGGGTGCTGAGGTTGATGTTGGCGCTGCCGCTGACCAGGCTGGCCGCGAACTGCTCGAGCTGCTGGCGTTGCGCGGCCGTGGACGGCGACTTCAGGCTGGTGAACTCGGCCCACATCAAGATCAGGTAGTGCCCCTTGATCTCCGCCTGCACCACCCCGGTGCCGTTGCCGAGCTTGCTGGTCGGGCCCTTCTGCGCCGCCAGCGGGGCGATGATCTCCTTCGTCCCGGTGGTCTGGCCGGCCTTGCTCGCCGCGTTCGAGCCGATCAGGTTGGCCACCCCGACGGTCCCCATCATGGTGCCGTTCCCCGAGATGTAGCTGGCCCGCAGCACCTGGGTGCAGTGCCCGGCCTGCAGCGCCGCCTGCAGGCTGGCGCCGAACACCGCCTGGGTGCAGTCCTTGCTCACGGCGGCCGCGGTCCGCACGTAGGAACTGCCGTCGAGCTCGAACTGGGGCGGGAACAGTCCGGCCAGGGTCAGCGGCGACGGGTCCTGGGCGCGGCTGCCGATGTGCTGCCACTTGCCCAGGGCCTGGTCGAAGCCGGGGGATCCGGGAGCGCTGGTGGGCAGCCGCAGCGACCCGGACACCGGCGCGTTGACCCGCGGCTCGTACAGGAACTTGTACGCGGCCAGTGCGCCCGCCACGACGACCAGCGCGATCGCCAGGGCCAGCCACGCCACCCGGGACGAGCGCCGCCGGGGACCCGCGGCCCGCGCCGCGCGGCGCCCCCCCGACGCTGGCGTAATGGCAGCCGGGGGCACCGGATCGTCGTCATCCAGGGCCGGCAAGCCCTGCGGCGGGGTGGCCGCCTGCTGGAACCCGGCGGTGGCCGCCTGCTGGAACCCGGTAGTGGCCGCCTGCTGGAACCCGGCGGTGGCCGCCTGCTGGAACCCCGGAGCGCGGCGGCTGCTGGTACCCGGAAGGCGGCGGCGGGAACCCGCGCGCCGGAGTACGGTCCAGGGTCGGCTGCGGGCCGCTGCCGGGCCCGAGGACCCGCGGCGGCGCAGGCGCGCTGCCGGCCTCCAGGGTCCGGTACCCGCCGGTGCCGGGCCCGATGAGCTGCCCGGGAGCACCCTGGGGGTCCGCGGCCGGCGGCCAGGGCGCCTGGCGCGCGTCGGCGGCCGGCGAGGTCGGCACGGCGGGCGCGGCCCGCCGGCCGCGCCTCCCGCCCTGATCGTCCATACCATGAGGGTAGCGTCCTGATCAGCGCCGAGGGCGTCGCTTTGGCATCACTGGGTGAGTCGGAGTATGCTGCATTGGCGTCATGCGCGACGGGCATGCCCGGTGCGCGCGTTCAGCGCGGCGTTACGCGCCTGCTCGGCTCGTGCTAACGGGCACCCCAGACGGCGGCCCGCAGGTGCAGGCCGACTTGACCACGATACATACGCGAAGGCTCAGGACTGTGCGCACATTCAGCCCGAAGGACAGTGACATTACGCGTCGGTGGCACGTCATCGACGCTTCTGACGTCGTGCTTGGCCGCCTGGCCAGCCACGTGGCCGTGCTGCTGCGAGGCAAGCACAAGCCGATCTTCGCGCCGCACGTCGACACCGGCGACTTCGTCGTCGTGGTCAACGCGGCCAAGGTCGCGCTGTCCGGCAACAAGCTGGAGCAGAAGCACGCCTACCGGCACTCCGGTTACCCGGGCGGCCTGCGGGCGGTCTCGTACGCGAGCCTGATGGCCACCAACCCGGAGCGGGCGGTGGAGAAGGCGGTCCGGGGGATGCTGCCCAAGAACTCGCTCGGCCGCAAGACGCTGAGCAAGCTCAAGGTCTACGCGGGGCCCGATCACCCGCACCAGGCGCAGCAGCCTCAGCCGTACGAGATCACGCAGATCGAGCAGTAGAGCCAGACTTAGGCAGTACAGATGAGGAAGCACGAGGAACACCGTGGCTGAGCCCACCACCGGCGTGAACGGTACCGCCGTCCAGGACGACGCGGAAGTCGCGGACTTCCCGGCCGACGAGTATGGCGCGGACACGCCGTCGGAGTACACCACCGAGACCGCTCAGGACTCTCCGGCGCGGGCCGTCTCACGACGTCCGGTGGTGACCGGGCACGCGAACGGCACCGGCCGCCGCAAGGAGGCCATCGCCCGGGTCCGCATCATGCCCGGGACCGGCCAGTGGCTGATCAACGACCGCACGCTCGACGTGTACTTCCCGAACAAGGTGCACCAGCAGCTGGTCAACGAGCCGTTCGTCACGCTCGGCGCCGAGGGCAAGTTCGACGTGGTGGCCCGGATCTCCGGCGGTGGCGTCACCGGGCAGGCCGGCGCGCTGCGCCTCGGCGTGACCCGGGCGCTGATCCTGGTCGACCCGGAGAGCCGCCCGCCGCTGAAGAAGGCCGGGTTCCTGACCCGGGACGCCCGGGTCAAGGAGCGCAAGAAGTACGGTCTGAAGAAGGCCCGCAAGGCGCCTCAGTACTCCAAGCGGTAGGCATCCCGCTCGCCTGCCGATCCGCATACAGCAACGCACACGAGCGGGAGCGACATGGGTGAATCGGGTCAGCGTGGTCGGTTGTTCGGTACGGATGGTGTCCGGGGGGTCGCTGGGTACGAGCTGACCGCTACGCTGGCCCTGGATCTGAGCGTGGCCGCCGCGGCCGTCCTCGGGTCCGGCGCCGCAGGGACCGCCCACGCCGCGAAAACCGGCCCCACAGACGCCGGCCCCGACGACGCCGGCCCGCACGGGCGCCGGCCGGATCCCGGTGGCCGTGGTGGGCCGGGATCCGCGGGCCTCGGGGGAGTTCCTCGAGGCCGCGGTGGTGGCCGGGCTGGCCAGCTCGGGGGTCGACGTCCTGCGGCTCGGGGTCATCCCGACGCCGGGCGTGGCCTACCTGACCAAGGCCCTCGGCGCCACCTTCGGCGTGGTCATCTCGGCCAGCCACAACCCGGCCCGGGACAACGGGATCAAGTTCTTCGGCCCCGGCGGGGTCAAGCTGCCCGACGCCGTCGAGGACCAGATCGAGGCCCGGCTCGGCTCGACCCCCGGGACGACCAGCTTCGGCCGGGTCAGCGACGCCAGCGCCACCCAGGAGCTGTACCTGGATCACCTGCTGTCCACCCTGCCCGACGACCCGGCCAAGGCGCTGGCCGGGCTGCGGATCGTGGCCGACTGCGCGCACGGGGCGGCGTACAAGCTCGCGCCCCAGGCGCTGGCCCGGGCCGGGGCCGAGGTCATCGCGATCGGAGCCGAGCCCGACGGGCTGAACATCAACGACGGCTACGGCTCCACCTGCCTGGGCACCCTCGCCGCGGCCGTAATCGAGCACGGCGCGGACGCCGGCGTGGCCTACGACGGCGACGCCGACCGGTGCCTGGCGGTCGACGCCGACGGGCAGCCGCTGGACGGGGACCAGATCCTGACCGTCCTCGCGACCGAACTAGCCGAGACGGGCCAGCTGGCCGGCGACGCGGTGGTGGTCACGGTCATGTCCAACCAGGGCTTCCACGTGGCGATGCGGGACGCCGGCATCGGGGTCATCGAGACCCCGGTGGGCGACAAGCACGTGTCGGCGGCCATGCGGGCCGGCGGGTACGTGCTCGGCGGGGAGCAGTCCGGGCACATCATCCTGCTCGAGCACGCCACCACCGGCGACGGCATCTTGACCAGCCTGCAGCTGCTCTCGGCGGTGCGCCGGCGCGGGATGCCGCTGGCCGCGGTGGCCACGATGATGCGCAAGTACCCGCAGGTCCTGGTCAACGTGCCCGGCGACGCCTCCCGGCTGGGTCCGGAGGTCACCGAGGCCGTCACCCGGGCGGAGGAAACGCTCGGCGACAACGGGCGGGTGCTGGTCCGGCCGAGCGGCACCGAGCCCGCCATCCGGCTGATGGTCCAGGCCGCGGACGCCGTCCTGGCCGAGCAGGTCATCGACCAGCTCGCCGCCGAGGTACGGCTGGCCCTCGCCGGCCAGTAGGGATCCGGCCATGCGACGGGCCTACCAGGTCGACGCGGTCCGCGCCGCCGAACGCGCGCTGATGGACCTCCTCCCCGACGGCGCGCTGATGAACCGGGCCGCCGCCGGGCTCGCGGCGGTGTGCGGGTCCCTGCTGGCCCGCTACCCGGGGCACGTCTACGGCGCCCGGGTCGTGGTGCTGGCGGGCAGCGGCGACAACGGCGGCGACGCCCTGTACGCGGGCGCCCGGCTGGCCCGCCGCGGCGCGGCCGTGACCGCCATCACCACCGGCCCGAGAGCCCACGAAGGCGGCCTGGCCGACCTGCGCGCGGCCGGCGGCCGGGTGACCGGTGACGCAGAGCACGATCGCCCGCGCCGACCTGATCATCGACGGCCTGCTCGGCATCGGCGGCCGCGGCGGCCTGCGCGAGCCGTTCGCCGGCCTGGCCGCAGCCGCGGAACGGGCCCGCCAAAACCAGGCGACCGTCGTCGCGGTCGACCTGCCCAGCGGCATCGACGCCGACACCGGCGCGGTCGACGGCCCGGCGGTGCGCGCCGACGTGACCGTGACGTTCGGCACGCTCAAGCCCGGCCTGCTCGTCGACCCGGGCGCCGGGCACGCGGGCACGGTCGAGCTCGTCGACATCGGCCTGGACCCAGCGGGCGAGCCCGCCGCCGAGGCCCCGCAGCAAGACGACATCGCCGCGCGGCTGCCCCGCCCGGGACCGGAGTCGGACAAGTACCGGCGCGGCGTGGTCGGCGTGCTGGCGGGCAGCGACCGGTTCGCCGGCGCGGCGGTGCTGGCCGCCGGCGGGGCGGTGCGCGGCGGCGCCGGCATGGTCCGGGTGGTGACCGGTACCGTCCCGGCCGTCGCGGTCAGGCAGGCCTGGCCCGAGACCGTGCTGACCGTGTACCCGGAGGACAACCCCGACTGGGACCTGGCCGGCGACGTGGGCCGGGTCCAGGCCTGGGTGGCCGGCCCGGGCATGGGCACCGGCCCGGACGCCGTGGCCCGGCTGGCCGCGGTGCTGGCCACCGACCTGCCCGCGCTGGTCGACGCGGACGGCCTGACCATCCTCAGCCAGCACCAGGACCTGCTGCCGCGCCGCGCGCCCACCCTGATCACCCCGCACGCGGGGGAGCTGGGCCGGCTGCTCGGCACCGACCCGGCCGCCGTCGAGGCCCGCCGCCTGGACCACGCCCGCCAGGCCGCCGAACGCCTCGGCCTCACCGTCCTCCTCAAGGGCTCGACCACGGTCATCGCGTCGCCGGGCGTCACGACCGTGCTGGTCAACCCGACCGGGACCTCGTGGCTGGCCACGGCCGGCACCGGCGACGTGCTGTCCGGCCTGGCCGGCGCGCTGCTCGCCCAGGGCCTGGAACCGGCCTGGGCCGGCGCCGCCGCCGCCTACCTGCACGGCCTGGCCGCCCGCCTGGCCGCGGCCGGCGGAACCGGCGGGACCGGCGAGGCGCCGATCGGCGCCTTCGACGTCGTCACCGCGCTCCCGGCCGCCATCCGCGCCGTGGTGGGCTAAGTGGACAGTGCTGGCCACGGGGGGACGACCCCCCTGGCACCCCCCGCGAGGCAAGCCTGCGTCGACCTCGGCGCGATCACCGGCAACGTCGCAGCGCTGTGCGAGCGGGTCCGCGGCAGCCAGGTGATGGCCGTGGTCAAGGCGGACGGGTACGGGCACGGCATGATCCCGGCCGCCCGGGCCGCGCTGGCCGGCGGCGCGACCTGGCTCGGCACCGCCGACCTGACCGAGGCGCTCGCGCTGCGGGCCGCCGGGATCACCGAACCGGTGCTGTGCCTGATGGCCATCGGCGAGCCCGCCGAGGCGATCCGCGCGGGCATCGACGTCACCGCCGCCTCGGTCGCGGTCGTGACCCGGGTGGCGCAGGCGGCGGCCCGCGCGGGCGTCCCGGCCCGGCTGCACCTCAAGGCCGACACCGGCCTGTCCCGCGGCGGCGCCACCCCCGCCGACTGGCCCGCCGTGGTGCAGGCCGCCCTGGACGCCCAGGCCGCCGGGCACCTCCGGGTGGTGGGCCTGTGGTCCCACTTCGCCTGCGCCGACCTGCCCGGGCACCCCTCGGTCGCGGCCCAGCTGGCCGCGTTCGCCGACGCGGTCGCGCACGCCGAGAAGGCGGGCGTGACGCCCGAGGTCCGGCACATGGCCAACACCGCGGGCGCGCTGACCGTGCCCGAGAGCCGGCTGGACCTGGTCCGGTTCGGCGGCGCCCTGTACGGCATCTCGACCCTGCCCGGCGGCGCGCCGTCCTGGCTGCGCCCGGCCATGACCCTGCGCGCCCGGCTGGCCCTGGTCAAGCGGGTGCCGCCCGGCTCGGGCGTGTCCTACGGCCATCGCTACGTGACCAGCCGCGAGTCCACCCTGGGCCTGGTCCCGGTCGGCTACGCGGACGGCGTGCCGCGCGCCGCGACCGGCCAGCGGCTGGTCAGCGCGCGCGGCCGGCGCTGGCCGATCGCGGGCACGGTGTGCATGGACCAGTTCGTGGTGGACTTCGGCGACGAGCCGGTGACGGCCGGCGAGGAGGTCGTGCTGTTCGGCCCGGGCGACGACGGCGAACCGACGGCCCAGGAATGGGGCGAGGCCCTGCGCACCATCTCCTACGAGATCGTCACCGGGATCGGGAACCGGGTCGTCCGCACCTACCCCGGCGGTTCATGATGAATAACTTTTTCCCGAACGGAGCGTGGCGCGTGCCCGCGGACCTCCGCGTTGCCACCGACGTGGCCATGCGGGACCTGGGCCGGGAGCTGGCCGGCGCTGCGCGCCGGCGACCTGGTGATCCTGACCGGGCCGCTGGGGGCGGGCAAGACCACGCTGGTCCAGGGGATCGGCGAGGGCCTGGGGGTGCGCGGGCCGGTCACCTCGCCGACCTTCGTCATCGCCCGGGTCCACCCTGCGCTTGACGAATCTGGGCTGGCCGGCCCGGGGCCGTCGCTGGTGCACGCGGACGCCTACCGGCTGGGCAGCATCGGCGAGGTCGACGACCTGGACCTGGACGCCGACGTGGCCAGCGCCGTGACCGTGGTGGAATGGGGCCACGGCCTGGCCGAAGGCCTGGCCGAGGACCGCCTGGAGATCTCCATCCAGCCCGACCCGGACTCCGACGTACGGACCGTGCAGCTAATTGGTTACGGCGCACGTTGGAATGAACCGCCCGCGAGCAGCGCAGATCGTCTATAGTTCCGCTGTACTTGATCCCCGGCTCGCCTATCGCGCCGTTACGTAACGTATCCCTTCCGGAGGCGTGCGTGCCCGAGCAGGAATTCCTGCCTCCTCGCCGGCGGGGCGGGTTCCCTGGTCCCGATGTCCCGCAGGACGAGGACCCGCTGCCGTGGGCCGGCCTGCCCTCGGTCGTGCCCTCTACCGGGCCGTCCCGGCCCGCCCCCGACTACCCGATGGGCTCCTGGCAGAGCGCGGGCCCGCCGCCCCCGCGAGCGCACGAGCAGGTCCCGGACTGGGCCGGACCAGACCCGGCAGCCGAGGACGACGAGCCTCCCGAGTTCGTGCCGCCCCGCGACGAGCGGGCCCCCGGCGGCCGCGTCCTGGGCGGCCGGGCGCGCGCGGCCGCACGCCGGCGACGGCGCTGGCTGGTCCTGATCGCCGGCCTGGTCGTGGTGGCCGGGGGCGTGACCGCGGCGATCGTGGTACCGGGCGGGCCCGGCCCCGCGCCGGTCACCCCCGACGGCCTGATCACCACGTTCCAGCCCGGCGAGCTCCAGACCGTCCCCGACGCGTGCGGGACGGTCCCGGCCGCCACCGTCCAGCACTACCTGCCGGGCCAGGTCAAGCAGGCCTCCCCGCTGCCCATCGACGGTTCGGCCGGGTCGGCCTGCGACTGGACCATCGACCACCCGCCGGTCTACCGGCTGCTCGAGCTCAGCCTGCTGGCCTACGCGCCGAGCGGGCTGGCCAGCGGGGACGGCAGCGCCACCTACGCCGCGATCGACGCCTACGGCCAGACCCTGCAGGCGCTGCAGGACCCGTCCAAGCGCTCGGCCGAGCCGAAGGCCACGGTCAGCACGCTCACCGGGCTCGGCGACCAGGCGTTCAGCGCCACCCAGGTGTTCCGCCGCGGCGGCGCGGTCACCGACGTGGCCACCGTGGTCGTCCGCTTCCACAACGTGGTGGTGAGCGTGACCCTGAACGGCCTGGACCACTCCAACCGCGGCAGCTACGGGCCGGTCTCGCTGTCCGGCCTGTCCTCGGCCGCCCTGGCCTTCGCCCAGGCCGCCGAGGCCGCCCTGCACTAGCCTTCCCACTGCGTTTCCCACTGGCCCGCAGCCACTAGGCTGGGGCGCGTGCTCGTGCTCGGATTCGATACCGCGACGCCCGCGGTGAGCGTGGCCCTGCACGACGGGGAACGGGTCATCGCCGAAGCGTCGGCCCTCGACGCCCGCCGGCATTCCGAACTGCTCACGCCGATGATCGCGACGATCATGGCTGACGCTGGCGTGTCGCGTGCCGACCTGACCGCGGTCGCGGTGGGGGTGGGGCCCGGGCCCTACACCGGGCTGCGGGTGGGCCTGGTGACCGCGCGGGTACTCGGATCGGTGCTGCGCGTGCCGGTGTCCGGCGTGTGCTCGCTGGACGTGATCGCCGCGTCCGCCGCGGCTGCTTCGCCGGCCGGCCCGTTCCTGGTCGCCACCGACGCGCGGCGCAAGGAGGTCTACTGGGCGCGCTACGACGCGGCCGGCCGCCGGATCGCCGGTCCCCACGTGGCGCAGGCCAGCACCATCCCGGACGCCGCCAGCCTGCCCGTGGCGGGCGCCGGGGGGCCGCTGTACCCGGAGGCGTTCGGCGAGCTCATCGGGTTCGCTTACCCCGATGCCCGCACGCTGTGCGGCCTCGTCGCCCGGCCCGGCGGCCAGGTCCCGCTGCTGACCCCGGAGCCGCTGTACCTGCGCCGCCCCGACGCCCGCGAGCCCGGCCCGCCCAAGCGGGTCACGCCCTATCTGCCCGGGGACGACCCCGCAGACCTCTTCGAGCACGGGGGGGCCCACCCCCCCGTTCCCCCCGACCCCCCCGTCCGGCAATGAAACCCAAGCAGGAGCAGGCCCGCGAGGTCCGGCTGCGGGAGATGCGGCGGGGCGACATGCCCGGCGTCATGGCTCTGGAGCAGGAGCTGTTTCCCGAGGACGCGTGGACCCCGGAGATGTTCGCCTCGGAGTACGGGCAGCCGGCCTCGCGGCGGCTCTACCTGGTGGCCGAGGTGGGGAACACGCTGATCGGGTACGCGGGGATGATGTTCACCGGCGGACCGCAGGCCGACGTGGTCACGCTGGCCGTCGACCCGGGCCGCTGGAGCCGGGGCACCGGCACCGCGCTGCTGACCGCGCTGACCGACGAGGCGGCCCGCCGCGGCTGCACCGAGGTGCTGCTTGAGGTGCGCGAGGACAACCCGCGCGCGCGGCGGCTGTACCTGCGGGAAGGGTTCACCGAGGTCGGGATCCGGCGCGGCTACTACCAGCCGTCCGGCGTGGACGCGGTGGTCATGCGGAAGGCGCTGACCTGATGCTCCTGCCTCTGGTGCTAGGCATCGAGACCTCCTGTGACGAGACCGGGATCGGGCTGGTGCGCGGGCACGACCTGCTCGCCGACTCGGTGGCCTCCAGCGTGGACCAGCACGCCCGGTTCGGCGGCGTGGTGCCGGAGGTAGCCAGCCGGGCCCACCTGGAGGCGATGCTCCCCACCTTCGACCGTGCGCTGGCCACCGCCGGGGTCACGGCCGGCCAGATCGACGCGGTGGCCGTCACCGCCGGACCCGGGCTGGCCGGGGCCCTGCTGGTCGGGGTGGCCGCGGCCAAGGCCTACGCGTTCGGGCTCGGCAAGCCGTTGTACGGGGTCAATCACCTGGCCGCGCACATCGCCGTCGACCAGCTGGAGCACGGCACGCTGCCCGTCCCCGCGGTCGCCCTGCTCGTCTCCGGCGGGCACTCCTCGCTGCTCCTGGTCACCGACGTGGCGCGAGAGGTGATCCCGCTCGGCGCCACCATCGACGACGCGGCCGGCGAAGCCTACGACAAGGTGGCCCGGGTGCTCGGCCTGCCGTTTCCCGGCGGACCGCCGATCGACCGGGCGGCCCGGGACGGCGACGCGGCCGCGATCGCCTTCCCGCGCGGCAAGTACCACGACGGCACGCTCGACTTC
Organism: uncultured Actinomycetes bacterium; assembly: GCA_963822765.1. Taxonomy (GTDB): domain Bacteria; phylum Actinomycetota; class Actinomycetes; order Streptosporangiales; family Streptosporangiaceae; genus Palsa-504. Next base: position 108,177 of record CAWGJL010000023.1, on the reverse strand, counting down.
TCCTTCGCGGGCCTGAAGACCGCCGTGGCCCGCTGGGTGGAGGCCCGCGAGGCCGCGGGGGAGCCGGTGCCGCTGACCGACGTCGCGGCCTCCTTCCAGGAGGCGGTGGCCGACGTGCTCACCCGCAAGGCGGTGCAGGCCTGCCAGCAGCACGGCGTCCGGGACCTGATCATCGGCGGCGGGGTGGCGGCCAACTCCCGGCTGCGCGCGCTGGCCGCCGAACGCTGCGCGGCGGCCGGCCTCCGGCTGCGGGTGCCCCGGCCCGGCCTGTGCACCGACAACGGGGCCATGGTCGCCGCGCTGGGCGCGGAACTGGTGGCCCAGGGCGTCGCGCCCTCCCCGCTCGACCTCCCCGCTGACTCCTCCCTGCCCGTCACCGAAGTCGTCGTCCGCTAGAGCCCGCCTAACCGCCATACCGCACCGGTACGATGTCCCGCTGTACCGGTTCCATCCGGTACAGCGGCCCGCCGTACCGCATGAGGCCGGTGCGCTAGGGCCTCACCAGCGGCCGTAGTGGATGACGTCTTGCGCCGGGCGGCGCCGGTCCCGCAGGTCACGCGGCGCGGCTTCCGCGTCGTGGCCGATCGCGATGGCGCCGATCGGCTCGTGATCCTCCGGCACCCCGAACGCCTCGCGGAACGCCCCCACGGCCTCGGGCACGATACCGAAGTACAGCGCGCCGAGGCCCTCGTCCACCACGGTGAGCAGGATCAGCAGCGCCGCCATCCCGGTGTCGATGTGCCAGAACGGCACCGGCCACCGCTTCTCGTCCCGGTCGGTCCAGCCCTTGTCGGGCCGCGCGTAGCGGTCCAGGTACACCCGCTTGCACGACATGGGCACGATGACCAGCGGCGCCGTCGTCACCGTGTCGGCGGCGGCCGCGCCGGCCACCTCCCAGAAGCGCTTCAGGTCCTCCCCGGTCAGGACCAGGAACGCGTGGCCCTGGGAGAACCCGGCCGACGGGCCGCGCACCGCGTTATCCAAGATCCGGTCCAGGCTCTCCGCCGAGACCGGCTCGCCGGAGAACTGGCGCACCATGTGCCGGTGCCGTACGACCTCGGTGAAGTCCACCGTCCGCCCGGCCTTCCGCTAGGCCTTCTCGCCCCGCCCCGCCCGGTGCCGCAGCCGCCAGAGCAGCCGGCTCAGCAGGGCCAGGGCCGCCGCGCCGGCCACCGCCGGGACCAGGCGCTTGAGCAGGACCGGGCCGACCAGCTTGACCAGGTTGAGCGAGTCCTCCTGCGCGGGCGCGCTGGTGCTCGCGACCGGCCCGGCCGCCGCGGCCGCGCCGCCGCTGCCGTTCCCGGTCCGGCCGTCCACGGCCGCCGCCGGCGCGCTGGCCCCGTTCCCGCTGGTCCCGGCAACGCTGGCCCCGCCACCGCTGGCCCCGGCGTCGCTGGCCCCGGCGTCGCTGGCTGCCGCGTCGCTGGTCCCGGCGGGCGCGCTGCTTCCGGCGTCCCCGCTTCCTGCGTCCCCGCCGGATCCCGTGTCCCCGGCGATCAGCTTGGCCAGGTTCGCGGCGAACTGCTCGACCAGCTTGCCGCCCACCTCCACCATGACGCCCCGGCCGAACTGGGCCAGGCCGGTGACGTTCATCGTGGTGTGCATGGTGACCTCGGTGCCGGACCCCGACGCGTCCGGCGTCAGCGAGGCCCGGACCGTGGCCGACGCCGTGCCCGCGCCGCGGGTCTCCTTGCCTGCGGCGTCCACCACCACCACGCGGGTCTCCGGGTTGCGCTCGGTGAACTTCGCGGTGCCCTTGTAGGTCAGCGAGACCGGGCCGACCTTGACCTTGATCCGCCCGTTGACCACGTCGCCGTCAACCTCGTCAACGGTCGCGCCCGGCATGCAGGGCGCGATCGTCTCCACGTCGAGCAGGACGTCCCAGGCCTGGTCGGGCGGCACGGGCACGGTGAAGGAGTGGTCGAGCTCGATGGCCATCGGTATGTCACTCTCTCTGGATCGCTTCGATCTGTGAATTATGCCCGGTTTCGTCACCCGTACCGAATGAAACCGGGCTTCCACCACCCTAAAACCTGGTGAAAGCCCAGCTTCACTACCCCCTGCCGGGCCCGGTACATGCGCCCGGGCGGCTCCGGTCGGCTAATCCGGCTCGCCTACACCCCGGCGGCTCCGGCCAGCGCCCGGCCGGTGAGCACCCGGGCCAGGTGGCGCCGGTAGTCGGCCGCCCCGCGCAGGTCGCTGGGCGGATCGGTGCCCTCGTCCGCGTGCCCCGCCGCGGCGGCCAGCGCCGGGCGGGACGCCTCGGCCCCGGCCGCGGCGGCCTCCGCGGCCCGCGCGCGGACCGGGACCGTGCCCATGTTGGTGAGCCCGATCCGGGCTTCGGCCACGTGGCCGTTGTCCCGGCGGGCCAGGGCGGCCACGCCCACGATCGGCCCAGTCCTGCGCGCTCGAGCTGGAACTTCTCGTACCGGAATCCCCAGCCCGGACCCAGCTTCGGGACCCGGATGCGGTCAGGATCTCGCTCGGGCGCCAGCGCCGTGGTGAGGTAGTCCACGAAGAAGTCCGCCGCGGCGATCTCCCGTTCCCCGCCAGGCCCGGTGACCATCAGCGTGGCGTCCAGCGCGGCGATCACGGCCGGCAGGTCGCCGGCCGGATCGGCGTGCGCGAGCGAGCCGCCGATGGTCCCGCGGTGCCGGACCGCGGGATCGGCCACCGTCGCGGTCGCCTCGGCGAGCAGCCCGCAGTGCTCGCGGACGAGGGAGTCACGGATCAGCTCGTAGTGTGTGGTCAGGCCCCGACCACCAGCGCGTCGCCAGCATCGCGGACGCCGCGGCAGCTCGCTCGAGGCCGCCGACGTCCACCAGCAGGTCGGGGTACGCGAGCCGCAGCCGCAGCAGCGGGAGCAGGCTCTGCCCGCCCGCGATCACCTTGGCGTCGTCACCGCCGTCGGCCAGCGCCTGCACGGCGTCGTCCAGCGATGAGGCCGCGCTGGTAATCGAACTTCGCGGGGATCATCGCGCGCTCCCTTCGCCTCGTTGATGGCGCGCCAGACCCGCTGCGGCGTGCATGGCATCGGACGTCCGTGCACCCCGAACGGCCGCAGCGCGTCGATGACCGCGTTGACCACGGCGGGCGTCGAGGCGATCGTGCCGGCCTCGCCGACGCCCTTGACCCCGAGCGGGTTGGTCGTCGACGGGGTTTCGGTCCGTTCGGTCACGAACGTGGGCAGGTCGGCGGCCGACGGGCACCAGGTAGTCGGCCAGCGTGGTGGTCAGCAGGTTGCCGTCGGCGTCGTAGACGGCCTCCTCGTACAGCGCCTGCGCGATGCCCTGGGCCAGCCCGCCGTGCACCTGGCCCTCGACGATGAGCGGGTTCACCACCACGCCCACGTCGTCCACCGCCACGTACGAGCGGATCTTGACCTGCCCGGTCTCGGTGTCCACCTCCACCGCGCACAGGTGCGTGCCGTGCGGGAAGGAGAAGTTGTTCGGGTCGTAGGTGGACTCGGAGTCCAGCGACGGCTCGACGCCGTCCGGCAGGTTGTGCGCCGCGAACGTGGCCAGCGCGATCTCGGCGATCGAGCGGCCCTGTTCCGGGTCGCCGCGCACCGACCACCGGCCCGGCGTCCACTCCAGGTCGTCCGGACGAGACCTCGAGCAGCCCGGCCGCGATGACCTTGGCCTTCTCGATCACCTTGTCGCAGGCCCCGACCACGGCGATGCCGCCCACCGTCAGCGAGCGCGACCCGTAGGTGTCCATGCCCTTCGCCGACACCTGCGTGTCGCCGTGCAGCACCCGGACGTCCTCGAACGGCACGCCCAGCCGGTCGGCCACGATCTGGCTCCAGGCCGTCTCGTGCCCCTGGCCGTGCGCGCTGGACCCGGTGACCACCTCGACCTTGCCGGTGGGCAGCATCCGCACCGCGGCGTGCTCCCAGCCGCCCGCGCCGTAGGCCAGCGAGCCGAGGACCCGCGACGGCGCCAGCCCGCACATCTCGGTGAAGGTCGAGATGCCGATGCCGAGCTGGACCGGGTCGCCGGACTCGCGCCGCGCGGCCTGCTCCTTGCGCAGGTCGTCGTAGCCGAACAGCTCGACCGCCTTGGCCGTGGCCGCCTCGTAGTTGCCGCTGTCGTAGGTGAGCCCGGCGATCGTGGTGAAGGGGAACTCCTCGTGCGTGATCCAGTTCCGCTTGCGCAGCTCCAGCGGGTCCATGCCGAGCTCGGCGGCCAGGTCGTCCATGATGTGCTCGATGGCGAACGTCGCCTCCGGCCGCCCCGCGCCCCGGTAGGCGTCGGTGGGCGTCTTGGTGGTGAACACGCCCGTGCACGTGAACGAGTAGGCGTCCATCTTGTAGATGGCGTTGAACATGAACGCGCCGAGCAGCGGGACGCCGGGCGTGACCAGCATCAGGTAGGCGCCCATGTCGGCCAGCAGGTCCACGGACAGGCCGCGGAGCCGGCCGTCGCGGTCCGCCGCCACCTTGATCCGCTGGAGCTGGTCGCGGCCGTGGTGCACGGCCAGGTTGCCCTCGCTGCGCGACTCGGTCCACTTGACCGGCCGGCCGAGCTTGCGGGCGAGCAGCACGGCCAGGAACTCCTCGGCCGTGACCTGGAGCTTGGACCCGAACCCGCCGCCCACGTCGGGCGCGATCGACGCGGATGTTCTGCTCACCGATGCCGAGCACCGCGGCGATCAGGAACCGGAGCACGTGCGGGATCTGGGTCGACGGTCCAGAGCGTGACCTCATCGCCGACCATCGCGGCGACCGTGGCGCGGGGTTCCATCGCGCACGGGATCAGCCGCTGCTGGCGGTAGGTCCGCTCGACCACCACCGGCGCGTCGCGGAACGCCGCGTCCAGGTCGCCCTGGGCGAAGGGCCACACGAAGGACTTGTTGCCCGCCTCGTGCACCTTCGGCGAGCCCTCGGCGAGCGCGGCCTCCATGTCCAGGACGGCCGGCAGCGGCTCGTACTCGACGTCGATCAGCTCCAGCGCGTCCGCCGCGGCGTAGCGGTCCCGCGCGACGACGCAGGCCACGATCTCGCCCACGTAGCGGACCTCGTCGGTGGCCATCGGCGGGTGGGCCGGGATGACGATGTCCGGGGTCACCGGCCAGGCGCAGGGCAGGCTGCCCTGCTCGGCGGCGAAGTCCGCGCCGGAGAACGCGGCGATGACGCCGGAAGTGCCGCGGGCGGCGGAGACGTCCACCGACGTGATCCGCGCGTGCGCCATCGGGCTGCGCAGGTACGCGACGTGCACCATCCCGGGCAGAACGATGTTGTCGGTCCAGTTGGTCTGGCCGGTTACCAGCCGGGCGTCTTCCTTCCGGGCTCGCGCCTTGCCGATCTCGGTGGTGACCGTCATGACGCTGCTCCCTGGCTAGCTCCCGCGGCCCGCATGACCGCGCGGACGATGTTCTGGTATCCGGTGCAGCGGCACAGGTTGCCCTCCAGCCCCTCGCGGACCTCCTGCTCGGTCGGGTCGGGGTTGTCCCGCAGCAGGTCGGCCGCGGCCATGATCATGCCCGGCGTGCAGTACCCGCACTGCAGCGCGTGCTCTTCGTGGAAGGCCTGCTGCAGCGGATGCCACTCGCCGTTCGCCATCCCCTGGATGGTGGTGATCTCCGCGCCGTCGGCCTGCACCGCGAGCACCGAGCAGCTCTTGGCGGACAGCCCGTTCAGCATCACCGTGCAGGCGCCGCAGTTCGATGTATCGCAGCCGATGGGCGTTCCGGTCCGCCCCGCCACGTCACGCAAATAATGAACGAGCAGCATGCGGGGCTCGACCTCATCGTCGTAGCGCACGCCGTCGATAGTCATGCTGACCTTCGTCATCCGGCCTCCTCGCCGACCTACCTGGGCAGACGTCTGTTGTTCCCCCAGGCCCACCTACGAGCCAAACCTAGGACGCCACCGGAGCCAGCACCAGACCCCGGCGTCCCGCGCGGCACGGCGCCTTCCTGGTGCACGTCACGATCCGAACGCACGCTGGTGCCGTCGCACCCGTCTTCATCAGCGTTGGAACATTGTGACTAGAGTGGGTTCAGGCTGGCCAAGCGAGTGTCGCGGGAGAGAAATCTCAAAAAAAATCAGGCCTGCCGCTCCTCGCACGCCCACGGCGAGCCGTACTCGGTGAGCAGGTCGAGGAACGGCCGCGGCGGCAGCGCCTCGGGCCCCAGCACGCCGGACCCGGACCAGGCGCCGCCTTCGATCAGCTCCAGCGCGACCACCGGGTTGACCGCGGTCTGCCAGACCACCGCCTGCGAACCGTATTCGGCCATCGACCAGCCGTTGTCCACCACGTGGTACAGGTACACCTCGCGCGGCGCGCCGTCCCGGCCGGTCCCCGTCACCCAGGTGCCCGCACAGGTCAGGCCGCTCATCTTGTCTCCGAGCGTGGCCGGGTCGGGCAGGCACGCGGCCAGCACGTCGCGCGGCGACACGCTCACCGCGCCCACCTGGACCGGATCCGTCCGGTCCAGGCCGAGCTGATGCAAGGTGCGCAGGATGCCGATGAATTCCGCGCCGAGACCGTACTTGAAGGTGACCCGCTGCGCCTGGATCCAGCGCGGCATCAGCAGCACCTCTTCGTGCTCCACGTTCACGCACTCCACCGGGCCGATCCCGGCCGGGAAAGTGAAGACCTCGGGCTCGCTGAACGGCTCGGTAGTAAACCAGCCCCGGCCCCGCTCCCAGATGACCGGCGGGTTCAGGCACTCCTCGATCGTGGTCCAGATGGAGAAGGTGGGAGCGAAGTCGTACCCGGCCACCGCGAGGTTCGCGCCGTCCCGTACGCCGAGCTCGCGGATCTCGCCGAACAGTTCGTCGGCGGCGTACCGGGCGAACACGTCGGACAGTCCCGGCTCCACCCCGATCCCCACCAGCGCGAGCTTGCCTGACTCCGCCCACTGCGTGGCCAGCGCGAACTGGTCATCGCCGAGCTTGACGCCGGTCTTGTGGTACGGATCGGCCGGGTCGGGATGCGAAAGCGACATGGCCATGTCCAGGTAGTGCACGCCGGCCGCGAGCGCGGCCCGGAACAGCGGCATCACGAACCGGGGGTCGGTGGCGTTCATGAGCACGTCGCAACGGCGCTCAGTGAGCAGCCCGGCCACGCCCCGCTCGTCCCGCGCATCCAGCTGTACGGCTTCGTATCCGTCGCGCGCCGCGGCCGCGTGCTGCGCCCTGACCAGGTCGTAGTCCGCGACGATCAGCTCGGCAAAGGGGCGCCGGGCGGCGATCCGGGCCAGCGCCGAGCCGACCCCGCCCGCGCCCACCAGGAGTATGCGCATGCCGCGATCCTAGCCTCCTCTGTCGGTCGGTAGACGGGACCAGTCGTGATACCTAGCTGTTACGACGGATATCGTTGCTGGGATGCGCGATTTATGCTAAAACCGTAGCATCAGCGTGCTGGACGCCTCCGCGCCCTGATGCCAGAATCGTCACATTCGTACCGGCGTAGCCGGACTCGCGTCCTTGACCCGCCGCAGCCGACGGGTCATAGCAAAGAGGGGTGAGGCATGGCCACCGCCGAGCAAGCCGTAGAGCAGCAAGAACAGCCGCTCGATAAGGGCCTCAAGGCCGGTGCCCTCGGGCTGGTCTCCACCACGATCATCGCGACAGCGTCGGTCGCCCCCGCCTACAGCCTGGCGGCGACGCTGGGGCTCGTGGTCGCGGCGGTCGGGCTGCAGTCCCCGGCCGTCGCCGTGCTGGCGTTCGTGCCGATGCTGTTCACCTCGATCGGCTACAGCGAGCTGAACAAGGCCGACCCGGACTGCGGCACCACGTTCACCTGGGCGACCCGGGCGTTCGGGCCGCGGACCGGCTGGGCCGGCGGCTGGGGGATCATCGCGGCCGACATCCTCGTCATGGCCAGCCTGGCCCAGGTCGCGGGGCAGTACGTGTTCTTCCTGGTCGCCGGCCCGAACAGCAGCATCGGCAAGAACCCGGCCAGCGGCTGGGTCTTGCTGGTCGGGTTCGCCTGGATCATCGTGATGACCTACATCTGCTACCGGGGCATCGAGGTGTCCGCGAACTTCCAGAAGGTCCTGCTCTCCATCGAGCTCACCATGTTGATCGTGCTGTCGGTCGTGGCGCTGGTGAAGGTGGGTCAGGGGCATCCCGGGTCGATCCACCCGGCCCTGTCCTGGTTCAACCCGTTCAACGTCAAGAGCTTCAGCACGTTCACCCAGGGGATCATCCTCATGGTGTTCATCTACTGGGGCTGGGACACGGCGGTCGCGGTGAACGAGGAGACCAAGGATAAGAACAAGACCCCCGGCCGGGCGGCGATCCTCTCCACCCTGATCCTGCTGGCGACGTACGCGCTGGTCATCACCTCTATCCAGGCCTTCGCGGGGATCGGCACCACAGGCAACGGGCTGGGTAACACGGCCAACATCGGTGACGCGCTCTCGGTCCAGGGCAACGCGATATTCGGCGGATCCGGCATCGGCCCGACCTTCCTGCGGCTGCTCTTCCTGATGATCCTCAGCTCGGCGGCCGCCTCCACCCAGACCACGATCCTGCCCACCGCCCGGACCACGCTGTCGATGGCGGTCTACAAGGCCATCCCCTCGTCATTCGCGAAGATTCACCCGCGCTACCTGACGCCGACCGTGTCCACGATCCTCATGGGCGCCATCTCGATCGTGGTGTACGGGGTGATGAACTACCTAGGGCACGGCAATCTCGTGATCCTCGACGCGTTCTCGGCGATCGGGCTCTACATCGCCTTCTATTACGGGCTCACCGGCTTCGCCTGCGCCTGGTACTACCGCCGCAACTTGACCAGCAGCGCGCGCAACCTGTGGATGCAGGGCATCCTGCCGGTGCTCGGCGGGCTCATCCTGTTCTTCCTCGGCGGCTGGACCGTCTGGCTGGATTACGACGTCAACACGCTGTATAGCTACACGATGTTTACGGTTCCCGGCCTTCACTGGCAGGTTGGCGGCGCGTTCGTGATCGTCTTCCTGTCGATTGTCGCCGGGTTGATCTTCTTCACCTACTGCCGTGTGACCCGCCGGGCGTTCTTTAGGAAGGAGACCCTCACCAGGGCGACCCCCACCCTGGTTCCTGACGAGTAGTTGACCTGGCCTGGGCCATCCGGTCCCGGGTTAGGATGGCGGGCGTGCTCGACGACGCAGAAATCGCCCGGATCCTGGCCATCACCGCGCATCCCGATGACGTCGACTTCGGCGCCGCGGGCACCATCGCCCGGTGGACCGACGCGGGGATCGAGGTCACCTACTGCCTGGTGACCGACGGCGACGCGGGCGGCCTGGACGAGGACTTCCCCCGGGCCGAGATGCCCGCCCTGCGGCGGGCCGAGCAGATCGCCGCGGCCAAGTGCGTGGGCGTGCACGACGTGCGCTTCCTCGGTTACCCGGACGGCCGGGTGGAGGCGACCTTGGATCTGCGTCGTGACCTGGCCCGGGTGATCAGGCAGGTTCGCCCCGACCGGGTGGTGTGCCCCAGCCCGGAGCGGAACTACGCCCGCATGGGAGCCAGCCATCCCGACCACCGGGCGGTCGGCTCCGCGGCCCTGGACGCGGTGTACCCGGACGCCCGGAACCCCTTCGCCTTCCCCGAGTTGCGCGAAGACGAGGGCCTGGCGGCGTGGAAGGTGCGCGAGGTCTGGATCGCCGGTTCCCCGTCACCCACTCATTTCGTCGACGTGACGGCCACGTTCGGCCGGAAGATCGCCGCGCTGCGCGCGCACGAGAGCCAGACCGGCCACGCGGACGACCTGGAGGAGCGGATCCGGGGCTGGCTCACCCGCGCGGCCGCCCTGGGGGGTCTGCCCGAAGGTCGCCTGGCCGAGGCCTTCCAGGTCCTCGACACGCAGGGCTGACACCGCGCAGGGCTGACACCGCGCAGGGCTGACACCGCGCAAGGCGGCATCACACCAGTGCCGGACAACCGGGGCAAGCAGGAATCAGGAGATGTCGGCCAGGATCTGGGTCAGCATCTTGATCGTGCTGCCCGCAGGCTCGGCCTGCAGGCACAGCTGCTCCATGACCTCGAGGTAGCTGTCCACCTCGGACGGCTTGTCCAGGTAGAGCGCGCTGGTCAGCTGCTCGATGTACACCACGTCGTACAGGTCCGGCTCGGCGAACCGCAAGATCGTGAACGGGCCGCCCATGGCGGAGTGCGGGCCCGCCGTGAACGGCAGGATCTGCAGCGTCACCACGGGGTGCTCGGCCATCTTGATCAGGTGCTGAAGCTGCCTGCGCGCCACCTCACGGCCGCCCACCGGGCGGCGCAGCGCGCCCTCGTCCACCACGGCCCAGAGCTGTGGCGGGTTCGGGCCGCCCAGGATCTCCTGGCGGCTGACCCGCAGCTCGGCCCGGCGGGCGATCTCGTCCTCGCTGACCGCGGAGCCGAGCCGGATCAGCGCTCGCGCGTACTCCTCGGTCTGCAGCAGCCCGGGAACGAACTGGACCTCGTAGGTCCGGAGCACCGAGGCCGCGGCCTCCAGGCCGACGTACGGCTCCAGCCAGGTCGGCAAGACGTCCGAGTAGGCGTGCCACCAGCCGGGGGTGTTGGCCTCCCGGGCCAGGTTCAGCAGCGCGGCGCGCTCCTCGCTGTCGGTCACCCCGTAGAGCGTCAGCAGGTCGCTCACGTCGCGCTCCTTGAAACCAACCCGGCCGTGTTCCATTCGGCTGATCTTGGAGTGGGAGCCCCGGATCGACTCGGCCGCCTGTTCCGCGCTGATCCCGCGCGATTCGCGAAGCCGGTGCAGCTGACCGCCGAGCACCAGGCGCTGGACCGTCGGCCCGCCCGTGCGGGTGCCGAAAATGCTGGGCGGGACGTCCCAGGCCGAGTCTTCGGATGAGACCATCGGCGCTCCTCGCATCTTTACACTCTGAGCCTGGCGGGGTGTGGACCAGTCTCCCATGTGAGCTCATGCCTGCGGAAGGGGCTTCTGTGACAATTCAACAGAAGTCCTGATCTCTCCGTGTTCCCGCAGGTCTTGAGGGTCACGATTGTCAGTCTGTAATTGACGTGTCGCCGCAACCCGGACGGTGACAGTGCTACTGGCGGGTAAGTCCCTGTGCTTCGGGCACTATGTGGTCAAATTCGCCATCCTTGGCACCTGCCAGGAATGCGGTGATCTCCGCCTGAGTGTAGAGCAGGACGGGGCCAACCGGGAAACGCGAGTTCCGCATGGCGATCTCGCCGTTCGGCAGCGCGGCCAGCTCCACACAGGCTCCGTTGGGATTGCTGTGCTGGCTCTTCAGCCAGCAGACGTCGCCGAGTTCGCCTGCGGGCATGCCGTTGTACATCGTGACCATACCTATCCCCTTCCGACAGTCTCAACGCATTCTGACCCGCGAAAATTCACTCGCTGTAACCTAGAGTTAGCAAGTGGTGAGTAAGTGTCTGAATACGTTTCAACTGTCTGGTGGCCCCCCGTGCGGCTATATGGAGACCTGTGCACAGAGCGAATGAACGTGCATTTGGTCTTGCATTTGCACATATTATCAGGCAGCATGTCTCTCAGCACGCAGTTAACACCGTGATGGGCAAGCGTTCTGCCCCATGACATGCAGGAAGCTGTTGCGTTGGCGCATCTCAGTGTCGCGACCGGTAGCGGGGATGACGACGAAGAAGTAGACATCCCGTGGTCACCGGTGTCAGACGGAATGCCACGGCTGCTGCCGGTGCCGTCTGCCTGGTGGGAGACCCCGGCGGTCACTACCCGTGCCCTGAGCGCCCGGCCGGAAGAGGCCAGGACCGCCCGGCGGTTCGTCCGGGAACTACTGACCTGCTGGGGCCTGGAGGCGCTGGCCGACGACGCCGAGATGATCGTCGATGAGCTCGTGGTCAACGCCGTCCTGCACGGCACCCGGACGGGCCTGACGCACACCAACCCGGGCGCCTCGATGACGGTCCTGCGGCTGTGCATGCTCCGCCGCGCGGGCGAGGTCATGCTGGCCGTCGTCGATCCCGGCAATGAGACGCCGATGCCCCGCCAGCCCGACTGGGCCGGGGAGAGCGGACGCGGCCTGCAGATCGTCGCCGCGCTCAGTCACGTGTGGGGCTGGAGCCCCATCGCCGGCCACGGCAAGGCGGTATGGGCCGTCCTGCGCGACCCCTGATCGCGACCCCGCCGTCCTGCGCGACGCCCTGATCGCGACCCCGCCGGGCCGCGCCGTTACGCGATCCCCGACAGCGGCTCCTCCGACGCCGTCACCAGCACGTGCTCGACCAGCGTGATCAGCACGTCCTTGGCCGAGTCCTTGCTGCGCGCGTCGCACATGATGATGGGCAGATCGGGGTCCAGGTCCAGCGCGAGCCTGACGTCTTCCGTCTCGTACCGACGGGACCCGTCGAAGACGTTCAGGGCCACGATGAACGGGATCTGCCGCCGCTCGAAGTAGTCGATGGCGGGGAAGCTGTCCGCCAGCCGCCGGGTGTCGGCCAGCACCACGGCCCCCAGCGCGCCGATGGCGAGCTCGTCCCACATGAACCAGAACCGCTGCTGGCCCGGCGTCCCGAACAGGTAGAGAACCAGGTCGCTGCGCAGGCTGATCCGGCCGAAGTCCATCGCGACCGTCGTCGTGGTCTTTCCCTCCACGCCGGCCGTGCTGTCCGTGCGCGTGCTGCCCTCGGTCAGCGGCTCTTCGGTGCGCAGCGGCCTGATCTCGCTGACGGCGCCGACCAGGGTGGTCTTGCCCACTCCGAACCCGCCGGCCAGGAGGATCTTGATGGCGCGGTACTGACGGCTCCCGCCGGCATCAGAGACCCCGTAGTCCATTGAGCACCTCCCTGAGCGTGTGCTTGTCGACCCGTTCCGCCAGCACGACCGGGGTACTGATCATGACCAGCCCGAGTTCCCGCAGGTCGGCCAGGATGATCCGGACCACTCCCAGCGGAAGGTCGACGTCTGAGGCGATATCCGCGACGGTCGTCGGTATCCGGGCGAGCTGCAGCACGCTGATGTGCTCCGGGGCCAGCGCACCCGGGTCGGCGAACGTGCGGGTCGCCCGCACGGTCGCGACCAGGTCGAACGACTCGCCGGTGTGCCTCGTCCGGCCCTGGGTCAGGGCATACGGCCGGACCACCGGGCCGGCCTCGGCGTCCAGCCAACGCTCATCGTTGGACGGCATGACGCCTCTTAGGCCCAGCCGCGCAGCGCGGTCGCCCGGGTATTGACGCGGATGTGCTCGCCGGACCGCTTGACCAAGATCGCCATCTCGTAGGCGACCAGGCCCAGGTCGGCCCCCGGTCCGGTCACCACGGCCAGGCAGGTGCCGCTCCCGGCCGCGGTCACCAGCAGAAAGCCCGATTCCATCTCGATGATGGTCTGCCGCGCCGCCCCGCCGCCGAAGTGCTGCCCGGCGCCGCGGGCCAGCGACTGGAACCCGGCGGCCAGCGCGGCCAGGTGCTCGGCATCGTCGCGTTCGAGCGTCTCGGACGCACCGAGCGTCATCCCGTCCTGCGACAAGATGACGGCCTTGGTGATGGGCGCGACCCGGCGCACGAGGTCATCGAGCAGCCAGTCGAGCTGACCCACGCGGGCCGGCGTTCCGGCCTCAGGTTCCATCGGATTCCCCCCATGGCTCGTCGCCGCCCGCGGACGGCCCGTTTCCGGACGGCTCGAACGGCGAGTCACCCGGAGCCGGGGCCGTCGTCCGCTGCGACCGCCCCTCTTGCCAGCCGCGCTGCAGCGCGGACATGGTCCGGCGGATCTCGGCCGGCGTCGGCCCGCTGGCCGCGGCCGCGGCCGGAGGCGGGGTCGGGGCCGGAGAGGTCCGCCGGCGGGGCGGGTTGTCCCGGAGCTGCGGGGCGATGCTGGCCTGCCTGACCCGCCGCGGCAGCCCCTTGAAGTCGCCGTCCGGCTCACCGTCGGCCGGGATGGCCGGCTGCGGCCCGGTCTGGCGCGATAGCTCCCACGGCGGAGCGGAGGGCTGTGCGGGCCGCGGCGAGGCCACCGACGTCATCGGGGTCGCCGGCCCGCCCGGACCACCCGGCCCGCCCGGACCACCCGGCCCGCCCGGACCACCGAAGCCGCCCGGACCACCCGGGTCAGTCGGGTCGCGCGGGGCCGCGGCACCACCCGGGCCGGCCGCGAACGGCGCCTCGGGCGTGGCCGAACCCCCCGCCACGCTGCGTCCCGTCCACCCCGGGAACGGCGTCAGCTGGTCCGCGTACGGCACGCTGCCCGCGCCAGGGTACGGCGCCACGGTATCGGGGTACGGCGGCGAGCTGACGAACTCCGCCTGCGGAGTCCCGGCCTCGGCCGGGACCGCCGGGTCGTCCGTCCCCGCCCCGCGCCGCTGCGGCGTGAACACGTCGAAGTCCGAGTGCGCGCCGGCCGCCGGATCCAGCCCGGGGCTCGCCGCGCCGCGCCGCGCCGCGTGGTGCCCGCCGCGCCGGTCGCCCTCCGGGGTGCCGCCCGGCGAGCGCCGCAGCGGACCCGAGATCCGGATCCCCGGCCCGTCCGGCAGCCCCTGACCGCGCCCGCCCGGCTCCTGACCGCCAAACTGACCGCCGAACTGACCGCCGAACTGACCGCCGAACTCTGGCTCTGCCGCGCCGAACTCTGGCTCTGCCGCGCCGAACTCTGGCTCCGGCATGCCAAGCAACCGGGCCGGCCCGGTCATCTCCGCGGGCGCGTGGTTCCCGTTCGTTCCCTGTACAACCCCACCCGCCGAACCGGAGCCGATGGCGGCGTGCTCGCCGGGCAGCCCGGCCCGGAACGCCTCCTCGGTGACCACCAGGTGCTGCGGGATGAGCGCGATGGCCGCCGTGCCCCCGTACGGGGACGCCTTGAGGGTGACCCGGATCCCGTGCCGCTTGGCCAGCTGGCTGACCACGAACAACCCCAGCTGCTCGCTGTCGGACGGGTTGAACTCCGGCGGGCTGGCCAGCCGCTCGTTGAGCTCGGCCAGGCGCGGCGGGCTCATCCCCAGCCCGCGGTCCTCGACCTCGATCGCGAACCCGTTGGCCACCGTGTCCCCGGCCACCCGGACCGAGGTGTACGGCGGCGACAACGTGGTGGCGTTCTCGATGAGCTCGGCCAGCAGGTGGATGACGTCGGCCACCGCCGAGCCGGCCAGCGCGGCCTGGCTCCGGGTGGCGACCGAGACCCGCGCGTAGTCCTCGACCTCGGCGATGGCGCCGCGCATGACGTCGACCATCCGGACCGGGCTGCTCCAGGTCCGGCCGGGCGGCGCGCCCGCCAGGATGACCAGGCCCTCCGCGTGGCGGCGCATGCGCGTGGTCAGGTGGTCCAGGCGGAACAGGTCGTCCAGCGCCTCGGGATCGGTGGCCCGCCGTTCCATCTGGTCGAGCAGGGTCAGCTGGCGGTGCAGCAGCGACTGGCTGCGCCGGGCCAGGCTGCGGAACACGTCGTTGAGCCCCTGCCGCAGCCTGGACTCCTCCACCGCCGACCGGACGGCGGTCTGCCTGACCAGCTCGAAGGCCTGGCCCACCCGGCCGATCTCGTCGGCGCCGGTCCGCAGCGGCGGTGCCTCGGCGGCCATGTCCACGGCCTCGCCGCGCCGCAGCCGGGCGATGACGTCAGGCAGCTGGTCTTCGGCCAGGGTGCGGGCCGAGCTCTCGAGCCCGCGCAGGCGGCGGATGATGCCGCGCGCGACCAAGGTGGTGACCAGGAGGGTGATCAGCAGTCCGAGCAGGGCGATGCCGGCGGTGACGGCGACCCTGACCCAGGCCGAGTGGCTGATCTGATGGTCGGCGGCCAGGATGGCGACCGCGACCGCGACGCCGCCGTTGTACTCGCCCTTGAGCAGCACGCCGACCAGCTGGTTCCACTGCGCCTGGGTCACCGGCAGCTTGGTGACCGGTGTGCCGGCCGCGATGGCCTGCTCGATGCCGGTGAGGCTCTGCTGCTCGGTGCCCGTGCCGGCCAGCGCCGCGTTGTACTTGACCAGGTTGTCCGGGCTCAGGATGTAGTTCGCGTAGGCCACGTCGGCGGCCCTGGTCGCGGCCAGGTCGGTGAACGCGATCCGGTTCTTCGCCGTGATCCGCTTGGTGGCCAGCATCCCGGACAGCAGCGCCTGCTCCTGCGAGAGCTGCTCCCTGGCCTGGACGGTGGCGATCAGCCCGACGGCCTGGATCTGCTGGGAGTTGGCGGTCACGCTCTCGGTCTGGATCAGGAACAGCTTGAACTGAGTGGTGATGCCCTGGCTGTAGGCACCCAGGGCGTCCAGCGGGCTGAGGGCCCGCGCCTTGACCGCATTGCGCAGGGTGGGGAGCTGGCTGAGGCCGCTGACCAGGCTGCTGACCGCCTTGGCCCCGGCGGAGTCCTCGGTGCCGGTGGTGCCCCCGGAGTTCATCGCGGCGACGAAGGCCGGCTCGGCCTTGTCGGTGGCCGCGGTCGCCGCCTGGTACGCGGCCAGGTTGTTCGCGTCGGGCTGGAACAGGTAGACCACCGCGGCGGTGCGCTCGGCCTCCAGGAACGTGCCGAACTCCGCGGCCGGTATCGCGGTGGCGTTGACCAGGTTCGGCGCCCGGTCCACGCTGATCGCGCTGTTGATCGTGGTGCCCGCCACGTAGGCGAGCAGCCCGACCAGGGCGACCAGGGGAATCGCCACCAGGAAATAGATTCGGAGCCGGATGGACCGGCCACGCGATCCCATGCCACTCCCGCGTTGATGAGGCGCTGGCCTGCGAGGACCCCCCGGTCACGGCCAACTGCGGTCAAGACGGCCAGAATAGCCCATACCAGGCATCGGCCGGAGCCGAAGAGCGATATCTACGCAGATCTGCTCCTGCGTGACCGGGCCGTCTCTGTGGGGGCGTATTCGCTGGTCGATGCGCCGGTGACTCCTGGTGACAACGGTGCTGACGCTCCCGCGGCGCGTGCTCCCCGGCCGCCCGCGTTTGTCGGTCCGACGGCCTACCCTATGGAGGTGGCCGCCCTCGCGATAGACGCCCTCCTCGACGGACTCAATCCGCAGCAGCGCGCTGCCGTCGTGCACGAGGGCAGCCCGCTGCTCATCGTGGCGGGCGCGGGCTCGGGGAAGACCCGCGTGCTCACCCACCGGATCGCCTACCTGCTGGCCGCGCGGGACGTGGCGCCGCACGAGATCCTGGCCATCACCTTCACCAACAAGGCGGCCGGGGAGATGGCCGCCCGGGTGGCCGCCCTGGTCGGCCCGCGGGCCAGGTCCATGTGGGTCATGACCTTCCACTCGGCCTGCGTGCGGATCCTGCGCCGGGAGGCCAAGCGCTTCGGCTACCCCTCCTCGTTCTCCATCTACGACCAGGCGGACTCGCAGCGGCTGATGGCGCTGACCTGCCGCGAGCTTGAGCTCGACCCCAAGCAGTTCCCGCCCAAGATGATGGCGGCCCAGGTCTCGAACCTGAAGAACGAGCTGATCGACCACGAGACGTTCGCCGCCCAGGCCAAGACGGCCCGGGACAAGGCCCTGGCCGAGGCGTACGGCGAGTACCAGCGCCGCCTGCTCGCGGCGGGCGCGATGGACTTCGACGACCTGATCATGGTCACGGTCAACCTGTTCCAGGCCCTGCCCGAGGTCGCCGCCGAGTACCGCCGCCGGTTCCGGCACGTGCTCGTGGACGAGTACCAGGACACCAACCACGCCCAGTACATCCTCGTCCGCGAACTTGTCTCCGGCAGTGCGCCAATTTTTTCTGGCCTAACGGACCGTGGTGACGGCACCCCGGACCCCCTCCCGCCGCCCGAGCTGTGCGTGGTCGGCGACGCGGACCAGTCCATCTACGCGTTTCGCGGCGCCACCATCCGCAACATCGTGGAGTTCGAGCAGGACTACCCGGACGCCAAGGTCATCCTGCTCGAGCAGAACTACCGGTCCACCCAGAACATCCTGGCCGCCGCCAACGCCGTGGTCGCGCAGAACCAGGGCCGCAAGCCCAAGAACCTGTGGTCGGACCAGGGGGCGGGCCCGCCGATCACCGGCTACGTGGCCGACAACGAGCACGACGAGGCGGCGTTCGTGGCCGAGGAGGTGGACCGGCTCTCGGACGCGGGCCAGGCCACGCCCGGCCAGGTGGCGGTGTTCTACCGGACGAACGCGCAGTCCCGGGTGTTCGAGGAGGTGTTCATCCGGGTCGGGCTGCCCTACCGGGTGGTCGGCGGGGTCCGGTTCTACGAGCGGCGCGAGGTCCGCGACCTGCTGGCCTACCTGAGGCTGATCGCCAACCCGGCGGACGAGGTGTCGCTGCGCCGGGTGCTGAACACCCCCAAGCGGGGCATCGGGGACCGGGCCGAGGAGTACGTGGCCGCCTACGCCCAGCGGGAGCGGATCACCTTCGCCGCGGCGCTGGCCCGCCCGGCCGACGTGCCGGGCCTGGCGGCCCGGTCGGCGGCCGCCATCGCGGGCTTCAACACGCTGATGGACGGGCTGCGCGAGCTGGCCGAGACCGGTCCGGTGGCCGAGCTGGCCGAGGCCGTGCTCGACCGCACCGGGTATATCGAGGCGCTGGAATCCTCCTCCGACCTGCAGGACGCCAGCCGGGTGGAGAACCTGGAGGAACTGGTGTCGGTGGCCCGCGAGTTCGACGGGTCCCGCGACGAGGGGACCCTGGCGGAGTTCCTCGAGCAGGTGTCCCTGGTCGCCGACGCGGACCAGATCCCGGACGGGGAGGAGCACGGCGGGCTGGTCACGTTGATGACCCTGCACACCGCCAAGGGCCTGGAGTTCCCGGTGGTGTTCCTGACCGGGCTGGAGGAAGAGGTGTTCCCGCACCAGCGCTCGCTGGGCAACCCCAAGGAGCTCGAGGAGGAACGCCGCCTGGCCTACGTGGGCATCACCCGGGCCATGCAGCGCCTCTACCTGACCCGGGCCGTGGGCCGGAACTGGTGGGGCCGCCCGTCGTTCCACAAGCAGTCCCGGTTCCTGGCCGAGATCCCGCCCGGCCTCATCGAGTGGCGCCGCGACCAGGAGGCCGCCCTGTCGGCGGTCACGCCCGCGCAGGAGCGGATGGCCCGGCTGCCGGGCACCAGGTCACCGGGCAACCGCGCGGTGCCGTCGCTGTCGCCCGGCGACCTGGTCACCCACGACAAGTTCGGGCTCGGCACGGTGGTCTCGACGGACGGCTCGGGGGACCAGGCCGAGGCCAAGATCGACTTCGGGGCCGACTACGGGGTCAAGCACCTGGTGCTGCGCTACGCCCCGCTGGAGAAGTTGTAGGGCCCGGACCCGGTCCGCGGCCCGGGACGCTGGTCCCACCCGGGGGCCGCGGGCGGCCGCTGCTGGCCGGGCTGGGTGCGCGGCGGCGGTCCCGGCGGGCGCGGCTCGCTCCAGCCGCCGTACTCCGGCGGGGCCACCGGGCCACGCTGGTCGCGCCGCCACATGACCCAGCGCACCGTGGTCAGCGCGATGGCCAGCAAGGTGGCCAGCACCATGACGAAGAATCCGTTGGCGATCCACTGGGCCGCGCCGACGGCCAGCTCGGTCTTGTTCGTGGACCGGTCGTAGACCATGCCGGCGACCAGCGCGGCGAGCAGGTAGGACAGCGCGGGAACCGGGAAGATCAGCCGCCCGGTCCGCGGCTGCACGGTCAGCGCCGCGGCGACGGTGCCGGCCAGCACGGACAGGCCGAGCACCGAGCCCGGCTCGGCCCGGGTCGCGATGGTGGCGACCGCGCCGATCACCGCGCTGCCGGCGATGACGCTGATGCCGAGCCCGCCGCTCAGTGAACCCTGCCAGATCCGGCTCAGCCGCCCGTCCGCGCCAGGTGCCCGCACGGCCGCGTCGCGGGCGGCCCCGCGGGCAGCCCCGCGCCGCCGCGCCCGCGCCGGCTCCGTCGCGGCCCGCCGCGAGGTCCCGTTACGCGCGGCGGCCGGTGCCTCGACGGCCCGGCCCGCGGCCCGTGCGTCGGCGCGCGGGGGCGCAACGGGCTGGGCCGGGTCCGCCTGGGCCGGCCTGCGGCGGGTGGCGCCGTCGTCCTCCCGGCCGCGTCCGTCCCCGGCCCGCCGGGGATCGGACCCGCGCGGCTCCCGGCGTGGCGTCCTGCCTCCAGGCTCGCCGCCGTATGACCTGCTCGGGCGTGCATCGCGCCATCGTGGGTCGCTCATATGTGCTTTGGATGTTAGTCGTTGCGCGTTGGTAACGGGACCGTGAAGGTAGGCTTCGTTCGACGGTTACCCTCCACCCCTGGGATTCCTGAGGAAGAAAGCGATGAACAGGACAGGCTCTCCGCCCCCTCTGTGGGGGGCCGCCGGGAAGGCCGGATACGTCCTGAGCTGTATCGCCGCCGCTCTCGTACTGGTCATCAGCGGCTTCTCCTACTTCGTGGTCAAGGACGTCAGCGACATCGGCGGCTCGCACGCGATCGTCAGCGGCCCGTCCATCGGCGCGCAGAACATCCTCCTGATGGGCCTGGAGAGCCGGACCGACTGGAACGGCAACATCCTGCCCGACGACGTGCTCAAGGCGCTGCACGCGTGCAACGCGGCCGAGATCGCGGCCGGCTGCGGCGGCAACGCCACCAACACGCTGATCCTGATCCACATCTTCGCCAACGGCGGGAAGGCGGTCGGCTTCTCCATCCCGCGCGACGACTGGGTCACCTTCCCCACCGCCTACGACGGGCAGTCCCAGGGCAAGGTCGACCAGGCGTACGGCTTCGCCCTGGCCGCCGCGGAGAACCAGGCCAAGGCGCAGGACCCCGGCATCAGCCAGCACGATCTCGCCTACGATGGCAACGAGGCGGGCCGCGCGGCCGAAGTGCAAACCGTCGAGGCGCTCACCGGGGTGCGCATCGACCACTTCGCCGAGCTGAACCTGGACGGCTTCTACGAGCTGGCCAAGGTCGTCGGCGGCGTGGAGGTCTGCCTCACCCACGCGGTCCCGTACGACCTGTACTCCGGCTTCTCCGCCAAGCACGCCGGCTACCAGCACCTCAGCGCGAAGATGGCGCTGGCCTTCGTGCGCCAGCGGCACGGCCTGACCAACGGCGACTTCGACCGCACCAAGCGCCAGCAGGCGGTCATCGACTCGGTCACCAAGGCGCTGCGCAGCGGCGGCGTGCTCGGTGACCTGGGCAAGCTGACCGACCTGCTGTCGGTGGCCAAGCAGTACCTGATCACCGATCAGAACTGGAACCTGCTCGACTTCATCTCCCAGATGCGCGGGCTCAGCCTGGGCAACGTCACGTTCCGCACCCTGCCGGAGGTGGCGCCCATCACCATCGAAGGCCAGGACGCCAACGAGATCAACGTGCCGCAGATCCAGCAGATGATCCAGCAGAGTTTCTATCCCCCGGCCACCTCAGGCTCGGCCGCCGCGCACCCCTCGGCCCAGGACACGGCGGGCAACAGCCAGGTCACCGTGGACGTCTATAACGGCGGCCACACCCCGGGCCTGGCCGGAAAGGTTTCGGCCGCGCTGGTCAAGGACGGGTACACGGCCGGCAAGGTCGCGAACACCAGCCCGCTCACCACGACCGAGGTGCAGTACGGCCCGGGCGCGTCGGGCAACGCCGCCAAGATCGCGTCGATGTTCAACGTGACCGCCACGGCCAGCTCGACGCTGGCGGCCAATCAGGTCGAGGTCCTGCTCGGCGCGGACGCCACGCTGCCCAGCGGCGCGGCCAGCAGTAGCTCGCCGTCGCCGTCGGTCTCGTCGTCGGCGCCCTCGTCGGCGTCGGCCTCGTCCACCGCCCCGGGGGCGGGCGCGGTCAGCGCCAAGAACGGCATTCCCTGCGTCGGCTAGGCTGACGGTATGCCGAAGATCCGGGTCATCGTCGCGAAGGTCGGGCTCGACGGCCATGACCGCGGGGCCAAGGTCGTCGCCCGCGCGCTGCGCGACGCCGGGGTGGAGGTCATCTACACCGGGCTGCATCAGACCCCGGAGCAGATCGTGGCCGCCGCCATCCAGGAGGACGTGGACGCGGTCGGCCTGTCGATCTTGTCCGGCGCGCACATGACGCTGTTCCGCCGCGTCATCGACCTGCTGGCCGAACGCGGCGCCGCCGACATCGTGGTCTTCGGCGGCGGCATCATCCCCGACGCGGACATCGAGGAGCTCTACCGGATGGGCGTGGCCCGGATCTTCACCCCGGGCGCGCCGACCACCGACATCGTGGCCTGGGTCCGCGCCGAGCTCGGCCACGAGGTCGCCGAGACCCAGGCCTAGGCCCTGCTAGTCGTCAGCCTTGGGAGTGAGCGTGCTCAGCGCGTCGTCGAGCATCGCCGGGAAGGTATCCGGATAACGGGCCAGCATATAAGTCACGATCGAGACCAGGTTCCGCTCGTCGAGCGCCTTGACCCGGGAAATGCGCAGCTCAGCTGCGGCCTCAGAGGTATCAGCCATGCGCCATGGTAGCCCGGTCGCCACCATGCGCCCGGCCATCGCCCGCATCATTTCATCATCGGGTGCGGCTCTTTCGCGGGAGCTGTGCTGATCTGCCGGGCTGGCGGACGCTGGGTTTGCTGGCCGGTGCCGCATCGTGCCAGCTCTTGCTGGTACAACGTCGCATCGACCTGGTAACCAGGCCGCGTTCTGCGGCAGTGGCGGTGCTGGTGGTTCCTGTGGTGCGCGATATGCCACGTCAGTAGCTCAACATACGTCGTGTCAGTTCACATCGAGGGCGCGGCGTGCAGGCCCGGGGCGAGCCAGGGAAACCAGATCACCGCGATGGCCAGCGCCAGCGCGGCGGCACCCGCCAGCCGCCCGGCCGCCGTGCCCCATTTCCAGGTTTTCTCGATCAGGACCACCGCGGCCAGGCCGACCATGGCGGTCAGGTTCATCACGCCGACCGCGATCAGGATCACCATCAGCGCCCAGCAGCAGCCCAGGCAGTATCCGCCGTGATGGACGCCGGCCCGCAGGTCCCGCAGCCGGCCCCGGTACGAGCCGTAATGCAGCAACAGCCCGAGCGGGGAGCGGCAATGCGCCAGGCAGCGGTCCTTCCAGCTGCTCAGCTGGTACACGCCGCACCCGGCGAAAACCGCCACGGCCAGGACGTGCGCGGTCCCGGGGTGCTGGCCGGCCAGCCAGCCGGCCAGCCAGGCCAGCCCGTACGCGGGCAGGCCCGACACCGCCCAGACCCCCAGGTAGCCCGTGACCAGCCCGGCGATCCGCGCCGTCCGGTTAGCCTGCACGGTCTTGGCGTACAGCGAGGCCACGGGCGTCACCGAGGGCAGCATCATGGCGGCCATCATCAGCGTCCAGACCGGCACGAAGACGGCCAGCTCCAGCCCCATCGTGCCGCTCATCCCGGTCATCCCGCGGGCCAGGGTGACGGTCCCGGCCCAGGCCCCTGCGGCCGCGATCAGCAGCAGCGCGACCTCGCGGGTGGCCAGGCCCGGCCGCGGCCGGGCCAGCTCGGCGGACCCGCTCACCCGGACCATGAGAACGGCGCGGAAAAGCCGCTCTGCCCCTCGCGCCCCCAGTCGATCCCGAACGTCGAAAGGTGCGCGGCGTTGGCCGGGGCGACCGTCAGCGTGGTATTCGACGGGTGGAACACGTTCGTCAGCTGAACCGGATCGTGACCCTCGAGGGCCACGAAGTCCTGGACCCCGACGTCGACGGCATCGCCGATCCGGACGTGATGGCCGCGGCCATCCTCGTCGTAGGTGATCCGGGCGCGCTCCACGCCGAGCATCTCGCCGATCAGCGGCCCGAGCATCGCGGGCGGACCGCCCGCCTGCCCGGACAGGACCATCCCGAGACGCTCAGCCTGGGGATCGGAGGCGGTGTCATCCAGGTACACACCCACCCGCCAGTTGCCCTCGCTCATCACCGGC
This sequence comes from uncultured Actinomycetes bacterium, assembly GCA_963822765.1. Lineage (GTDB taxonomy): Bacteria > Actinomycetota > Actinomycetes > Streptosporangiales > Streptosporangiaceae > Palsa-504. Next base: position 84,508 of record CAWGJL010000023.1, on the reverse strand, counting down.
GGCGTGTCCAGGAACAGGGCGAAGCTCAGCCCGCCGACGTCAACCCCGTCGATCTCGCCGGACGTGACGTGATAGGCCAGCAGCGCCCGGCACCGGTCAAGCGTCGCCCTCGCCGTCAGCGCCGACCAGGTACACGGGCAGACCGCGTCACACGAGCACGACTCGAAATACGTCCCCTCCAACCGCCACGCCATGGCTCCTCCCTCAGCAGGCGACCGTTTCCACCAGGCTCCCGCGTACCGTCGTCGGCGTCAATATCAGCTGCGGGGCACCCCGGTGATGACATTCTGGTCATGGTCGGTGGCGGCGGCGGAGCGGGGTTTAGCCTCGTGGTGTGGGTGGCACCGGGAGCGTGGCGAGCCGCCTGAGTTCGTGGCGGCGCGGGCCCGGGCTGGTCATCATCGCCGCGCTGGCGGCCGTCGTGGTGGCGGCGGGCGCCGGGTATGCGGTGATCCGGGTCCGGCCGCATCAGGCCGCGGCGGCGGTGCTGCGGGCTTCGGGGATCCCGGCCAGCGTCTCGACGTCGCTGTCGGACCTGATGCAGCTCTCGCCGGTGCCGGTACGCGGCGCGCCGGATTTCACGCTGACCGATCAGGACGGGCACCCGGTGTCGCTCGCGGGCCTGCGCGGGCGGGCCGTGGTGCTGGAGTTCATGGACCCGCATTGCACCGACATCTGCCCGATCGTGTCCCAGGAGTTCATCGACGCCTACCGGGATCTGGGCGCGAGCGCGGCGCGCGTAGTGTTCGTGGCGGTCAACGTCAACCGTTATCACCTGCGGGTGGCCGACGTGGCGGCGTTCTCCGGCGAGCAGCGGCTGACCCAGGTCCCGTCGTGGCACTTCCTGACCGGCTCCTACCCGAGCCTGGCGGCGGTGTGGCGGGACTACGAGATCACCGTCGACGCGCCCGGCCCGGACGCCGATGTGGTCCACTCCTCGCAGATGTACTTCATCGACTCCCGCGGCCGGGAGCGGTTCGTGGCCGACCCGATGGTGGACCACACCGCGTCGGGGTCCTCGTTCCTGCCCGCGGGCCAGCTCGCGTCCTGGGGTCAGGGCATCGCCCTGGTCGCGCGCCAGCTCGTCACCTGAGCGAGCGTGAATCTGGTGCTGGCGGCCGGTCAGTTCAGCGCGTCCAGCAGGTCCTGGCAGGCGCGTTCACAGCGCCGGCAGGCCTGCTCGCAGACCCGGCAGTGCTCGTGATGCGGGGCGTGCCGCGCGCATTCATTGCCGCAGCTAATGCAGATGGCCACGCAGGCCTGCAGCAGCGGCCGGGTGAGATCGGGGTCGAATTCGGCCGGGCGGCTGAGCACCGCGGCGGTGGCGGCGCAGACATCGGTGCAGTTCAGGCACAGCCGGATGCACCTGACCATGTCGGCCAGGTTCGCCTCGCTCAGGTCGGCGTCGTTGTCGGCGGTGCAGGCCTGGGCGCAATCGCCGGCCGCGTCGATGGCCGCGGCCAGCAGGCCGGGGTCGAGGTTCACGGTGCGCTGGTAGGTGTCGAGCATCTGCCGGGCGTAGCTCATGGTCTCTCCCTCGCGGGCGATGCGGCAACAAGCCCCGGGTCCTAGTATTCCGCGCGATCCGTCCCGCCGTCAGTCCGCCAGGCGATACCTGGCGCGGCGATGACCGTCCTGGCCGTGATCTGATGACCGTCCGCCATCCGCACGATGCGTTCGTCTCCCGCGGTCTCCAGACCCAGCACTCGCTTGGCCCGCGGGTGCATGCGGTGCGCGCGGGCCAGGAACTCGGCGCCGGGCATCTCGCGCATCTTGTGGCCGACGATGAGCACGGCCACCGTGACGTGCTCATCGGCCAGCTCGCCGAGCATCGCCAGTCCCGCGGCGGCCGACGAGGTGCCGATCACCCGGAAATCCTCGCCGAACCGCCGGCCGAGATCGTCCCGCAGGCCCGCACGACCCCGGGGTCATCGTCGATCGCGAACAGGACAGGATGTGACACCCGCTCAGCCCGCTGAGCCGGGCTTGATGTTCTGGTTGATGTGGAAGATGTTCTCCGGGTCGTACCGCCCCTTGATCTGCGCGAGCCGGTCGTAGTTGCCGCGGTACGCCGCCCTGACCCGGTCCTGGCCCTCGTCCATCAGGAAGTTGACGTACGCCGCCGCCGGCCGAGGTCGGGTGCAGCTCCTGCCAGTAGTCGCTTCGCCCATTGCGAGATGCGTGCCGGCGTTGGCGGGATCCGGGTCGACGCCGACGATGATGCCGGCCCAGCCGCCGTCCCGGTAGGCGAAGGCCGTGGCGTCCTCGGGCACGCGGCTCGCGGCGCCGTCGATCGGATAGAGGTGCATCGTCGAGTGGCCGGTCGGCAGCAGCTCGCCGTACTTGCGCGTGCACCTCGATGGCGGCGTCGGTGATCTCGTTGAAGAAGTCGGCCCGCCAGTACCACTGCAGCCCGGCCGGGTAGAGCGGGTCGAACGTGCTCTGCAGCACGCTGAACGGCATCGGCTTGCAGGCCCACGATCAGCGGCGAGCCGAACGTCTTGACCGGTTCCAGCACCGCCTCGGCCCGGTCGTGCGACCCGGTGTAGCACCAGACGATGCCGCACACCTTGCGGCCCCACAGCTCCTCCGGGAACGGCGGCGCCGGGCGGGATGGTGAGCAGCGCGATCCAGCCGCTCAGCTCCTCGGGCAGCGACGGGATCAGTTCCCGGTACCAGCGCATGACCTCGCCGGCGTCGGCGAGGTCGTAGAACACCGGTCCGCCGATGATCGTGCCGCCCTCGCCGATGTCGTGGCAGCGGAAGGTGAACGAGGTGACGACGCCGAAGTTGCCGCCGCCGCCGCGCAGCGCCCAGAACAGGTCGCTGTGCGCGGTCGCGCTGGCGGTGACGAACGTGCCGTCGGCGAGCACGACGTCGGCGGACAGCAGGTTGTCCACGGTGAGGCCGAACCGCCGGGACAGGTAGCCGATGCCGCCGCCGAGCGTCAGGCCGGCGACGCCGGTCGAGGCGATGAAGCCGGACGGCGTTGCCATGCCGAACGCGACGGTCGCGTGGTCGACGTCTCCCCAGGTGCACCCGGCGTCGACCCGGACCGTGTGGCGCTGCCGGGTCGACCGTGGTGCTGCGCAGCAGGACAGGTCGATGACCAGGGCGCCGTCCGCCACCCCGAGGCCGGCGGCGTTGTGACCGCCGCCCCGCACCGCGAGCTCGACGCCGTGCTCGCGGGCGAAGCGCACGCAGGCGATGACATCGGCGGCGTCCCGGCAGCGCGCGATGGCCGCCGGGTGCTTGTCGATCATGCCGTTGTAGACGGCGCGGGCCGCGTCGTAGCCGGGATCTCCCGGCACGATCAGCTCGCCGCGCAGGCTGGCGGCCAGCTGCTCGTAGCGCCGTCGGTGGTGATGTCGGCCGATGTGGTAGTCATGCGGGTCCCCTTCCGGTTTACTGCCCCGACGTGACGGGGCACCACGAAGCTAGGAAGCGGACCGTTCGCACAGCGTTCGCGGCCGCGCGCTCGCCTCAGCGAACCCGGCGAACGCTGGCGAACGCCGGCCAGCGGCAGCGCGGCCAGGTCGCGCTCGCAGCGCCGGAGCAGCGCGACGCTGCCGTGCGCGGCCGGCCATCTGCGCCGCCGAACGCAGCCTTGGACACGCGGCCGGTGGCGTCTTCGTAGGCGGCTCGCAGCCGCATCACCTCCGGCAGCCACCACACGTCGTCGCGGGCCTGCCCGGCGGCCAGCGCGGCGTCGAGCGTCGCCCGCGCGGCGGCGGGTCTCGCGTGCGCGTTCCCGCACATCGGCCAGCAGCGACAGCCAGTACGGCATGCGCGCGAACGAGCCCGCCGCCTTGAGGTTGTCGATGCCCTGCCTGCGCCCGGTCGAGGCCGGCGCCGCCGGGCCGGGACCAGCCATCCAGGATCAGCGCCCACTCCCGGTAGTAGGCGAAGTCGTGGCGCTCGCACAGGTCGCGCAGCTCGGCGACGCGTGCCCGGAGGCCCGGCACGTCGCCGCGCATCTGCTACGTCATCGCGCCGTACGCCAGCGCGACCGCCAGGCTGTACGGGTGCTCCAGCGGACCGGGCCAGGCCGACGGCGCCCTGCCAGCTGGACCGGGCCTCGTCGTCCCGGCCGAGCAGCCAGTGGGCGTGCGCGGCGAACGCCTCGCCGTGGACGTCGGCCCGGGTGCCGATGCGTCAGGGCCGGACGCCGCGCTGGTCAGCTTGGCAGCGTGCTCGAAGTGTTCCATCGCCTCGGCGGGCTTGCCCAGCGTCACGGCCGACCCGCCGACGCCGAAGTGAGCCGGGCCGCCCGGCTCGGAGCCGGGGTCGACCAGCGCCAGCGCTCGCGTGGCCCGGCTGATAGCTCTCGAGCGCCCGCCCCTGCACGAACTGCGTCATCCAGAGCGCGAACAGGCCGGTCGAGCATCGAGTCCTTGCGGCCCAGCGTCTCGGCCAGGGCCATCGAGCGTTCGAGCGCTGCTCCAGCTGCGGCGAGGAGTAGCCGAAGCTGGCGGTGAGCGGCGCCGCCATCGCCTCGAGGATCGTCGAGCTCCTGCCGGTCCCGGTCCCTGCTCTCCGGCAGGTTGCGCACGATCGTCAGCGCCTCGGTGTGCATCCGGATCGCCGTCGACGTGCGCGAACCTGGCCGGCGGCGACCTCGGCGGCCCGGCGGTAGTAGGCCACCGCCCGCGTCAGGCCGGCCGCCGCGGGCGTACTGCTCGGCGAGTTGCGCCGAGACGACGTCGATGTCATCGGGTGCAGCAGCTCCAGCGCCTGCGCGACCCGGCGGTGCAGCAGCCAGCGCTTCGGCGGGCTCACCTGCTCGTATGCCGTCTCGCGGAGCAGGTCGTGGGAGAAGTCGTAGCCGTCGCGGTACTCGCGCATGATCCTCCGCCGCCACAGCTCGTCGACCGCTCCCACGACCGCATCGGCGTCCAGGTCGCTCGCCTCGGTGAGCAGGTCGAGGGTGAAGTCGCGCGCCCACCGCCGCCGCCAGCCCGGCGATCTCGCGGGCCGTCGCCGACGCCTGCTCGAGCCGGTTGCGCAGCACGCCCGCCAGATCGCCGGCCGGCAGCGGGGTGCTGCCGGAGTCGGCCCGGCCGCGCATGGCCTCGATGACGTACAGCGGGAAACCGCCGGTCGTGGCCTGCAGCAGGTCGGCGTCGGGTTCGGGCAGCGGCACGCCGGAGATCGCCTCAGCGAGCCGCGCCGTATCCGGCGGCGTCCAGCGGGCTGAGGGAAAGCTCGGTCAGCCGCCCGGTGGCCCGCATCCGGACCGTCCACTCCGCCAGCTCCGGGTCGTCGTCGAGGCCGTCGTCGCGCCAGGTGCCGGCCACCAGCACCGGCGTGTCCGCGGCCAGGCCCAGGAAAAACGTGATGAATGCCAGCGTCTCCTGGTCACACCACTGCACGTTGTCCAGCACCAGCAGCATCGGCCGGCCGACCGCCATCAGCGCCCGGGCCAGGCCTTCGAAGAACCGGTGGCGCTGCCACGCGTCCACCATGGCCCGGGAGCCCGCGCCGCGTTCCTCGCGTCCCTCGGCCGGCAGCAGCCTGCTCGACCTCGGCCCGCCAGACCGGGTCGAGCGCCGCCGAAGCCGCCAGGACGGCCGGGTGCGCAGCCAATCCGCCACCGGCGCCAGCGCCAGCCGGCCCGGACGCGCCGAAGCACTGGCTGCTGGCCACCACCGCGCCGCCCAGCCCGGCCATCGTCGGCCACCTCGGCCGCGATACGGCTCTTGCCGACCCCGGCGCCGCCGCGGATCAGGACCAGCCCGGGCTGTTCCGGCCGCGGCCTTGCGCCACAGCTCGCGCGAGCCGCGCGAGCTCCTGCGCGCGGCCGACCAGCCGGGCCGCCGCGACGCCCGGAGCGGCCGGGGCGGGCTGGACGGCCGGGCGTCTCGCGCCGTCCGGCGCGCCGTCGGCGATCAGCCGCTGGAAGGCCTGCCGCGTCACCGGGTCCGGGATCACGCCGAGCTCACGTTCCAGCACCGAAGCGCAGTGGTGGTACGTGCTGACCGCGCCGGCCCGGTCACCCAGGTCGGCTTGCAGCTGCATCAACGTGCGGTAGCCGATCTCCTCAAGCGGCTGCAGCTCGATCCGGCGCCGCGCCGCCTGCACCGCGCCGGGCAGGTCACCGGCCCGCGCCCGGGCGGCGCCGAGCAGGTCACACACGTCGGCGCACTGCCGGTCGAGCTCTGACCGCGCGTCGAGCAGCCACTCGTCGTAACCGCCGGGCAGCAGATCACCCTTGTAGCACGCCATCGCCGCGGCCGCGTGCACCAGCACGCCCGCGTCATCTCCGGCCGCGGCCGCCGCCGCGCCGCCGACCGGGCGGCGGCAAAGACCCGCAGGTCGACGCGGCAGGTATCGGTGTCCCGCCAGCACAGCTCCCGGGCCGTCACCACCAGCGAGCTCTCCCCGCCCAGGATCTGCCGCAGATGATGCAGCTCGCGGCGCAGGTTGGTGAGCGCCTGCGCGTCCGTCGACTCCGGCCAGAACACTCCCGCGATCCGCTGCCGGGACTGCGGCTGCCCGGCCCGGGCAGCCAGGAACGCGACGAGAGCAAGCGCGCGCGATGACCGCACCTGAACGCTGGTCCCGTCCTCGGTGATGGCCTGTTCCCCCAAGAGGGACACGTGCAGCATGTCGACGAGGCCTCCAGGGCCTCAGGTTAGCCCCGGCAACGGCGCCCTGACCTCGGCCGCGAGCCGCCGGACCGGGGCCAGGACGAGCAGATCCGCAATCTCCGCATGGTCTCCACGATGTCTGCACACGGCGACCACGCACCGAGCGGCTGCCGGGGTGCTTAGCCGCGGCGACCCGGGTCCGCGGCGGCGATGAGTTCCAGGATGCGGGCCGGAGGCAGGTGCTGCTCGTAGATCCGCACGCCGAAGGGTGACAGGGCGTCCTCGATCGCGTTCACCACCGTGGGCGGCGCGACGATCATGCCGCCTTCGCCCACGCCGCGGAAGTTGACGTCGGCGTCGAGCGGCACGGTCTCCAGGTGCTCGATCTCGATGCGGGGAATGTCACAGGCGGTCGGCATCAGGTAGTCCATGAACGTGGCTGACTGGAAGCTGCCGTCCTCGCCGTACGCCGATCGTTCGAGCAGCACCGCGCCGATGCCCTGCGCGACGCCGCCCCGGATCTGGCCCTCGACGACGGCGGGGTTGATGAGTGCGCCGCAGTCCTCGACGGCGACGTACCGCTCCACCTTCACCAGGCCGGTCTCGACGTCGACGTCCACGATCGCGCAGTGCGTGCCGCCGGACCAGCCGCCTTCGCCGCCGTCGAACGTGGCCTCGACCTCGAGCTTGGCGTCCACGTCGGCGCCGAACTGCCCCGATGCCGCACGCCGCGCGACCTCGCTCACGGTGATCGCGCTCGCCGGGTCGCCGCGCACCCAGACATTGCCGTCGGTGATCAGGAGGTCCTGCGCGCTGGCCTCCATGAGATGCGCCGCGAAATCGAGCACCTTGGCCTTGAGCTGCCGGGCGCCGTGCAGCGCCACGCCTCCGGTCATGGTGGCCGACCGGCTGCCGCCGGTCAGCCCGAACGGGACGACGTCGCTGTCGCCGACCACGACGCGAACCTGCTCGAACGGCACGCCGAACTCGTCGGCGGCGATCTGGGCCAGGGTCGTCTGGTGGCTCTGGCCGTGCGGCATCTGGCCGGTGAACAGCGCGACGATGCCGTCTTCGTCGAGCCGCAGGCGCATGGACTCGGTGCCCAGCGGGCCGCTCGGGCCCCTCCGCCGAGCGCGGGCCCGGAGCGGCCTCGATGAACGTGGCCACGCCGATGCCGAGGTAGCGGCCCTGCGCCCGGGCCTGCAGCCTGGCGGCGCCGGAACGCGGGCAGGTCCACGAGCTGGGCGACCCGCTCCAGTGACTCCTTCGTCGTGACTCCCGCCAGCGGACGCCCGGTGATCATCATGGCCGGCGGATCGGTGCGCGGGGCGACGTTACGCAGCCGGATCTCGACCGGATCGAGGCCGAGATCTTTCGCGATGAGGTCCAGGACGCGTTCCCGCACGAACGTCTCGGACGCCCACGGCCCGCGGTAGGCGACGTACGATGCCTTGTTCGTGATCGCCGCGGTGGACTCGAAACCCAGCGCCGCGAGCTTGTACGGACCGGGCAGCATCGCCTGCATGATGTCCGGGACCATCGTGCCCATGCCCGGGTATGAGCCGGTGTCGATGACCATCTTCACGTCCAGCCCGAGCAGGTCGCCGTCGTTGCTGACCGCGGCCCGGACGTCGAAGCTCTCCTCGCGCGCCTGCCCCGACGCGGTGAGGTTCTCGCCGCGGTCCTCGACCCACTTGACCGGCCGGCCGACAGCACGCGAGGCGGCGGCCACGGCGAGCTCTTCGCGTGACGCGCCGATCTTCAGGCCGAACGACCCGCCGATATCGCCGGCCAGGACGCGCACCTTGTCCTGCTCGATACCGAGGCGCGTGGCGACAGCGATCCTGGTGATGTGCACGCTTTGCGTGGCCGCGTAGACCGTCATGACACCCGGGTCGGCGTCGTAGCTCGCGACGCAGCCGCGTCCCTCCATGGGCACGTTCTGGTGCCGGTGCACGTCGATGTGGAAGTCGATAACGCGATCGGCGCTGCGCGAACGTGCCGGCGACGTCGCCGAACTCGTTGCGCGAGTGCGGGCGGGCGATGTTGTCACCCAGGTTGGCGAACAGCGGCGGGCTGCCCGGGTCGAGCGCGAAGGCGGCATTCATGACCGGAGGCAGGTCGTCATACTCGACCTCCACCAGCTCGCAGCCGTCCTCGGCCAGGTAACGGCTCTCGGCGATGACGACCGCCACCGGGATCGCCGACCAATCGCACCTTGTCCGTGGCCAGCAGGGTGAACTCCGGGGTGGGCCCCGCCCAGCCCATGAGGGCCATCAGCGCGTCCGGCCCCGGGACCGTCATCGCTTCCAGGTCCGCTCCGGTGAGCACCGCGACCACTCCGGGCAGCGCCCGCGCGGCCGAGGCATCGACCGAGAGCACGCGGGCGTGCGCCAGCGGCGAGCGCACGAACGCGGCGTGCAGCATCCCGGGCAGCTTGATGTCGTCGACGTACCGGCCCGCGCCGGTCAGGATGCGCGGGTCCTCCGAACGCTTGATGCTGGCGCCGGTGTAGCGCTCAGCCACGATTTCTGCCATCGTCGCTCCCTCGCCTCAGCGCTCACGGTTCGCGCTCGGCGGCCAGCAGGACGCCGTCGATGATGCTCTGGTAGCCGGTGCACCGGCAGATGTTGCCGGACAGCGCCTCGCGGATCTGCTGCTCGCCGGCGTCGGGGTGGTCGCGGAGGAACGCGGTGGCCTGCATGACAAACCCCGGCGTGCAGAAACCGCACTGGAAGCTATGCGAATCCCACATCGCCTGCTGCAGCGGGCCCAGCCCGCCGTCCGCGCGCCAGCCCCTCGATGGTCGTTACCTCGCGGCCGGCGGCCTGGACCGCCAGCATCAGGCACGAGCGCACCGCCCGGCCGTCGACGATGACCGTGCACGCGCCGCAGACCCCGTGCTCGCAGCCGACGTGGGTGCCGGTGAGATCGAGGTCATCGCGCAGGAAGTCCGCCAGCGTCTTGCGCGCCTCCGGCGAACCCGTGCGCGTCGCGCCGTTGACCCGTCAGGGTGATGTCCGCCATCAGTCACTGCCTCTCGCGGCGTTGTCCGCAGCTGCTCGCAGGCCGCGGCGCACGAGAGCGGCCGCGACCGTCTTCCGGTAGTCCGACGACCCGTGCAGGTCGGCCGGCGGGTCGATATCGCCGGTCGCGCGGCGGGCCGCCTCGTCGAACAGCTCCGCCGACGGCCGCTCGCCGGCCAGCAGATCCTCCGCGGCGGCGGCCCGGACCGGCACGTCGGAAACGCCGGCGAACGCCAGCCGGGCATCGCTGATCACCCCGCCGGAGAGCACCAGTGACACCGCCAGGCCGACGATCGCGAAGTCACCGTGGCGCCGGGCGACCTCCTGGAAGCTCACCCCCGTGCCCTTTGCCGCGGCCGGGAACCGCACCTCGCAGGAGCAGCTCGTCAGGACGGCGTGACGTGGTGAGATAACCCTCGAACCACTGCGCCGCCGGGATCACCCGCTCCCCGACGGGCCGCGCACCACGAACTCGGCATCGAGCGCCCGGGCCACGGCCGGCAACTCGGCGGCCGGATCGGCATGCGCCAGGCTGCCTCCTATCGTGCCGCGGCTGCGGATGGCCTCATGACCGATGAAGGGCAGCGCGGCCGCCAGCAGCGGCACGGCACCGGCGACGGTCTCGGATTCCTCGGCCACGTACTCCCGCGTCATGGCGCCGATCGCCACCCAGCCGTCTGTCGCCGACACCCCGGACAGCTCATCGATGCCGTTGATGTCGATGAGCACCGCCGGGCGGGCCAGCCGCAGCGCCAGCAGCGGTATCAGGCTCTGGCCGCCGGCCAGCACGCTCGCCTCGTCTTCGTGCTCAGCCAGCAAGTCGATAGCGTCAGCAACGGTCGTCGGCGCCTCGTACTCAACAGGAGGCAGCTTCATCGGCGCGGCCCTTCGATCGGGTGCAGGAGCGCTCCAGTGAGCCTGGTACGGGCACTGGCATGGCCAGGGTGACGACCCGTCTTTGCTGGCCCGCCGCTACCGGTCACACGGTCACCGCGACGAGCTCAGCTGATTCGAAATGTACCCCAGGTGAACGCCCGCGCCTCACGGGTGGTGCCTGCGAAGCACGACTCGCACGGCCCGGCACGCCGCGAGCCGGGCCTCGAACTCAGCCTCGGTCAGGGCCTCGACATCCTTGCCCGATCCCGGGGTCACGTGCCCGAAGTACGAGCGGTCGGGCACCAGTTCTCCGGTCGCGAAGTCGAACACCACGCAGTCCGCGCCGCAGTCGACCAACGCCGGATCGAACTGCGTGCCCCGTCGCTCGCGGGCCACGTGCACCGCGGCTTCGGCCCCGCCGGCGTGGTGGAACGCCTCGATGCTGTCGGCCAGGTGGACCAGGCGGATGGCGGGAGCCAGGCCGTCGGCGCCGGTCAGCCCGGGCACGCCCCTCCCCGTCCCACCGTTCGAAGGCTTGCAGCAGCGGCTCGCCCACCGCGGGGCCGAGCTCCAGCCACCCGGCCAGATCGCTGGCCTCCTGGCAGTGCGCCTGCATCACCTGCTGCACCGACCGGCCCGCCGAGGCCAGGAATTTCCCGACCATCCCGATCCGGTGGAAACCCGACTTGCCGCGGCCGAGATGACGGGCCACGAAGACCGCCAGGCTGACCCCGCCCAGGTCCCCGTCGCGCGTGTCGGCGTAGAACTCCGTCTCGTCACCGAACAGCGCGGCCACCTCGGCCGTGTCGACGGCACAGCCCACCCAGGTCAGCAGCGACGCGTAGTACGCGGCCGAGCAGGCCGCCCGGTCCACCCCGGCCGCCGCCCCCAGCCGCATGGCGACCACGGTCTGGCGCAGCACCCGTTCCATCGGGCGTCCCATCCCGAGGTCGGCCACCAGCGACAGCGTCGCCACCAACTCGGCGAGGGTCACCGGCCGCAGGGCATCCGAAGGCACCCTCACATTGTCCCCCCCCTCCGGCCCGCCCGGTAACCGACCGCCCCGTACCAACCCCCGCAATGTCCTAGCGCGTGACCGACGTGACCCCGCTGCCGCGCCTGGCGTACGGCCTGCTGCGCGACGGCGAAAGCGACCGCCATGACCGCCGCCGCGACGATGTCGATGGCGCCGGCGTGGAACAGGTTCCGCGGTCCGGGGCCGCCGTCGATCAGCCACGCGCAGCAGCCGCTGAGGAACACGACCATGGTGGCGCAGGCCGCGACGCCCAGCCTGATCTCGTACCTGAGCACCGAGGCCGGCAGGCCGGCCCGGCGGATCGTCATGGCCGTGCCCGCCGCCACGCACCCCATCGCGACCGGGCTGATCGCCATCCAGGCGAGCTCGGCCGCGGGGAACGCCGTCAGCGCGGCGGGATGGGCCCAGTAGGCGGAAACCGAGAGGGTGGCCGCCCAGTAGAACGCCGCGACCCCGCCCGGCACCAGACCCGGGCGCGCCCAGACGTGGCCCCCGGTGCCCGGCCAGCCGTTCCCGAAGTGCCGTGCGCCGACGAACATGACCGCGGCCCCGGCCGCGGTGAGCAGCACCGGGGCCGCCAGGCGGCGCGATCTGCGCGCGGCCACGCACCACAGCACGGGTACCGCCGCGGCGGCCGCCAGGACGGCGAAGGCGAGCATCGCGGCGGACAGCATGACCATCGCCACGGTCGTCGCCCGGGCAGCTGGCAGCGACCATTGCCAGCCGATGGTCAGCTGCGACCAGATCGCCGCGCCCAGGCCGAGGAAGACCGCCGCGCAGCAGGCGAGCGACACCAGGCTCGCGCTGGCCTGATCGGTCCCGTCCGCCAGCGGGCAGCCGCCCAGCCCGGCCCCGGCGATCCGCGCGGTCATCCCGCCGCGCATCACATCGGCGGCGCGCGTCCACGACCGGGGACGTTCGGTGATGTCGGCGATGAGCAACTCGGTGAACTCATCGCCGTAGCGGGCCCGCCACGCCCGGGGGTACCAGCGGAGCAGCCGCGCGGTGCGCTGGGCCGGCGTGCGGGTCACGTCGTGCCCCACTGGCTGGCCAGGCGGCGCAAACCCAGGTCCGCGACGCGGCGCTGGGTGTCCAGGTGAGCTCGCAGCGCTTCCGCCCCGACCGCGGTGAGCTGGTACGGGCGCCGCCGGTCCTGGCTTTCCAGCGCCTCGATCAGCCCCTGCCCCTGAAGCCGGGTCAGCGCCTCATACAGCGTGCCGGGAGCCAGCCGGACGCCGGCGAACGACTCGATGTCCTTGGTGAGCGCGTAGCCGTGCTTGGCGCCCCCGGCCAGGCTGGCCAGGATGAGCGTGGCGGGCCCCGCATACCGCCCGAACCCGGCGAGTTCTCTGGCCATGGTCGTCACCCTATATCGGCTGACGATCCATCGGGACGAGGTAGGGCACCCGCCGGGCCAGGAACGCGCGGGGAACCGGATCCCGCAGCCGCCACAGCCCCGCGTCGATCACGAAGTGCGCCATGACCGCGCCGAGGTAGGCGCCGAACAGCCACCGCTCCGCGGGTCCCGCGCCATGCAGGTGCGAGGCCTGCTCCAGGGCGACGCCGCCGAGCAGCGCCACGTTGCACAGCGCGGCCAGCCGGGCCAGGCGGGCGCCGCTGCCCGCCGCGACCAGGCCCACCAGCAGTAGGTACTGCATTCCGTGGGCGACGGTCATCCCGCTCACGGCCGCGTACGGCGAGCCGAAAACGAACACCGGGAGGGAGAACAGCAGCGCCATCAGGTACATCACGCTGAACCCGGCCGGCCGGTGTGCGGCCGGCCGCCGCACCAGCAGCGCCACGCCGGCCACGACGGCCGCCGCGAACCCGATCGCCGCCACACCGAACAGCCCCGCCAGCCGGGTATCGACTCGCAGCTGCAGAAGCGCCGGATGCGCGACGAGCCCGCCGGTGCCGGCCAGGCCGGCGGCCAGCAGCGTCCGGCGTTCGGCGGCTCGCGGCGACGGCACGCGGGCGCAGGACGCGGCGAGCGCGACCATACCCAGATTCTGCTTGGCGAAGTGGAAGAACTGCCAGCCGAAGAACGGCAGCAGCAGCCAGGTCAAGCTGGCCGGCGAGAGCACCGCGGCGGCCAGCGCGCCCGACAGCACCAGGGCGGCCGGGACCCACCAGAAGCGCAGCGGCTTGCTGGCCGCGTACGACCGCACGTCACCGAGCGTGTACAGCCATCCGGTCGAGGCCACGTGCACCGACGAACCGGCGAACAGCACCCAGGCCAGCCCCCGGCCAGGTGCCGCGGAGGCCGGCGGTGCCAGCGCCACCGCGACCCCGAACGCCCCGCCGGTCAGCCCCACGGTCAGCCACAGCCACGCCCGCGCCGGCACGCTCAGCCTCCGCCGCAGCCGCCGGCGGCACTCGCCGCCGGCACGATGACCAGCGCCACGAACACGACGACGCCCAGCGTCGCGGTGATCCAGAGCACGACGACGAGTCCGCGTACGCCGGGCGGGCGCGTCAACGGTGCTTCCTGTCCGGCGCCGCCCGCGCCGGAGTCCGTCTGCAGCATACGAGGCAGCCTAGATCGGAATCCGGTATATCGTCAACCGTTGCATCGGATACCGAAAGAGCCTGCGGGGGAGAAGGCGGCCCGCGCATGCTGTCGCTGACGCACCGTCATAGAGGAGCCAGCACATGAATCCCGGGCTGCCGATCTGGGAAGAACCGGTTCGCGGGTTCTATACCGACCCCGGGCAGTTCGCCGCCCTGTCCGGGCTCGACCTGCTCCGCAGCATGCTGGACAGCGGGCTTGGCCCGCCGGCCGGCTACCTGTTCGGGTTCCGGCCCGCCGCCGTCGAGCCGGGCGGCGTGACGTTCACCATGCCGGTGACCGACTGGCTGCTGTTCCCCCAGGGCGTCGTCTCCGGCGCCACCCTCGCCATCCTGGTCGACGCGCCGCTGGGATGTACGGTCCAGACCGCCTTGCCGCCCGCCACGCCGTTCACCACGGCCGAGATCTCGCTCAGGTTCCTGCGCACCGTCGTGCCGCAGAGCGGGACGCTGACGGCCAAGGGCCTGATCCACGCCGGCCAGACCACCGGCGTGTCGCTGGTCGAGGTCACCGACGAGGCGGGCCGCCTGGTCGCGGTGACGAGCACCCGGTGCGCGATCCAGCCGCGCGTGCAGGTGCCGTGGGAGGTGGTCGAGCAGGCGCTGAAGCACCCGCCCGGCGGCTGGAGCCGGACTGGCCGTCGCCCCATCCGTACCAGCGCCGGCGGGCGCGGTCCTGCCCCAGGAGATCTGGGACCGCACGGACGGCCTCGGCGTGTTGCGGTCCCTCATCGCCGGTGACCTGCCGGCCCCCCGATCGTCCGTTTCTGCGGGATCGCCCCGGTGCAGGCGGAGGCGGGCAGCACGACCTGGCGGATGCCGGCCAGCGAGTGGCTGTGCGCGCCGGTCCAGGGACGGCTCTACGGCGGCGCCATCGCCATGCTGGCCTGCACGGCCATCGACGGCGCGGTGCAGACCACGCTCCAGCCGGCACGGCGTTCGGTCCCGTGGACCTCAAGGTGTATTTCCTGCGCCCGGTCGCCCCCGACGGTCGTGACCTCACGGCGCGGGGACGGTGATCCATCGCGGCCGGAGCATGGCCATCGGCACCTCGGAGGTGTTCGACGCCGACGGCAAGAAGGTGGCCGTCGCGACGGGCTCGTCCGTGATCCTGCCGGGCCGCCCGGCGACCGTCACCACCGAGCTGGCGCTGCCAGGTCCGGGGTCCTGACACCACGGACCGTTCGGTAAAAAAGAATTAAATTATACCGAACGAGCAGTGGTTTCACGATCCGGGCTCGACCTCGCGTTCCTCGGCAGGCGGCGCGAGGACTGGACCGCCGGGCCAGCCATGCGCGAGACGCCCGAGCAGTTCCGCGAGGTCATCGACATCAACCTCAACGGCTGCTACTGGATGGCTCAGACCTGCGGATGTGTCATGCAGCCCGGCGAGCAAGACCGCGTCACGCTGCGCTCGGGTCAGAGCTGGTAGGGCGGGGCTCACCCCAGCCCCAGCTGGGCATCGGCGGCATGCCGTCGCTATACCGCGCCCGAGCAGTCCGCGCCTCAGCCGTCTGGCACCTCACGATCTCGCTGATTTACTCGGATTCCATGTTGTAGCAGGAACCGATAGATCAGATAATTGAGAACGCCGCGAACGCGTATGCCGGTGCACAATCAGGAGAGGTTCGGGGGCGGCGGCGCAGCTTGGGGGGAGGGGTGTTGAGCGAGGATTTCCCGGCGCAGCTGACCGAGTTCCGGTCGGGCTCAGTGCTGGCCGGGTACCGCCTGGAGCAGCAGGTCGGGCGGGGCGGCTTCGCGTCGTGTTCCGGGCCCTGGACAGCGGCTGGGCCGCCCGTCGCGCTGAAGATCCTCTCGCCGGCCCTGGCCTCCTCCAGTCCGGAGTTCCGGCGGCGGTTCATCGCGAGTCACGCGCCGCGGCGGCGGTGGATGATCCGCACATCATCCCGGTGTACGAGGCCGGCGAGGCCGACGGGTGCTGTTCATCGCGATGCGGTACGTGCAGGCGGTGACCTGCGGCAGGTGCTGGAGCGCGACGGCGCGCTGGCGCCGGACCGGGCCGCGGACTTCGTCTCCCCGGGGCCTCGGCGCTGGACGCCGCGCACGGCGCGGAGCTGGTGCACCGCGACGTCAAGCCCGGGAACATCCTGGTCGACGCGAGAGCGGGCCAGCCCGATCACGTGTACCTGTCGGACTTCGGGATCGTCAAGGGCGCGGCGCTGGGCAGCCTGACCGGGGTGCAGCAGCAATCTCGGCACTCCGGACTACATGGCGCCGAGCAGATCAGCGGCCAGCCGGTGGACGGCCGCACCGATCAGTACTCGCTGGCCTGCGTGACGGTTCAGCTGCTGACCGGAACGGTGCCGTTCCAGCGGGACTCGCTCCCCGCGGTCATCTACGCGCACCTGACCGAGCCGCCCCCGTCCCTGATCTCCATCCGGCCGGACTGCCCGTCGCCGTCGATCAGGTCGTAGCCAAAGCCATGGCCAAGACCGCGGAGAAACGGTACGACTCGTGCGGGGACTTCGCCGACGCGCTGCGCGCTGCGCTCGGCCTTACCTCCTATCATCGCCGCAGCTCCGCCGGGCCGCCCCCGTACTCGATGCCGTCGTACGCGCCGGACCCGGCCGCAGACGCAAAGCTCGGTTCGCTTGGCGGCAGCACCTCGCCCGGCACCGTCGAGTCACCCCCGCCCGGCACCGTCGAGACACCAGCGACTGATCTCCGTTACGCCGACCGCCACCGGGATGGTCATTCCCGATCAGGGCGACGAGACGCCATCGCCGCCGCCCACGGCGGTGTCCAGCCTGCCCGGTATATCCGATGTCCAGTTGCCGACGGTGGTCGAATCTCCCCCAGCCGCGATCGCCGCGGCCGATCCGGTCGGTGCCGAGCTGGCCGACGGCGCCGAACCGCCCCGCGAGCGCGATCAGCCGACGCCGGCGGCCAAGACCGACGTCTGCCCCAGGGCCGCTGCGGAGACCGATCTCCGGCCGCAGACGCCCAGTCGCACTGCCCCCGGAGCTCCCGCCCGGCGGCGGCAGCCCGGTAATCGTCTGGGTCAAGCGTCATCGTCTCCCGGTGCTCGCGCTGGTCTGCGCGATCCTGGCCGCGGCGATCACGATTCCCTTCATATCGTCGGGTCCGTCGGCCTCCTCTGGCCGGTCGGCATCCTCTGGTCCGGCGGCCGCCAGCACCGGATTTGTCAGTCTCGGTAACTTGTCCGAGAATCCGACCCCGGTGGACATATACCTGTATTCGTCCGGCGCTTCCAGCTCTCAGTTCGTCCAGCACAGCGTGGCCTACGGGACGATACTGCCGTACCGGGCCGTGAACGCTGGTGCCTACAGCGTCAAGATGCGCGCTGCCGGGTCGTCGGCGTCGAGCAATCCCGTGTGGTCTGTCAGCCTCACGGTGAAGGCGGGCGGCACGTACACGGTGGTGCCCTTGCGGTCCAGCGCCCAGCAAGGCCAGCTCAAGGTCATCGACAACAACCTGACCACGCCGAAGGGCAAGTCCTTCGTGCGGGTGATCCAGGCTGCCGTCAATCAGCAGCAGGTGACGTTCCACTGCAGTTGCGCTCCTGGCGACCCGGGCAACATCACCACCGACGCGGCACCCGGCACCGTCTAGTCCCCAGGCGATCATTCCGTCCGGGACCTGGACCATGAGCGCGACCAGCCCCAGCTCTAAGACCAGCTTGCCGGTCACGCTGACCGCGGGTACCGTCCACACCGAGATCGTCATCGACGCGCCCGGCGGCGGCATTCAGATCATCAACCTGACCGATGCCGCCGGGCTGCCAGGCACCCACCCGCGTCACTTCTGCCTGATCTGCCGGTACCTCCGTGAGCTACCGGCGCGTCCCTGTCAATCTCCCGGCTGCCTGGCGTTTCGTCCCTATAGCAGCTCTGTCCTTCAGCCCGTCCGGCATCACGCTGGCCATAGCCTCTGCTACAGATCTGCCTGTGGGATATCGCCGCCGCCCGCTGCACCAGCAGTTTCGGGAACGCGAGCATAACCGCGATCGCGTTCAGCCCGGAGGCAAGACCCTGGCCGCCACCGATAACACCGGCAACACGTATCTGCGGGATGTCGCCACTGGTAGCCAGACTGCCTCCTTTCATCGACTCCGGCAGTGACGGCGCGTATTCGGTCGCGTTCAGCCCGGACGGCAAGATCGTGGCTGCCGGCGATAGCAACGGCCGCGCGTACCTGTGGAATGTCGCCACCGGCAAGCCGGTCTCCACTCTCTCCGACTCTGTCAGCAAGGGGGTGAACTCGGTCGCGTTCAGCCCGGACGGCAAGGTCGTGGCTGCCGGCGATTGCAACGGCCGCGCGTACCTGTGGAATGTCGCGACCGGCAAGCCGGTCACCTACTCTCTCCGACTCTGTCAGCAAGGGGGTGAACTCGGTCGCGTTCAGCCCGGACGGCAAGTTCGTGGCCGCCGGCGATAGCAACGGCCGCACGTACCTGTGGAATGCCGCCACCGGCAAGCCGATCTCCAGCCTCTCCGACCCTGTCAGCAGCGGCGTGATCTCCGTCGCCTTCAGCCCAGATTGCACGACCCTGGCGGCCAGTGATAACAATGGCCGTACGTACCTCTGGAATGTCGTTACCGGCAAGCCGGTGACAACCCTCGGCGAGCTTAGCAATGTGGAAATAAACTCGGTGGTATTCAGCGCCGATGGCAAGGAACTGGCCACTGGCGATCAGAACGGCATCGTCTTCCTCTGGTATGCGAAGTTACCCGCATCAGCTGGCGGGCATAACTGCCCGTGCGGCCGGGTCAGGTAGCCGCGTACCCGGCACGCTCGCCTGACCTGCAGACTCTGACCTCCATCCCCGTCCCAGCGCCTTTGATCTGCCTCGTAAGCCGGGGAACGTCTCTGATCCCTTCCGCACACGCGCAGTCCAGATGCGTGCACAGTCAGCCAGCGTGTCCTGTTTTCGATTCCGATCTGAGAGTTTTGTGGATAACGTCCGCATCGAGGCTCAGATTGACCTGTTGCTATAGCGCAATTCGACCTCTACTGTGAGCACAGCGTCTCATTCGTTCCCTGGTGACCTCGCCCCAACGAGATCGATAACGACTCGTCTGGTCGCCCGTGTGGTTTTGGCGCGCTGCGTCTCCTGGAGTGGGGTAGGCGGAAAGAGATTTCCGCACTGTGGGAGGGATCTAATATGAATTATCGTGTCATGCCCTGGCGGCCGGCCGTGTTGCTTGCCTTCTCGGCTCTGCTGGTCGGCATTCCGGCCAGCGCCTCGGCGGCCCCCGCGCCGGGAGTACCGGGTTCATCAGCCTCGGTAACTTGTCTGAGTATCCGTCGCCGGTAGACATTTACCTGTATTCGTCGGGCAGTTCCAGCCCTCAGTTCGTGCTGGACGACGTCGCCTACGGGACGATACTTCCCTATCAGGCCGTTAGCGCCTGCGGCTACAGCGTCAAGATGCGCACCGCCTTGTCCTCCGCGTCGAGCAATCCGGTCTGGTCCGTCAGCCTGACGGTCAAGGCTGGCGGCGCGTACACGGTGGTGCCGTTGCGGGCCAGCGCCCAGCAAGGCCAGCTCAAGGTCATCTACAACTACCTGACCACGCCGAAGTGCAAGTCCCTCGTGCGGGTGATCCAGGCCGCCGTCAACCAGCAGCAGGTGACGTTCCACTGCAGTTGCGCCCCCGGAACCCCGGGCAACATCACCACCGATGCGGCGCCCGGCAGCGTGAGTCCCCAGGCGCCCATCCCGTCCGGGACCTGGACCATGAGCGCGACCGCCCCCAAGAGAACACTAGCCTGCCGGTCACGCTTACCGCGGTACCGTCCACACCGAGATCGTCATCGACGCACCCTGCGGCGGCATTCAGATCGTCAACCTGACCGATGCCGCCGGGGCCTGCCAGACACCCACCGGTGGCGCCTCCACCGGGTTCGGCGGCACCGCGCCGCACGGCCTCAGGCTCGCCACTGCCATGGCTGGTGCTGATCGGCGGCGGCGCGCTGTCGCCCTGGCCGGTGGCTGGCGGCTGAGCCGCAGCGGACAGCGGCCGTTCAACCCGAGCTGACAGTGCATACCCGCGCCGGCCGCGTTCGTCGTCGCGGCCAGCCCGCGGTTCTGCTTTAACCAACTCCGGACCCTAGCGCGGCTGCCCGCCGCCGGTCCAGCCCTAACCTGTTCAGCCGTCCCGGCGCTGCCAGGTCGAGATGCACGCCTCGTTGCCCCCGGCGTCAGCGCGCTGGACCCCTATCATCCCCTGCTGGCCTGACCACCTGCCCCGAGTCGTCGTAAGCCGTCCAGCTCAGCGTATCCGGGCCGATGAGCACCTGGAACGCGAAGAGCTTCTAGCCGCCCACGGGACCGGCCAGACCTTGGTCGCGAGGCCGTCTCGATGGTTCACTATGTCCCAGCCCGCCTGGTCCGCGACGACGGCGCTACCTTCGCCGTGCTCGCTAGCCACGCCGCCGAAACGCTGACCCTCAAGCCCGTCCTGGCCGACGACCGCGCACTCACCACGCTGAACGGGGACCAAGACCTGGAAGCTGTCACCCTGGATCCGTTCGGCATAAATGTTTTCCAGGTCACCGGAAGCGGGCCCACGGCAGAAGCCCTGATCACGACGGAGAAGGTCATCGGCCCGGACCAGCCTGATCAAGATCTTTGTCCGAACGGCCCGTGGTGACAGCCCTGCGGCGTGCCTTCCCGCTCCGGGCAAGCTGGCTAAGCACCTGTCAACCAGCTCGCTTTCTTAGCATGGCCATCGGCACCTCGGAGGTGTTCGACGCCGACGGCAAGAAGGTGGCCGTCGCGACGGGCTCGTCCGTGATCCTGCCGGGCCGCCCGGCGACCGTCACCACCGAGCTGGCCCTGCCAGGTCCAGGGTCCTGACACCACGGCCCGTTCGGTAAAAAAGAATTTAATTATTCCGAACGAGCAGTGGTTTCACGATCCGGACTTGACCCCGCGTTCCTCAGCACCCTGGCCAGGTGGCCCTGATCACAGACAGCGGCATGCCATCGGTGACTTCGCGCTGGCAAGCTGGCTGAGCATTCAGCCACCGGGAGCGTTAGGCTGGCCCGCGTGATCCTCGTGCAGGCCATCCGGACGAGATGGCCGGTAACCGCGCGGTGCGGACCGTCGCGGACCTGGCTGCCAAGACGTTTACCGATCGAATGACCGGCGGAAATGATGGAGATTAAGCGTGGACTTGTTTGAGTATCAGGCGAAGGAACTGTTCGCCGAGTACGGCGTCCCCGTGCAGGCCGGCCAGGTGGCTCGCACGGCGGAGGAGGCGCGTGCGGCCGCGGCCGGGTTCGCCGCCGCTGGCCATCCGCTGGTCGTGGTCAAGGCCCAGGTGAAGACCGGCGGCCGCGGGAAGGCCGGCGGCGTCAAGCTGGCCAACGGCCCGGACGAGGCCTACGACAAGGCCAGCCAGATCCTGGGCATGGACATCAAGGGCCACACCGTGCACTCGGTGCTCATCGCCCAGGCGGTCGACATCGCCGCCGAGTACTACCTGTCCTTCCTGCTGGACCGGGCCAACCGCACGTTCCTGGCCATCTGCTCGGTCCAGGGCGGCATGGAGATCGAGGAGGTCGCGCACACCTCCCCGGGCGCGGTGGCGCGCATCCCGGTGTCCGCGCTGACCGGCGTGGACGCCACGAAGGCACAGGAGATCATCGCCGCGGGCCGGATCCCGGCCGAGGCGGCCGCGGGCGCGGCCCTGCTGGCCGAACGCCTGTGGGCCATGTTCACCGACGAGGACGCCACGCTGGTCGAGGTCAATCCGATGGCGCTGACCGAGGACGGCCAGGTCCTCGCGGTCGACGGGAAGGTGACGCTGGACGACAACGCCTCGTTCCGCCAGGAGCACGCCCGGTTCGAGGACATCAGCGACACCGACCCGATCGAGGCCCGGGCCAAGGCCAAGCACCTGAACTACGTCAAGCTCGACGGCCAGGTCGGCATCATCGGCAACGGCGCCGGCCTGGTCATGTCCACCCTGGACGTGGTGGCCTACGCGGGCCAGCCGTTCGGCGGCATCCGCCCGGCGAACTTCCTCGACATCGGCGGCGGCGCCTCGGCCGAGGTGATGGCCAACGGCCTGGAGATCGTGCTGTCCGACCCGAGCGTGCGCAGCGTGTTCGTGAACGTCTTCGGCGGGATCACCTCCTGCGACGCGGTGGCCAACGGGATCGTCTCGGCGATCGGCATGCTGACCAGCCGCGGCGAGCAGGTGGACCGCCCGATCGTGGTCCGGCTCGACGGCAACAACGCCGCCGAGGGCCGGCGCATCCTGGACGAGGCAAAGATCAGCGTGGTCGAGCAGGTCGGCACGATGGACGGCGCGGCCAGACGGGCTGCGGAACTAGCCGCGAAGGGAGCATGAGGTGGCGATCTTCCTGACCGGCCAGAGCCGGGTCATGATCCAGGGCATCACCGGCTCGGAGGGCCGCAGGCACGGCGCGCGCATGCTGGCCGCGGGCACCCAGATCGTGGGCGGGACCAACCCGCGCAAGGCGGGCCAGACCGTGGAGCTGAACGGCACCGACGTGCCGGTCTTCGGCACCGTGGCCGACACCATGGCGGCCACCGGGGCCGACGTCTCGGTGGTGTTCGTGCCCGCGTCCGGGACCAAGGCCGCGGTCATCGAGGCGATCGACGCCCGCATCCCGCTGTGCATCGTGATCACCGAGGGCATCCCGGTCCACGACACCGCCGAGTTCTGGGCCTACGCCAGCGCCGCCGGGAACCGCACCCGGATCATCGGGCCGAACTGCCCGGGCGTGGCCTCGCCCGGCAAGTCCAACGCCGGCATCATCCCGGCCGACATCACCAGCGAGGGGCGGATCGGCCTGGTGTCCAAGTCGGGCACGCTGACCTACCAGATGATGTACGAGCTGCGTGACATCGGCTTCTCCACCGCGGTCGGGATCGGCGGTGACCCGGTGATCGGGACCACCCACATCGACTGCCTGCAGGCCTTCCAGGAGGACCCGGAGACCGACGCGATCGTGATGATCGGCGAGATCGGCGGCGACGCCGAGGAGCGCGCCGGGGCCTTCATCGAGCAGCACGTGACCAAGCCGGTGGTGGGTTACGTGGCCGGCTTCACCGCGCCGGAGGGCAAGACCATGGGCCACGCCGGCGCGATCATTTCCGGGTCGAGCGGCACCGCCCAGGCCAAGAAGGAAGCGCTGGAAAAGGCCGGCGTCCGCGTGGGCAAGACCCCCAGCGAGACCGCCGCCCTGGTCCGCGACATCACGAAGCGCTAGCCCGGCCGGGCGGCGCGCCTGCTTGGGCCGGCGCGGCCTGGTTGCGAGTATCGGCTTTGTGAGTGTTTCCGCCGAAGCACCGCCGGCCCGCGAGCCCGACGACCCGCGGTCCCCGGCGGCCGCGCGGCGTGCCGGGCCCAGACGAAAGGGGCCCAGAGACCCCAAGGACCGGCCCGCCCGGCCGCTGGTCGTCACGGGCGGCATCGCCGCGTGCGCGGCGGCGGCCAGCGGCCTGGCCGCGCTGACCACGCTCACCGCGATCGGCTGGATCACCGCCCCGCACGTGGGCCTCGGCACCGGACTCGGCGGGGTGCTGCGCACCGCCGCCCTGCTGTGGCTGGTCGCGCACCACGTCGGCGTCACCGTCCACGGCGCCGGGCGGATCGGCCTGCTCCCGCTGGGCCTGGTCCTGCTGCCCGGCGCGCTGCTGGCCCTGGCCGGCCGGTGGGTGGTGCACGCCGGGCCGGTCACCCGGCTGCGGCACGTCGGCTACGCCGCCCTGGCCCTGGCCCTGCCGTACACCTTGCTGGCCGGAGCGCTGGCCGTGGCCAGCAGGAACTCCCAGGCGGCACCCTCGCTCTGGCAGGCGGTGGTCGCGTCGTTCCTGCTCGCCCTGGTGGCGGGCGGGCTGGGCGCGGCCCGCGGGCTGGCCCCGTGGTCGCGGCTGGCCCGGCTGATGCCGCCCCGGCCGCGGTCGGTCATCCTGGGCATGCTCGGGGCCAGCGCCCTGCTCACCGCGGCCGGCGCGCTGCTGGCCGGCGTATCCCTGTACGTGCACCTGCCGGAGGTCAAGGCGGCCACCGACGCGCTCGCGCCCGGCGCGGCCGGCGCGGCGCTGCTCCTGCTCGCCCAGCTGGCCTACGCGCCGAACGCGATCATCTGGGCCGTCGCCTACCTGCTGGGTCCCGGGTTCGCGTTCGGCGCCGGGACCGTGGTCGCGCCGACCGGCTCGGCGCTCGGCGCGGTCCCGGTCTTCCCGATGCTGGCCGCGCTGCCCGCGGGGCCGCGGTCGGCCCTGCCCGCCTGGATCACGGTCCTGGTCCTGGCCACGCCGTACCTGGCCGGGCTGTTCGCGGGCATCGTGACCGTCCGGGTCACGCCCACGCCGGTGATCGAGGCGGCGGCCCTGTGGGGTTTCGCGGCGGGCGCGGCCACCGGGGCCCTGGCCGGCCTGGCGGCGGCGTTCTCCGGCGGCCCGCTCGGTGACGGCCGGCTGGCCAACGTCGGGCCGTCCGGCTGGCAGGTCGGCCTGGTCGCCATGCTGCAGATCGGCGTGACCGCCGCGCTGACCGCGGCCGCCGCGAACTGGCTGATGTTCCGCCGGACCATGCCGCGGCGCCCCCGGAGCCAGCCGGCCGAAGAAGCAGAGCAAGCTCCCGAGCCGGCGCCATCCCCCGGGATCCCGGTGGGCATGATCGACGAGTCCGACGACGCGGGAGGCCACCGGATCTACCTGAACCCCTGGGCCAGCCAAGACGACCAATACGACGAGGACGAGGAGTTACCGCCCGTTCAGCACGCTGATCTCGCCGCCCACCGAGTTGTTGAGCTGGGTGTGGCAGACCTGCTGCGCGGCCACCGTGTTCGCGCTGCTCATGCAGCTGTAGTACGTGCTCAGCTGCGACCAGAACACCGCCAGCACCAGCAGCCACAGCGCGCTGAACGCCAGGCCGAACCCGCCGAGCACGATCCCGGTGACCGACCCGCGCGGCCGGGCCGTCCCGCCGCGCCGCGCCCGCCGGCTCGCGCTGGCGCCGAGCCAGATCGCCGTCGCGCCGAACACCAGGGTCACGACGGCCACCAGGACGCTGCGGTGCAGGTTGCCGAGCCCCAGCGCCAGGCCGAGCAGGCTGAGCACGCCGATCGCGACCGCCGCCACGGCCCGCTGCCGCAGGGCCGGGTCCGGCGGTGGCAGCTGCCGGGCCGGGAGCAGCCCTCGCGGCTGTGCCCCGCGCCCGCCCGGCGGCTGATATCTGGCCATCGGGTCCTATTCTGCCCTGTCCGGCGGGCTCCCCGGGCCGGTGCCATAGGGTGACGGCATGCCCTCCCGCCTGGTCGTGCTGGTCTCCGGCGAGGGGACCAACCTGCAGGCCCTGATCGACGCGTGCGCCGACCCGGACTACGGAGCCCGGGTCGTGGCGGTCGGCGCGGACCGGGACCGGATCACCGCGCTGGCCCGGGCCGAACGATCCGGCCTGCCCGCCTTCACCGTCCGGCTGGCCGACTACCCGGCCCGCGAGGACTGGGACGCCGCCCTGACCAAGGCGTGCGCGGCCCACGCGCCCGACCTGATCGTGCTGGCCGGGTTCATGAAGCTGGTCGGCCAGCCGTTCCTGGACGCCTTCGGCGGCCGCTGCGTGAACACCCACCCGGCGCTGCTACCGTCGTTTCCCGGCGCGCACGCGGTGCGCGACGCGCTGGCCCACGGGGTGAAGGTCACCGGCTGCACCGTCCTGGTCGTTGACGAGGGCGTGGATTCCGGGCCGATCGCTGCTCAGGCCCCGGTCCAGGTAAAAGACGACGATGACGAGACGACCCTGCACGAGCGGATCAAGGTGACCGAACGGGCGCTGCTCGTCGGCACGGTCGGCCGGATGGTCCGCGAGGGCTGGTCCGTCCACGGCAGGAAGGTGCGGATCGGCCAGTGAGGAAGATACTGTGACCAGGATCGCGATCAGGCGGGCGCTCGTCAGCGTCTACGACAAGACCGGCCTGGCGGAGCTGGCCGCCGGGCTGCACGAGGCCGGCGTCGAGATCATCTCCACCGGCAGCACGGCGGCCCGGATCGGCGCGGCCGGGGTGCCGGTCACCCCGGTCGAGGAGCTCACCGGCTTCCCCGAGTGCCTCGACGGCCGGGTCAAGACCCTGCACCCCCGGGTGCACGCGGGCCTGCTCGCCGACACCGCCAACCCCCGCCACGAGGCTGAGCTGGCCAGCCTGCGCATCGAGCCGTTCCAGCTGCTGGTCTCGAACCTGTACCCGTTCGAGGCCACCGTCGCGTCCGGTGCCTCGCCGGAGCAGTGCGTGGAGCAGATCGACATCGGCGGCCCGTCGATGATCCGCGCCGCGGCGAAGAACCACGGCTCGGTGGCCGTGATCACCGACCCGTCGCGGTACGCCGACGTGCTCGCCGCGCTGGCCGAGGGCGGTTTCACCGTGGACCAGCGCCGCGGCCTGGCCGCCGAGGCGTTCGCCCGCACCGCCGCGTACGACCTGGCCGTCGCGTCGTGGTTCGCGTCGGCCGGCGCCCCCGACCAGACCGCGCGGGACACTGGCTGGCCGCAGGTGGCGGGGGTGCTCTGGCGCCGGGCTGAGGTCCTGCGCTACGGCGAGAACCCGCACCAGCGGGCCGCTCTTTATTCGGCCGAACGGGCCACAGGTGCGAGCGCCCGCTCCGGCATCGCGGCCGCCGAACTGCTGCACGGCAAGGCCATGTCGTACAACAACTACGTGGACGCCGACGCGGCCCGCCGCGCCGCCTACGACTTCGCCGCGCCGTGCGTGGCCATCATCAAGCACTCCAACCCGTGCGGCATCGCCGTCGGCACCGACCTGGCCGAGGCCCACGCCAAGGCCAACGCGTGCGACCCGGTCTCGGCCTTCGGCGGGGTCATCGCGGCCAACGGGCCGGTCACCGCGGACCTGGCCCGGCAGATCGCCGAGGTGTTCACCGAGGTGGTGGTCGCGCCCGGTTTCGACGACGAGGCGCTGGACATCCTGTCCGCCAGCAAGAACGTCCGCCTGCTGCGCTTGCCTGGGACGCCCCCAGACCCCCCCCGCTCATGGGGGGCTGCCCGCCCATCCCCGAGAGGCTCGGCCCCCCGGAGGTCTGCTGGAATGGCGCCAGGTCAGCGGCGGGGTCCTGCTCCAGTCCGTGGACCGGGTGGCCGAGCCCGGCGACGACCCGGCGAACTGGGAGCTCAAGGCGGGCCCGGCGGCCGGTCCGGCCCGGCTGGCCGACCTGGCCTTCGCCTGGAAGGCGTGCCGCGCGGTCAAGTCGAACGCCATCTTGCTCGCCTCCGGCGGCGCCTCGGTCGGGGTCGGCATGGGCCAGGTCAACCGGGTGGACTCGGCGCGCCTGGCCGTGCTGCGGGCGGGGGACCGGGCGGCCGGCTCGGTGGCCGCCAGCGACGCCTACTTCCCGTTCGCCGACGGCTTCGAGATCCTGGCCGAGGCCGGGGTCCGTGCGGTGGCCGAGCCGGGCGGCTCGATCCGCGACCACCTGACCGTCACCGCCGCTGAGGCCGCCGGGGTCAGCCTCTACTTCACCGGCGTCCGCCACTTCTATCTTAACTCCGGAGACAGCCCCCGGACCCCCCGGAGGCCTGGCGGCCCACGCCGGTTCACGGCCGCCGAGCACCCGCACGGTCCAGCCCGCGTCCGACCACAGCCGGGCGTCCAGGCAGCACCGGGCGTCGATGATGACCCGCCGGGCCACCACGCGGCCCAGCGCGGCCGGGTCGATGGCCTGGTAGTCCGCCCACTCGGTGAGGTGCAGCACCAGGTCGGCGTCCCGGGCCGCCTCGAAGACCGACCGCGCGTAGTGCAGGCCGGGCCGGCGTTTCGCGGCGTTGGGCATCGCCACCGGATCATGCACGGACACCACCGCGCCCTCGGCCCCGAGCTGGTCGCACACGGCCAGGCTGGGCGAATCCCGCACGTCGTCGCTGTTGGGCTTGAACGCCACCCCGAGCACGGCCACCCGGGTGCCGTCCATGCTGCCCCCCGCGGCCTGCCGGGCCAGCGTGACCACCTGGTCCCGGCGTCCCTGGTTGACGGCGTCCACGGTGCTCAGCAGGCTGACCACCGACCCGACGCCGAGCGCGGACGCGGTGGCGCGGAACGCGCGGACGTCCTTGGGCAGGCAGCCGCCGCCGAACCCGAGCCCGGGCGACAGGAACCTGCGGCCGATCCGCGCGTCGTAGCCGAGCGCCTCGGCCAGCGGCAGCACGTCGGCGCCGGACGCCTCGCACACCTCGGCCATGGCGTTGATGAAGGAGATCTTGGTGGCCAGGAACGCGTTCGCCGCCACCTTGACCAGCTCGGCCGTCTCCAGGTCCATGACCAGCAGCGGGACGCCGCCCGCCAGCGGGGTGGCGTACACCTCGCGGAGCAGCGCCTGCGCCCGGCCGGAGGTGACGCCCAGCACGATGCGGTCCGGGGTGAGGCTGTCGGTGACCGCGTGGCCCTCGCGCAGGAACTCCGGGTTCCAGGCCAGGTCGACCTGCCGTCCGGCCGGGGCGGTGGCCCGGACCCGGCTCAGCACCTGCCGCGCGGTGCCGACCGGGACGGTGGACTTGCCCACGATCAGGCAGGGCGCGCTCAGATAGGGGGCCAGCGTGCCGGCCGCCGCGTGGACGAAGCTGAGGTCCGCCTCGCCGTCGGCGCCCTGCGGCGTCCCCACGCACAGGAAGTGGACCTCGCCGAACGCCCCGACCTCGGCGAACGACGTCGTGAAGCGGAGCCGGCCGGCGTCCAGGTTCTTCCGCAGCAGCGGTTCCAGGCCGGGTTCGAAGAACGGGACCTCGCCGTTCGCGGCCTTGACGATCTTGTCCCGGTCGACGTCGATGGCCAGCACCTCGTGCCCGAGGTCGGCCAGGCAGACGGCGTGGGTGAGCCCTAGGTAGCCGATCCCGATCACGGTGACCCGCGGCAACTGAGTCCTCCTCCCCGAGGGGTTTCCTCCACCCTACTGAGCGGGGCGGCCGCCGGGCGCCCACGTACCGGTAGCGGTCATCTGGCCGTTAGGAGAACTACCGCCCGGTAACCTTGACCTCGCGACCCGGTGCCGGGTGCCTGTACCCGGTTTGGCAGGCTGTATGCGAGCAATGAAGGAGGCCGGTGTCACTTATGAAGATCGTCGTCTGCGTCAAGCAGGTTCCCGATACCGCGGCTGAGCGCAAGCTCCAGCCCGCGGACTCCACGCTGGACCGCGCGTCGGTGGACGGGCTCATCAACGAACTCGACGAGTACGCCATCGAGGAGGGCCTGCTGATCGCCGAGGCGCAGCGTGCCGCGGGTCAGGACGCCGAGGTCACGATCTTGACCATGGGCCCGGCCAAGGCCGCGGAGTCGATCCGCAAGGCGCTGTCGATGGGCGCTGACCAGGCTATCCACCTGCTCGACGATGGCCTGGCCGGTTCCGATGGCCTGTCGACCTCGTACGCGCTGGCCCAGGTCCTGAAAGACACCGGCTTCGACCTGGTCATCACCGGGTCGGAGTCCACCGACGCCCGGATGGGCGTGCTGGCCGCGATGCTGGCCGAGCGGCTCGGCGTGCCGCAGGTCTCGCTGGCCAGCAAGGTGGAGATCGACGGCTCGGCCATCCGCATCCGGCGGGTCTCCGAGGACGGCTACTTCGAGGTCGAGTCCACGCTGCCCGCGGTGATCAGCGTGGTCGAGAAGATCAACGAGCCGCGTTACCCGTCGTTCAAGGGCATCATGGCCGCGAAGAAGAAGCCGGTGCAGACGATGACCCTGGCCGAGGCCGGCATCGACGCCGCCCTGGTCGGGCTGGCCGGCGCGAGCACCGAGGTGGTCGACTTCGCCCAGCGGCCGCCGCGGCAGGCCGGCACGATCGTCAAGGACGAGGGAGACGGCGGCGTCAAGGTCGCCGAGTTCCTCGCCGCGCAGAAGTTCATCTGAGGGGGCGCGGTATGGCTGAGATCCTGGTGCTCGCGGAGCACGTGGACGACGACATCAAGAAGGTCACGCTCGAGCTGATCACGCTGGCCCGCCGGTTCGGCGAGCCCGCGGTGGTGTGGACCGGGGCGGGCGCCGAGCAGGCCCAGGCGCGCTGCGCCGAGTACGGCGCGGCCAGGATGTACGTGGCCGCCGACCCGGCCTTCGACGACTACGTGGTCGCGCCGGCCGCGGCCCTGCTGGCCCAGCTGGTCAACGAGAAGTCCCCGGCGCTGGTGCTGGTGGCCGGCACCGCCCAGGGCAAGGAGGTCGCGGGACGCCTCGCGGTCAAGATCGACTCCGGTGTGCTCACCGACGCGGTGGACCTGCAGCCCGGTGCCGACGGGCCGGTCGCCGAACAGGCGAACTTCGGCGGCAGCACCATCGTCCACGCCCGGGTCAGGCGGGGCACCCCCATCGTGGCCATGCGGCCCAACGCGGTGGCGCCCGAGCCCGAGTCCGGCGCGGCGGAGATCTCCCAGGTGTCGCTGGCCAGCGAGGCCACTGGCGCGAAGGTCACCAGCCGGGTGGTCGCCGAGCGCGGCGAGCGCCCGGACCTGACCGAGGCCTCGATCGTGGTCTCCGGCGGCCGCGGCACCGGCGGGGCCGAGGGCTTCGGGGTCATCGAGCAGCTGGGCGACGCCATGGGCGCGGCCGTGGGCGCGTCGCGCGCGGTGACCGACGCCGGCTGGTACCCGCACCAGTTCCAGGTCGGCCAGACCGGCAAGACCGTCTCGCCGCAGCTGTACATGGCGATCGGCATCTCCGGCGCGATCCAGCACCGGGCCGGCATGCAGACCTCCAAGACCATCATCGCCGTGAACAAGGATCCCGAGGCCCCGATCTTCGAGCTGGCCGACTTCGGGGTGGTCGGCGATCTGTTCAAGGTCGTTCCGCAGCTCCTGGAGGAGATCAGCAAGCGCAAGCAGGCCTGAGCGCGCCCGGCTTCGCCCGTTACATCTGTGTCGTCACCCCGGCTAGGCTCTACATCGTCATGAGTTCGCAGAGCACCGGATCCGCCTACCTGGATCACGCGGCGACGACGCCCATGCGACCCGAGGCGATCGCCGCGCTGACCGAGGAGCTCGCCTGGCTCGGCAACCCGTCCTCGCTGCACGCCGCGGGCCGGCGCGCCCGCCGGGTGGTGGAGGAGTCCCGGGAGCAGCTGGCCGAGGTGTTCGGCGCCCGGCCGAGCGAGGTGGTCTTCACCAGCGGCGGGACCGAGGCGGACAACCTGGCCGTCAAGGGCCTGTACTGGGCCCGCCAGGATGGCCCGCGCCGGCAGGTGCTGACCACCTCGGTGGAACACCACGCGGTGCTGGACTCGGTCCGCTGGCTGGAAGAGACCCAGGGCGCGGAGGCGATCTGGCTCGGCGTGGACACCGACGGCGGCGTGCGTCCCGAGGCGCTGCGCTCGGCCATCTCCCGCTCCGCCGACCAGGTGGCCGTGATCAGCGTGATGTGGGCGAACAACGAGGTCGGCACGGTGCAGCCGGTCGCCGGGCTGGCCGCCGTGGCGCACGAGTACGGCATCCCCTTCCACACCGATGCGGTGCAGGCCGCCGCGCAGCTGCCCGTCGACTTCGCGGCCAGCGGCGCGGACGCGCTGTCCGTCTCCGCCCACAAGCTCGGCGGCCCGGTCGGCGTCGGGGCGCTGATCCTGGCCCGCGGCGTGGAGCCGGTCCCGGTGCTGCACGGCGGCGGCCAGGAACGCGACGTCCGGTCCGGCACCCTGGATACTCCCGCGATCCGTTCCTTCGCGGTCGCGGCCGCGGCCTGCGCCCGGCACCGGGCGCAGGAGGCCGCCCGGCTGACCGCCCTCCGCGACGACCTGGTCCGCCAGGTCCTGGCCGCCGTGCCCGACGCGGTGCTCAACGGCGCCCCGCCCGACGCGGTGCTCAGCGGGGCCCTGCCGGGCCCGGGCCGCCTGCCCGGCAACGCGCACTTCTCCTTCCCCGGCTGCGAGGGCGACGCCCTGCTCATGCTGCTCGACGCGAACGGCATCGCCTGCTCCACCGGCTCGGCCTGCACCGCGGGCGTCGCCGAGCCCAGCCATGTCCTGCTCGCCATGGGCGCCGACGACTCCCGGGCCCGCGGCTCCCTCCGCTTCTCCCTGGGCCACACCTCCACCCAGCCCGAAGTCGACGCCCTAGGCCAGATCATCCGCGAAGTAGTAGCCCGCGCCCGCCGCGCCGCCCCCCGCTGACGGGTGGGTAGCGCATAGCCTGTGAGGCGATGGCTGGGCTGAAGGTGCTCGCGGCCATGTCTGGCGGAGTGGACTCCGCGACGGCCGCGGCACGTGCGGTAGACGCCGGTCATGAGGTGACCGGCGTCCATCTCGCGCTGTCCGCCAACCCCAAGTCCTACCGGACCGGCGCCCGCGGCTGCTGCACGCTCGAGGACGCCCGCGACGCCCGCCGGGCCGCCGACGTGATCGGCATCCCGTTCTACGTCTGGGACATGGCCGAGCGCTTCCACCGCGACGTGGTCGAGGACTTCGTCGCCGAGTACGCCGCGGGCCGCACCCCCAACCCGTGCCTGCGCTGCAACGAGAAGATCAAGTTCGCCGCGGTCCTCGACCGTGCCCTGGCCCTGGGCTTCGACGCCGTGTGCACCGGCCACTACGCCCGGATCGAGGACGGGATCCTGCACCGGGCCGCCGATCCCGGCAAGGACCAGTCCTACGTCCTGGCCGTGCTCACCGCCGAGCAGCTCCGCCACGCTATGTTCCCGCTCGGCGACACCCCCAAGGCCCAGGTCCGCGCCGAAGCGGCCGTCCGCGGCCTGGCCGTAGCCGGCAAGCCCGACAGCCACGACGTCTGCTTCATCGCCGACGGCGACACCAGGGCCTTCCTGGCCCGCCACCTCGGCCAGGCCCCCGGCCAGATCGTCGACCAGGCCGGCGCCGTCCTCGGCAGCCACGACGGCGCCTACGCCTTCACCGTCGGCCAGCGCCGCGGCCTGCGCGTCGGCACCCCCGCCGGCGACGGCCGCCCCCGCTACGTCCTGGACATCGAGCCGGTAACCCGCACGGTCACCGTCGGCCCCGCCGAGAACCTGGACGTCACCGAGATCACCGCCACCCGCCCGGTCTGGACCGGCTGCCCCCCGCCCGCCGAGCCCCTCGACGGCCTGGTCCAGCTCCGCGCCCACGGCGAAGTCCACCCCTGCACCGCCCGGCTGGACGGCGACGACCTGCGCCTCCGCCTGCACCACCCGGCCCGCGGCGTGGCCAAGGGCCAGGCCGCCGTCCTCTACGACGCCGACACCGTCCTCGGCAGCGCGACGATCAGCAGCACGCGGGCTCTCAACCAGGCAGCGATAAATCGTGAGCGATCCCCGGCATAATCTGGGATTTGAGAGCGAGGACCAGCTCAGGGCGTTTATTAGAGCGCTATCGGGCGCCGCGATCCCGGGTAAGTTCGCCTACGTGGGCGAGGCGGGAGCAACTTATAACGCACACGCGCTAACGAAGGAATACGGCCAGGTCACCAGGAGCGTGGCCGATGAGTCGTCGCTATTGCTGGACGTCTGGGGCCAGGAGCTGAATTCGATCAGGACCCTGGCAGATGTCGGGCCCGGAAATGGTCTCCACAGTGCCGACCTCTTGCAGCGCCTGTTGGCGGCGGCGAGCTGGTTGCCGAGTAGGTACCTGGCCATAGACTACAGCCTGCATATGGCCGAGCTGGCCAAGCAAAACATGAAGCGGCTGGTCCGAGAGCTCCAGGTTAACTCGATACTATTTGACATAGAGAGTACGTTCACGCAGGCGTCATCTCATCCCCCGGATGTACTTGACTCCATATATTTCCTGCTAGGCAATACCATCGGCAATGTCGAGTCAATATCACGGGCGATAGAAGGAATACGTAGCCTGGCCGGCAGCGGAGCGCGCCTCCTGATTGGCTGCGCACTATTTGATGAATATCGCACTGCCGAGTCGTACCTGCAGCCTTACCGGATGAAGACCTATATAGATTGCATCCTGTATCCCCTTATGATGATTGGCGTACCCAGGCGCCTGCTGGCATTTACCGCGAAGTTTGATCCTGCTACCAAAACCATCCTCACGCTAGTCAGATTTAACGAAGATTTTCAGGCGAACGTGCTAGATGAGAACGTAACCGTGAAGGCGGGATCGACTATTCGATGCTCTTTGTCCCGGCGGTTCCTGCCGGGCGAGATCCCTGACCTGCTCAAGCGGTGCAATGTCTCGGTTCTTGGGATGGCCGAGGATCTGCCGAACGGGCACGGAACCTATTGCGCGATCATATAGATCAGGGCGTCCACCACCTGGTCGAGGGGCTGCCTGGCGTCGACGGGGATCGCGCCGGATGCGCGCAGGCGGTCCTGCAGGGCAGGCCGCTTGCGGCACAGGTACTCGCGGGTGTCCCCGATATGGCCCCAGTCGTGGTAATCCCGGCGCGCATCCAGCCGGGCCAGCATCGTGGGCTCGTCGATTTCCAGCAGGAAGACCTGGGTGAAGCGGCCGGCCAGTTCGTGCTGATTGTCCGCACCGCCGCAGAGGTGCAGCGTCGCCGGCGCTGCGGCCCGGATCAGCTCGTCCAGGCGGGCCGGATCCCAGGCCCAGTTATGCCGGGCCAGCCAGGCCAGGTCCGGCGCCGCCGGCTCCTCCGTCACCACGGCGCCGGCCAGGTCAACGAACCGCGCGAGCAACGGGTCGTCGTCAGCGTCCACCGATGTCAGGCCCCGGCGGGCCAGCTCGGCGGCAACCGCGGACTTCCCGGCACCAGAACAGCCTGCGATCTGGATAGCGCTCATCGGTGCCTATCGTCGGCCACCTCCGGTGGCGGCGCAAACGAGTTTGCGGTCCCGCTGCGAGCAGGCCGATCGTCATTGTCCGTGATCCGGCTCGCTGGCCCTGACCTGGCCGCCGACCCTTCCGAACAGATGCGGGTTGAGCTCCCGCGGGCGGGTCGACTCCGGGTACGACTCGGTGTAGAAGTTCATGACCGCGACGATCCGCACGTCTGACCAGGACAGCAGGGGACGTGCGTAATGCGGGTGCTCCCTGCCGTCGAAGAAGATCAGGTGGCCGGCGTGCGGCCGGATCACCGAGCAGTCCCGCTCTACCGCATCGATGTCGGCGGCCGTTGGGTCGTGCGCGAAGACAAGCTCGCCGCCTGCCTCGGTCAGGTGATCGGTACAGAACAACAGGCCGGTCAGCGGGTTGGAGTCAACGTGGCACTCGAACCGCATCTCGGTTCCGCGTTGAACGTTGAGCACGATGCCGTACCGGTCATCGCGAGCGGCCATGACCGGTTCGGCGCAGGCTTTCCGGGCGAGCTCGAGGAAGTCCTCTCGGTAGAGCCGGTACAGCCAGGGCAGGTTTCGCCGCACGTCCGAAGCGTGCACCCGGCCACGGAAGATTTGCTGCACGTCCTGCGATTCGCGGGACAGGACCGGTGTGCGGGGAAACTCCCGGAACTCAGCTTCGTCTGCCGCGGCGGCTATCTCCTGCTGCCAGTTGGCGCAGAGGCTGCTGGTCAAGTCGAACGTCGTCCATCGGAATGACCGCATCACCTAGGTTCGTCCTGTTGGGGAAGCTTGCGGACCGCTGGGAGGGGTGCGAGATCACCGCAGGCTGTCCGGCGCGGACGACCTGCCCGCCCGGCGATCTCGCGAACTGGCTCGTGCAGGTCGCGTACGTCCGGGGACGCGTTCGCATCATCAGGGTAACCCGTGGGCGACACGCATCCGCCGGCCGGCCCGGCCCGTGGCGTGGTGAGAGGCTAGGCCGTGGCCTTCCGCGTTGAAGGCACTGTGTTCCGCAGCACGACCATCACCGCTACGGCGTTGGATCGTAGTGCTCGTAGCGGTACTGCCTGGATGGACGGCTGTGGTGCTTGGCCATAGCACCTCCTCGCGGCACATCGCGGCGCCCGTTGTTCTGGGGTGTCAGCCCGGACGGAGAGCGCCCTCCCTTCGCTTCAGTCCGATTATCACTGCCGCACGACGATCATGGCGATTTGGCCGGTTCAGCAAGGGCCGACGGCGGTTCTGGCGGCCCGGTGGCGAATCCGGGCATCAGGCATTGATCTGGAACGATGCGCCCGAACGGGCACAAAAAACCAGGCGCCGGGGGTAAGGGAACCCTGTCCTGGAGGTAAGTTGACAGGTTTCATGGCCCCGTCGGCGGAGCCTCCGCCAGATCTGTTACGTGTGCGCTGTACTGATTCCTCTCGCTCCATCGAGCCACGCGGACCAGCGGGCCGCGCAGGCCAGATTGTTGATCCGTGGCAGCAGGATCAAGACGAGTGCGGGAAGCAGGGCGGGCGCGGCCAGCAGGATCCCGGTGGCCCGGATTCCGATGAGGCCGGCCAGGCTCCCGT
The DNA here is from genome assembly GCA_963822765.1 of uncultured Actinomycetes bacterium. Lineage (GTDB taxonomy): Bacteria > Actinomycetota > Actinomycetes > Streptosporangiales > Streptosporangiaceae > Palsa-504. The sequence goes on along the minus strand of CAWGJL010000023.1, from coordinate 48,148 downwards.
CGGTGAGCGACGCGATCGGCTTGCTGCCCGCCCACGCGACCGCCCACGCCGCCATGATCGCGGTCTGGCGTTTCACGTCACCGCCCGCGCATTCGATGAGCAGCGACCTGGCTGTCGCGCCCGCCACCAGGCACGCCGCGCCCACTCCGAAGGCGGCGGCGATGCTGAGCCAGATCGACGGTGCCGCCGAGAAGACCATCATGGCCAGCGCCAGCAGGGCCAGGACGGCGGCCGCCCGCCGGATGGACGGGGCGCCTCGCTTGCTTGGCCGGAGCGATCCGATCACGTTGCCGGCGCCGAGAGCGGCGATGAAGACGCCTGACCAGTCGGCGGACGAATGGAAGACATGCCCGGCCAGCGCTGGACCCAGGACCAGGATCGGATCCGCGGCGACGGTGATGGCCGCCACCATCAGCAGGAGAACCATGACCCGCGGCTCTCTCACGGCGATGTGCAGGCCGTTCATCACCCGGGAGCGATTCGGTGCCTGCTGCCTGCCGCGCGGGCGCAGGTACACCAGGACCAGGGTGAAGAGGAAGAATGAGCCCGCATTCAGGGCGAACGCCAGCCCGAAACCTACGGTGGTGAAGATCAGGATGCTGATGGCGGGGGCCAGCGCGCGACCCAGGTTGTAAGAAACCGAGTCCATGGCCATGGCCCGCTTGACGGCCTGAGACCGGTCAGCCTCGTTCTCGGTATCGGAGAAAAGCCCCGCCACCATCACCGACATCGCCGGCAGCGCAAACGTAAACGCCAGTCCTATCGCCGACGCGCAGGCGAAAAGCCAGTCGATGGTGAGCGCCCCGCTGAACTTCAGCACCGCGAGCGTGGTGGCGATCGCGGTCGATGCGATCTGGGTGGCGATCAGCGCCCGCCAGTTCCCGAACTTGTGAGCCAGGACCGCCGCCCACGGGCCGAGCAAGAGCGGGCTGGTGAACTGAGCACAGGTGACCAGGCCGACCGCGAATACCGAGTGCGTCAGCTGATACGCGAGCACTACCTGGGCCGTATTCTGCAGCCAGGTCCCGAAATTAGACGTTACGCTGCCGATGAAATACCAGCGGAACTTGGTATGAGCGAGCGCTTGCCAGTTCGAGCTCCTCGGGCCAGTGGCCGCCCGTCATCCCGAGGGCGACAAGGGCTTGCCGCACGAAAATGCGGACCTGCGGGTCCCTGGAAGGTCGGACGAGAGTCGTCGCGGCGTGCGGCTGCGGGCTGCTGTTAACGCTTCAGCGCGCCGGCGTGCTCTCAGCACGCTCGTGGCACCCGCAGGGTCCAGGTCGGTAGGATTCACATGCGGTCCTATACGGTTATTCGCCACCGCGGCAAGAATGCCTCGATGGCGAACGTTAGTCGGTTGTGTTATGCGGTCTCAGTCGCGGGCTTGAGATCTGGTACATCTCCGACGTTGACAGCGAGTTGGTTCCGGTCGGCCGGGAGTACCGTGACCGTCAGCCGCATCGGATTGCCATTCCCGTCGAAGGCAATCCGGAAATCTCGTACATCGCGATCCGGCCGTCCGTGGGCACCTTGAAGAAGTCCGCTTCGATGGGTTCGGCGCACGCACGGTAATCACGTCGCGGTAACCCACCTGCTGATGCCGAGGGTCTCCGCGCAGGTACTTGACGGCTCCTTCCTCGATGCCGCGTGAGCTCCGCAGCCGATCCGCGCCTCGGTCGGCGAACTCCATCGGGTAGAAGGACGTCTGCATGACTAGGGCGTGCGGTCACGATGGCGCCGCTCATGGCGGCTGATCACCTCGGCGCCCGGGGCGATGCCTAGCCGGCGTGGCGATGTGCTTCGGAGGCTCCCTGTATCTCGACCCGGATGTACTTGCTCTCGGTTCCAGTCTGTCCTCGACGCTTGGACAGGTAGCTGGCGCCTCTCGCCGCCCTCGGCGACCTCGCCCTCCTTGCGGGTCAAAATGGTGACGAACGGATCGATCGTCTTGAACACGAAGGTGCCCTGCCCTGGCCGCGTCTCCACCAGGCCGAGGGTGGTGAGCCACTTGATCGCGTCGCGGACGGTGTTCCGCGAGGCATCGTAGTGCTCCCGCAACTCGAGTCTCGGTTCGCAACTGCCCGCCGGGCTCGAGCTCGCCAGACTCGATCTGCGCACGCAGATCTTCGGCGATCTGCCGGTACATGGGGTTTGCCATCGGTCCTCCTCTCTGGTCTAGGCGTGCTCGCGGTCGGGCTGATCCTGCTTGTCCGGACCATCCTGGGCCATCTGCCTGATCGGAATATTTGGTCGTACGCGGGTTTATACCCAACTCCAGCGTGGTAACACGCTAGCAGATATTCCAAAGGTTGGGATGGCTTGGATGGCAGGAAGCATAGGCGCAATCCTAGCAGTCCTACTGCTTGGATGCACTAGAACCTGCCGGATGATTCGGCCGAGTCTTACGATCGGGCTCAACCAGGCCAACCGGACAGTATGCACAGATCGTGGACAAACGGAACACCGTGGCCCACGAGCACCAGGCCGGGCGAGCGGCAGCTCGCCGGGCGCGTTCGCAGTAAGCGGACCTGCGGAAGGAACTCCGCGGGACGGAAGTGCGGGAGACCATCATGGCCAGTGTCGTAGTCGTCGCCGTCGCTGTCTTCATCGCGGGCGTGGTGATGGGGGTAATCGCCGTCATCGCCATCGCGGTCCGCCGCGAAGACCGCCGCTACACGCTGGCCGTCGATGCGCCCGACCGGCTGTCCAAGACCACTCGCCGGCTGACCGGCGTCGGCCGCCGGGACCTGGACGCAGAATTCCTCCGGCCTGCGGGCCAGCTCGTCCACTAGCCGCCAGCAGCGGTTCACCGGAGCTCTTGCTCGCCGGGGCAGCAAGGGCTCCGGGCCGCAAGGCCGATGACCAGCTAGTTCGTCATAGCCGGAGGTCCTGCGCGCTCTCGGGCCGGCAGCGGACGCCAAGACGGCCAGGACTACTGCCCTCAAGCCAGCGGACGCCAAGTCGGCGACGGCCGGAGGAGTACGAGCCCGGGCAGCCACCGTCGCGGCAGGTGTCGCGTCAGCCGGTGCGATCTCGTTCCTGCCATCCCAACCACTGGGCTTGCCCGGTCCGGTGGAATCATTCCCGCAGTAGGAATAAATGGCACATCGCCCGTTTTGGTTTCCGCAGCCGCGGGTATCGATGAGGTACCAAACGTTGGGATGGCCAGAATGATCAGTCAGATTCTAGTCATTCAGCTGCTTGGTCACAGAAGAACATGCCAGTACCAGTCCGACCGGACCAATGGTTCGCCTCAACCCGGCGACCGGGATGACATGACCAGCTAGGGAGCCGCTTGCTGACACTCTAGCGAGGCCCGCGGAGTCTCTCGTGGGTCGAAACAGCGGGACCTGACGGCGCCCGGCGCGGTCGGCAGAGGTGCGGAGGCTGGAGTGGACCGCATCATGGTAGCAGTGGCGATCGGGATGGGTCTGGTGTTCGCTGCCGGAGTCATCCTCGGATTCCTCGTGACGATCTCGATGGCTTCCAACCGGGAGGACCGGCTCGGTACGCTGACCCGGCAGGCTCCCGACGCCGCGGCCCGGGGCGCGCGGCGCCTGTACGGCCTTGGCCTCCGCGACATCACGCCGCGGGATACCGGGAACGCGCGGCGATGAGCGCGGCAGCCGTGCTGGCCATCCTCTTCTTCCTGTTCTTCGGTGTCGGTGTCGGTGTCGGTGCCCTGGTGGTGATGGCTATGGCCGCCCGTAGAGCGCATAAAGCGGTTCCCCAGGTCCGGCCGGCAGACGCGCCCCGTGGCACCTGGCCGTACCTACCGGGACACGATCCAGACGAGGGCGGGGCTGATGAGCCTCCCTGGTGGCAGGCGCGCAGCGGCGACTGAGAGACCGTGACTCGCCGTGGTTGCGCGAACCATTATGCGGGAATAGGGACGGTAGAACCGAGACCCGCGGAGGCCGTCATGACCGGTGCCGTAGTCGTAGTGGCGGTGGTGGTGTTCCTGGCCGGGCTCCTCGTCGGGGTAGTCGCGGCCGGGACCGTGATCCTCCGCCGCGAAGACCGGACACGCGCCCTGACGAATAGGGCGGGTCTGCACCGGTAAGCTCACCGCCTGTGCCGCGACCTTCACGACCGGCTACTCGTGGTGCAGCCCGGGGAAGTCCGGGTCGGTCCCGCGCCCGCCCGGCGTCAGGTCCAGGACGTTCCAGATCGGCCAGATCGAGTCGACGTGACGCGCCTCTTCGCCTTCGTCGCCGGGCGCGAACAGCAGCTCGGCCGCCCACCGGTGGCGAAACCCGTCGCCGTCGCGGGTGAACACGTTCAGGATCGGCTGCTGCTCACCCTGCGGCGTCTCCGCGTGATAGTCGCGGTTGTAGCTGTTGTTGCGCGAGGACAGCAGCCGCAGATGCCGCCATCCGCGTTCCTGGGCGAAGGTACGGATCCGGGCCGGATCCGACTTCGCGGCCACGACGAGGGTGAGTTTCCGGGCGAGATGGGGAGCCGCGCCGTCGAGAGAGTCAAGAATCGAGGTACACGACGGGCACGGTGTCTCGGCGAGCGGCAGCCGGGCCGTCTCGCCCGCCGCGGGGCCCGGCCTGGTGTCGCCGGGCCAGCGCGGGAACATGAAGCTGTAGATGACGAGCGTGTCCTGGTCCGGCGCGGGCAACTGCGAGAACCTGACCTCGCCGCTCCCATCCGCCGCCTCGAAGACGTAGTCCTGCGGGACGGCACCGCCCGGCGGAAGCGCTCGGCGCTGCGCGGCGACTCGCTCGATCGTCCGCCGCAGCTCGATCTCCGTCTCCAGCAGCCGGTTGCGCGCGAGCCGGTACTCGTCTGATTCGCCAGGAAATCGGATGGCCGGATCTGCGGACACGTGGTGCAGTCTAGTCCCGGCCCGCGCCGGATGGAGCTGGGCTGCCGCTTAGAGGGCACGTCAGGTACCGGATCTGCGGGCCTCCGGTTCTAAGCTCGGCGTATGGGCGAAGACCACAACGAGCCAGGCTTTCCGTGGCCGGCCGGCAGTGCCACCGGGATCGGGTCGATGCCGGGGACCGATCCGGCCGAGGCGATGCGCGTGGTGGCGGGCGAACTGCCGGACTTCCCGTACCTGCCCGAGCTGCCGGACCGCGGGCCGGGCGCCGACCTGACCGGGCGCACCGCCGCGCTGCTGGTCGACATGCCGGCCGAGGTGACACCGCGCGGCTGGCGGCTGGCCGAACGCCCCGGCCGGGACCTGACCCGGGCCCGGTCCATGCTGGCCTCGGACCTGGACGTGCTGGAGGAGGTGCTCCAGGGCTTCGAAGGCCCGCTCAAGATCCAGCTCTGCGGCCCCTGGACGCTGGCCGCCACCCTGGAGCTGACGCGCACGATGAACAAGGCGCTGGCCGACCCCGGCGCGGTGGCCGACCTGACCGCCTCGCTGGCCGAAGGCGCGGCTGCCTACGCGGCCGACGTGGCCAAGCGTGTCCCGGGAGGAAAGCTGGTCGTCCAGTTCGACGAGCCCGCGCTCCCGTCGGTAGTCGAGGGCCTGGTGCCGAGCCAGAGCGGGGTGTCCCGGCTGGCCGCGATCGAGGCCGACATCGTGCGGGACCGGCTGAACCAGGTGCTGGGCGCCACCCCGGGGTACACGGTGGTGCACTGCTGTGCCACCACGGTCCCGTTCGGCATAATCCAGCGGGCCGGAGCGGACGGGCTCGCCTTCGACCTCAGCCAGCTACGGCGGGGGGAAGAGGACGGGGTGGCCGAGGCGGCCGAAGCGGGGCTGGGATTGCTCACGGGGGCGATCCCGGCGCTGGCCGATGAGCCGGGCGGAGCCCGCGAGACGGCCGAGCGGGTGCTCCGGCTGTGGCAGCGGATAGGCCTGCCGCTGGCCACGGCCGCGGACCAGGCGGTGATCACGCCGGCCTGCGGACTGGCCGGCGCGTCCCCGGCCCAGGCGCGCGCCGTGCTCACCCGGTGCCGCGAGGCGGCCGCCATGCTGCCGGAGCTGATCGAGGAAACAGGGGGGAGCCAGCATGACTGACGAAACGGGCACAGACGCGGGCGTGACCGAGGAGGCGCCGGCCGACGCGCGGCGGCGGCACGCGGACCTCAGCCTGGACATCACCGAGGCCGATCACCGGTATTACGTCCTGGACTCGCCGACCATCTCCGACATCGACTACGACACCAAGATGCGCGAGCTGCGCGCGCTGGAGGACCGGTACCCGGACCTGCGTACGCCCGACTCGCCGACCCAGACCGTGCACGGGAACATCTCCACTCTGTTCACCCCGGTGGAGCACCTGGAACGGCTGCTCAGCCTGGACAACGTCTTCACCGGCGAGGACCTGGGCGGCTGGGCGGACCGGGCCACCCGGCTGGCCGGCGACACCCCGGTCAGCGCGTACCTGTGCGAGCTGAAGATCGACGGGCTGGCCATCGACCTCGTCTACCGGGACGGCGCCCTGGTCAAGGCGGCCACCCGCGGCGACGGGCGGACCGGGGAGGACGTCACGCCGAACATCCGGACCATCGCCGCGATCCCGGCCCGGCTCCAGGGCACCGGCTGGCCCGCCGTGCTCGAGGTGCGGGGCGAGGTGTTCATGCCGGTCGAGGCGTTCGCCAAGCTGAACGAGTCGCTGCTGGACGCGGGCAAGGCGGCCTTCGCCAACCCGCGCAACTCCGCCGCCGGGTCGCTGCGGCAGAAGGACCCGCGGATCACCGCGTCCCGCGCGCTGAACGCCATCGTGCACGGCATCGGCCGGGTCGAGGGCGACACGGACGACGGCATCACCGGCACCGCGAAGGGACCGGGCGAGGAGGGCCACCTGGAGGGCGCGCCCGACACGCAGTCCGGCTGGTACGAGCGGCTGCGCGGCTGGGGCCTGCCGGTCAGCAGCCTGTACAAGGTCGTCCCGGACATGGCCGGGGTCCGGGAGTACATCGCGTACTACGCCGAGCACCGGCATGACCCGCCGTACGAGATCGACGGCGTGGTGGTGAAGATCGACCAGATCGCGCTGCAGCAGCGGCTCGGCTCGACGAGCCGGGCGCCGCGGTGGGCCATCGCGTTCAAGTACCCGCCGGAGGAGGTCACCACCCGGCTGCTCGACATCCAGGTCAACGTCGGCCGCACCGGCCGGGTCACCCCGTTCGCGGTGATGGAGCCGGTCAAGGTCAGCGGGTCGACCGTGGACCGGGCCACCTTGCACAACGCCGACGAGGTCAAGCGCAAGGGCGTCCTGATCGGCGACATGGTGATCTTGCGCAAGGCCGGTGACGTGATCCCCGAGGTGCTCGGGCCCGTCGCCGACCTGCGCACCGGGGACGAGCGCGAATACGTCTATCCCACCCACTGCCCGTCCTGCGGCACAAAACTGGCCCGCGAGGAAGCCGAGGTCGACTGGCGCTGCCCGAACACCCGCGCCTGCCCGGCTCAGCTCCGCGAGCGGCTGTTCCACCTGGCCGGGCGCGGCGCCTTCGATATCGAGGTGCTGGGCTACGAGGCGGTCAGCGCGCTGCTGGACTGCGGCCTGGTCACCGACGAGGGCGACCTGTTCGCGCTGACCGCCGAGCGCCTGGAGACCTGCCCGTTCTTCATGGTCAAGCAGGGCACCCTGAGCGCCAACGCCACCCGGCTGCTGGTCAACCTGGACCAGGCCCGGACCAGGCCGCTGTGGCGGATCCTGGTCGCGCTGTCCATCCGGCACGTCGGGCCGACCGCGGCGCGGGCGCTGGCGGCGGAGTTCGGGTCGCTGGACGCGATCGAGGAGGCCAGCACGGACGCCCTGGCCGCGGTGGACGGGGTGGGACCGACGATCGCGGCGTCGCTGCGCGACTGGTTCACCGAGGACTGGCACCGGGCCATCGTGGCCAAATGGCGCGACGCCGGCGTGCGGCTGGCAGACCCAGGCTGGGACCCGAACCGTGCCGCGGCCCGGCTGCTGGCCGGAGTCTCCGTGGTCATCACCGGGACGCTGGCCGGGATGAGCCGGGACGAGGCGGGCGAGGCCGTCCGCGCCGCGGGCGGCAAGGTGACGTCCTCGGTGTCGAAGAAGACCCAGTTCGTGGTGGCGGGCGAGAACGCGGGCTCCAAGTACGACAAGGCCGTCGAGCTCGGCGTCCCGATCCTGGACGAGGCCGCCTTCCGCGTCCTCCTGGACCAGGGCCCCGACGCGGTTGCCCCGGCATCCTAAACGCGCCGCAGGCCGCGGCCAGCCGCGGGCCTGACCTGGTCGACTACGCCACGGTGCGGCTCTTCTGGAGGATCCGGAGGGCGGCGGTAACGACGTTGTTGCGGCAATCATGTCGTCTGGTGCGCATGATTGCGGCAATCATGTCGTTAGCCGGGTTGCCGGAGGCGAGTCAGCTGGTGTTAGGGAGGCAGGCGGGGCAGGAGTGCCTAGGGAAGCCCTGACGCGGTCACCCCGGCAGGGCCAGGATCGGGCAAGCTGCAGGATCCGGCAAGCTGCAGGATCGGGGCAAGCTAAAGACCAAGCGCGGGCGGGCGGGGCCGGCACTGTTCCGGCCCCGCGTCCTGGCTCTCCGGGTTCGGCCTCCCGTCGGCGGCCCGCAAGCGCGCCGCCGGGCCTTCCCGAAGCCGCAGGACCCCACAAGGGGGGATATGAGGCCCCGCCGTCCCGCCAAGGAACACCGCCCGCCGCGCAGGACTCATCCGGGAGTGGAGAGGCGGGGTTCCTGCGCTTGTGCCGCAATGGTCCTCCCGGCGCGCCGGGCCGTCAAGCGCTAAGAAGCGCTAAGAAGCGCTAAGAAGCGCTAAGAAGCGCTAAAGCGGGCGGCGGCCTCGCCGGAAAGCCGGCCCGCCGGGAGCTTGCGGCCGCACACCGCGAGCAGCAGGTCCGCAGCGGTGCCGGTCAGCGGCGTGCCCGCGCCCAGGGTCCAGTCCAGGTCGTCGGCGCGGAACTGGATCCCGGCCAGGTCGGTGCGGAAGAACATGACCGACTTGTCATCCGCGCTCGCGGGCAGGACCCGGCGCAGCCGCTCTTCCGGGACCGTGAGCGCCAGGCCGAGCGGGACCGTGATGTCCAGGCCGTGGATCACGTCGTGGGCCAGTGCTCCGGAGAACCCGCCGCCCGGCGGCCGCCACGGGTGGCCGGTGTTCGACCGGACCGCCGCGGCCAGCTCGGCCGGGGACATCCGGGCCGCATCGCGGCGCGCGACCCGGTCGGCCATCTCGTTGAACCGGCCGCGCGACCTCGCGAGCTCCCAGACAAAGCGCGGCCCGCTGTACCGGAACGGCATCGTGACGTGCGCCACGACCTCCCGCACGCGCCAGCCCGCGCACAGCGTGGCCTGGTCCCAGCCGCTGGCCGGCAGGGTGTCAAGCACGGCCGCGAGCGAGCCGCGCTGGGCGGCGATCATGTCCTGGATGGTGTCCATCGCGTCTCCCAGTGAGTCAGAAGGGCTTACCTAAGGACGCGACGAGCGGGCCAGGCCCAGATAGACGTTTCAGATAGACGTTTCAGCAAGGCGGCGGGTCAGGAACCGCCGCTCCGCGTCGGTACCGGCCAGCTCCAATGCTTCCCGGTAGGCAAGAGAAGCCTCCGACAACCGGCCGAGGCGGCGCAGCATGTCGGCCTTGGTCGCGGGCAGCAGGTGATACCCGTCGAGCTGCCCGGATTCCTCCAGCGCGGCCAGGAGCGGCAGCGCCGCCGCAGGACCGAACGCCATGCCGGCCGCCACCGCGTGGTTGAGCGCCACCACCGGCGTGGGGAGGAACCGGGCGAGCTGCTCGTACAGGCCGGCGATCTGCGCCCAGTCGGTGTCGGCCGCGGCGGCCGCCGTGGCGTGGCACGCGGCGATGGCGGCCTGGATCTGGTACGGGCCCGGCCGGCCGCGCCGCAGCGCGCTCGCCAGCACCGCGACGCCCTCGCCGATCGACGCCTGATCCCACGACGACCGGTCCTGGTCCTCCAGCGTCACCAGGTCCCCGGCCGCATCCAGCCGGGCCGAACGCCGCGCGTCGTGCAGCAGCATCAGCGCCAGCAGCCCGGCCGCCTCGGCCTCGTCCGGCATCAGCGCGGCCAGCACCCGGGCCAGCCGGACCGCCTCGGCGCACAGGTTCTGCCGGACCAGGTCGGCGCCCGTGGTGGCCGAGTAGCCCTCGTTGAACAGCAGGTACAGCACCCCCAGCACGCCCGGCGTCCGATCGGGCAGCAGGTGCGCCGGCGGCACCCGGTAGGGGATGCCCGCGTTCTGGATCTTCTGCTTGGCCCGGACCAGCCGCTTGGCCATGGTCGGCTCGCTGGACAGGAACGCCCGGGCGATCTCGGCCGTGGTCAGCCCGGCCAGCGTACGCAGGGTCAGCGCGACCCGGGCCTCGAGCGAGAGGGCCGGGTGGCAGCAGGTGAACATCAGCCGCAGCCGGTCATCGGGCACCCCGCTCTCGTCGGGCTCCAGATCGGACACGGAAGGCCCATCAGGCACCATGGCGGCCACCTCCCGGAGCTTGGCCGCGCCGACCGCCCTGCGACGCAGCACGTCGATGGCGCGGTTGCGCGCCGCGGTGGTCAGCCACGCTCCGGGCCGCCCCGGGATCCCGTCGCGCGGCCAGCGCTGCAGGGCCAGCGCGAACGCATCCTGCGCGCACTCCTCGGCCAGGTCCCAGTCGCCGGTGGTCCGGATCAGCGTGGCCACCACCTTGCCCCACTCCTCACGGAACGCCGCGGCGACCGCCGCGCCGACCGCGTCCGGGTCGGCGGCACCCAAGGCACTCAAGGCAGCATCGGCCGGACCTCGATCGAGCCGTAGCTCGCCGCCGGGTGCCGGGCCGCGGCCTGCACCGCCTCGTCCAGGTCCGCGCACTCCAGGATGCACAGCCCGGCGATCTGCTCCTTGGTCTCGGCGAACGGCCCGTCCGACAGCAGCAGCTGACGCCGCCGGACCCGCACCGTCCTGGCCTCGGCCGGCGGCCGGAGCCCGCCGGTTGACCGCAGCAGCCCGCGCTCGGTCATCTCCTGCGTCCAGCCGCCGCAGCCCTCCTCGGCGTGCGCCGCCGCCGACTCGTCCCCGCAGATCAACAGCAAGTACTGCACCGTACCTCCTCACCACCACGACGAACGCGGACCCGTAACCAGGACAACGCTAACGGCCTTATTTGATTACAGGCCGCCCCCGCGCCCACTCTAAGATGGCGTGCATGCCCATCACCCGTGACGAGGTCGCGCACCTGGCGCGACTGGCCCGGATCTCGCTCAGCGACACCGAACTCGACCATCTGGCGCCCCAGCTGGACCAGATCATCACGTCCGTCGCGCAGGTCCAGGAGGTCGCGGCGGACGGCATCCCGCCGACCACGCACGCGACCGGCGTGACCAACGTGTTCCGCGACGACGTGCCGGTCCCGTGCCTGACCCCCGAGCAGGCGCTCGACCAGGCCCCCGCGGTGGAGCAGCAGCGGTTCAAGGTGCCCCGGATCCTGGGGGAGTACTGATGGATCTCACCAGGATGACCGCCGCCGAGCTATCGGCCGCGCTCAGCAAAGGCGAAGTCTCCGCCACCGAGGTGACCCGCGCCCACCTGGACCGGATCGCCGCCGTCGACGACCGCGTGCACGCCTTCCTGCACGTCGCCGCGGACAAAGCGCTCGCGCAAGCCAAAGAAATCGACGCCGAGCGCAGGCAGGGCACCATAAGAAGCCCGCTGGCCGGCGTCCCGGTCGCGGTCAAGGACGTGTTCACCACCACCGGGATGCCCACCACGTGCGGCAGCCGCATCCTGGAGGGCTGGCACCCGCCCTACGACGCCACCATCACGCAGCGGCTCAAGCAGGCCGGCGCGATCATTCTGGGCAAGACCAACATGGACGAGTTCGCCATGGGCTCGTCCACCGAGAACTCCGCGTACGGGCCCAGCCGCAACCCGTGGAACCTGGACAAGATCCCGGGCGGCTCGTCCGGCGGGTCCGCGGCCGCGGTCGCGGCCTACGAGGCGCCGCTGGCCATCGGCAGCGACACCGGCGGCTCGATCCGCCAGCCCGCCGCGGTCTGCGGCATCGTCGGCACCAAGCCGACCTACGGCGGCTCGTCCCGGTACGGCGTGATCGCGTTCGCGAGCAGCCTGGACACGCCCGGGCCGTTCGGCCGGACCGTGCTCGACACGGCGCTGCTGCACGAGGCGATGAGCGGCCACGACCCGTGCGACTCGACCTCGATCGACGCGCCGGTCCCGCCGGTGGTGGCCGCGGCCCGCGAGGCCGACGTGAGCGGCATGCGGATCGGCGTGGTCACCGAGCTGAGCGGGGAGGGCTACCAGCCGGGGGTCCTCAGCAGGTTCGCCGAGGCGGTCGAGGTGCTCGAGTCCCTGGGCGCCAAGGTCACCGAGGTGTCCTGCCCGCACTTCAGGTACGCGCTGCCCGCCTACTACCTGATCGCGCCCAGCGAGTGCTCGTCCAACCTGGCCCGGTTCGACGCCATGCGCTACGGGCTGCGGACCGGCGACGACGGGACCCGGGACGCCGAAGAGGTCATGGCGCTGACCCGCGAGGCCGGGTTCGGCGCCGAGGTCAAGCGGCGCATCATCCTGGGCACCTACGCGCTGTCCAGCGGCTACTACGACGCCTACTACGGCAAGGCCCAGCAGGTCCGCACGCTGATCATCAGGGACTTCGACGCGGCCTTCGGCCAGGTCGACGTGCTGGTCTCGCCGTCCACGCCGACCACCGCGTTCGGCATCGGCGAGCGGGCCGACGACCCGATCGCGATGTACCTGGCCGACCTGGCCACGATCCCGTCAGACCTGGCCGGCAACGCGGCGATCTCGGTGCCGTGCGGGCTGGCTCCCGAGGACGGCCTGCCGGTCGGGCTGCAGGTGATGGCGCCGGTGCTGGCCGACGACCGGCTGTACCGGGTCGCCGCCGCCGCCGAGGCGGCCTTCACCGGGCGCTGGGGTCATCCGCTGCTGGACCGAGGCGAGGGGACTGTAAGACCATGACCACCGAAACCCTGGTCCCGTTCAAGCAGGCGCTCGAGCGCTACGAGCCGCTCATCGGCCTGGAGACCCACGTCGAGCTGGGCACCCGGACCAAGATGTTCTGCGGCTGCATCACCACGTTCGGCGCCGAGCCGAACACCCACGTATGTCCCGTCTGCCTCGGCCTGCCCGGCTCGCTGCCGGTGGTGAACCGGATGGCGATCGAGTACACGATCCGCATCGGCCTGGCGCTGAACTGCACGATCGCCACCTGGTGCCGGTTCGCGCGGAAGAACTACTTCTACCCGGACATGCCCAAGAACTTCCAGATCTCCCAGTACGACGAGCCGCTGTGCACCGACGGCTACCTCGACGTGCCGCTCGACCGCAACGGGCACGACGGGTCAGGGGCGGGCGGTCCTCGAGCCGAGGGCGGCAGCATAAGAACCGTCAGGGTCGGCATCGAGCGGGTCCACCTGGAGGAGGACACCGGCAAGTCGCTGCACGTCGGCGGGGCCACCGGCCGCATTCACGGGGCCGAGTACTCGCTGGTGGACTACAACCGGGCGGGCATCCCGCTGGTCGAGATCGTGACCAAGCCGATCGAGGGCACCGGCGCGGCCGCGCCCGAGGTGGCCCGCGTGTACGTCACCGAACTGCGGGACCTGCTCCGCGCGCTGGGCGTCTCCGACGTGCGGATGGAGGAGGGCTCGCTGCGCTGTGACGTGAACACCTCGCTGTCGCCGCGCGGCTCGGGCGTCTGGGGGACCAGGACCGAGACCAAGAACGTCAACTCGCTGCGGTCGGTGGAGCGCGCGGTCCGGTCCGAGATCGAGCGGCAGGCCGCCGTGCTCGACGGCGGCGGGCGGGTCATCCAGGAGACCCGGCACTTCCACGAGGACTCCGGCCGCACCACGTCCGGCCGGTCCAAGGAAGAGGCCCAGGACTACCGGTACTTCCCCGAGCCCGACCTGGTGCCGGTCGCCCCGCCGGCCGACTGGGTGGCGCAGATCCGCGCCACCCTGCCCGAGGCGCCGTCCAAGGTCCGGGCGCGCCTGCGGGCCGGGTGGGACGTGTCCGAGGCCGAAATGGACGCCATCGTCAACGCGGGCGCGCTCGACCTGGTGGCGCAGACGGTCGCCGCGGGCGCCTCGCCCGCCGACGCGCGCAAGTGGTGGCTGGGCGAGCTCGCCCGCCGGGCCAACGACGCCGGCCTGGAGCTGGCGGACCTGCCCATCACCCCGGCCCAGGTGGCCCGGATCGCGGCGCTCGTCGCCGACGGCGCGCTGAATGACCGGCTGGCCCGCGACGTGATCGACGCGGTGCTGGCCGGGGAGGGCGACCCCGACCAGGTGATCGCGGCCCGCGGCCTGGCCGTGGTCAGCGACGAGGGCGCGCTGAACGCCGCCATCGACCAGGCCATCGCCGCGAACCCCGACGTGGCGGCCAAGGTCCGCGACGGCAAGGTCGCGGCGGCCGGCCCGCTGGTCGGCGCGGTCATGCGGGCCACCGGCGGCCAGGCCGACGCCGCCCGCGTCCGCGAACTCATCCTGGCCCGCCTCACCCAGTGACCGCACCTCCCTGACCCGCCGTACCATCTTTCATTTTTCGGCCGAACGGACCATGGTGCCCGCGCCCCCGACCCGTCTCGCGCCGATCCGCGTTATGCTTACCCATATATCTGTTTACGCTTAGGCATAACACGATGGGAGGCGGGTGTGCGGACGACAGTGGACCTGCCTGATGAGCTGGTGCTCGAGGTGCAGCGGATCGCGCGGGAGCAGAACCGGACCATGCGGTCGGTGATGGAGGAGGCGCTGCGCGCCACCATCGTCAAGTACCAGCGGGCGCCGGTGTTCGAGCTGGCCGACGCGAGCGTGGGCGGGAACGGGCTCCAGCCGGGCCTGCGTGACGCCGGCTGGGACGAACTGCGGGCGCTCGCCTACGGGAACCGCCTGTGATCGCGGTCGACACCAACATCCTGGTCTACGCCCACCGCCGCGACTCGCCCTTCCACGCCGCCGCCGCTGGGCGCGTGCAGGCCCTGGCCCAGGGCACCCAGCCGTGGGCGATCCCGTGGCCGTGCGTGCACGAGTTCTTCTCGATCGCCACCCATCCGCGCGTCTTCGACCCGCCGAGCACGACGGCCCAGGCGTGCGCCCAGCTCAGTGCCTGGCTCGAGTCGCCGTCGCTGGTTCTGCTCGGCGAGGGCAGCACGCACTGGGCCACGCTACGGGCGCTGGTCACCGACGGGAAGGTGGCCGGGCCGCTGGTCCACGACGCGCGCATCGCGGCCCTGTGCCTGGCCTCCGGCGTAACCGAACTGTGGACCCTCAACCGCGACTTCAGCCGCTTCCCCGCCCTCAAAACCCGCAACCCCCTGCCCTGAACCGTGCCTCCGGCCGCACCGATGGACCATTGGTGTCGCTGGGCAGCATCGATGGACCATTGGTGTCGTTCCGGAACGGCTAGCCGGGCAGCGGTCAGCCGGGCAGGGCGGAGCGGCGCCAGGCGTCGGGGGCGGCGTGGACGGGACGGCGCAGCAGGCGGGCGCGGTCGGCCCAGGCGGACGGCGCGGGCCGGACCGGGGGCGGCGCATCCGCGGCGGCGGCACGCGCCAGCAGGGCGGCGACCACGGCGGCGACCTCCTCAGGGGTGGCGTCGCCGCGGATGACGCGCAGCACCGGGCCGGAGTCTGTCACCACGGTCCGTTCCGCAAAATAATCACCTACAAGATCAGCCGCGCGATTTGCCGGTGCCGATGCCGAACTCCCGGTGGACCCGCTCCCAGAACGCGTCCCGCAGCCACTCGCGGGCCTCCTGGTAGGGCCGGAGCGACAGGCCGAGTTCCTTCTCCGCGTCGACCAGGAGTTCCTTGTCGATGACCGGCGGGAGGATGGGGCCGGGCAGCAGGTCGCGGATGTTGTCCCGGCCGCGGGTCAGGATCCACTTCTGCGCGACGTGCTCGCCGGCCTCCTCGACCCGGGTCCGGTCCGGCCCGAGGCGCGGCATCGGGCCGGTCTGGGACGGCGACCAGCCCGGCGGCGGCATGGCGTGCGCGCCGGTGCGAGACATCGGCTGGGCAGGCGGCATCGCCCGGGGGTGCCGCTCGCCGAACAGCTGGGACGGCGAGGGTACCGCCGGGGCCGAGCCGATGGCGGCGAACGAGCCGGTGTCCGACCGGGACTGGTCCGGTATCTGGTTCTTGGTGAAGTAGGGCCGCAGGAACGAGGCGTCAAGCACGTCGACCGTGTCCGACTCCCACACCAGCCGCTCGGCCTGGTTGGTGCCGTAGGGCGGCTCGATGCCCCACAGGTGCACGCGGACCCCGAACGCCTGGGCCGCCTCGACCGCGGGCACCATGTCCTCGTCGCCCGCGATCAGCACCGCGTCGGTGATCGCGCGGTGCCGGGCCAGCGCCTCCATGTCCGCGCGGATCTGCGCGTCCACGCCCTTCTGCTGGCCGCGGGCGTTCAGGTTGCCCAGGCGCAGCTTGACCCAGGGCATCTGGGCGATCACGCGCTGGTCGATGGTCGGCACCCGGTCGCGGGCCGCGTCGTACCAGTAGACCCGGAGCAGCTCACCGCGGATGATCTCGTCGGCGTGCTTGGTGACGACCTGGATCAGCGGGACCGCGTCGACCCGGAATTCGCGGCGCGAGCTGGTCGCGAACAGCAGCTCACCTGCGGCGGCATAGATGTAGCCGACGTCCACCATGACCGCGTAGCGGGCCAGGATGGGAAGCGGGGCGGCGAATTCGGTCATCATATCTGACTCTAGGCCAGCCGAGGCTGTGCGCGCGCCACATGTGCCACAATCGTCGACACATTGGAACTAAGCAACTACGGAGAGTCACATTCAGAGCGGGATGTTGCCGTGTTTCTTGGGCGGCAGGGTCTGCCGCTTGGTCCGCAGCGTGCGCAGCGCGCGGGTGACCGCCAGCCGGGTCTCGGCCGGGCGGATGACCGCGTCGACGTAGCCGCGTTCGGCCGCGATGTACGGGTTGGCCAGGGTGTCCTCGTACTCGGTGATCCGCCGGGCGCGCAGCGCGTCCGGGTCGGCGGCGCTGGCCAGTTCCCGGCGGTACAAGATGTTGACCGCGCCCTGGGCGCCCATGACCGCGATCTGCGCGGTGGGCCAGGCCAGGTTGACGTCCCCGCCCAGGTGCTTGGAGCCCATCACGTCGTAGGCGCCGCCGTAGGCCTTCCTGGTGATGACCGTGACCTTGGGCACGGTGGCCTCGGCGTAGGCGTAGATGAGCTTGGCCCCGCGCCGGATGATGCCCCGCCACTCCTGGCTCACCCCGGGCAGGAAGCCCGGCACGTCGACGAAGGTCAGGATCGGGATGCCGAACGCGTCGCAGGTCCGGACGAACCGGGCCGCCTTCTCCGACGCGTCGATGTCCAGGCACCCGGCGAAGTGCATCGGCTGGTTGGCCACCACGCCGGCCGGCGAGCCCTCGATCCGGCCGAAGCCGACCAGGATGTTCGGCGCGAAGCCGGCGTGGATCTCGCAGAACTCCCCGTCGTCCAGCACGCGGGTGATCACCTCGTGCATGTCGTAGGGCTGGTTCGGCGAGTCCGGGATGAGCGTGTCGAGTTCGGAGTCGACCGGCCCGATCTCCAGCGAAACGTCGGACCCAGGCAGCCGGGGCGGTTCCTCCAGGTTGTTCGAGGGCAGGTAGGACAGCAGCTCGCGGGCGAAGTCGATGCAGTCCTGCTCGCCGGCCGCCTGGTAGTGCGCCACGCCGGACTTGGTGCCGTGCGCGGTCGCGCCGCCGAGGTCCTCGAACGTCACGTCCTCGCCGGTCACGGTCTTGATCACGTCGGGCCCGGTGATGAACATGTGGCTGGTGCCCTCGACCATGAGGGTGAAGTCGGTGATCGCGGGGGAGTAGACCGCGCCGCCCGCGCACGGCCCCATGATCAGCGAGATCTGCGGGACGACCCCGGAGGCCATCACGTTGCGGTAGAAGATCTCGGCGAAGAGGCCCAGCGCCACCACGCCTTCTTGAATCCTGGCCCCCCCGCCGTCGTTGATCCCGATGACCGGGCAGCCGGTCTTCAGCGCGTGGTCCATGATCTTGACGATCTTTTCCCCGTAGACCTCGCCCAGCGAGCCGCCGAACACCGTGAAGTCCTGGCTGAACACGCACACCGGCCGCCCGTCCACGGTGCCGTACCCGGTGACCACGCCGTCGCCGTACGGCCGGGTGGCCTCGATCCCGAAGTCGGCGGCCCGGTGCCGGGCCAGTTCGTCGAACTCGGTGAACGAGCCCTCGTCCAGCAGCATGTCGATCCGCTCGCGCGCGGTCTTCTTGCCCCGCTCGTGCTGCTTGGCCACCGCCTGCTGTGACCCGGCGTGTACCGCCTCGGACCGGCGGCGCTCCAGGTCGGCGAGCTTGCCCGCGGTGGTGTGCGGATCGGCGCCAGAAGAAGCATCAGAGTCAGCAACGGCGGGGTTCGTCATGGCATCAATTTAACGGGTCCGTCACATGAGCGGATTACGCTCGCAACGTGAACGAGGAACGCGCCCGCGACCGGGCCGAACTACCGGAGCTGATGCGCCGCGACGTCCGGCTGCTGGGCGACCTCCTCGGTGAGGTCATCCGTGATTCGGACCCGAAGACCGGCCCGGACCTGCTGGCCGACGTGGAGCGGCTCCGGCACGCGGTGATCGAGGCCCGCGAGCAGGACCGGCGCGACGACGACCGGGCCGGGGACGCGATCGCGGGCCTGGTCACCTCCTGGGACCTGGACCGGGCCGAGCAGGTGGCGCGCGCCTTCACCGTGTACTTCCACCTGGCCAACCTGGCCGAGGAGCACCAGCGCATCCGGCTGCTGCGGGAGCGCGACGCCGGGCCCGAGCCGGTGCGCGAGTCGCTCGCCGCCGCGGTGGCGGAGCTGAGCCGCGACGCGGGGCCCGGATACCTCAGCGAGCTGCTCGGCGAGCTGCGCGTGCACCTGGTGCTGACCGCGCACCCCACCGAGGCCCGCCGCCGGGCCGTGGTGGCGGTGCTGCGCCGCATCAGCGAGCTGCTGAGCATCACCGACGACGAGCGCGCCGGGGCGGCCGAGCACGCCGAGGCCCGCCGCGGGCTGCGCGAGAACATCGACCTGCTGTGGCGGACCTCGCAGCTGCGGGTCAAGGCCATGGACCCGATCGACGAGGTCCGGACGGTCATGACCGCGTTCGACGAGACGCTGTTCCGGGTCGTCCCCGCGGTCTACCGGGAGCTCGACCGGGCCCTCTCCGAAACAGCAGGCGACGAGACACCCGTCCCCGCGTACCTGCGCTTCGGCAGCTGGGTGGGCGCGGACCGGGACGGCAACCCGTTCGTGACCGCGCAGGTCACCCGGGAGACGGCCACCATCCAGGCCGACCACGTGCTGCGCGCGCTTGAGGCCGCCACGGCCCGGACCGGCCGGGCGCTGACCGTGCACGAGGCGACCACCCCGCCGTCGGCGGGCCTGCGCCGCGCGCTGGCCGCCGCCGCGGCCGCCCACCCCGAGCTGCTGGCCGAGATCGCGGCCCGCTCCCCGCAGGAGCCGTACCGGACCTACCTGCTGTACGCCGCGCAGCGGATCAGCGCGACCCGGATGCGGCACGCCGACCTGGCCTACCCGGGGCCGGACGACTTCCTGGCCGACCTGCGCGTGGTCCAGGAGTCGCTGGCCGCCGCCGGGGCCGGCCGGCAGGCCTTCGGCGAGCTGCAGAACCTGATCTGGCAGGCCGAGACGTTCGGGTTCCACCTGGCGGGCCTGGAGGTCCGCCAGCACAGCGAGGTGCACGCCCGGGTGCTGCGCGAGCTGCGCGCCGCGGGGCCGCCGGACGCGGAAACCGGCCGGGGGTACACAAAGGAAACCGAGGAAGTGCTGGCCACGTTCCGGGCCATCGGCTGGATCCAGGACCGGTTCGGCCTGGACGCGTGCCGGCGCTACGTGGTGAGCTTCACCCGGTCGGCCGACGACATCGCCGCGGTTTTCGAGCTGGCCCGCTACGCGGCCGGCGGCGGCCGGACCCCGGTGCTCGACGTGGTGCCGCTGTTCGAGAGCGCGGTCGACCTGGCCAACGCGCCCGCGGTGCTCACCGGCATGCTGGACCTCCCGCAGGTGGCCGAACGCCTGGCCGCCACCGGCCGGCGCCTGGAGGCGATGCTGGGCTACTCCGACTCGGCCAAGGAACTCGGCCCGGCCAGCGCCACCTTGCGGCTGTTCGACACCCAGGCCCGGCTGACCGAGTGGGCCGCGGCCCGCGATATAAAGCTCACCTTGTTCCACGGGCGGGGCGGTGCGCTGGGCCGGGGCGGCGGCCCGGCCGGGCGGGCCGTGCTGGCCCAGGCGCCCGGTTCGGTCAACGGGTCGTTCAAGGTCACCGAGCAGGGCGAGGTGATCTTCGCCCGGTACGGCCAGCCGGCCATCGCCAAGCGCCACCTGGAGCAGGTCAGCTCGGCGGTCTTGCTCGCCTCGTCCGGAAGGCGCGCCGAGCCGCCCGCCGCCGCAGGCGGCCAGGACAGCAGCGCAGCCAGCTACCACGGCATCGCCGGCCGGATCGACCAGGCCGCGCGCGCCGCCTTCCGCGGCCTGGTCGAGGCGGACGGGTTCGCCGAGTGGTTCGCCCGGATCAGCCCGCTGGGCGAGATCGGCGGCCTGCGGATCGGCTCCCGGCCCGCCAAGCGCGGCCTGCGGCAAGGAGCCCCGGCTATCGACCTGAACGACCTGCGCGCCATCCCCTGGGTCTTCGCCTGGTCGCAGACCCGGGTCAACCTGCCCGGGTGGTTCGGGCTGGGCAGCGGGCTGACCGCCATCGAAGCAGACCCCGACGGGACCGGAAGGCTCCGCCGCGCGTACCGCGAGTGGCCGCTGTTCGGCGTGCTGCTCGACAACGCCGAGATGAGCCTGGCCAAGACCGACCGCCCGATCGCGGCCCGCTACCTGGCCCTGGGCGGCCGGGACGACCTGACCGCCCGGGTGCTGGCCGAGTACGACCTGACCAAGCGGCTGGTGCTGGCCGTCACCGGGCACGACCGGCTGCTGGCCGACCGGCCGGTGCTGTCCCGCGCCGTGGCGCTGCGCGACCCGTACGTGGACGCGCTGTCCTACCTGCAGCTGCGGGCCCTGTCCGCGCTCCGCGACCCGTCCGATGACCAGGACCGGGAGCGGGTGGAACGGCTGCTCCTGCTGACCGTCAACGGAGTCGCCGCCGGCCTGCAGAACACCGGCTAGGCTCCCCTGCATGAGTGACACGCAGTGGCGCACGCACCGGCTCGAGCTAGACGACCAGACGCTGCGCGAGTGGGACGCCGCCGTGCTCGCGGCCGACGCCGAGGGCATCGTCCTTGACCGGTCGGCGTTCTACCCCGGCGGCGGCGGCCAGCCGCCCGATCACGGCGTGCTGCTGTGGGGCGGGGTGCAGACCCGCATCACCGGCGCGCGCAAGGGCGACGACCTGTACCTGATCCCGGCCGAGGGTGACCCGTTGCCGCCAGCAGGCACCGCGGTCCGCGGCGCGCTCGAGGACGACCGGCGCACCGCGCTGATGCGCACCCATTCCGGCCTGCACGTGCTCTGCGGCGTGGTGTTCCGCGACTTCGGCGCGCTGGTCACCGGGGGCAACATGGAGCCGCTGACCGCGCGGATGGACTTCAACCTGCCGGACGTGCCCGACGGCTTCCGGGACGCGGTGCAGGCGGCGTGCAACACCGAGATCCGCGCCGGCCGGCGCATCGACGTGCGGGTGCTGCCCCGCGACGAGGCGTTCGCCCTGCCCGACATCATCCGCACCGCCACCAACCTGGTCCCGCCGGAGGTCAAGGAGGTCCGGATCATCGACATCGTGGGCCTGGACCAGCAGGCCGACGGCGGCACCCACGTGGCCTCCACCAGCCAGGTCGGCCGCATCGAGGTGGTCAAGATCGAGAGCAAGGGCAAGGGCTTCCGCCGCCTGCGTATCCGCATCGGTGACTGAGCCGCCCCTGGACGCCGCCCGGCTGAGCGCCGCGGTGGTCCGGCCCGGCGGCCTGTGGCGGTCCGTCGAGGTGGTCCCGGTCACCGGCTCGACCAACGCCGACCTGCTGGCCCGCGCGGTCGCCGGCCAGCCGGAGGGCGTGGTCCTGGCCGCCGAGGAGCAGAACGCCGGGCGTGGCCGGCTGGGCCGTACCTGGGTCTCCCCGCCGCGCGCCGCGCTGACCTTCTCCGTGCTGCTGCGCCCGGCCGCGGTGCCGCGGGCCGTGCTGGGCTGGCTCCCGCTGCTGGCCGGGGTGGCGGTGGCCGCCGCCGTCCGCGACGTGGCCGCGGTCGACGCCCAGCTCAAGTGGCCGAACGACGTGCTCGCGGGGCAGGCCAAGCCTGCGGGGGGGTCTGGGCCCGCCGCCGCAGGCGGCCAGGGCAGCAGGGTCGTCCCCCCGGGCAAGTTGGCCGGCATCCTGGCCGAGACGGCCGGGGACGCGGTGGTGATCGGCATCGGCGTCAACGTGTCCACCGGGCCGGGCGAGTTCCCGCCGCCCGGTCCCGGCGCCCTGCCCGCCACCTCGCTGCGCCTCCAGGGATCCCCGAACCTGGACCGGGACCGGTTGCTGGCCGGGATCCTGGCTGGCCTGGAACGCAGGTACCGGACGTGGTCGGGTGTTCTGGGAGATTCCGAACGGTCCGGCCTGCGTGCCGAGTACACCGGCTTGTGCGCCACCCTCGGCCGGCGCGTCCGGGTCGAACTGCCCGGCGGCCGGCTGCTCGACGGCGTGGCCGCCGGCCTCGACGCGGACGGCAGGCTCCTGGTCAGCATGCCGCCCGGCGCCGACCTGCCGGTGGCCGCGGGGGACATCGTGCACCTGCGCTGAGCGTGCCACTATTACGTATGACCCCTGACTCGTCGCTTGCCGCCGGCGAGCAGCCTGTGCTGCTGCTGCACCCGCACTGGAAAACGCTGATCCGCCCGATCCTGGTCGCGGCGCTGGTGGTGGCCGTCGCGCTGATCGCCGAGGTGCTGATCCCGTCCGGTTCGGCCGCGGCCGCGGCCCGGGCCGCGGCGGGCATCGTCGCGGTGCTGTTCTTGATGGTGTGGCTGATCGTCCCGGTGCTGCGCTGGCGGACCACGACCTACGAGCTGACCACCAAGCGGCTGCGCACCCGGTTCGGCATCATCACCCGCAAGGGCCGTGACATCCCGCTGACCAGGATCAACGACGTGTCGTTCGAGAAGGGCCTGCTCGACCGGCTGCTCGGGGCCGGCCGGCTGGTGGTGGAGTCGGCCGGCGAGCACGGCCAGATCGTGCTCAAGGACATCCCGGACGTGGCCGACGTGCAGGCCACCTTGTTCCGGCTGGTCGAGGACGAGCAGCGCCGCCTCGAGCGCAACCAGCGTAACCAGCCTTAGCCGCTGGTCCGCCCGGCGGCTAGCCTGGGGAACATGAGCTGGGAACTGCCGGACCGGATCTCGGTCCGCGAGGTCGGGCCGCGGGACGGGCTGCAGAACGAGGACCCGGTGCCGACCGACGCCAAGGTGGCGCTGCTCGACCGGCTGTCCGCGACCGGCGTGCAGCGGATCGAGGCGGTGTCGTTCGTGCGGCCCTCGGCGATCCCGCAGATGGCCGACGCCGACGAGGTGTGGAAGCGCGCGGTCCGGGCCCCCTCGGTCAGGTACTCGGCCCTGGTGCCGAACCTCCGGGGCGCCCTGCGCGCCCTTGACTCCGGGTTCACCGAACTCGAGGCGGTCGTGTCGGCCTCGGAGACGCACAACCGCAAGAACGTGAACCGCTCGACCGGGCAGTCGCTGGACGAGATCGCCGAGATCATCTCGGTCGCCCACGACCGCGGCGCGACCGTGCAGGTCATCGTGTCCACCGCGTGGGGCTGCCCGTACGAGGGCGACGTGCCGGTCAGCCGGGTGGTCTCGGTGGCCGGGCGGGCCCTGGCCGACGGGGCCGACTCGGCCTCGTTCGGCGACACGACCGGCATGGCCACCCCGACCCGGGTCCGGGCGCTGGTCGGGGCGTTCCGTTCGGCCCATCCCGGTACCGCGCTCAACCTGCACTTCCACAACACGCGCGGCACCGGGCTGGCCAACGTGCTGGCCGCCCTGGAACTCGGCGTGGCCGACTTCGACGCCGCGGTCGGCGGCCTGGGCGGCTGCCCCTACGCGCCCGGCGCCACCGGCAACATCGCCACCGAGGAACTGGTGTACATGGCCGAGGACATGGGGGTGGCCACCGGGATCGACCTGGAGGCCATGATCGCCACGGCCGCCGAGGCCGAGGGCATCGTCGGCCGCACCCTGCCCTCCCAGGTCCTGCGGGCCGGCCCGCGCACCCGGACAATTGCTCCATGACCGACTTCCGAGCGCGAACACGCCCCCATGACTGACTTCCCCAGCTGCGCGAGACACGCCCCCATGACTGACTTCCCCAAGCTGCGCGAGTCCATCGAGCGCGGCGGCGCCACCCGCTACCACGAGGCCGCCGCGGCCCGCGGCAAGCTGTTCGCCCGCGAACGGATCGCGCTGCTGACCGACGAGGGCAGCTTCACCGAGGACGGCCGGTACGCGAACGCGCTGGCCGACGGGCTGCCCGCGGACGGCGTGGTCACCGGCACCGCGCTGGTCGGCGGCCGCCCGGTCGCGCTGATGGCCAACGACTCGACGGTCAAGGCCGGGTCCTGGGGCGCCCGCACGGTGGAGAAGATCATCCGGATCATCGAGAAGGCGTACGAGACCGGCATCCCGATGATCTACCTGGTCGACTCGGCCGGCGCCCGGATCACCGACCAGGTGGACATGTTCCCCGGCCGCCGCGGCGCCGGGCGTATTTTCCGCACCCAGATCCGCGCCTCCGGCTCGATCCCGCAGGTCTGCGCGCTGTTCGGCCCGTCGGCGGCGGGCGGCGCGTACATCCCGGCATTCTGCGACTTCACCGCGATGGTGGACGGCAACGCCTCGATGTACCTGGGCAGCCCGCGGATGGTCGAGATGGTGGTCAGCGAGAAGACCACGCTGGAGGAGATGGGCGGCGCGCGGCTGCACTGCACGGTGTCCGGCAGCGGGCACCTGCTGGCCTCCTCCGAGGCCGAGGCGCTGGAAGCGGTCCGGTCCTACCTGTCCTACCTCCCGCAGAACTGGTCCGCTGCGCTCCCGGCCGCCGAGTCCAGGGACGCCAAGCCGGCCGACCTGCGCGCGCTGGTCCCCGAAAGCGAGCGCCAGGCCTTCGACATGCGCCGGTTCGTCCGCGGCCTGGTCGACGAGGACTCGTTCTTCGAGATCCACGCGCTGTGGGCCCGTGAGCTCGTCACCGGCTTCGCCCGGCTGGACGGCCAGGTGACCGGGGTGGTCGCCAACAACCCGATGTTCAAGGGCGGGGTGCTGTTCGTCGACTCGGCGGACAAGGCGGCCCGGTTCATCCAGATCTGCGACGCGTTCGGGCTCCCGCTGCTGTTCCTGGCCGACGTGCCCGGCTTCATGGTCGGCACCGCGGTGGAGCGGCAGGGCATCATCCGGCACGGCGCCAAGATGATCGCGGCCATGTCCGACGCCACCGTGCCCAAGATCTGCGTCGTGGTCCGCAAGGCCTACGGGGCCGGGCTGTACGCCATGGCCGGCCCCGGCTTCGAACCGGACGCCACGCTCGCCCTGCCCACGGCCAAGATCGCGGTCATGGGCGCCGAGGCCGCGGTCAACGCCGTCTACGCGAACAAGCTCGAGCGGATCGCCGACGAGACCGAGCGGGCCGCCGAGACCGAACGCCTGCGCCGCGACTACGAGCAGGACATCGACCTCCTGCGCCTGGCCTCCGAACTCGTCGTCGACGACGTGGTCGAACCCGAGGACCTGCGCGCCGAACTGATCCGCCGGTTCGCCGTCGCCCGCGGCCACGACCGCACCCCGCCCCGCCGCCGCCACGGCATCAGCCCCGCCTGAACGACCCGGCCGCGAGAGCGGCAAACGTTTTACCTTTCCTTTACTATTTAGGCATGACTCGCGTGCTGCTCGCCGAGGATGACACCTCCATTTCCGAACCGCTGTCCCGCGCGCTGCGCCGCGAGGGGTACGAGGTGGACGTCACCGCGGACGGGCCGGCCACGCTCGACCGCGCCCTCGGCGAGGGCGTCGACCTGATCTTGCTCGACATCGGCCTGCCGGAGCTCGACGGGCTCGAGGTCTGCCGCCGGGTCCGGGCCGGCGGCTACGCGGTCCCGGTGCTGATCCTCACCGCCCGCGCCGACGAGGTGGACACCGTGGTGGGCCTGGACGCGGGCGCCGACGACTACGTGACCAAGCCGTTCCGGCTGGCCGAGCTGCTGGCCCGGGTCCGCGCCCTGCTCCGCCGGGGCACGGCCGAGGGCTCGGCGGTGCTCGGCGTGCGGATCGACCCTGACGCCCGCCGCGCCTGGCACGGCGACACCGAGCTCGACCTGACCACCAAGGAGTTCGACCTGCTCTGGATCCTGCTCCGCGACGCGGGCAAGGTCGTCACCCGGGAGCAGATCATGCGCGAGGTGTGGGACGCCAAATGGTGGACCTCCACCAAGACCCTGGACATGCACATCTCCTGGCTGCGCCGCAAGCTGGGCGACGACGCGCACTCGCCCCGCTACATCACCACGGTCCGCGGCGTCGGGTTCCGCTTTGAACGTGGCAACTAGCCCCCCGGCGCCTCGCCCCCCGCGCCTCCGCCCCCGGCCCAACCGAATGAAACCCGGGGTTCACTGCGCTCTAACGTGGTGAACCCGGGTTTCACTCCACGCCAGCCACCCCGGAGCGCCGCGCCGCGGTACGAGTGGGGCTCGAGTGGCGATTGCGGGCTGACCCATGCGCAGGAGGCTGTGGTTCTCGACCTTTGCCGTCGCGGTGGTCGTGATCCTGGTCGTCGGCGGGCCCGCGCTGGCCATCGCCGCCGGGCGCGGCGCATCCGCAACCGCCCTCGTCGCCGGGCTGATGGCCGGGGCCGTGGCCCTGGCCGCCTGGCTGACCGCGGTGCTCGCGGCCCGGCTGGCCCGGCCGGTCGAGGAACTCGCCGAAGCCGCCGCCCGGCTCGCCGCCGGTGACCCGCGCCCGCTCGGCCGCCGGTACGGGGCGGCCGACCTGGATCAGGTGGCCGACGGCCTGGACAGCTCGGCCCGGCGGCTGTCCAGCCTGCTGGCCGCGGACCGCGAGCTCGCGGTGGACGCCTCGCACCAGCTGCGCACCCCGCTGACCGCGCTGTCCATGCGGCTGGAGGAGATGATCGCGGCCGCCGACGACCCCGACGTGGTCCGCGAGGAGGGCAGCGCCGCCCTGACCCAGGCCGAACGCCTGGCCGATGTCGTCACCCAGCTGCTCAGCCCGGCCCG
This sequence comes from uncultured Actinomycetes bacterium, assembly GCA_963822765.1. GTDB lineage: Bacteria > Actinomycetota > Actinomycetes > Streptosporangiales > Streptosporangiaceae > Palsa-504. The sequence continues at coordinate 20,960 of CAWGJL010000023.1, read as the reverse complement.
CCGGCCGGGCGCCGTCTCGGCCGAGCTGACCGGCATCGACGAGATCGTGCAGCAGCAGGTCGTGGAGTGGGAGCCGGCCTTCCGCCGGGCCCAGCGCAAGCTGGTGGTGATCGGCGCGCGCGGCCTGGAGGCGCACGTCACCCCGGGCGGGCTGGCCCAGGTGCTCGCCACCCTGCTGGACAACGCGCTGATGCACGGCGGCGGCACGGTGACCATCCAGACCTCGCAGAGCGCGCGGTCGGTGGTGATCGAGGTCCGGGACGAGGGCAACGGCGTCCCGCCCGACCTGGTCTCGCGCATCTTCGAGCGGAGCGTCAGCGGCCGCCCCGAGGGCACCGGGCTAGGCCTGGCGCTGGCCCGGACCATGGCCGCCGCCGACGGCGGCCGGGTCGTGCTGGTCAAGGCCAAGCCCGCCACGTTCGGCGTCTTCCTGCCCCGCCATCCCCTGCGCCCCGGCACCCAGCCCGTCCGCGGCCCCGCCTAAGCAGCGGCCCCGCCTAGGACACGGCCCCGCCTAAGACACAGCGACGCAGCGGCGCGGACGCGGCTAGCGCCGCCCGGCCTCGGACTCGGCGGGCTCCAGGTGTTCCCAGACCGGGCCGTAGCGCAGCTTCGCGGGCGGCTCGAGTTCCTCCCACGGCGGCCCGTACCCGCCGGCGAGCGCCGCACCAGACGGGCTCGCCTCGGCGGGGTCGACGATCCCGGACACCGCTGCCTCCCCGGCCGCCACCACCGTGCCGGGCGCGCCCGCCAGGAACACCCACTTCTTGTACGCGAAGTACCGGAAGATCGTCCCGAACCCGGTGCCGACCACGCTGGCCCCGTTGTAGGCCAGCTCCGACTTCATGTCCAGCCCGTAGGTCGTGATCGCGATCACCATCTCGGCGATGCCCAGGCCGATGATGTTCAGCACCACGAACAGGACGCCCTCGCGCAGCAGCGCCTGATTGACCCGGTGCCGGAACGTCCAGAACCGGCTGCCCAGGTAGGTGACCAGCATCGCCGCGGTGATCGACATCGCCTTGGCCACCATGGGCCCGATGCCCATGTGGACGTGCAGGTAGTCCGCGCCGCCCAGGTCGATGACCGACCCGATCAGCCCGACCACGCCGAACTTGGCCAGTTCGGGAATCAGGTCGGTCAAGCGCTTGCGGAGGCTTGCCATCCCGGGCATAGAAAGAAGTCCTTTCGGCGCCACGCTCTGTGAGAACATTCTGAAGCACGAAGCAGGTCTGGCCCGCGCAAATCCCCGGCAGGCCCCTAGCAAGACCTGCACATGCTACCGGCCAACCCTGGGTGCCGACTCACTCTTCCCTGAGGCAACCCTGGATAAACCAACGGGAACCTCAGCCGGCCAGCGTGTTCTCCCGCCCGGTCCCGGCCAGGAAATGCCAGCCCAGGTAGACCACCGCGGTGATCACGAACCCGACCTCGAAGGTCAGGTCGCCGACCGACCCCACGTGCGACGGCACCACGCCGATGTACTCGGTCTGGTTGGAGAACAGGTAGATCGAGATGCCCATCCCGACGAGCATGGCCACCGGCCCGGCCCAGTTCGTCCGCCGGGTAGCGAACAGCAGCGCCTCGTCCGGGTTGCGCCGCAGCAACTGGTCGCAGAAGAAGACGGCGAGCCAGGGCGCGATCCAGTACGCGATAATCAGCAGGAAGTTCTCGTACCTGCCCACATTGGACAGCCCGTTCCAGGCCAAGAAGAACCCGATAGTACCGAACCCGAGGGCCACGATCGCGCGGCGCAGCGAGAGCGGCAGCTTGATGCCGATCGCGGTGAACGACAGCGCGCCGGAGTAGATGTTGAGCACGTTCGCCGAGACGGCGCCGAGCGCGATGGCCAGCAGGGTCAGGTCGGCCAGCGGGGTGGCCAGCAGGCTGGTCATGCCGCCGGGGCCGGCGAGCGCATTGCCCGCGCTGACCGCGGTGCCGACGGCCGCGCCGACGATCTCGAGCAGGGCGCAGGACAGGAACAGCCCGCTCCCGGCCCACCAGGCGATGGCGGCTTTGTTCGCGTCCGGTTTGAAGTAACGGGTGTAGTCCGCCGCGTACGGGTTCCAGCCGACCGCGTAGCCGAACGAGGCGCCGAACACCAGCAGGAACGCGCCAGGAATCGTGTGGTGGGTGGCGCCGGGGTGGGCCTTGCTCAGGATGACCCCGGCCGCGATCAGGAAGATGACGGTGAGGATGGGGAAGGCGTACCGCTCGAACAGGTGCACCAGGTTGTACCCGAAGAAAGCGACCACGACCTGCACCGCCACGATGATGAGCAGGCAGAGTACCTGCGGCAGGTGGGTCAGCACGTTCAGCGCCAGCGCCCCGCTGACGCTGTTCACCGCGAACCAGCCGATCCCGGCGGTGACCGAGTTCAGCCCGGCGGGCAGCGCGTTGCCCCAGTAGCCGAACCCGAGCCGGCTCAGCACCATCTGCGGCACCCCGAACTTCGGCCCGCGCAGCGACAAGATCCCCTGCGTGACGCCGCCGATCGCGCTGCCCAGGACCAGGGCCAGCGCCGCCGACCAGAAGCCCATGCCGAAGCCCGCCACCGCGAGCACGCCGACGAAGATCGTGGCGAACTCCATGTTCGGCGACGTCCAGGTCCAGAACAGCTGGACCGGCCGCCCGTGCCGCTCGTTCAGCGGGATGAACTCCGCGCCGCCCGGCTCGACGGTCATGACCTGGGTGCCGTAGCTGCCCTCGCGGACGAGGACCCCCTCCGCCGTGCCGACTGAAACGTCCTGGTCACGTGTTGCCATCGACTGCTCCTTCGGTTGCCGTGATCATAGATCCGCGACCCCCGCCAGGTGTATCCCGAAAGTTAACTTTCGTGTCACCGTCTGGTCCCAGGCCTCCGTCCCGCGCCGGTTCCTGTAGGAAAAGCTATTTACCGAACGGACCGTGGTGCCTGCCCAGCTCACCTGCGTGCCCGCCGGTCCCGTAGGGTACCGACCGTGACCGACTCCCCGGCGGCGCCCGATGCGCCCCCCGTGGCGGGCCCGGTGGCGGGTCCGGCGGCGGGCCCGGTGGTAGGCATGGTGGGCGCGGGCCAGCTGGCCCGGATGACCGCCCAGGCCGCCATCGGACTCGGCGTCGGCTTCCGCGTCCTGGCCGATTCGCCGGCCGACAGCGCCGCCCAGGTCACCGCGGGCACCCAGGTCGGGGACTACCGCTCGCTTGATGACCTGCGCGACTTCGCGGCCGCGTGCGACGTGGTCACCTTCGACCACGAGCACGTGCCGGGCGAGCACCTGGCCGCCCTGGAAAGGGCGGGCGTCGCGGTCCGGCCCGGTGCCGCGGCGCTGCGGTTTACCCAGGACAAGCTGGCCATGCGCGAGCGGCTGGCCGGCCTGGGCGTCGACTGCCCCCGGTTCGCGCCGGTGAGCGGGATCGCCGAGGTCGAGGCGTTCGCGGCCGGGACCTGGCCGGTGGTGCTGAAGGCGGTCAGCGGCGGCTACGACGGCAAGGGCGTCTGGGTGTGCGCCTCGGCGGCCGACGCCCGGGCCGTCCTCGCGCACGGATTGGCGCTGATCGCCGAGGAGTACGTCGCGTTCGGCCGCGAGCTGGCCGTGCTCGCGGCCCGCTCGCCGCACAACCAGGGCGCGGTGTACCCGGTGGTGGAGACCGTCCAGCGGGACGGCATCTGCCGCGAGGTGCTCGCTCCCGCGCCCGGCCTGGCCCCCGGCCGGGCGGCGGATGCCGAGCAACTGGCGCTGCGGATCGCCGCCGAGCTGGATGTGACCGGGCTGCTCGCGGTGGAGATGTTCGAGACCTCGCGCGGGCTGCTGGTCAACGAGCTGGCCATGCGCCCGCACAACTGCGGCCACTGGACCATCGAGGGCGCGGTCACCTCCCAGTTCGAGCAGCACCTGCGGGCCGTCCTGGATCTGCCGCTCGGGTCCCCGGCGCTGGCCGCGCCGGTGACGGTGATGGCCAACGTCCTCGGCGGCGACGACGGCGACGTCTACGACCGGTACATCCACGTCATGGCGGGCGACCCGGCGGTCAAGGTGCACATGTACGGCAAGCCGGCCCGCCCGGGCCGCAAGATCGGCCACGTCACGGTGACCGGCCGCGATCCGGCCGAGCTCGCGGACCGGGCCCGCCGGGCCGCCAGCTACCTGCGCTGGGGACAGGAGGACGGAGAATGACCGAGCCGAAGGGGCGCGGCGCCGACTGGACTGAGGAGCGAGGAACGAGCGACGAGGGAAGGAGGCGCCGTGAAGAGGCTTCGGGGAGGTGGGCGGGGCCCCGGAGGCGAGAAAAAAGCAGAGTGGGCATCGTGATGGGGAGCGACTCGGACTGGCCGGTCATGCAGGCCGCGGCCGCGGCGCTGGAGGAGTTCGCCGTCCCGTACGAGGCGGACGTGGTCTCGGCGCACCGGATGCCGCGGGACATGATCGAGTACGGCTCGTCGGCCGCCGACCGCGGCCTGCGGGTGATCATCGCGGGCGCGGGCGGCGCGGCGCACCTGCCGGGCATGCTCGCCTCGGTCACCCCGCTGCCGGTCATCGGGGTTCCCGTTCCGCTGGCCAACCTGGGCGGCCTGGACTCGCTGCTGTCGATCGTCCAGATGCCGGCCGGGATCCCGGTCGCGACCGTCGCGGTCGGCGGCGCCCGCAACGCCGGCCTGCTCGCCGTCCGTATCCTGGCCGCCGCCGAGGGCCCGGCCGGCGCGGCGCTGCGCGCCCGGCTGGTCTCCTTCGCCGCGCAGCTGACCGAACAGGCCCGGGCCAAGGGCGCCACGTTGCGTGATCGCCGGCCCGCGGACTGAGCCCGCTTAGAGTCCGCCCGATCCGGGCATGCTCCCTGCGATATCCGGTCTGTTAAGCCTGGGAGGCGGGTGTGAGCATCGGCGCGACCCTGGCCGCGGCGCGCCGCCATGCCGGTCTCAGCGTGGCCGAGGTCAGCGAGCGCACCCGGGTCCGGGAGAACATCATCGAGGGCATCGAGCAGGACGACTACGCGGCGTGCGGCGGCGACTTCTACGCGCGGGGTCACATCCGCGCCATCGCCGAGGCGGTGGGCACCGATCCCGGGCCGCTGATCGAGGAGTTCGACGAGCGGTGGCGGTCCGCCCAGGAGATCACCGCGGCCGAGGCCTTCCAGCCGATGATGCCGATCCGCAAGCGCGAGCGCCGCCGGGTCCGGTGGACGGCCCTCCTGGCCGTCCTGGTCCTGGCCGTGATCGGCTTCGCCGGCTACAAGTTCGCCTCCGGCGTGGGCAAGACCCAGCGCGCGGCCGACGCCACCAGCCAGCGCCCGGCCCGCCAGCCCAGCCCGGCCTCGTCGATCACGCCCAGCGTCCAGGCCAGCGTCGCGCAGTCCAGCCCCGCGGCGTCCCCGTCGGCCAGCCCGGCGGCGGCGGTGCAGGCCCTCACCCCGGCCCGGGTGACCGCGTTCGGCCCGGCCGGGACCGCCGACGGCGACGACCCGCAGCGGGCCTCGTTCGCGATCTCGGGGCAGGCGGCCACGCCCTGGTACAGCGACTGGTACGCCACCCCGGACTTCGGGCACCTGCAGGCCGGCACCGGCCTGCTGGTCGACATGGGTCACACGGTCACGATCTCCTCGGTCCGGCTCTCCCTCGGCGGTCACGCGGGCGCCGCCCTCCAGCTGCGCGCCGGCCGCCGCCCGGTGCTCGCCGACCTGCGCACGGTGGCCACCTCCGCCGCCGCGGGCAGCACCGTCGAGCTGAACCTGACCACCCCGGCGCACGCCCGCTACCTGCTCATCTGGTTCACCAAGCTGCCCCCCGACAACACCGGCACCTACCAGGCCAGCCTCTACGCCATCAAGGTCCAGGGCCTGCGCTGAATGCATTGCGGCGGGTGGCCGAGGGCAGGCAGGTCACCATCGTGACGCTCTAGCCGATCTACCATCAAGGCATGAGCCTTGATTTCCCCGCGTTTGCCCTGTCCGAAGAGCACGAGGCGCTCCGCGAGTCGGTTCGCGCGCTGGCCGACGACAAGATCGCCCCCCGGGCCGCCGAGGTCGACCGGACCAGCGAGTTCCCCTGGGACGTGTACGAGGCTCTGGTCAAGGCCGACCTGCAGGCGGTGCACATCCCGGAGGCCTACGGCGGCGCGGGCGCCGACGCGATCGCCACCGCGATCGTGATCGAGGAGGTGGCGCGGGCCTGCGCGTCGTCCTCGCTCATCCCGGCGGTGAACAAGCTGGGTACCGTGCCGCTGCTGCTCGGCGCGTCCGAGGAGGTCAAGGCCGCCTACCTGACGCCGGTCGCGCGCGGCGAGGCGATGTTCTCCTACGCGCTGTCCGAGCCCGAGGCGGGCTCGGACGCGGCCGCCATGAAGACCCGCGCGGTCCGCTCGGGCGACGGCTACGTGCTGAACGGCGTGAAGCGCTGGATCACCAACGCCGGGGTGTCGAAGTACTACACGGTGATGGCCGTCACCAACCCGGACGCGGGCGCGAACGGGATCTCGGCCTTCGTGCTGGAGGACGGGGACCCCGGGTTCACCTACGGGGCGCCCGAGCACAAGCTCGGCATCAAGGGCTCGCCGACCCGGGAGCTGTACTTCGACGACTGCGCGATCCCGGCCTCGCGGCTGGTCGGCGACGAGGGAGAAGGCTTCAAGATCGCGCTGCGCACCCTGGACCACACCCGCATCACGATCGCCGCGCAGGCCCTGGGCATCGCCCAGGGCGCCCTGGACTACGCGCTCGGCTACGTCCGGGAACGCAGGCAGTTCGGCCGCGCGATCGCCGAGTTCCAGGGCCTGCAGTTCATGATCGCCGACATGGCCATGAAGCTCGAGGCGGCCCGCCAGCTGACCTACGCGGCCGCGGCCCGGTCCGACCGGGCCATGGCCGGGGAGCAGGTCGGCGACCTGACCTTCTTCTCCTCGGCCTGCAAGTGCCTGGCCTCGGACGTGGCCATGTCGGTGACCACCGACGCGGTCCAGTTGCTCGGCGGCTACGGCTACGTGAACGACTTCCCGGTCGAGCGCATGATGCGCGACGCGAAGATCACCCAGATCTACGAGGGCACCAACCAGATCCAGCGCATTGTCATGGCCCGCCAGCTGCTGAAGTAACAGCCGGGGTTCCGTTTCTGCAGGTCGGTGCCGGTCTGGCGGGATGTCCGGTGGCCGAGCTGACGGCATGCCGGGGCCGATCTGCGGCCGTGCGGCACCTCGGCGTTATGCCGGTTATTCCCGGTTCGTTCCCGTCGTTTCCGGACGTGGTGCTGAATTGGTGCTGACCCCCACGGCGACTATCCGGCTAGGCCCATACCAGGTTGCGTCACCGTGGTCGATGTCATGGCGGACAGCGTCCGGCAAAGCAAGCGGCGCGTGGACGGGACCTGGCCGCCACGTCCTGTGAACGACCCCGAGACCGCGCCTGCGCTCGATTAAGCCCGGTGGTTCGTGATGTTGTGGGCATCACGGCACGTACGGGGCGTGTCGTGGAGCTCGGTCTACTCGCTGGAACTTCCTCCGATACGGCCGGCGCTGAGTGCCCGTGCGTACGTGTCCCGGTCCAGCAGGGGGAGTTCGCCGGTGGCGTCGGTGGTAGCAATGTATTCGAGCATCCGCCGCTGAGCTTCCTTGGATTGATCCCTGACGAGGAACTCGGCGTGCTCCAGCTGCAGGCCGTGTTCGAGCGACAGGGAGCTGCCGAAGTAGATGGATCGCTTGATGGCTCCGAGAGATTTCTTTGATCGTAGGCTGAGGTATTCTGCGCGCTCTATCGAACGCGCGAGTACCTTTTCCTGGGGCACCACTTCGTCGACTGCGCCGAGTGAGAGAGCCTCTGCTGGTGTGAAGGGCCTGCCTTCGAGAACAGCGACTAGCGTCTGCTGGGTACCGATCAGGCGGGGCAGTCGTTGAGAGCCTCCGCCACCCGGGGTGAGTGCGAGCAGGACTTCTGTCAGGCCGATGACGAAGTCCCCGTCTGCCATGACGCGCAGATCGCATGCCCATGCCAATTCCGCGCCGACGGCAAGTGCCGAACCATTGAGTGCCGCGATGAAGATGGTGCCACTGGCATTCATCTTCAGGAAGGTCGCGTGGAAGCTGTCGAGCTGCAAGAGTGTCTTGAGCCGGGTCATCCCCGCGAGCGTTCTGACAATTGGCAGTCTATTGATGAGTCTCGCCGTGCGCGCGACGAGCCTGGCGATGCGTGTGTTGATGGGCGGGAATCCGGTGCCACCTTTTTGTAGCCAGCGAACATCGGAATGACTCAGGAAGCGATCGGGGTGCGTGCCGGTGAAGACGACCGCGTGGATGTCCGGATCGCGGTCTGCGCGATCAACGAGTTCTTTCAGTTGTTTGGCGATCGTGGCATCGAACAACGCATGCGGGCCTCCGTCGATACGAGCGACAAGTACCCCGGCGTGGCCTTCGATGGCAATGTGTCCTTCGGGCTGGGAGTTCCTTTGCGATGTGTCCATGTGATCCTCCTGTGAGTGGGCTGGTGGATGGTTTCGGGCATTCGTGCGGGTCACGCTCCCGCGTGAAACGGCGGCGCATTCTGTGCGCGGGGGCGTGCCGGCCGGGCGGCCTGGGGCGGCGGGTGCGGTCATTTCATGCGGATGACGACCTTGCCGGCCTTGGTGCGTCCTTGCTCGAGGTGGGCCAGGGCTTCGCGGGTCTGGTCGAAGTCGAAGACGGAGTCCACGACCGGCCGGATGATCCCGGCGTCGATGAGGGCGGTGAGTTCGCGCAGTTGGTCACCGCTGGCCTTCATGAACAGGTACGAGTACGTCACCTGGTGTCGCCGGGCACGCCGGCGGATCCGGTAGCTCAACGCCGCTATTGCCAGCCGGATGACGGGGTTGACGCCGACTTCCTTGGCGAAGGCGGGGTCGGGTGGTCCGGCGACGCTGATGACTGTCCCGCCCGGCTTGAGCACCTGCAGAGACTTGTCGAGTGTCTCGCCACCGATGGTGTCGAGGACGACGTCGTAGTCGTGCAGGATCGTCTCGAACGCCTGCTTGCGGTAGTCGATGACGACGTCTGCGCCGAGGTTCTTCACCAGGTCGGCCTTCGTCGCGCTCGCGGTGGTGGCCACGCTGGCGCCGAGATGTTTCGCCAGCTGGGTGGCGATGGTGCCGACGCCGCCGGCGCCGGCGTGGATGAGGACCTTCTGGCCCGGCCGCAGGTCGGCGCGCTCGACCAGGGCCTGCCAGGCGGTCAATCCGACCAGGGGGATGGATGCGGCCTCGGCCATGGTGAGCGTGGCCGGTTTGGTCGCCACGTCGTCCTGGTGGATCGCGATGAGTTCCGCGAACGTGCCCATCCGGTTCTGGTCCGGGTGTGCGTAGACCTCGTCGCCGGCGGTGAAGCGGGTGACGCGGGCGCCGACGGCGACGACCGTGCCGGCGAGGTCGTTGCCGAGGACGAACGGCGCCCGGTACGGCAGGATCGCCTTGAGGTCGCCGTCGCGGATCTTGAGGTCGAGCGGGTTGACGCTCGCCGCGTGAATCCGGACGAGGACGTCATGAGCGCCTGCCTTCGGATCCGGCATATCGCCGGCGCGCACGGTGTCGGCGTCGCCGTACCGCTCGACCACAAATGCCTTCATGGTTCTCTCCGTCTCTGGTTTGCGCTGCTCACGGCAGCGCAAAGATCGCTTTCCCATCAGCAAGGCGTCATCGCAAGCCTCGTCTCAGCCAGGAACACCCGGCCGGACAGGGGGCGCAGTATCGCCGCCGGTCAGGCCGGCTGTCCTGACCGCTATGGGAGGAACGGGGCGAGCCGGGTTTCGATCGGCTGGTGGAGGCTGGCGCGGACCGCGCGGGTGAAGTCGTCGGCCAGGATCTCCACGTCGCCCTTCTCGACACCGTCCAGGACTTGGCGGACCACGTCGGCGGGATTCGATTTGGCGGCGTCTATGCTGGCGCTCATGTCGGTGTCGACGTACCCGACGTGGACTCCGACGACCTGGACGCCTCGGGGTTCGAGTTCCAGGCGCATGGAGTCGGTGGCGCTCCACACGGCCGCCTTGGAAATCCCGTAGGTGCCGCCGAACGGGACCCAGGAGGCGACCGAGGCCATGTTGATCACGACGCCGGAACGCTGCGCCAGGCGGTCGGCGAAGGCCGAGGTCACGGCGAGGGTGCCGAGGAGGTTCGTCTCCAGTTCGCTGCGCAGGGTGGCGGTGTCGGCGTCGAGGACCGAGGCGGCGCGGGCGATGCCGGCGTTGTTCACCACGACGCTCACGTCCTGCGCGATCTCGGCGGCGCGGGCCACCGAGCCGGCGTCGGTGACGTCGAGCTGCAGCGGGACCAGGCGGGGGTCGTCCGCGACGATCGTCTGCGGGTCGCGGGCGGCGGCGTAGACCTTCGCGACCCCGCGGTCGAGGAGCTGGCGGACGAATTCACGGCCGATGCCGCGGTTGGCGCCGGTGACGAGGACGGTCTGGTCGACGAGCTGAGTCATGTCATTCTCCGGGAGTCGGTGCGCCGGCCAGGCGCTGAAGTGACGAGTGGCGCGGTACGGGTTTGTTTCGCCGGCAGGCGGCGGTGCAGCCAGTGGCCCATCTGCTGGATCGCCTGCCGCCCGGCCCCGGGTTCGCGGCCGGCGAGGATGATGGAGTATTAGATTACGCTCATACGACTATAGGGCGGGAGTGCGGCCGGGGGCAAGAGGCTGGGCGAAATTAAATTATGACCGTACTCTCAATCTGGGCGGCGGACGAAGCGGCCTGCCGGCGGGTGAAGGAGCGTGCGGTGCGGTACGGGAGAGAGCGCAAGCAGATGACCCGGCGGCGGATCATCGAGGCGGCCGGCCGCCGGTTCAAGACCGACGGCATCGACGGCTCGGGGATTGCCGCGCTCATGGCCGACGCGGGATTGACCAACGGCGCGTTCTACGCCCACTTCGACTCCAAGGACGACCTGGTCGCCGCCGCGGTCGCCGACCAGCTCCGCGAACAGCGCGAGGGCCTGGGCGCGGCGGCACCCGGGCCGGCCGGAGCCGAGCAGTTCCTGCGCGAGTACCTCTCGGTGCGGCATCGCGACAGCCCCGAGCACGGCTGCCCGTCCGCCGCCCTGCTCGACGAGATCGCCCGCAGCGCGGACCCGACCAGGCGCGCGTACACCGACGGCGTGCTGGCCGTCATCGACGACGTCGCCGCCCGGGTGGCACCCGGCGATCCGCAGTCAGCGCGCGCGCAGGCGCTCAGCATCTACGCCCTGATGGTCGGGACGCTGCAACTCTCCCGCGCCCTGACCGACCGCCAGCTCGCCGACGTGGTTCTCGATCAGGGCATCCAGAGCGCCCTCACGCTGCTCGGCGCCGAAGGCCGGCGATAGGACGGGCCGCGCTGCCGGCGTGAGCATCCTTGAAATTACAAAGATAATTTCATGGACGGGTCTTGCCCCCGGATTCCTTGTCAGATTATGCTATCGTAATCTAAAGTTCCTCGAAGGGACTTGATCCTTATGTCCGAGCAGACCCTGCCCGCCACCGGCCGTGCGTGGCACCTGGAGGCGCGTCCGGCGGGCCGCCTGGCGCCGCTGGAGTTCGCGCTGCGCGAGGTGCCGATCCCCGCGCCCGGCCCGGGGCGATCCTGGTCGCCAACGAGTACCTGTCGATCGACCCGTACATGCGGGGCCGGATTGCCTTCTTCTTCAACGAAGAGCTCGACCTGCAGCCCGAGTTCATCCCGAGGCCGGCGGCTGTGCCGCCACCGCAAGCTGCATTTCCGCGAGACCGTCGTCGACGGCCTCGACGGCACGCTGGACGCGTTCCTCGCGATGATGCGCGGCGAGAACGTCGGAAAGACGGTCGTCAAACTCTGAGGCGCGTGCAGCACAAGTACCGGGCCACCCGCCCACCCTTCTCCATCGCAGCGACTACCACGAAAAGAGCCATCCGATGAGCCAGTCCAGCACGATCCGCCTCGAGCGCGCGACCCCGCAGACCGCCAAGATCACGTTCGCGAATCCTCCGGCGAACCTGGTGATTCCCGAGACCGTGGTGACGTTGCACGAGATCGCCCGCGGACTCGACAACGACCCTGACATCCAGGTCGTCGTCTTCGCCAGCGAGGTCCCCGGCTTCTTCTTCAACCACTTCGACGGCGCCGAGGCCGGCAACCTGCCCGTGCCCGAGCACGAGGACGACGCGCCGGTCTGGACCGACCTGGTCCTGCGGTTGAGCAAGGCCGCGTACGTCAGCATCGCGGCCATCCGGGGCCGCACCCGCGGCGCCGGCAACGAGCTGGCCCTCGCCTGTGACCTGCGGTACGCCAGCCGGGAGAAGGCGTTCTTCGGCCAGCCCGAGGTCGGTGTCGGCATCGTCCCCGGCGGCGGCGGTGCCGAGCGGCTCCCCCGGTCCATCGGCCGCGACCGGGCACTCGAGGCGATCCTCGGCAGCGCCGACTACGACGCCGGCCTGGCCGAGCGCTGGGGATGGGTCACCCGGGCCCTGCCCGACGCGGACCTCGACGCTTTCGTCGACGCGACGGTCGCCCGCCTCGCTTCCTTCGACCGGCAGGCGCTGGCGACCGCCAAGACGATGGTCGGCCGGGCCACCCTGCCGCCGGACGCCGACCTGATCGCCTCCTACGGCGAGTTCACGGACTCGCTGACCCGCCCGGCACTCCTGCCTCGGGCGATGGCGCTCGGCGCACTGGCCGCCGACAAGGGACTGGACGTCGAATACCAGCTGGGCGAATACCTCGGCGTGATCAACCAGAACCTCTGATCGCCTTCTCTGCGCCGGCTGCGAGAGCATAGAAAGCCGATAGGCCGGCTCTGAGCCGCGCGGGCACTGAACGAATCGGTATGATCATAGTCGCAGCGCTTCTCGCAAGCCCACGGCCGGCATCGGACCCGGATCTTGCAGGAAGCCTCACGGCCACACGAGGCGAAGACAGTCATGACCGCCACCGCCAAGAAGCACAGTTCCAAACGACGCGATTACGTCAGTCGACAACCGAGCGCAGCGCCACCCGTACCGTCTCGGCCGGTGGCATGGATTTCGCCTACCGCGAGCTAGGTCCGAAGACCGGCGTCCCGCTGGTCCTGTGACCCACCTGGCCGCGGTGCTCGACAACTGGGACCCCCGGGTCGTCGACGGCCTCGCCGCGAAACACCGGGTCATCACCTTCGACAACCGGGGCGTCGGTGCCTCCACCGGCACGACGCCGAAGACCATCCAGGCGATGGCGACCGACGCGGTCACCTTCATCCGGGCGCTGGGCCTGGCCCAGGTCGACCTGCTCGGCTTCTCCATGGGCGGCATGATCGCCCAGGTGATCGTGCAGGACGAACCTCAGCTCGTCCGCAAGCTGATCCTTGCCGGCACCGGACCCGCCGGCGGCGAGGGCATCAAGAACGTCACCAAGCTCTCGCACCTCGACACCGCCCGGGCGCTGCTCACGCTGCAGGACCCGAAGCAGTTCCTCTTCTTCACCAGGACCCCCAACGGCCGCCTGGCCGGCAAGCAGTTCCTGGCCCGCCTGAAGGAACGCACCGACAACCGGGACAAGGCCATCTCGCTCAAGTCCTACTTCGCCCAGCTCGCCGCGATCCACCGCTGGGGACTGGAGCAGCCGCAGGACCTGTCCGGCATCCACCAGCCCGTGCTCGTCGCCAACGGCGAGAGCGACCGGATGGTGCCCACCACGAACTCACTCGACCTGGCCCGGCGCCTGCCCGACAGCGACCTGGTGATCTACCCCGACGCCGGACACGGCGGCATCTTCCAGTTCCACGGGCAGTTCGTCGCCAAATGCCCTCGAATTCCTCCAGCGGTAACGCGGGAAGAACAGTCGGCTCCTCCCCGGGGAACAGGCAGATCGAGGGGGCCGGTTGCACAGAATCCGGACTGCTGCGCCACGATGCTCAGCGAAGGAACACGCGGGCGTTCTGGATGCCCTGTTCCAGGACCTCGTCGGCGAACTTCGGGTCGGACAGGGCGCGGGACAGTTGCAACGTGCCCACCGCCATCGTGTACAGCGCGAGCGCCTTCCCGTACGCGGACTGCGGATCCTTGGGAGCCAGGCGGCCGGCGATCTCGTCCAGGATGGACCGCGCACCGTCGGTGTAGGCGTCCTTTGTTCCGGTCGCGCAGCGCCCGATCTCGTCCAGCAGGGCGGCAGAGGGGCATCCGGCGCCGGGGTTGTCCCGGTGCTGAGGCGATAGGTATTCGCGCAGAAACTCCTCCAGGCCCGCCCGGCCGGGCGGCAGTTCACTGAAACTCTGCGCCTGGGAGCCCAACTGGTCGGCGACGACGTTGGCGACGAGATCGTCCTTGGACGAGAAATGAGCGTAGAACGCGCCGTTGGTCAACCCCGCGTCCGCCATCAACGCGGCCACGCCGGAGCCGTCGATGCCGTCGGTCTTGAACCGATGGCCGGCCGTCTCGAGGATCCGCTGCCGCGTCGCCTGCTTGTGCTCCTTCCCGTAACGCGACACCGGGACTCCTCCATCTACTCGGCACGGCCGATACCCCACCACAGCATACCCGATAGTATGACGTGCATAATTTTACAGTCGTTGGCTGACGTAGTTGATGGTGTTGACCTGCACCGCCGACGGCCGCTAAGGGCTTTGGGCGGCTGAAGACCGCCATGATCGAGTCAAGTTTGGTGCAGCCGTCGCGATGCGGTGGATTTGTGTTCAGGCGGCGAGTCCTGCCCGGCGGGTAAGGCCGTCTATCGCGTCGCGGTAGGCGCGGTCAGCGGTGCGTAGTGGTGCCGGGACGGGCGGCGGGTGGCCGGTGAGCTCGGCTAGCCCGGGGCGGAGGAAGCGGGCGTGCAGGCGGGTGAGGAACAGGGCGTGGCTGTGCCCGCTGTCGGTGATCTGGTAGCGGTGTGTATGCGGGATGCGTTCGATCAGGCCGTGGACCCGTAGCCGCCTGAGGTCGTAGGTGATCTGCCCGCTGGTCATGTCCTCGAAGTGCCTGCCGAGCAGCGTCGCGAGGTGGGTGCGGAGGTCGCGGTTGGTGAATCCGTTGGGCAGCAGCCTGAAGGCGCACAGGGCCGACAGCAGGGCCTGGACGCGCTCGTCGGTGAAGCGCAGGCCGGGGGTGCGGGTCCCGGCGGTGGTGATGACAGGGAGCGGTGATGGCGGTGATCGCGGCAGCGCCGGCAGCGAGGTAGTGGCTGATTTTCTGGACGCTCAGCAGGCGCCGGTTGGCGGTGAAGCCGACCTGCCGCAGTGCGGGCAGGTTCGCTAGCCCTTTGCCGATGCCGAAGTAGCCGGGATCGTTGATCACGGTCTCGGTGCGCAGCGCCCTCCCTTCTTTGTGGTACTGCTTGACCTTGGTCTTCTTGTACTCGACCCGGACGGCGGGGGTGACGTTGTCCGTCACGATCCGGGTGCGGAACTCGCTGCGGGTGGGCCAGCTTGCGGCCGTTGTGGATGCGGCGGCCGAAGATCAGGCTGATCTTGTCCGGGCGGCCCAGGTCGAGGTTGTCGCGGATCATCTGCTCCAGGAAGATCCGCCCGGTCACCGGCCGGTCCAGCATCTGGGTGAGGCTGAACTCCGCCCTGCACGATGGAGGCGTCGTAGCGGTACCCGGCGGCGGTGTCGTCCTCGGTGAACGGGTACGGCAGGATCCGCAGCCACTTGGCCAGCAGCGCCCGGATGTGCTCCTCGCCCAGGGAGTCGCAGATCGCCTGCAGCGCCGGCACGTCGTCAACGGCGGCGAAGGCGTTGTCCAGCGGGGTGAAGCCGATCCCGGCCTTCTCCGCCTGCCGCTGCGCCCAGTGGTTGCCGTTGATGCACAGCTTGGCGTTGTACGGGAAGTAGCTGCAGAACTTGATGAAGAACGGGCCGAAGTCCGCATCCACGCAATAGAAATAGAAGTAGTTGACCTGCAGCGTAGCCCGGGTCAGCCACAGGTACTCCTTGCCGGTGGCCGGGTTACGGCGCTTCTGGGTGCGGAACACCCACGCCTTTCCTGAGCGCGGCCGACGAACAGCACGCCCTCCTTCCCGGGGAAAGCGGCCAGGTACTTGTGCGCGATGGCGTCCTTGTCCTCGCCCTTGCCGAACGACAGCAGGTCCAAGCCCCGGGCATCGATGAAGTGGTGGATGTTCGCCACGAACGCCTCGGTAATCGGCGCCATCAGCACCGAGGACGCGTACTTGTGCCCGCGGTGACCGACGAAGAACGCCGACACCCCGCCGCCGTACTGCAATCTCGGCTGGTAGACATTGAGGTACATCCGGTCGACCGACTCGATCTCGAACAGCACGTGATCGGAGAGGACATCAGCCGTGGTGCGCGGTAGCGTCATGACGGGCTCCGGTCCGGGGCAAGGCCGCAAAGGCCACCAAACCGCACAAGCGGTACATGAACGGGCACATGATGTCACCGTTGGCCAGCCGGCCGGAGCTCCTTTCCGGAAACCTCAGCCGAGTACCACCAGGCCTTCCCGCGACCTCAGCCATGCACTGGCACGACTATTGGGGTGGGGCGCAGCCCCGCTAAGTGGGTGACACCGTAAGTTCATCGGGGGTCATGGTTCGGGTTCGTGGCCGAGCGCTGCGAGGTGGACGGTGCAGGCGGTGTCGAGGGCTTCTTGCGGGCTGCCGATGGGCAGCCCGGTGAGCAGGACGGCGTCGTCGTAGCGGTCGCGGGCGGGTGAGTAGATCGCGAAGCCGAAGGAGTGAGCCGAGCCGCCGTAGCGGAGCCGGAACAGCGGGATCTGCTCGCCGCCGGGCAGGACGCCGGTGATGTAGGCGAAGGAGCCGCGGTACCTGGCCTGGACTTTGGCCAGCTGGGGCCAGTTGTTCTCGGCGTGGTCCAGCAGCCGCACGATGATGGAGCGGCGGGTGGATTCCGGGATGGCAGGCATGGGCCTCATTGTGCCGCGCGGCGGCATCGGGCCTGGTTATGATCCCGTCCCGGGGAGCGGATCACCTGTGGTGATTCCCTCCGGGAGCTGTCATGCCGCTGCCCCGCGCGGCGCCGGTCACGCTGGCCGCCGCTGAACGTACGACGTTGAAGAAACGCGCCCGCGGTGCGAAGACGGCGCACCGGGACCGGCTGCGAGCGCAGATCGTGCTCGCGGCCGCCCGCGGCCGGGACAATGCCCGGATCGCCGCGGACCTGCGGGTCACCGTGGACACGGTGCGCAAGTGGCGGGGCCGGTTCGCCGCCCGGGGCCTGGCCGGGCTGGCTGACCTGCCCCGCTGCGGGCGGCCGCGGCGGATCGGCGAGCTGACCCGGGCCGCGGTGGTGGCGCTGGCCTGCCAGCTGCCCGCCGCGACCGGGGTCCCGCTGTCGCGGTGGACCGGGCCGGAACTACTGGCGGAGGTCACCCGGGCCGGGACGGACTGCGAGCTGTCGGCGTCCTCGGTGCTGCGGATCTTGGCCGAGCATCCGGTCAAGCCCTGGCAGTACCGGTCGTGGATCTCTCCCCGCGCCCCGGACTTCGAAGCCAAGGCGGCGGTGATCTTGGACCTGTACCAGGGGTACTACCAGGGCATGCGGCTGCAGCCAGGCGACCGGATCCTGTCGGTCGATGCCAAGCCCTCCATCCAGGCCCGCGGCCGCTGCCGTCCCACTATGCCGGCCGCACGCGGCAGGCCCGTCCGGGTCGAGCACGAATACGTCCGGCACGGCGCCTTGGCCCTGCTGGCCGCCCTGGACGTGCGCACCGGGAAAGTGTTCGCCACCACCCCGCCCGCCACCGGCATCGCCCCGTTCATGGACCTGATGAGCCAGGTCATGACCCGGCCGGAGTACAAGAACGCGCCCCGGGTGTTCGTCATCGTGGACAACGGCTCCGATCACCGCGGCCAGCCCGCCATCACCCGCCTGGCCGAGGCCCATCCCAACGCGATCATGATCCACACGCCGGTGCACGCCTCCTGGCTCAACCAGGTGGAAGTCTTCTTCTCCATCGTCCAGAAGAAAGTCCTCACCCCCGGCGACTTCCCAGGCCTGGGCACCCTCAGCTATGCCTTGCTGGCCTTCGTGAACCGCTACAACCGCACCGCCCGGCCGTTCAACTGGAAGTTCACCGCCGATGACCTGACCGCCCTGCTCTACCGCATCGCCCAGCGCGAGCAAGCGGACGCCAGTCAAAAAGCCAATCTTCCCCAGGCCGCCTGATAACCCCCAAAAGAGCTTCATGACAGGCTTCTGACCAGCAGGTTTGTATCACCTAGTCCACGGCCTGAGGGCACATCCAGGGCACTCCCCTCGCGTCCGGGTCGCCAGAAGAACTGGCCTATGGCCTTGCGCCCGCGCTCGTCAGCGCCGGGCATCAAGTGGTGCGTAAGCCTTGCAGACGGTCTCAACCGTGGTCGCCACGCCACCCGCCCACGGCCACGACATCGGCCCCGGCACCGAGCCACGCGGAAGCCGGTCCGATGTGCCCCAGCGCGTGCATGCCCTGATCACGCGCGGCCTTGCGCTTCTCCGCCTTCGCCAGCGGCGGCGTCATGCCTGCCTTCTGCTGCGCCCGGCGCCCGTGCGCCTGATCGAAGCCGGGTTATGCCGCGATACGGAGGCCGTTTGACCGCAGCGCGCGGCGGGCGGACGATGACTTGGTGGGCCTTGGACTGTTCGCGCGTGAGTGGGAGCGCACCTGCTCGGAATGCGGCTACACCTGGCGGGTGCCGCGATCGATCGCGCGCCGCGGGATCCGCGGCATGTCCGCGTTCACCGTGCGGGGGGCGACTGCGGGTCCCATGCACGACACCTGTAACGTCAGCGGCCTGAGCGCGGACATCGCAGGCCCGAGCCGAACAGATGGAAGGCTTCCGGGTCTGCGCCAAGTGCGGCGCCGACAACTTCACCCAGCGCCCGTGCCGCCGCAGCGAGACAGGCCACTATGGACCTACCGCCCCCAGCGCCGTGAGCCTTAGGGCAGCGAGCAGGGCACATCCAGGGCACATGACATCGTGCAAACATCCGAGACGATGAGCACCAGCGAGGCGTTACTCCGCTGGTCAGAGCATGTGTTGGTGAGACGCCTCAGATAGCCGGGAGTACCGCGGCTCTTCCCAGACGAATTTACGGTGCTACCCACTAAGTCCGCACCCACGCCGACTTCATCCACGCCGACTTCTCGATCACCGTCGAGCACGGCCCGGAGGCGCTGCGCACCTGGAAGTTTCGTCGCCAAGGCCTCGAATTCCTCCAGCGGTAACGCGGGAAGAAGAGCCCGCCCCTCACCGTCGAACAGACGGCTCACCCGGGCACCCGGGTGTGGCTGGCGGCTTCAGCACCTTCCGAGGTTCCCGCATCGGTGCAGGCCGCGCGGCGGATTCACGACGAGCTCATGAAGCTCGGCGTGACAATCGCACCGTCCACCGTGTGGGAGATCCTGCATGCCGCGGGCATCGATCCGGCGCCGCGACGCTCGGGCCTGAGCTGGCGGCAGTTCCTTGCACACCCAGGCCGCCAGGATCGTCGCAGTCGATTTCCTGCACGTGGATACCGTGCTGCTCCAGGAGATTGTACGTCCTGGTATTCATCGAACATGGCACCCGCCGGATGCACATTGGCGGGGTCACCGCGAGCCCGACAGCGAGTAGACCGTGCAGCAGGCCCGCAACCTCGCCTTCAGCTTCGGCGAGCGGTTCGAGGACGTAAAGTTCCTGATCCGCGACCGTGGATCGAACTTCACCGCCTCGTTCGACGCCGTCTTCCAGGCCGCCGGTACCAGGATCCTGCGCACCGCCGTCCAGGCGCCGCGCATGAACGCGATCTGCGAGCGGCTCGTCGGCACCCTGCGCCCAGAACTCCTCGACCGCTTGCTGGTTCTCGGTGAGGCGCATCTGCGCATCATCCTGGCCGGGTACCAGGTCCACTACAACACGGCCCGGCCGCACCAGGGCATCGCCCAGCGCGCCCCCGACGGCGAACACGACGGCGGCCTTCTCATCGTTGCCGATCTCGAGCGCGAGACGGATCCAGCGAAAACCCGTCCTGGGCGGCCCGATCAACGAATACTCACGCGCCGCCTGACATCCCGAAGAACTGCAGGTCACGACACGGATCCTATTTTCGAGCGGGACAGGATACGACGAAGCGCCACACGGCGCACTCCGTGCGTGCGGTCTTCCCGCACACGGCTTACCGATGATCTTCCTGGTATGGTTACGCTGCCCTGGATAGCGGATCGTGCCGCGGAGCCGGTAGAGCCCGGGCGATGCCCGCCGCCACCGCGAATCCGGCCTGGGGCGGGATGGAGTTCCCGGCCAGGGCCGGTTATGGGTCGCCAAACCACCTTGTCAGATAGCCACTAGCGTTGTCGTTTAAGTATTGCGTTCGGTTCGGCCTGGTCTGAGGTGGCTCATCCTTGGGCGATCTTGCGGCGGTAGGTGGCGATGGCGAGGGCGTACGCGACGATCGCGATGCCCACGACTAGGCCAGTGCGGGCCAGATGTCGTTGCCGACGGCTCGCCGGTCAGCAGTGAGCGCAAGGTGTCGACGATAGACGTTACGGGCTGGTTCTCCGCAAATGCGCGGACGACGGCGGGCATGGTCGCGGTCGGGACGAATGCGGAACTAATGAACGGCAGGAAGATGAGCGGATATGAGAACGCGCTGGCGCCGTCTACGGATTTTGCCGTCAGTCCGGGAATCACCGCGAGCCATGTCAGTGCCAGCGTGAACAGCGGAGTATTCCTGCTACCGCCAGCCACGCCAACACGCCCGCGCCGGAGCGGAAGCCCATGATGAGGGCGATGAGGATAATCACCACCACCGACATGGCGTTGGAAACCAGCGATGTCAGCACGTGCGCCCACAAGACGGACGAACGTGCCACCGGCATCGAGTGAAACCGCGTGAACATCCCCCTGCCGGTCGGTAAACAACCGAAAGGCGGTATAGGCGATGCCGCTGGCAATGGCAATCAGCAGGATGCCCGGCAACAGGTAATTCACATAGTTGCCGGTTCCTGTCTGGATGGCGCCGCCGAACACGTAGACGAACAACAGCATAAATGATCGGCATAATCGTGACCGTGATAATCGTGTCAGGGCTGCCCAGATATGGCGCATGGTCCGG
>CAWGJL010000022.1:0-14068 GCA_963822765.1 uncultured Actinomycetes bacterium | reverse complement strand
CGATGACACCCGCCGGCATCGGCTAGAACACCGACCAGCCGGTCAGGGTGGTGAACGCATCGAGAGCCGCGATCCCGGCGACCGAGTTGCCCTTGGCGTCCAGGCCCGGGCTCCAGACGCACAGGCTGCAACGGCCCGGGACGATGGCCAGGATGCCGCCGGCGACGCCGCTCTTGGCCGGCAGGCCGACGCGGTAAGCGAACTCGCCCGCCGCGTCGTAAGTGCCGCAGGTCAGCATGACCGCGTTGATGCGCTTGGCGTCGCTTCGCGACACCAGCCGCGAGCCGTCGCGGCGGACGCCGTGACGGGCGAGGAAGCCGCCGGCCAGGGCGAGTTCGGCGCAGCTCATCGCGATGGCGCAGTGGCGGACGTAGTGATCAAGCACGCGACCGACCGGGTTTTCGAGGTTGCCATAGCTGGCCAGGAAATGAGCGAGCGCGGCGTTCCGGTGACCGTGCCCGGCTTCGGAGGACGCGACCACCTGATCGCTGGCGACCTCCGGGCAGGCGCACTCGGTCCGCAGGAATCGCTCGACCGCGCCGCACGCGTCTCCGGTGAGCGACAGCAGACGGTCGGTGACGACCAGGGCGCCGGCATTGATGAACGGATTACGCGGGATTCCGTGCTCGTACTCGAGCTGGACCAGCGAATTGAACGGGGTGCCCGATGGCTCGCGGCCGACCCGGGTCCAGAGCGCCTCGCCGTCTTTCTCGATCACCAGGGCGAGCGTGAACACCTTGGAGATGCTCTGGATCGAGAACCGCCGGCGCCACTCCCCCACCCCGTGCACTTCGCCGTCCACAGTCGCGACGGCCAGGCCGAAAAGCTGCGGGTCGGCGCGGCGAGCACGGGTATCTGATCCGGCACGCGTCCGCTGCCCAGCACGCTCTGTATAGCGCCGGCCACGCGGTCCAGGACGCGTTCGTACGACAGCGCGCCGGGCGCTGAGGAGTTGCGCGAGGCCATAGTGACTCCAAACCCTGATGATGCCCGGGACATGGTGGACAATACGGCCGTGAGCTGGGATGAGGGAAGCTAGGATGCAGCGGTGGCATCGGCTGCCCGGCGGTCCAGGCTGATCCTCGCCAGCGAGGTGGTCGCTGGCCTGCTCGCGGCCGCGGTGCTGACCACGGGCTGCGGGGGCACCGCGAGCCACCTGGTCCCGGTTCCGGCGACGCCTACGGCGCCGGCCAGCTCGGCGCCGGCCACCTCGGCGCCGGCTGTCCGTGACAAGCCGGTTTCCGCAGGCCCCGCCCGCTCCCCCGGTGCGCCCGGCCGGTACCGGGTGGGCGAGCGGCAGCTGGTCCTGGCCGAGCCGGCCCACCCGGGGGTGACCGGCCAGCACCTGGGTGAACGTTCCCTGCTGACCGTCATCCGCTACCCGGCGGCCCGGAGCGCTTCGGGGTCGTGGGCGGCGGGCGGCCCGTTCCCGCTGGTCATGTTCGCCCCGGGGTTCCGGCAGTGCAGCAGCACGTACGAGAACCTGCTGCAGGCCTGGGTCAGCGCCGGCTACGTGGTCGCCTCGGTGGACTTCCCCCGCACCAGCTGCCAGGTCGCCGCGACGGCCTACGAGCCCGACCTGGTCAACCAGCCAGGAGACGTGTCCTACGTGCTCGGCCAGCTGCTGGCGTTGAGCGCGCGGCCGGGTGACTTCTTCTCCGGACGGCTGAACCCGCGCGAGGTCGCCGCGGCGGGCCAGTCCGACGGCGGCGACACCGTCGCGGCCCTGGGCGCCAACAGCTGCTGCCAGGATCACCGGCTGAAAGCGGTGGCGGTGCTGTCGGGTGCGGAATGGCCGCCCATGCCCGGGAAATACTTTCCTGGCGGTGCGCCGCCGATGCTGTTCGTGCAGGGCAGCGCGGACACGATCAACCCGCCCTGGACCAGCGTGCAGCTGTACCGCGCGGACCAGGCCAGCTCGCGGTACTACCTGGACCTGTTCGGGGCCGACCACATGATCCCGTACACGGGAGACAACCAGGTGGAACGGCTCGTGGCCCGCGTCACCCTGGCGTTCTTCGCCCGGTACCTGCTAGGAGACAAGGCGGCGCTGAACACGATCACCAGGGCGGCGGACAGCAGCGGCATCGCGGTCCTGGACAGCGGCGGCCGGCTCCCGCCCGGCGTCAGCTGACCGTGGCTCGGTGTCCATCTCGGCGGGGGCCGTTCGATATTAGGGAGTAGGCCAGTGCAGTTCAGATTGCGCCGGAGGGACGGATCATGAAGTACATGCTGCTGCTCAACCGCACGGCAGACGCACTCCCGGAGCCTGGGACTCCCGAGCTCGGCCGGATCATCCAGGAGTACGGTGCCGCGGTCGAGGCCATGGGCCGGGCCGGGGTGCTCATCGACTGCGGGGCCCTGACCGCGCGGTCGTCGACGACCACGGTCCGGGTCCGCGACGGCCAGACGATCATCACCGACGGCCCGTCGGCCGAGATCAAGGAACAGCTCGGCGGATACACCATCATCGAATGCACCGACCTGGACGAGGCCCTGAAGTGGGCGGCGGCCATCCCCGCGGCGCGCGACGCCTCGGTCGAGATCCGCCCGATCGTGGCGATGCAAGCGCCGGTGTGAGCGGCTCGCTCGATCAGCTCATCCGCCAGCACTGGTGGGCGGCGGTGGCCACGTTGTGCCGGCTGACCGGCGATCTCGATGCGGCCGAGGATGCCGTGCAGGACGCGTGCGTGGCCGCGCTGGAGCGGTGGCCGGTCACCGGGGTGCCGGGCAACGCCCGGGGCTGGCTCATCGGCGTGGCCCGGCACAAGGCCGTCGACCGGATGCGGCGCGAGGCCATCCGCGGCGCTAAGGAGGCCGCCTCGGTGCGGGAGCTTGACGAGGCCGGGCCACGGACCGGACATAGCGGCCGAACCGGCCGACACGCTGAGCCTGATGTTCTTGTGCTGCCATCCGGCCCTGGACGCCTCGGCCCGTGTCGCGCTGACGCTGCGCTCGGTGTGCGGGCTGCCGACGGCGGAGATCGCGGCGGCCTTCCTGGTCCCCGAGGAGACCATGGCCAAGCGCCTGGTCCGGGCCAAAGCCAAGATCCGGGACGCGCGGATCCCGTTCCGGGTCCCTGGCCAGGCCGAGCTCCCGGGACGGCTCGGCGGCGTGCTGCGGGTCATCTACGTCCTGTTCACCGAGGGCCACATGGCCAGCCGGGGCGAGGCCCTGGTCCGCGGCGACCTGTGCGACACGGCGATCTCGCTGGCCCGCGGGGTGGCCGGCCTGCTGCCCGGCGAGCCGGAGGCGATGGGGTTGCTGGCCCTGCTGCTGCTTACCGATGCCCGCCGGGCCGCGCGCACCGACGAGGCGGGCGACCTGGTGCTGCTCGAGGATCAGGACCGGAGCCGGTGGGACCGGGACATGATCGCCGAGGGCGAGGCAATCCTGGAGTCCGCGCTACGACTGGGCCGCCCTGGGCCCTATCAGCTGCACGCGGCCATCGCGGCCTGCCATTGCACCGCGGGCCGCGCCGAGGCGACCGACTGGCGGCAGATCGCGCTGCTCTACGGGGAGCTGATCCGCTACGAGCCGACCCCGGTGGTGGAGGCCAACCGGGCGGTCGCGGTGGCCATGGCCGAGGGCCCGGACGCCGGGCTGGTCATCCTGGACGCGCTGGCCCATCACCCGCAGATGCAGCGCTGGGCCCAGCTGCATATCGCCCGGGCCGAGCTGCTCAGGCGCCTCGGGCGCGCCGGCGAGGCCGCGGACGCGTACCGGGCCGCCCTTGACCTCGAGCCGGCCGCGCCCTCCCGGTCGTTCATCGCCCGTCGTATACGAGAGATGACCTAAGCGCGGGGCGCGGGCATGCCGAGCAGGACGGGGGCGGGTGCGGCAGGAGCGGCCGCGGGCGCGGGGGCGGCGGTCGCGGCGGCCCAGGCGTCGCCGGCGCGGGTGCGGCGGAGCGACAGCGGCTCGGCGTCGGACAGCAGGTAGTGCGGGGCGGCGCGGGTGACGGTCACGGTGACGACGTCACCGGGGCGCGGGGTGAGCTCGTGCGGGGCGAAGTGGACCAGGCGGTTGTCGCGGGCGCGGCCGGACATCCGGTGGGTGGCGGCGTCCTTGCGGCCCTCGCCCTCGGCGACCAGCACCTCGACGGTCGCGCCGGCCAGCTTCTGGTTCTCGGCGTAGGTGGTCTCCTCGACCAGGGCGGTGAGCCGGTCGTAGCGTTCCTGGACGACCTCGGCCGGGACCTGGCCGTCCATGGTGGCGGCGGGGGTACCGGGGCGGATCGAGTAGCGGAAGGTGAACGCGCCCGCGAAGTGCGCCTGGCGGACCAGGTCCAGGGTCTCCTCGAAGTCCCGGCCGGTCTCGCCGGGGAAGCCGACGATGATGTCGGTGGTGATGGCGGCGTCGGGGATGGCGGCCCGGACCCGGTCCAGGATGGCCAGGTAGCGGTCCCGGCGATAGGCGCGGCGCATGGCCTTGAGCACGGTGTCCGAGCCCGACTGCAGCGGCATGTGCAGGCTGGGCATGACGTTCGGGGTCTGCGCCATGGCGTCGATCACGTCGTCGGTGAAGTCCCGGGGGTGCGGGGAGGTGAAGCGGACGCGCTCCAGCCCCTCGATCTGGCCGCAGCGGCGCAGCAGCTTGCCGAACGCCTGCCGGTCGCCGAACTCGGCCCCGTAGGAGTTCACGTTCTGGCCGAGCAGCGTGACCTCCAGCACGCCGTCCGCGACCAGCGCGCCGATCTCGGCCAGGATGTCGCCCGGGCGGCGGTCCCGCTCCTTGCCGCGCAGGCTGGGCACGATGCAGAAGGTGCAGGTGTTGTTGCAGCCCACCGAGATCGAGACCCAGGCGGAATAGGCGGACTGGCGGCGGGCGGGCAGCAGCGAGGGGAACGTCTCCAGCGTCTCGGCGAACTCGACCTGCGCCTCGTTCCGGACCCGGGCCCGCTCGAGCAGGGCGGGCAGCGAGGCCATGTTGTGCGTGCCGTACACCACGTCGACCCAGGGAGCGCGCTGGGTGATCTTGGTCCGTTCCATCTGGGCCAGGCAGCCGCCCACCGCGATCTGCATGCCGTTCTTCTTCTGCGGCAGCAGGTGGCCCAGGTTCCCGTACAGCCGGTCGGCCGCGTTCTCGCGGACCGCGCAGGTGTTGAACACCACCACGTCCGGGCTCTCGCCCTCGGCGGCGGGCTGGTAGCCCGCCTCGTCCAGCAGGCCGGCCAGGCGCTCGGAGTCGTGCGCGTTCATCTGGCACCCGTAGGTGCGGATCTGGTAGGTACGGCCGCCGGCAGTCACACAAACAGGATAGGGGCCCGCCGGGTGCGTCAGGTGAGTCATGGCGAGGCGTCTCCCGCGTGATATATCTGTGGGCAAATGACTACAGATACGTACATCTATGGGGAATGGCCCTCTCCCATCACGGGCGCCGACGTGGCGCGCGGGCGAGTCGGCCTCTCGTTCCCGGTCATCGCCGGCTCGCAGGTGTGGTGGCAGGAGATCCGGCCGTCAGAGGGCGGGCGGCTGGCGGTGGTCGGCCAGGGGCCGGACGGCGTCCGCCGGGACCTGCTCCCGGCACCGTGGAACGCCAGGACCCGCGTGCACGAGTACGGCGGCCAGTCCTACCTGCCGCTGCCCGGCGGCTTCCTGTTCGCGAACTTCGCCGACCAGCGGCTCTACCTCTGCCGTACGGATCAAGGGGCGGAGCCGGAGCCGCTGACGGCGGCGGCCAGCGAGGATTGCGCCGACCGGTTCGCTGACTTCGTGCTCGGTCCCGGCGGAGACGAGGTGTGGTGCGTCCGGGAGCGGCACGCCGGCGGCCGGATCACCCGGGCGATCGTGGCCGTGCCGCTTGACGGCTCGGCGGCCGGCGATGCCGGCGCGGTCCGGGTCCTGGTCAGCGGCTCGGACTTCTACGCCTTCCCGGCACCGTCCCCGGATGGCAGCATGCTGGCCTGGATCTGCTGGGATCATCCGCGGATGCCGTGGGACGGGACCGAGCTGCGGGTGGCCGCGCCCGGCGACGCGCGGCACCAGGTCGTGATGGGCGGCGACCGGGAGTCGGTGCTGGCCCCGGTGTGGCGCGACGACCGCAGCCTGTACGCGGTCTCGGACCGGTCCGGCTGGTGGAACCTGTACCTGGCCGGGCCGGTGGGGACGCCGCAGGCGCTGTGCCCGCGGGAGGAGGAGTTCGCCGCGCCGCTGTGGCAGCTGGGCACGTACCCGTTCGCGGTGCTCGGCGACGGGCGCCTGGCGGTCAGCCACGGGAGCGGACCCTCACGCCTCGGGGTGCTCGACCCGCAGACGGGTCAGCTGACCGACCTCGACCTGCCGTACCAGGCGTTCTCGCCCTGGCTCAGCGCGTCCGGCGCAGAGCGTGGCCACGATCGCGGGCGGCCCGGCCGTGCCGCTCAGCGTGGTCCGGGTCGACATCGCGCCGGCCGGGTCCGCTGGCCAGGAGACGGCCCGGGTCAGCGAGTTGCGCCGGGAGGCCGCGGACCTGCCCGACGCCGCCTACCTGCCGCTGCCGCGGGCCGAGCGGCTAACCGGGGCGTCCGGCTCGGAGGTCCACGCGCTGGTCTACCCGCCGTCCAACCCCGCGGTCCGCGCGCCCGAGGGCGAACTGCCGCCCTACATCGTGTGGGTGCACGGCGGCCCGACCTCGCACGTGGTCCCCCGGCTCGACCTGGAGAAGGCGTTCTTCACCAGCCGGGGCATCGGGATCATCGACGTGAACTACGGCGGTTCAAGCGGGTACGGCCGGGCCTACCGGGAGCGGCTGCGCGGCCAGTGGGGCGTGGCCGACGTGGCCGACGTGATCACCGCCGCGCTCGCGCTGGCCGAGGCGGGCGAGGCGGACGGGAAGCGGATCGGCATCCGCGGGCACTCCGCCGGGGGCTGGACCGCGCTGGCCGCCGTGACCTCCGGGATCAAGGCCGGGGACCAGGACACCGAACGGGGCGCGGTCTTCGCGGCGGCGGTGTCCTACTACGGCGTCAGCGACCTGCGCGGGCTCGCGGCGGAGACGCACGACTTCGAATCCCGGTACCTGGACGGCCTCGTCGGGCCGCTGCCGGAGTGCGGCGCGCTGTATGCCGAGCGGGCGCCGGCGGGCCACGTGAACGACCTCACCTGCCCGATCCTGCTGCTGCAGGGGCTCGACGACCCGGTGGTGCCGCCGGCCCAGGCCCGGACCATCGCCGCCGAACTGGCCGCGCACCATATTCCCTACGCGTTCTTGACCTTCGCCGGCGAGTCACACGGGTTCCGGAAGACGGAGAGCATCATCACCAGCCTGGAGGCGGAGCTGTCCTGGTACGGCCAGACCATGGGGTTCACCCCGCCGGGCGTACCGCTGGTTCCGGTGACCTGAGGCGAAACAGTTGCCAGGGTACCGGGCCAACCTGGACAGTTATCTTCTAATATCAACTGTTCTCTTCTGGTGACGGTCCAGGGTCCGTTTGCTGGCGGACTGGGTGGGGTGGGACTCGGGTTATGGAGCAACTCAAGCCCGGTGATCCGAGCAGGGTGGGTAACTACCGGCTGATCGGGCGGCTCGGCGAAGGCGGCATGGGGCAGGTGTTCCTGGGCCTGTCCCCCGGCGGCCGCCAGGTCGCGGTGAAGGTCATCCATCCCGGATACGCCAGCGGCAAGCAGTTCCGCGAGCGGTTCGCGCGGGAGATCGAGGCGGCGCGGCGGGTCGGCGGCTTCCACACCGCGTCCGTCGTGGACGCCGACCCCGGGGCCGACCCGCCCTGGATGGTCACCGCGTTCATCCAGGGCCCCTCGCTGCAGCAGGCCGTGGCCGAAGGCGGGCCGTTCGGCCTGGAGCGGGTGTGCCGGCTCGGCGCGGGCCTGGCCGAGGGGCTGGCCGCGATCCATGCCTGCGGGCTGGTCCACCGCGACCTGAAGCCGAGCAACGTGATCCTGGCCGACGACGGGCCGCGCATCATCGACTTCGGGATCTCCCGGGCGGCCGAGGCCAGCCCGATGACGACGGCGGGGATGGTCGTCGGCACGTACTCCTATATGTCCCCCGAGCAGCTGCGGGGCGAGGTGGCCGGGCCCGCGAGCGACGTGTTCGCGCTGGGCTGCACGCTGGCCTTCGCCGCGACCGCCCGGATCACGTTCGGCGACGACTCGATCGTCACCGTGGTGTACCGCATCACCACCGAGCCGCCGGACCTGAGCGGCGTCACCGAGGAGCACGGCTTCCGGGAGCTGGTCCGGGACTGCCTGTCCAAGTCCCCGGCCAACCGGCCCAGCCTGGCCACCATCATGGACCGGCTGGCCGAGACCGGCACCGCGGCCCAGGCCGTCATGGCCGATCCGGCCCCCGGCTACTGGCATTCCGGTGAGCCGCGGCCTCCCGCGGCGCCGCGGCGACGCCCGCGCCGCGCGCCGCGGCTCCGCCGCAGGCGCATCCGTACGTCGCGCCGCCGGAGCCCAAGCCGTACCCGGCCGCGGCGGCGCAGCCGCCTCCGGCGCAGGCGGGATTCCCGGCCGCGGGCGGGGTCGGGCTCGATCCGGGCCGGGGCGGGCAGGCCTCGTCGGCCAGCTTCTACGAGGCGACCCAGACCATGCGGACCGGCGACCGGACCGGTCCCGGCCAGCCCGCTGACCAGCAGCGCACCGGTCCGGATGGGACCAGGCAAGACCAGCGGCCGATCTGGGAGGCCGCGCCGCCGCCCGGGTCAGGCGGGCGCGGGCGGAGGTCGGGCGGCGGCGCGCGCCGCACGGTGCTGATCGTGGCCGCGGCCGTCGTCGTGGTGGCCGGCGCGGTGGTGGGCATCCTGCTCAGCATGAAAGGCCCGGTTACCTCGCACCCGATGGCGGTCCAGTCCTCGGCCCACGGGAGCGGCCACCCGTCCGTGAGCCCGAGCGCGGAGGCCAACCCCGGGGCGCCGACTCATCCCGAGCTCTCGCTGCACGATCCGGGCGGCAAGAACGTCTTCGGTGACGTGTTCAGCTCCGAGACGACCCTGGTGACGGGCGACAGCAACGGCAGCAGCTACGTGTGGGACCTGAACAGCGGCGGCAGTCTCACCAACACCTTCAAGGACCCGAACAGCAACGGCATCAACGGCATCGCCTTCAACGCGAGCAGCAACACGTACGCGATAGCCGACGCGAACGGCAACATCTACCTGTGGAGCGGGGCCAGCGGCACCATCACCGCAACCTTGTCCAACGGCAGCCGGGACAACGACCGGGTGGCGATCAGCCCGGACGGCAGCATGGTCGCGGTGGGCAGCAGCGGCGGCAGCACCTACCTGTGGAAAGTAGGCGGGAGCTCGACGTCGACGAACAGCTTCCACGACCCCGGCGGCAAGAACGTGTACGGGGTCGCGTTCAGCCCGGACGGCAACACGCTGGCGGCCGGTGACACGAACGGCAGCACGTACCTGTGGAACCTGTCCACCGGGCAGCTGACCAGCACGTTCAAGGATCCGGGCAGCAAGGGCCTGTACGACATCGCGTTCAGCCCGCAGGGGAACTACCTGGCCGTCTCCGACGAGTCCAGCACCACCACCGACGGCGTGGTCTACGTGTGGAACGTCGCCACCGGCAAGCTGGTCAGCTCCCTGGAGTCGTTCTACAACTCCGAATTCGCCGACATCGCGTTCACCCCGGACGGCAACTACCTGGCCGCGGGCGACACCATCGGCAACGTCAGCTTCTGGAAGCTGAGCACCGGGAAGTACCTGGGCACGCTGCCCGATCCGCTGGGCAAGGGCGTCATCGGCGTCGCGTTCAGTCCCAGCGGCGACGCGCTGGCCAGTACCGACACCGCCGGGGATGTGTACGTGTGGAATACGAAGTGGCTTGGCTCGTGAGCGAGCACCACGGTCCGTTCGGCTGAAAAAGGTTTTTGCCCTTAAAAAGGTCAGCGGGCGAATTCGGTGGCCCGGGACTCACGGACCACGGTGATGCGGATCTGGCCCGGGTAGGTCAGCTCCTCCTCGACCTGCTTGGCGATGTCGCGCGCGATCACCTGGGCCTGGATGTCGTCGATCCGCTCGGGCTTGACCATGACCCTGATCTCGCGGCCCGCCTGCATGGCGAAGACCTTCTCCACGCCCTCGTGGTCGCCGGCGATCTGCTCCAGGCGCTCCAGGCGCTTGACGTACATCTCCAGCGACTCGCGGCGCGCGCCGGGGCGGCCGCCGCTCATCGCGTCCGCGGCCTGGGTCAGCACGGCCTCGACGGTGCGGACCTCGACCTCGTTGTGGTGCGCCTCGATGGCGTGCACCACGTCGTCGGACTCGCCGTAGCGGCGGGCGATCTCGGCGCCGATCAGCGCGTGGCTGCCCTCGACCTCGTGGGTGAGCGCCTTGCCGATGTCGTGCAGCACCGTGCAGCGCTTGAGCAGCAGCGGGTCCATCCGCAGCTCGCTGGCCATCATGCCCGCGAGGTGCGCCGACTCGACCAGGTGGCGCAGGACGTTCTGCCCGTAGGAGGTGCGGTAGCGCAGCCGGCCGAGCAGGTCGACCAGTTCCGGGTGCATCTCGGTGATGCCCAGTTCGACCAGCGCGTCCTCGCCGGCCCGCTTGCACAGCTGCTCGATCTCGGCCTTGCCCCGCTCGTAGGCGTCCTCGATCCGCTGCGGGTGGATCCGGCCGTCGGCGATCAGCCGGTCCAGGGTGAGCCGGGCGATCTCCCGTCGTACCGGGTCGAAGCAGGAGAGCAGGACGGCCTCGGGCGTGTCGTCGATGATCAGGTTGACGCCGGTCACGGACTCGAAGGCCCGGATGTTGCGGCCCTCGCGGCCGATGATGCGGCCCTTCATCTCATCGCCCGGCAGGTGCAGGACCGAGACCACGGACTCGCTGGTCTGCTCGGTGGCGACCCGCTGGATGGCCAGGGTGACGATCTTGCGGGCGCGCTTGTCGCCTTCGGTCCTGGCCTCGTGCTCGATGTCCCTGACGATGAGCGCCGCTTCCCGCTTGGCCTGGTTCTCGATCGCGGCGACCAGCTCGGCCTTGGCCGCATCGGAGGTGAGCCCGGCCACGCGCTCGAGCTCGCGTCTGCGTTCCGTGTCCTGTTGGTCGAGCTCGGCGGCGCGGCGCTCCAGGTCCTGCTTGCGCGAGGCCAGGGTCTGGGCGCGCTCCTCGATCCGCTTGAGCTCCTCGTCCAGCCGCTGCTCGCGATCGGCGAGGCGCAGTTCGCGGCGCTCGAGGTCACCGCGCAGCTCGCGGACCTCGTCCTTGACCGCGCGGATCTCTTCTTCGACTTCGCGGCGGCCCTGGGCGGCCTGTTCGGCCTCGGCGCGGGCTCGTTCGAGGATGCCGGCGGCTTCGGTCTCGGCGCGGGCGCGGATGTGCTCGGCTTCCTGGCTGGCCTTTTCCAGCTGGACGGGGTCCTGGGCGGGGTTGAGCTGCGGGCTGGCGGTGGTCCGGCGCCAGACGACGACCAGCGCGAACACCACCGCGAGCAACCCGATCACCATGAACGCGAGCGACAATCCGCTGCTCACGGTCACCCCTTTCCGTCCATAGCCCTCGGGGCACCCTTGTTGTTGTAACTTCCGGTTCAGGGGTTTATGCCCTGGCGCGAGCTCTCGCACGCGGCGACGGGCTCACCAGCTGTTCTCCGGTCCAGCCTCCTGGTTACCTTACGTGTCTGGCTGCTTCTCCTCCGCTGATCCCCGGTGTGACTTTCGGTGCAGAACGGGACAACATCTCGCTGCCGTGAGGTTAAGGCTTGATAACCTTTTTATCAAGCAAAGGTGCGCTGACCGGCGCGAACGGTGCGTTTCATGGATGAAAGGCGCGTTAACGCGGGGTGTTCGGGCGGGGAGGGCTTGGCTTGCGGGCTTGCTTCGGGGCCGGCGGCGTGCGCGTGACGTGCGAGTGAACGTGTCGCTGCGGCCCGGCGGAGCGGGGTTACTCTCCGGGGTCGTCCGGGTCCAGGTACTGGTCGGGGTCTAGGTCGAGGGTCTCGGCCTGGCCTGCGAGCCTTGGAGCTTCTCTTGCTCCAGGACTTCCTTGATCAGACGGAAGACCAGGCCGGCCGGGTAGCCCTTGCGGGCCAGTGCGCCGGCTGCCCGGCGGACGCGGACCTCGGGTGGCTGGCCGCGGGTGCCCGCCATCTTCTGCTCCACCAGGCGCCGGGCGGTGGCGACTTCCTGCTCGGGATCGAGGGTGTCTACCGCCTCGCGGATCTCCTCGCTCTCGATCCCCTGCCGGCGGAGCTCGGCGGACAGCGAGCGGCGGGACAGCCCGCGGCTGTGGTGCCGGGACTCGACCCAGGCCCGGGCGAACGCCGCGTCGTCGATCAGGCCGACGTCGGCGAAGCGGCTCAGCACGGTCTCGGCGGCCTCGGCGGGCACGCCGCGGCGGTGCAGCGCCTGGGCCAGCTGGGCCCGGGTGCGGGGCGCGATCGTCAGCAGCCGCAGGCAGATCTGCCTGGCCTGCGCTTCAGGGTCACCGACCTCGGTCTCGGGCGCTCCGGACGTTTCGAGCGTTCCGGGCGTCGTTGGCGGCTTGGGCGGTGACCCTGAAGCCTGTTTACTGCGGGCCATTACTTGCTAGACGGTGACACCGGGCACGGTCGCGAGGTTCCGCGGCGCACTGTTGCCCGCCCCGTTGCCGGCCTTGGCGGCGGGGGCTGGCGCGCTGGAGGCGGCGTCCGCGTCGAGGCGCGGCCCGACGCCGAGCTTCTCCTTGATCCGCTTCTCGATCTCGTTGGCGGTGTCCTCGTTCTCGCGCAGGAAGTTACGGGCGTTTTCCTTGCCCTGGCCCAGCTGGTCGCCTTCGTAGGTGTACCAGGCGCCGGACTTGCGCACGATTCCCTGCTCTACGCCGAGGTCGATAAGGCTGCCCTCGCGGCTGATCCCGATACCGTACAAAATATCGAATTCCGCGCTTTTGAAGGGCGGCGCGCATTTTATTCTTTACGACCTTGACGCGAGTACGGTTGCCGACGGAATCGGTACCGTCCTTCAGTGTCTCGATCCGCCGTATGTCGAGACGGACGGAGGCGTAGAACTTGAGTGCCTTGCCGCCGGTGGTGGTCTCGGGGCTGTTATGGACCATTACTCCGTCTACGAAGTAGTTATGCGACCCCTCTACCTCGATGTCGAAGCGATTCATGGACCTAAGCGGCGGCTTGACGTGAATATCCAGGATCCGCGCCGGGACCATCCGCGGCCTCGCGGACGTGAATTCCCGCTCCACGCCGAACTCGCCGCGGAACCTCGGCAGCAGTTTGTACTCCATCGAGGGGTGAACATACGGCGCGACGAGCTTCTGGAACTTCTCCGAGGCCGAGGTGCTGAATTGGAGCACACTAACCTTTCGAGCCCCACGGTACTGGAGCTTGACGTCCAACCCGTACGTGTCCCGCAGGTAGCACATGAGACGGTCGCGGGAACCGGGGCTCATTGCTTCGACACAGATCTCGACCCGGCCCGTTCCTCCGGCGGTCCGTTCCTGGACGCCCTTCGAGCGGAGGGTGAAACCGCCGTCGTCCATGTACCAGACCGCCAGCGCCAATGGCGTGAGGCTCTTGAGGTAGTCCCAGCTGAGGTGCTTCTTACCGTCACCGAAATACACGGCATCGTGCAGTTCGCCCAGTTCAGGAAGCGGCGTGAAGTCGGCGAAGACGGCGCCCTTGGCGTTGGCCGTCCGCGCGCACGGGATGTTTTCCAGCAGGGATACCTTCCAGTCGAGGTAGGCCGCCTGCTTGGCCCCGTGTCCCATGCGGAAACGGGTTCCGGACCTGCCCCTGCGGTTCGGAGACAGGTTCCCGTCTCCCATGAGCGAGCCCAGGATCAGCTGAAGCTGCTGCTCACCCAGGTGCTGCTGTTCCGCGACCATGACGCGGTCACCGGGAATCAGCTCTCCCGCCTGACGCCACCCGCCGGGCGTGCGGACGAGGTGGTTCTCTGTCGCGGCGAACTGGGCCAGCCCGTTCCTGCCTGACTTCGCGACGCTGAACTGAAGGAACTTCTCGGCCTTGCCGTTGTTGAACCAGTTCACGATCCGGCGCGGGACCATCCGGTCCGTTTCCGGTCGTAGGAAAGGACCTCGACGTCCATCCGCTGGTTGACGATCTTTCCGATCTTTTCCTGGGTGCCGTCGGCCAGGGTGACCCGGGTGGTGTAAGACATGCAC
>CAWGJL010000021.1:0-45479 GCA_963822765.1 uncultured Actinomycetes bacterium | reverse complement strand
CCAGCCAGCTCTGGGCGGCAGTGAACAGCGGGAAGCTCGTGACGGTCCCGGCCCAGTCCGGCTCCGACACGTGGCGGGTCATCGTGGAGCCCATCAGCTACGTGCTGCCGACCAGCACCGGCCAGATCGAGCAGGTCAACGGCACGCTGGTCGTCGGGGCCGACCTGGGCAACATCAACGCGACGATCGGCGGCCTGGCCGTCACCATCCTCATCATCGGCCTGATCGTGGTGTGCATCCTGGCGCTGGCCATCGTGGTGGTGGTACGGGCGAGCCTGCGGCCGCTGGTGGACATCGAGGCGACGGCGGGGGAAATCGCGGCCGGGCACCTGAACCGGCGGGTGCCGGAACGGGATCCGCGCACCGAGATCGGCAGCCTCGGCCGGTCGCTGAACACGATGCTGAGCCAGATCGAGACCGCGTTCCACGCGCAGGAGGCGTCGGAGGCGGCGGCGCACCATTCAGAAGAGCGGATGCGGCGGTTCATCGCCGATGCCAGCCACGAACTGCGGACGCCGGTGACGGCGATCCGGGGTTTCGCCGAGTACTACCGCCAGCGCGGCGGCCTGGTCCGGCACTGGGACCGGGACCAGGCGGACGCCGCTGACTCCGTAGCGGCCGCCGCCCCGGCTGAGGCCGGGCTCACGCCCCGTGACCTGGACCGGATCATGGTCCGGGTGGAGAAGGAAGCCGCCCGGATGGGCCTGCTGGTCGAGGACCTGCTCCTGCTGGCCCGGCTGGACAAGCAGCGGCCGCTGGTCCGGCAGCCGGTCGACCTGCTCTCGCTGGCCGCCGACGCGGTGGGCGACGCGCGGCTGCTGGCGCCGGCCCGGACCATCGACCTGTCGGTCCAGCCGGGTGCCGCGTTCCTGGTCATCGGCGACGAGGCGCGGCTGCGGCAGGTCATCGGCAACCTGATGAGCAACGCGCTCACGCACACCCCGGACGGCACCCCGATCGAGGTATCGATCAGCTCCGGGACCCTTGACCCGCAGGCGGGTAACCGCACCCCGGCCGTGGTGCTGGACGTGACCGACCAGGGACCAGGCATGACGCAGGAGCAGGCCCGCCGCGTGTTCGAGCGGTTCTACCGGGCGGACCAGGCCCGGACGCGGGCCACCGGGGGCAGCGGACTGGGCCTGGCGATCGTGCGCGCGCTGGTGGTGGCCCAGGGCGGTGTCGCGTCGCTGCGCACCGCCGAGGGCCAGGGGGCGACGTTCCGGATCGCGCTCCCGCTGGCGCCCGAAGCCCTAGGCGATCCGGATGATTCGGACGCGTCCGACGATCCCGGCAGCGAAGTCCTAGATAGCTAGGGCGGCGCGGGCCGCGGACCCGACCTGCTCCCGGTACGAGGCGCCGTACAGGCACGCGTGCACCAGCAGCGGGTGCAGCTGGTGCAGCGGGATCCTGGCTCGCCAGCCCGCCGCGAGCGGGACCGTGTTGTTGTAGCCGGCCAGGATCCGGTCCAGGTCAGGCGCGCCGAACAGGGCCAGCATGGCCAGGTCGGTCTCGCGGTGGCCGCCGTGCGCGGCGGGGTCGATGAGCCAGCCCCGGCCACCGGACCACAGCACGTTCCCGGCCCAGCAGTCGCCGTGGATCCGGCTCGGCGGTTCGGCCGGCCCGGCCAGCGAGCCGATCCGGTCGACGACCTCCTCCACCAGCCGCGCCTCCGGCGACCGCAGCGCCCCCGCGTCCACGGCCCGGGTCAGGAACGGCAGCAACCTGCGCTGTGCGTACCAATGCGGCCAGTCCGCCGCGTCCGGCGTGTTGTCCAGCGGCAGGCTGGCGATGAACCCCGGCCAGGGCGCGCCGAAACCGGCGGCGCCCGCCGCGTGCAGCCGGGCCAGATCCGTGCCGAACCCGAAGGCCGCCTCGGGCGTGGCCGGGCCGGGCGGGATCATCGAGATGACGAGTGCCTCGGGGCCGACGGCCAGCACCTCGGGCACCGGGACGGCGGCGGCCTCGGCCAGCCAGCGCAGGCCGTTCGCCTCGGCCGCGAACGCGCCCGCCGTCTGGCCGGACGGGCCCGCGTCCGCACCGGGGGCCGCGAGGGCCTCGCCGGGGGCCGCGAGGGCCTCGCCGGGGGCCGCGAGGGCCTTGGCGGGGGCCGCGAGGGCCTTGGCGAAGGCGCGGCGCCCGCCGGCCAGGGTGAGCATGAGGTGCTGGTAGCCATGCTGCGCCCCGACGACCCGCGCGTCGCGGACGGCCAGGCCGGTCAGCTGCCCGATCCGGGCGGCCAGGGCGGCGGAACGGCTCACGCCGGGTCGCCGGGCCGGCCGAGCACCTGGGCCAGCCGGGCCGCGATGACCGGCGCGGCGGCGCCGAGCAGGTCGAGCACGTAGCCGAAATCGGCCTCGGTCCCGCCGTAGGGGTCGGGGATCTGGCCGCCGCCGATCTCGCCCAGCCCGCCCACCTCGCCGAACAGGCGGATCCGGTCGCGATCTTCCGGGCCGGCCAGCCGGCGCACGCTGGCCAGGTTGCCCTCGTCCATGGCCAGCACCAGGTCCCGCTGGCCAAGCCAGGAGGCCTCGAACTGACGGGCCCGGTGCGCGGAGCCGTCGTAGCCGCGCCGGGCCAGCGACCGGCGAGCCTGGGCGTACATCGGCTCGCCGACGTGCCAGTCGCCGGTGCCTGAGCTGTCCACCACGACCGCCTCGGCCAGGCCGGCCCGGGCCAGCGCGGCGCGCAGCACGGTCTCGGCCATCGGCGACCGGCAGATGTTCCCGAGGCAGACCAGGCAGACCCGGTACGGCGGACCCGGCTCCCGGGGCGGCGGGAGCGGCACGGCCAGCGGGGCGGGCGTGGACGACAGCGGCGACGGTGGCAGCATGACACCAAGGATGCCGCAGCGAGCTAGTCGGTGCTGTGTACCAGGACGGGTTCGGGGGCGCGCACCCGGAGCTGGACGCGGTCCGGGCCGAGCCGGGCGTCGAGCCACTTGGCCAGCCAGCGTCCGACATCCTGCATGGGCCGTTCCACCAGCAGGTAAGTCGCCGAGCACAACGCGATCAAGGCGACCAGGAATACCGCGTCGACCAGGACCTGGACCCAGAACGAACGATGCGCGGTCCCAGGCAGGTAGCGGTAGAACTCGATCAGCAGCGGGTGCAGCAGGTAGACCGAGTAGCTAATCAGCCCCAGCCAGGTCAGGAACCGGGGCCAGGCGAGGTGCCGCAGCGTCATCCCGATCGCGAACGTCGCCCCGGCCACGAACACCGACATGAACCAGACGCGATCCCAGACGAACTGGGCGTGGGCGGACATGTTCCCCGGGTTGTGATGCCACAGGCCGGCCGCGATGGCGAAACCCACCACGGCCACCGCGATGGTGATGGCCCGCCGCCATGAGTACTGGCCTTGCTCAGCCCGGTAGAGCATGGTCCCGGTGAACATCAGAGCCAGGATCGACAGCGCCTCCCAGGGGAAGAGCCAGGTGCCGTTGAAGGCCATGAGGATCAGCCCGACCATCGCGGCCAGCACCGCCCCGACCAGGCGCGGCATGCCCCGGAGGCCGACGGCGACGGCCAGGCCGGTCAGCACGGCCAGGTCGGCCAGCAGGGCGATGATGCGCGGGCTCCACAGGTTGTTGGTGAGATACGCCTGAGGCAGCACACCGCCGATGGCGACGGCCGCGACGGCAAAGCCGAGCGCGTACCGGCTGCTGCGCCGGTGCACCCGGGCCATGAACAGCGCGGTCAGCAGCAGGTAGAAGATCATCTCGTAGGACAGCGACCACACCACGTTGGGGACGTTCTGCCCGGCCAGGACGTTCGACATCATCAGCATCTGGGACAAGATGGACGTCTCCGGGTCGCCGTCCTCGCCGCGCAGCCCGCCGACGTGCGCCATGTACAGAGCCACGGCGATCGTCACCGCGAGCAGGTACAGCGGGTAGAGCCGGAACAGGCGGCTGACCCAGAAGGTCCGCACGCTGCCCTTGCGTTCCAGCGACGCGGGCACGATGTACCCGCTGATCAGGAAGAAGACGAACACGCCGTAATCGCCGGGGTCGATCCACTGGTAGACCGGGTTTTTCACAGCCGGCGGCAGGAAGTAGCCGAAGTGGTTGAAGACCACGGCCAGGGCCGCCACTCCGCGCAGGACATCCAGCCAGGCCAGCCGGCTCCCGGTTCCCGCTGTGGCGGCCGCGGGGCTTGTCTGTGCGGCTGCCGCCGCTCTGCTGCCCTGTGCGGCTGCCGCCGCGGGCTGCGGCGGCCGGGACGGTCCGGTCGTGACTGCCGGCTCGGCAGGGTGTGGACTGGTCAATCGGCTGTCACCCGGCATAAGCCCGCTCGTCGTCCTCAATCTCGCTCTCGGTACCCGCATCGGCGCACGCCGTAATCGCTGAGCCACGGCATGCAACGGGCTTGCCCCGTCTTGGTTACCACGCTCCGTTCGGAATATGGGTCTTCTAATTCTTTTCTTCCGAACCTCACACGGTTCCCTCAGCCGGCCCGGAGGCGGCCGCCCGTGATTGGCCATGCCCCGGCGATTGCTGCTACGATCACAGCGTTCTGACGCGCCGCTAGCTCAACTGGCAGAGCAGCGGACTCTTAATCCGCGGGTTCGGGGTTCGAGTCCCTGGCGGCGCACCCGGTTTGACCTGGGGTTTCACCGCCCCAGGTCATTTTTTGTGCGCCCGTTTGCCCCCATGTTTGCTCGCGCGCACGGACCAGCAATCCCGGGCTTGTCAAAAATGGCCCATCCGGGCTTCCCGGCGGACGGGGCGGTGATACCCGGCCCGTTCGGACCTACTGTCCCGAACGGGCCGGACGGGGGCCGGGCGGCTGATCTTACTGCGGCGGCAGGCCGACCAGGCGGCGCAGCGTGGCGGTGTCGTTGAGCCGGGGGAACGGCGTAGGGGGGACCGGTGAGCCGAGGAACCGGGCCAGCGGCTGCCAGCCTTCGCTGACCTGGAAGACCAGCAGCCGCCCGGCCGGTATGGTCTGCCTGACCCTGGCGATGTGGGCCTGGTAGACGCCGATGGCGTGGTCGCGGTCGCCGAACCGCCCGCCGAAGGTCCGCTCCCACAGCAGTTCGGAGATCATCCGGGCGTACTCCGGGCTGGGCGGTGGAAGCTCGCCCGTTCCCAGCTTCCCGGCGGCCGCCGCCCGGGATACGGCGTAAAGCGTCTTGCGCATGCTCTGATACCAGGCCCCGGCGGGCCGCACGGTGAGCACCACCTTGGCCGCGGGGAACGCGGCGGCAAGCTCTGCGTAGTACGTGCAGGCCGGCCAGTCAACCGCCGACCCGAAGCCATCGAGCAGCTTCCCCCAGTCGGTCCCGGACCCGTCCAGCACCGCCTGCCACGCAGCGATCCGGCCGGGGTTCCCGATCACGTCGAGCATGTGCAGGCACGGTCCGCGGCCCAGCTGTTCCAAAGCGACCTTCAGCGACAGCGTGCCGGTACGGCCGAACCCGGCGCCGATAACCTCCATGGCCGCACCGTAGGCAGGTCCGCGACGGTCCCGGTATCCCCCGCCGCAGGGGATGCTCAGCCCAGGCCGCCGGTGAGCACGTCGCGCAGGTGATCCCGGCTGTGCACGCCGACCTTGGCGAACACCGCCTTGACATGCTGGCGGGCGGTGTGTTCTGAGATGCGCAGCGCCCGGGCGGCCTGCCTGGTGGGCTGCCCGGAAACGATCGCCGCCGCAACCTGGCGCTCCCGCGGCGACAGGCCCCAGGCGCGCATCAGCACACCGGCCACCTCGGCCGGGACGGGCGGGCCGATGGTGACCACCACCGACCCGGCCGCGGTGGCCGGCAGCAACGGCGCGGCGTGCAAGCTCGCCCAGCTGCCCTGCAGGGCCCGGACCTCGATCGTGACACCCGAACGCGTGTCAGCCGCCCGGGCCGCCAGCGCGTACACGAACGCGGGCAGGCCCGCAGACGGCGGCCAGCCCAGCGCCTCCAGCCACCTCAGCGCGGCCCGCGTCACCGACAGCAGCCCCAGGCCCGCGTCGAACAGCAGCGTGCCGGGCTCGTCCTGGATGCGCAAGCCGCCGGTTTCCAGCCGCCAGCCTTCTCGCATGTGCGCGCCGAGCAGCGGCGCGACGCGGCGCACCAGCGCCGCCTGCTCTCCGGTGAACGGGCTGCCGGGCAGATCGCGGTAACAGATCAGGTGCCCCCAGCACAGGCCGCTGTCGGCCAGCGTGGCACGCAGTTCATCGTGATGGCCAAGCGGCCGCAGCAGATCCCGCCACCGGGCACTGCGTGCCAGCGTGCCGTCGGTCTCGGCGCTGAGCGCCGCGACCGGCCGGTGCGGGTCGACCTGGGCGGCGTAGGGTGCCCGGAACAGGCGCGGCAAGATGGCTTCGGCGCCGGTGTGCTCGGCCAGCGACCCGTGCGCGGGCAGCAGGCTCGCTGGATCGAGCCGGGCCCAGCACCACCCGTCGAAACCCACCGCACGCCGCAGCAGGCCGATCGCCTCGCCCCGGAACGCCTCACCGTCCGGGCAGGCACGCATCAGCCTGGCCAGCGCGAGTTCGGTCGCCTCCGCGCCCGGCCGGACCGCCACCCTCCCACGTTACGACGACTCCCCCGCGCCGGGAATCCCCCAGCGCGGGGGATGCCCCGCCTGGCAACCGCCAGGGAACGATAAGACGATGCCCCCGGCCAAGGGCAGACCCGTGAGCACGCTTGACGCAACCGATAGGTTGCCATAATATAGCAATTAATCGGTTGCTATACATGGAGCAGCGCAGGCGGGGCTGGCCACGCGGCGCAGGCCCGGGAAAAGGAGTGATCATGGCGCAGGTAGCGGTCAACGAGGCAGTCGATCAGCTCTTGGCGCAGATAGCCGAGGCCTGGAACGCAGGTGACGCCCGGGCCTACGGGGCTCGTTATAGCCCAGACGGCACGTTTACCAATACCAATGGCACCATCGATCTGGGCCGCGACGACGTTGTCCGCACCGCCGAGGAGGCCTTTCGCGGGGTCCTCGCGGGAACGGAGGTATCGCTGGCGGTGCGGAAGCTACGCCTGATCCGACCGGGTGTCGCCGTTGCCGACCTCGACACTCGCGTCTCCGGCATGCCGGCCGCCGGTAACGGGCCGGGCGGCGAGGTGCGCATCTCACAGATGCTGGTCCTCGTGGAGGAGGACGGCCGCTGGTGGATCACCGCCCAGCATAACGCCATGCAGCCGGCGGGCCACTAGCACCGCAGGTCCGCTGAGGGCACCGGCGATGCAGGGGGCGACCGGGCGCTGAGTGCGCGGGCGCCATCGCCGATGCCGCGGAAATTCACACTGTGGCCCTCGGCGCGCTCACAATCGCCGCGCGGCGATTTTCTTCAAGACGCTCTGGCCTGTGCTTGGGGAGTCTAAGCCCGGCCTCTACCTGGTAGAAGACGGCAAGGTCCAGGCCGAGCAGGTCATCTTCTACGTCGGCCAGGAGTGAACGCCGGCGTGCCAGTG
The DNA here is from genome assembly GCA_963822765.1 of uncultured Actinomycetes bacterium. Lineage (GTDB taxonomy): Bacteria > Actinomycetota > Actinomycetes > Streptosporangiales > Streptosporangiaceae > Palsa-504. The sequence continues at coordinate 38,063 of CAWGJL010000021.1, read as the reverse complement.
GAGAAGGCTGGGCGCCGCTCGCGGCCTGGGAACCTGGCGGCCCCGCGGCAGCTTGCCGGGAGAAGCCGCGCAGCGGCGGGCGAAATTTGCGCGGTGAATGGGTATGCGGTTGTCGGTTTCCGAGGCTGCCCAGCCGTAGAGAGGGTGAGACAGCAACTGGAGGAGGACGAGATGAACATCCCGAACGTCGTGTCACCGCAAGAATGGCGGGTTGCGCGCATGGACCTGCTGGCCCGGGAGAAGGAGGTCACCAAGGCCAAGGATGCGGTGGACGCCGCGCGCCGCGAGCTGCCGGTGACCGAGGTCACCAAGGACTACACCTTCACCGGCCCGGCCGGGCCGGTGAGCCTGCCCGGCCTGTTCGGCGGGCGCCGACAGCTGATCACCTACCACTTCATGTGGCGGCACGCCGAGTCCGGGTTCCCCGGCGAAGATCAGGGTTGCCCGACCTGCTCGTTCCTGGCTGACAGCATCGGCGACCTGTCTCACCTGCACGCCTGCGATACCACGCTGGTGCTGGTGTCCCGCGCGCCGATCGCCAGCATCGAGCGGTTCCGCCAGCGGATGGGCTGGGCCGTGCCGTGGTACTCCAGCTACGGCAGCGACTTCAACTACGACTTCCACGCCAGCTTCGACGAGGACAAGGCCCCGCTGGAGTACAACTACAAGGACAAGGAAACCCTCGCCCGGCAGGCCCCCTATATCCGGTCCGGCGCGGACGGTCCCGGGGTCAGCGTCTTCCTGCGCGAGGGTGACCGGGTGTTCCACGCTTATTCGGCCTACGAGCGGGGCCTGGACTCGCTGCTGGGCAGCTACCGGTGGCTGGAGCTGACCCCGCTGGGCCGGCAGCGGCACGTGACCGGGTTCCCCCACCACGACACCTATGACCGGGAGCCGTGATGATCATGGGGCTGGCGGCCCGGTGGCTGCTCACCGCGGTCTTCGCCGCCGCGGGGCTGACAGCGGCGCTGCCGCGGCGCGGGCCCGCGGACGCTGCGGGCCGGGTTCCGGCCGTATTCTGCGCCGCGATGTGCGCGGCTCTGATCGCCATGACCTGGTGGTCAGAGCCCGCTGCCGCGGCATGGGCCCAGGCGCCGGTGTTCGGATGCGCAGCGCTGTGGTTCTGGCTTGCCAGCCCGGCCGGCACCGGCCGGGCTGCGCGTACTGGCCTGCCCGCCGTTCTGCATACGCTGATGGCCGGGGCCATGATCTGGATGCTGACCGCGATGCCTGCCAGTCCCGGGATGCCGCCGGCCCGGGCCGCGGCGCGATGACGGCCATGCCCCGGGCCGCCGCGCCCGCCCCAGCGAACGCCGTCAGCATCCTGCTCGCAGCGGCTTGCTCAGCCGCTTGCATCCCATGGCTGGCCCGGGCCATCGGCCCCGGGCCCCGGGTGAAAGACCCGGTCTCGGCCAGCCAGGCCGCGATGAGCGCCGGGATGGCGGCAATGCTGCTCGCGACGCTATGACCACCACACCACAGCAGACCCATCAGCGGCCCGCACCCGGCGGCACCTTGACATGGGCCTGCTCCCGCGGGGCTGGCGTGGCTGCTGATGCGACGGGCCAGACGGCGCTGGAAGCCGCCGGGGACGACGCATGGGGCCACCCTGCGGCCACCCCGCTGTACGGCTGGCTGAAGCAGCGGAACATTCTCCTCCTCGTGAGCGGGGTTGGGCACTCACCACTGATCCCCGCGCCTCTCAACGAACTGGGTCATGTTGTCCAGCCCGATGCGGACCGCAGTGAACAGGTCGTCCTCGCCGTCGTAGGCGCGTCCGGCCAGGGTGGTAAGCAGGATCGACGGCGGCCGGTTGTCGAGGTCGGCGGCGAAGGTGATCATGCAGTGCCAGGGATGCGCGGCCGGGCCGCTTCGGGCCCGCAAGTCAGCGCGGCTGGCCCGCGCTCAGCGACCGGTCCATTGCACCAGCAGCAGCGTGGCGTCATCGCGCAGGCCGCCAGCCTGGTGCTCCAGCACGGCGCGGACCAGCCGGCGCAGCAGTTCCTCGGCCGGCTGGCCACTGGCGGCCTCCCGCTCCAGCAGGTCGGCCAGCCGGTCCAGCCCGAACAGCTCCCCGTCCGGGGTCCGCGCCTCGACCACCCCGTCGGTGTACAGCAGCACCGCGTCATCGGGCTCCAGCTCACAGGTGGCCGGCACCGGGGTGCCGTCGCCGAGCCCGAACGGCAGCGTCGCATCGCAGTCGAGCTCGGCGACCACCTTGCGGCCGCGCAGCAGCAGCGGCCGCGGGTGCCCGGCACAGGACCACTCCAGCCGCCCCGGCCCGGTGGCCAGCCGGGCGATGATGCCGGTGGCGAACGAATCGTCGCCGTAATACCCGGCCAGCGCCTGATCGACAGCCGCGTGCATGCCGCCGACCGCGGCCCCGTCCCGGCGGGCATGCCGGTAAGCACCGACGGCCAGGCCGGTCAGCAGCGTCGAGCCGATGCCGTGCCCCAGGCCGTCGATAATCGCGAAATGCAGATCGGCGCCGTTGACCGCGTAGTCGAACGCGTCCCCGGCGATGTCGTAGGCAGGCTCGACCACCGCGGCGATCAGCGCGCCGGCGGTACGGGCGCTCAGCGGCGGCAGCAGGTCCCACTGCATGCCCGCCGGCAGCGACATGACCCGGCCCCGCCGCCGCACATAGGGGACGTCGGTGACCCGCGCCGCCGCCGCGGCGACCAGCCCGGCGAACACGCCCAGCAGCTCAGCCTGCGCCAGGACCGCCTCGCTGGCCTCGGGCACGGTGACCGCCAGCACCCCGGTCCGGGTCGTCTGCTCCACCACCGGCACCCACACCCGCACCTCACCGTCCCGGGCGCTGGTCACCGGCTGGCCGGTGGTGAACGCCCGGCCCGCCATCGTCCCCGCCACCGGCTCCTCCGCTACGCCGGCGGCCAGCGGGAACAGCACCATGTGGGCGAAGTCGGCCAGGTACACCACCGGATCCCAGGCCGGCACCGGCCCGCACGCCGCGGCCAGCACCCGGTGCAGGTCACCCCCGGCGTCCTGGCACAACACCCGGAGCGCTTCGGGATAGCCGGGCACGCCCATCGCGGCTCCACTCCCGTGATAATCCAAACCAGCGCCGACCGCGCTGTCCGGCAAGCCTAGCCGGGCCGGCGGCTGGCCAGCCAGGCCCGCAGCGTCAGGACACGGCACCGCCGAGCCGCTGCCGCGAATCGGCGGTCATCGCGCCGCGTCAGGCCGATACCGGTGGCGGGCCGGCCGGAGCCGCCGGGCCACCTGGCCCAGGTCCGGAGGCGGGACAGCGGCTCTGGCGCACCCGGGATACTTTGCCCGCTGCGCTCGGACCCGGCGCAGATCCCCGCCACCGGCCTTCGGCGGGCCCGGCGCACCATCTTGGACGGCAGCGCGAATCCTGCCGGCAGTGCAGCGGGTGACCCGGCCGCCTTCGGTCAGCTGCCGGGCGAAGCCGGCCAGGAACTGACGGTAGGCGGCCGCGCCGGCCACTTGCCTGCCCGGCGCCTGGCATACGATCTCGCTGTCGACATGTCGCATGGCCTGGTCGATGTCCTTGCTGGTCCAAGCCTGATGGTAGGCCAGCGCGGTCGCCAGGGCCGTCGGCGGCTGGTCGGTCATCGTGTCTCCTCCTCATCGTTTCCGTCTGGAGCACGGTAACGAGGCCACCGGCTGCGCTTAGAGACTTCGGGATCCTTCGCCTCTGCACTTGTTTGCCTTTGTACCTGCTGCGCGAGCCGGTCATCGTGGCAGCCACATGGCTGATCGTCGGCTGGCACGCGCCGCTACCCGCAAAGTGCGCCGCGCTGGTCATCATGTCCTTCGATCCACTGTCGTGTTTGCGGCGTGGTGGCTGTGCCATCGCCGGTAGCAGGGCGGTCAGGGTCCGCTCACCGGCCCGCCGGCGGCGCATCCGTACTGACCTGGGGTTTTATCGCTCCAGGTCTTTTGTTTTGATCCTGTATGGGGCCGCGCTGAGGCCAGCATGGGGCCGCGAGATGCGCGGGCACGGGCGCTAGACCCTCGCCGCGTTCAGGTAGCTCGCGTGGCTTTCCGGCGCGAGGACGACCCAGGTCTGGCCGGGGCCGAACAGCATCTGCTGACCGTCCGGGAGGGTATAGGTGGTGCCGGTTCCCCTGTTCGGGCGCGACCAGCGGACGGTGTAGGCGCGTCCGTCGCGCAGGACGACCGCCTTACCGGACCCGATCGACTTCGCGTACGGCGGACGGCCGCCGTACTCCTCGAACCGCGACGTCGCGATCCGGGTGTACTGCACGATCACGGTGCTGCCGCCGAGCTGTCCGCCCTCGGTGGCCAGCGCGGGCGCACCGTCCATCCAGAAGAGCCAGCGCCTGTCCTTGGCCGACCAGCGGAAGGTGCAGGACGCGGCGGGGTACTTCACCGAGCAGGACGCGGCGGGAGTCCCGCCGGCGGGTGCCGCCCCGAACCGGAACCCGATGTCCCTGGCCTTGCTGGCGCCCTTCGCCTCGGCCAGCAGCTGCCTCGTGTCCGCGTACAGGTTGTACGGCGCGGCCCGGCTGGCGGAGCGGAAATAGCCGCCGGCCGTGAGCGCGTACAGGTCGACGACCGGTGCCCGCTCGATAAACGGCACGAGGTGCGGGGTCGCCCCGGACCAGGCGAACGCGGGCCGCCCGAACTGGCTCAGCAGGTCGAGGTCGCTCTGCCTGGCGCTGCGCACCGGCCCGATGACCGGCGGGAAGTGCGAGGAATACACCGCCATGAACCGGGTGAGGCCGCCCTCGACCGGGATGACGTAGATGATGTCGGCGGACCGCAGCCCGGTCTGCGGCCTGGCGTAGACGATATTGTCGATCTTCACGGCGAGCACGGGTCCGAGGGCCTTGACCGGTTCGCCGGTGAACGGGTCGAGCAGCGGCCCCTGCGGTGGCGGCAGCGGCGGCGCGGTTGAGGGCGCCGCCCGCGGCGCCACGGACGGCCGGGCGGGCGTAGTCCTCGTCCCCGACCCGCAGTCCGCGACGGCCAACGACGCGCCGACTGCGGTCAGGCCTCGCCCGACGGCACCGGTGAATTGCCGCCGCGTTACCTGCCGCAACCGCCCGGTCGTGTCCTGCGGCCCGTCTTCCATTAGTCCGTATCCCAGCTCTCGGCTCTCAGAGAGTCAACCGCGAAACCGGCAAGAAGCGTCCATGCGGACCTGTTGCGTAAGACAGCGGTAAGCACGCGGGCCGGCGGCGGCCGGGTTCGGGCCGGGCCGCCGGGAACATCCTTCGGGGAACTACTGTTGCACACCCTGTAAGCTTTCATATGCCGCAAGTTTTCACTCGATGCAGAATGCTAGAGAGCGCATGACGACAACTACCGGTACGGCGGTTCCAGCCGGGGAACCGCGCGCCTCGCTGCGCGAGCGCAAGAAGCTAGCGACCCGGCGCTCGCTCCGCCGCGCCGCGCTCGACCTGGTGGCCGAACGCGGCTTCGCGCACGTCACCATCGAGGACATCGCCGAGGCGGCGGACGTGTCACCGCGCACGTTCTTCAATTACTTCCCGTCGAAGGAAGCCGCGCTGTACGGCACCGATCCGGAGCAGATCCCGGTGCTGCGCGAGCGTGTGGTTCACACCGCCCCGGGCGAACCCGCCCTTGAGGCGCTGCGCATGATCATGGTTAGTGACGCCCGGGCGGTAGCGGATGAGCTCGGCGCGCTCGGCGGCGACCCGGTGGACTGGTTGCGCCGGATGAAAGGCGTCCACACCGACCCGCAGCTGCGGGCGGCGGGCGCGGCGCAGATGGCGATGGTCGAGCGGGCCATCGCTGAGGGACTCGCTGAGCGGCTCGGCACCGATCCGGAGCGGGATCCCTATCCGAGCCTGCTGGCTGTCACCGCGGCCGGCGTGTTCCGCGCCACCATCTCATTCTGGGCTGGCTCGGGCGGGAAGGCACCGCTCGAGCGCCTTATTGACCAAGCGTTCCGGGCCCTCGCCGACGGGCTGCCCGAGCGCCGCGAACTACGAAACATCACGGGGAAGAAGGACAACACCTGATGGCCTCCGCCACTCCCGCGGCCGCCGGCAGCCCGACGCCGCCTGCCGCGAACATCACTGGCAACGGCGCCCGGCCCGGGCTCAGCCGCCGCCAGATCCTGCTCATCATCGGCGCGCTCATGCTCGGCATGCTGCTCGCCGCGCTCGATCAGACGATCGTGTCCACGGCACTGCCGACGATCGTCGGTGACCTTAAGGGCGGTTCCCACATCGCCTGGATTATCACCGCCTACCTGCTCGCCACCACGGTGTCCACCCCGCTATGGGGCAAGCTGGGCGACCAGTACGGCCGGAAGATCTTCTTCCAGGCCGCGATCGTCATCTTCCTGATCGGCTCGATCCTGTCCGGCCTCAGCACGTCCATGATCGAGCTCATCGCGTTCCGCGCCGTGCAGGGGCTGGGCTCCGGCGGCCTGATGGTCGGCGCGCAGGCCATCGTCGGCGACATCGTCTCGCCCCGCGAACGCGGCAAGTACGTGGGGCTGTTCGGCGGGGTCTTCGGCCTGGCCAGCGTGGTCGGCCCGTTGCTCGGCGGCGTGTTCGTGGACAACCTGACCTGGCGCTGGATTTTCTACATCAACATCCCGATCGGCGTGATCGCGCTGGTCGTGGTGGCCAGCCAGGTGCCCGGCACGCTGCGCCGGGTGCACCACGTGATCGACTACCTCGGCACCGCCGTGCTGTCGCTGGCCGTTACCTCGCTGATCCTGCTGACCAGCCTGGGCGGCACCACCTACCCGTGGCGGTCGGCGCCCATCTACATCCTGGGCGTGGCCGGCGTGCTGCTGATCGGCTTGTTCGTACTGGTCGAGCGGCGGGCGGCCGAGCCGGTACTGCCCCTGCACCTGTTCAAGCTGCGCACCTTCTCGGTGACCAGCATGGTCGGCTTCATCGTCGGCTTCGCGATGTTCGGCGCGATCACGTACCTTCCGGCGTTCTTCCAGGTCGTCCGCGGCATCTCGCCGACCATCTCCGGGGTGTACCTGCTCCCGCTGATGGCCGGGCTGCTGCTGGTCTCGATCTCCTCCGGGCAGATCATCTCCAGGACCGGCAGGTACCGGTTCTTCCCGATCGCAGGCGCCGGGTTCATGACCGCGGGCCTGTTCCTGCTGCACCTGATGGGGGTGCACACGTCGACCGCCCTGGACGCCCTGTACATGCTGGTGCTCGGGATGGGCATCGGCGGCGTCATGCAGGTACTCGTCATCATCGTGCAGAACGGCGTACCGCACAGCGAGCTAGGCGTCGCGACCTCAGGCGCCACGTTCTTCCGCTCGATCGGCGGGTCGTTCGGCACGGCGATCTTCGGCGCGATCTTCGCCAACGTACTGGTCGGGAACCTGGCCCGCCACCTGCACGGAGTCGCCCTTCCGAAGGGCTTCACCAGCGCGGACGTCACCCCGGCGGCGCTAACCCACCTGCCCGCCGCAGTGCACCAGGGCTTCGTGTCCGGCTACGCCGAGTCGATCCAGACCGTATTCCTGGTGGCGGTCCCGATCGCAGCGCTGGCCTTCCTGGCCACCTGGCTGATCCCGCAAGTGGAGCTCAAGCGGTGGCCTGAGGCCAGCGCGGCGTCGCCCGACGCGGAGATGACAATGGCGAGCGTCACGGTGGCTCCGGAAGCGCAGGCGCAGCAGGCACCGGAGCGGGAGGCATCATTCACCGATGCTAGGCAGGCCGTCTCGCCGCCGTCGAGAGCCGACCGCTCCGCTCGCCGACTATGAAGCGGGCTGGCCGTTCTCGACAGATGCACCTTGCGGGATCAGCGTGGATCCGGGAACGGGCGCACGGACGCCCGGCGAGGCGGCCGAGGCCTGGCGGCACATCCTGGACTATGCCGAAGCGCATGACTGGGAACTGACGGCCAGGTGGCCGAGACAGATGCTCCGGCGGCGGCGGCGAAGGCTGGCCAGCCCGGGCCACGCGTCGGCCGCGGCCCGGGCTGTGCTCGACCTTAAGGGCAGGATCGACCCGTCGATGGCGGGACAGGCGCTGGCCACCGTGATCCGCGGCGTGGCCGCCCGGGATGAAACCCGGGCCTGTCGTGAGCTGGTGGCGGGCATGACGGACTGCTTCCACCCTGACCTGGTTGCCATCGCGCAGAGGCGCGCGCCGCAGACCCTCCGCGTGCTGGTGAACGAGCTCGCGGAGAACCTCACGCCTGAGACCCGCGGCGTACTGGAGCCAGAGCTTGGGATTGACCTGGCCGTCAACCCTGGCCCAGCCAACCAGGCCGACCTCCGTCTCCGCAGAGACGGCTAGCCTCCGCTATTCAGCGCTGATTGGCAGTTAAGCGGTTCGGGGGTTCCTTCGCTGTGGGCTGGGTTTTGCGCCGGGGCAGGCTGAGCGCGTGCGCACCTTATGGGTGAGGGGTGTTAACGGTCTCGTTACTTGACGGGCTCGACTATCAGCGCAGCAGGCCGAGGTAACGCGACAGGCTGTGCTCGACGTGTGCCATGTCATCGCGTGACAGGTAGTCCACGAGTTCGCCAGTCACGTAGCTGGTGTCGATGGTGCGGATCTGGTCAATCAAGACCTTGGTATCCCGCCCCGCGATGACGACCTCGGGTCTGAAGACGGCCGGCTGAGCGCTGGTCGAGGTCGGCAGGATGGTCACCGTGGACCAGGCGTTCTGCTCGATGCTGATGACCAGTCCGAGACGCCGACCCCGCTGCTCATGACCGCGTTTGGCATCGCCCAGGTCTACCGGGTAGACCGCGCCGCGGATCATGCGTGATCAGCCGGGCGCGCGGGAACCGCGAGACCGGTGCCCGCGATCCGGATGTTCCCGTCGGCATCGTAATCCCACGCATCCGCCTCGGCGGACAGGTCCTCACTCCGCAGCCGGTGCATGTCAGCACGGGCACGTTCCTCCCATGCCTCGCGGTCTAGGAGCCGCAGCGCGCGGCGGATGACATCGCTGGTCTTCTCATCCTCGCGGCGGTTAGCCTCGATGACACGAAGGTCTTCTTCAGTGGGGCGGAATCCGACGCTCATACACCCACAGTACAACAATTGTTGGACAGTCGTCGCGGCCGGCCAGATCACCAAGCATGTGCTTACGTTCCTCGCAGAATGCGCTGATAGCTACCAGAAAGCTCTGCTCCGGGCAGATGCCCAGCTCGGCGTCGAGGCGATCGCGCACGACACCCCGCAGTTCTGGTACCTGACCAAGTAGCCGTGTCAGTGGCGGTGTCAGCGGCATGACAGGGGCGTGACCGGGCCGGCCGAGATGGTGGGGACATGACAACTTCAGTCCCCCGCCAACCGGCCCAGGAGAGCACGATGCAGCAGTTCACTACCCCCGCCCCGATCACCGCCATCCTCGGCATCCCGGCCGGAAGCATCCAGGTCATCGCCGCCGACCGGGCCGACACCACCGTCGAGATCCGGCCCGCGGACCCGGCCAAGGGCCGCGACGTGAAGCTGGCCGGGCAGACCACGGCCGGATACAGCGATGGCATCCTGCGGATCACGGCCCCGGCCGGCAACCGGATCCTCGGTAGCTCCGGAGCCGTCGAGGTGACCGTCCAGCTGCCCGCCGGATCCCGGGTCGAGGCCAAGGCAGCCAGCGCGCAGTTCACCACCGCCGGGCAGCTCGGCGACGTGACCTTTGACAGCTCGCAAGGCACGGTCAAGGTCGAGGCGGCCGCCACCGTCCGCCTCATCACCGTCGACGGCGACATCGCGGTCGGCCGCCTGGCCGGCGCCGCGGAGATCCGTACCGTCAGAGGCGACATCCAGATCGCCGAGGCCACCCGCGGCACGGTCGTGCTGCGCACCGAGACCGGCGCGATCACCGTCGGCGCGGCCGCCGGGAGCTCAGCCACCCTGGACGCCGGCACCACGCTGGGCCGGATCCACAACGCGCTCCAGAACACCGGCGGCACCCCCGACCTGGACATCAACGCCACCACCACCGTCGGCGACATCACCGCCCGCAGCCTGTCTGCTCCCTCCTTCACATAACCTCTGGCCCATGAGGCACCAGGTCGTCGATGCTCGCGGGACGAGGATCCACTGCGTGGAGGAAGGGTCCGGTCCGCTGGTCCTGCTCGTCCACGGATTCCCCGAGTCGTGGTACTCGTGGCGGCACCAGCTGCCGGTGATCGCCGCGGCCGGGTTCCGGGCCGTAGCGATCGATGTCCGGGGGTACGGGAGATCCTCCGCGCCCCTGGACGTCGAGGCCTACGGGATGCTCCAGCACGTCAGCGACAACCTGGGCGTGGTTGAGGCGCTGGCCGAGCGGGGCTCGCAGGCGATCATCATCGGCCACGACTGGGGAGCGCCGATCGCCGCCAACTCGGCCCTGCTGCGACCGGACATCTTCACCGCGGTAGCGATGCTCAGCGTCCCCTACAGCCCCCCGGGCAGCCGGCGGCCCACCGAAGCCTTCGCCGAGATGGGCAGGCAGGCGGGCCAGGACGAGGAGTTCTACATCAGCTACTTCCAGGAGCCGGGACGAGCCGAGCGGGAAGCCGAGATCGACGTGCGATCGTGGCTGCTCGGCTTCTACGTCGCGGCATCAGCCGACGGGGCGAGGTCGGCGTCGGGCGCGGGGAGCATCGCCACCGTGGCGCACGGCAGGATGCTGCGCGACCGCTTTCCCGCCCCCGGCCCGCTGCCCGGCTGGCTCGCCGAGGACGACCTCGAGTTCTACGCCGGGGAGTTCGAGCGGACCGGTTTCCGTGGAGCCCTGAACCGCTACCGCAACGTGGACCGGGACTGGCAGGACCTCCAGCCGTGGAGAGGCGCGCCGATCCGGGTTCCGTCCCTGTTCATCGGCGGGGAGCAGGACGGCCCGACCAGGTGGGGGGCCAGGGCCATCGCGCGCTTTCCCGACACGCTGCCCGGCCTGCGGGGCAGCCATATCCTCCCCCGGTGCGGACACTGGGTCCAGCAGGAGCAGCCCGATGAGGTCAACCGGCTCCTGGTGGACTGGCTGAAGTCGCTATAGCAGCTGGTCGCGGCGGCGGGTCAGCGAGGCGGTCTCGGCGGTGTTGCCCGCCAGCTCGATGGCTTTGTCGTACGCCGCGCGCGACTCGTGACTGCGGCCGAGCCGGCGCAGCAGGTCGGCACGGGTCGCGTGGTAGGCGTGATAGCCGGCCAGTTGGCCCGCAAGACGGTCGACCGTCGCCAGGGCTACCTCCGGGCCGTCGAGCTCGGCGACCGCGATGGCCCGGTTGAGGGCGACGATCGGCGAGGGGTCGAGGCGGGCGAGCTGATCGTAGAGGGCGGCGACCTGCGACCAGTCGGTGTCGCGTGCTTCGCGGGCGGAGGTGTGCACGGCGTTGATCGCGGCGAGGATCTGGTAGCGGCCCGGGGCCAGCCCGGTGGCCAGGCGCTCGCGCACCAGCCGGTGACCCTCGGCGATCAGCGCGGCGTCCCAGGCCCCGCGGTCCTGCTCGTCGAGGGTGACCAGTTCGCCGCTCGCCGAAACCCGGGCGGTGCGGCGAGCCTCGATGAGGAGCATCAGCGCCAGCAGCCCGGCCACCTCACCGTCGTCCGGCATGAGGACACGGATCAGGCGAGTGAGCCGGATCGCCTCGGCGGTCAGGTCGTGCCGCACGGGATCGGTGCCGGGGCCGGTCGCCAGGTAGCCCTCGTTGAAGACGAGATACAGGACTTCGAGCACACCGCAGACGCGGGCCGGGAGATCCGCCGCGGACGGCACCCGGTACGGGATGCGAGCCGCCTTGATCTTGACCTTCGCGCGGGTGATCCGCTGGCCCATGGTGGTCTCCTGCACCAGGAAGGCACGGGCGATCTCGGGCACGGTCAGGCCGCCGACCATGCGGAGCGTCAGCGCCACGCGGGTCTGCATCGCGAGCGCCGGGTGACAGCAGGTGAAGATGAGCCGGAGCCGCTCGTCATCGATGACCCCGGCAGGCTCGGGCGGGTCGTCGTCGTACACCAGCTGAGCCTCCTTGTGCTTGTCGTCGCGTTTTTGCTCGCGCCGGATCCGGTCGATGGCCTTGTGGTTGGCGGTGGTGGTCAGCCAGGCGCCGGGGTTGGGCGGTACGCCGTCGGCCGGCCACCGCTCGACGGCGGTCGCGAACGCCTCGGCGGCGGCCTCCTCGGCGATGTCGAGGTCACCGAAACGCTTGGCCAGGGAGGCGACCACCCGGGCCCACTCCTCGTGGTGGGCTCGGGTGACCGCCTCCCCGACGTCGGCCATGTTCACAGGAACGGCCGCACCTCGATCTTCCGGTTGCAGGCCTTCGATCCCTCGGCGGCGAGCTTGAGCGCCACGTCGAGGTCGGGAGCTTCCATGACCCAGAAGCCGGCCAGGTACTCCTTCGACTCCACGAAGGGCCCGTCGGTGAACACCGGCTCCCCGCCCCGGCTGTCGACCACAGTCGCCGCGACGGGCGACCCGAGGCCGCCGGCGAACACCCAGTGGCCTTCGGCCTGGAGCCGCGCGTTGAACACGTCGATGGCCGCGTCCTCCTCCGGGGTGGCGAGGCCGGCACCGTCGTCGATCACGGAAACCAGGTACTGCATCTCGGATCATCTCCTGTGGTCCTGGGCGCCCCTTCGCGGGCGGCCGCTCACCCCCGCTACGAACACCTCTGCCCCGATCCGACACCTCCGCCGGGATTTCTTTCAAGGACTTTCTGCAGGTGCCGGCAGACCCGCGTCAGTCCAGCGGCTGCCGCGCGATGGCCTCCGGCTCGCGGCCGGCCAGCAGCCAGCCGGCGACGGCGGCGGTCAGCGGCAGGCCGATCAGCAGGATCAGCACGTCGGTCAGCGGCACGTCGCTGAACATGGCGGACGGGCTGCTGCGCGCCCAGGCCAGTACGGCGATCACCGCGCCGGCCAGGCCGAGGATCGCGCCGAGCAGGCCGAGCGCTGCGGCGGTCGCCGCGGTGATCATCCGCCGGGTCGTGCCACTGGCGCCGGCCGCGGTGAGCGTGCGCAGGTCCCGGGCGGTCTCGCTGCGGATCAGGCCGACGGACGCGGCCAGCACGCCGAACGCGATCACGATGCCCAGCGCGGTAGCCCCGGCGGCGAACTCACCGAGAGTCGGCGCATCGGATCTGGTCTCGACCGTCACCTCGTAGGCGAGCGCGAGGTGACGCGCGGCGCTGATCTGGGCGGCGGTGAGCGGGGCCGGGGCCTGGATCAGCCAGCCGGTCAGGCTGGGCTGCAGATGGTACTTGCTCATCGCGTACTCGGTGATCACGGTGTTCGGCGCGGAGGTACCGCCGGGCAGTCCGCTGACCGTCTGCGTCGCGGGATTGGCCAGGCAGTCGCTGCTCAGCGCGCAGGGCGGCAGCACCGTGTCCTTCTGCGTAAAGCCGCCTGGCGTGGTTTGGACGCCGTAGTTGCCCCAGGTCAGTTCGGTGTGGGGCAGGCTGGCCAGGCCCGGGCGCATGGTGAGGATGTCGGTGCCCGGCCTGATCTGGCTGGCCTTGATGCCGTACGTGGCGAGGAGCTGCGGGGTGGCGACGTACACCGATCCGTTGAAGTGGTCATGCGGCCCCGGCGTGCCCGCCTGGTACAGCTCGACGGAGGAGTCCTCCAGCGGCAGCACGGCCCGGGCGTGCAGGCCAGCCGCAAAGCTGTCCACTTGCCTTTCCAGGCTGGCCAGCTGGGCGTCGCTGAGCTGGATCATCATGCCGGGCGCCGGGCTCGCCTGCGTGGAGAAGATCAGCTGGCTGCTGGACAGGTTCGCGCCGAACCAGTTCAGCGGGTTTCCGAACTGGATGCTGGCCACGAGGCAGATCGCCATGGCCAGGAACACCGCGAACGTGGTGGCGGCGAGCGCGGCCCCGGACCGGGCTCGGTAACGGACCAGGTCGCGCACTGCGATCCGGATCGCGACCGGCAGCCGCGGGCGCGCCCCGGCGGCCAGCACGCTGACCGCCAGCGGAGCGAGCAGGAGGATCCCGGCGATCACGGCGACCAGGCCGACCAGCAGGAGGAGCGAATGGCGGGCGTTGCCGGGGCCGACGGCGGCCAGGCCGCCTGCGAGCGCCAGGCACGCGACGCCGCCCGCGAACACGATGACGCCGGGCAGGGCGGAGCGGTGCACCGCCTTCGGCGGAGCGGGGCGGCCGGACAGGGCGGCCACCACCGGCACCGCCGCCATCGTCTTAGCCGGGCGGCGGGAGGCCAGCACCGACGTCGCGATCGCGAACACGACCCCGAGGCCGAACGCCCACCACGGCACGTTCGTCGCGTCGACCACGTGACCGGTAGCCCGCTGCAGCGCCGGCACGGAAGCGAACCAGGCGGCGAAGCCGAGCACCGCCCCGCCGAGCGCGGCGGTCACGCCGACGACCAGGCCGCCCGCGATCATGACCAGGCGCAGGTTGCGTTCGGTGGCGCCGATCGCGCTGAGCATGCCGAGGGCGCGGAGCCTGCGCTGGGCCATGACCGAGAAACCGGCCACCGAGACCAGGCCGATGAACACCAGGCCGAGGACCTCCACCAGCAGGACGAGCACGGCCGGCGAGATCCCGCCCGACGTGATCGCGGTGGGGGGCATGACCGTCGCCGCCGCCGGGATACCGGGCAGCGCCGCATTGCCGTCGCGGATCGCCTGCCGGACGGCGCGGGAGCCGAGCAGCATGATCACCTGGCTGGGCTGGCGGACCTGGCCCGGGGCGACCAGCGCGAACTCGTCCGCCAGGTTGCTCGGATCCTGCACGATGCCGGTCACCCGCCAGGTCGTGCCGGCGGCCCGCCAGGTGCCGCCCACGTATGCGCGGTACAGGTCCGCGACCTGGCTGGTCAGCGCGACCTGACCGGGCCCGGCCGGGTAGGCGCCGCTGACCAGGCCGAGCAGCGGAGAGTTGTAGTGCCCGCGCGGATTCTCGGCCCGGAGCGACACGGACTGGGTGGTGCCCGTGGCGATGTCCTGGCTCTCAATGAGATCAGCCGGGCCCCAGCGGCCCGCGACGGCGGCGATGTCGGCCGCTAGCCGCGGGTCGGTGCCGGGCAGCGTGACCTGCACGGCGGCGGTGCCGAACGTGGCGTAGTCCGGGTTCGGCAGCTGCACGTTGGTGACGACGCTGGTGCCCCAGATCGTCGCCGCGACCGCTACGGTGAGCAGGCCGAGCACGAGCAGTTGCTGGCGCCATTCGCGGCGGAACAGCCGCACCGCCCAGCGGACCACCGCCCGGCGGGCGACGATGCCGCCCGCTCCTCCGGCGAGGTCGGGGGGTTCGCGCAGGGTGACGCTCACCGGATCTCCCCGGGCGTGAGGAGGGATTCGGGGCCGGGCGGCCGGGAGGTCTGGCCGGTCACCCGCCCGTCGCGCAGGAATACCACCCGGTCGGCCCAGGCGGCCAGCTGCGCGTCGTGGGTGACCACCACCGCGGCCACGCCCCGCTGGCAGGCCTGGTGCAGCAGCCGCATCACCTCGTCCGCGTTCACCGAGTCCAGGGCGCCGGACGGCTCGTCGGCCAGCAGCAGCCGGCGGTCCCCCACCACCGCGCGGGCGATGGCGACCCGCTGTCGCTCGCCGCCGGACAGCTGATCGGGGAACCGGCCCGCCCGGTCGGCCACGCCCAGCGCTTCCAGCGCGGTCAGCGCGGCCGTGCGCGCCTTCGGCACCGCCACGCCGTCCAGTTCCAGCGGCAGGGCGACGTTCTCGACGGCGGTCAGCCCGGGTAGCAGGTTGAAATCCTGGAACACGTACCCGATCACCCGGCGCCGCAGCCTGGCCCTGCGACCCCGCGGCATCCCGGCCAGCGCCAGGTCGCAGACCAGCACGTCCCCGCTGGTGGGTTCCTCCAGGCTGCCGGCGATGGTCAGCAGGGTGGACTTGCCCGACCCGCTGGGCCCCATCACCGCCACCATCTGCCCGGCCTGTACCGACAGGTCAACCCCGTCCAGCGCGTGCACCCTGGCCGGCTGCTGGCCGTAGGTCTTGGACACGCCACGCAACTCCAGCACGCTCATCGCCGTGCCCCCAGCCTGCGAAGCTGCGGCACCGGAGCCGGGCCGGGGGCGGGCTCCGGGGCGGGCTCGGCAGCGGCCCGTTTGATCCGGGTATCGGCGGCGTCCAGCCACCGGGTCACCGCGTCCAGCCGGAACAACTCGGCATCCACCACCAGGGCCAGGCCCAGATCATCCCGGGCCTCGCCCTCCTTCAGCCTGGTCCACTGCTGCATCAGCTCGACCAGGTACATACGGTGCGCCTGGATCACCTCATGCGCGTCGGTACCGGGCACCCGGGCGGCCACCAGCACCTTCATCACCAGCTCGTCGCGGGGCGGGGAGGTCAGGTCCGGCGGGGTGCGCAGCCAGGCGGCCAGCGCCTCCGCACCGCGGGGCGTGATCCGGAACCGCTTCTGCGGGCCGTCCGGCCCGGTACCGTCGGATTCAGCCAGCCCGTCGCGTTCCAGCCGGCTCAGGGTCTTGTACACCTGACCCACGTTGAGCGGCCACACCTCGCCGGTGCCGCCCTCGAATTCCTCTCGCAGCTGCAGCCCGTACTTGGGTCCTTCTGACAGCAGCGCCAGGAGGAAGTGCGGGATACTCATGACATTATCTATGCTAGGCATCATGCCGGGAATAATACTCAGTATACTTGTCTCGGGCAAGGTGGTTAGGTCGCGCGGTCAGTCCCGGGGGGCCAGACGGGGATCGTGCCGCGGCCGGACGGGAAGAACGCGCGGTCAGCCTCGGGGGGGCCAGACGGGGATCGTGCCGCGGCCGGACGGGAAGCGGATGTTCTTGGAGCGGACGAATTCGTGCAGCGTCTCCACGGCGTTCTCGCGGCCGAAACCGCTGCCCTTGACGCCGCCGAACGGCGAGCCGAGAAACGACCGGCGCATGTAGTTGTTGATGAAGACCATGCCGGCCTCCAGCCGGCGGGCGAGCTGGCCGGCCCGGGCGACGTCGGTGGTGCAGATCGCGGCGGTCAGCCCGTATGCCGTGCCGTTGCAGATCTCGATTGCTTCTTCCTCGGTGGAAAAGCGCAGCACGCATGCGATGGGCCCGAAGATCTCCTCCTGCGCGACGGTCATGTCCGGGGTGACATCGGCCAGCACGGCCGGGGCGACCCAGTAGCCATCCTTGAGCCGCTCGTCGTCCGGCAGGGTGCCCTGGGTGACCAGGCGGGCTCCTTCGGCCAGGCCGGTCTGCAGGTAGCCGAGCACCTTGTCGCGCTGCGCCGCGTCGACCATCGGGCCGATATCGGTGGCCGGGTCCAGGCCGTCGCCGACCACCAGCCGTTCGGCGGCGCGGGCGAAGCGCGCCAGGAAGTCGTCGTGGACCGAGTCATGGACCAGGATGCGAGCGGTCGACGTGCACGCCTCACCCTGGTTGTAGAACATGCCCTCCACCGCGACCTCGACGGCGGCGTCCAGGTCGGCATCGGCCAGGACCAGCAGCGCGTTCTTGCCGCCCAGTTCCATCGTCGCGTAGGTCAGGTGCTCGGCCGCGCTGCGCAGCACGCGCTGGCCGGTCACCGTCGCCCCGGTGAACGTGATGCGCTCCACCCTCGGGTGCCCGGCCAGGGCCGGCCCGGCCGCCACACCGGGAACGGCATTCAGCACGCCGGGCGGCAGCACCTCATTGGCCAGCTCGGTCAGCCGCAGCACGGTCAGCGGCGCCTGCTCCCCGGGCTTGACGATCACGGTGTTGCCCGCGGCCAGAGCCGGAGCGCACTTCTTGGTGAAATGAATCGGCGGCCAGTTGAACGGCAAGATCGCGGCGACCACCCCGTAGGGCTCGTAGATCACCTGGGCCTCGATCGGGCCCTGGTCGAGGATCTCGCCGTGCAGCGTGTCGGCCAGTCCCGCGTAGTAGTCATAGCCCGCGTGGCAGTACGACAGGTCGAACCGCAGCGCGTCGCGGCGCGGCTTGCCGACCTCCCGAGCCTCGAGTTCGGCCAGCTCGTCTACGTGCGCGCGGATCTTGGCGGCCACCAGCCGCAGCAGCCGGCCCCGCTCGCGAGGGGGCGTGTCGCGCCACGGCGCGTACGCGCGCCGCGCCACGGCCACCGCCTGGTCCACCAGGTCAGCGCCGCCGTTCACGACGCGGGCGAGCTGCTGTCCGGTCGCGGGTTCGGTGACCGCGAACGTCCCGGCGTCCCCGGCCTCGACGAACGCACCGCCGATGAAGGCACCCCATAGCTCACGTCCGGCGTAGCTTGCCGCCGTCGGGCCGGTCGTGGCTACGGCCATCTGGGCTCCAGGGGCGTTCTGCAATCGATTGCTGACACTATCCTGAGCTTCCTGGTGCGTTAAAGGCAAGGGGCGGACGATCAGGGAAGGGGGGACGACGCACTCCCCTCCACTTTCAACCTATAGCGCACCGGGGGGCTTGCCGCAAGACCCGGGTCGTATCGGAGAATAGCCAGCCGGGGCCAGGACACGGGGAAACGGGAGTCGCGGAATGCGTGTGCTGGTGCCGACGGCGGTGTCCGCGTGAACCATGGAGCTGAGGACGTGAACTCTCTGACGACCAGTGCGTTTGACCTACCCGACCGCCTCGCCGCCAAGGCCGATCCGGCGCTGATCGGCGGCGACGAGCAGCACTTCGCGGCGATCGCGGCGAGCCTCGAGCGCTCGATCGCCGACCTGGCCGGCCGCCTCGACGCGGAGCTCAGGGCGCCCGGCGGCATCGGCCAGAAGGCGATGGACCGGGACACGGAGATCCACCGGCTGACCGCGCGGCTGCGCGTGCTGAGCCGGTTCGGCCTGGACCTGTGCCTGGGACGTATCGTCAGCGCCGAGTCTGTTTCCGGGGACCCCGAGCCGGTGTACGTCGGACGGCTCGGGCTCAGCGACAGCGCGGGCCGCCGGCTGCTGATCGACTGGCGCTCCCCCGCGGCCGAGCCGTTCTTCGGGGCGACCCACGCCAACCCGATGGGTCTGGCCAGCCGGCGCAGGTACCGCTGGACCGGCGGCCGGGTCAGCGACTACTGGGACGAGGTCTTCACCGCGGACGGGCTGGAAGGGCACGCCGCGCTCGACGACCAGTCCGCCTTCATCGCCAGCCTGGGCGGCAGCCGGTCGGCCCGGATGCGGGACGTGCTCGGCACCATCGCGGCCGACCAGGACGCCATCATCCGCGCGGGATCCCGGGGCGCGCTGGTCGTCGAGGGCGGTCCGGGCACGGGCAAGACCGTCGTCGCCCTGCACCGGTCCGCCTACCTCCTGTACTCCGATCCGCGCCTGGGTCACCGCCGGGGCGGCGTGCTGTTCGTCGGCCCGCACCAGCCCTACCTGGCCTACGTCGGGGACGTGCTGCCCAGCCTGGGCGAGGAGGGCGTGCAGACCTGCACCCTGCGGGACCTGGTCGCCGAGGGCGCCGCGGCCGCGGCCGACACCGACCCGGAGGTGGCCCGCCTGAAGTCGTCCGCGGAGCTGGTCGGAGCGATCGAGACCGCGGTCAGGTTCTACGAGAACCTGCCCGCCGAGGGTATGACGGTCGACACCCCCTGGTCCGGCATCTGGCTGAGCGCCAACGACTGGGCCGAGGCGTTCGACGCGCCGGACCCGGGTACCCCGCACAACGAGGCGCGCGACCTGATCTGGGAGGAACTGATCACCATCTTGCTGGACTCCCGCGCCGACGACGTCCCGGCCGACCAGCTCCGCAGGTCGCTGCTGGCGAACCGGGAGCTGCGCGCGGCCCTGAACCGCGCGTGGCCGCTGATCGAGCCGGCCGACCTGGTCGGCGACCTGTGGTCGGTACCGGCCTACCTGCGGCTGTGCGCGCCCTGGCTCAGCCCCGAGGAGGTTCAGCGGCTGCAGCGCGCGGACGCCCAGGCCTGGACGGTGTCCGACCTGCCGCTGCTGGACGCGGCCCGGCAGCGCCTCGGCGACCCGGAGGCGGTACGGCGCAAGCGCCGGCACGACGCCGCGGTCGCCGCCGAACGCGAGCACATGACCCAGGTCATCGACAACCTGATCGAGGTCGCGGACGACGAGTACGGCACCGGCCTGGTGACGATGCTGCGCGGCGAGGACTTCCAGGACGCGCTGGTCAACGAGGCCGCCCTGCCCGGAACCGACCCGGACTCGCTGGCCGGGCCGTTCGCGCACGTCGTGGTGGACGAGGCTCAGGAACTGACCGATGCGGAGTGGCAGATGCTGCTGCTGCGCTGCCCTTCCCGGAGCTTCACCATCGTCGGGGACCGCGCCCAGGCCCGGCACGGCTTCACCGAGTCGTGGCCCGAGCGGCTCGAGCGGATCGGGCTCGACCGGATCAAGCTGGCCTCGCTGAGCATCAACTACCGGACGCCGGAAGAGGTCATGGCGGCCGCCGAGCCGGTCATCCGGGCCGTGCTCCCGGACGCCAACGTGCCGGCCTCCATCCGCAGCACCGGCGTCCCGGTCCGGTACGGGCCGGTCTCGGAGCTGGGCGCGATCCTCGACGGGTGGCTCGCCGCGCACGCTGACGGGATCGCCGCCGTCATCGGGGATCCGGCGGTTCTGGACGACACGCCCCGGGTGCGGTCGCTGACGCCGGAGCTGTCGAAGGGGCTCGAGTTCGACCTGGTCGTGCTGATCGACCCGGAGACGTTCGGCCAGGGCATCGAAGGAGCGGTCGACCGTTACGTCGCGATGACCCGGGCGACCCAGCAGCTCGTCATCCTCACGAGCGCCTGACGCCGGGCGGGCGGTCAGGGTGCCGGCCGGACGCACCACGGTCCGTTCGGCAGAATAAAAGTTCTTGATCTGGCCGTTTCGTGCAATATATCGCCCGCTGGCCCGACCAGTACGAACTACTCCCCTTCGGCGGCAAGTGTAGGGCACGCCGGCGGTCCGCTGCCGGCTCCGGGCTCCTGATCCCTAGACTCATCGCATGGCCAGGTACTTCGACATCCATCCGGCCAACCCGCAGCGGCGCGCGATCGTCCAGATCGCCGACGTCGTGCGGGCGGGCGGCGTGATCGCCTACCCGACTGACTCCTGCTACGCGCTCGGCTGCCAGCTCGGCAACAGCGACGGCTTCGCCAGGATCAGGTCGATCCGTCAGCTCGACGAGCGGCACCACCTCACGCTGGTGTGCCAGGACTTCGCCCAGCTAGGCCAGTTCGCGTACGTGACCAACCCGGTGTTCCGGGCCATCAAGGCGGCCACTCCCGGCAGCTATACCTTCATCCTGCCCGCGACCAAGGAGGTGCCGCGCCGGCTGCAGCACCCGCGGAAGAAGACCGTGGGGGTGCGGATCCCGCGGCACGTGGTGGCCCAGGCGCTGCTCGCCGAGCTGGGCGAGCCGCTCGCCTCGAGCACCCTGCTGCTGCCCGGCGAGGACGAGTCCATGACCCAGGGCTGGCAGATCGCCGATCAGCTCGACCACGCCGTGGACGCGGTGATCGACTCGGGCGACTGCGGCACCGAGCCCACCACGGTGATCGACTTCTCCCAGCCCGAGCCCGAGATCGTGCGGCGCGGGGCGGGCGACACGTCCGGTTTTGAGTGACCCTGATGGCTGAGCTCGAGAGGCGGGAGCTTCACCGTGAGCATGATCACGGTGGCGATCATCGCGTCGGTGTAGGTTAGCCAGAATGCCCGATGCTGCCCCTGGCCCGCTGCGCCTGGTCCAGTCGTTCGTCAACACGGCCTCGCGTGATGCTGCTGACTTGCTGGCCACGCGGGAGGAGGCGGCCGGCTGGCTGCGCGGCGCGGCGTTGCTGCCCGCCGAATCCGGCCTGAGCGGCTCCGAACACGCCGCGCTGCTGCGGCTGCGCGAGGCGGTCCGGGACAGCCTGGCCGCGCATACCGGCGGCGGCGAGGACCCCGCGGCCGCGGCCCGCCTGACCAGGGCGCTGGCTGAGGGGCGTTTGGTCGTCACCGTGAACGCCGCGAGTTCGGTCCAGCTGGCCAGCGCCGCGCGCGCCAGCTATCCCAGCGTGGTGGCGGCCATCGCGGTGGCCATCGCCGAAGCGGCCGCCGCCGGCACCTGGCTCCGGCTCAAGTCCTGCTCCGGCCCGGCGTGCGGCCTGGCCTTCTACGACAATTCGGCCGCGGCCGACGCCCAGGGGTGCGAAACGCACTGAGCGACGGTGGGCTGGTGCGCGGGAGCGCCGCCGGCCGGGCTTGCTAGCGGGGAGGCAGCACCGATGGAACATCGGTGTCGTCAGGGCAGCACCGATGGAACATCGGTGTCGTTGCGGTGGGGCTCCTGCGGGCAGCGAGGGTCAGGGCAGGTATCGATTTCGCGCAATTCACCCCTCATCAGGTCGTTTCGACAGGTATAACCAGCAAAGGCAATCATGCGGACGGACTCGTCCGGTGAGAACCGGCTGATGAGGCGTGGTCGAAGAGGAAGGAGGAACTGGGCGTGAGACGTGTCCTCCCCCGGTTCACTGGCACCAGGATCGCCGCGGGCACGGCCGTGGTGCTCGGCGTGAGCGTGCTGGCCGCGTGCAGCAGCAGCAGTTCGAGCACCACCAGCGGCACCACTGCGGCCAGCAATTCCACCGGCCCGATCGTCATCGGCGCGTCGCTGTCCCTGTCGCCGGCCGACGGCGCGTTCACCACGGACGGCCTGGCGTTCCAGAAGGGGTACGAGCTGTGGGCCAAGGACGTGAACGCCCACGGCGGCCTGCTCGGTCGCAAGGTCGTGCTGAAGATCCTCAATGACCACAGCCTGGTGAACCAGGTGGTCAGCAACTACCAGCAGCTGTTCGGCACGGACCACGTGGACCTGGCCTTCGGGCCGTTCTCCTCGCTGCTCACCGGCCCCGCCTCGGCGGTGGCGGCCAGGTACGGCATGGCGTTCGTGGAAGGGGCGGGCGGCGCGCCCGCGGTGTTCGACACCCCGTCCAACCAGGCCGACCACGACGTGTTCGACGTGAGCCTGCCGATCGCGGACGAGATGGTCCCGTTGGTGAAGTACATCGCCAGCTTGCCGGCCAACGAGCGGCCGAAGACCGCGGCCTTCCCGATGGCCCAGGACCCGTTCGCCGACCCGCCCGTCCAGCTGGCCCAGACGCTGCTGCACAACCTCGGCTCCAGGTGGTGTACTCGAACATATTCCCGGAGGATCCCACCCAGTACAAGGCGCCGGCCGACGCGGTGGCCGCGTCCGGCGCGCAGCTCGTGGTGCTCGGGTCTACCGACGTGCCGACCGTCCAGGCCTTCACGCAGGCGTTCGAGCAGGCGCACTACACGCCCAAGCTGTTCATCGCGGCATCGGGGCCGGACCAGGGCTCCGCGTTCGTCTCCGCGGTCGGCCAGGGTAACGAAAACGGGATTATGGTGCCCAACGGCTGGTATCCCGGATATCGGAACGCGGCGAGCCAGCAGATGGTCAAGGAGTACGTCGCCCTGTACGGCGGCAGCCCGTCGGGCGTCAACGCCGACGTGGCCGAGGCGTACTCGGTGGGCCAGGTGCTCGCGCAGGCGGTCACCGCCACCCATAGCACCGACAACGCCAAGATCATCAACTACCTGCACAGCGGGGTCCAGCTGAACAGCGTCCAGGGCCCGGTAAAGTTCGACGCGCTGGGCGAGAACGGCGCCGCGGCGGCGTTCGTCTTCCAGTGGCAGAAGGGCAGCTTCTACCAGGTCCTGCCGGCCGGCACGGCAGGCTCGACGGGGATCCTGGCCACCAAACCGCCCTGGAACAACTCAGGCCCGCCGGGCACCACAGGCACCACGGGCACCGGCACGGGCACGGGCTGACCGTGCCGGAAACAGACAGCGCCAAGGGCGCCCAGGGCCCGCGGGCCGGGCCGTGGTCAGCAACTTCCGGTTAGGCCCACTAGATCAGCATTTGCCGGATATTTCGTATCCTGTCCAACTAAAGTTGCGGCAACCCACATTCGCGCAGCCTGAGGCGGCTGGTCCTTGTGGGGGCGAGAGCGCCCGCGGCTTTTTAAAAACGCGCGTAACCAGCAAGGACATCAGCGATGGGTAACCACAGGGTGGCGAGCGCCGCACCGCGCGCCGTCGGGCCCGCTTACGTCAGCGAAGCCCCGGCCGCGAGCTCCCGTTTCACCAGCCCGCGCGCGCTGACCCTGCGGAACTGGCCGGTGTCCACCCGGCTGATCGCGGTGATCGTGCTGGCCCTGTTGATGGGCCTGGTCTTCGGCGGGCTGCGGGTGTCGTCGGCCGCCGACAGCGCCGACGAATTCGGCCGCGTGTCGCAACTCGCCGACCTGGGACAGCAGGTCACCGAGCTGGTGCAGGCCCTGGAGAACGAACGCGACCAGACCACCGGGGTGCTGCCCGTCACCGATACCAGCACCCTGAACAGCGACTACAGCGTGACCAACGCGGCGGCGGCCAAGGTCCAGTCGCTGGCCGCCGGGGTCGGCGGCGGCTTCCCGGCCAACATCACGGCCCGGGTGGCCACCGTGGTCAGCGAGAGCACGCCGGCCGGCCTCAAGGCGCTGCGCAGCACGGCCCAGGCCAGCCAGACCGCCCTGGCCGTGATCGCGGACTACGGCACCCCGATCACCAACATGATCGCCCTGAACAACCAGATCGCGCAGGGCACCTCGGACGCCCAGCTGGTCAACGACGTCCAGACCCTCAACTCGCTGTCCCAGGCCAAGGACCAGGCCGCGCAGCAGCGCGGGCTCCTGTTCAACGCGTTCAAACAGCAGATCTTCGCCGACGGCGAGCAGCAGGCGCTGATCAGCGCCCAGTCCGCGCAGCTCGCTGACCAGACGGCGTTCCGCACCACCGCGACGGCCGCCGAGCAGAACTCCTACCTCACCACCGTGAACGGGCCGCTGGTCAACCAGGCCCAGATCATCGAGACCTACGTCCTCAACGTCGACACGCTGGCCATCGGCACCGGCGCGCTGGGCATCAACTCCACCGTCGCGCCCCAGGAGTGGTACGCGGCGCAGTCCGGCCAGGTCAACGACATGCAGCAGGTCGAGCGCGGCATCGCCAGCTCGATCGTGTCGCGCGCCCGGTCGCTCAAGAGCGGCGCGGAAAGCTCCGCGCTGTTCACCGCCATCGTGACCGCGGTCATCCTGCTCCTGGTCCTGCTGGCCACGATCGCCGTGGCCCGGTCCCTGGTCGGGCCGCTGCGCAAGCTCCGGGAGGGCGCGCTCAACATCGCCACGGTGGAACTGCCCGAGCGGGTCCGGCTGCTGGGCGAGGCCCAGGATCCGTCCACCAGCTTGGACGGTGGCGCCGATCGACGTGCTGTCCGCCGACGAGATCGGGCAGGTCGCGCGCGCGTTCGACCAGGTCCACTCCGAGGCGGTGCGGCTGGCCGGCAACGAGGCCATGCTGCGCAACAGCTTCAACGCGATGTTCGTCAACCTGTCCCGGCGCAGCCAGTCGCTGATCGAGCGCCTGGTGCGCATGATCGACTCCCTGGAGCAGAACGAGGGCGACCCGGAGCGGCTGTCCAACCTGTTCGCCATGGACCACCTGGTCACCCGCATGCGCCGTAACTCGGAGAACCTGCTCCTGCTGGCCGGGCACGAGAGCGCCCGCAAGTGGAGCGAGCCGGTGCCGCTGGCCGACGTGGCCCGGGCCGCGGTGTCGGAGATCGAGCAGTACAGCCGGGTGACGCTGAAGATCCAGCCGGGCATCGCGGTCACCGGGCAGGCCGTCTCCGACGTGGTGCACCTGCTGGCCGAGGTGATCGAGAACGCCACCATCTTCTCGGCCAAGGACACCCCGGTACACCTGGCCGCGCAGGAACTGAGCAGCGGCGGCGTGCTGATCGAGGTCAGCGACAACGGGGTCGGGATCCCCGAGGCCCGGCTGGCCGAGATGAACTGGCGGCTGGACAACCCGCCGGTCATGGACGTGTCGGTGTCGCGGCACATGGGCCTGTTCGCGGTGGCCCGGCTGGCCGAACGGCACGGC
The DNA here is from genome assembly GCA_963822765.1 of uncultured Actinomycetes bacterium. GTDB lineage: Bacteria > Actinomycetota > Actinomycetes > Streptosporangiales > Streptosporangiaceae > Palsa-504. Next base: position 12,307 of record CAWGJL010000021.1, on the reverse strand, counting down.
GTACGGGTCCGGCTGCGGCCCCGTTCCCCGCACGGGCTGACCGCCCTGGTCTGGCTGCCGGATAGCGTCACCGAGCGGGAAGCCAGCCTGTACGGCGCGCGGGTCCGGAAGTTCGCCGCGCAGGCCGGCGTCCAGGGCCGCGGGCGTCCGCCGGGACGCATGCCCACCCGCCCGGTCCCCGACGCCTGCCCGCGAACGACCGCCGCGGCGTCATCGTCCCCGATCACGCCGGCGCCACCGGCGCGCACGCATCGACCTGCCTAACCCGGGGCAGCTCAAACGGCGACAGCTCAACACGGGCAGCTCGAACACGGGCGCGGCGGACACCGGCATCTCCAACACGGGGCCGGTGCCCGCCGTCAGGGCGGCGACGTCGGGCTGGTTCCGCAGCCGGGCATCGGGCGCCGGGGCCACCGGAGCCGGGACCGCCGCGGGTAACGGCAACGGTCCGCCGGCGGCAGCGCCGTCGGCTGGAGCGCAGGATGGCCGCGGCGCGGGCGGGAACGACGGGTGGTCGGTCGGCAAGCACGCGGCCCAGATCATCGCCGAGCCGGTCCGCGGCGACTTCACCTCCGCCGGGCTGCCCACGCGCGTCCCGCGGGCCAACCTGATCCCCGGGTCCGCGGGCGGGCGTTCGGCCGCCGGGGCCCCGAGCCGTCCCGGATCCGGGCCCGACGGACAGGCACCGGTCACACCACGATCGCCGCGATCACCCGACGTGGCTCGCGACCGCCTGAGCGGGTTCCAGCGCGGGGTCCGCCGCGCCAAAGGCCTGACCCCGGACGACGGAGAGGGAGCCGACCGTTGAGTTACGCATACCGCCAGGACCTGAACTGGCTCGTCACCGACTTCACCGCGCGGGTCGCGGACGTCGCGCACGCGGCCGTGGTCTCCGCCGACGGCGTGCCGCTCGCGCTTTCCGAGCACATCCCCACCGCGTTCGCCGGGCAGCTCGCCGCCATCACCTCCGGGCTGACCAGCCTGATGCAGGGTGCCGCGCGGCTGTTCGAGGCGGGCCTGCCCACCCAGGCCCTGGTGGAGATGGAAGGCGGCCTGATGTTCGTCATGGCCATCAGCGACGGGTCCAGCCTGACCGTCCTGGCCGCCCCGGAGTGCGACACGGACCAGGTGTCCTACGAGATGACGCTGCTGGTCGAGGCGGTGGGCGACGTGCTGACCCCGGCCTCGCGCGCCCCGCAGTTTGGTCGTCACCGTGAACCCCGCGAGCTCGGTCCAGCTGGCCAGCGCCGCGCGCGCCAGCTATCCCAGCGTGGTGGCGGCCATCGCGGTGGCCATCGCCGAAGCGGCCGCCGCCGGCACCTGGCTCCGGCTCAAGTCCTGCTCCGGCCCGGCGTGCGGCCTGGCCTTCTACGACAATTCGGCCGCGGCCGACGCCCAGGGTGCGAAACGCACTCAGCGACGGTGGGCTGGTGCGCGGGAGCGCCGCCGGCCGGGCTTGCTAGCGGGGAGGCAGCACCGATGGACATCGGTGTCGTCAGGGCAGCACCGATGGAACATCGGTGTCGTTGCGGTGGGGTCCTGCGGGCAGCGAGGGTCAGGGCAGGTATCAATTTCGCGCAATTCACCCCTCATCAGGTCGTTTCGACAGGTATAACCAGCAAAGGCAATCACGCGGACGGACTCGTCCGGTGAGAACCGGCTGATGAGGCGTGGTCGAAGAGGAAGGAGGAACTGGGCGTGAGACGTGTCCTCCCCCGGTTCACTGGCACCAGGATCGCCGCGGGCACGGCCGTGGTGCTCGGCGTGAGCGTGCTGGCCGCGTGCAGCAGCAGCAGTTCGAGCACCACCAGCGGCACCACTGCGGCCAGCAATTCCACCGGCCCGATCGTCATCGGCGCGTCGCTGTCCCTGTCGCCGGCCGACGGCGCGTTCACCACGGACGGCCTGGCGTTCCAGAAGGGGTACGAGCTGTGGGCCAAGGACGTGAACGCCCACGGCGGCCTGCTCGGTCGCAAGGTCGTGCTGAAGATCCTCAATGACCACAGCCTGGTGAACCAGGTGGTCAGCAACTACCAGCAGCTGTTCGGCACGGACCACGTGGACCTGGCCTTCGGGCCGTTCTCCTCGCTGCTCACCGGCCCCGCCTCGGCGGTGGCGGCCAGGTACGGCATGGCGTTCGTGGAAGGGGCGGGCGGCGCGCCCGCGGTGTTCGACACCCCGTCCAACCAGGCCGACCACGACGTGTTCGACGTGAGCCTGCCGATCGCGGACGAGATGGTCCCGTTGGTGAAGTACATCGCCAGCTTGCCGGCCAACGAGCGGCCGAAGACCGCGGCCTTCCCGATGGCCCAGGACCCGTTCGCGGACCCGCCCGTCCAGCTGGCCCAGACGCTGCTGCACAACCTCGGCATCCAGGTGGTGTACTCGAACATATTCCCGGAGGATCCCACCCAGTACAAGGCGCCGGCCGACGCGGTGGCCGCGTCCGGCGCGCAGCTCGTGGTGCTCGGGTCTACCGACGTGCCGACCGTCCAGGCCTTCACGCAGGCGTTCGAGCAGGCGCACTACACGCCCAAGCTGTTCATCGCGGCATCGGGGCCGGACCAGGGCTCCGCGTTCGTCTCCGCGGTCGGCCAGGGTAACGAAAACGGGATTATGGTGCCCAACGGCTGGTATCCCGGATATCGGAACGCGGCGAGCCAGCAGATGGTCAAGGAGTACGTCGCCCTGTACGGCGGCAGCCCGTCGGGCGTCAACGCCGACGTGGCCGAGGCGTACTCGGTGGGCCAGGTGCTCGCGCAGGCGGTCACCGCCACCCATAGCACCGACAACGCCAAGATCATCAACTACCTGCACAGCGGGGTCCAGCTGAACAGCGTCCAGGGCCCGGTAAAGTTCGACGCGCTGGGCGAGAACGGCGCCGCGGCGGCGTTCGTCTTCCAGTGGCAGAAGGGCAGCTTCTACCAGGTCCTGCCGGCCGGCACGGCAGGCTCGACGGGGATCCTGGCCACCAAACCGCCCTGGAACAACTCAGGCCCGCCGGGCACTACAGGCACCACGGGCACCGGCACGGGCACGGGCTGACCGTGCCGGAAACAGACAGCGCCAAGGGCGCCCAGAGCCCGCGGGCCGGGCCGTGGTCAGCAACTTCCGGTTAGGCCCACTAGATCAGCATTTGCCGGATATTTCGTATCCTGTCCAACTAAAGTTGCGGCAACCCACATTCGCGCAGCCTGAGGCGGCTGGTCCTTGTGGGGGCGAGAGCGCCCGCGGCTTTTTAAAAAACGCGCGTAACCAGCAAGGACATCAGCGATGGGTAACCACAGGGTGGCGAGCGCCGCACCGCGCGCCGTCGGGCCCGCTTACGTCAGCGAAGCCCCGGCCGCGAGCTCCCGTTTCACCAGCCCGCGCGCGCTGACCCTGCGGAACTGGCCGGTGTCCACCCGGCTGATCGCGGTAATCGTGCTGGCCCTGTTGATGGGCCTGGTCTTCGGCGGGCTGCGGGTGTCGTCGGCCGCCAACAGCGCCGACGAATTCGGCCGCGTGTCGCAACTCGCCGACCTGGGACAGCAGGTCACCGAGCTGGTGCAGGCCCTGGAGAACGAACGCGACCAGACCACCGGGGTGCTGCCGGTCACCGATACCAGCGCCCTGAACAGCGACTACAGCGTGACCAACGCGGCGGCGGCCAAGGTCTTGTCGCTGGCCGCCGGGGTCGGCGGCGGCTTCCCGGCCAACATCACGGCCCGGGTGGCCACCGTGGTCAGCGAGAGCACGCCGGCCTGCTCAAGGCGCTGCGCAGCACGGCCCAGGCCAGCCAGACCGCCCTGGCCGTGATCGCGGACTACGGCACCCCGATCACCAACATGATCGCCCTGAACAACCAGATCGCGCAGGGCACCTCGGACGCCCAGCTGGTCAACGACGTCCAGACCCTCAACTCGCTGTCCCAGGCCAAGGACCAGGCCGCGCAGCAGCGCGGGCTCCTGTTCAACGCGTTCAAACAGCAGATCTTCGCCGACGGCGAGCAGCAGGCGCTGATCAGCGCCCAGTCCGCGCAGCTCGCTGACCAGACGGCGTTCCGCACCACCGCGACGGCCGCCGAGCAGAACTCCTACCTCACCACCGTGAACGGGCCGCTGGTCAACCAGGCCCAGATCATCGAGACCTACGTCCTCAACGTCGACACGCTGGCCATCGGCACCGGCGCGCTGGGCATCAACTCCACCGTCGCACCCCAGGAGTGGTACGCGGTGCAGTCCGGCCAGGTCAACGACATGCAGCAGGTCGAGCGCGGCATCGCCAGCTCGATCGTGTCGCGCGCCCGGTCGCTCAAGAGCGGCGCGGAAAGCTCCGCGCTGTTCGCCGCCATCGTGACCGCCGTCATCCTGCTCCTGGTCCTGCTGGCCACGATCGCCGTGGCCCGGTCCCTGGTCGGGCCGCTGCGCAAACTCCGGGAGGGCGCGCTCAACATCGCCACGGTGGAACTGCCCGAGCGGGTCCGGCTGCTGGGCGAGGCTCAGGATCCGTCCACCAGCTTGGCGGTGGCCCCGATCGACGTGCTGTCCGCCGACGAGATCGGGCAGGTCGCGCGGGCGTTCGACCAGGTCCACTCCGAGGCGGTGCGGCTGGCCGGCAACGAGGCCATGCTGCGCAACAGCTTCAACGCGATGTTCGTCAACCTGTCCCGGCGCAGCCAGTCGCTGATCGAGCGCCTGGTGCGCATGATCGACTCCCTGGAGCAGAACGAGGGCGACCCGGAGCGGCTGTCCAGCCTGTTCGCCATGGACCACCTGGTCACCCGCATGCGCCGTAACTCGGAGAACCTGCTCCTGCTGGCCGGGCACGAGAGCGCCCGCAAGTGGAGCGATCCGGTGCCGCTGGCCGACGTGGCCCGGGCCGCGGTGTCGGAGATCGAGCAGTACAGCCGGGTGACGATGAAGATCCAGCCGGGCATCGCGGTCACCGGGCAGGCCGTCTCCGACGTGGTGCACCTGCTGGCCGAGGTGATCGAGAACGCCACCATCTTCTCGGCCAAGGACACCCCGGTACACATTGCGGCGCAGGAACTGAGCAGCGGCGGCATGCTGATCGAGGTCAGCGACAACGGGGTCGGGATCCCCGAGGCCAGGCTGGCCGAGATGAACTGGCGGCTGGACAACCCGCCGGTCATGGACGTGTCGGTGTCGCGCCACATGGGCCTGTTCGCGGTGGCCCGGCTGGCCGAACGGCACGGGGTACGGGTCCGGCTGCGGCCCCGTTCCCCGCACGGGCTGACCGCCCTGGTCTGGCTGCCGGATAGCGTCACCGAGCGGGAAGCCAGCCTGTACGGCGCGCGGGTCCGGAAGTTCGCCGCGCAGGCCGGCGCCACCGGCGCGCACGCATCGACCCAGCCCAACGTGGGCAGCACAAACGGCGACAGCTCAAACGGCGACAGCTCAAACGGCGACAGCTCAAACACGGGCGCGGCGAACACCGGCATCTCAAACACGGGGCCGGTGCCTGCCGTCAGGGCGGCGACGTCGGACTGGTTCCGCAGCCGGGCATCGGGCGCCGGGGCCACCGGAGCCGGGACCGCCGCGGGTAATGGCAACGGGTGGTCGGTCGGCAAGCACGCGGCCCAGATCATCGCCGAGCCGGTCCGCGGCGACTTCACCTCCGCCGGGCTGCCCACGCGCGTCCCGCGGGCCAACCTGATCCCGGGGTCCGCGGGCGGGCGTTCGGCCGCCGGGGCCCCGAGCCGTCCCGGATCCGGGCCCGACGGACAGGCACCGGTCACACCACGATCGCCGCGATCACCCGACGTGGCTCGCAACCGCCTGAGTGGGTTCCAGCGCGGGGTCCGCCGCGCCAAAGGACTGACCCCGGACGACGGAGAGGGAGCCGACCGTTGAGTTACGCATACCGCCAGGACCTGAACTGGCTCGTCACCGACTTCACCGCGCGGGTCGCGGACGTCGCGCACGCGGCCGTGGTCTCCGCGGACGGCGTGCCGCTCGCGCTTTCCGAGCACATCCCCACCGCGTTCGCCGGGCAGCTCGCCGCCATCACCTCCGGGCTGACCAGCCTGATGCAGGGTGCCGCGCGGCTGTTCGAGGCGGGCCTGCCCACCCAGGCCCTGGTGGAGATGGAAGGCGGGCTGATGTTCGTCATGGCCATCAGCGACGGGTCCAGCCTGACCGTCCTGGCCGCCCCGGAGTGCGACACGGACCAGGTGTCCTACGAGATGACGCTGCTGGTCGAGGCGGTGGGCGACGTGCTGACCCCGGCCTCGCGCGCCCCGCACGGATTCTAAGTAGCAATGCCGGCGGCACGAGCCACGGCCCGTTCGGCATAAAAACTATTGGCCCGAACGGGCCGTGGCGCTACGGTCCCTGACCACTGATCAGCTGGCCACCGTGGTGTAGCGGGAGGCGTCGCCGGCCAGCGCGCGGCTGGGCTGGCCGTCGAGGCCGACCGGGATGTCCCCGGCCACGGTGACCCGGTGCAGGCGGCGCGGGGCGTCGTCGTAGTTGCCGATCGCGTAGTGCTGGGTGATCCGGTTGTCGAACAGCACCAGCTGGCCCGGCTGCCACGTCACCCGCAGGATGTTTTCCGGCCTGGTCACGTAGTACTGCAGCAGGCGCAGGACGTCGCGGGAATCGCCGCGGGACAGGCCCACCACGCGGTCGGCGAAGCCCCCGATGAACAGGGCGCGCTCGCCGGTCAGCGGGTGCACCCGGACCACGGGATGGACGGTCTCGTAGCGGGTGGAGAGGAAGGTCGCGCGCCGGGTCAGGTCGGCGTCGGTGAGCGTCTCCGGCGGCACCGCGTAGTCGTGGTCGTTGGTGTGCACCGCGCGCAGGGTGCCGGCGAAGTCCCGCAGCGGCCCGGGCAGGTCACGGTAGGCGGCGCCGGTGTTGGCGACCAGCGTCTCGCCGCCGTAGGGCGGGACGACGATGCTGCGCAGCGTGCTAGCCTGCGGCGGGTTGAGCACGAAGGTCACGTCGGTGTGCCAGTGGTTGACCGGGCCGTCCTCACTGTCGACGGCGAGCACGCGGGGCGCCCGGTCGACGGCCGGGATCGTGGGGTGCGCGGTGGTCAGCTCGCCGAAGTAGCCGGCGAACCGCTGCTGCCCTGCGTCGTCCAGGTCGACGCCGCGGAACACGAGCGCCTTGTGCTCGTTCAGCGCCGCGCGTACCGCGGTCACCGTCTCCGGGTCCAGGTCGAGGTCGGCGGGCAGGCCGGCGACCTCGGCACCGATGCGCGCGGTGAGCTTGCGGATGCGCAGGTTCGTGCCGAGGGAGGTCGTGGTCATGGTGCGTCCTTTCCGTTATTGTCTATAATGTCAATTGACATTATAGACAACTAGTACATCGTGGTACCGGCCAGCCCTGGAACGGACAACGTGCTCGAGGGCCTGCGGCGTGAACCACGCTTCGTTCGGTAAAAATGTCTTTATGAATGTCCTGGACGGGAAGGTGGCCCTGGTGACCGGGGCGAGCCGCGGGATCGGGGCGGAGATCGCCCGGCGGTTCGGCGCGGCGGGGGCGGCCGTGGCGGTGGCGGCGCGCACCACGGACGGTGCGCCGGCCGCCTTTCCTGGCACCATCGACCAGACCGTGACGGAGATCGCCGGGGCGGGCGGCACGGCGGTGGCGATCGCGGCCGACCTGTCCCGGCCGGATGACCGCGTGCGGCTGGTGCAGGAGACCACCGCGCGGCTCGGGCCGCCCGACATCCTGGTCAGCAACGCGGCGGTCACGTATTTCGGGCCGGTGGCCGAGTTCACCGCGAAGCGGTACGCGCTCATGTTCGCGGTCCAGGTCGAGGCGCCGTTCCACCTGGCCACGCTGGTCCTGCCGGGCATGCGCGCTCGCGGCACCGGCTGGATCTTGAACATCTCCTCCGTGGCGGCCCGCCATCCGGCGCTGACCTCCAGCCGCGCGCGCCTCGGCGGCACCGTGTACGGGATGTGCAAGGCGGCGCTTGAGCGGTTCTCCACCGGCCTGGCGGCCGAGCTGTACGACGACAACATCGCGGTCAACGCGCTGTCCCCGACTCAGGTGGTGCCGACGCCCGGTACGATCTTCCACCATCTGACGACGGAGGGTGATCCGTTGTCCGAGCCGCCCGTGGTGATGGCCGAGGCCGCGCTGCTGCTGTGCCACCGCGAGCCGCGCACGCTGACCGGCCGGGTCGCCTACTCCCAGGAACTGCTGGCCGAGTTCGGCGTGCCGGTACCCCGGTTACGCTCCGTGATGACCAGGACGTCCAGGGCCTCGATCCGGTCCCCGTCGACCCACAGCGGGTTGACCTCCAGCGCGCGCAGGTCGCCGTCCAGGGATAGCGCCGCGTCGCCCACGTTCTTGACCACCTGGGCCAGCGCGTCGAGGTCGGCGGGGCGGGTGCCGCGGGCGCCGCGCAGCAGCGGGCTGCCGCGCAACTCGCCGAGCATGTGCTTGACGTCGTCGGCGGTGCTGATCATCGACTCGTTACCCATGGTGACCACGGTGCTCATGCCGATGGCCCGGGACCGGGCGAAGGTCAGCATGGCGCTGGCCGGCGCGCCGCTCTGCAACGCGATGCCGACCGGGCCGGGTCGTAGCGGCAGCGGGACGCTGAGGGCGAACGGCCCGGCGGGCAGGGCGCGCGACACAACGTGACTCAAATGGCGAGCTACCGACGTCCCGCCTGATCGCTAACCGGTCCCGGAGCACGCACCACGGCCCGTTCGGCCTAAGAATCTTTTTGCGTCCTCAGGGGCCGCCGGTCAGGAGGCGGCGGACGCACTCGAGAACCGGCGCCGCTTCATTGACACGTCAAGGGTCTGGCCCAGAAGCTAATTCCAGAAGACGATTCTAATCTGGGAGCGCCATGGGAAGCCTGGACGGGCGGGTGGCGGTCGTCACCGGCGCCGGGCGCGGCATCGGCAGGTCAGTGGCGCTGTTGCTGGCCAGCGAGGGAATGTCGGTCGTGGTCAACGACCTGGGCGGCGCGCTCGACGGGTCCGGGAGCGATTCCGGGCCCGTGCGCGAGGTGGCGGAGGCGATCACCGGAAGCGGCGGGCACGCGGTCGCCAGCGGCGCCGACGTGTCCGATCACGCGGCGGCCGAGGCCTTGATCAAGACCGCGATCAGCGAGTTCGGGCGGCTGGACGTCCTGGTCAACGCGGCCGGCATCCTGCGGGACCGGATGGTCTTCAACATGTCCGAACAGGAATGGGACGACGTGATCCGCGTCCATCTGCGGGGCACGTTCAACACCACCAAGTTCGCCGCCGCGCACTGGCACGCGCTGCGGGACGAGTCGGCCCAGAACCGGATCATCAACTTCACTTCGGTCTCCGGGCTGCACGGAGCGCCGGGCCAGCCGAACTACGCGGCCGCGAAGATGGGCATCGTGGGCCTGACCTATTCCGCCGCCAACTCGCTGGCCAAGTACGGGGTGACGGTGAATGCCGTCTCACCGGGCGCGGCCACCCGGATGACCGACTCCGTGCCGGACGGCCGGCGCCGGGCCCGGCCGGGGACGCCGGACGAGCGCACGCCGGACAACGTAGCGCCGCTGGTCGCCTACCTGGCCAGCGAACGATCCGGCTGGATCACCGGGCGGATCGTGCACGCCGCCGGGTACGAAGTCGCGCTGTACAGCAACCCGCAGCCGGTGATCCGGGTGATCGGCACCGGGCCGTGGTCGCTGGACGCGTTGGCGGAGCAGGTCGAGCGGTCGTTCGGGCCGATGCTGGGGCGATGATGATTTCCGGCAAGCCGGTGCCGGTGCCTACGCCGGAGACCCAGCCCTTCTGGGACGGTTGCGCCGAAGGCGAGCTGCGCATTCAGCGGTGCGCGGACTGCACGGCGGCGTTCTTCTATCCGCGTCCCGTCTGCCCGGCCTGCGGCTCGGTCAACGTCGAGTGGTTCACGGCCAGCGGCCGGGCGACGCTGTACTCCTACCTGATCAACCACCGGCCCGCGCCCGGCTTCGAGGACGACGCACCCTACGCCATCGCGGTGGTCCAGCTGGCCGAGGGACCGCGGATGATGACCAGCCTCACGGGCGTGCCGAACACGCCGGAGGACCTGGTGCTGGACATGCCGCTGCGGGTGATGTTCGAGCGGCGCGGCGACGTCTGCCTGCCCGTGTTCACGCCGGATGCCGCCGCGTGAGCCGCGCTCCCGGGGTGATTATCGCGGGCGCGGCGGAGACCGATCAGGTGGGCAAGCTGCCCGGCCACTCCACGCTGGCGCTGCACGTGGAGGCGGCGGTGAACGCGCTCCGCGACGCCGGGCTGAGCCCGCGGGACATCGACGGGATCGCCACCGTCTCCACGCCGGGGCCGGTGCAGGTCGCGCACGCGCTGGGCATCGTGCCGCGCTGGATAGACGGCACCGGGGTGGGTGGCACCTCGTTCCTGCTGCACGTCAGGCACGCGGCGGCGGCCATCCAGGCCGGCTGACGCGCGGACCGTGCTAGTGACGCACGGCGAGTCGGGGCGGTCCCGGATCGGCGCGGCGCCGTTCCGCATCCCGGCGTCCTCGCCCGGCGGGCAGTTCGAGACGCCGTACGGGACGTTCGGCCCGACGACCACCTTCACCATCACGGCGCTGCGCTACATGAAGGACTACGGGCTGACCCACGAGCAGCTGGCCTACGTCGCGGTGGCGCAGCGCCGGTGGGCGGCCAAGAACCCGCGGGCCGCCTACCGGGACCCGATCACGGTCGAGGACGTGCTCGCGTCACGGCTCATCGCTTACCCCTTCCACCTGCTCGAGTGCTGCCTGGTCACCGACGGCGGCGGCGCGCTGGTCATCACATCCGCCGATCGCGCGGGCGAGTTCCCCAAGCCGGCCGTGCACGTCCTCGGCACCGGCGAGTCGGCCGAGGCGCCGATCATCTCGCAGATGGCCGATTTCACCGAGTCGCGGGCGTTCCGGCTGGCCGGCCAGGCCGCCTTCGCCGAGGCCGGCATCGGCGTGGGTGACGTCAGGCACCTGATGATCTACGACGCGTTCGCCCACGTGCCGATCTACGGCCTCGAAGCGCTCGGCTTCGTCGGCAAGGGCGAGGCCGGGGCGTTCATCGCCGACGGGAACACCGAACCGGGCGGCCGGCTGCCGCTCAACACCAATGGCGGGGGCCTGTCCTACACCCACACCGGGATGTACGGGATGTTCGCCATCACCGAGGCGGTCCGCCAGGTCCGCGGCGAGGCGGCCGCTCAGGTCGAGGCGCCCGAGATCAGCGTGGTGCTCGGCAACGGCGGGTCGTTCGCCACCGCCGGCGTGCTGGTCCTGGGCCGCCAGCCGTCCTAGGTCAGTCGCTTTTGTCGCTTCGCCTAGGACAGGCGCTTCCGGTAGGCGGTCCAGGTGAGGGCCACGGTGAAGCCCACGTGCTCGTACAGCCGCACCGCGCCGGTGAGCGAGTCGGCGTCCACCCCGAGGGACGCCTCGTCGTACCCGGCGGCGCGAGCGGCTGACATAGCTGTCAGCAGCAGGGCCGTGGCGATGCCCCGCTTGCGGCCTGCCGCGCGCGTCCCGACCAGGGCGATGTACAGCTCACGACGCCCGGTCCTGGCCTGGTAGGCGTCGTGCTCACGGCTGATCAGCATGCCGAGCGGCTCGGATCCCGCGTAGGCCAGGAAGCTGAATCCCGGCCGGAAGGCGTCGGACGCCAGGAAGTGCGCCCAGGTCCCCGCGCTGGTGTCGGTCGAGTTCCAGTGGTCGCGGAACGCCTCGTTGCGCACCAGCCTGGCATGCTCGGCCATGTCCGGGGTGTAGCCGGTGACCCGCACGCCCGCCGGGATCACGGCCTGCGGGATGGCGTCCGACAGGTCCCTGACCATCGAGTGGAACCAGCGCGCCGGCTGGTAGCCGCGCTGCTCATGCAGGGCGACCGCCCCGGCATTGCTCGAAAGGCATCCGCTCGACAGCGACAGCGGGCGGCCGGGAAAACGGTCCTCGTGCAACGGCACCGCGGTCTTCTCGGCCCAGTCCAGCACCTCTGCGCCCAGCCCGCGACCGCGATAGGACGGGTGCACCCCGCCCTCGTGGCGCATGTCGTGGACCGGGTTGGCCGCGCTGCGGCGGGTCAGTACCCCGTAGCCGACCATGGTGAGGCCGTCGTAGATCGCGATCGAGCCGCGCGCGAACTCCTGATCCGGCTGGCTGAAGGCCTCCAGTACGTCCTGCTCGCTGGCGTATTCATCGCTCCCGTCCGAGTCCTGGATCGTGTTGAGCAGCGTGGCCCAGCCCTTCGCGTCGCGTGGCGTCAGCGGGCGCCTGTCGTAGCCCATGGTCATGGATTGTGTCTCATGCGTGCGCCTGGAACCAAACGGTTTGGGCGGTTCCCGCGGCTCCTCCGGGGC
>CAWGJL010000020.1:0-23522 GCA_963822765.1 uncultured Actinomycetes bacterium | reverse complement strand
CGCGGTCAGCACGCCCATCCGGCGCCCGCGCGGCCAGCGGTGGTAGCCGAGCAGCCCGGCCGTGCTCAGCAGTTCCTCGATGCTGGCCACCCGGATCACCCCGCAGCTGCCGGAACACCGCGTCGACCACCGCGTCGTCGCCGGCCACCGAGCCGGTGTGGGCCAGCGCGGCCACCTGGCCGGCCGGGCTCGAGCCGGTCTTGAGCACCACGACCGGCTTGCCTTTTGCTGTCGCGGCTTTTGCGGCGGCGGCGAACCGGTCCGGCTCGCTGATCTCCTCCAGGAACAGGCAGATAACCCGGGTGTGCTCGTCGGCGGCCAGGTAGCCGAGCACATCGGCGGTGCTGATCATCGACTCGTTGCCCATGGTCACCACGGTGCTCACGCCGATGGCCCGGGACCGGGCGAAGGTCAGCATCGCGCTGGCCAGCGCGCCGCTCTGCAGCGCGATGCCGACCGGGCCGGGTCGTAGCGGCAGCGGGACGCTGAGCGCGAACGGCCCTGCGGGGGCGTGGGTGTTGAGGAAGCCGAGGCAGTTCGGGCCGAGGAGGAGCATCCCGTTTCTGGCGGCCTGCCGGGTTAGCGCGTCCTGGCGGGCCCGGCCGTCCGGGCCGGCCTCGCGGTAGCCGGAGGCGAGCACGACGGCGTGCCGGACGCCCGCCGCGGCCGCGTCGTCGATGACGTCCGGCACCGCGTGCGTGGGCACCATGACAAAGGCCAGGTCCACGGGCTCGGTCAGGTCCCGGAGGCTGCGCACCGCCGGACGGCCGAACACGGTCTCGTGCCGGGGGTGCACCGGGATCAGCGGACCTTCGAAGCCCGTGGCGGCGGTGCTGGCCCGGATGAACTGCGCCCAGCCCGAGGTGTCCGACGCGCCCACGATGGCGAGGCTGCGCGGGGCGAAGAATTCCCGCAGGCGGTCCGGGGCGACGCTCACGTGCTTCCCTTGGTGCTTGCCTCTCGCCTAGGCTCCTGGGCCAGGCTAACTGAGCACCGAGAGCCAGCGCTTGTTACTGATTATCGCCGACTGCGCCGGGATTGCCGCCCAGGACGCGGTCCAGGGTCGGCCAGGACAGTTCCCGCGAACCGGCGCCGCTTCATTGACACGCCAAGGGTCTGGCCCAGAAGCTAATTCCAGAAGACGATTCTAATCTGGGAGCGCCATGGGAAGCCTGGACGGGCGGGTGGCGATCGTCACCGGCGCCGGGCGCGGCATCGGCAGGTCAGTCGCGCTGTTGCTGGCCAGCGAGGGAATGTCCGTCGTGGTCAACGACCTGGGCGGCGCGCTCGACGGGTCGGGCAGCGATTCCGGGCCCGCGCGCGAGGTGGCGGAGGCGATCACCGGAAGCGGCGGGCACGCGGTCGCCAGCGGCGCCGACGTGTCCGATCACGCGGCGGCCGAGGCCTTGATCAAGACCGCGATCAGCGAGTTCGGGCGGCTGGACGTCCTGGTCAACGCGGCCGGCATCCTGCGGGACCGGATGGTCTTCAACATGTCCGAACAGGAATGGGACGACGTGATCCGGGTTCATCTGCGGGGCACGTTCAACACCACCAAGTTCGCCGCCGCGCACTGGCACGCGCTGCGGGACGAGTCGGCCCAGAACCGGATCATCAACTTCACCTCGGTCTCCGGGCTGCACGGAGCGCCGGGCCAGCCGAACTACGCGGCCGCGAAGATGGGCATCGTGGGACTGACCTATTCCGCCGCCAACTCGCTGGCCAAGTACGGGGTGACGGTGAATGCCGTCTCACCGGGCGCGGCCACCCGGATGACCGACTCCGTGCCGGACGGCCGGCGCCGGGCCCGGCCGGGGACGCCGGACGAGCGCACGCCGGACAACGTAGCGCCGCTGGTCGCCTACCTGGCCAGCGAACGATCCGGCTGGATCACCGGGCGGATCGTGCACGCCGCCGGGTACGAAGTCGCGCTGTACAGCAACCCGCAGCCGGTGATCCGGGTGATCGGCACCGGGCCGTGGTCGCTGGACGCGCTGGCGGAGCAGGTCGAGCGGTCGTTCGGGCCGGCGCTGGGCGGGCCGGGACGGTGACCGTTTCCGGCAAGCCGGTGCCGGTGCCCACGCCGGAGACCCAGCCCTTCTGGGACGGTTGCGCCGAAGGCGAGCTGCGCATTCAGCGGTGCGCGGACTGCACGACGGCGTTCTTCTATCCCCGTCCCGTCTGCCCGGCCTGCGGCTCGGTCAACGTCGAGTGGTTCACGGCCAGCGGCCGGGCGACGCTGTACTCCTACCTGATCAACCACCGGCCCGCCCCCGGCTTCGAGGACGACGCGCCCTACGCCATCGCGGTGGTCCAGCTGGCCGAGGGACCGCGGATGATGACCAGCCTCACGGGCGTGCCGAACACGCCGGAGGACCTGGTCCTGGACATGCCGCTGCGGGTGACGTTCGAGCGGCGCGGCGACGTCTGCCTGCCCGTGTTCACGCCGGACGCCGCCTCGTGAGCCGCGCTCCCGGGGTGATTATCGCGGGCGCGGCGGAGACCGATCAGGTGGGCAAGCTGCCCGGCCACTCCACGCTGGCGCTGCACGTGGAGGCGGCGGTGAACGCGCTCCGCGACGCCGGGCTGAGCCCGCGGGACATCGACGGGATCGCCACCGTCTCCGCGCCGGGGCCGGTGCAGGTCGCGCACGCGCTGGGCATCGTGCCGCGCTGGATCGACGGCACCGGGGTGGGCGGCACCTCGTTCCTGCTGCACGTCAGGCACGCGGCGGCGGCGATCCAGGCCGGCTACGCGCGGACCGTGCTGGTGACGCACGGCGAGTCGGGGCGGTCCCGGGTCGGCGCGGCGCCGTTCCGCATCCCGGCGTCCTCGCCCGGCGGGCAGTTCGAGACGCCGTACGGGACGTTCGGCCCGACGACCACCTTCACCATCACGGCGCTGCGCTACATGAAGGACTACGGGCTGACCCACGAGCAGCTGGCCTACGTCGCGGTGGCGCAGCGCCGGTGGGCGGCCAAGAACCCGCGGGCCGCCTACCGGGACCCGATCACGGTCGACGACGTGCTCGCGTCACGGCTCATCGCTTACCCCTTCCACCTGCTCGAATGCTGCCTGGTCACCGACGGCGGCGGCGCGCTGGTCATCACATCCGCCGATCGCGCGGGCGATTTCCCCAAGCCGGCCGTGCACGTCCTCGGCACCGGCGAGTCGGCCGAGGCGCCGATCATCTCGCAGATGGCCGATTTCACCGAGTCGCGGGCGTTCCGGCTGGCCGGCCAGGCCGCCTTCGCCGAGGCCGGCATCGGCGTGGGTGACGTCAGGCACCTGATGATCTACGACGCGTTCGCCCACGTGCCGATCTACGGCCTCGAAGCGCTCGGCTTCGTCGGCAAGGGCGAGGCCGGGGCGTTCATCGCCGACGGGAACACCGAACCGGGCGGCCGGCTGCCGCTCAACACCAATGGCGGGGGCCTGTCCTACACCCACACCGGGATGTACGGCATGTTCGCCATCACCGAGGCGGTCCGCCAGGTGCGCGGCGAGGCGGCCGCTCAGGTCGAGGCGCCCGAGATCAGCGTGGTGCTCGGCAACGGCGGGTCGTTCGCCACCGCCGGCGTGCTGGTCCTGGGCCGCCAGCCGTCCTAGGTCAGTCGCTTCCCTCGCCTAGGACAGGCGCTTCCGGTAGGCGGTCCAGGTGAGGGCCACGGTGAAGCCCACGTGCTCGTACAGCCGCACCGCGCCGGTGAGCGAGTCGGCGTCAACCCCGAGGGACGCCTCGTCGTACCCGGCGGCGCGAGCGGCTGACATGGCCGTCAGCAGCAGGGCCGTGGCGATGCCCCGCTTGCGGCCTGCCGCGCGCGTCCCGACCAGGGCGATGTACAGCTCACGGCGCCCGGTCCTGGCCTGGTAGGCGTCGTGCTCACGGCTGATCAGCATGCCGAGCGGCTCGGATCCCGCGTAGGCCAGGAAGCTGAATCCCGGCCGGAAGGCGTCGGACGCCAGGAAATGCGCCCAGGTCCCCGCGCTGGTGTCGGTCGAGTTCCAGTGGTCGCGGAACGCCTCGTTGCGCACCAGCCTGGCATGCTCGGCCATGTCCGGGGTGTAGCCGGTGACCCGCACGCCCGCCGGGATCACGGCCTGCGGGATGGCGTCCGACAGGTCCCTGACCATCGAGTGGAACCAGCGCGCCGGCTGGTAGCCGCGCTGCTCATGCAGGGCGACCGCCCCGGCATTGCTCGAAAGGCATCCGCTCGACAGCGACAGCGGGCGGCCGGGAAAACGGTCCTCGTGCAACGGCACCGCGGTCTTCTCGGCCCAGTCCAGCACCTCTGCGCCCAGCCCGCGACCGCGATAGGACGGGTGCACCCCGCCCTCGTGGCGCATGTCGTGGACCGGGTCGGCCGCGCTGCGGCGGGTCAGTACCCCGTAGCCGACCATGGTGAGGCCGTCGTAGATCGCGATCGAGCCGCGCGCGAACTCCTGATCCGGCTGGCTGAAGGCCTCCAGTACGTCCTGCTCGCTGGCGTATTCATCGCTCCCGTCCGCGTCCTGGATCGTGTTGAGCAGCGCGGCCCAGGCCTTCGCGTCGCCTGGCGTCAGCGGCCGCCTGTCGAAGCCCATGGTCATGGATTGTGTCTCATGCGTGCGCCCGGAACCAAACGGTTTGGGCGGTTACCGCGGCTGCTCCGGCTGCTCCGGGGCGATGATCCGGGTGGCCTGGGACCAGACCACCTGCCACCGCTCGTCCTGGAACGCTGGTAGCGCAGGATCGCGACCGGGGTGTAGGTAACACATCTGGATCCCGCCGCCGCGTCACGGCCGGCTCGCGCGGCCGCTGGCCGGGCGCGGCTTGCCGCGCGCGGGCCCGTCATGTACTTTCTGGGCGCCGCCGCCCTGGTGACCGAGACCTTCCTGATCGACCGCGGCCCGATCGCGGCCGCGATCGTCGTCGCGGCCCTCGCGGTCGCGGCGGAGGGGCGGCGTGACCGCCAACGCCAGGCCGGATCCGCTCATTCACCCGATCACCCGGCTCTCGATCTGCGGGCTGCTGGCGGCGGGCGCGGACTGGGTCGAGTTCGCCGCGCTGCGTGACGCGGCCGGGATCAGCGACTCGGTGCTGTCCAAACAGTCCCGCGTGCTCGAAGACGCCGGGTACGTGGAAGTCCGCAAGGGCGCGGTCGGCCGGCGGCCGCGCACCTGGTTCCGGCTCACCGCGGAAGGCCGCCAGGCGGTGCAGGGTCACCTGGCCTGGCTGGCCCAGCTGGAGGAGGCCTTCTCCCCCAGCACCCGGGATGCACCGCAGGCCAGGTCCCTCCCTGGTGATCGCGACCAACCGCGCCGCGTACTGCCGCCTCTGCTGGGCAATACCTGAACTGGCCTTGACCTACCCGTGGGCGTGGTTGCAGGAACCGGGGGTGATGGGGGTCAGCGGAGCGGCCAGGACGTCCGAAGGCCTGGTGCCTGATGGCGGGTCGTGGTGGCCGGGCGTCCGGTGCTGGGGGTGCGGCGCTCGATGTCGGGCAGGTGGCTGGCCGCGGGTGAGAGGGTCAGCGGTGTGCTGAGGATTCCGGTGGCCCGGTGCTTGGGGTTGTGATGCCCGGGGGCGGATGGCGGCCGGGGAGGCAGGCGTGGGCGGCGGCGGTGCCGTCGGGGTTCAGGGCGGTGACAGAGAACGGGGAAGGGGAGGTGGGCGGGGGGTGCGGGGGTGGCGGGCTGCGGCGGCGGCCAGGTCGCGGGCGTCGTCGCCGTCGAGGATGCCGTACCCGGCGGCTTCGCCGGGAGTGTCGGAGCGGCCTTGGTAGGTGGTCAGGGGGATGGTGATGGTGACCAGGGCGGCCAGGCTCGGGCCGGTGGCTGGGCTCGGGCCGGCGGCTGGGCCGGGACGGGGAGCGGAGCCGGGACCGCCCGGGCCGCCGGGGCTACCGGGACCACCGGGGCTACCGGGGCTACCGGGACCACCGGGACCGCCCGGGCCGCTGGGGCCGGTGGCGGCCGGGTTGGTGTCCGGGGGCGGCTGGTCCGTGCCGTTGGCGGCGGGGACTGGGATGGTGCGGGTGTCGCGTTCTTGAAGGAGGTCTAGGTAGGCGCGGACGCGGAGGTCTTGCAGGGTGCCGGGGAGGCCGGCGGCGCGCAGGTCCAGGGCGCGCTGCTCGACGTGCTGCCAGGACGCGAGGGCTTCGTCGGAGGGGAGCTCGCGGGCGACCATTCCGGCGTTGCCTGATTCTTCCTGGAACCGGCGGACGTGGGCCTCCCGCCTGGCGGCTTCCTTGCGCTTGCGGGCAATGTCAGGATCCAGGGTCAGGACCAGCTTGCGGGCGGCGTAGCGGAGCTCACCGTAGGTCTGGCCAGGGGCGGATTCGGCCAGGATCGCGTCGGCCTTAGCGGCGTCGGCGTCGCTCAGGTAGCGCGTTTGTTCCTCGATGATGCGCAGGTGGATCGGGTGGATCCGCCCGGCGGCCAGCGCGGCGAAGGTTTTGGGGAGGCGCTTGGCGACGGTGGTGGCGAAGTCCATCTGGTCCGCGGCCGACGGCTGGCTCATGTGCAGCTCGAAGGCGAGCTCGTCGGCGGCGAACTCACCCTCGACACCGGTCCCGGCGCGGCGGGCGAACTCCACGATCGCGGCCATCTCGGTCCAGGCGCTGCGGGATTGCTGCCGGCGGGCAGCGGAGATGATGCCCATCAGCTGATCATCCGAACAGCCTGCCAGGCCGGAGCCATCCTTCCCGGTGACGGTGTCCACGATGGCGGCCAGGAGCGCGCCGGGAGCCATGGTGTCGGCTTCGCCGTTCTGGGCGAAGCCGGACAGGGTCAGCTGCTCAGCCGGCAAAGTGATATAGAGGCCTTGCTCTGGAGGGAGGCCGTCGGGCTCCTCGTCGGGATCGGGGAGGGAGTCCTGGAGCATGCACCACGCTCCGTTCGGAAGAAATAAAGGAGGAGGCGATGGGAACATTATAACGTACATTTAGCTTGATGTCACCTATATTAGAAATACCAGTTCGATTGCTTGACTAGGGAGGGAAACTTCGGGACGGTGGGGCGGTGGAGTGGACGGGTGCGCGGTATGCGGACAGGCCGACGGTCGAGGTGCCGATCGAGATCGACGCGCCGCCGGAGCGGGTGTGGGCGATCGTGTCGGATATCGAGACGATGCCGGGGGCCAGCCCGGAACTGCAGGCCGTGGAGTGGCTGGACGGGTGCGGCGGGCCGGGGCTGGGGGCGCGGTTCAAGGGGCGCAATCGGCATGAGGCGTTCGGTGAGTGGTCCACGGAGTCCGTGATCGTGGCGTACGACCCGCCGCGGGAGTTCGCCTGGGCGGTCGGGGATCCATCGTTCCCGGCCGCGGTCTGGCGGTTCAGCCTGGAACCGCATGAGGGCGGGACGCTGCTGAGGCAGTGGGTGCAGGTGGGGCCGGGGCGTTCGGGGTTGTCGGTGGCGATCGAGCGGATGCCGGACAAGGAACAGAAGATCGTCTTCGTGCGGCTGCGGGAGTTCGAGGCCAACATGGGGGCGACGCTGGCGGCGGTCAAGCGGCTGGCCGAACAGTAGTGCGCACCGCGACCACGGTCGAGGCTTCGGGCGGCGACTGGGCGCAGACGGTGGAGTTCGTCCGCGAGGCGGAGAAGCTGGGGCTGGACATCTGCTGGGTGGCCGAGGCGTGGGGTTCCGAGGCGCCGTCGGCGCTGGGGTACCTGGCCGCGCGGACCTCGCGGCTGCTATTGGGATCGGGGATCATCCAGCTCGGCACGCGGACGCCGATGGCCATCGCCCGGGCCGCGATCACCTTGTCCAACATCTCCGGCGGGCGGTTCCTGCTTGGTCTGGGGGCCTCGGGGCCTCAGGTGATCGAGGGGCTGCACGGCGTGGCGTTCGGCCGCCCGCTGACGCGGATGCGGGAGACGGTCGAGATCGTGCGGCGGGCGGCTTCTGGTGACCCGGTCTCGTTCGCCGGGCAGGAGTTCACCATCCCGCTGCCGGGCGGGCAGGGCCGGCCGATGCGGCTGTCGATGCGGGCTTCGTATCCGATCCCCGTTTACCTGGCCACGCTGGGGCCGGCCATGCTGCGGCTGACCGGGGAGATCGCGGACGGGTGGCTGGGGACGAGCTTCGTGCCGGAGGCCGCCGCGGCGTACTTCCGGTACCTGGACGAGGGGCTGGCCGCGGCGGGGCGGTCGCGGGCCTCGCTGGATGTGTGCCAGGGGGCGGAGGTGGCGTTCTGCGACTCCGAAGAGACGTTGGGGGCGATGGTGGCTTCGCGGAAGCGGGGGCTGGCGTTCAGCCTGGGCGGGATGGGGTCGGCGAGCACCAACTTCTACAACGACGCCTACAGCCGGCAGGGGTGGGCGGAGGCGGCGGCGGCGGTCCGGGAGCGGTGGCAGGCCGGGGACCGGGACGGCGCGGCGGGGCTGGTCACCGACGAGATGGTGCTGGCCACCACGCTGATCGGGACCGAGGACATGGTGCGGGAGCGGCTGCGGGTCTGGCGCGACGCGGGGGTCGATACCGTGCGGCTGTATCCGGCGGGTGAGACGCTCGACGAGCGGCTGGCGACGCTGGGCCGGGCGCTGGAGCTGGTCCGCTCGCTGGGTCCTTAGCCTTTACGCTAGCCCGGCGTAGAAGTTGCGGATGTCGTCGGCCAGGACCTCGGGTTCTTGGTGGGCGGCGTAGTGGCCGCCGGGCTGTTGATACTGGTTCCACTGGGTGATGTTCTTGTGGTCGCGTTCGGCGAACCGGCGGACGCCGGAGAAGTCGCCTTTGAATCCCGCGAGTCCCAGGGGGACCGTGGTGGGCTCGGTGGCGCGCGGGGCGTGGGCGTCCTCGTAGTAGAAGCGGATGGACTCACCGCCGGTGTTGGTGAGCCAGTACAGGGCCACGTTGTCCAGGATGAAGTCGTCGTCCAGGCTCCGCTCCCCCATCGCGTCCTCGGCCATGAGCTGCACGTTCCAGCCGAGCAGGCCGGCCGGGGAGTCGGCCAGCGCGTGCGCGATGGTCTGCGGCTGCTGGGAGTGGAGCTGGTTGAACGAGATCTTGTGGTTCATGAACCACTGGAGTTTGGCCAGGGCGGCTTGGTCGGCCTGGTCGAGGTTCTGGAATTCATCGGGGTCGCCGGACGGGAACGAGAAGACCTGGGTTACGTGGACGCCGGTCACGTGGCCGGGGTCGAGGCGGCCGACCTCCGGGGAGATCATCGAGCCCGCGTCGTTGCCGGCCGCGCCGTACTTTTCTTGATAGTTCAGGCGGCGCATGAGCTGGACCCAGGCGGCGGCGGTGCGGCGGGCACCCCAGCCGGTGGTGGTGAGCGGAGCCGAGAACGCGAAGCCGGGCAGCGACGGGATGACCAGGTCGAAGGCGATCGCCGGGTCGCGGCCGTGCGCGCGGGGGTCGGTCAGCGGGCCGATGACGTCCAGGTACTCGGCGACCGAGCCGGGCCAGCCGTGGGTCAGGATCAGCGGCAGCGCGTCCGGCTCCGGCGACCTGACGTGCAGGAAGTGGATGTCCTGACCGTCGATGTTGGTCAGGAACTGGGGGTATTCGTTGAGCCTGGCCTCGAACGCGCGCCAGTCGTAGCCGTCGCGCCAGTATTCGACCAGGCGCCTCATGAGCTGGAGGCTGGTCCCGTAGTCCGCGCCAGAACCGGGGATGTCGCTGGTCCAGCGCGTCCGGTCCAGGCGCTGCTGCAGGTCGTCAACGCTTACCTGGCTGACGGCGACGGTGAAGGGACGGATGTCCTCGGTTATGCCGCTCATGGCACTCATGCCGCTCATGGCGAAACCCCCGTTTCGGCGCTTTGGTCCCCTTGATCATCGCGATCGGGGCGGCCGGCCGACAGGGGTGATCTGGCCAATCGGCGGCGATTTCAGGACATGGCTTCCGGGCCGGCTGCGGCCGGTTCGGTTGCGGCCGGTTCGGTTGCGGCCGGTTCGGTTGCGGCCGGTTCGGTTGCGGCCGGTTCGCCGAACGTGGTGCGGTAGGCGGCGGGGGTGGCGCCGGTGAACCGGCGGAAGTGCGGACGCAGCGCGGCGGCGCAGGAGAAGCCGCAGCGGCGAGCCACCTCCTCCACCGGCAGCCGGGTGGACTCCAGCAGTTGCTGGGCGCGCAGCACTCGCTGGTGGGTCAGCCAGGTCAGCGGCGCGGTGCCGGTGATCTCGCGGAACCGCCGGTCGAAGGTACGCCTGCTCAGCTGCGCCCGGCGGGCCAGGGCCTGCACCGGCAGGACCTGATCCAGGCGGCCGAGCGCCCAGGTCAGGGTCTCGCCGACCGGATCGGCCTGGTCGAGCTCGAGGACCGGGGACTCGATGTACTGGGCCTGCCCGCCGGAGCGGTGCGGCGGCACCACCATGTACCGGGCCAGCCGGCTGGCTACCTCGGCGCCGCAGTGGGCGCGCAGCAGGTGCAGGCCGAGGTCCATCCCGGCGGCGCCGCCGCCGGCGGTCAGCACGTCGCCGTCGTCGATGAACAACAGCCCGGGCTGAACCTTGACCTTGGGATACATCTGGGCCATCGGGCCGGCCAGCGCCCAGTGAGTGGTGGCCGGGCGGTCGTCGAGCAACCCGGCGGCGGCCAGCACGAACGCTCCCGAGCACAGCCCCGCCACCCGGGCGCCGTTGGCGTGGGCGGCACGGATCGCTTCGAGGAGCGCGGAGGGCGGGGGTTCGGCCGGATCTCGCCAGTTGGGGATGATGACCAGGTCCGCGGCCCGGATCGCGTCCGGGTCATACGGGACCGGGCAGGTCAGGCCGCCGCCGGTCAGCGCGGCGTGGTTGTCCTCGCCGGAGACGATCTTTATTTCAATATCGGGCAGCATGCCGTAGTACGCGGCCAGGTCGAACACGCCGAACGCGAACGACATGATTCCCAGCGACACCCCGTCGAACACGACTACCACGTACCGCTGGGTCCGGGACTTGGCCACGATCGCAGGGTAATGACGGCGGCGCTGGCTGCGCAAAGGGGTTGCGCGGGGCGGGGGCGGCGGGTTGGGGCCGGGCCCTTAGCTAACCGGGACAATGGCCCTGCGTACCGGTTAGGACCCAATGCCAGGAACTTAAGGAGGCTCGGGGTGCCGGGTCTTCCGGCTTTGCCGCTGGTCAGGGCGCTTGCTGCAGGCGGGAGCGGCGCTGGCTGGCGGCGCGAATCGCGGCCGGCTGTGATACGGCATCCGCTGCGCGACGCAAGTCCGTTATATCCCGTTATGCCCTAACTTCACATCGAGACATTTCGAGCGGCAATCATGATCGTGGGTCGTTTTGGGCAAATACTGCCCACTTTGACCCACGATCAATCATGGATCAACCCCGAGCCGAGGGTGCTCTCTTAAGTTCCTGGCATTGGGTTAGGACCGGGACAGCGGGCCATCGTCCCGGTTAAGCCTGCTGCCGTGCGGCCCCGCCTGGACCTGGACCTTAGCCTCACTGCCAAAGAGCCGCACCATTGCCACAACGACGGCATTGGCTGGGGCGGCGGCGGGTAGCGTTCGGTGGCAGAAGGGGTCGGGCGGGGTGAGGAGGGTGAGCGTGGCGGCGGTGGATGAGGGCTCGCCGCGGCGGGCCGGGTACCGGCGGTCGGCGGGGACGCCGCGCGGGGAGGCGCGGCGCCGGGACCTGCTGGACCGGGTGGTCGACGACCTCGCGGTCAACGGCCTGGTGGACTTCTCGCTGCGGCGTGCCGCACGGGCGGCCGGGACCACGCACAAGGTGCTGCTCTACTACTTCGACGGGCCCGAGGACCTGCTCCAGCAGGCCATCTGGCAGCTGCGCGAGCGGCGCATCGCCAACTCGCTGGCTTCGGTGGCCGCGGCCCAGCCGCAGACGCTGGCCGCGCGGGTGCGCGCGGTGTGGCCGGCGCTGGTGGGCGAGGAGTCGCGGGTGCTGGACCAGGCCATCGGGCTGATGATGTACGACACCGAGCGCTACGCCGGGCTCGGCCTGGGCGCCTCCCAGCAGTACATGCCGTCCCTGCTGGGTATCTGCCCGCCGGACTGGCCCGAGCAGCGCAAGCTGGAGGTCTCCGAGCTGGTCCTAGCCGCCCTGCGGGGGTTCCTCATCGACCGCCTGACCAGCGGGAACAGCGACGGGGCGGAGGCGGGGTTCGAGGCCTTGGCGCGTGCGCTTGACCGGGAGGAGGCGGCCGGCGCCTAAATGATCTGGACAGTTTGCGAACCGCATGGTTCACTTTTCGTATGGGTGACTACGGGGAACGTTCGAAGGTTCATTTCGAGGTAGCGGGCACGCAGTGCGCGGCCTGGCATTATCCGGGCACCAACGGGGGCTGCGTGATCATGGCGGGCGGGTTCGCGGTGACCAAGGAGCCGGGCACCGACCTGTTCGCGAAACGATTCCATGAGGCCGGGTTCTCGGTCCTGGCCTTCGACTACCGGCACCTGGGCGAGAGCGGCGGGCAGCCGCGCCAGGTGGTGCGGGTTAGGGAGCAGCTCGCCGACTGGTCTGCGGCGATTGGGTTCGCCGCTACGCTGCCGGGCGTCGACCGGGGCCGGCTGGTGATCTGGGCCTTCTCGGCCTCGGGAGGGTACGTCTTCGACCTCGCGGCGCGCGACACGCGGCTGGCCGCGGCGATCGCCCAGACGCCGAACGCCGACAACCCGGCCGCCGCCCGCAACGCGGCGCGCTACCAGAAGCCGCTGGCCATGCTGCGGTTCACCGGCCGGGCCCTGTTCGACGCGCTTGGCGGGCTGGCCGGGCGGCCGCCGCGGCTCGTGCCGCTGGGCGGGACGCCGGGGACGGTCGCGGTGCTCACCACGCCCGATGTCGCCGACAGCGGCCCCGCGCTCAATCCGGGCGGACGGTATCCGGACTGGCGGCAGGAGGTGGCGGCGCGTTCGGCGCTGCGGCTGACGGCCGGCCGGCCCGGCCGGCAGGCCGCGCGGGCGCGGTGCCCGCTGCTGGTCGTGGTGTGCGACCAGGACCGGTCCGCGCTGGCCGGGCCCGCGATCCAGGCCGCGGAACGGGCGCCCCGGGCCGAGCTGGTCCGGCTCCCGGGCGGGCACTACGCGCCGTTCCTGGGCGCGCACGAGCAGGCCGTGGCGGCCGAGCTGTCCTTCCTCAACCGGCACGTGCTCGCGGCTGACCCGGTACGGATGTGACCGCGATCGAGCTCTCGTCGGGGACGATTGAGTACACCGACACCGACACCGGCGGCGACGGGCCGGTGCTGGTGCTGCTGCACGGGCTGATGATGGACGCCTCGCTGTGGGACGGGGTGATCGCGGAGCTGTCTGCCGGCCATCGGTGCGTGGCGCCGACGCTGCCGCTCGGGGCGCACCGGCACCCGATGCACCCGGACGCCGACCTGTCGCTGCCCGGGATCGCCCGGCTGGTCGCGGAGTTCATGGACCGGCTGGACCTGACCGACGTGACCCTGGCCGGCAACGACACTGGCGGGGCGCTGGTCCAGCTGCTCATGGCCGAGAACGCGGCGCGGGTGAGCCGGGCGGTGCTCGTCTCGTGCGACGCGTTCGACAACTTCCCGCCCGGCCTGACCGGCAAGACTCTGGTGGCTTCCGGGCGGCTGTCGCCGGGGGTGTTCGGGCTGTTCATGCAGCAGATGCGGTTCCGGGCGGTGCGGCGGTTGCCGATCGCGTTCGGCTGGCTGACCAAGCGCGGGGACGCGGTGGTTACGCGGTGGATGCGGCCGGTGCTGACCCAGGCCGGGATCCGGCGCGACACGGTGCGCGTGCTGCGGGCGGCGGCGGTCTCGGCTCGGGGCGGCCTGCTGGCCGGGGCGGCCGAGCGGCTGCCTGAGTTCAAGCACCCGGTGCTGGTGGTCTGGGCCAGCGAGGACCGGGTGATGCCGCGCGAGCACGGCGCCCGGCTGGCCGCTTTGCTGCCGGAGGCACGGCTGGTCGAGGTGGCGGACAGCTACACGCTCATCCCGCTGGACCAGCCCGCCCGGCTGGCCGTGCTGATCAGGGACTTCATCTCGGCCCGATAAGCTGCGGATCATGGTGGCACCCTGGGTCTGGGTCGTGGCGGCGGCAGCGCTGGCCGTGGCGATCGCGGCCGAGGTGGTGCTGGGCCGGGGCTCGTTCACCACCCGCCGGGCGATCGGCTGGATCGCGGTCTACGTGTCGCTGGCCGTGGCGTTCGGGCTGGTCCTGGGGGTCACGGCGGGCTGGGTGACGGCGGGCCAGTTCTATACCGGGTACCTCACCGAGTACAGCCTGAGCCTGGACAACCTGTTCGTGTTCTCGGTGATCATGGCCTGGTTCGCGGTCCCGGCCGCCCGGCGGCCCCGGATCCTGCTGCTCGGCATCGGGCTGGCGCTGGTCATGCGGTCGGGCCTGATCGTGGCCGGGGTGGCCGCGCTGAATCATTTCGGGTGGCTGTTCTACCCGCTCGGCGCGATCCTGGTGTGGACCGCGATCGGCCTGATCAGGGGGTCAGGGGACGCCCCGGACGGTGAGCTGGAGCGGCATGCCCGGCTGGCCGGGTGGCTCCGGCAGCAAGCGGGGCGGCCGGGGGCCGCGCCGCTGCTCCTGCTGGTCACGGCGATCGGGCTGGCCGACCTGCTGTTCGCGTTCGACTCGATCCCGGCCATCTTCGGCATCACGACCAACGCGCTCCTGGTCGTGGCGTGCAACGTGTTCGCCCTGATGGGGCTGCGCCAGCTGTACGCGCTGCTGGCCGGGGTGCTGGGCCGGATCGTCTACCTGAACGCCGGCCTGGGCCTGATCTGCGCCTTCATCGGGGTGAAGCTGGTGCTGCGCGCGCTGCACGACTCCGGGGTGGGCTGGGCGGCGGACATCCCGGCCTGGCTGTCGGTCGTGGTGGTCGCCGGGGTGCTGCTGGCCACGGCCGGCGCCGGGCTGGTCGACGGCCGGCGCCCGCATGGCCGGCTGGCCCGGACGATGCTCGAGCGCCGCTTCGCCGTGGTCGACACCGACGGGAACGGGGTCTGGCAGCGCGACGACTGCCGGCTGCTGATCCAGCGGCTGTGCCAGGCCTTCGGCCACGCCGCCGATTCCGCGGCCGGACGCGCGGTGGCCACGGCCCTGGGCACCCTGTTCGACACCATGCTGTCGCAGCTGGACGCCAACCGGGACGGGGCGATCAGCCGCGAGGAGTTCGTCGCCGGGGTGGGTCCCGGTCTCGCGGGCCGCCCGGACTTCGACGCCGCGATCGGCGCGACCGCCCGCGCGCTGCTTGGGGTGGCGGACGCGGACGGCAACGGGGTGCTCGACCCCGGCGAGTACACCCGGCTGGCCGAGGTCTACGGGGCCCGGGCCGACCAGGCCGAGCGGGCCTTCGGCCGGCTGGACCAGGACCGCAACGGGGTGCTGGACGCGACCGAGCTCACCCTGGCCATCAGCCAGTTCTTCGCCAGCCGGGACCCGGGCGGCTACGGCAACGTCGCGTTCGGCCACGTGTGACCGCCTGCTCTTCACGATCCTGTCATCCTCGCGCAGCATCCTTTCATCCATGGGGATGCGCGGGCGGCGCCTGCTGTCACTGGCGGTCACGAGCCTGACCGTGGCCTCGTGCAGCGCCGCCGCCGCGCCGTCCGGGTCCGGCCCGGCTCACGCCAGCGTTCCGGTCAGCCCGCCCGGGTCCCCGTCGCCCCGCTCCCCCTCGCCCCGCTCCCCCTCGCCCCGCTCCCCCTCGCCCTCCTCTCCCTCGGCGCTGCCCGCCCCGGCCGACCTGGTGCCGTTCGGCCCGGTCGCGGCCGGGCAGGGCGTGTGGCGGCCAGCCGGCCGCCCGGTCACCGAAAACGGGCAGAGCGTGCGTGCGGTCTACGAGACCACCCTCATCCCGCCGGGCGGCACGCAGCCGGCCGGGATCGCGTGGCTGGACGCCGGCCTGCTGGCGGCCCGGCTGTACTCCGGGTCGGTGAGCCCCGGGGGCGGCCCGTACCGGTACACCGCGCCCATCCGGCCCGCCCAGGCCGCGACGCTGGTAGCCGCGTTCAACGGCGGGTTCAAGATGAACCAGGCGCGCGGCGGGTACTACACCGAGGGCCGCATGGTCGACCCGCTGCGGGCCGGGGCGGCCTCGCTGGTGATCTACGCCGACGGTAGCGTCGGCATCGGCGTCTGGGGCCGCGACGTGACGATGACCCCGCAGGTGGTGAGCGTGCGCCAGAATCTGCTGCCGCTGGTGGCCGGCGGGCGCCCGACGCCGCGGGCGGCGAGCGCGAGGTGGCAGGCCTGGGGGTCGACATGCGGCGCGGCCTCCTGCGGGCCCACGGTGCCGGGGATCGAGCACCAGTGGCGTTCGGGCCTGGGCATCACAGCAGACGCGGCCCTGGTCTACGTCGCCGGCCCGGCCCTGGACCCGCTGCAGCTGGCTCAGCTCCTGGTCCGCGCCGGGGCCGTGCGCGCCATGGAGCTCGACATCAACCCCGAATGGCCCGTGTTCGTGACCTACGATCCCCCCGCGGGCGGCCGGGCCACCGCGGCCAACGGCCGCAAGCTGCTGGCCGGGACAGCACAGGGCCCGGGGACCTTCTTCGAACCCGGGTGGGCCCGCGACTTCATCACCATGTCGGCCCGCTGAACGCCGGCTAGCTTTCGCTCCAGGCGCGCAGGCGGTCGGACAGGGCGCGGACTTCGGTGACCAGGGCGGCGGGGCGGCGGACGGTGAACGGCCAGCCGAGCCCGGCCAGCATGGCCGCGAGCCCGGGCAGGTGCTCGGCGCGCCCGGTGAGCAGGACCCCGCCTTCGGTCTCGGCGAGCGTGGCCACGGTCGGCGGGATGCGGCGCTGCGCGTTTTCCAGCGTCGTGGCCAGCACGACCTCGATCTCGTGGGCGTAGGGCACGGCGGCCAGCGACCGCGTCACGTGCTGCACCGGGTCGAAGTCCGCGGGCGGGTCGAAGGTGACGCCGGACAGCAGCGCCTCGCTGACCCGGTCGACGCGGAACGTCCGGAGCTCACCGCTCTTGCCATCGCGCCCGGTGACGTACCAGCGGCCGGAATGCAGCACCAGGCCGTACGGGTCCAGATCGCGCTCGCTGTCCTGGTCGGCGTGGGACCGGTACCGCAGCCGGACCCGCTGGTGCTGGCTGGCCGCGGTCGCGAGGGTCAGCACGACGCCGGTGTCGGCCGCGACGGCGGGCTTGCGCTGGTGCTGGGTGAAGCCGAGCGTCTGGCGCAGCGCGCCCACCCGTTCGCTCAGCGCGGCGGGCAGGACGCGCTGGATCTTGGCCAGCGCGGTGGTGATGCCGGCCACGGGCTGGCCGAGGCGTTCGGCGGCCATCAGCCCGATCACCACCGCGGCGGCCTCGTCGTCGGTGAGCATCAGGGGTGGCAGGCGGTACCCGGGCAGCAGCCGGTACCCGCCGTAGCGCCCGCGCTCGGCGGTGACCGGGATCCCGAGGTCAGCCAGGCGCAGGGCGTAGCGGCGGACGGTCCGCTGGTCCACGCCGAGCCCGGCGGCCAGCTCCGAGGCGGACAGCTGGCGGCGGGCCTGGAGCAGTTCCAGCATGGCCAGCACCCGGGTGGTCGGATGTGACACAGGTCACCTCGTTAATCCGGACCGGTTCTGTCCGGTATTGACCGTAGCGTGCTGCTCATGGGCACAATCGTTCTCGTTCCAGGCTTCTGGCTCGGCGCCTGGGCCTGGGCGGAGGTCACGCCGCGGCTGCGGGCCGCGGGCCACGACGTTTACCCGGTCACGCTGACCGGCCTGGCCGAGCGGGCCAGCCAGGCCGAGCCGGGGGTGAACGTGGACACGCACATCGCCGACCTGACCGGGCTGATCCAGACCGCCTCGCTCCGCGATGTGGTCCTGGTCGGGCACAGCGGGGCGAACATGGCGGTGACCGGCGCCGCCGACCTGCTCGGGGACCGGGTGGCGCGGGTCGTGTACGTCGACACCGGGCCGATGCCGAGCGGGATGGCGTCCATCGACTTCCACGCTCCGCAGGCCCAGCAGTCGCTGCGCGACCAGGTGGCCGGCTGGCTGCTCCCCGTCCCGGCGTTCGACGCGGCCGCCGATCCGGTGAACCTGGCCGGGCTGACCGGCGAGCAGCTTCGCACGTTGCGTGAGCGCGGAACGCCGCAGCCGTTCGGCACGGTCACTCAGCCGCTCAAGCGTCCCGACCCGCGCCCGGCCGTCCCGGCGTGCGTGATCGCGACCACGTTCACGCCGGAACAGGGCCGGGCGCTGGCGGAAAGCGGCAATCCGGTCTTCGCCGAGATGACCGGGATCGAGCTGCACCACCTGCCGACCGGGCACTGGCCGATGTTCTCCCGCCCGGCCGAGCTGGCGGGCCTGCTCGCTACGCTCGCAGGCCGAGACCACGCTCGGTAGCCGCGCTTAGTAGCCGTAGCCTCCGCCGCCGCCACTGGTGCTGCCGGCGGTGGTGCTGGCGGCGGGCTTTGCGCCGGAGACCGTCATCTCGTACCACAGGCCGCCCGAGAGGTTCAGCCCGTTGCCCTTGGCCTGCCCGGCCGCCGTGTCACCGACGTAGGTGTACAGCGGGTGCCCGTCGTAGGTGGCCTGCATCGTGCCGTCGGGACGGGTGATGGTGCTCAGCGTGCCGGTCACGCCGGACCCGGCGGTCACCGGGCCGGTCACCGGCGGCCAGTAGGTCGCGCACGACCCCGAGCAATTGGAGGTAGTCGAGGTGTCCGGCGCGAACCAGTACAGCGTCTTGCCGCTGGAGTTGGTCAGCACCGCGGTGCCGTTGATGGTGGTCATGTTCACTGTGGTGCCGCCGCCGCTCGACGCCGCCGCGCTGCTGCCCCCGGCAGCCGGGGCGGTCGTGGCCGGGGTGCTTGACGACGAGCTGGCCGAGCTCGCGCACGCCGACAGCGCCAGGGCAACAGCAGCCAGTCCGGCGGCACCCAGTATCTTCCGCATTCGAATTCTCCTCTTCACCGTGCTCGTGGTCTCCCATGGGGATCACGTACCTGACGGCCGTTCAGTTCACGTTCAGTTCAGCTGGTCGCGTGGTCTGGGCCAGTGCGCTCCAGCCGCGCCAGCTCAGCCAGGCAGCCAGGCCGGTGATGGCGATCGTCGGCAGGTAGAGGCCGCGGCTCGCCCGCCGGACCGGTTCCGCAGCTGGCCGGCCAGCGGTTTCAGCTGGCGGGCCAGCTGGCCAGCAGCTCGGCGGCCCGCGGGGCGAGCTCGGGCAGGCGCTCGGCGTACAGGCTGTACCAGACGGTTAGGTGCAGCCGCCGCAACTGCTCGCAGACGGCCAGCTCTTGGGGGTCTACCGGGTAGCCGTAGGCGGCCAGGACGCGTGGGCCGTCCTGGTACTGGCTTGCGGTGGACGCGGCCAGGTCCCAGGCCAGCGGCCCGGAGCAGGTGTCTTCGAAGTCGTGCCAGAGCCAGCCCCGGTCGGTGGCCATGAGGTTGCCGGCGCCGGCGTCGCCGTGCAGCGCTTGCCACGCCTCTGTCTTGTTGAGCTGCTTTAGCTGCTTGGTCAGCCTTTGGTAAGCGGCGGCCAGGGCGGCCTTGCCCTGGTCGTTGACCTGGGTCTGCGGGCGGGCCAGGAAGGCGGGGATGTCCTGCAGCGCGGCCAGCTCCGGGAGGGCCCGGGGGTAGCGCCGCAAGACGGCGTGCAGGTCCCGGAGCATCGGGCCGATGGTCTGCTCGTCCGGGCGCTCGCGCGACGAGCCGGTGGGCGGCAGGTAGCGCCAGAAGGACATCACGTGGCCGTCGCCGTGCTGGACGGTGGCGGGCAGCTCCGGGCTGGCCGGAACGACCGGAGCGCCCTCGGCGGCCAGGAACGCGCTGACGTCGAGTTCGCGCTGGAGCCAGTCCTGGACCCGGGGCCGGACCTCGGGGGTGCTCGCGGCGACCTTGGCTACCACCGGGGCGGGCCGCAGGTGCACGACGATGTTCGCGCCGTCGGCCAGCACCACGGGCTCGGTGCTGTTGACCGTGAACCGGGCGGCGACGGTGACGGCAGCGCGAACCGCGGCCTCGGAGATGGTCGGGGTCACCCCCGGAAGTATGCCGGAGGTCCACGCGTGCCCGTGGCCGGGTTTGTGGCCGGACTTCACATTGGGCCATTTCGGGCGGCAATCATGATCGTGGCCAGAATTGGGCCATATTTGGCACGAACTGGCCACGATCATGAAACAGCTTGATGCGGGGGCGCTTGCTTCTCGGCATTGGGGTCGGGGAGCGCGGCGCGGGCGCCGCGGGCCGCGCTGACCGCGGTGACCGCCGCGGCCGCCACGACCAGGGCCAGGTAGAGGCCGGGGATGGCGGCGTGATGGTAGCCAGCGAAACCGGGCGCCCACAGGACCAGCCCGGTGACCGCGGCGATGATGGCCGCCGCGGCCACCACGCCGGCCGCGGCCGCGACGCCGCCCGCGGTCGCGGCCAGACGCAGGGCCGGGCCGCGCGGCTGGAGCCGGCGTATGGCCAGGCCGGGCCCGGCCGCGGCGGCGGTGGCCGCGGTGAAGCCGGCCAGGGTCAGCACCAGGAACCACCAGGGGCTGACACCGTCGGCCCCGCCGACCAGCCGGACCGTGACGCTCAGGCCGCCCAGGAACGCGGCCGGGGCGATGAGCGGGAGCAGCAGGGCGGCTACGTCGCGCCGGCGGTGCTCGCGATGGGCCCGGCGGAGCATGAGCAGCCACAGCGGAAGCCCGCCGAGCCCGGCGGCCGCTATGGAAAGGGCCAGCGCCGCGTCGAAGACCAGGTAGCACACGCCGATGATGGGATGGGCCGCCAGGCGGAAGCCCTGGAACTGCGTGAGCTGGGCGAATACCAACCCGAGGCCGGTCAGGAAGGACCAGGCCAGCAGCCCGGTGGACAGGCTGGCCCGCATCCGGGCGGGCCGGTCGTGCAGGTGGGCGGGCGGCCAGATCCAGGCGGGCAGCGCGCGCCAGGCCAGGCTGGCCACGTCGCGCAGGCCGCCGCCTTCCTGGAGCAGCGCGTGCACCTCGTCGGCGTAGCGGGCCCGCCAGGATGGCGGGTAGAGGGCGAGCGCCAGGCGGGCCGCCCGGGCCTTGCGCTTGCCGGGGGTGCGCGTGCCTGAGTTGCGCATGCCGGGGGTGCGCTTGCCGGGGGTGCTCATGCGCCGGCCCAGCCTAGGCTGGCGTGGAGCCGTTCGGTGGCCAGGGAGGCGACCCGGCTCATCCGCTCGGACTGCCGGGCCAGTTCCCTGGCTCCGGCCCCGGTGATGCGGTACGGCCGACGCCGGTCCTCCGCTGGCAGCGGCTCGATGAACCCGCGGGCTTCCAGCCGGGCGATCACCGCGTAGAGCGTGCCGGCGCTGAGCCGCACCCCCATGGTCTGCGCCACGTCCTGGGTGATGGCGTAGCCGTGCTTGGGCTCGTCGGCCAGGCTGGCCAGCACCAGCAGCGGCGGATCGGCCCAGCGATCCAGCGTGTCTCCCATGTCGTTCTCCCCGTAACCGCGTCCGGATCAAGTACCGCTTCACACTACAACGCTATCCGCTATACCGCAAGACGGTATAGCGAGAGTGGGTATACACGGCGGGACGGTGCCGGGGGATGGATACGGGGGTGGGTGCGGTTCGTGGATGGGGCGGCTGGGGTGACCGCTTACTCGCGTGGCGCGGTCCATAGGGCGAGGTGGGCCGGCTCCAGGACGGCCTGCACGACGCCGGCCAGGTCGTCGCGGACCGCGTCCAGGTCCACCGCGTCCTGCAACCGGGCCGCGAAGTCGGTCACGGTCTGGTCGGCGTCGTAGCGGGCCCGGTTGAACCGGCGGTCGACGGCGTGCTGGACCCGGCGCCGCACCGGGTTGAACAGCGCGGCCGCGGCCAGCGTGGAGGCGGCCACCGCCACCGGTGAGCTGAACCGGAAGACTTGCTGGGCGAGCAGGACCAGCCCGGCGTACACGCCGATCAGCAGGCCGGTGACGATGGCGTAGGCCAGGGTCCGGCTCAGCACCCGGTCGATGTCGTACAGGCGGTACTTCAAGATGGCCACGCCCATGCTCACCGGCACCGCGAGGAAGACGGCCAGGCCCACGGCGTTACCGACCACCCGCCAGAAGCCGGGCGCATGCCCGAGCGCGATCGCGAGGACCAGGCCGACCGGGACGGCGGCCAAGCCGCCCAGCAGCCACTTCAGCTGCTGGCGGCGCTCACCGGACGAGCGCCGGTAGCTGACCACCTGCCCGGCCAGCGACAGCAGCAGGCTGAGCGCCACCGTCACGGTCAGCACGGTCTGCAGGGCGTTCCACCAGCCGGGCGAGGCCGGGCCGTTGTCCAGGGCCCGCAGGTTGCCGCCGGAATCGACCCGGATGTCGTGGCGGACGATGGCGTCGACGGTAAGGACGTAGGCGCTGCCCATCCAGGTGAGGCCGATGGCCAGGTACAGCCACAGCACCGCACGCAGCCGCGGCGACGGCAGCGCGCCGTCGGGGAAGATCAGGACGGCCAGCCCGATCAGGACGATGACGATGGCCCAGCCGGGCTGGGCGAGCATGGCCACCCACCCCAGCGGCAGCGTGCCGTGGCGGATCCGGTAGGCGGCGATCGCGTACAGGCTTCCGTCATCGCTGAGCACCGCGGCGACGCTGATCCCGAGCAGGCACCAGCCGAGCGGATTGCCCGGTTTGCGCCAGGCGACGAAAAAGCCCACCACCCCGAACGGGAAGAACGTCCACCAGTCCGCGCCGCCGGTGCTGGAGGTCACGCTCAGGTGAGCCAGGCTGGCGAACGGCCACTGCGCGGCGAACAGGGCCACCGTGAGACCGGCGAGCACCAGCGCGGTGGCGGGCGAGGCCAGCCGGAAACGGCGCGCTGGCCTGCCGAGCACGGCCGGAGCCGGCGCCGGGTTCCCCTCCCTCATACCGCCGACAGTACGCCCGGAACGTTCCGGGAACGTTACCGCTGGCGGCGCGGCCAGAACGCGGCCGCGATCAGGAGCAGCAGCGGGCCGGAGTTCGGGTCGGTGGCCGAGCCGCTGAACACGCTGCCGAAGTGCTCCCCCGCGACCCAGACGAAGGCGGCGGCGACGGCCGCGATCAGCACCGCGGCGCGGGCCATGGCCGGGACCAGCAGGCCCGCCGCGGCCAGGCCGAACGCCACGGCCAGGCCGACAATGACCAGGCCGACAATGACCAGGACGGCGCGGCTGCCGCCGACCGCGGTCAGTCGTAGACGGGTACCGAGGCGGGCTCCTTTTCCTATGCTCGTTACATGCAGGGGTCTGTGACCGTTCATATCGATGCGCCGGCCGAGCGGGTCTGGGCGCTGGTCAGCGACGTCACCCGGATCGGGGAGTTCAGCCCCGAGACGTTCGAGGCGGAGTGGCTGGACGGGTCGGACGGGCCGCGGACCGGAGCGCGGTTCCGCGGTCACGTGCGGCGCAACGGGGTGGGCCCGGTCTACTGGACGACGTGCACGGTGCTGGCCGCCGACCCGGAGCGCGAGTTCGCCTTCGCGGTGAACGGGCCGGGCGGGATGACGGTCAACACCTGGCGGTACCGGCTGGCCCCCGGGCCGGACGGGACCGGCACCGACGTAACGGAGTCGTTCCAGCTGCCGCGCACCCCGCCGAACGTCCTGTACTGGCTCGTGGCCGGGCCCTTCCGGCTGCGGACCAACCTCAACGGGATGCGCGCCACCCTGGAGCGGATCAAGGCCATCGCCGAACGCCCCGGCTGACTACGCG
>CAWGJL010000019.1:0-45474 GCA_963822765.1 uncultured Actinomycetes bacterium | reverse complement strand
ACACGGGCTCCTGACCCTAGGGACCAGCGGAACAGGGCAGTGGGGTGTACTGATCTCATGACCGAACGGATCATTGTCATCGGGGCGGACGCGGCCGGGATGAGCGCGGCCTCGCAGGCCAAGCGGATCGCAGGCGACGCGGTCGAGATCGTGGCGTTCGAGCGCGGAGCGTACAGCTCGTACTCGGCCTGCGGGATCCCGTACTGGGTCGCGGGCGACGTCGACGGGCCGGAGCGTCTGGTCGCCCGGTCACCGGACGAACACCGGCGCAACGGCATCGACCTGCGGATGCGAACCGAGGTCGAGAAGATCGACCTGGCCGGCGGCTGGGTGCTCGCTCATGACCTGGCCGCAGGGCGGTCGTTCAGGGAAGGCTTCGACTCCTTGGTCATCGCGACCGGCGCGGTCCCGGTGCGGCCGTCACTCCCCGGCGTGGACGCCGCCGGCGTGTTCGGGGTGCAGACTCTCGATGACGGCGCCGCGCTCCTGGCGGATCTGGACCGCGCGCAGCCGCAGCAGGCCGTGGTGGTCGGCGGCGGCTACATCGGCGTGGAGATGGCCGAGGCACTTGTGCGGCGCGGGGTCGCCGTCACCGTCGTCGACCGGGCCGCGCAGCCGATGACCACGCTCGACCCGGACATGGGAGCGGCGGTACACCGGGTCATGGAGGGCATCGGCATCGATGTGCGCACCGATACTGCCGTCATCGGGTTCGAGACCGACAGCAATCACAGGGTTCGCTCGGTGCTCACCGCCGACGGCTCAATCCCGGCCGACGTGGTCGTCCTCGGCCTCGGGGTACGGCCGAACACCTCGCTCGCCCGAGAGGCCGGCCTGCCGCTTGGCGACCACGGTGGCCTGCGCACGAACGTGCAGATGCAGGCTCTGGGTCACGACCACATCTGGGCCGGCGGCGACTGCGTAGAGGTCCTCAACCTGGTCTCGGGCCAGTACCAGCATGTGGCGCTCGGCACCCACGCCAACAAGCAGGGCCGGGTCATCGGGCACAATCTGGCCGGCTCCTACGCCACGTTCCCCGGGGTGGTCGGCACGGCGGTGAGCAAGGTGTGCCATCTGGAGATTGCCCGGACCGGGCTGCGCGAGATTGACGCCACCCGCGCCGGATTCGAGTACGTGACCGTAACCGTGGAGTCCGGCACGAAGGCCGGTTACTTCCCCGGAACCCAGCAGATGACGGTCAAGATAACGGCCGAACGCGGCACCGGACGTCTGCTGGGCGTGCAGATCGTCGGCTACGAGGGATCGGCCAAGCGGATCGACACGGCTGCGGTGGCGCTGTGGAACCGGATGACGGTAGAAGAGATGACCGCCCTGGACCTCGGGTACGCTCCGCCGTTCGCGCCGGTATGGGATCCGATTCTGGTGGCGGCGCGGCAGGCCGCCGGGGCAGTGCGCAAAGCCGGATCCGACCGGCGGTGACGGCCGGATCCGGTGAGGCCGGCGCACCCGTCACGACCGGTGGGCGGGAGCCGATCCGACCCAGCGGCGATAGGCGTCCGCGTCGACGTTGCTGCCGCACACGATGGTGACCACGTGCCGGCCGGCGAAGCGGTCACGGTCTTCGAGGATCGCCGCGATGCCGAGCGCGGCCGACGGTTGACGACCAGGCCAGCGTGGTCCAGGAGCATCCGCAGGCCGGCGATGATCGAGGCCTCCTGGACCAGGACGGCGTCGTCAGCGACCAGGAGGAGGTCGGCCAGGACGGCCGGGATGGGACGCCGGCCGGCGACGCCGTCAGCGATGGTGTCGGTCGGGCCGGTGGTGACGACGCGGCGCTGGCGCCAGGAGCGTGTCATCGCCGGCGCGCCCAGCGGCTGGACGCAGATCACCTCGACGCCGGGCGCCAGGGCCTTCACCACGTGACCCACGCCGGTGGCCATCGCCCCGCCGCCCAGCGCGATCAGGACGGCGTCGAAGGACGGGGCGGTGCCGGTCAGCTCCAGGCCGATAGTCGCCGCGCCCTCGCAGGTCTCGATGTCCAGGCTGTCTTCGACCAGCCGGATGCCGTCGTGCCGAGCGATGGCCGCGGCCCGCTCACGGGCCAGCTCGAAGTCGCCATCCACCAGCTCCAGCCTGGCGTCCAGGGCGCGGATGCGATCAAGCTTGGCCGCCGGCGCAAAGCGGGATGCCACGACGGTGACCTCCAGCCCCCGGCCGCGACCGGACCAGGCCAGGGCCTGGCCGAGGTTGCCCGCGCTGGCGCACACCACCGCTCGCGAGCCATGGCCGGCGAGCAGGCTCGCGACGACCTCGGTGCCGCGGGCCTTGAAACTGCGGACCGGGTTCGCCGTTTCGAGCTTGATGCTCACCGCGCACCCCAGCCCGGGCTCCAGCGCCTCGCACCGGTACAGCGGAGTATCGAGGAAAACCGGGTCGATGACCCGGCGGGCGGCCCGGATCCGGGCCATGTCCAGGCGCGTCTGCTGCACGGCACAGCAGCGTAGCGCCGTCGCCGGTGTTCCCTTGGGTAGCGCTAGCACCGGCGGAGCGAGCGGCCCGTTCAGCCGTTCGTACCCGTTGATGACGACGGGCACGCCCGGCTCACCGAGCTGTCCGCGACGCGCGGGTGACGTCGTGCAGCGCGGGCAGGACCGGCCACCCACGATCTCGCTAGCTGCGGAAGCCTGTCTTCGCGGAGGTTTCCCAGGGCGAAATCCCGCGGAAAGCCGTCTGCAGGGGCACGCACCAGCCGTCCGGCTCTACGACGAGCGGCGAGAGGACCCGGCCCAGCTCACCGTCGTCCACGGTGAGCTCGCGCAGGAACGCGGCGAAGGCCGCTGCGGGGACCAGGTCGAGCTGGAAGCGCGTGTTTCGCCGAACGCCCGGCGAAGGCGGTCGACCTCGAGCGCGCGTAGGGCCTTCATCGCGTCCGGCACCGCGCCGGGCAGCGAGCGCCCGCGCCCGCTCGCCTCCAGCGGGTGCACCTGCAGCAGCGAGGCGCCGCTGGCCGCGGCGAACTCGCGGCCCAGTCAAGCTGGTGCACGTGTGCTGGGTCAAGGTGAACAGGAACCCGAACGGGAGCCCGCCTCCCTGATCAATCCGATCCGCCGCGCCATCGCGTCGTAGGCGCCGTCCCTGGCGCGCATCCGGTCGTGGTCAGGCCGCGGGCCGTCCAGGCTGAGCACCAGGAGGTCGAGGCAGCCGGCCAGCGCGCCGAGGCGGCGCTCGCTGATCAGGTGCCGTGCTGGCAGCAGGCACTGCAGGCCGGCCGCCTTGCCTGGCTGAGGAGCCGGGCAGGTGAGAGTACATGAAGGGCTCGCCGCCGGAAACGGCAAGCACCTCGTAGCCCAGCGAGCCGCGTCCGCGACCAGATCCTGGAGCACCGGCAGCGCGATCTCGTCGCGCGCCCCCGGGCCGGAGTCTGAGTAGCAGTGAACGCAGGTCAGGTTGCACCGGCGCGCGGGGCACTGCAGAATTGCGCGCGCTCCGGTAAACCGCACGGCCCGGTCAGGGGGTTCGCCGCGACCCCGCCTCGAAGACGACGTCGAAGGCTTCCGTACTGGCAGGCCCTGGGGAAACCTTCAGGTTCGGGATGACCTCCAGCTTGGTCAGCTCCCCGATCAGGTCAGGAAGCTGCTCGAGTCACCCGCCAGGGCCCATGGCACCGTCGAAGGCGTAGTCCGTACGGGAAGAAATCTGTCAGCTTGATGCCGAGGCGCTCACCGACACCAAGAGCAGGGCGAGTTCCGCCTCGGGTACGCGCCATGAGGTATGCGGAGCCTCTCGGCTTCGTTCGTCCACGTGCGACAGAAGGAGAGCGCGTGAGACAATAGTCAGAATCGAGGGTCAGGCGGGGAGCCGGAGCTCGGCGAACAGTGCGCGGTGGTCGCTGCCGGTCAGCCGGTGGACCGATGTGCTCAGGACCGCGCAGCGCGGGTCGGTGAGGACGTGGTCGATGGCGAGCAGGGCCGGTCGCGCGGCGGGCCGAGGTCCCCAGGTCAAACACAGCCCGTGGCCGGCCTGGCTGGCGGCGTCCAGGTAGCCGTCGCGCAGGAGCCGGCGGAACTGCGCGTGATCCAGGGTGGCGTTGAAGTCTCCGGCCAGGATGCGCGGACCCGCGCCAGGCGCGGGTATGGCGGACAGCTGGCTGCGCCACCGGGCCGTGGCAGCCCGGGACCAGGGAGGCTTCGGCGGCGCCGCGTGGATGCAGGCCAGCTCCACGGACGGCCCAGACGGAAAGTCAAGCCGGGCGATGCACCGGGCGGCCGAGGCTGACCCTGCGGGCGGCCCGCCGCGCAGCGGGTAGCGGGCGTAGATGCAGCCTCGCGCGCGGTGTGCCGCCGGCTGCGTCACCTGGTGCGGGAGCAGGTCGTCCAGGCCGGCCTGATGGAGCCTGGCTGCCGCCTGGTCGGTGAGTTCCTGCACGAACAGCACGTCCGCGCGCTGACGGCCGACCAGGTCGGCAACCACGTCGGCCGCGGCCCGGCCGGCGAGCAGATTGGCGGTCAGGACCCGCAGCACGGGTCCCGCCACCGGCGGCTGGCGGGACGGTACCGCACGAGGGCCCACCGCGGCGGTCAGGGCCGCCCCGGCGATCGCGGCCGTGGCGGCCGGGCCCGCGCCGCGCAGCAGCACCGCGCCGGCCCACGATCCCGCGGCTACCTGCGGGGTGAACGACAGCAACGGCACGGCCCACGCTTCGGCGAACCGCAGACGATCGGCGCCGGCCAGCCGGGCAGCCGCCCAGCCGGCCAGCAGGCCGGCCACCGCCCACTCCACGCGTCGTGATGGCATTGGCTCATGATCGCAGAACAGCCATTCCTCGAACGTCGGCCCGGCCAGCCTGGCGTGCGATCCCGGGAGCAGCGAGCCGTCGGCGGCAGCCTGGCTGTCCGGATCGGCCGCGGCGAAGGCCTCGGCGACGGTGCGGGCGGCAATCATCTGGTGCGCAGCTCCGGCAGGTAGATCACCTCGCCGGCCGGCCCATCTCCATGAGCACGGCCGCGAGCTCGTGGAAACTGCGCGACGCGCCGGTCCTCGCGGGCGCCGGGCCGGCCACCGCGATCTTCGCTTCCGATCGGTGTGACAGGGGGCGGCTAGGCGGAGTTGGTGATCTGCTCGTAGAGGCGGTCGGCGGCGGCATGGGTCTGCTCGGTCATGCTGGTGCTGCCGGTGTGGCCGGAGTCTTCGATGACGATGAGCTCGGCGCCGGGCCAGGCGCGGGCGAGCTCCCACGGGGTGCAGACGCCGCCGCCGAGGTCGTTGCGGCCGTGGATCAAAATGCCCGGGATGCCGGCCAGCTTGCCGGCCTCGCGGATCAGCACCCCGTCCGGCAGGAAGCCATCGT
Source organism: uncultured Actinomycetes bacterium (assembly GCA_963822765.1). Lineage (GTDB taxonomy): Bacteria > Actinomycetota > Actinomycetes > Streptosporangiales > Streptosporangiaceae > Palsa-504. The sequence goes on along the minus strand of CAWGJL010000019.1, from coordinate 40,166 downwards.
GCGCGAAGTAGTGCGAGCAGATGCGCACGAAGGCCAGCTTCGCGTCGTCGGGCCGGTTGCTGTAGGCCCCGGGGCTCCCGGTGCTTTCCTGCGAGATGACCGCGTCCTCCCAGGCCAGCCATTCGGTCGCGGCCCGCGACCGGACATCGAGGTCGGGGTCCTCCATCATCTGCGAGTACGCGTGGAGCAGATCCGGGATCGGCGGCGTGGTGTCGGTCGGCAGCCGGTAGGAATCGGTCAGGCCCGCGAAGTCGCGGAACCGGGCCCAGGCCTCGGGGAAGAACCGGCCGACGCCCCGGTACAGCCAGTCAATCTCCAGCCGCCTGGTCGAGGTCACGCTCAGCATGAGCATCCCGCTGACCCGGTCCGGATGCCGCTCCGCGTACGCCAGCGACAGCGTCACCCCCCACGACCCGCCGCGCAGCAGCCACTTGCTCACGCCCAGGTGCTCACGCAACTGCTCCATGTCCGCGAGCAGGTGCCCGGTGGTGTTCAGGCTCATGTCAGCCGCGGGGTCGCTGCCGTGCGGCAGGCTACGCCCGCAGTTGCGCTGATCGAAGATGATGATCCGGAATTTCTCCGGGTCAAACGCCCTCCGGTTTCCCGCCGTGCACCCTGACCCCGGGCCGCCGTGCACGATCAGCGCTGGCACGCCATCTGGGTTCCCGCAGGTCTCCCAGTACACCAGGTTCCCGTCGCCGGTATCCAGCAGGCCGGTCTCATAGGGCTCGATATCGGGAAACCTAGGCATGTGAAGGATTTTATTGGCCCCCTCACTCACCACATCTAGCTCGATCGGGGCCGGTACCAGCCTCCGGCCCGACAGCCACGCCACCAGGTGGCGGGCATCCTCTGTCCGGCGCACCCGGTCGGGCACCGTGGCCAGCAGCGCGGGCAACTCCCACGCCACGTCAGTCCTCCGGCCAGTCGGACGGCTCGTAGCCCAGGCCGAGATCGACATGGTGCACCTCAGCCTCCCGCAACCGCCGCACCGGGCTGGCGGTGACGGGCCAGTGGTCGTCGCCACGCAACTCACGGTGCGGCCACCCGGCTGCCGCGCTGCGCTCCCATACCAGCTCCAGCCGGCGCTGGGCAGCGTCCAGGTCGGCAACGAGGTCAGCCGCAGACCGCCGTGCCCCTTCGTCGATTTCGTCGTTTCGCTGCGCCGGCCCGCCAGGGTAGCGCGGTACATCTTCTCCCCGCAGCGCGCCCTCAGCCGCCGGACGTGTCCGTCGGCGTTACGCGCCAGATGCGTCAGCACGTGCGCAACCGTCCACCCGGGCAGCCAGGCTCGCCGAGCGAACTTGCGCGTCGGTGATGTGCTGCACCCCCGCGACCAGCCGCGCGTGCGCGGCCCGGCACAGCTCGATGGCCATCGCGGGATTAGCGTCCAGGTCACTGGGCACGGTCTCAGCCTCCGGTTCTGCGCTCGGGATGAGTCGGCGCGAAATGCTGAGGGAACGCCAGGTTGCGGCACCGCTGATGGCGCGGCGCGCCGCACACGGGGCACTGCGACTGGCGCACCGCCGGCTCCAGCCGGGCGCGGGTGTCGGCATCCAGCTTGCGGGGCTCAGGCCGGGCGGCAAACCTCAGCGGCCTTAGCTGGGCCAGTTCGGACACCAGACGCTGGTACTCGCGTTCGCACTCTTCGCACCGGCAGCCTCTTGCCCAGGCCAGCACCGTGCCATGCGGCGGCGGCGCGGGCGGCAGGTTGCCCCATGCGGTCATACCTCCACGGTAAGGCAGCCCCGCATGCCGCGGCGGACGGCGTCGATCAGGTAGGACCGCAGCCGGGCCGGGGGCACGATGGCCTGGACCGAACCCACCTGGTGCGCCCGCTCGATGCTGTGCACCCGGTCGAACTCGTCGGCGACCTGCCCCAGCTTCTCGGCGTGCACCGCCGGCCAGACCGACGCCAGCTCGGCGTGCAGCCGGGACGCCTCGTCCTCGTCTCCGCCGGAGGTAGCCTTGGCCGCCCTGGCCTGCAGGCCGGCCACCCGGGGATCGGCCGACGTGCGCTTGCTGACCTCCCCGGCGAACACCACCGCGGCGGCGGGCGCCCCGCCGATCACCGAGGCGTAGGAGCCCGCCACGGCGGCGACCTCCATGTTGTCGTTGAGCGTCCCGGAGAAGACCACGAACGCCCCGCCGTGATACCGCGAGACGACGCAGAACACGATCGGGCCGTCGAAGTTGACGATCGCGCGGCCGATCTCCGCGCCGTACTCCAGCTGAAGCCGGCGCAGCGACTCCGGCGAGCCGTCGAAGCCGGACAGGTTGGCCAGGATCACCAGCGGGCGGTTCCCGCTGGCCGCGTTGATCGCCCGCGCCGTCTTCTTCGACGACAGCGGGAACAGCGTGCCGGCCGTCCACTGGGACGGGCCGTCCGCCGGGGAGAGCCCGCGCCGGGGCAGCGGCCGGGACTCGAAGCCGATCACCACGACCGGCTGCCCGCCCAGGTGCGCGTCGAGGACCACGGCCGACTCGGCGTCGGCCATGTCGGCCCAGCGTTCCAGCGTCGGATGGTCGGCGTCGGCCACGCCGCGCAGCAGCGAGCGGATGTCGAACGGCTTCTTGCGCTCGGGGTTGGTCGCGGTGTCGAAGATCTCGCCGAGGGTGCCGAACTCGGTGGCCGGACCGGAGTGCGGCGCTACCGAGATGTCCCGGTCGTCCGGGTCGGTGGTCGGGGCCGGCCGGGGGAAACGCTCGCCCTCGGCCACATACGCGTGCTCGTAGTGCGCCAGCAGGACGTCGATGGCCGCGGACAGGTCCGGTGCCCAGTACTGGGCCTCGCCGTTGGGGCCCATGATCCGGTCGTAACCGCCGATGCCGAAGTTGTCCTCGGCCGAGACCCCGCCGGAGTAATCCAGCGAATGCTTCCCGGTCAGGACCATGGCCGAGTCCGGGGTCATGACCAGGATGCCCTTAGTGTGCATCAGCATCGTGGCCTCGGCGTTCCAGTACGGCTGGGCGCCGACGTTGATGCCGGTGACGACCACGTTGATCTCGCCGCCGTCGCGGGTGAACTCGACGATCCCGCGCAGCGCCCGGGAGATCCAGTCCATCGTCTCGGTGCCGGAGTCCATGGAGATCTTGGCGCCCGCCGAGATCGCGAACCACTCCACCGGGGCGTGCAGCCGCCGCGCCAGGTCGAGGGCGGCGAGCACCCGGCGGCACTCCGGCTCGGCCAGCGCGCCCAGCGCGCGCGTCGGGTCGCCCATCAGCACGACCCGGCGCATCCCCTCGGGGTAGCGCATGGTCGGCGTGGCGACCACGCCGAGCACCAGGTTCGCGGTATTCAGCCCCGGCTCCCGGTCCACCGGTGCCGGCACGCCCGACTCGTCGAGGTCGTACTCGGTGAACGTGCCCGGGGCGCCGCCCGGATCCGGTGACCGGGTGATCAGCGGGATGAGCTCGTACGGGTAGACCGTGCCGCGACGGCGGGCCCGGATCACCTTCTGCGTGTAGGAGTTCAGCTCGCGCAGCGGTTCCGGCGGCGGGTCGGTGAGCCGCATGGTCAGCCCGGCGCCCGGCGGCCGCGACATCCGCAGCATCAGCTCGCGGACCTCGCCGTCCGGGGACACCATCTTGAACTGCACCATCACCTGCTCCAGGCCGAGGCCCGCGGTGCGCGGCGCGAGCGACCTGATCACCTGGCCGAGCTCGTCGAGCGTGGCGTCCACGGCCGGCCAGGCGTAGAGCTTGACCCGGTTCCAGTCCAGCCTGGCCAGCTCGCGGTCGGCCGAACGGGCCGCGCGCAGGCTGTCCAGGCAGTCGTCCAGGGTGCGCTCGAGCTGCGGCAGGCCGCGGACCCGCCCGTCCTGGTCGCGCAGGATGGTCAGGTCGCGGACGTCGGCCAGCACCATGAGCCGCTGGTCGTCCGGTACCTCGCGGCCCCGGATGCGGAACAGGTGCACGTCGGGCGCCGCGGGCAGGCGGGCCAGCTCGAACCGGGAGAAACGCCACAGGCCCAGGCGTTCGGCGATCATCGGGTGAAGATCGCGCTGGGTCCGGTCCTCCTCGGGCGCACCGTCCGGTCCCGGACGGAAGGTGAACCAGGCCGGCCAGCCGTCGCCAGGCCTGCGCACGGCGACCGCGACCCGATCGACGGCGGGCGGGACGACGCCGAGCTTGGCGCGGATCCGCGCGGCGCGGGCGTCAGGGTCGCCGTCGGCCTGGTCCTGCGGGGTCTGGGAGGTCACGTAGAGGTCTACCAGCACGGTACGGCCGCCCGCGAGGGCGCCGGCCAGCTCGGGCAGGTCGGACTCCCCCGCGCTCTCCGTGCCCTCGGCGACGGTCGCGATGACCAGGTACTCCTGCCCGTCGTGGGTGTACTCGGCGGTCAGCAGGGGGCGACCGCCACGCTCGGTGACCTGTACGTTCCCCAACGGCCTGATCTGGTAGTAGCGCCGGGTCATCACCTCGAGCATGACCGCGTGGTCCCGCTCGGTGAAGACGCCGAGGATCGGCGCGCCTGAGGCGACGATGGCCTCGATCTGCGCCGCCCTGGCCCGGGGCTCGGACGACAGATGGTCGAGTTCCGCACGCACCTGCCGCTGGGCCAGGGCCCGCTCGGCAGCGACGGCCGGGGCGTCGAAGCACCGGTACCGGACCTGCCGGGCCAGGTCACCGACGGCGGGGTGGCGCAACTGGGTGGCCGACATAAGCTGGTCGACGACCCGCCGGTAGTCCTCGCGGGCGTCGTGGGGTAGCGATTCGGGGTCGCGCAGCCGCCAGCGCAGCAGTTCGGCCACGACCGGCATGTGGTCAGCCGCGCGGCGGTGGGCGAGGAAGATCCGGTACAGCGCCGGCCCGAGCTCGGGCGAGGGGTCCAGTCCGGTGACGCCGTAGTGGGCGAGGGTCCGGCGCAGCTTGATCCGGAACGATTCGGGCAGGCCTTCCGCGTCGGCGTCCAGGGAGCGCAGGTAGGCGTGCAAATACTCCTGCTGGTTGTGCGCGGCCTCGGCGTCCACCGCGGCCTCGTCGTCGGCTTCGGTCTCACTGGGCACCCGGCGGTTGCGCCACAGCGCGGAAATATCGGCGAAGATCCGCAAGATCTCGGTCTCGCCGGCCAGCAGCCTGGAGTCGCCGGCCGGAAGCTCCGCGCGCGCGGCGGCCAGCCTCTCCAGCTGCCGTCGGGCCTCGTCCCCGTCGATGTCGAAGCCGAGCACCATGGAGCGCAGGGCCGCCAGCGCGTCGGCAGCGGCCGCCGCGGGGTCGTGTTCGTCGCCGTCCCGGGCGGCCAGGGCGCTCAGGTCGACCCGGGCATCGGACTCGCGGTCGCCGCTGGCCTGCAAGTTCCGGATCCTGCTCGATCCTGACCAGCTTGGCGCCGGTCTCGACCTGGGTGTTGACGTCGACGAGCACCTCGGCGACCCGGCCGGCGACCGGGGCGCGCAACGCCGTCTCCAGCTTCATGCTCTCCACGATGGCCACGACGTCGCCCGCCGCGACCTCGTCGCCGGCGCCGACCGTGATGGCCACCACCATGGCCGGGGCCGGGGCGCGGACCAGCCCCGCCTCGCCGCCGGAGATCCGGTGCACCGCTCCGTCGACCTCGACCAGGTAGTCCGGGCCCTGCGCGACCGAGAGCACGTCGAAGTGCTGGCCGCCGACGCCCAGTCTGAGCTCGAACCGGCCCGACCGCTCGACGTCGACCTGCACCGCGCGGCTCTGTTCATCTCCGGTCAGCTGCACCCGGTACCGGTCCGGCCGGGGCCGGGACACGAGGAGCTGGTAGGACTCGGAGCCGACGCGGACGTCGGCCTGATGCCACGTCTCGTGCCCGACCTCCGGGCGCCCGTGCTCGGCGGAGCTGAACAGCCGGTCCTGCTGACGCCGGGCGTGCACCTGGTAGGCCTCGAAGGCGGTGGCCAGCAGCGCGACGTCGGTCCGCCGCGGCGGGGCGTAGCCGCCGGCCATCATCGTGTCCAGCCAGGTCGTGTCGACCTCGCCGCGGACGAACTCCGGCCGGTCCAGCAGGTCGAGCAGGAAGCCCTTGTTCGTGGTCCCGCCCTTGATCACCGCGGCGGTCTGCCGGAGCGCGCGGGACAGCCGGGCGCGGGCCTCGGCCCGGTCCCGGCCCCAGGCGATCACCTTGGCGATCATCGAATCGAACTGCGGCGGGATGACGTCGCCCGCCGACACCCCGGTGTCGACCCTGATGCCGGGGCCAGCGGGCAGCGCCAGGTGCTCGATCAGGCCCGGCGCGGGCGCGAAGTCGCGTTCCGGGTCCTCGGCGGTCAGCCGGGCCTCGATGGCGTGCCCGTACACCGGCGGCTCGCCGGTGACCTCATCAAGCACGGCCCCGACCTCGGCCAGCGCGCCGCCGGCCGCGATGTGCAGCTGCAGCTTGACGATGTCCAGGCCGGTGGTCGCCTCGGTGACCGGGTGCTCGACCTGCAGCCGGGTGTTGACCTCCAGGAACGAGAGCAGCCGCTCCCCCGGTTCGTAGAGGAACTCCACGGTTGCGGCGTTGACGTAGCCGGCCGCCCGGATCAGCTCCGCGGCGTGGGCGCGCAGCATCTTCTCCTGCTCGGCGGGCAGCGCTACGGAGGCGGACTCCTCGATCACCTTCTGGTTGCGCCGCTGCACGCTGCAGTCCCGGACGCCCAGCGTCCACACCGTGCCCTTGGCGTCGGCGACGACCTGCACCTCGACGTGGTGACCGCCGCGGATGGCCCGCTCGAGGAACATCGTCGCGTCGCCGGCCGTCTTGCCCGCCTCCGAGCTGGCCCGCTCGAACGCCTCGGCCAGCTGCTCGGCTGACCGGACCAGCCGGATGCCGCGCCCGCCGCCGCCCGCGGTCGCCTTGATCATCAGCGGATAGCCGATCGACTCCGCCGCGGCCCGTGCTTGCTCAAGGTCAGCCACCGGGCCGCCGCTCCATGCCGCGAGCGGCACGCCGACTTCCTCGGCCAGCCGCTTGGACTCGATCTTGTCGCCGAGCCTGCGCATGACGCCGGCCGACGGGCCGATGAAGGTGATCCCCAGCCGCTCGCACAGCTCGGCGAACTCGGCCTTCTCCGAGACGAACCCCCAGCCCGGCCACACGGCATCGGCCCGGCACTCCCGCAGGGCGCGCTCCAGTTCGGCGTAATCCAGGTAAGGGCTGGCGGCGAACGCATCGCCGGGGTCCGCCGGGCCGATGAGCACCGCCTCGTCCGCCTCGCGGACGAACGTCGCGCGCCGGTCGGCGGCCGTGTAGAAGGCGATGACGCGCAGCGGCGGCCGTCCCTCGCCGTTCCACTCCCGGACGGCGTTGATCAGCCGCATGGCCGGCTCGCCCCGGTTGACGACCGCGACCCGGCTGAACGCACCCCGGCTGTCGTTGCTCATTGCATCACCCGCCGAACGCCGCGCGCATGTCGTCACTGGTGCCGCCGGCCGCCGATCGCGGCGTCGCGGCCTGCGGAGCGACGTCCAGCACCACCTCATCGGCCACGATGGCCGGGTCGACGTGCAGCACGACGTAGCCGCCGACCGCCCCGGCCCCGAAGCCGGGCGCGAAGACCCGCGTCCGGCGGGTTATCACCCCGTCGCGTACCGCGTCGAACAACGCGATCGGGATGCTCGCCGCCGACACGTTCCCCATCCGGTCCACGTTGAAGTACAGCTGGTCCGCGGCCAGCCCGGCCTGGCCGGCCAGGTTGAGGATCATCGTCTTGTTGGCCTGGTGCGGCACGATCAGCTCGATGCCCTCGAGCAGCGTGCGCCCGGGGTCGCCGGGATCGGGAAGCTGGCCGAGCTCGTCCAGCATCTGAGTCAGGTAGCGCTGCACCAGCGACCTGACCTCGGGACCGTACACGGTGATGTCGTTGTCGAAGTCCGCGTTCGGCCAGATGATCGAGTTGACCTCGGTGTGCGGGCCGCCGGCGTAGGTCTGCACGACCTCTACGTCGCCCGGGTTCCCGTCCGGGGCCGGCCCGATGACCATGGCCGCAGCCCCGTCCCCGAAGATCATCCGGGAGGTGCGGACGCTGCCGATCTTGTCGGAGAACTTCTCCACGCAGACCAGCAGTACCGGCCTGCCGACCTCCTGGAGCTGGCGGATGGCCTCGGCCATCCCGTAGGGCAGCCCCGCGCAGGCGGCGACCAGATCGGCGGAGGCATGGGTCTGCGCCAGGCCGAGCTCGCCGGTTATCCAGCACGCTATGGACGGGATCAGGCGGTTGCTCGTGCACGTGCTGACCAGCACGGCGCCGATTTCGGCCGGATCGCGGCCGGATTTGGCCAGCGCCGCCCGGGCCGCGGGCAGCGCCAGCTGCTCGGGCTCCCGGCTGGTGTAGCGGCGCTGGTCGATCCCGGTCTTCGCGCTGATCTGGCCGGCGGTCATCGGCGACCACGAGAAGCTCGCGTTCCTGATCACGTCGTCGTTGCTGCAGACGTACTCGCCGCGCACGACCGCGAGGGCCTCGAGCTTGGGCTGGATCCGGAACGCCTCCCGCACCCGGACCGGCGGATACGGCGTCACCGGAGCCACGGCCGCGGCCGGACCGCTCCGGCCCGTCACGGTGTCCTGGCCGCGACCGCCGGCCGCCGAACGCCTGACCCGCTCGATGAAGGCCAGGACGTCGCGGTTGCGCGGATGGAGCGCGACCACGAAGTCGTCGTCGCCGATCTCGCCGGGCCCGCGTAGCTCGGTGCGCGCGCGGTCCCACGGGTACTGGTTGTGCAGCACCATCGCCCAGCGCGTCAGCGCCTCGAGCTCCGGCACGTCCTCATGCGCGTCGAGGATCTGCTCGAAGGTGAACACCGGGTAGTCGGGGTCATGGTCCGGCATCACGAACGTCAGCGCCCCGGGCTGGCTGGCGAACTCGGCCACGGTCGGCTTGATCGCGGGAAGTTCGGTGGCGTGGTGCAGCTTGGTGCTGAACACGCCGAACAGCAAGTCGAACACCCGGTTCTCGGTTCCGGCGTCCCGCGTGGCGGGCAGCTCACGGAAGGCGTGCTCGACCGCCATCACCTTCCGCTCGCTGTCCTCCCACGGGGTCAGCACCGGCAGGAAGACGTCGTCGCGTCCCTTAGGCAGGTCACGCCAGCGGGTCGGCCGCTTGTCGAACATGGTGATCGCGTACCGGTTGACCCAGAACAGGTTCTGCCCCAGGTCACGCAGGAGCTCGAAGCGGTCCGGGTAACCGCCGGCCTCGGCCCGGGCCAGGATGTCGGTCCCGGTCGGCGCCTTGGCCTCGAAGTCCCGCCCGATCACCGCGGTGAACTGGTCCAGCGACTCCAGCACCGAGAAATCCAGCTCGCCGAGGAAGTTGGCCGGGAACACCAGCCGACCGTGCTTATTAATCACGAAGGGTTTCACGGACCACCTCCTGGGAGAGCTACCTGATCCGCCGGCCGCCGGTCCTGGCGGGCGGCACGGCACGGTTCCGGGTCGGGCCCTGGCACCGTATCTGCTCCCGTACCCGGACTCCGTTGAGTATGTGTGTCCGCGGAGCAGAATCGTCTCAGCCAGGATGAACCCGGATCTCTGGTCCTCTGGTCACGGCCAAGGCGCGAGGCTCGCAGTTCGGTCCGTTCGGAAAAAAGTCTTTATATCCGAACGGACCAGGGTTCCCGCTCTTCCTAAGCCATCTCGGGCGACCGAAGCGAAGGCGTTCGTCCATGCCCTGACAGGGGACATCTACCGCGAGCCCTGCACGGCTGGAGGACTCCAGCCATCGGTCAGCCACCTGTCCCGCGGACGCCGCCGACGGGATGGCGTCTACGGGATCTCGACGATGAGGGGCGTGCCCGACGTGGCCGGTGACGCTTCTTCGGAGGGCGGCCGGGCGTCCGTCCTGGCCAGCGGCGGCAAGAGACGGATCATCCAGGCGCTGGCCGACCAGTACGCCCATCACGACCTCGGCATGGTCAACTCCGCCATCTACCGCATGGCCCGCAGCTCCAGCCGGTTGCCAGGCCGGTCCCGGGTGGGACCCGGTGACGGGCTGGGGAACCCCCGACGCGCAAGCGCTCGTTCCCATGCTGGCCCGCTTAACCATTAGCCGCCTTCGTAAAGGACGGGAATGATCTCCGGTCAGGCACACTCGGCGCACGGCACAGGTAATGCCGGCCAGCCGCCACAGGTCATGGTGGCGGCGGACGGCATATGCCGGACCTTCGGCAGCGGGCATACGGCTGTTCACGCTCTGCGCGGGGTCTCGTTCACGGTGGACCGTGGTCAACTCGTTGCCTTGCGCGGCCGATCCGGCTCCGGTAAGACCACGCTGCTGAACATCATCGGTGGCCTGGACGACCCGACGGCGGGCCGGGTGTGGGTGGACGGCCGCGAGGTGAACCGGATGTCCGAGCGGGAGCGGCTGGCGCTGCGGCGGGACCGGGTCGCCTTCATCTTCCAGGCCTTCGGGCTCGTGCCGATGCTATCCGCGGCGGAGAACGTCGGGATTCCGCTGCGTGTCGCGGGCCTACGGCCCGGCGAGCGCCGGGAGCGGGTCGCGGCCATGCTGACGCTGACCGGAGTGTCCAGCCATGCCGCGCACCGCCCGGATGAGCTTTCCGGCGGCCAGCAGCAGCGGGTGGCCATCGCCCGCGCGCTGGCTGGCCGGCCGGGCCTGCTGATCGCGGACGAGCCGACCAGCCAGCTCGACCTGGAGACCGGCCGTCAGATCATGGAACTGCTGCTCAGCGTGGTGCGTTCCGAGGGGAGCACCGCCCTAATCGCTACCCACGACGAGGCGCTGATCGACCTGGCCGACAAGGTCATCTCGCTCGAGGATGGGTCCGTCGCCGACACTTCGGGCAGATAGGGGGCGATCTGTGCGTGGGCTGGGGGTGTCCTTCCTCGTCCGCCGGGCCCGGTCCTCGTGGCTGCTCCTGGCCTGCGTCGCGGTCACGGTCCTGCTCACTACCGGGCTCGCCACCGTGCTCTGGAGCTTCTCCGACGCGTCGATCCCGTTCGGAGCGCAGAGCGCCCTAGCGGCCCCGCAGGGCCGGGTGATGGGACTGTCCGGCGTGGCCGACGCCGGGGAAGCGGCCACCGACTCGCAACTGATCCGGGCCGCGCTGCACAAGGCGTGGCCGGGCGTTGATTTCCAGCTGGAAAGCGCGCTGTGGACGAACCCGCTCCACCTTCCGCAGCCGGCTGGCAGCACGGTCATCGCGCAGATCCAGCTCGCGGCGCCGGAAGGGATCAGCGCCCAGGCGACGCTGACCGCCGGGGAATGGCCAGGTCCGCCCCGCCACGGCGGCCCGGTGCCGGTGGCCCTGCCGGCCGCGGCGGCCGGCCAGCTGCACCTGACCCTGGGCTCGGTGCTGACGGGCATCAACCCGTCCAGCCAGACGACAACCTCGCTGCGGGTCACCGGCCTGTTCCGGCCCAGGAACCCGGCGTCACCGTACTGGGCGCTGGACCTGCTGCCCGTCTCAGGGATCAGCATGCAGCCCTACTCCATCGGCGGCCCAGGAAACCTGGGGCCCGTCAAGGGCGCCGCTGTCAGCTACGGCCCGGCGGTAGTGAACCCGGCTGCGTTCGGCGAGGCGCTCACCGTGGGCCAGGCCTCGTGGATGGTGTTGCCGCAGGCGCCGGCGATGGCCCACGGGAACATCGAGGCGCTCGCCACGGGCACCAGCGGGGCGGTTTCGCAGCTGAGCGTGGTCCTCCCGGCCGGGCTGAAGGTGACCTCGGGCCTGCCGCAGCTGCTGGCGGGCATAGCCGGGACCACCGTGCTGGACCGGTCGCTGTTCACGATCGCCCTGCTGGAGTTGCTGCTGGTGGCCGGGGCGGGACTGGTGCTGGCCGCGCGGCTGCTGGCCAGTGGCCGGGAGGAGGAGTCGGCGCTGCTGCGGGCGCGAGGCGCCACCAGGTGGCAGCTGGCGCGGCCCGTGCTGGCCGAGGCGGTGGCGCTCGGCGCCGCACCCGGCCTGGCGGGCGTGCTGGCCGGCTCCCGCCTGACCGGCGTGCTGGCCAGCCTGATCAACCTGCGTCTGGACGGCAGTCCGGGCATCACCCCGCTGGCCTGGCTGTCGGCCCTGGCCGTACTGGTGCTGTGCGTCGCGGTGATGGCCTGGCCGGCGCTGCACACCCTGACCCCCGATGCGGCCAGGGGCCGCCGAGGCCGACAGGCTCGGCTCGCGCAGATCGCCTGGGCGGGCGGCGACCTGGCCCTGGTGGCGCTGGCCGCGGTCTCGGTGTGGCAACTGCGCGGCTTTTCGGCGGTCGCGCATCCGGCCACGGGATCATCCGGGATCGATCCCGTGGTCGCCATCGCCCCCGCGCTCGCACTGGCCGGGATGGCGCTCATCCCGCTCCGCGGGCTGCCGCTGCTGGCCAGGCTGGCCGACAAGGCGACCGACCACGAACGGCGGCTGGCCGCCGCCATGGTGAGCTGGCAGATCGCCCGACGGCCGATCCGCCAGGCGGGCCCGGTCCTGCTCGTCGTCGTCGCGACGGCGACCACCACGCTGGCGCTGGCTGGGTACGCCAGCTGGCGGCAGTCGACCGCAGACCAGGCCGCCTTCGCGGTCGGCTCGGATGTCCGGGTGGACTCCCCGGACCCGCTGCCGATGAGCACAGCCGGGGCGATCACCGGAGCACCGGGGGTCACCGCCGCGACGGCAGCCAGCCTGACCGGCATCGGCAACGGAGGCCAGCTGATCGCGCTCGACGCCAGCACGGCGGACAAGACGATCCTGCTCCGCCCCGACCTGTCGCCGCTTGCGCTGAGCGCGCTGTGGCGGCGCATCACCCCGCCGGTCCCGTCCGGACTGGAGCTGCCCGGGCGGCCGGACCGGCTGGAGATCCGCGCGGCCCTGGGGGCAGTCTCGCAGACCAGCGCCGCCCAGCTGCGCAAGGACCTCAGCCCGGTCGCCGTCACGGCCTGGATCCAGGATGCCGGCGGTGCCACCTACCAGGTACCGGCCGCCGGGATCCTGCCCGCCGACGGCCGGCCGCACCCCCTGGACTTCACGCTGTCCGGTTCGCGGCAGGCCAGCTACCCGCTGCGGCTGGTCGGGCTCACGGTGGCCTTCACCCTGCCGCCGTTCGACCCGGCCAACCCGCCGTCGGCGCCGGTGGCCGGCCTGCGCGTCGAGTCCCTGGCGGTGGCCGCCACGGCCAGCGGGCCGTTCGGCCAGCCGGTCAGCTCCGGCGCCGGCCTGACCGCGTGGCCGGGCACCGGCTACTCGATGTGGGTGCCGACCGGGCCGCCGAGCCCGGGCGGCGGGATACCGCCCTCGGACGGGGCACCGCCGACGCCCATGGGCTGGCAGCGCGCCGCCGGCGGCGGACAGCAGTTCGAGTTCAATACCGGGCACCTCCCGGCGCCGGACATCCCGGTTCTGGGGAACGGCGGGCAGATCACCATCACGGTGCCGCCGCCCGAGTTCGTCCCGGTCATCGCCACCAGCGGTTTCCTGGCGGCCAGCCGGCTCGGCGTAGGATCGACCCTTCCGGCGACGATCAACGGATTCCCGGTCCAGGTCCAGATCGTGGCGTCGGTGGCCAGGTTCCCGACCGTGTTCGGGCCGAACCAGGCGCTGATCGCCGACCTCGCGCAGGTCAACGACGTGCTCATCGCCAACCAGGAGCCGCCCGTGCCGGTGACCCGCTGGTGGCTGCGCACCGTGGGCGGCCGGGTGCCGCGTCTGCCGGCCGACCTCGATCTGTCCGTCACCGACCGCGCCAGCCAGCAGGCCGCCCTGATCGGCAACCCGCTGCTCAAGGCCCCCCGGCAAGCCATGCTGGCCATCGGGGTGGTGGTGGTGCTGCTCGGCGTGCTCGGGTTCTCGGTCAGCGTCGCGGCCAGCCTCCGCTCGCGGCGGACGCAGAGCGCGGTGTTCGCCGCGCTGGGAGTGGGGAAAAACGCCCAGGCCGGCCAGCTGTGCCTGGAGCAGTGCGCGCTCAGCCTGCCGGCCGCGGCCGCGGGCCTGCTGGCCGGGATCGGCCTGGCCGAGTTGACGGTGCCCGCGATCACCCTGACCCTGGGCGGGTCGGAGCCGGTGCCGTCGGCCCTGGTGATACTGCCACTCGGCCCGGCCGTGGCCCTGGCCCTCGTCACCGCGGCCGGGCCGGTGGCCGCCGCTGCCCTGTCGGTCCTGCGCAGACCCGACCCAGCGGCGCAGTTGCGAGCGGAGGCCGGATGAGAACGCTGGGGAGGCGGCTGCGCGCGGGCTGGGTGACGCTGACCGGTACCGGGGCCGCCGCCAGTATCGCCTTCGGCTTGCTCGTGTTCGCCTCCGTGCTGGCCAGCCTGGCCATCCCGCGGGAGAGCGTGGGGTTGGCCACCGGGGCGCTGCAGCGCCTGATCGCGGCTACGCCGTCCGGCGACTGGACCGTCACCGCGACGGCGATCATGACGTCCACGACCGGCGAACCCGGCCAGGTCCGGGCGACCGATATCGCCGCGGAAGACGCCTCCTTGCGGTCGCGGCTGGCCGGGGCCGGGGCGCCGGTAGCCAGCTATCCGCCCGCATGGTCTAGCTTGACCACAGGCTACGCACAGGTGGCCGGGGCGGCCCGGGCCGTCGGATACGGGCCGCCGCAGGTCGAGCTGACCTACCGCACGGCGCTGGCCCGCTACAGCCATGTCGTAGCAGGACGGCTTCCGGCCGGCGGCTCGGCGACCGGGATGGTGCAGGCCGCAGTGACCACCACTACCGCGGCCACGCTCGGCCTGCGGGTCGGCACCCGGCTGAACGCAGGGCCGCTGCAACTGGTAGTCACCGGGATCATCCAGCCGGTGCTCCCGGCTGCTGCCTTCTGGAGCACGGATCACCTGGCGGCCAGGCCGGTGCTGGTGACGTCGGCGGAGCCGTCGTACTGGACCGGAGAGGTTTTCATCGGCGGAGGGGCGCTCCCGCTGATCGAATCCAGCCTCAATCCCCTGATGAATGCGACCTGGTGGTATCCGGCGGCGCTCGGCCAGCTCACCGCGGGTCAGGCGGGCGGGCTGGTGACCAGCATGGGCAGCCTGGTCTCCTCCGGCGAAACGATGACCATCCCCGGGCTCACGGGCCCGGTCACGGTGACGGCTACCACCTCGGTTCCCTCGATCCTGGCGCCGTACATCGCCGGGCAGAACGCTGTCGCCCCCGTGCTCGAGCTGCTGTATGTCAGCCTGGCCATCATGGGGATGGTGGTGGTGCTGCTCGGCGCCCGGCTGGTGGCGCAGCGCCGGGCCGCGGAGTTCACGCTCATGCGAGCTCGGGGCGCGGCGCTGTATCAGCTCGGCTGGCTGGTGCTACGGGCCAGCGTGGTCATCGCCGCGGTCGCCGGGGCGGCGGCCGCGGCACTCGCCATCGGCATGACCCCCGGCGACGGCGACGCGCTGGGCTGGTGGCTGGCCGGCATCACGATCGCCGTGACGCTCGCCGGCCCGGTGCTGATCAGCGTGGTCCCGCAGCGCGTGGCGGCGCCTGCCATCGGCCGGGCCGGGGGCGGGGGCGCTGTCCGCCGCTCCGGCGGCCGTGAGTCCGCGGCCCGGCGGATCGTCATCGAGACGGCGCTGGTCGCCGTGGCCATCGGCGGGCTGGTCGTGCTCCGGAACCAGGGCCTGAGCTCCGGGAACAGCGGCCTGTACCAAAGCGCGGCGCCGGTGCTCGTCGCGATCCCCGTGGCTATCGTCGTACTGCGCTGCTACCCTCCCCTCCTCCGCGAGCTGGCCCGGATCGCGGGCCTGTCGCGCGGGGTGATCGCGTTCGTCGGCCTGGCCCGGGCTACCCGTACCCCGCCCGGCACCGTACTGCCGTCGTTCGCCCTGGTGCTAGTGCTGGCCCTGGTGGCGTTCCCGGACATGATCAACACCTCGGTAACCCGTAGCGAGGTGGCCGCATCCTGGCAGCAGGTGGGCGCCGACGCGATCATCCAGGCTCCGCGCGATGCGGTGATCCCGCCAGCACTGCAGGACCAGATCGCTTCGATGCCAGGCGTCGTTTCCGCCGCCACCGCGGAGGTCGACGACGCATCGCTGTCCGCCGGGTTCGAACTGTCCGTGGTGGTGGTCGACCCGGCCCGGTATGCGGCCGTGGTCGACCAGGCGCCCGGCCCGCGATTCCCGCTGGCCGCGCTGGCGGGGACCGCCGGGCCCGGCCAAGCGGATGCGGTCGTCCCCGCGGTCGCCACCACCGCCGCCGCCAAGCTGATCGGTCTGGCGCCGACCAGCCTGACCGTGGGGACCAGTACCATCACGATCCAGCTGGCCGGACAGATCGGCGGTGTCCCCGGCGCCTCCGGCACGGCCGGGAACGCCATTGTGGTGGTGCCACAGCAGGCCCTCGGGGGTGCTCCACTCGAGCCGAATCTCATGCTCATCGCCGGGCCCGGGCTGGATGGAGCGCGGCTGAGCGCAGCGGTCCGCAGCGCGCTGCCGGGAGCGTCAGTGACGTTGCGCGCCACGGCCCTGGCCAC
The DNA here is from genome assembly GCA_963822765.1 of uncultured Actinomycetes bacterium. Lineage (GTDB taxonomy): Bacteria > Actinomycetota > Actinomycetes > Streptosporangiales > Streptosporangiaceae > Palsa-504. Next base: position 23,809 of record CAWGJL010000019.1, on the reverse strand, counting down.
GCTGGCCGCGGCGCCGGTGCCACAGGCGGCGCAGACGGCCCTCACCCAGGGAATAGCGATCGCGGCCGGATTCGGCGTGCTGGTCCTGCTGCTGTCGCTGCTGCTCACCGCCCAGACCCGCGACATGACGCTGGCCCGCCTGGCCACGATGGGGCTTCGGCGCTGGGAGGCCCAGCTGCTGCTGGCGACCGAGACGCTTCCCCCCGTCGTAGCCGCGGCTATCGGTGGCGCCGCGTGTGCCTGGCTGCTGGCGCCACTGGTCGGGCCATCGCTGAACATAGCGGCGTTCAGCGGGACCGGGTCGGCCAGTGGGCCGACCCCCGCCATAGTTCCGCTGGTCGCTTCCGCGGCCGGGCTGGTGCTGGTCGCGCTACTCGTGCTGGCCGCTCAGGCCGTGATCACCTACCATCGCGGCAGCGCCAGGGCGCTGCGGATCGCTGATTGAAGGAGGCCCAGGCTCATGACCGATCCTGCCGCGCATATCTCGCGGGACCAGGCCCCCACCGGGGCGGACGGAATGATCGTCTGTGACCGGCTGGTCCGGATCTTCTCCGGCGAGGGCATCGAAGTGCAGGCCCTGCAAGGGCTGGATCTGCTGATCGCCAAGGGGGAGCTAACCGCGGTGATCGGCGCGGCGGGCAGCGGCAAATCCACGCTGATGAACATCCTCGCCGGGCTGGATACGCCGACCGCGGGGACGGTGTGGGTGGCTGACCACAACCTGAGCACGATGACCGCCAAAGAGCGGCTGGCCTACCGACGGAGCGTGGCCGGCTTCATCTGGCAGCAGACGTCGCGGAACCTCCTGCCCTACATGACCGCCCGGCAGAACGTGCTACTGCCGATGCGGCTGAGCTTGCTCCGCCGCCGGGAGCGGCTGCGGCGCGCCGGTCTCCTGCTCGACACTCTCGGCATCGCGCACTGCGCCGACCGGACTCCGGACCGCATGTCCGGCGGTGAGCAGCAGCGCGCCGCCATCGCCACGGCGCTCGCTAACGAGCCGAAGGTGCTGCTGGCCGACGAGCCCACAGGCGAACTGGACTCCGCAACCGCCCGGGGCGTGTTCTCCGCTCTGCAGACCGCCAACACCGAGCTCGGAGTCACGGTGCTGGTGGTCACCCACGATCCGGCCGTTTCGTCGCAGGTTCGCCGGACGATCGCGATCAGGGACGGCAAGACGAGCAGCGAGACGATACGGCGCGCGGCCACCGACGAGCGGGGCACGACCACGCTGCACGCACGCGAGTACGCGACGCTGGACCGGGCGGGCCGGGTTCAGCTCCCTCGCGAGATGACCAGGCGCCTCGGCATGCGGAACCGGGTCGAGTTGCAGGAGGAGCCCGAGCACATCGGCGTCTGGCCGGACCAGGCCGCCGATCAGGAACAGGAGTAGTCCGCTGGCCACGCTGCCGGCCAGAGAATGGATGGACCGTTCGGCAGAGGCTCGCGAGGTGGTGACCAGCCAGGGCCGGCGGATCCCCGCCACCGAGGTGCTCACCGGCCGGGGCGGTGAACGCGCTGGCCGAGGCGGCCAACCGCACCCAGGCCGTCGCCCGGGCACGGGAACTGGGCCTGGTCCCCTAGCTCGCAGCCTGGTCCGGACCGATCTGCCCCGTTACGCGGGCTCCACGGCTACTCTTCGGGCAAGCGGTTGATCGGGAGGGTGGTGCGATGGAACGGCCGGGCAGTTACGCCCAGTGCTGGCCGCTGGTGCTAGCCAGGTGAGCCGCCGGTTCGATGTGGTGGTGGCCGGCGCCGGGCCGGCCGGCAGCATCGCCGCGCTGGTGCTGGCCCGGTCCGGTGCCCGGGTGGCGCTGGTGGACAAGGCCGCGTTCCCGCGCGACAAGGCGTGCGGGGACCTGGTGGGGCCCCGCGGCGTGCAGGTTCTGGCGGATCTCGGGCTGCGTGTCCCCGACGCGGGCCGGGGCTCTGACCTGCTCGCGGTCGGCCCTTCCGGCCGGCGGAGCAGGCTGCCCGCCTTTACCGGGCGCACCTACCCCGGTCACGGGATCATCGTGCCGCGGCTCGCGTTGGACCACGCCCTGCGCGAGGCCGCCCTGGAGGCCGGCGCGGTCCCGGTACGAGCCCGGATCGCCGCGGTCGAGGCCGGCCGGGACGGCCGGGTGGACGCCCTCGTCTCCAGCGACGGGCAGCGCCTGGCCGCAGAGGTGATCATCGCCGCGGACGGGGCGCTGAGCCCGGTCGCCCGGCTGGCCGGGATGCTCGATCCGCAGGCGGCGCTGTGGGGGTTCGCGATCCGCGCGTATGTGCCGGCCGAGGTTCCGCTGCCGCTGCTGGTCTTGCTCGACGCTAGCCCGTGGCGTATCTACCCGGGGTACGGCTGGCTGTTTCCCGGCGAGAACGGCCAGGCGAACGTGGGCATCGGGGTCGGCCTGGGAAACAGCCGCAGGCAGGCGCCGCTGCGCGGCGACCTGGCCCGGCTGCTCGCGATGCTCGGCCGGCATGGTGACCTGGGCCCGGACGCGCCGCCGGGGCCGGTCATGGGCGGCTGGCTGCGGATGGGCGGCACCGGCACCCCGCCCGCGGCCGGCAACGTGCTGCTGGCCGGAGACGCCGCCGGATTGATCAACCCCCTGCAGGGCGAGGGCATCGGGCCGGCCATGGTCAGCGCCCGGCTGGCCGCCGAGGCGGTGCTGGCCGGCCCGGCCCGGGCGGGCGCCGCATACGCCGAGGCGATCGAGGCGGCGTTCGGGCGGTACATGGACGGCGCGTCGGCACTGCAGACCGTCATGCTGCGCAGACCCAGGACCACGTTGGCGGTCACGCGCCTGCTCACCGCGCCGGTCCTGCGGCGGGTGGTCGCGGGCACCTGGTCGATTTACTGGAACGGCCTGGTGGACGGCGCCCGCCCCCGCCCGTCGGCCTGGACCGCGCGTGGCGCGCAGATCCTGGCTGGCCACATCCCCGGCCGCCTCGCTCCCCGGAGCAAATGACAGGAACCGAACTGGCATCGCCCTTAGCCGGACAGGGCCCGGACGTCCCACAGGAGAGCTCCCGGAACCTGCCGCGGCCGGTGCCCGGTCAGCTTGTCCAGGACGTTACGAAGCCGGCCATAGTCCGGCGCGGCCGGGCTGAGGACCACGATCGCGGCGTGCCAGTACCGCACGTCGGCCCGGAAGGCGGCCCGCTGGGCAGCGGTGATCCGGGTGCTCGCGCCGTACTGCACGATGTTGACGAGCAGCTCGGAGGTCGGGCGGAGCGGCGGGCCGTAGTTCCCCGAGTGGCCCGGGAACGGCCCGAGGAAGTACCCGCCGACCATCCGGTACCCCTGCCCGGTCGCGTTGTCCCAGTCCATCGTGGTGAACGAGCCGATCCAGAAAACGGAGTCCACGACGTAAACCGACTGGTCACTGTCCACGTACTGGTGCCACCGCCCGCTGGTGAAGAACGCGGGTACCGGCGCGGCGCGCTCGGCCGGCACCGGCCAGGGCGCGATCGGCAGCAGGGCCGCGACCAGCACCAGCGTCCAGCCGTACCGGAGCCAGGCACCCGATGCGGTGGCCGCCGCGCGGACCGAGAACGCGAGCAGGATCGCGATGACCGGGATCAGCGCCAGGCCGAACCGGATGGGGACCACGCTGTCGAATAGCTGCAGGTGCTCGAGCAGGCTCATCGGGCCGTGCTGAAGCACGGTACGGCCGCCGACCTTGACCGTCTGGCCCAGCGACAGCACGGCGAAGACGAGCGCGACCACGGTCAGCGCCCGGACCGCGACCTGCCGCCGCCACAGCCAGGCCACGATCACCCCGGTGGCGACGAGCAGCGGGGCGCCGAAGAACGTGTTCTCCTCCGGCGGGCCGCCGTAGCTGCTGCGCGAGGCTCCGTGCCGGACCAGCGACGACTGCGCGAACGCCGCGAAGGCCCGCACATCGGTCCCGTAGCCGAGCACGATCTGGGGCAGGCCCCGGTAGCTCTCCGGGCCGGCGAACTGGAACCACAGCGGGTACGCCAGGAGGGCGCCGGCCGTGAGCAGGGCCGGCCACAACCCGGCCAGGAACGGCCTGACCCGCGCGCGTACCTCGGCCGGGCGGAACACCGCGTACACCGTTACGAAGACCGTCAGGGCCAGCCCGGCCTCGAGCAGCAGTTCCTCGTTGAGGAAGGCCTGCCAGGTGACCAGCAGCCCGAGGATGACGCCGTCGCGGCGCGGTCCGCAGCGAAACGGCCCGCCAGAGGATGAACGGGATCAGGAACTGGCCGGTCAGGTCCGGGTGGCCGTTGACGTGGCTGACCATGCCGGGCGCGAACCCGGCGAACAGCCCGCCCACCAGGGCGGCCGGCCAGGACCCCACGATGTGCCGGGACAGCACGTGGTACCAGGCCCACGCGGTCGCGGCCAGGCCCCCGGTGAGCATGACCGTGAACGCCGCCGCCGGGCCGAACAGCAGGGTGACCGGGACCAGCGGCACGGTCAGGCCGAGCAGGCCGGTGTTGGCCATCAGGTTCACGCCGTTCGGCGCGTTCAGCTGGGAAGTGAACAGCGGGTTCTCGCCGTGGGTGAAGATCCGGGTCGCGTGGACCAGGGCCCACTCGAAGAAGGTGACGTCCGAGCCGCCGTTCACCAGCGCCAGCGAGCCGACGTGACGCCACAGCCCGGACGTCACCCAGAGCGCGAGCGCGAGGGACAGCACCACGGCGGCGGCATCCGCCCACCGGGGCGTGGGCCGGGCCGCGGACGGCTCGGGAGCGGTCTGCTGGACGATGGCCTGGGCGGCACCCGACGTGCCCACCCGGGCGAGCCTATCGGGTCAGGGCCCTTCCACCAATTGAGCCGCACGATCCGCTAAGGTTGCCGGATTCACCGATTACCCGAGCTGTTTAGTCGTCCAAGATCAGTAAACTGCCTAGCCTGGAGTGGCAGATGATGCGAATCAACGGAGACCAGCGCGTCCAGTCCGAGGTCCTCGAAGGCCTGGCGACAGCTGTGAACCACCGGCGCTGGTTCGTAGAACTGGCCGTGCCGTTTCTCGGCGATGACCCGATCGAGGTCGGCAGCGGTCTGGGCGACTATGCCCTGGAGTGGGCTCCGCACTTCAGTCACTTCACCGCCACGGAAGCCGATCCCGGCCGTCTGGTGGCGCTCAAGGAGCGGCTCGACGGGCACCGCAGCGTGGACATCCGGCAGATGCTGTTGCCCACCGATGAGGTGAACACGTACTCCGGTGCGGTCTCGTACAACGTCCTGGAGCACATCGAGGACCACGTCGCGGCGCTGCGGAGCATGGCGCGGCTGGTACGGCCCGGTGGCCGGATCGTCCTGATCGTGCCGGCGTTCCCGTTCGCGATGAGCCCGGTGGACATCGCGACCGGGCACGTGCGGCGGTATACGAAGAAGACCATGCGGCAGGCGCTGACCGAAGCCGGGCTGAGCATTGAGCGCCTGCACTACGTCAACGCGCTTGGTCTCATCGGGTACTACCTGGCCACCAGCGTGTTCCGGCTGACGCCGAAGGAAGGGACGATGGTCAAGCTTTACGACCGGCTCGTCCTCCCGGTCACGCGCGCCGCCGAACGCCTGGTCCGGCCGCCCTTCGGCCAGTCGGTGTTCGCGGTCGCGCGGGTCCCCGAGCGGTCCGAGTAGGGTCAGGCGCGCTCCAGGCCCTGCAGGGCGTCGGCCATCGAGCGGAACAGCGGGTCGGTGACGGAGGTCAGGCCCGCGTAGATCTTGTTGACCTGCTGGTAGGCACGGACGGCCGGCGCGTCCGGGGTGAACTGATCGCCGATGGCGACCATCGCGGCGGTGGCCTGGTCCCAGTCCGGGTAGATGCCGTGGCCGACAGCGGCGCAGATGGCGGCGCCGAGACCGGCGGCGTCGGCGACCGTGGTGCGGCGAGCCGGACGGCCGAAGACGTCGGCGACGATCTGCATCATCAGGTCCGAGCGGGAACCGCCCCCGGACACCAGGACCGGTGAAAGCTGGCCGCCGAGCGCCTTCTCCATCGCGGCGGTGTTGTTCGCCATGGTCAGGGCGATGCCCTCGAGAATCGAGCGGTAGATGTGGGCGCGGCCCTGACTGCCGTCGAAGCCGAGCAGCGCGCCCCGGCGCCAGGCCGCATGCCCGGGCGCGAGCCAGTCCGGCAGCGTCAGCAACCCGTTGCTTCCCGGGGCCAGCCGGCTGGCCTGTGCGTTGAGGGTCTCTTCCAGGTGTGTTCCGTCGCCGGGCGAGCCTTCCAGCACGCCGCGGTACCAGCTGACCATCCACATGCCGCGGCGGATTCCGGTGCTCTCGTACAGGTACTTCCCGGGCCGGGCCGCGAAGTTGACCCAGTAGCTGTCGTCCGCGCTCCGGGAGGACGAACCGGTGGTCATGGCCGCGATGTAGGTGCCCAGTGACAGCAGGACGGCGCCCTCGCCCAGGCCGCTGCCCAGCGCCTCGACGGCCTTGTCGTTGGCGGTGGCGTAGACCGGCAGGCCAGCCGGGAGGCCCGTGGCGTGCGCGGCCGCCGCGGTCACCTCGCCGAGCCGGCCGCCCGGGGGAACCAGGTCGAAGAGCATGTCGCGCGGCATGCCGGTGCGGACGTAAGCGGCGGGATCGCCCGACCAGGTCGCGGTGTCCTGGTCGATGGGCCACACCCCCTGGTAATTCGCCGCGGCGTCGGTGAACTGGCCGGTCAGGCGGTGGGTGATGTAGCCGGAGGAGGTGGTGACGTAGCGGGTCTTCGGGTTGGCCGGCACGTAAGGGCGGGAGACTCGCTCGTCCATCCAGCTCAGCACCGGCTCGGTGAGGGTGCCGTCCGCGGCCAGCAGGGCCCGGCAGAACCGGATGGTGCACAGGCCGACCGCCGCGATGCCGGCCGGGTCGCCGGAGAACCGGGCCATGGCGGCCCGGCAGGCGTCCCGGATGGATTCCCAGATGTCGTCACCGGGATGGACGGCGCGCCCCGGAACCGAGGTGTCGTAGGGCTTGAGCGGCCGGCGGGCCGAGGCGACCGCGCGGCCGCGCGAGTCGAAGATCGTCACCTTGGTGCTCTGTGACCCGTTGTCGATGGCCAGCAGGTACGGGGTCATGGTCAGCTCGGGTCCAGCGGGTAGATCGTGCCCGCGTTCATCACGCCGCGCGGGTCGAACGCGTGCTTGAGCGTCGACAGCAGGTAGTAGGCGCTGCCGTGCTCCTGCCTCACCCAGGGCGTGCGGTACTTGCCGATCCCGTGGTGGTGCACCATCGACCCGCCCAGCCGCAGCGCTTCTTCGACGATGATCGCGTTCAGCGGCTTGTGGTAGACCTCGATCTCGTCGCGGGGGCTGCAGTTGATGGTGTAGTCGTAGACGAAGTAGAGGTTGGTCCCGGTCTGGTAGCTGTGCGAGGAATGCGCGCCGAGCATGGTCAGGTCACCGGCGCGCGGGAACTCGCCGCGGATCCGGGCCATGACCGTGTCGAACAGGCCGCTGACCTGTGACCAGCTGACGGACACCTCGGTGGTGTAACCCAGGTGGGCATGCTCGAGCATGGCGGCCTGCTCGGCGGCGATCTGGTCCTGGCCCCAGTTGAGGTTCTCGAACCAGCGCTGGATCCGGCCGGACTCGACGCGCTGGTGGGGACGGCCGGCGAACAGTTCCTCGATCGCCGCCGCGGTCGCCTCGACGATGCCCTCCGGGCCCTCGGCGACGAACACGACCACGTTCTTGCCCTGGTAGAAGTCGGCGAAGTGCTGCCGGGCGTCCTCGGGCGAGTAGACCCGGCACACCGAGGGCCGGTAGCCCGCGGTGACCAGCTCGCGGAGCGCGTCAATGCCGTCCGCGAAGCCGGGGACCAGGAAGCCGAAGTAACGGTTGTTCCGTGGCCGGTAGCGGAACAGCTTGACCGTCACCTCGGTGATGAAGCACAGCGCGCCTTCGCTGCCGATGACGACGTGGCGGATGTCCGGGCCGGCCGCCCGGCGGGGCACGTTCTTGATCCGGGTGACCTGCCCGCCCGGGAACACCGCTTCCAGGCCGACGACCATGTCCTCGATACCGCCGTACAGGGTGGAGAACTGGCCGATGGACCGGGTCGCGACCAGGCCGCCCAGCTGGGCGAGCGGCTTGGACTGGGGTGAATGCCCGGTGGTCAGGCCCTGGGCGCGCAGGAGGTCCTCCAGCTCCTGCAGGCCGACGCCGCACTGCACGGTGGCCATCATGTCGACCGAGTCGACCGACAGGATCGTGTTCATCCGCGACCCGTCCACCACGAGGCTGTCTTCGACCACCGTTTCCAGCCCGCCCTCGGTGGCGGTCCGGCCGGTGCGGGGCACGACGTTGACCAGGTTTTCATCGGCGAAACGGAGGATCGCGGCCACGTCCGCGGTCGATGCGGGGTAGACGATGGCGGCCGGGATGGGCCCGTCGTAGATGCCGTGCACCGCGGTGTACTTCTTGAACCGGTCGACGCTGGCCGCCTTGAGCTGCTCGTCACCGGTCTCGACGGCGTCGGGTCCGAGAAGTTCGGTCATCGCCGCGACGATCGACTGGCGGCTGCGCGGAGATCGGGATGAGGTCATGCTCGATTTCTACACTTCCCATGGCATCACTCAGCGGACCAGGTAGCCGCCGTCGACGACCAGCACATGGCCGTTAACGTAGTCCGCGGCCCGGCTGGCCAGGAACACGGCCGCGCCCATCAGGTCGGCGGTCTCGCCCCAGCGGGCGGCGGGGATGTGCTCGATGATGCGGCGGCCGGCGGCGGGGTCGGCGCGGGTGGCCTCGGTGATCGCGGTCTTGAAGTAGCCCGGCGCGATGGCGTTGACCTGGATGTTGTAGGCCGCCAGCTCGTCGCAGTAGGCCTTGGTGAAGCCTACGATGCCCGCTTTGGTGGCGGCGTAGGCCGGTGAGCGCTGGCCGCCGAGGAACGAGAACAGCGAGGCGATGTTGATGATCTTGCCGGATCGTTGCTCGATCATGAACCTGCTGGCCTCGTACGAGATTTCAAAGGCGGCGGTGAGGTTGACCGCCACCATGGGGTCCCACTGGTCACGGCGGAACGCCTCGACCTCGGCCAGCAGGGCGATGCCGGCGCAGTTGACGACGATGTCGACCGAGCCCAGCGTCTGGACGCAGCGGCGGACAATGGCAGCGGGAACGCCCGGCTGCGTGATGTCCGCGGCCATGAACTCCATCCGCTGCCCGGCGCCCTCGATCAGCCGGCGGGTGGATCCGTCGTCCTCGGCCAGGCCGACGGCGAACACGTCGGCGCCCGCCTTGGCCAGGGCGGCGGAGAAGGCCCGGCCCAGGCCGGAGTTCCCGCCGGTGACGAGGGCGTTGCGCCCGGCGAGCGAGAACAGGTCCAAGCTGAAGTCGGGGATGTCCACGGGTCCGCTACCGTCCAGGTAAGAGTGTTTAACCGGGTTCAGGCCGAGGCGCTGGCGGCGTGGCCCAGCCAGGGCGCCACGTGGTCCCGGTCCAGACGTTCCGGTGCCCGCAGCGTAGCGATCATGAGCCGGACCGAGTCCTGGGCGTCCCTGGTCAGCTGGAAGCACTCCGCCGCGGACCGGCAGCTGACGGGTCCGAACTGCTGAGCCGTCGTCACCACCGTGCTGGCCAGGCCGGGCAGTTCCGCGGCGTCCTCCGGGTCGAGCGGCCAGCCCTCTCCCCCGGCCTTGGTGCCCAGGCTGGTGATCTGATCACCCAGCCAGGTCCAGGGGTCGGCGGTCAGGTCCGCATCCCAGAACCGGGCGGACGGCTCATTGCCGGTGAACTGCGGATGGTAGTGCGCGACGGCGAAGCTGCCGGGGGGATCGGTGAGCCGGTCGAACAGGTCGGCCCGCCACAGCGGGCGGTCGACGGCGATGAGCTGGGACGCTGACTCACTGCCCCGGTGCGGCTGGTGCGGCAGGCCCCGGATCTCGACCCGGGCGCCATGCTCCATGGACGCGTCGTCCAGGTTGACCTCGAACCAGTGCCGGATGGTGACGGCCGAGCGGGATAGAGCCAGGATGTGCTGCACGGTGCCCCGGTTGGCTGGATCTGGACAGTGAGGCCCAGTATGCGACTGGGTAAGTAACGTGGTCAACGTGACGTCGAATCCGCTGACCGGTGCCGACCTTGGTGATCACGTGCTGGTGCTGGGCGGCCGACCCGCAGTACGCCACCAAGGTCGCCTGGGTCGCCAATCAGGTCACCCAGACGGCTTGACCAGCCGCTTCCCGGCAGATGCTTGGATGGGCGCATGGCAACCGAGCATGAGGCACCGCGCGTGGTCAGCGCCAGCCGGGAGATCGCGGCCGGCCCGGAGCCGATCTTCGAGCTGATCGCCGATCCGGATCAGCAGCCGCGCTGGGACGGCAACGACAACCTGGCCAGGGCACTCGACGGGCAGCGGGTCCGCGGTACGGGTGAGGTGTTCACGATGGAGCTCACCCGGGGCGAGATCCGGGAGAACCACGTGGTGGAGTTCGTGGAGGGCAGCCTGATCGCCTGGCGGCCCGCCGAACCGGGGCAGCCGCCGCCCGGGCACCTGTGGCGATGGGAACTCGAGCCGGCCGGCGCGGCGGGCACGCGGGTGACGCACACCTACGACTGGACGGAGCTCACCGACGACAAGCGCCTGCCGCGGGCCCGGGCGACCACCGCGGCCAAGCTCCAGGCGTCGCTGGACCGGCTCGCGGCCCTGGCCGAAGGGGCCCCGTCTCCGGGCTAGCGGGTTAGCGAGTCCAGCGGAAAGTCCCCTGGCTGCCGCGGCTCAGCCGCGATACGGGACACCTGCCCGGATTACGTTGAGACCGGCCGCCTAACCAGCGCCGATGGCCGCGAGTGTGGCGAGCAGGATGGTGGCGCAGGCGAGCGTGACGTGCACCGCGATGACGAAGACGGGCGGGTGACCGGTGCGCGGCGCTCCGGCCTCGGGCTCCCCGCCGGTCGTGGTAACCGCCGGGCCGGCGAATACCAGGGTCATGCCCAGGCTAGCCACCGCGAGCAGGAGCCCGCAGCCGGCCCAGGCCAGGCCGGTGACGCCGGTGGCCAGGTAGCAGATCCAGGTCAGCAGCCCGGTCAGGGCCAGCCCGAGGTGGGTGAAGTTCAGCACCGGCCGCGGCCCGTGACCCGGCCGGGCGCCGCGCCGCCGGGCGCGGGTGATCCACCGGGCCATCATCGACACGCCGAGGCCGGCGGTGACCAGCCAGGCGGCCAGCGCCGCGAGGCCGAGTGCCCGGCCGCCGGACGGGGCGCTCGGCGAGGCCGTTCCCGATGGCGAGGCCGGTGCCGTGGGCAGGCCAGCCGCCGGGACGGCCCGGAGCAGCCGGGCCACGTCGGGGCTGTCGCGGGCGATGACCTGGCGCTGGCGGATCTTGCCGCGTACCCCCGCCGCCGCGGCGCGCAGCGCCCGGCTGACCGCCACGTTCACCTGGACCTGGCTCAGCCCCTGGCAGGCGGCTGGCCTCGCGGTCAGCGTGACGTGATGCTGGATGGCTCCGGCCGCGAACTGGTAGCACGAGGTCACCGACCCTCCGGTTGCCGCGGGCGGGCTGGAGCACCCCGCAGCCGCCCAGGCCAGCATGACCCCGGTGAGAACCAGCCTGGTGCCGGATGAGCGTGACACGCGCTCAGTCTCACCCACGGTCCAGCGGGCGGCAATGGTCACTGGTCCCGTCGTTACAGGGAACTCGAATGCGGGTAAATCGGTGAAGGATTCGAGGGAGGTGCGGCGCATGGCGGCCAAGGGTGGGGCCCTCGCCGGACTGGATCTCAGCCTGAAGCTCACCCCGGGGCAAGAGCAAGTCCGGCTGGCCGCGGCCCAGGACCGGCTGCTGCGGTTGCGGCTCGTTCTGGGCGGCCAGATCGGTGTCGGCGACAAGCCGCGGCTCGGGCCGCCGGTCTGCGTGGTCTTCGAGGGGTGGGACGCCTCGGGCAAGGGCGGAGCGATCAAGCGGCTGGTCGCGCCGCTGGACCCGCGGCACGTGCGGGTCGCCCAGTTCGGCGCGCCCACCTATGACGAGAAACGCCACCACTTCCTGTGGCGGTTCTGGCCGGTGCTGCCTGGCTGGGGCGGCATGGCGGTGCTGGACCGGTCCTGGTACGGCCGGGTCCTGGTGGAACGGGTCGAAGGGTACGCCGCCGAGAAGCAGTGGCGGCGCGCGTACCGGGAGATCGTCGACTTCGAGCGGACGCTGGCCGACGAGGGCATGATCATCGTCAAGTTCTGGATGCACCTGTCGCCCGACGAGCAGCTCAAACGGTTCAAGGCCCGGGAGCGCGATCCGCTGAAGGCCTGGAAGCTCACCGCCGAGGACTGGCGGAACCGCGAGAAGTGGCCGCAGTACCAGGCGGCGGTGGAGGAGATGCTGGACCGGACCGACCACGCTCGCGCACCGTGGGTGCTGGTCGAGGCCGAGGACAAGCGGTGGGCCAGGGTGAAGGTGGCCGAGTCGGTCGTGGGGGCCATCGAGGCCGGCATGGCCGCCCGCGACCTGCCGGTTCCGGCGGCGCCCCGGGCCGGGTAGGCGGTACGCCGGCCGCCGGGGTCAGTAAATGGATTGCCGGGGCTGGGGTGGGCCGGGTTAGCTCCTGGCGTGACCGAGATCCACGGAGTGTGCGACGAGCGGTTCAAGGCCGTCCGCGAGGCGCTGGCCGAGTCGCTGGACCAGGACGACGTCGGCTCCTCGACGGCCTGGCATAACTCCCGGCGTCACCAGACCTGGTGGGCGACCTCGGCGACCAGCTCGAGCTTGCGTTGCTGGGTGTCCTCGCTGATCAGGTTGGCGCCGATCGAGACCGGTGAGAACCCGCACTGGGTGGACAGCGCGAGCCGCTCGCGGTCCACGTAGCGGGCCGCCTCGTCGATGCGGGCGATGAGCTGGTCGGCGGGCTCGATCCCGGGGAGCTTGCTCGACACCAGGCCGAGCACCACCACCTTGTCGTCGGGCACGTTGGCCAGCGGCTCGAAGGAGCCCGACCGCTCGTCGTCGTACTCGAGCAGGAACACGTCGAAGTTGTCCGAGCGGGCGAACACCTTGTCGGCGGTGTACTCGTAACCCCCGGTGGCGATCCACTTGCTCTGGTAGTTGCCCTTGCAGATGTGCAGGCCGAACGTCACTCCGGGCACGTCGGCCACGGAATTGATGATGTCCACGCCCTCGGTGAGCGTGCGCTCGGTGGGCATGCCCAGGCCTTCGCGCAGCGCGCGGTTCTCCGGGTCCACCAGCGTGCCGAGGTCGGGTGAGTCGATCTGGATGTACGTGCAGCCGAGCCGGGCCAGTTCGCGCGCTTCGGCGCGGATGATGTCGGCGGCGTCGACGAACAGCTCGAACGGGTCGGAGTAGGCCGGGCGGGAATGTTCCGGCGACCAAGCGCCGTACACGACCAGCGGGCTCGGCATCGTGATCTTCACCGGGACGCGGGCCCGCCCGCGCGCGTAGCTGAACTCCTCGATGGTCATCATCGGGCCCCGGGGCCGGAGCCGGCCGGTGACGGTGATCGGCGGATGCCAGTCCCAGTCCTGCGCGGGATCCGGAGCATGGAAGTGCACCGGCGCGCCGGGCATGTCGGCCACCCCTTCCATGTCCCCGAGCAGGTGGTCGAGGAAGGAGAAGCGGCGCAGTTCCCCGTCGTTGACGACGTTGAGCCCGACGGCTTCCTGCATCGCGATGGCCTGGTCGACCGCGCGGTCCTCGATCCGCTTGAATTCGGAGTTGCTGATCCGCCCGGCGGCCAGCGCGTCGCGCGCCTCGGAGAGGTAACGCGGACGAAGCAGCGAGCCGATCACGTCGGCGTGGTACGGCATCGTGATCCTCCTGTGGGTGCTCGGGAACCCTCGGTACTGGACTACAGGCGGCCCGCGCCCGGCGCATCGGCGGCGGCCACAACCCTGGTTGCCTGGCACCTCGTGCCGAGCACAACCCGCCCGGATTAGCCGCGATCTTCGGGCGGGCGGTGCGGCAGGCTCTTGGCGACGCCGTCGAGGAGGAAGGTGAGGCCGAGCTCGAACTGCTCGTCGGGTGAGGGCCGGCCGGATTGGCGAGCCAGCGGGTCAGGACCGGGTACCGGCCGGACGCGGCGGCCAGGTCGTGGACCGCGGCCAGCGCGGCGGCCATGCTCCCGGGATCATCCAGCTCGTGTCGCTGGCTCATCCGGGCCTCTTCCGCCTCCTGGAGGCCGCTGCCGAGGATGTGCCGGTCGATCAGCGCCGCGAAGGTCATGGCGGCAGCCGGGCTGGCGCCGCGCTCGGTGAGAACGGTCAGCATGAACTCCAGCCGGGCCATCGTGCGCGGCCCGGCTGGCGGGCGCGTGTGGAACAAGACGGCATACCAGGGGTGCCGCTTGATCATCTGCCGGGTCTGGCCGGCCAGCACCTGCAGGTCGGCGTGCCAGTCCGGTCCGGGCTGGCCTGGGATCGGTATCTCGGCCACGACCCGGTCGAGCATGAGGTCCACCAGGCCGTCCTTGCTGTACACGTACCGGTACAGGGCCATCGGCGTATACGGACCCAGGCGGCCCGCGACGGCCTTCATCGTCAGCGCGTCCGCTCCGGCCTCGTCGGCGAGGGCGATCGCGGCGGTCACGATCTCCTCCCGGCCGAGGAACCGCTGCTGAGGCGGCGGCGGAGGCTGAGTCCAGATAAGCCCGGCCAGAAGGGAATCAGATTTGCGCACGAGGAGAGTTTATCATATAAACGGTCATTATATGTAATAAACGAGAATCCAAGGAGGAAGATCCAGTGGCCGCCGAAATCACTGTGACCAGCGCGTTTGAGCCGGCTGGGGTCCGGCTGGGCGTGGTTCGGGGGATCAGTTACGGGCTGTTCGGGGCGCCGGGGGAATTCGTCGCGGAGGCTCGGGAGCTGGGGGCCGGGATGATCCGGGCCTACTTCTACTGGGGCCAGGTGGAACCAGAGCCCGGCTGCTACCGGTGGGAGGCGGTCGATGCGCTGCTGGGTCAGCTGACCGGTAACGAGGAGGTCTGGATCACGCTGTGTTCCAGCTCGCCTTGGGGCACCCGGGTGGCGACCGATTTCCTGCCGCCCTCCCCGCCCTGGACCAGCACGTGTACGGGGAGTTCGTCCGCCGGATCGTGGAGCACTGCGCCGGGCGGGTCCGGTACTGGCAGTGCGACAACGAGCCGAGCAACACCGACCTGCTGTGGGCCGGGACGGCGGCCGAGTACGTCGAGCAGCTGACCACCTTCTACCGGGCGGTCAAGGACGCCGACCCGGCCGCGGCGGTGGTGCTCGGCGGGTGCGGGTACGACGTGTTCAGCAGCGAGCCGCGCAGCGCGCCCCGGCTGTTCTTCGACCACCTGGCGAACGCGGGCCGGGAGGTGTTCGACCTGTTCAGCGTGCACCTGTACGGCGACGTCGCGAGCGTGCCCGGCTATCTGGACCAGGCCCGGGAGATGATGCGGTCCCACGGGTACCTCAAGCCGGTCGTGGCCGGCGAGCACGGCGGTCCGCAGCCGTTCGAGTTCGGCGAGGCCATGGCGGTCATGCAGCAGGTGTTCGCGGCCGCGTTCAGCCAGCCGCCGCCCGCGCAGAGCACCGCCGAGCTCGCCGCGCAGGCGGGACAGGACACCGCGGAGCGGCGGGCCATGGCCGCACTGTACGACCAGATGGCCGACCTGCCACCTACGCTGCAGATGTTCATGGCCGGCTGCCCGGCCGACCTGGAGGCCAGGCGGGACCGGATCAACTGCCGCCAGCTGGTCATGCGGACCCTGCTGGCGCTGGCCGGCGGGGTGCACCGGACGGCGTACTGGAACCTCGCGCCGGAGTACCCCGGGCCGGCCGACGACCGGCAGATGATGCACCTGCTGATCGGCAAGCTCCCGCTGCTCGGTTACCGGGACGGCGCATTGCGCGACCGTCACCCGGCCGCGGCCGCCTTCGCCCTGCTCGCCGGGCAGCTGGCCGGGGCCCGCGGCGTGACCCGCGTGGAGAGCGCCAGCCGGCCGTCGCTGTACGCGTTCGAGGTCGACCGGGACGGCCGCGGGCCGCTGCTGGTGCTGTGGGACCAGCGGGACGCGTTCGGCGGCGAGGACGAACCGCCGGTCAGCATCGCCTGGCCCTGGCCCGGCACGACCGCGGTGGTGACCGACGCCTTCGGGCAGACCGAGACCGTCCGGGCCGACGACGGCCAGCTAGAGCTGAAGGTCGGCGTAACGCCGCTCTTCGTCACGGGCCCGGGAGCCTGAGGCGCATCACCGGGCGGTCCGGCTTGCGCCGGGCCACCACACCGAAGCCGTGCCGGGCGAAGGTCGCCGCGACTCCCGGGAACAGGTTGGTGGTGTGGCCTGGCACGGCCGTGTCGACCGGATAGGCCTCCAGGGCCGGGGCGCCCGCGGCGGCCGCGGCCGGGACGGCGGCCTCGATCAGCGCGTCCATGACGCCCCGGCCGCGGTGCGTGCGCCGCACGTAGAAGCACGGGAGGGACCAGACCGGCAGGTCATCGACGGGCCCGAGGAACCGGCTGTGGCCCAGCCAGGCCAGGTCCGCGCGCGGGGCGAGCTCGCACCACCCGACGGCCAGGTCGCCGTCGAAGGCGAGCAGCCCCGGGGCCTGATCGGCGGCGGCGAGCTGCCTGAGGTCGTCGCGGTTGTCGGCCCGCGGGCGGTCGCGGTAGCGCGGCCCGATCCGCCAGTACATGCACCAGCAGCCGTTCGAGGCGCCCGCCCGGCCGAACAACCCCTCGAGCGCCGGCCACCGCTCCGGGGTTAGGGGCTGGACGGTGAAGCTCATCCGGTGGCGGCCGTCCCCCCGGCCAGCTGTCCCGGGTAGAAGGTACGGGCCGCCTCGATCAGCTGGTCCAGGCCCGGCCACCACGGGCCGTACGGCAGGGAGCCCAGGGCGTTCAGGACGCCGACGGCCTGCTGGACGGGCTCGGTCGCGGCCACCACGGCCACCCGTTGCGGCCGGGCGGTCCGCAACGGGCCGAGGTAGAAGTCCGGTCCCTGGTCGCCGGCCACGGGACCGGCAGGACCGGGGGAACCGGCCGGGCCGGGGCCCAGGACCAGGTAGTAGTCGGGCAGCTCGAACCGGCCGGACCGCCACGCGGTCAGGACCTTGAGCGCTTCGGCCTCGAACCCGGCCGGGCCTTCGGGCCGGGACACGTCCCACATGGCCTGCCAGCTGGCGGCCAGCGCCGCGAGCGGATCGGCGGGCACCAGCGCGTAGGCCGCGCTGGACCGCCCGGCCTGCTGCAGCGCCCCGGCGGCGGCCGCGAGCCCGTCGCCGTCGTCGTCGGGCTCCGGGGGCCGGATCAGGGCCACGTTCATGGACCGGCCGACCGCGGCCAGGACCTCGGCCGGCGCCGGGCCGGGCAGGACCACCACGGTGCTGGCGTTGCGGCGCATGCTCGGGGCGCTCAGGACCGGAAGGCGCGGAACACGGCGGCCATGTCTTGTTCGCCGTACCCGGCGGCGGAGGCCTTGCGGTACTGGCTGGCGACCGCATCCATGAGCGTGGCGTCGGTGCCGGACTCGCGCATCGCGGCCGCGATCAGCCCGGTGTCCTTGACCGCGCCGTCCACCGCGAACGACGGCGCGAACTGGCGCGCGATCATGGCCTGCCCCTTGACGTGCAGGTACGGGGCGTCCACGGCACTGCCGTGCATCATGTCCAGGAACGCCCGCGGATCCAGGCCGAGGCCCTCGGCGAGCGCGACCGACTGGGCGGTGGCGGCCACGATGGTGCCCACCCAGGAGTTGGCTACCAGCTTGAGCCGGGTGCCGTCGCCGGGCCGTTCGCTGACCCAGACGGTGCGGGCGGCGATGGCGCCGAACACCGGCGCCAGCGGGTCGCGCAGCCCTTCGGGCCCGGCGGCCAGCACGGTGAGCTTGCCTTCCTCGGCCGGCTGTTTGGTGCCCAGCACCGGCGCATCGATGTAGCGGGCGCCGCACCCGTCGGCCAGGGCGGCCAGCATGTCGCCGGCGTCGTGCACGCTCACCGTGCTCGCCTGGACCCACAGCAGCCCGTCGGGCGCGGCCGGCAACGCGTCGGCCATCACGTCGGCGACCGAATTGCCGTCCCACAAGATCGTGATCACCGCGTCCGCGTCGGCGACCGCCTCGGAGGGCGAGCCCGCCACGTCCGCGCCGTCCGCGGCCAGGGGCTCGGCCCGCCCGCGGGTCCGGTTCCACACGGTGACGTCCAGGCCGGAACGCAGCAGGCTGTGGGCCATGCCGGTGCCCATGATGCCGGTTCCCAGCACCGCGACGCGCATCAGCGATCTCCCCAGTAGCAAAGTCGTGTCATGGGCATGCTACGCGGGCCGGAATTTCCGCTGCCCGGGTGGCGCTGGACCAAGCCGTGGGAGCGCGCATGAGCCAGAAGGTCGTGGTCGGGGTCGTCTTCGTCTCGGCCATGTTCATGAGCATCATGGACGCGACGATCGTACGTGGCGCTGCCCACCATCGGCCGCGACTTCAAGGTCAGCCCCACCGCGGTGGACAGCATCTCGATCGCCTTCCTGGTCAGCCTGGCCGTGTTCATCCCGGCCTCCGGCTGGCTCGGCGACCGGCTGGGCGGCAAGCGGGTCCTGCTCGCGGCCATCGCGGTGTTCACCGCGGCCTCGGCGCTGTACGGGCTGGCCTCCAGCCTGGACGAGCTGATCGTGTTCCGGATCCTGCAGGGGGTCGGGGGTGGCATGCTGGCCCCGGTCGGGATGGCCATGCTGTACCGCACGTTCCCGCCCGCGGAGCGGATCAGGGCCGCGGCCATCCTCACCGTGCCCACCACGCTGGCCCCGGCCCTCGGGCCGGTGCTGGGCGGCCTGCTGGTCACCGACCTGTCCTGGCGGTGGGTGTTCTACGTCAACCTGCCGCTCGGCGCGGCGGCGTTCGCCTTCGCCTGCTGTTCCTTGAGCGCCGGCGCAGGACCGGCCGGGCCGGTTCGACCTGCCCGGCTTCCTGCTGTGCGGGCTGAGCTGCGATCGCCCGCGCCCATGGTGGACCTGCGGCTGCTGAAGAACCGCCTGTTCCGGTCGGGCAACGGGGTGATGGTGCTGGCCTCGGTGGCGTTCCAACCTGACCGCGTACCGGGTGGCGTTCGGCGTGGCCGCGGCGATCTGCCTGTGCGCGGTGGCCTTCTCGCTGTCCATCCGCGACGCCGACGCGGCCGGCACGATCCCGGCCCGGCGCGGCCGGCCCGGCGTGGAGCCGGCCACCGAGCCCTCGACGGCTTGACGGAGACCGGGTGCACGCACCACGTTCCGTTCGGAATAAAAAAATGAATTTACCGAACGGTCCGTGGTGTCAGTGGCGGGGCAGGTGGGGCGTCGAACGGGCCGGGGGTCAGCGGCCGAGGAGCATGAGGGCCAGCAGCTCGTAGGCGACGTGGGCGGCGGCCACGGTGGTCATCTCGGCGTGGTCGTAGGCCGGGGCGACCTCCACCACGTCCGCGCCGACCAGGCTCAGGCCGGCCAGGCCGCGCAGGATGCCGAGCAGTTCCCGCGACGTCAGGCCGCCGGCCTCGGGGGTGCCGGTGCCCGGAGCGTGGGCCGGGTCGAGCACGTCGATGTCGATCGAGAGGTACAGCGGCGCGTCGCCGACGCGCTCGCGGATCCGGGCCACCACGCCGTCGATCCCGCCCCGTTCCAGGTCCATGGCGGACACGATGCGGAACCCGAGCTCGGCGTCTTCGTCCAGGTCGCGGCGGGCGTAAACGGGGCCGCGGATGCCGACGTGCAGGCTGGCGTCGCCGGTGAACAAGCCCTCCTCAGCGGCGCGGCGGAACGGGGTGCCGTGGGTGATCGGCGCGCCGAAGTAGGTCTGCCAGGTGTCCAGGTGCGCGTCGAAGTGGACCAGCGCCACCGGCCCGAACTTGCGCCTGGTCACCCGGAGCAGCGGGTAGGCGATGGTGTGGTCGCCGCCGATGGCCAGCAGGTGGTCCGCGTCCCCGAGCAGCGCCTCCGCGGCCGCCTCGATCTGGCCGACCGCCTCGGTGATGTCGAACGGGTTGCAGGCGATGTCCCCGGCGTCGGCGACTTGCTGCGCGGTGAGCGGCGCCACGTCCAGGGCGGTGTGCCAGGGACGCAGCAGCCGGGAGCCCTGGCGGACCGCGGCGGGCCCGAACCGGGCGCCGGGCCGGTAGGAGGTGCCGCTGTCGAACGGGACGCCGACCACGGCCACGTCGCAGTGCCCGACCTGGTCCCGCCGGGGCAGCAGCGCGAACGTGGGCGGCCCGGCGAACCGCGGGATCTTGGTGGTGTCGACGGGCCCGCGGATGGGATCGCTCACCTGGCGTCCTCGATGACGAGCTCCGGGCCCGCGGTGGCGGCGCGGTTGAGCGCGTCGGGCCGGCGGACGTAGACGATGGCCGTGGCGATCGCCGCGACGACCACGATGGCCAGGATCCAGGCCCAGAACACGTTGGCCGGCGGCGGCTGGCTGGGCTGGACGAACTCGTAGATCCCGTAGACCAGCACGGCGGAGCCGATGAGCGGGATGATCACGTGCTTGACCGGGGAGAACGCGCCCCGGTTGGTGGCCAGGACATGCAGCGGCAGGGCGATGTTGGCCAGCAGGTAGACGATCAGGATCGGCACCGTGCCGATGCCGGCCTCGTCGGAGAAGATCGAGACCGCGTTGCCTCCATGGTGAAGTACGGGATGACCACGAGCAGGACGGTGAAACCGGTGTAGATGAACACCGAGGCCCACGGGACCTTGGTCCGGCTCACGGTGGCCATCCGGGGCGGCAGCAGCCCGGCCCGCGCGCCGTTGAAGGTGATCCGGGTCTGGGAGTTCGCGGCGGCGATGAAGCAGCCGAACGAGCTGGTGAACCCGACCAGGCCGATGAACCAGTCGAACCAGTGGCTGAAGTGCCGCGACAGGTCAAGGAAGGGCGCGGCCTCGTTGAAGCTGCCCAGGAAGTTGACGCCGGTCACGGTGCCCTTCCAGTCCGCGTAGCCCGCCACCGCGGCCCAGCTGGACAGCACGTAAAGCACGGTGATGACCGCGACCGAGACGTAGACGGTGATCGGGATGTAGCGCTTGGGGTTCTTCGACTCCTCGGCCAGCGCACCGGAGTTCTCCCAGCCGATGAAGCCGGACACGGCCAGCGCGAAGGTCAGGCCGACCAGGCCGCGGAACCCGCCGGGCGAGCCGCCGTTGGCGTGGAACGGCGCGCTCAGGTGGTTTCCGTGCACCAGGCTCAGGACCACGATGGACAAGATGATGAGGCCGAGCGCCTCGCTGCAGAACATGATGAACGAGGCGCGGGCGGAGATGACCACGCCGCGCAGCAGCAGCGGGACGGCCAGCGCGACGCCCGCCAGCGTGACGGCCAGCCAGCCGGCGTTGCCCCAGTTGAACAGGGCCGCCACCCACGAGCCCATGAACACCACGACCGCGGCCACGGTGACCGGGTAGCAGATCATCAGCAGGTAGTAGGACAGCCCGGCGAGCGCCGATCCGGTCTTGCGGCTTCTGGCGCTGAAGCCGCGGCCGATGAAGGTGACGAACGAGCCGGCGCTCGGGATCGTCTGGGAGAACTCCGACATCGTGTTCCCGGTGGCCAGGATCGCGACCCCGGCGACCAGGAACGCCCACGGCGCCTGGGAGCCCATGGCCACCACGACCAGGGTGATCGACAGGAAGATGCCCTCGACCGGGGCCAGGTTGGCCAGCGTCGAGGACAGCGTGTCGAACAAGGTGAGCGCGCCGCGGGCCAGCCGGGGGGGCGCGTCGGTGCCCAGGGGCTCCTCGATGGTCGCCATGACCACTCCCATCGTCAGCTGTCGTTGTGCGCGAGTATCGGCCGCTGCGATCGGGCAGGGCAACAGTGGGCCGCACAAATCGGCGCCTTGTCTTTGGGTTGTCACACAACCTAGGCTGGGACGCGTGCGCCGGGAGGGCCTGATCACGGTCGAGGACCTGCTCCGCTCCCCCGCGCTGCAACTGCGGCTGCTGGCGGGCGAGTCGGGGACGGGGCGGCGGGTCGCCTGGGCGCACGTCAGCGAGCTTGAGGACCCGACCCCGTGGTTGTTCGGCTCCGAGATGATCATGACGACCGGGATGGCGCTGCCGCGCAGCGCGGCTGGCCAGCGGTCGTACCTGGAGCGGCTCGACGACGCCGGGGTGGCGTGCCTGGCCGTGTCGGAGCGGATGTTCGCGCCCCCGCTGACCGCCTCGTTTCTCGCGGCGGCGGCTTCGCGCGGGTTTCCCGTGGTGGAGGTGCCCATCCCGGTCCCGTTCATGGCCATCTCCCAGGAGGTGGCGGCGGCCGTCGTCATGGGCGGGGCCGGGCAGCGGCTCAACGCCCAGCTGCAGATATTCGGCGCGGTCCGGTGGCTGGCCGCCGGGAACGTGAGCGCCGCGGAGATCTTCGCCCGCCTGGAGCGGCTGTCCGGGTACTCGCTGTACGCCTGCACCCTGGGCCGCACCAGGCTGCTGGACGGGCTGCGGGTGCCGCCGCCGGAGTACGCCGACCTGATCCCGGCCACCGTGACCAGCCCGCCGACCGTGCCGGGCGGGTACGTGCTGCCGGTCACCGGGCCGCGCGGCACGGCCGGCTACATCCTGGCCATGGAGTCCCCGTCCGCGGCCCCGGCCGGCGTGTCCGTGGTGCAGCACATCGCGACGGTCGCCGCGCTGCAGCTGTCCATGCTGGCGCACGAGCGGGAGATACTGCGCCGCTCGGGTGCGGAGACGCTGGCGGAGATGCTGCAGGGGCAGCTGGAGGGTTCGGTGGTGACCCGGCGGCTGGCGGGTAACGGGTTCGCGGTGGACCGGCCGCTGCGGCTGGCGGTCGTCCCGGGCGCGGCCGACGATGACCGGGTCGCGGACGCGCTGGCCTCGGCGGGGCTGCCCTACCTGATCTTGCGGCAGCAGGACGAGCTGGTGGTCCTGGTCCAGGACGGGGAGGCGGACCGCGCCGCGCTGACCGGCGCGCTGGCCGTGGCGGCCGGGTTCAGCAGGCCGTTCGCGGGCGGGTCCTCGGTGGCGGTGGCCCGGAGTGAGGCCCGGTGGGCGCTGGCCCGGGCCCTGGAGGCGGGCCGGGCGGTGGTCAGCTACGGCGACGACCGGACCGAGAAGTGGCTGACCAGCGAGGCCGCGGACCTGCGGGCGCTGGCGGCCCAGGTGCTCGGGGCCGCGCTCGACTACGACGCGGAGCATTCGGGCGACCTCGTTCCGTCGGTCCGGATCTGGCTGGAGCACGACCGGCAGACCGACCGGGCGGCCCGGGCGCTGCACATCCACCCGAATACCCTGCTGTACCGGATCCGCCGGTTCGAGCAGCTCAGCGGGCGGTCGCTGGCCTCGACCGAGGCGCTGGCCGAGGTGTGGCTGGCCATGCGCACCACGGCCGCCGTGCCCTCGGGTTAACGTGTGCCGGTGAGCTTCGTACCTGACGACTTTGACGTGCCGCGTTCGCTGGCGGGTGAGGGATTCCGGCTTGAGCCGCTGGGGCCGGAGCACAATGAGGACGACTACCGGGCCTGGACCTCCAGCATTTCCCATATCAGGGCGACTCCGGGGTTCCAGGGGCGGTCGTGGCCGGTGCCGGACATGACGCTGGCGGAGAACCTGGGCGACCTGGAACGGCACGCCGCGGACTTCGCCGGGCGTTCGGGATTCACGTATACCGTGCGCGCGGCCGGCAGCGACGAGGTCATCGGGTGCGTGTACATCTATCCCGATGCTTCCGATGCTTCCGATGCTTCCGATGCTTCCGATGCTTCCGTTGCTTCCGTTGCTTCCGTTGCTGATGTGCGGTCGTGGGTCAGCGCGGACCATGCCGCGCTCGACGTGGTGTTGTACGAGGCCGTGTCGGAATGGCTGCGTTCGGCCTGGCCGTTCACGGCGGTCAGGTACGCGCCGCGCTGACCGCTGACCGCTGACCGTAACGATTCCGTATCGGCGCGTTCTTAGGCTCGTGGCCATGGGAGTGA
>CAWGJL010000018.1:0-46215 GCA_963822765.1 uncultured Actinomycetes bacterium | reverse complement strand
GTGCTCGGCGCGTCCGTGGCGGCCCGGCTCGCCGGGCCCGGGACGCAGGTGACGCTGCTGGACCAGGATCAGCCGGGCCGCGGCACCAGCCGGTGGAGCTTCGCCTGGGTGAACTCCAACGACAAGGGGCCGCGGCCCTATCACGACCTCAACCACGCCGGGCTCCGGGCCTGGGCCGAGCTCGCACCCGACCTCGACGGCGCGGCCTGGTACCGCCCCGCCGGCCACGTAGAACTCGCCGCCGACGGCGCCGAACTCGCCGCGCGCGCCGAGCGCCTGGCCAGCTGGGGCTACCCGGCCCGCCGCATCGACGCGGCCGAAGCCGCCGGACTCGAGCCCGCGCTGCTCCCTGCGGATCAGACGGCCGCCTGGTTCCCCGAGGAGGCCTACCTGCTGACCGAGCCCCTCATCGCCCGCCTGGTCGCGTACCTGACCAGCCAGGGCGGGACGGTGCTGACCGGCGAGCCGGGCCGCGTGACCGCGCTGGACACCGGGCCGGGCAGTACGCCCCGCGTTCGGACCGCCGCCGGAGCCGTCATCGAGGCCGACGAGGTGATCTGCTGCGCCGGGCGCTGGACCCCCGCACTGGCCGCGCTGGCCGGGGCGCCGGGGACCGTGCCGCTGGTCGCCTGGGACACGCCCGGGTCGCCCGCGCCCGAGCTGGTCGTCCGGGTCGGCCCGGTCACCCGGAAAGGCCCGGTGCGCCTGATCCACACGCCGCAGCTAGCGCTGCGACCCCATTCCGGCGGGCTGCTGCACCTGGAGGCCCCGGACACGCCCGTGGACCTGCACACCCCCGAGGCCGAGCTGCGCCGCCTGGCCAGCGACCTCCTCAACCGGGCCCGGCGCACGGTCCGCGGCCTGGACCAGGCGCGCGTCCTCGCCGCCCGGGTGTGCGTGCGCCCGTTGCCCGCCGACGAGCAGTCCATCGTCGGGCGGCTACCCGGCGCCGAGTGGCTCTACGTCGCGGTGACCCACAGCGGGGTGACGCTGGCCGCCCACCTGTCCCGGCTCATCGCCGCCGAGCTCGCGCCGGGCGCGCCCGGGACCCAGTTCGACGCCCGGCGCCGGACTCGCCGCCTACCGCCCGGACCGCTTCGCGGGGACAGCTGTGCACTCTGCCAGGAGGTGATCGGCCGTGAGCTACCTGCTCCGGATGTCCGGCGAGATCCACGATTGGCTGGCTGACCTGCACGAAACCGACCCGGCGGCGGCCCTGCAGGTGGGCCAGGCGCTGGCCGCGCTGATGAGCGAGGGCGCCAGCCTGGGCCCCCCGCTGGCCGTGCCCGTCGCCGAAACCTGGCCCGAGGACCTGCCGGCCGCCCTCGACGCGGCATACCAGCACCGGCTAGACGGGCTGAAGGCCGTGCGCAAGCGCGTCGCCGATGCCTCCTGGCTGGTCAAGGACATCCAGGACCAGATCGACGAACTGGAATCGGCGCGAGCCCGGCTGGCGGACCGGCAGCGTCGTGCGCTGGCGGCGGACCGCACGGACGAGGCCGAGCAGGCCGGCCGCCAGCGGTCCGCGGCCGAGCGCGACATCACCCGGGCCCGGGAACTGCTGCCCTGGCTCACCGAGACCGAAGCCTGGCTGCGGACCAGGCTGCAGCGGATGAACCGGCGGACCGACGAGTTCCGGGTCCGCAACGAAGTCCTGAAGGCCACCTACGTCACCGCCCGCGCCGAGGTCCAGCTGGCCGAGGAGATCCGGGCGGCCACGGACCCCGGGGCGGCCGCCGAGGCCGGCACCGAGGCTGGCACTGACGCGGTGGGCAGGCTTCGCGACGTCACCGCCGAAATCCGCCAGCAACTGGGCCGTCAGCCCCTGCCCGACGGCCTGCTGGAACTGCGCCCCGACGGCGAGATCCGGCTCATCTTCGGGCTCGAGCCGCCCGGCACCGCCATCGTGATCGCGGTGCTTGAGGGGCGTGAGGCGGCCCGCGACCAGTACCGGGACGCCGTCCTGCTGTCCGCGGACGTGCTGCTCGAGACGCGCGCCGGCCAGGCGCCCGAGGCGTCGGCCCATGCCTACGACGACCCCCGGTCCCTGGCCGAGGAATTCTTTCCCGGCCAGACCGCCGAGCTGCGGGACGGCGGGGCCGCCCTGGCCGCCCGGAACCGCGCCCGCACGCTGGCCGAGGAGCGGACCCGGCTCGGCCTGACCCAGACCGAGGTGGCCCAGCGGATGGGCGTGCCGCCGGATCAGGTGGCCGCGATCGAGCACGCCGGCCCCGGCACCACCGATGTCCGCACGATGGTCTCCTACGTCGAAGCCCTGGGCGGCCGCCTGACCCTCACCGCCGACTTCGGCGGCGATCGCGTCATCCTCCGCTGAGCCCCGGGAGCTCCGGCGTAGCACGCTTTTAATTCCGTGCTACGATTACGTGCAACGCAGCCACCCCGGGAAAGTTCGAACATGGCCAACGCCGCAACCTCCCCTCGCCACTGCGACGCGTGTGGTCGCCAGCTCCCCGCCCAAAACGGTCCAGGCCGGATCCGCCGGTACTGCGACGCTACCTGCCGCAGCAAGGCCCGCCGGGCCCGTCAGCACGTAAATCAAAACTTGACAACCGGTCAACGTGAAGGCAACCTTGACAACGTGCCGAACGCAGGGCCCGGGACAGACCCGCAACTGCTGGCGCGGGTGCTCGACGCGGCCCAGCTGGCGGTCAAGGGCGCCCCGGCCGACCCGGCGGCGAATCCGCTGACCCCGCTGACCCCGCTGGCCATCGTCACCGCGGTCCGGTCCCTGGCCCGGGTCGTCGAGGAGGGCCTGCGCGAGGCCGTGCAGAACGCCAGGGACGCCGGCCACACCTGGGCCGAGATCGGCGAACTGCTGGGCACGACCAGGCAGGCGGCGTTCCAGCGGTTCGGCCGCCCGCTCGACCCGAGAACAGGAGCCCCGATGTCCGACACCATCCTTCCTGATGCGGCCGGACGCGCCGCCACCCTGCTCGCCGACGTGGCCGAGCAGCGCTGGGCCCAGGCCACAGAAGGCTTCAACCAGCGGATGGCCCAGGCCTGGACGCTCGCCGCCTGGCCGCGGCGTGGGCCCAGGTGGTCGGCATGGCGGGGGAGTACCAGGGCATGGGCGAGCCGGTCGCCCACCAGGTCGGCGACTACACCGTGGTGGACGTCCCGCTGCGCTTCGAGGCGGCCGAGATGAACGGCCGGGTCAGCTACGACCGCGCCGGGCAGGTCGCGGGCCTGTACTTCCTGAACCAGCACTAAACTTAAGTTTTAACCTGATTTCTATTCAGAACAGGTCATTTGCGGATTATTCGCTCGTATATCTGAGTGATGCATAAGTAACGGCCGTTTCCCTCATTCTGGGTGTTGCGACACATCCCGTTACGAGAGGAAACGACCGTGCTTCATACCCTGCCACGGCCCGGTCCCGGGCTGCAAACCCTTCCGGGAACCGGCCCGGGCCTGCCGTACATGCCCGCGGGCGGGCAGGAGCCGACCCGGCGGTCTTCGCGGACGCGGTCGCGCGCTACCGGGTCCTGGAGCGGCTGCGCGGATTCCGGCAGTCGCTGTACGAGTGCTTAAAGGCGCGGGCGGATGTGCTGTTCGAGCTTACGGACGCGGTCCTGTGCGCGGATCACGCGGTGACGTCGCTGGTGCAGCTGTGCCTGGAGCCCGGAGTTCACCCGCGGTCACGGCGCCCTGTATGACGCGCTGTCCGCCGGGCGGATTGATGACGAGCGCTTGTTTTCCCTGCTGGCGTCGGAACTGCCGCAGGCCGTGGACGGGCCGCAGGCGCTCGCGTGGATCGCGGAGCACGACGTGATCGATCACGGGCTGCTGCAGGAGGCGCTGGCCGGGCTGCCGGCGGACGATGCCTGGCAGGTGCGGGACGCGTGCGCCCATGGGGCCGGCTGTGGTTCGCCGTCGACGCGACCGCGTACCCCCGGCCGGACGCGTGGTGTTCACCGGGCCGGGAGCACGTGCACAACGGCGCCTGCCATTGCCGGGCTCGTCCAAGACCGTGCCCGGCTGGGAGTACCAGTTCACCGCGGCGATCGGGCACCTGCGCACCGCGTGGGCCGCCCTCACCGACGTGGCCCGGACGACCCCTGCGGATCGCACGGCGCGCACGGTCGCGCAGGTGCGGAACGTGCTGCGCCGCCTGCGCGCCGCCGGCCACGGCAGCACGGCCGCGCCGCTGTTCATCTTCACGCCGGCTACAGCGCCGCAGCCCTGGCCGACGGGCTTGCCGGGCTGCCCGGTCCACATCCTGGTCCGGCTCGCCGCTGGCTCGGTGTTCTACGCCGGGCCCGTTACCTGGGAAGGCAAGTACGGCCGTCCCGCCCGCCGCGGTCCGGAAGTCCACTGCCTGGAGCAGGAGGATTCCGGGGCCGCCGCAGCGGGCTGCGGCCCCCGGGGCCGGAAAAAACCGCTGCCCCCGAACCCGGAACCGGACGAGGAACTCACCCTGCCCGGCACCCCGCTTTACGGGACCGTCCGCGCCGAGGCCTGGCACCACGTGCACCCCCTCATCCACGGCGACCGCGGCTGGTTCGCCCGCCGCAAGCACCTGCCCGTCCTGCCCGGCACCCTCGTCCACGTCACCGTCCAACGGCTACCGGACGGCCGTGACCCCCACCGGGCCATGTGGCTGTGGCACGCCTGCCCCGGCCCGTTGTCCCTCGACGAACTCTGGCGTGCCTACCTCGCCAGATTCGACATCGAGCACGCCTTCAAATTCGTCAAACGCGCCCTCGGGCTCACCGCCGCGAAAATCCGCACCCCCGAGCAGGCAGACCGCTGGGCCAGGCTCCTCATGGCCGCGCACGCCCAGCTCCTGCTCGCCCGGCCCCTGGCCGCAGACCTCCGTCGGCCCTGGGAGAAACACCCCGACCCCGCCCGGCCCCTGGCACCGGACCGGTTCCGCCGGGGGTTTCGCAACATCCGCCCCGACCTCGGGACACCCGCCCGTGTCGCGAAACCCTCCCACCCCGGACCCGGCAGGCCCAAAGGCAGCAGCAAAGGCCTAGCACCCCGCCACCTTCTCCCCGGCGAAGCAGGCACGCCGCGCATCACGAACACCGCGTTGACCAGGAAAAAGGTTAAAACTTAAGCTAAAGGAGCACCCATGGCCAAGCTGATCGTCAACGGCCCCGACCTGGTGGTCAGGCTGTCTCCGCTGGAGAAGCTCGGCGCCTTCCACCGTGACGTCCGCGTCCCGCTGCGCACGGTGCGCTCGGCGCAGGCCGAGCCGCACCCGTGGCAGGCGATACGGGGTGTCCGGCTGGCCGGCACCGGCATTCCCGGCGTCGCCGTCCTCGGCACCAGGTACGTCAAGAGCGGCCGGGATTTCGTGGCCCTCGTGACCCGCCGCCCGGCGATCCTGGTCGAGCTGACCGACGAGGCGCCATACGAGCAGCTGCTCGTGTCCGTGCGAGACCCCGAGAGCACCCTCGCCGAGATCCGCGGCGCCACCGGCGTCTGAACACAACCGGCATGCTAAGGGACCGCGCGGATAGGTGTGTTCTGCGGGGCTTCTGCGCATCTTGAGGCGAGGCAGGCACAGGTTCCGTGATTATCGGAGTTACCACGCTTCGTAATCACGGGAGTCCCTGTGCCTGCCATCCCATCATGGCTGCTGGAACCGCTGTGGGACCAGTTCGCCGCGCTGCTGCCCGACCGCCCCGTCTATGACCCTTCTCACCCGCTGGGGTGCCACAAGCCGCGGATCGGCGACCGGATCATCTTCGAAAAGCTGATCCAGGTCCTGCGGTTCGGCTGCTCATATGTGTCGATCGCCGACTGCGCCTGCAGTGCCACCACGCTCCGGGAGCGCCGCAGCGAATGGATCAGGGCCGGGATCTTCGCGGTTACCTGGAGGAGATCGCCGTCGACGGGTGCATCACGAAAGCCCCCGGCGGCGGGGAATGCGCAGGACGCAGCCCGGTCGACCGGGGCAAGCTGGGCATGAAACGGTCGCTCATGGTGGAGGGACGCGACATCCCGCTCGGCCGCGTGCTCGCCTCCCGCTCCTGGCCCCCACGCTGGACAAACTCGACGATATCGGCCCGCTGCCCGACGACATCACGGTCCACCTCGACGCCGGCTACGACTCGCAGAAGACCCGCGGCGAACTCGCCGCCCGCGGCATGACCGGCGAAATCGCCCATAAAGGCGACAAGGCCCCGATCCAGGCCGGGCAGCGCTGGCCCGTCGAGCGGACTAACGCCTGGCACAACTCCTTCAACCGGCTGCAGCGCTGCTACGAGCGCAATGAAGACGTCATCGACGCCTTCTTCGACCTCGCCGACGCCATCATCACCGTCCGTAGCCTCATCCGCCAGGCATGGACCCTTTACCGATGGGACAGCCGCCCGGCGAGGCGGCCATGATCACTTACCTATCCGCGCGAGCTCTTATTCGCTTGGTGTGGCAGGCGCCCCGCCCCTAGCGTTCTGTATGGCGGAGGACGGGTCCGTCCGCCGCTTGGGGTGCGCAGATCGGAGGTGCGAAGCGGAATGACTTGTCACCTCGTCGCGCTTTGCTTCGATGCGAACGACCCGCCCCGTCTCGCGCGCTTCTGGGGCGGCGTCCTGGGCTGGGAGATAGCCGACGACCCCCACGACGGCCTTGCGCTCCTGCCAAGCGATGACACCGGGTTCCGGATCCGATTTCTTCCAACCCAGGAGCAGAAGGCCGGCCAGAACCAGATGCACTTCGATCTGACGAGCACGTCCCTCGAGGACCAGCAGCAGACAGTGGCGAGGGCGCTCGGACTCGGCGCCCGCCACATCGACATCGGTCAACGCCCGGAGGAGGGTCACGTCGTGCTCGCCGACCCCGAAGGCAACGAGTTCTGCGTCATCGAGCCGGGCAACAACTTCCTCGCCGACTGCGGATTCATCGGAGCGCTCACGTGCGACGGTTCACAGGAGGTCGGGTACTTCTGGAGCGAAGCGCTGGGCTGGCCGTTGGTCTGGGATCAGGACCAGGAGACCGCGATTCGCTCGCCGCACGGCGGTCCGAAGATCACCTGGGGCGGTCCGCCGCTGATGCCGAAGACCGGGAAGAACCGGCTGCATTTCGACCTCGCTCCACCCGTCCACGGTGATCAGGAAGCGGAGGTCGACCGTCTCGTCTCCCTCGGGGCGACTCGCATCGACATCGGCCAGGGCGAGGTCAGCTGGGTGGTCATGGCCGATCCCGATGGCCATGAGTTCTGCGTGTTGACCCCGCGGTAGCCGACCAGACTGCCTCGCTTCATTTGATGTCCGACGAATCGGCTTAGCTTGATGAGCGACGGATCCGAGAGCTGCCTGTCGCAGAAGACCCGCGGCGAACTCGCCGCCCGCGGCATGACCGGCGAAATCGCCCATAAAGGCGACAAGGCCCCGATCCAGGCCGGGCAGCGCTGGCCCGTCGAGCGGACTAACGCCTGGCACAACTCCTTCAACCGGCTGCAGCGCTGCTACGAGCGCAATGAAGACGTCATCGACGCCTTCTTCGACCTCGCCGACGCCATCATCACCGTCCGTAGCCTCATCCGCCAGGCATGGACCCTTTACCGATGGGACAGCCGCCCGGCGAGGCGGCCATGATCACTTACCTATCCGCGCGAGCTCTAATACAGCACCTCATTTGTTCCTTACGGGGCGGCTGTGGGATGGTCGTTCCCGGTGACTAGTCGTGCGCCGTATTCCCGGGTCTGCCTGCTGGCTGAGCGTCGGCGTGGTGTTCGCGATTTTGTCTGTGTGCCGTGCCATAATTACACTATGCCTCGAAAACGTGATCTAGACGCAGCGCGGGTAGTCCATCGCACCGCGCGGTGCGGCCTGCGCGTGACCCGGCACCAGCGGGACCGGGTGTTCGGGCTGCTGCGGTCGGCGGGCGACGTGTGGTGCTGCGTCCTGGAACTCGCCGCCTGGCGGCGCCGCCGGCAGGACGCGCCGCTGGCCGGGTACCGGGAACTGTGCCGGGAACTGGCCGCCTCGGGCCCCGGCACGTTCGGCGAACTGGACGCCACCGGGGCGCGGTCAGTGCTACGCCGCTACAGCGACGCCTGGTTCGCCGCCGCCAGGCGCCGCAAGGACGGCGACAAGACCGCCCGCTACCCGCGTCGGCGGCGGGGCCTGGTCCCGGTCCGCTGGTATTCCGGGACGTTCACCCTCGACGGGAGGCGGCTGCGGATCCCGGTCGCGAGGGGCTGCCCGCCGCTGGCCATCCGGCTAGACCGGGACATCCCGTACCCGCGAGAGCAGGTCCGGTCGGTGACCCTCGGCTTCGACGCTGGGCGGCTGTACCTCGACGTGACCGCCGAGGTGCCCGTCGCGGTCTACCCGGCCGGGCAGGCCCCCGATCCGTCCCGGGTGGCCGGGGTGGACCTGGGCGTCATCCACCCCTACGCCGTCGCGGGACCGGGCGGGCAGGGGCTGCTGGTCTCCGGCCGGGCCATCCGCGCGGAACACCGCCAGCACCTGCGTGACCGCAAGGGCCGGACCACCGCCGCCGCGGCCCGCGCTCCCAGGCCCGGTGAGCGGGGGTCGCGGCGCTGGCGGCAGCACCGGCGCAGCGAGCGTGCGGTGGAGGCTCGGCACGCCCGGCGGGTCCGGCAAGCCCGCCACGAGGCCGCCAAAGACGTCATCGCCTGGGCCGTCGAGCACAAGATCGGCACGCTGGCGGTCGGGGACCCGCGCGGAGTCCTGGACCTGAATGCTGGCCGCAGGCATAACAAGCGGATACGGGACTGGCGGGTCGGCCAGCTCATTAGGGATCTGCGGGACAAGGCCACGGCCGCTGGGATCACCGTGCACCTAGTCGACGAGCGGGGCACGTCCTCGACGTGCCCGTCCTGTGCCCGGCGGGTGCCCAAACCCGCCGGGCGGAGCTTCTGCTGCCCGCACTGCGGGCACGGCGGGCACCGCAACCTGGTCGCGGCCGCCAGCATCGCCGCCCGGGGACCCGGCGGCGGCCCCATCCCCGCCACCCCGCACGGGGCGGGGATCACGCACCGTCGTGCAGGGGCGCACCTTCCCGGTGTGCACCCGGCGCGGCGTGACCCCCGCCGCCGGCCCTCATCACGGCCCGCACCCCGGGGGCACCTGGCCGGCACCGGCCCGCCCCCCGCATCCACCGCCAGACGGCGGCGGCACCAGGGGAGTCGCTCGCCCGACAGCGAGGAACACGCAAGCCCCGACACCCCGTCAAGGACTTACGAGTTGGTGCACTAGGAGCCATGCCGACCCGCCCCCCTGGACCTCGAGGCCGCCAGGAACCGCACCCTCCCCGACGTGCTCCCCGAACCCGGCGCACCGTTCCGGGTGCTGTTCTGCGGCATCAACCCCGGCCTGTACTCGGCCGCGACCGGCTGGCACTTCGCCCGGCCTGGCAACCGGTTCTGGCCCGCCCTGCACCTGTCCGGGTTCACCCCGCGCCGTCTGGACCCGAGCGAGCAGGACCTGCTGCCCGGGCTCGGCCTGGGCATCACCAACCTGGCCCCGCGCCCGACCGCCCAGGCCGCGGAGCTGAGCGCCGCGGAACTGCGGTCCGGCCTGGACTACCTGGCCGCCCTGGCCGAGCGCTACCGGCCGCGCGTCATCGCCGTGGCCGGCATCACCGCCTACCGCACCGCGTTCGGCCATCCCCGCGCCGCCGCCGGCCCGCAGCCGGACCCGCTCGGCCCCGCCCGGATCTGGGTCGTGCCCAATCCCAGCGGCCTGAACGCGCATAAGACGCTCCCGATGCTGGCCGCTGACTACCAGGAGCTGCGCGAGGCGGTCGATAGCGGCGTTTGCCCGGGCGCTGATGGCATGGGATAATGCTGTTATGGCTTGGCTACCCACCTTCTCGCGTGCGCAGGCGACCGGGGCGCTGGCCGATGCCTACGCCGCGATGGACAACCGGCCCATGCCGCCGGTCTACCAGGCTCCGCACGGCGACGTGCCGGGAATTATCCAGGCCCACAGCCTTGACCCCGAGTTGCTCCGCCGGACGTTCAGCGTGTCCGGCGCGCTGGCGACCACCGGGTTGCCCTGGGCCGACCGCGAGTTGCTGGCCAGTACCACGTCCCGGACGAACCAGTGTTTTTATTGAACGTCCGCTCACGCAGAGTTTCTGCGTGTCGCCGGCGGCGAAGCCGCCACCCCGTTGGCCATCCTCCACGGAGACGATGAGTCCCTGGCGCCGCGGCCGCGCGCCCTGGCCCGGCTCGCGGTGACCCTGACCGCGCAGCCGTGGGCTCTCACCCGGGAGGCGGTGGACGACGTCCGGCGACAAGGACTCGACGAGGAGCAGATCGAGGCCGCCATCGGCGTGATCTCGATGTTCAACTACTTCACCAGGGTGGCCGACGCGACCGGCATCGACTTTGACTATCCCACCGCGCTGCCCGCCTTCGAGCCGGACCTGAGCCAGGTGACGGCGCCCCGGCCGGACCGGCCCGTCGCGTTCAGCGAACCCGCCGGGGAGCGCCGGCGGCCTCGGCCCGGGGGGCTGCGGAGCGCCTGGGACTCGTGGCGGGCCTGCGTGCTGGAGGCCGACCAGCCGCTAAGCCAGCGTGAACGCCGGCTGCTGGCCGCCGTGGCCGCCGAAGAGACGGCCGACTGGGCCGGCGCCGAGGCCCTCAACGGAGCCGGATCCACGGCGGATAGCGACGAGCAGCTGATCGGGTTCGCCCGCAAGCTCAGCCGCCAGCCCTGGCGGATGGGGCCTGCAGACCTCGACCGCCTGCGCGCGCTGGGCTATCCGGAGCCCGGCCGTCCTGCACGTGATCTCGGTGGTCGCGCACCAGAATGCCGACTCGCGTCTGGCCATCGGCCTCGCCGCCACCTGACCTCCAGGCCGGGGCGCCGGGCCCCCGGAGGGCGGACCAGGATCCAGTGTCCCTCCCGATCCCGGTCCGCCCAGGGGCTGCGGTCCCCAACCGGCTCCCGACTGTATGAGCGCGCCGCGGTGCCGGGGCCAACACTTTTTTGGAAAGATCTGTGTTGCGGGCCGACCGAAGGGGGTGCGCGGTGGCCGACGATGGCCAGCAGCCGCCGGACGACGACGGCACCGAGCCCGACCCCCGGTTCACCTTCGCCAACGAGCGCACCTTCCTGGCCTGGAGCCGGACCGCGCTGGCGCTGGTGGTGGCGGGGCTGGGCGTGGTCCAGCTGCTGCCGCCGTTCCCCGGCGTGCCCTGGGGCCGGCACGTGCTCGGCGTCCCGCTCATCGTGTTCGGCGCCGTGGTCGCGCTGACCGCCTACCGCGAGTGGACCGCGAGCCAGCGGGCCATGCGCCACGAGCAGCCGCTGCCCCGGTCGTACATGCCCGTCATCATGACCGCGATCATCGCCACGATGGCGGTCGTGGCCGCCGTCGTAGTCCTGGTCTCGGCCCTGCGATGACCCCGGGGCACGAAGGCCAACAGGGCCAGCGCGACGCCGGCCTGGCCCGGGAGCGAACCTCACTGGCGTGGACCCGGACCGCGCTCTCCTTCGGCGCCGTCGGCGGCGTGGTGCTCAAGCGGGAGGTCGTCGCGGGCCTGATCCTGCTGGCGCTGGCCCCGGTCATCTACGTGCTGGGCCGCCTGGCCTACAGCAGGCCGGGCAAGCTCAAGGTGGTCACCGGCACCATCGTCGCGGTGGCCCTGGTCGCCCTCGTCGTGGCGCTCACCCATTGACCGCCGGGCCGCAAGCGCGCCAAGCCTGGCTCGCCGTGGTGCCCGAGGTGGTCCGGCAAGCCCGGGACCTTCGCCGCCTGTGGATCCAGCCCGGCCCCGGTCATCCGTTCGCCTCGCTGGCCCAGATGTGCCAGCGGTGGGCCGAACAATCCGAGCGCCAGCAGCAAAACGCCCCGGATCCCGGCCTGGCCCGGGCCGGCCTCGCGCTGTTCCGCGAGCTCCCGGCCACCGCGGACCGCCAGGTCCTGCTGGCCACCGACCTGCACGCCGGCAACGTGCTGGCCGCGACGCGCGAGCCGTGGCTGGTCATCGACCCCAAGCCGCACGTCGGCGACCCCGCCTACGACCCGCTCCAGCACATGCTCAACTGCGATGACCGGCTCCGGTCCGACCCGCGCGGCCTGGCCCGCCGGATGGCCGGCCTGCTCGGCCTGGACCCGGACCGCGTGCTGCTCTGGCTGTTCGCCCGGTGCGTCCAGGAGTCCGCCGGCTGCCCTGCCCTGGCCGACGTCGCCCGGCAGATCGCGCCCTGACCGCCCGGTGTTACGCGCGGATGGCGGCCGGGCGAATTCTGGCGTGTCGGTCCGGGCAAAAACGGCAGGGTCGGGCAGAATGAAACAAGGCCCCCTCCACGTATGAGATGGAGGGGGCCTTGTCAGGCCGCGCCGCGCCGGGTCGGCCAGTCGCCCGGCTTTCCCCGCACCGCGGGCCTCCCGCCGGTGCCAGCCACCCGCTAAAGACCCCGGTCTCCCGGTCTCTTCCACGTCCCGGAGTTTCCCCCGAGTGGTGCCCGTTTCCGGGCGGTGAAGTATTTTCTACGCCTTATCCGAGCGGCCCGCAAGGGGTCTGGCCCAGCTATTTTCGCGCTTTTCTTAATCCACACGATGTCCACAGAATGCGCGCGGTTATCCGCATCTAGCTGGGGTTATCCACCAGCTTATGCACAACTCGTCCACAGGTAACCGGTTATCGGCGCGCCAATGCATTCACCGGCCGGCCGAGTTCTCCGCCAGGTCGGCAACGTACGGCGTGCCCGCCCGCCAGGCCGCGATCTGATCCGGGCGGCCGTAGGCGGCCAGGTAGTCCGCCACCCGGTCCTTGACGTGATCCCAGACCAGGACCGGCCCGAGGTCCGAGCCCGCCGCGAACGGGGCGAGCGGCTCGACCAGCGTCTCCAGCGCCGGGTAGACGAACACCGCGGTCGACCGCCGGGTCACGGTGCCGCCCGCCACCACGCGGTGCCGGCCGGGCCGCAGCCGCCCGCCGGTCCACCGGGCCAGCAGCGTCCCGGAGAACACCTGCAAAGCACCCGGCACCACAGGCACCGAGATCCAGGTCCCGTCCGGCGCCTGGATCTGCAGCCCCTCGTAGTCGCCCTGCTGGGCCAAGATGGTGACCGCCGAGTCGTCCGCGTGCTCGAGCAGCAGCAGCTTGCCCTCGGCATCCTCGGGGTAGGTCCAGGTCGGGTACTCGTTCACGGTCAGCCGGAAGTGCGGCAGCGCGCCGAGCGCGAACGCCTCCGCCCCCGCCCCCAGCGCGCGGCCGTACAGCGCGAGCATCCGCTCGGCCAGCCCCCGGCACGCCGCCATGTACGCCCGCGCCCGCTCCTGCAGGTCCGGGTCATCGTCCGGCCACACGTTGGCGTGCGCGTACAGCCCGAGGTACTTCTCCGGCACCCCGGCCGCCGCCGCGTCCGCGACGCTGTCGAACTGCGCCACGTTGAACCGCTCGAGCTCGAGCCGCCCGAAGTCGTCCGGCCACTGCCGCCACCCCCGGTACGGGTGCGGGCTGGCCAGCCGCGCCTTCTGCGCCCGCGGCAGGGCCAGCAGCCGGGCCATCCGCCGCCCCAGGTCCTCGCTCAGCTCGGCCGGCACGCCGTGGTTGACGACCTGGACCGCGCCCAGGTCCTCGGCGGCCGCCCGCACCGCCTCAAGCTGCACGTTCTCCAGGTCGATCACCGGTATCGCGTACGTCATCGGCTCTCCTCCGTACCACCAGACCTTCTTTTATTATCCCGAACGGACCGTGGTCCCCCCGGCCCGTCCCCCCTCTCGCCGCCCCTGGCCGGCGCACCCGATGAAAATCAGCACTCAATCACGTCTCAACTGCGACGGGATAACAAGGATCCATGGCCTGCCGACCCGGTGTATCTGGGGGGGCTAACCCCCCTCCGAAGATCGGTGCCAGCACCATCGGAATAAAGGCCGCAGATCCGTACTGTGACTATCGGACGGGGAATCCGACGGGGAAACGGATGACACGATGAACGCGATCGCGAACGGGGCACGCTCCAGGTCGACGCTGCTCACCGGCGCAGCCGGGCTCCTGCTGCTGCTGACGGCCGTGGTCATGATGGTCATCGCCGCCCCGCAGGTTCACCAGGCCCGGCCGGGGCCGGTGACCCAGGACCGGCTGGCCTCCTGGGTCTGGGTGACCCGTGACCACTGGGTGCCGGTCACGCCGGGCACCGTTCCCGAGCTGACCAGGACCGACCGGGCACCGATGCCCTAGGACTCCAGATCGCGCTGGTACCAGGTCCCTGACTTACCGCCCAGATCGGCCGGGGCGGCCGGGCCGACCGGGACGAACCCGGCCTTGGCCAGCACCTTCTGGGACGCGGCGTTGCCGTCGGAGGTCGCCGCCCGCAGGGTGCGCAGCCCGTGCCGCGCCGCCGCGATCCGGCACAGCTCCCGGACCGACCCGGTCGCCACGCCACGCCCGGCGACCTGCTCCGCGACCCGGTAGCCGAGGACTGCGGTGCCGTCTGCCAGGTCGTACAGGTTGAACCGGCCCACCACCGACCCGTCATCGGCGACCAGTACGTAGCAGGCGCAGCGTCCGGCCTCCTGCTCGGCCAGCAACTCGCGGTACCGGCCGGCGAACTGGTCGAAGAACTCATCGCCGCGATCAGAGATCGAAGCCGCGAAGTAGGCGCGATTCACCAGCTCAAAGGCCAGGACCGCCGCGGCATGGCCGGCCTGCAGCCGCTCCAGCTCGGGCACCGCCCAACTCTACCCAGACGATGCGCTGGTGCCGCCCGTGATGGGGCCGCGCAGCACGCGCACCGACCGCGGCGCGACGGCGACCCGGTCCCCGGCCCGCCGGACGGCGGCCGCCTCGTCCCCGGCGGCCTGCTGCGGGTCGTAGCTGTCGATGGCCAGCTGCCACGTCTGCCCGGGCCGGACCGGGCCGATGGTGAAGTCCAGCGGCTCCCACCACGCGTTGACCAGGACCAGGAAGTCGTCGTCCAGCAGCAGCGTCCCGTCCGCGGCCCGGTCCGGAGCGTCCGAGCCGTCCAGGTAGATGCCGACCGCGAGCGCGTTGGGGTCCGACCAGTCGCCCGGGGTCATCGGGGTCCCGGCCGGGGTGTACCAGCCGAGCTCGGCGGTCTGCGCCCCCCGGACCATGGCCTTGAACTCGGCCACCTGCCCGCCCGGCGGCCCGCCGCGCACCGCCGCGGAGTACGCGTGGTGCGGCGCGAAGTACCCGACCGAGTTGTAGCCCCAGTAGTTGGTCAGCCCGCGCTGGAGCAGGAACGCCTCGGGCACGTACTCGTGCACCGGCAGTAGTTCTACCGCGGTCACGCCGAGCCGGTCAGGTGGTCGGTGACCGCCTGGTGCGCGAGCCCGGCGTAGGTGCCGCGCAGGTCCTCGGGCACGTCCGGGTGGCCCATGGTGAGCCCCTTGACGTGCGCCTCGTAGATGACCGTGTCCGAGTAGCTGCGCCGCGGCGGCTGGTCGTCGCCCCACTCGAACCCGCCGTCGGTGACGATGCTGCGCGGCACGTGCCCGGCCGAGTCCAGCGAGCTCGCCGCGTCCGGGTTCGCGGTGTCGTAGTCGAACACCTCGGCCCCGAACGCCACCTCACCGTGCACCGCCCGGGCGTACGGGTCGAGCAGCAGCTTGGCCGGGTTGCAGCGCAGCCCGCGGCCCGGGTCCCAGGGCCCGTGGACCCGGAATCCGTAGGCCTGCCCGGGGCCGGTACCCGGCACGAACCCGTGCCAAACGCCGTCGTCATACTCCGGCCGCCGGACCCGGGTCTCGGTCCCGTTCGCATCGAACAGGCACAGCTCAACGGCCTCGGCGATGCTGGAAGCCACCGCGAAGTTGGTTCCCCCGTCACCCGGCGTCGCCCCAAGGGCGCGGCCCGGCCGGGAAGTGCATCCGCCACCCGCCTCACGTTACCCACCGCCTCACGGTGCCGCACCCATGACGTTTCAGACGATCGCGACCCGGCCTCAGATGCCCCCCACCGGCTCATCCCCGTACAAGTCGCGCCACACCCGCCGCAGAAACCTCTCGTCACTCCCGTCGTCATATTCGACTGCCTTGGAGAGTTCCTCGTCGGGCAGCCGCACCCGGATCGGCCAGCGCCTGCCGGAGCTCGGCCTTGAACACGCGCATCTCCTCGTCGTCGGCGTCTGCCGCATCGGGCCCGGCGCACCAGATCCTGCGTACGCCCCGTCGTACGCATCCGGGCCGCAGTAGGTGGTGGCGACGGCGATCAGCGTGGCGAACGGCCCGTCAGGATGCCGCTCCCAGTAGAACTCGCTCACCGCGAATCCCCCCACTGCTTGCCGCCACGTGGACGTGGGTCTACATGGTTACCACTTCATAGCCCTCTGCTGCATCGTTGGGCGCGAAGGCGAACACGATCGCCCCGCCCTCGAAGGTTCCCACCGCCCGCACATCCGGTTCCGGCCCGTCGGGGTCGCGAGCCTCGATCCACGCTGCGCGGTGCGCCCGGGCCTCGTTCATGCTCCCCACGACGGGCTGCAGGCGCCATCCCGTGCAATAGCGATACCCGTCAGGCCCGAGTAGGTCGCTGATGGGCAGCGACACTGCACGGGGACTCGCCCCTGGGTGAACTCGGTCTCCAACGCAGCCTGGATCGCCGGATGCCCGACGCCGCGCGCGAAGGCCATAGCGAACGCGTCCGGGTCGGTGATCCGGGAAGGATGCGTGCCGGCCGCGTGCGGCACCTCCGGTGACAGCAGGCCATCGATGCCGGCGGCCCGCTTCGCCGGGTCGAGCTGGGCCGGATCCTCCAGGTAAGCCACTCGCCGCCGGCTCATCTCCTCGGTGACCCAGCCTTCGTGGCGGATGTGGGCGTGACCGCGGCCCTGGTCGAGCGCGGCGAACAGCCGCTGCACCTCGGGCGAGCGGCCCCGCGCCGCTGTCAGCCACGGCCGTTCGGCCTGACGTGCGTCAAGGTATGCCGCCGCGTCCGCGGTGCTGATCTCCGGCAGCCCGGCCCGCCTCGGCTCGAACCGCCCCACGACCTCCAGGCTCGCACCGAGCCTCAGCTCGGCGGCGTACTCGCCGCGGCTCCGCAACTCGCTGCGCTCACGGTGCGGGGCGGCACGCTCCGCCCGGCCGCCGTCGTCGGGCTCGTCCGGGCTATCCCGAAGCTCGCGCACACTCCAAGTATCAGCTCGCCGGAGCGGTACGCGAATTCCTCATCCCAGCTCACGCTCCCACCTCGGGACCGCGCGGTGCCATAATGGAGACATGTCGCGGCGGCGTAAAATCACCCCGGTTGTTGTCGTCGTAGGTGTCATCGCAGGCGGGACGGTCGCCGCGCGGCTGCTCGGCTACAAGCTGGGCGGCAACGTGATCGTCCGGTGCCGTCAGGGGCACGTGTACTCCACCATCTGGATTCCCGGCGTGAAATTCAAGGGGCTGGACCTGGTCGTGGCCAGGTTCCAGCGCTGCCCGGTCGGAAAGCACTGGAGCCTGGTGGTCCCGGTGCGCGAAGCGGATCTGACCGAAGGGGAACGGCAATTCGCGCGGGAACACCACGACCTGCCGATTCCATAGGAACGCCGGTCGCCGCCTACCACCGCCGGGCCAGCGAGGCCCGCCGGGTGGCGGTGGCCGCCGTCCTGCTCGCGGTGACGGTCACCGGGCTCCGCGCCCGCGGCACCTTCGCCCACGGCGGTAATCAGACGGCGGCCGGGGCCAGCGACGTGGTCCTGGCCACCGTGCTGTCCGCCGCCGAGGGCCTCGCGGTCATCGCGTTCATCGTCGTGCTCGCCTCCGCCCGGCCCCAGCGCCCGCCGAAGGGCGACGACGACGACGACGAGGAGCTCTGGCGCCCGAACATCCCGTGGTGGGCCAAGACGGCCGGCGTCCTGCTGGCCTTGGCCGCGCTCGTCACCCCGTTCGCCGTGCTGCTCACCAGGAAGCCCCGCCAGCTCGGGCCCCGGCCGCCGGTCGCCGGTCCGCCGAAGGTCAGCCTGGGCCACGCGGCCACCTCATCCGGCAGCAACGTCTGGCCGCTGATCATCGGCATGGTGATCGCGATCGCCGTCGTGGTCGCGCTGACCCTCCCGGCCCGGCGCAAGCGCTCGGCCCGGGCCCAGCCCAAAGACAGGACGCGCCTGGCCGCGTTGCTCGCCAGCCTGGCCGCGGGCAGCGAGGCCCTCAACGCAGGCGGCGAGCCGCGGGCCGCGATCATCGCGTGCTACGCGGCCATGGAACGCGGGTTCGCCGCGGCCGGGTCCGCGCCCGCGGTCGCCGATACCCCGGCCGAGGTGCTGGCCCGCGCCACCCGGGCCGGCCTGATCCGGCCGGGTCCGGCGCAGACGCTGACCGGCCTGTTCCGCCGGGCGCGGTACAGCACGCACCCGATGACCAGCGCCGACTCCCGGGTCGCCGCGGACGCCCTGACCCAGATGCGCTCCGACCTGGGCCAAGGCGCAGACGAGCTCGTCGGCCAGGGGAGCAGCACGTGAGCCGGCGCAGGCGGGCCATTACCGGCGCCGCGACCGTGCTGGGGACCGCCGCCGCACTCGTGGCCGGCTACGCCGCGGCGGGCGCCACCGGCCTGATCGACGTGGCGGCCCTGGCCACCCTGGGCGTCCTGGTCGTGGCGCGCGGGGCGGTCCGGGGGGAGAAACCACGCTCCGTTCGGCCGAAAAAACAACGGCGGGATCCGGGGCGGCGGCCGGCGGTCCGGGCGGCGGACTTCCCCGCCTACACCTCGATCGCGACGGACGTGGAGTGGGCACGGATGTCGCAGCGGCACTACGAGCACGCCCTGCGCCCCCGCCTGGCCCGGCTGGCCGCGGCCCTCGGCAAGCCCGGCGCGATCGACATCACCGGCTCCGCGGACCCCGACGGGCCCGGCCCGGACCTGGCCGCGCTGGAGCGCATCGTCACTCGCCTGGAGGCCCCGTGACCAAGACCGTAACCGGACCGGTCGACCAGACCGCGCGGCTGTGCGAGCAGATCCTCGGCGAAGTGGAACAGGTCATCGTCGGCAAGCGCGAAGCCATCACCACGGTTCTGCTCGGCGTGCTGGCCTCGGGTCACATCCTGATCGAGGATCTGCCTGGGCTGGGTAAGACGCTGCTGGCCCGCACGTTCGCCACCGCACTGGGGCTGGATTTCAAGCGGGTCCAGTTCACCCCGGACATGCTGCCCGCCGACCTGACCGGCGCCATGGTGCTGGACCTGGGCACGGGGGAGCCGTCCTTCCGGCCCGGCCCGGTGTTCACCGGCCTGCTGCTGGCCGACGAGATCAACCGCACCCCGCCGAAGACCCAGGCTGCGCTGCTAGAGGCCATGGCCGAGGGCCAGGTCAGCGTGGACGGGATTACGCACCCGCTGCCCAGCCCGTTCGTGGTGCTGGCCACCGACAACCCGATCGAGTACGAGGGCACCTACCCGCTGCCCGAGGCCCAGCTCGACCGGTTCATAGCCCGGGTCAGCCTGGGCTACCTGGACGCCGAGGGCGAGGCGGAGATGGCCCGCCGCCGGCTGGCCCGCGGCTCGGTGCCGCCGGTCCCGCCGCAGGTCACCGACGCCGCCCGGCTGCTGGCCATGCGGGAGTCCCTGGAATCGGTCCAGCTGCACCCCGACCTGCTCACGTACGTGGTGGCCTTGATCACCGCCACCCGGACCCACCCGCAGGTCACGGTGGGCGCCTCGCCGCGCGGCACGCTGGCCGTGATCCAGCTCGCCCGCGGGCACGCGGTGCTGGACGGCCGCGAGTTCGTCACCCCCGAGGACATCAAGGCGGTCGCGGTCCCGGCCCTCGCGCACCGCCTGGTCCTGCGCCCGGAAATGTGGGTCCGCCAGGTCACCGGGCAGGACGTGGCGGCCGAGGTCCTGGCCACGGTGCCCGTCCCGCGCGGCCCCCAGTGAGCTGGCGTCCCTCCGCGCGGGCCCGGAGCCTGGCCACCGCGGCGCTGCTCGCCCTGGTCGCCGCGGTGCTCGCCGGCCACGCCGCGCTGGTCCTGCTGGCCGCGCCCGCCGTCGGCGCGCTGGCCCTGCTGCCGCGGCGACGGCCCCCGGAGCTGGACATCGAGGTCACGGTGTCGAGCTCACGCTGCTTCGAGGGCGAGGAGATGACGGTCACCGCGACCGTCCGCGCGGCGCACCCGCTGGACGAGGTCATCCTGGAGCTACAGCCCGCGGCGCAGGTCGCCGTGGTCGGCGCGAGCCTGCGCGAGCAGGCCTTCGTGCGAGCCGGGCGGGCCAGCGCCCGGTGGGTGATCCGCCCGGACCGGTGGGGCCGGCCCTCGCCGGGCACCGTCCGCGTCACCGGCCGGGCCGGCGCCCTGCAGACGTCACGGCGGATCGAGCTGGACCCGCTTGAGGTGTTCCCCCGCCCGGCCCGGATGCGGCCCCGGCTGGTGCCCGCCGAGCTGCTGCGCCGGATCGGCGAGCACACCGGGCGGGCCGTCGGGGAGGGCGTGGAGTTCGCCGGCATCCGGCCCTACCTGCCCGGCGACCAGCTACGCGACGTCAACCGGGCGGTCAGCATCCGGCGCGGCCAGCTGCACGTCAACCAGCGGGCCGCGGCGCGGGCCGCGGACCTGGTGGTGATGATCGACGCGTTCGGCGACTCCGGCCCGGTGTCCGAACGGACCCTGGACCTGGCCGTGCACGGGGCGGCCGCCCTGGTCACCGCGTACCTACGGGTCAGCGACCGGGTCGGGCTGGTCGTGCTCGGCGGGCTGCTCCGCTGGCTCGGCCCGGCGGCCGGCGACCGGCAGTTCTACCGGATCGCCGAGATGATGCTCGCCGCCCGTTACGACAGCTTCGTCACCCCCGACGTAGGCCGGATCCCGCGCACCGCGCTCCCGCCGGGCACGCTGGTCGTGGTGTTCTCGCCGCTGCTGGATCCCCGCGGGTTCGGGGCCATCGGCGATTTGCGGCAGCGGGGCTTCCCGCTGATCGTGGTCGATACGCTGCGCGACGAGCCGCCGCCCGGCGGCCGGGCCGACGCGCGTCTGGCGTTGCGGCTGTGGCGGCTGGACCGGGCCGCCACCCGCGCCAGCCTGCGAGCCCTCGGCATCCCGGTGCTGCAGTGGTCTGAGGGCACCGAACTCGACAGTGTCCTGGCCCCCCTCCGCCAGCCCCCGCCCCGCGTGCGCCGTCACGCCGGCCACGGAGCCGGATTTTCATGATCGCGAAGGGTTTTTAGTGCTATTTCATACAAAAGTCTTCGCGA
The DNA here is from genome assembly GCA_963822765.1 of uncultured Actinomycetes bacterium. Classification (GTDB taxonomy): domain Bacteria; phylum Actinomycetota; class Actinomycetes; order Streptosporangiales; family Streptosporangiaceae; genus Palsa-504. Next base: position 25,124 of record CAWGJL010000018.1, on the reverse strand, counting down.
TCATGGGAGCAGCGTTTTCCGGATCGCTTCTGAGCGGCGCGAGCGTGACGCTCGGGTTGCTTACTCTTGCCTGGCCGCTAGCCTGGGCGCCGCCGTGGGCGTACGCGGTCGCGGGCGCGGGCGCGGCCGCGGTGCTGGCCGCAGCCCTGGCCGGCTGGCGAAGCGGCCCGGTGCTCGCCGTGGCGGCGGCGGTCGCGGCGTGTGCCTTCTCCCGGGCCGGGACCGCGGTGCTGACCGCCGAGGGGCTGTTCATCCTCGGCTACCTGCTCGCCGCCGACGCCCCGGCGGGGCTGACCCGCCCCGGCCCGTGGCTGCGCCAGCAGGCGTTCGGCGGCGTCGCGGGGTTGATCGCCAGCGGCGCGGTGCTGGCCGCCCTGGCCCTGCACCAGGTCAGCTCGGTGTGGCTGACCGCCGCGGGCCTGGCCGCCGCGGCCGGCGCCTACCTCGTCGCGCTGCCCCTGTCGCGGGCCTCGCGGCCGGCCTCGGTACCAGGCTCGCCGCCGGACTCGCTGCCAGGCTCGCCGCCGGACTCAGACGTCGATGTCCAGTGACGCCTCGTCGATGGCCGTCACCGAGGCGGGCACGGTGATGCCCAGGCGTTCGGCCAGGGCGCGCGCCCGGGCCAGCAGCGGATGCGCCTCGCCCACCGCGGCGTAGCCGTGGGGAAGCAGGGTCCGGTCGAGCACCGGCTCGAGCAGGTCCGCGGCCTCCCGGGTGGCCCCGGCCGCGGCCCGGCGCACCGCCTCGTCGTAGCGGGCGGTGAGGATCACCGGGTGGCCCGGGTCCATTCCGCCCGTGCCGAGCTCGGTGACCTGCGTGAAGCACTCGGCGGCGCGTGCGGCGTCACCGAGCTGGTCTGCCGCGCGGCCGAGCAGGACCAGCGTCCAGCCCCGCGCGGGGCGCGGCAGGCTGGCCCGGGCCTCGGCCTGGGCCAGCTGGGCCAGGGTCGCCAGCGCGCTGGCCGCGTCCCCGCGCAGTAGCGCAACCTCACCCAGGGTCCGGTCAAAGTCGGCGGCCAGCGGATCCAGGCCGTCGTCGAGCGGCTGGCCGGCCAGCCGCTCGCGGTCGGCCAGCAGGGCGGCGGTGGCCTCCTCGGCCCGGCCCAGCCCGCTGGCGGCCAGCGCCAGCAGCCGGCGCGCGGTGTAGCCGAGCCGGAACGACACCTGGTCACAGAACCAGTCGGTCCCCGCCGCCTGACCGGCCAGCAGGTCCAGCACCGTCTGCGGCTGCTCGAGCACCAGCGCGGCCCGGGCCAGCCAGAGGAGATCCTCCTGGACCCGGTAGGACGCGGCCAGGAACCGGCCGCGCCGCGCGTCGGCGGCCTCCTCCAGGTAGCGCCGCCCGGCGACCGGATGGCCGGCCGCCAGCAGGGCCTGGCCGAGTACCATCCGGGCCTCGGCCACGTCGGCGTGCGCCGGGTCGCCCAGCCGGGCCTGCCGGTTCGCCAGCAGCTCGACCGCCAGCCGAACACCGTCGCCCACCCGCCCGCCGGTCCGCGCGATGTCGGCCTGGGTGCGGGCGGTCACGGTCAGCCGCCGCCAGGCGGGCGCGTTGTCCGGGCGGCGTTCGGCCAGGACGAGCCGGGTCTGGAACACCCCGGAGACCAGGTCGGCCGCGCCGGGTCCGTCCTCGACCTCGGCGGTCAGCCCGGCCAGGTTGGTATCGGCCCGCGCGACCCTGGACACGTCATGGCTGAGGTCCTGCTCGGCCACCCGGCGGGACAGCTGCCACGCGTCCGCGGCGGCCAGCCGGTCGCCGTACCGGAACGCGGCCAGCCCCAGGTGGCTCGCCGCGTCGCTGAGCCGCTGCAGGTCGTGCCCCTTGGCGCCAGCGTCCGCGGCCCCCGCCGCCACCAGGTCCTGCCAGAGCGAGACGGTCCGGCCCGCCTCCTTGACGCACCGCTCGTGCAGCGTGCCCGCCTCCAGCAGGACCCGGACCACGACCGAGTTGGCGTTCGCCTCGGCTCGCGGGTCGGTCCGCCGCCGGACCACGGCCGCCAGCGCGATCTCGCTGCTCTCCAGGTCCCGCGGCAGCGTCCCGGCCAGCCGGGTCAGGTCGCGCTCGAACCACAGCGCCGCCAGGCCGCGGGCGACGAGATCGACCGGACCCTCCCGGTCGGCCAGGCAGGTCCGGAAGGCGATGTCGGACAGCCGGGAGGCGCTAGCCGCGGCGTCGGCGTCGGGCAGGTAGGTGACCGATTGCGCGCAGTCCCGCAGCACCGGCCCGAGGAAATCGGTGAAGACGTCGCACCGGCCGTGCCAGGCCGCGGCCGCGACCCGGCCCCACCCGCTGACCGGCCAACGCGGCGGCGTGACATCGCGGCCCGCGGCCAGCTGCCGCTTCTCGGCGGTGGAGATGTCGCCGATGCCGTAGCCGACCTGGGTCATCAGCGGCTGTTCGGCCCGGTGAAACGCGACGATCACCGCGAGCGCCGCGGCCGCGGCCGATCGGGCGGCCGTCACCGACGCGATGGGCTCGGGACCCGGCCAGTCCGCCCGGCCGGGGAAGTCCCGCCAGGCGTGCGCGGCGGCCAGGGCCACGAGCACCCGGCGGTTGCGCACCTCGTTGTATAGCCACACCGCGGACCGGCCCTGCTCGCCTGGCAGCCGGACCGCGGCGGCCACGTCTCCGGCGCGGACCGCGTGGTAGGGGGTGCGGCGAAGCACGTCGGCGGCCGCCGCGGCGATGGCCGCGAGCCGCTCATCCTGCGTCGCCAACGCACCCCTCCTGTCGACCCTGCTGACCTGCCCCAAGATCATCATGATAGGCGGTAACCCTGATAGCGGGCCGGCCATATTTACGTAGCTAAACCCCATATGATTCGTTGGTGTTGGTTTAGGTACTAGCTCCGGTTCGCAGGTGGACGCCAGCCGCCCTGCCGGAAGCGCCCTCCGCAGACTTCGGAGCCGTGTCCATGCCGTATGGGTAGTGAGGTGCGCGGCCCAGGGGATGATGCCCCTGGGCCGGCGCATGTCGCGGCGCCTGCCGCGTATAACTGGGCGATCGCCGCGGCGCAGGCGGCGGTCCGGGTGCCCGCCCTGGACGCGGAGGCGGACGCATGGACGGTCCGGGGCTGGGCCGACGTCGCCGTCGGCTGCCTCGCGCTGGACGGCTCCGCGTCGGCCGGGCCCGGCGGGTCCGCTCCGTTCGCGCCGGGCGCCTTCGGCGGGCTGGATGAGGTCATCCGCGCCACGCCCGTCGTGTCCGGCGGCCAGCACGCGGCGCGGCTGCGCCGGCTGCGCGAGCTCGCCGGGCCGGTCCCGCCGTGGTATCCGGACGCCTGCCCGGTGGCGGGCCCGATCCGGGGTGTCGGGCCGTTTATCTGGCAGGGCGCCGATCTGCTCGCGCGTTTCGGCGAGGAACTCATGATGACCGGCGCCGGGCTCCCGTGGGGCGCCTCGTGCCCGCTGAACAGTGCCCGGCAACTGGCCTGGGGCGCGCGGTACCGGCCGTCGCCGAGCGACGCGCACCGCACCGTGCGCCTGCCGGTGAACCGGTTCCTGGCCCGGCGGACCTGGATGTGCCTGCCCGGGCCCGGGCCCAGTAAAGGATCCAGTAAAGGATCCAGTAAAGGATCCAGTGAGGGATCCGGTCCCGCGGTGGCCGAGGTGCCCTCCACCGCCTCTCCGCTCGCCCAGCAGATCTGGCGCGGCATCCATGAAGGCGCGCACCTGGACCACCTGGCCGCGCTGACCGCGCTGGGTGCGGCGGCGCCGAGCCCGGCGGAGTTCGGCGCGGGGCTGCTGATCGCCGAGTCCTACGCGATGGCGGTCGAGATCCTCGCCGCCGTCGAGTGCGTCCTGGCCGAGGAGGGGCACGCGGTGTGGCAACTCGGCGCGGGGCTGATCGAGCGGGCCACCCGGCTGCCCGGCGGGTCGGATCCGGCCCCCGAGTTCGTCGACCTGCCCACCCTGGCCGAGGTGTACGTGCGGGGCCCGCTCGAGGTCCTGACCGGCGGCGACGCGGCCCGGGCGCTGCCGGCGCAGATCGTCGGCTCGCTGCGCGCCCGCTGGCGGTCCGCGTCCGCCGCGTATCCGCCCGCCGAGGTATTCGCGGCCGCCGCCGCCGGGCTCCTCGACCGCTCGCCGCGGCTGCCCTGCTGTTAGCCCTGCTGTATACCGGATATTTATTGACGTAAATCCCGCATAGATAGACATGGTTAATCTAGCTACATTAAACTCGGTTGCGGTGCTCAAGGGACCCCGGCGCATCTCACCCGGGTGAGCCGTGAAGGGGCGGATGAGGGGAGGAGCCGCCGGGCCAGGGCGGGAGCTCTGGCCGGCGGGAGGGTCATGCGGGATGGATACGACTTAGGGTCATGCGATGCGTGATCGCATCGCATGACGACGCGCGCTCGTTCCTGTAGGGAGACAGGCACTCGCAGCGCCCCCGGCCGCGGCCGCGCGTACGCCGCAAGAGCGATCGATTTAATTTCGCTGCTTATTGACGCGTATTCGCTAAGCACGGCCATAACCCGCCGGTGCGGGGTGATTGTAGGTCGTCGTCTTTTGCCCTTGGGGGGCCACATGAATTCCCCGGCTGTTACCAGCCATTCTTCTTATCACGCGCCGCTGACCGGACCGAGGTCCGGCCCGGCAGCCGCGTGCGCCGCCGATAGCTCGTCACGGCCGTGGTGCTCGTGACGTTCAGGACCCAGGTGACGGCCGAGTATGACCCTGACGGAGCCGGCCGTCACCTGGCTAATCCGCGGAGGGGGACGGGTATGAGCGAGACCGCCGGCCACGCGGCGCTGGGCGGCGGTCATCTCGACGCGGCCGTCGAGCACGCCCGCGCGGCCCTGGCCGCGCTGCTGCGGGCCGCGGTCAGCGACGGATCCGGTGACGGATCCAGCGAGGAATCCCCGCTCATCGCCGAGGCTCGTGCCCTGCTCTCCACCCTCTTGGATCACCGCATCGACCTGGCCGCGGAGCGGCTGGGCCACGACGATCCAGCGGTGGTCGCGGCCGTCCGCGCTGACCGCAATGAGGCCATTGCGGTCAGCGGCGCGCTGCTCTACTGGCTGCCGCCCGGCGATCCGGCCTGGCCGGAGGTGGCGCTCACGGTCGGACGGCTGAGCTACGACCGCTACCGCGACTCGTGGCCGGGCGCCGAGCCGGCCGACCCCGACGACCTCGATGCCGCGTGTGACCTGTTGCTGCACGCAGCGCGGTACACCGAGCTTGACGAGCGCACCACGCTGTACCTGGTGCTCGCGCTGCGCGACCGGCACCGCCTGCTGGCCTGCCCGGCCGACGCGCGGGCGCTGACCATCTGGGGCGAGCGGCTGCTGGCCCTCGGCCTGGTGCCCCGCTCGGCCTAGCCCGCGGTGCGCGCCGCGACCTGGCCCGGCCTGCCCGCCGGCGCCTAGCCCGCGGTGCCGGGTGCGGGCACTCCGATGGGGTTCGGGTAGGGCAGGATTGCCGCGCAGGCTCGCGCGTGCGGCAGGAGCGCCTCGGCGATGCCCGCCGTTGTCTGTGCGTCGAGCCGGGACCACGGCCTGGCCGCGGCCCAGTCGGTGGCGTTCTCGACCGCGTCGTGCGCGGCCTGGCCCGCATTGGTGAGCTGGCCGTCGGTGCCCACCCAGCCGCGGTCGGCCAGCCCCGCCAGCGCGTTGTCCCACTGCTCATCGGTCCACCCGCGGACCGGCTGCAGGTCTTCGCGCCGCAGGTCCATGCAGCCCCGCAGGGCCACCGCCTCGCAGCCGTCGATGTCCGCGGCGGCCAGGGCGGCGAAGTGCCCGTCGCCCCGGTGCTCGCGCAGCACGGTCGCCGCCTGCCACAACCGCGCTAGCCCCGAGCCGTCGGGCACCGGCAGCGCGGCGTTGGCCGCAGCCAGCACCCGGCCCGAGAAGTCCAGCTCGCCGATTGCCAGCCAGAGCAGGTCGGCGGCGGTCCCCGCCTCGTCCTCGTGTCCGGCCAGCAGCGTGCTGAGGGCCGCCTCCGCCCCGGCCAGCCGGGTGGCCAGCGCGTTCTCCGGCGTGATCAGGTCCCCTACCGCCGGGATCGCCCGGGCGACGAACGCGGGCGCGAAGTTGAAGAACGAGGCGGTCACGACCGCCGCTCCGGCTGGCCCGAGCGGCGCGGCCCGGCCCGCGAAGTAGCCGCGCCAGAACCCCCGCAGCCCCGCTTCCTCATACGCCGCGCGCGCCTCGGGCGCGAAGTAGGTCACCGCGTGGATGGGCTCGAACAGGGTCCACATCGCACGAGCCGTATGCGCCGCGTCAGCCACGACCGCTCCCTTCCCCGGAGTTCCGTTCGCAGGATAACGTCCCGGAGGGTCGGGTTTCTGGCCGGGCGGCGTGCGCGCCCTGGAGCCGGGTAGGAGCACTCCCATGCGGACTGACCGGGCCCAGCCCGCCGGCGAGCCCGGCGGCCACCCCGCCGGCGAGCCCGGCGGCCAGCCCGCCGGCGAGCCCGGCGGCCAGCCCGCCGGCGAACCCGGCGCGCACGAGGGCCAGAAGAAGGCCACCATCCGCAGCAGCTGGCGCAGCTGGCTTCCGTTCGTGGTCAAGCCGCTGCGCCGCGGCATCGTCATCTTCGCCCTGGTGCTGATCATCGAGTACCTGGTCGTGCCGGAACTGGTCGGGGCCAGCAAGGACCTGAATCTGCTCGGCTCGGTGAACCCAGCCTGGCTGGTCGCGGGCCTGGTGCTGGAGGGCCTGAGCCTGTTCTGCTACGGCCTGCTGACCCAGGCCCTGCTGCCGCCCGGCTCGTTCAACCCGGGCCTGTCCCGGCTGTTCCGGATCGACCTGGCCGCCGCGGCCATAGCGCACGTCATCCCGGCCGGAACGCTCGGCAGCGCCGGGATCGGCTACCGCCTGTTCACCACCGAGGGCATCAAGGGCCAGGACGCAGCGGTGATGATGGCCACCAAGGGCCTGGGTTCCACGGTCGTGCTGAACGTCCTGTTGTGGGTGTCCCTGGTCATCTCGATCCCGCTGGCAGGCTTCCACCCGATCTACGTCACCGTGGCCGTCACCGGAGCTGTCGTCCTGCTGGCCATCGCGACCCTGGCCTTCGGCATCACCCGGCAGAGCAAGCGCGCGTCCCGCATTCTGTGCGTCGTCGGTGACCGGATTCCCGGCCTGACCGGCGACCGCCTGGAACAGGCTATCCGCCAGGCTGGGACCTCGCTGTCCGCGCTGGCCCGCGACCGGCGCACCCTGTTCTGGTCGCTGACCTGGGCCACGCTCAACTGGCTGCTCGACGCGGCATCACTGTGGTGCTTCGTGGCGGCCTTCGGTCGCCTGGTCAACCCGGTCGAGCTGTTCGCGGCCTACGGGATCGCCAATGTGGCCGGCGCGCTGCCCGTGACGCCCGGCGGGCTGGGCGTGGTCGACTCGGTGACCCCGCTGCTGCTGGTCAGCTTCGGCGTCACCCGCAGCGTGGCCACCCTGGGCGTCCTGGCCTGGCGGCTGGTCAACTTCTGGCTGCCGATCCCGGCCGGCGCCATTGCCTACGCCTCGCTCAAGGTGCCCCGCGGCGCGGGCCTGAAGGCGATGCGCGCGGCGGTGAGCGGCATGATGACCCGCCCGGGAACATCGGATGCGCCACCCGGAGAAGCGCAGGACACAGCGCACGACGCGGAGACCACGGACCGGCCGGACTACGCCAGCGCGACCCGGAACCGGCCCTCGGCCACGATCAGGGCCGAGCCGCCCACCTCGACGGAGTCGATCCTGTCGCCCTGGCCGGTGACCGTCGCGTACAGCACCGACGGCCGGCCGATTTCCGCGCCCTGGCGGATCTCGATCTGCTCGCCGAAACCCGATCCGGCCGTGCCGGGCCAGATGGATGGCCAGCGGGCCCGCGGCCGAGCCGGTGGCCGGGTCCTCTGCTATTCCGGCGCCCGGGTAGAACATCCTGGTCTTCCACGAACTGCCGTGGCCGGCGAAGCAGTTCGCCGCCACCGCCAGGTCGCCGAGGGCGGTCAGGTCGGGGCGGAGCGCGGCGACCGCCTGCTCGCTGGCCAACTGGACGTAGACGTGCGGCGGGCCGTTGCGGTACAGCTCCACCGGCAGCTCGGACCGCTCCGCGCCCAGGGCGGCGAGCAGGTCTGGTTTCCCTGGAGCGGCTCGGAAGTGAAGACATCGCACACGAAGTACGGATGAAGCTCCGCCGATCCCTGCCAGTACGTGAGGCTCGGGATAACTCCATGCTGGACCGTCATCCGGTACACTCCATGTGAGTAAGGAATATAGTTAATCCGCTATATGATGACCCCTAGGGCGGTGCGATGACAACCCCGGTACCCGTGGTCGCCGCCGCCGAGGTGTTCCGGGCCCTGGCCAGCCCCAAGCGCCTGCAGATCCTCGAATGGCTTCGCAACCCCGTCGCGAATTTCCCGCCCCAGCGGGATGGAGACCTTGTGGACGACGGCGTCTGCGTGATCTTCATTGCCGACAAGCTGGGCGTCACCCAGCCCACCGCCACCGCGCACCTGCAAGCGCTCGCGCGGGCCAGGCTGGTCACCTCCAAGCGGGTCGGGCAGTGGACGTTCTACAAGCGTGACGAGGCCGCGATCCGCGCCTTCAAGCGCCAGCTCCGCGACGAGCTCTGAGCTCCCGCCTGCCCCCAGGGCTGATCCCCGGGCTGCCCCCTCAGCTGTTCCCCGGGCTGCCCCCTCAGCTGTTCCCCGCGCTGCCCCTCAGCTGTTCCCCGCGCTGCCCCCTCAGCTGTTCCCCGGCCGCCCCTCTGCTGCCCGCAGCGCAGGCCAGGCCGCCCATGCCCAGGTCATCCCGTAGACATAGAAACTTAGCTATATTATTATCTCCTTGAGCGAGCCGGTCCTGCGTCTCACCAAGGGAGCGAACCCCAACGAAACAGGTCATCAGCGCGGCCGGGGCGTCGGCGGGCCCGTATTCTCCCGGGCTGATCGCGGGCGACTGGATCTTCCTGTCGGGCCAGGGCGGATTTGATCCCGGGACCGGCCAGCTGGTCAGCGACGACATCGCCGGCCAGACCGCGCAGGTGTTCCGCAACATCGAAGCCCTCCTGCGCTCGGCCGGAGCCGGCCTGGAGGACGTCGTCTCGTGCCTCGTGCACATCCGGGATCTCGCCCTGTTCGATGAGTTCAACGCCAGCTACGAGAGGCATTTCCCCGGACCCGCCAAGCCGGTGCGCACCACGGTCCGGGCCGACCTGGTGGCCGGCATGCTCGTGGAGGTGACGGTCATCGCCGGCCAGCCCCGCCGATGACCCGGATGTCGCGGGCGACGGTCCCGCGGCCGGATGCTGGTCGATGTCACCGCGTACCAGTAAGAGCAGGCACAGTGCGTCACCGACACGGAAACCCGGGGACGCGCAATCCGGCGCCAGGCGCACCACGGGTCCGAGATAAGCGTTTCCTGGAGCAGGAACCACGGGCCGTTCGGGCAAAATGATCTTCGGTCGGCCGCGGCGGGTCTGCAGCGCTACGGCGGCTGGCCCAGGCGGGACCGGCGGATCACCGGTAGGCCCGGGCCTGGAGTTCGTACAGCTCGGCGTACAGGCCGCCGGCCCGGATCAGCGACGCGTGATCCCCGCTCGCCGCGATCCGGCCTTGGTCCAGCACCACGATCAGGTCGGCCATCCGGACCGTGGAGAACCGGTGCGAGACGAGCAGCGTGATCGCGCCCGATTCACGCGCCAGCTGGCGCGCCGACAGGTAGCGCTCGAACAGCGCCGCCTCGGTGATCGCGTCCAGGCTGGCGGTGGGCTCGTCCAGGATGAGCAGCAGCGGCAGGTCGCGCATCATGCCGCGGGCCAGCGCCAGCCGCTGCCACTGGCCCCCGGACAGCTCCTGGCCTCCGGTGAACGAGCGCCCGAGCCGGCTATCAAGGCCTTCCGGCAATGCGGCGGCGACCGCGGTGGCGTCGGCCCGCTCCAGCGCCGACGTCAGCGCGGCGGGCTGAGACATGCGCGGCAGATCGCCCACCCCGACCGCCTCGGCGGCCAGCAGCTCGAACCGGACGAAGTCCTGGAAGGTCGCCGCGGTGCGCTCGCGCCAGGCGGCCAGGTCGAGATCAGTCAGCGGCACTCCGTCCAGCAGCACTTGCCCGGCCGTCGGCTGGTACATGCCGGTGAGCAGCTTGACCAGCGTGGTCTTGCCCGCGCCGTTCTCGCCGACTATGGCGACGGCCGCGCCGGCCGGCAACTGCAGGTCCACCCCGTCCAGGACCAGGTCGCCATCCGGCGGGTACCCGAAGCTGACCTCCCGGAGCGTGATGCCCCGCCGCAGCACAGCCGGCGGCAAGCCCCGGGCCACAGCAGCCGGCAAGCCCCGTGAACCAGCAGCCGGCGGCAAGCCCCGTGAACCAGCAGCCGGCGAGCCCCGCGAAACAGCAGCCGGCGAACCCCGGGAAGCGGCCGCGTAGTCCTCCAGCCACAACAGCCGCCGCGCGGTACGCGCCGTGGTCAGCAGCTGTCCGATGGCCGCCGCGGCCTGCCCGACCTGGAGCTGAGCCCGCTGGACCAGCGTGACCGCGAGTACCACGGCCCCCACCGACGCGGTGCCGTCCGCGGCCCGCACCACCACCACGGCGATCCCGGCCACGAACGCGCCGGCGAACAACAGCCAGCCCGCCGCGCCGCACAGCCCGCCGAGCACAGAAGCCCGCGCCGTACCCGAGAACACTCGCCGGGACAGCTCCCGGTGCCGCTCCCGCAGCGGCCCCGCGACCCCGAACACCCGGAGTTCCTTGGCCGGCCCCGCCGACGTGGCCAGCTCGAACAGCTCGTTGGCCAGCCGCCGGTCAGCCGCCAGGCGCTCGTCGGACCGCTGCCGCAGCCAGACCGACAGCCGCTCGCCCGCCACCGGGAACAACGCACTCAACGGCAGCAGCCCCAGCGGCGGGAAGATCACGGCCAGGATCACCACGATCCCCAGCGTCCGGACCAGGACCTGGATGACCAGCAGGATCTGCCGCGGGGCGTTGCCGAGCAGCCGGAGGTTCTGCTGCAGCAGGTTGAGCTCGGTCAGGTAGGCGGGCCGCTCCAGGTGATCGACCCCGCTGACCGCGTGCAGCTGCTCGGCGATGCGCGCGGTCAGGTAGCACGACGTCCGGTCCGACAGCACGGCACCCGCGCTCCCGGCCAGCATGGCCAGCGCCCAGGACACGGTGTACAAGAAGCCGACCAGGAGCACCCCGAAGACAACGCCAACGGGCCGGTGCGCAAGCGCCGAGTCGATGACCAGCGCCAGGCCGACCGGGTAGATCACGGTGGTCACCGCCCCGGCCACCAGCAGCGCCCCGGTATACAAAAGCCAGCCGCGCGCCGCCTGCCAGCCCCACCCCAGCGCCGCCCGCCACACCCGCCAGCTCACGGCCCAGCCTCGAAAGACCCAGCCTCGAAAGACCCAGGACCGGCCCCGGAGTCATCAGAGGCGAACCGCGCCGCCTGCAGGCCAAATAGCTCCGCGTACCGCCCCCCGGCCGCGATCAGCGAGGCATGGTCGCCCTGCTCGAGCACCTGGCCCTCGTCCAGCACGCAGATGTGGTCGGCCCGGCGGACGGTGGAGAACCGGTGCGAGATGATCAGCGTGGTCGTGCCCTCGGTGATCTCCAGGAACCGGTCGAAGAAGTCGGCCTCGCCCCGGGCGTCCAGCCAGGCGGTCGGCTCGTCCAGGACCAGGATCGTGGCGCCGTGCCGGACCGCGAACAGCGCGCGGGCCAGCGCGACCCGCTGCCACTGCCCGCCGGACAGCTCCACCCCGCCGTCGTAGGACCGCGAGAGCACCGTGTCCCAGGAAACTCCGGAAAGCGACAGCAATTCAAGCGCCCCCGCCCGCCGCGCCGCATCCTCAAGCCCCCCGGTATCAGACAAAAACAAGGGTGCCCCGAACCCGATGTTCTCGGCCAGCGACAACGGGTAGTGCGCGAAGTCCTGGAACACCACGGCCACCTGCCGCTGCCACTCGGCCGGCCGTATCCGCGAAAGGTCAACGCCGTCCACCAGGATCCGCCCGGAATCCGGGTCGTGCAGCCGGGCCAGCAGCTTGACCAGCGTCGTCTTGCCCGCCCCGTTGATCCCGACCAGCGCCGTCGACCGTCCCGCCCGCAGCACCAGGTCCAGCCCGTCAAACACCTGACCAGCAGAGAGCGGGTACCGGAACCGCACCTGCTCGAACCGCACCTCGGACACCGGCCGCCCCGCCGCCGGCAAAGACCCAGGCAAAGACCCAGGCAAAGACCCAGGCAAAGACCCAGCCGAAGACCCGGGCGAAGACCCAGCCGAAGACCCGGGCGAAGACCCAGCCGAAGACCCAGCCGAAGCACCACAAGCCAGCGCAGTCTCCAGCTCCCGCGCCCGCGGCAGCCCCTGGATCATCCAGGACAGCGCCACGTCGTCCCACGAGATGTCGCCCAGCGGCGTGGTCGCGGCCAGCATCGGCAGCATGACGGCCAGCGTCCCCAGGCCGATCTCGCCCCGGTACGCGGCCAGCCCGAGGTAACCACAAGAGGCCCCGAACGCCACCAGCACCGGCAGCGACAACCAGAGCACCGCCCGGTCCAGCCGCCGCAGCACCGCCCACGGGGCGGCCATCGCCGCCAGGAACGTCGACCGGTACCGCTCCACCAGCCACCCGCCCAGGCCGAACACCCGTGACTCCTTCGCCACCCCCGGATCCGAAGCCAGCCGCTGCAGGTACCAGGCCCGCCGCAGCGGCTCCGAACCCCCGGCGTACAGCGCCCCCTGCTCCCGGATCAAGGCCAGCTGCGGCCGCCTGATCGCCATCCACATGACGAACATCCCCAGCCCCAGCCACCACCGCCACGACGCCAGCACCAGGCACGCGAACAGCCCGCTGACCCGGTTGCTCACCACCATGGCCAGCGTCATTGGCGCGTCGGCGGGCATCTGCCCGGTCAGCTGCCCCTGCGCCAGGGCCAGGTCGTCGAGCACGGCCGGGTCCTCCAGGTGCGCGATGCCGGCCGGCCCCGACACCGCCGCGATCAGCCGGTCCTCGGTCCGGTAGACCAGCCGCCACTTCACCACCGAGCTGAGCGAGGATTGCACCGGCCCCAGCACCAGCGCCGCCGCGTACAACGCCCCCGTCACAACAAGCGCAAGCACCAGCCGGTGCCCGGCCGCCGAGCCCAGCCCGGAAGCCGAAGCCGCGGGAATACTCCCGACCAGATGACCTGCTGCGATCAGAACCAGATTGGGCATAATGGAAGCGGCGAGCGCGTAACCTGCCACGGCAAAGGAGAGCGGGTGGCTGGTCTCCCACATGAGCCGCACGGCCGCCCCGTAGCCTGCCCCCGGTTTCCGGAACAGCAACGTCCGAAACCGCCGAAACAGCGTTGTCTGGAACTGGCCAGCCACCGGACCACGCTACCGCCGCCGGAAAATTTTAAGAATTCTTTTATCCCGCCACCCATCCGTTCCGGCCCTGACTCCGAAGGTGCCATATGAACCCGAACGATTCGGATGCGTCTCGGTTCAGGCCGGCGACCGCGGATAGGAGGGGAGAGCGGGATCTTGATGACCTGCTTGTCCACGTGGCACGTGGCGACCAGGGCGCATTCGAAACGCTGTATGACCGGATGGTCGGCCCGGTGTACGGCGTAATCAGGAAGGTTCTCCGGGATCCGTCCCAGTCCGAGGAGGTCGCCCAAGAGGTCCTCCTCGAGGTGTGGCGGAACGCGGCGCGGTTTGACCCGGCCATGGGTGGCGCGGCGACGTGGGTGACAACCATCGCTCACCGCCGCGCCATCGACCGGATCCGCTCGACCACGGCCGCGGCCGAACGCGAACACCGGACCGCCGACGTCAGCCCGCCCCATGATGAGGTCGCCGAGGCTGTGGAAGCCAGCCTGGACCGGGAACGGGTCCGGCGCTGCCTGGAGGGTCTTACCGAAGTCCAACGTGAGTCGATCACCCTGGCCTACTACGGCGGGAACAGTTACCGTCAGGTAGCGGAGCTGCTGAACGTCACGCTGGGCGCGATCAAGACCCGGATCCGCGACGGGCTGATCCGGATGCGCGATTGCCTGGGGGTGAGCTGATGAGGTTCTTCCGCCAGGATCTGCACACGCTCACCGGCGCCTACGCCCTCGACGCGCTGGATTCGGCCAGCGAGAGCGCCCGGTTCAGCCGCCATCTGAGCCGCTGCCAGTCGTGCGCCGCCGAGGTCCGCGGGCTCCGCGAGGTGGCCACGGCCATGGCCTTCGCCGCCACCACCGAGGCGCCGGCCGCGATGCGCGAACGGGTGATGACCGCCGCGGCCCGCACCCGCCAGCTGCCGCCCGAGATCAGGACCCACGTCCGCCCGCGCCGCACCCGCGGCTCCGCGCCGTGGATCCCGTGGCTGTCCGGGGCCGTCGCGACGGCCGCGATCGCGGTCGCGGTGTTCTTCGGCTTCAGCCAGGCGCACACCCAGGACCAGCTCAACGCGGCCCGCGCCCAGAGCCACGCCCTGGCCGCGGAACAGGCCCGCGTCGAGGCCGAGCTCACCCAGGCCCAGGAGCACGACCAGGCGCTGGCCCAGATCCTGGGCGCGCCGCACGTCACGCTGCTGTCGCAAAGCACGAGCAAGGGCGGCGTGGCCGTCGTGGTGCTGGACGCGGCCACGCGCAAGCTGGTCGTGGCCACCTCCGGGCTGCCCGGCCCTGCCCGCGGGCCAGGTCTACCAGCTGTGGCTGATCGGCCCGGCGAAGACCGTCTCGGCCGGCCTGCTGCCGACGGCCCAGGCCGGGGTGACCACGCCGGTGGTCGCGACGGGCATCGTCAAGGGCGACAAGCTCGGCCTGACCGTCGAGCCGGCCGGCGGCTCCAGCCAGCCCACCACCAACCCGATCGTCGCCCTGCCCCTGCCGGTTTAAAAACCTTTTTTTGGCCTAACGGACCATGGTGCGCGCGCCCGCACACGTGAAAGCCCGCCCTGGCCGGCCCAAGAGCGGCCAGGGCGGGTCAGGCCAGCCACGGGAGGGGTTCAGGCCGGCCAGCTCCAGTTGGTGACGCGGCCTTCGGCGATCACGACCCGGCCGGCCGCGCGCTGCTCGTCGGCCCAGACCGTGTACGGCCCGGCGGCCAGGTCCGGGTAGACGGCCGCGTACCTCGTACCCGCGGGCATGTGCCGCGGCCGGACCATGGAGTGTGTCCGCAGGCCGGCGGCCGCCCCCTCCGGGCTGATCTCGATCTCCCGGCCGTCCAGCTCGGCCGGGGTGTACAGGACCAGGGCGCCGACGCCGGCGCCCAGTTCCAGGATCACGGTTCCCGGGCCCGACGGCCCGGCCGCTACCTCGGTCATGAAAACCTCCAGCAAAGAGCTCCCGGCCAGGCCCGTGCGGGGCCCGGCCGGGGAGTAGCGCGGTCAGGACGGGGTGTTGTAACCGCTGTACGGAACCCCGAGGTAGGGGAACTGGCCGAGCGGGGAGGCACTGACGCTGGCCGGGGTCAGCCCGTCGGTCAGCAGGCCCGCGGCCCCGTCCGGCTTGAACTTGGGATCGATCAGCGGGTAGGTGACCCCGGCGATCGCCCGCAGCTCGATCGCGACCACGTCGTCGGCGATCCGGCGGCCGTTCGGGAACCCGCCCGGGTCGCCGCCCAGCAGCCCGAAAATGCTCTGCTTGGCCGCCGGTGTCGGCGCGATCGAGGTGTTCAGCCGCAGCATGTCGGCCACCACCGACCCGGTGAAGTTGGTGAATCCCTTGATCAGCCCGGCCGGGATGCCGGTCATCAAGATCGCCTCCAGGTCGGCGCGCGGCTTGCCCGACTTGACCAGCGCGTCCAGGTTGGGGAACACGCCCGGGTACAGGACAGGCAGCAACGCGGCCAGGCCGGGCTGGGTGACGTAATGGGCGAACTGCTTGTCGTCGGCCGGCGGCAGCGAGTTCCACCGGTCCTTGTCGCCCATCCCGATGACCACCTCGTTGATCAGCGGATTGCCCAGCCGCGAGACCTGACGGAACGGCCCGGTGTTCACGTTCTCGCCCCGGTCGGCATCCCAGAGCGTGACCCGCTGGCGGCTGGCCGTGGTCCAGATACCGATGGTCGGGTGACCGCTTCTGGTCACCGCGGAGATCGGCACCTGGATCGCGATCGAGTGCACGTTCACGTGGTTGGTCGCGTTGACCCCGGCCGCCTTCGGCAGCTTGGGCAGGCCGAACGTGGCGTGCAGATCCTCGAACGGCCGCAGGTCCCCCAGGTCGAAGATCGCGCCCAGGTCGACGTAGAACGCCTCGGCGCGCTGCCCGGCGAACACGCGGATCCCGCCGCCCAGGCTGTGCACCGCGGCCGCGGCCAGGCTGGGGTAGTCAGGCGTGGACAGCGGCCCGATGTTGCACGGCGGGCAGGCCAGGCCGCTGCCCAGTGAGCGGCCATTGACGCTCACGCTGTAGGTCTGCACCCGGTTCCAGTTCGGGCTGCTCAGCGACTCGATCGGACCGGTGTTGTACAGGAACGTGTCCGGGTCGCGCACGGTGGTCCGGAAGCGGAACTGGTAGGAGATGTCGGCTCGGCCGTCACCGTTGTTGTCGACGTGGATCTCGTAGAGGACGTCGTCGCCGAACTCGTAGAAGTTCGGCCCGCCCGCCGGGTTCTCCAGCGGGATGTAGTTGGCGATCAGGGTGACCGTGTCCGGGTTATCCGGGCTGACGAACGCGTATACGTCGGTGCTGTCGGCCACCGGGTCCTTGGAGATTTCCGGTGCCTCGCGGTGCGATGACATTCACTTACCTCACTGGCTTGAACGGGCTCGGATGGGGGTCAACTGACGGGTGGTCACCCGATCGCCCGGACGATCCGGGCGGCCAGGTCCTTGTCGCGCAGGCTGGTCTGGCTGGTCCCGGAGAACACCTCGATGTCCCCGGACTTCGCGTCGCGGACGTGCACCACGACGGGTCCCGCGGTGTCCTTCGGCGCACCTGCGGCCTGCGCCGCGGCCGGAGCCGCGGCCCGCGCCGGGGCCCGGGTGCTGGCGGCCGCGGCCGCCGGGTTCACGGCCGCGCCGAGGGCCGTGACGGCCAGCCCCGCGGCGCCCGCGGCCGCGGCGCCCTGGAGCAGCGAACGCCGGGACATACGCTCAGCCGGCTCATGCTGTGCATCGTGACTGGGCATGATGATCCTTTCGGTGACTTGGTCGGCTGGCACGCCGCCACGGGCGAAGGCCACGCCGGGAGAGGGGAGAGGGTGAAGGGTGCGGCGGAGGACGACCCGGTGGCGGCCACGGCGCGCGCCGATGCCCACGCCGGCTCGCGCCTCGGGTGGCCTTGCTGGTCTGGCCGCCTTCGGCGGCGGACGTCGGCCACCGGATCGCCTGTCACGCGCTGTCTTCGCGGCAGCCGGGAGGATGGATGGGTCCGTCAGGAAAGTTTTCTGTAACATTCCGGATTCACGGTTTGTACCGGACAAATTAGTCCGCTGAGCGGACAGCAATGACCAGTAGGCACAGCCGAATCATGGCTCCCTGGCTACGCCTCAGCCGTCGCCCAGCTCAGTCCTTGCGGCCGGTCGCCGCGATGCTGACCCCGAGCCCGATCATGACCAGGCCGCCGGTCCCGCCGATCAGCGCCAGCCGCCGCGGCGAGCCGACCAGCCACTGCCGGGCGGTGCCCGCGATGGCCGCCCACGCGCTGTCCAGGATCAGCGCGACGACCGGGAACAGGGCCCCGAGGATGAGCATCTGCGCCGGCACCGGCAGGTGCCCGGGCCCGGTGGTGGTGAACTCCGGCAGCCCGGCGACGAAGAACACGATGGTCTTCGGGTTGGCCACCCCGACCACGAACCCGTCCCGGATGGCCCGCAGCGGCCGGACCGGCGCGACCCGCACGGCCAGCGCCTCGGCCATCGACCGCCGGTGCCGGATCGCCTGCACGCCGAGGAACACCAGGTAGACGGCGCCCGCGAGCTTGATCACGGTGATGACCTGCGCGGAGCGCTGCACCACCGCCCCCACCCCGAACGCCACCGCCACCAGCTGCACGCACAGGCCGAGCTCGTTCCCGACGACGGTGAGCAGCGCGGCGCGCCGGCCGACGGTCAGCGCCCGGCTGATGGTGAACAGCACGCTCGGGCCGGGGATCGCGACCAGGACGATGACCAGGGCCGCGAAGGCCAGCACGTGATTTGCGGGGACCATGAGCCCACGCTAAGACCGGGGAGCGGATCGGTCAGCTGATTTTCCGCCACGTAGCATCCCGAGGGTGACCCTCACCGATGAGGCCGGATCAGGCCTGGTGCTCGTGCTCAACTCCGGCAGCTCGTCGGTGAAGTTCGCCCTGCTGGACCCCGGGAGCGGGGCGCGCGTGCTGGGCGGGCAAGCCGAAGAGGTCGGCACGCCCGAGGCCGTCCTGCACGTCCAGCGCGGCGCCGGCGACCCAGCCACCGAGAAGCTCACCGATGGCGGCTACCAGGCGGTCATCGCCCGGATCCTGGATCAGCTTCCCGAATCCGGGCCCGCCGTTATCGGGGCCGGCCACCGGGTTGTGCACGGCGGCGACCGGTTCACCGCGTCGGTCCTGGTGGACGACGAGGTGATCGCCGCCATCGGATCGTTCAGCCACCTGGCGCCGCTGCACAACCCGAAGGCCCTGGCCGGCATCGAGGCGGTCCGCGCCGCGCGTCCCGGCCTGCCGCAGGTCGCCGCGTTCGACACCGCGTTCCACCACACGATGCCGCCCCGCGCCTACCGCTACGCGGTGCCCGAGGACTGGTACACCAGGTACGGCGTACGCCGGTACGGCTTCCACGGCACCAGCTACCGCTACGTCAGCGAGCGGGCCGCCGAGCTGCTCGGCAGGCCGCTCGGCGAGCTGCACCTGGTCGCCGCCCACCTCGGCAACGGGTGCAGCGCGACGGCGATCCGCGGCGGCGTGTCGGTCGACACCACCATGGGGCTCACCCCGATGGAGGGGCTGGTCATGGGCACCCGCTCGGGCGATGTCGATCCCGGAATGTTCGGCTACCTGGCCGAACAGGCCGGCCTGACCGTCGATCAGCTCACCGATGCGCTGGACACGGCGAGCGGGCTGGCGGGCCTGTCCGGCGTGGGCAACGACATGCGCGCCATCCAGTCCGCGGCCGCCGCCGGGAACGAACGCGCCCGGCTCGCCCTCGAGGTCTTCGTGCACCGCCTGGCCAAGGCGATCGCCGCCCTGGTCACCAGCCTGGACCGGCTGGACGCCCTCGTCTTCACCGGCGGCATCGGCGAGCGCAGCGCCGAGGTCCGCAGCCTGGTCCTGGCCCGCCTCGAGATCCTCGGCCTGTCCGAGGATCCCGACGCCAACGCCCGCCACGGCCAAGGCGTAGGCGGCCGGATCAGCCCCGCCGGCAAAGTCCTGGCCCTGGTCGTGCCCACCGACGAGGAACTAATGATCGCCCGCGACACCGCCCGCCTAACCGCAACCCCCTGACCGCCCGCACCCCTGACCGCCCGCACCCCTGACCGCCCCGGACCCCCTGACCGCCCCGGACCCCCTGACCGCCCCGGACCCCCTGACCGCCCCGGACCCCCTGACCGCCCCGGACCCCCTGACCGCCCGCACCCGGCCGGCGTACCGTCTGCTTGTGGTCCGCTACCGCGTCCTGGTCTCCGGCCGGGTCCAGGGTGTCTTCTTCCGCGATACCTGCCGGCGCCTGGCCCAGGAACACGGCGTGGCGGGATGGGTCCGCAACCTGCCCGACGGCCGGGTGGAGGCGGTCTTCGAGGGACCGGCGCGCGACGTTGACCGCCTGGTGGCCTGGGCCCACCACGGCCCCCGTCACGCCATGGTGGACCACGTCGCAGTGCAGGCCGAACCGCCCGAGGGACTCGACGCGTTCCGTATCACCTAGCCGCCCCCGGCCCCCGGTTGTTGCTCGCAAAAACTGATATCATTATGCTAGACATGCAGTATCGAGGACGTCAGGCGGAGGTGGTACGGATGACGACGCAAGCTCCGGTCCGGACCGAACAGCGGCCGGCCCCGGCCCAGATAGCCGAGCATGCGGCCTGGTCGACACCCGGCATCAAGGTCCTGGTGGCCGGGATCGTCGGCGTGCTGGCGGCCGTCGCGCTGGGGTTGGATGCGGGCAAGCAGGCCGGCGGTACCGCCACCGCCCTGGGCTGGGCGGCCGCCATCTTGCTGATCGCCGCCGTGCTGCTGCTGGCCGGGCTGACGCCGGTGGTCCCGGGCCAGGCGCGCGTCATCCAGCTGTTCGGGAAGTACCGCGGCACGACACGCGATACCGGGCTGCAGTGGGTCAACCCGTTTACCCGCCGCATCAAGGTCTCCACCCGGATCCGCAACCACGAGACGGCGCAGGCCAAGGTCAACGACGCCGACGGCAACCCGATCGAGATCGCCGCCGTGGTCGTCTGGCGGGTCCAGGACACGGCCAAGGCCAGCTACGCCGTCGACGAGTACACCGAGTTCGTCGCCATCCAGACCGAGACCGCGGTCCGGCACATCGCCTCCAGCTACCCTTACACCAGCCAGAAGGAGGGCGACCTGTCGCTGCGCGAGAACGCGGAGGAGATCACCGCGAAGCTCTCGGCCGAGATCGCCGACCGGGTCCGGCCGGCGGGCGTGGACATCATCGAGTCCCGGCTCACCCGGCTGTCCTACGCGGCGGAGATCGCCCAGGCCATGCTGCGCCAGCAGCAGGCCAGCGCGGTGATTGGTGCCCGGCAGCGGATCGTCGAAGGCGCGGTCGGCATGGTCCAGCTGGCCCTCAAGCGGCTGGAAGAGGAGGGCGTGGTGCAGCTGGACGAGGAGCGCAAGGCCGCCATGGTCTCCAACCTGCTCGTGGTCCTGTGCAGCGAGCAGGCCACCCAGCCCATCGTCAACACGGGCACGCTCTACCAGTGAGCGAACGCAAGAGCATCCTGCTGCGCCTGGACCCGGCCGTCCACGACGCCCTGGCCCGGTGGGCGGCCGACGAACTGCGTAGCACCAACGCCCAGATCGAGTACCTGCTCCGGCGGGCCCTCGCCGACAGCGGCAGGCTGCCGGGTCGCGTCGGAGCGATGCGCAAACCCGGCCGCCCCCCGCGCGAACCCCCGCCCGAATAGCCGTCACCCGCTACGCTGCTCCGGTGACCACGTTAATGCGCTCCGCACTGACCGCCCTCGCCGCGTCCCTGGCCGTCGTCGCGTTCTCGGTATCCACGGCCGCCGCGTCGCCCGCGTCCTCCGGGCCGGGCCTGAAGAAGGTTCACGACCCAGGCCACGTGACCGGGACGATCCACGGCCACTGCTCCTACCGCGACCGCAGCCAGCTCCCGGACCCGCGCTGCACGCCTGGCAGCATCGACCCAGCCGTCACGCAGGCCGACATCCGCTCGACCATCTGCAAGAAGGGCTGGACTGCCACGGTCCGGCCGCCCGAGTCGCAGACCGAACACTTCAAGTACGACGTGGCCTATCCCGCGTACCGCACCCCCCAGTCGGAGCGGACCGAGCTCGACCACCTGGTCCCGCTGGAGCTCGGCGGGAGCAACGACGCCACCAACTTGTGGCCCGAGTCCCCGCCCACGCCGAACCCGAAGGACAAGGTCGAAGACGCGCTGAACGCCGCCGTCTGCGACGGCCGGGTCTCGCTGTCCGCGGCCCAGAAGGCCATCGCCGCGGACTGGCTGACCGCCGAGAAGAAGCTCGGCCTCAGCGGCGGCGGCGGTGGCACCGGCGCCGCCTGGTGCACCGCCAGCGCCTCCTACAGCGCCACGTACCACGACTACGACATCTACGTGCACTCCAACCAGCCAGACCGGACGGTTACCGCCTCGGCCAGCAACGGGGCCTCGCACAGCTATCACACCAACTCCAGCGGTTACGCCGACGTCTACCTGGACGCCACCGCCGGCGACACGGTCAAGGTGACCGTCGGCGCCGCCACCTGCTCGACCGCCACGTAGCGAAGACGACCCGGCCTCCCGATTCGCGCCCCCTCGGGCACCGCAGGCTCTCCCGCTGGGGTTAGACCGGGTACCGAGTCGGCTCGGTGACGTACTGCCGTCCCGACGGCGTGGTCCACCGCACGTATCCGCCGGCGAGTTGTTCGGCGTTCCATCGCGGGTGTTGCTTGAGCCGGTGGTCGTGCCGGCACTTCGGATTCCCGTTGCACATACACGTCCGCCCGCCGACTTCGTACGGGATGTTATGTTCGAAGTCACATCGATTAGCAGGACGCCGACAGCCGGGCCCGGTACAGCTCGCGTGCCGGACCTCGGTCAGGTGCCGGAGCATCACCCCGGGATCATGGCCCCGGGCTTCCCACCGGTGATCACACTCCCCGGTAGGCAGCGGCCCGATCTGGATGGTCAGGTCCTGGACTCCGGTGGTGAACCGCCAGGTACCGTACCCGCCGGGTGGGCCGGGCTGCTCGGTGGGGGTGAAGGTAAACGATGGACCGCCCGGCGGATCGTGCCCGTCTGGTTTTCGTCGTGTCGCGGGGCGGGCGCAGCCGTGCCCGACCGCGTGCCCGTCCTGGTCGGTGACGGTCACGCACCAGGTGGACCGGGGGTTGCGCGCCGCGGCGGCGGCCAGGTCGCGGGCCAGGCCGGGGTCGATAGGCCCGATCCCGCTGAGCTCGCCGGGCCGGTCCGCCCGCCTGGTCAGGGTGGCCGCGGGAATGGTGAGGTTCACGTGCCCGGCGAACCCAGGCGGGATCATCCCGGCCAGCGGCCCGCCCGGGCCCGGGCCCGGCGCCGGCGCCTGGGGTGCGCTGGTGCCGTCCGTCCGGCTGCCAAGGGGCCGGGAGTCCATCCCCAGCAACCGGATGGGCTGCGCGGCGAGGTCCCGTGCCCGTGGTGGTGGGTGCGGCCTTTTCCGCGCAGCCTTCCGCCGAACCCGGCGGGCACCTTTCGATGCACCGGGCTCTCCAGTGACTATGCCGCGTTCGCGACGGGGTTCGCGTGGATGTGGTCGTGGCATGCGGCGCAGACGATGAGGGTCTTGCGTCGCATTTTCGCCATGAGGGCTGCCCACGCGGGCTGGCCCGGGCCGGGCTTGCCGAGCCGGTCGAGGCTGGCGACCTGGTGTACTGCCACCGTGGCGCCGTGCTCGCACAGCTCGCACCACCGTTTCCGGAGCCGGTGGGTCAGCTCCTTGTACGGGATGAAGACCGGGACCGGGGCGGGGTCGGTAATGACCGCGCGCCTGTCGCGTGTGAGGGGTATCCCGCCGAATCGTGCTACCAGGTCCGGCTTGCCCGCGCGCTGTTTCCTGGCCTCGAAGCAGGTCCGCGGCCCGGCAGCGGTGATGACCTTGGTCTTGTGACGAGCTGCCATCTTGCTGACGGAGGACTTCGCTTGGCGGCCAGGGTTTTCAGCATGGACGTCTCGGCGTTCCAGCACAGCAGGCTGAGCCACCCGACGTTGCAGGCGAGCAGGTAGTAGTTCACGATGCCCCGGTATTCGGCTCCGTAGATCCGCACGATGTCGTAGTCGGGCAGGTTCTGGAGCTTGGCCCGATGCCAGGGTTTGCCCCGGCACCGGTACGGGGCGCACTTGGCCGTGATCACGTCCGGTGGCACCCGCAGCGCGATCCTCCCGTTGGCCGATCGCTGGCCGCCGGTGAGTTTGGTGCTGGAGTGCTGGACGGTGATCTGGTAGCCGAGGAACCGCGCCGCGCTGGTGCGGGCGTGGGTGATCAGGGTCTTGTCCTGGTTCAGTTCCAGCTTGAGGGTCTCTCGCAGGAACGCCGCCAGCTGGGCCTTGATCTGCTCGGCTTCGGCCTTTGGCCCGGTAAACCCCAGCAGGTGGTCATCTGCGTACCGGCAGTAGAACAGCCTGCGGTATCCGGGGTCCATCGGGTCGCCGTAGGGCAGGGCGCGCATCTGCCGCACTAGGTCCCGGGCACCTGCCCGGTCCCCGTGCCGCCGCGCGGTCCTGAGCCGGACCGCCAGCCTCTGGTATGCCGGGCTGGCCTTCCGCCTGGTCCCCTTGGTGTGTTGCGGGATGAGTTCCCGTTCAATGAATTCGTCGAGCTTGTGCAAGTAGATGTTGCTGAGGATGGGTGAAACCGGACCGCCTTGCGGGGTGCCGCTGAGCGTGTCGTGGTAGTCCCAGTCATCCAGGTACCCGGCCCGCAACATGTTGCGGATCAGCCGGAGAAACCGGTTATCGCGGATCTTCTCCGCCAAGATCCCGAGCAGGACCTCATGATCCAGGGACCCGAAGCAGTCGGAGACGTCACCCTCGATGAACCACACGGTCCCGGTCCAGGTGGCCTGGATTTCCTGCAGCGCGGTATGGCAGCCGCGCCCTTTCCGGAACCCGTGTGACCGGCCAAAAAACTGCGGCTCGTAATACGCCTCAAGGAGCAGGCGCACCACCTCGCCGACCAGCTTGTCTGACCAGGATGGCAGGCCCAGTGGCCGGAGCTTCCCGTTCCTCTTCGGGATATACACCCTGCGGGCCGGGGCGAACCGGTACCTCCGGCGCGGATCAGCCCGATGACCTGGCTGATCTTCGCCTCGGACATGCCATCAGCGGTTTCCCGCCGACCCCCGGCGTCATCGCCCCCTTGTTGGGATAGATGTTGCCATAGGCCAGCAGGTACAGGTCCTCATTGAACATCTGTCGATAGAGCTCATCACACGGCAGGCCCTTCCTGCCGCGCTCGCGGAGGACAGCAAGTACCGTCCCGGCGTCCTGCATTACGCATACCTCACGGTTCCTCAAAGTCCGGTCACCTGCGCCCCTTCGCCCTGTGACCCGGCTTTCCCGGGCCTCCCTGACAGGCCGTGACCCCTGGCGACTACTACGGGCGCTCTGTCGCCCTAGGGCTCGCGCCCCGTAGGCGATCCCACGTTCGTCAATGCCGTACGTACTAGCGCGACTTTGGCGTCCCGTTCGTCTCCTTACATGCCCTGACAGGGCATCGCTCCTGCGCCCCGGAGGATTAGGACAGGTACCTCCTTACCCTGCCCTCACCCCCCGGCCTCGGTGACAGGCGTCTTTCCGGCGGGGGACCTTCTACCCCTTCCGGAGACTGGGCTTAAGGCAATCCAGCTTTCGCCATATCGCGCGGATCCCCCGGCACACCGCCCCAGACGCCTGAGCCCGGCTGCCGGTTTCCTGGCATGCTGCTGTCCCCTTCACCTTTCAGATCCAGGTCAGCCATCAGATCCAGAGACCACTCCTCTCGTCCCTGCCCGCTACGCGGGCGATCCGGCACTGCGCTGCGTCGGCGCCAGGGGATCCCCCAGGTAGGCCCTG
>CAWGJL010000017.1:0-10118 GCA_963822765.1 uncultured Actinomycetes bacterium | reverse complement strand
CACAGCTTGCCGATGATTACGTCTGGTCAAGCTTCCGCGCCGCCTGCCCTCAGGAAGGGCGGCTATGCGGTGCCGGCGGAAGCCGACCGGGAGCCCGAACGAGACCACGTCGTGGCGTCACTGTGCCGGGACCGGATCGCGCGATCCGGCCGAGACCACCAGATGAGGTTGGAGATGCAGTAAATCGAACAAAGTTCCGGCGCCTGGACTCGAACCAGGACAACCCAGCTCCAAAGGCTGGTGCGCTGCCAATTACGCTACGCCGGATGGTGGCCTCGATGCGTTACGGAACACTGCGCCGAGCGCAGTTCCACGATACCGGCCCCCACCCCCGTGGCGGTATCGGCCGACGGCCCTTCTAGCTACCGCTCGTCGGCCGGCTTCGGGTCCGCGGCGCGGGCCGCGCCCATGCTCGACGCCGCCCAGCCTTCGATCTGGCGGTAGAGGTCCGCGCTGCGATAGACGTCGATGCGCAGGCAGCCGTGATAGTCCTCCCCTACGTTCTTCCGTATCGTCTTCGGATTGTGGCGCTTCAGCGTGGGCGTGCAGAACTGATCGGCGGGCGCCCCGGTGATCTCTAGCCAGAAGCGTTGGGCTGCTGCCACGTCCGCGCTCTCGTGGATGTAGATCCGGAAGCTCAAGTTTGTCCGCGCCGTGCCGGTCACGTCGAGGAAGCGCAGGAAGAACCGGATCAGGTCCGGGTCGCTGTTGATGAAGGTCACCCGGTCGCTCCGTCGGTGAGACTTGCTCTTCGCACCTTCGCACCAGTAGGCGATGGCGCCCGCGATGAGGAGTTCGCGGCTGGTCAGGTGCCCGATCTGCGTGGCGGCCGCGTCACGGACCGCGGCGCGCCGGGCCTCGCGAGCCGGTCGCTCGGCCGCCCAGTAACGTCGTGCGCCCGCTGCCGACCGCTTCCGGCATTCCGCGTAGCTCAGCCTTTCCGGCACGGGCAGATCGCGGACCCAGCGGGACACCGAGCCCTTGGCGACACCAAGCGCAGCGGCGATCTCCTCATAGTCCAGGCCTTGGTCGCGCAACTCGCGGGCCCGGGCCCGGAGGCCGTCCTTGGCGTTGGGTCGGCGGGTCCACTCCGGCGGGGGCTCGCCCCTGAGGGCGCCGTGCAGCGTGGCATTGCTCACAGGACCGAGGATTTCCCTGATCTGGCGTAGGGACTTGCCCTGGCGGCGCAGCAGAACGGCCTGCTTTCGCAGGTCATCGAGTTCTTGCGGCGTGCGCATATTCGAACTCTAGCGCGAACCACCGACATTCCGCCGGCCAGATGCGTGGAGCGAGACGGCGGGTCCAGCGGTCCTCGACTGGCGGGCCGACGGACCGGAACCGCCCGGGCCGGGGCGGGGAATTCGGTTTATAATTTACTTGGTTAACGCGAAGCAAGTGATCCGGGTCCTGAACCACGTCTTGGGGGCTTACCGGCAATGACGGCCAAATCCAGCGTTACGGGCGTGCCCGCGGGTGAGAGCCGCGGCCCGGCGATCGGGCCGCACTACAAGTGGATCGCGCTGTCGAACACCACGCTGGGCGTGCTGATGGTGACCATCAACCAGTCCATCGTGCTGATCGCGCTGCCGGACATCTTCCGCGGCATCGGGCTCAACCCGCTGAGCCCGGACAACACCAGCTACCTGCTGTGGATGTTCATGGGGTTCCTGGTGGTCTCCGCGGTGCTGGTGGTGTCGTTCGGCCGGCTGGGCGACATGTTCGGCCGGGTCCGGATGTACAACCTCGGGTTCGCGATCTTCAGCGTGGCCTCCATCTTCCTCACCGTCACCTGGATGCACGGCAGCCCCGGGGCCCTGTGGCTGATCATCTGGCGGGTCGTCCAGGGCATCGGCGGCGCGTTCCTGTTCGCCAACTCCACCGCGATCCTCACCGACGCGTTCCCGGCCAATCAGCGCGGCACCGCGCTGGGCATCAACTCGATCGCGGCCATCGGAGGCTCGTTCCTCGGGCTGATCCTCGGCGGCCTGCTCGGCCCGATCAACTGGCACCTGGTGTTCCTGGTCTCGGCGCCGATCGGCGCGTTCGGCACCGTGTGGGCGTATTTCATGCTGAAGGACATCGGGGTCCGCAAGCACGCCCGGATGGACTGGTGGGGCAACATCTTGTTCGCCGCCGGGCTGGTGGCCATCCTGGTCGGCATTACCTACGGCCTGCTGCCCTACGGCGGGCACCCGATGGGCTGGACCAACCCGTGGGTGCTGACTGCCATCTTCGGCGGGGTCGCGGTCCTTGTCCTGTTCGGCGTCGTGGAGACCAAGGTTGCCGAGCCGTTGTTCCGGCTGTCGCTGTTCAAGATCCGCGCCTTCTTCTGGGGCAACCTGGCCAACCTGATGCTGGCCCTGGGCCGCGGCGGCATGCAGTTCATGCTGATCATCTGGCTGCAGGGCATCTGGCTGCCGCTGCACGGGTACAGCTTCAGCCAGACCCCGCTGTGGGCCGGCATCTACCTGGTCCCGCTGACCATCGGTTTCCTGCTCTCCGCGCCGCTGTCCGGCATCCTGTCTGACCGGTACGGCGCCAAGGGGTTCACCACCGGCGGAGCACTGCTGACCGCGGTGACCTTCTTCGTCTTGCTGTTCCTGCCGGTGAACTTCAGTTACTGGGAGTTCGCGCTGATCATCGCGTTCAATGGTTTCGGCTCCGGCCTGTTCGCCTCGCCGAACCGGGCCGAGATGATGAACGCGGTGCCCGCGAACTCGCGCGGTGCCGCGGGCGGCATGATCGCCACCTTCATGAACACCGCGTTCGTGCTCTCGATCGGGGTCTTCTTCTCGCTGATGGTGGCCGGGCTGTCGAGCAAGCTGCCGGGCACGCTGTCCAGCGGCCTGACCGCCCAGGGCATCCCGGCGGCGGCGGCACACACGATCTCGCACCTGCCGCCGATCGGCGTGCTGTTCGCCGCCTTCCTCGGCTACAACCCGATACAGCAACTGCTCGGCCCGCACCTGCTCGGGCACCTGCCGGCCGGGCACGCCGCCTACGTGACCGGGCGCCAGTTCTTCCCGCACCTGATCACCGGGCCGTTCCACGACGGCCTGGGGGTGGCGTTCGCGTTCGCGATCGCGGCCAGCCTGATCGCCGCGGTCGCGTCGCTGCTCACCGGGCGGCGCAAGCCGGGCGCGCCGGCCGAGTCGCTCGGCGCCGAACTGGCCTCGGTGGCCGCCGACGCCGGCCTCGAGCCGAGCGAACTGGTCGCCCCGGACCCGGATGGCGTTCCCCGGGTCAACGGGCAGTCAACGGCGATCACCGAGTCGGGGGGAAGAAGTCCGGCTGACCCGGCCCGGCCCTAGACTCGGATCCGGACTCAGGACGCGGATCCGGTCCGGCGGCCAGGCATCGGGCCTCCGAGCACGGCAACCGGGCGGTATCCTGCACGTGAGGGATGGGTGAACACGTTCGCCAGCGCATCCCCGATCCCGAGTGTGGGCGATACCCCTGAAGCCCCCGGAACGCAGACATCGGCGCTACCCGAGGAGACTTGCCGCGTGAGCGAACCTCGCCCGGTCGCTGTCCTAGTCCTCGCCGCGGGCGAGGGCACCCGGATGAAGTCGCGGATTCCGAAGGTGCTGCATCCCCTGTGCGGGCGCAGCATGCTCGGGCACGTGCTCGCCGCGGCCAGCCAGCTCGATCCGCACCGCATGGTGGTTGTCGCCGGGCACGGCCGGGATGAGGTCGGCGCCGAGGCCATCCGGTACGAACCGGACGTGGCCGTGGTCGTGCAGGACCGCCAGGCCGGCACCGGCCACGCGGTGCGCATGGTGATCGAGACCCTGGGCGTGATGCCCGGCATCGTGCTGGTCACCTACGGCGACATGCCGCTGCTGCGGGCCCGGACGCTGGCCGAGCTCGTCCGCGAGCACGCCGCGGCGGGCAACGCGGTGACCGTGCTGACCGCCCGGGTCGGCGACCCGAGCAGCTACGGGCGGATCGTCAGGGACGAGCACGGCGCGCTGGCCGAAATCGTCGAATACGCCGACGCGACGCCGGACCAGCGGGCGATCGACGAGATCAACTCCGGCTGCTACGCGTTCGACGGCGCGCTGCTGGCCGACGCGATCAAGCGCGTCGCGACCGGCAACGCCCAGAGCCAGGAGTACCTGACCGACGTGGTGGCGATCCTGCGCGGCGACGGCCACCCGGTCGGCGCGGTGCTGGCCGCCGACCCGGGCGAGGTCCAGGGCGTGAACGACCGGGTCCAGCTGGCTCAGGTCCGCCGGGCCTATAACGACCGGCTGCTCGAGGACTGGATGCGGGCCGGGGTCACGATCGTGGACCCGGCGTCGACCTGGATCGATGCGGACGTCACCCTCGGGCAGGACGCGGAGATCCTGCCGGGTACCCACCTGGAGGGCCAGACGTCGATCGGGCCAGGCGCCACGGTCGGCCCGCACTGCCGGCTCACCGATACGTCGGTCGGCCAGGACGCGTCGGTCAGCTTCACGGTCTGCGTACAGGCCGAGATCGGGCCTGAGGCCACCGTGGGGCCCTACGCCTATCTGCGTCCCGGGACCCGGATCGGCGCCGGCGCGCACATCGGCTGCCACGTCGAGCTGAAGAACTCCGTGGTCGGCGCGGGCGCGAAGGTCCCGCACCTGTCCTACGTCGGAGACGCCGACATCGGGGAAGGCGCCAACATCGGCGCGGCGACGATCTTCTCCAACTACGACGGCGCGGCCAAGCACCGCACCACGATCGGCGCGGACGTCTTCACCGGCAGCGACACGATCCTGGTGGCCCCGGTGACGGTCGGGGACGGCGCGTACACCGCGGCCGGCTCGGTGATCACCGAGGACGTGCCGCCGGGCGCGCTCGGCGTCGCCCGCGGCCGGCAGCACAACTCCGAAGGCTGGGTGGAGCGGCGCCGCCCCGGGACCCGGGCCGCCGCGCGCGCCCGGCGGGCGGCCGAGGCCGCGCCCGGCGCACCGGGATCGGCTGGCGAGCCGGCCCGGGATGACGACGAGGGGGCGCAGGGCAGGTGAACGACGTGATGGAGCCGGGCGCGAAGAAGCTGATGATCGTGTCCGGCCGGGCCTTCCCGGAGCTGGCCGAGGAGGTGGCCGCGTGCCTGGGCATCAAGCCGACGCCATCCAAGCTCTTCGACTTCGCGAACGGCGAGATCTTCGTCCGGTTCCTTGATTCGGTCCGCGGCTGCGACGTGTTCGTCCTGCAGAGCCACACCTCGCCGATCAACGAATGGATCATGGAGCAGCTGATCATGGTCGACGCCCTCAAGCGGGCTTCGGCCAGGCGCATCACGGTGGTCGCGCCGTTCTTCGGCTACGCCCGGCAGGACAAGAAGAACCGCGGCCGCGAGCCCATCTCGGCCCGGCTCATGGCCGACCTGTTCGCCACCGCCGGGGCGGACCGGCTGATGGCGGTCGACCTGCACACCGCGCAGATCCAGGGTTTCTTCGACGGCCCGGTGGACCACCTGTTCGCGCTGTCCATCCTGGCCACTTACATCGAGAAGAAACTCGATGTCAGCCAGGTCACCGTGGTCGCGCCGGACGCCGGCCGGGTCCGGGTCTGCGAGCGGTGGACGGACCGGCTCGGCTGCCCGCTGGCCATCATCCACAAGCGCCGCGATCCGGACGTCGCCAACCAGGTCAGGATGTTCGAGGTGGTCGGTCAGGTCGCGGGCCGCACCTGCATCCTGGTGGACGACATGATCGATACCGGGGCGACGATCGCCAAGGCCGCCGAGGCCCTGTTCGATCAGGGCGCGACGCAGGTCATCGCTACCGCGACGCACGGGGTGCTGTCCGGCTCGGCGGTGGACATCCTGAAGAACTCCAGGATCAGCGAGATCATCATCACCAACACGCTGCCGGTCCCGCAGGAGAAGCGGTTCGACAAGCTCACGGTGCTCTCGATCGCCCCGCTGCTGGCCCGCGCGATCAGCGAGGTGTTCAGCGACGGCTCGGTGACCAGCCTGTTCGACGGCCAGACCTGAGGTTCCCCGGCGACCGTCATCCCCGCCCCCGCCAGAGGGTCGAGGACGACGGCCATGTTAACCGGGGGGGACGACCCCCCAACCCCCCGGTCACGGGGGCTACCCGCCCCCCGTATCCCCCGGCCGGCGGTCACGGGCGGTCCTGGCCGCTAGGCCGGTCCCTCCCTCCCCAGCTAGGGCCAGGACCGCTTCCCGCACCACCCACCCCGCTAGGCGAGCGGGCGTTCTAGGCACCGCGGACGGCACCCCCGTGGCCGTCCGGCTTGCCCACCGTAGGCCTCGTCGCCGAGGCGATAGGGTCATGCTCGGCCCGGAGGTTTACGTCTTTGTTGAGCCGTGATTAAGTGAAGCTTCTGACGGCCGAGTTCTGACTAGCCGGAGGCGAGTGATCCCAGGTAATGATGAGGTTCCGGCTGCTAGGGCCCCTGGAGATCCGGGCCGGGGAGGACTGGCTGGGGATCGGGGCCCCGAAGTGGCGTTCGGTGCTGGCCGCGCTGCTGATCAAGGCCGGGCAGATCGTCCCCGTTGACACCCTGATCAACGAGGTATGGGGGGAGACGCCGCCGGCCAAGGCGGGAAACCTCATCAGCATCTACGTGCTCAGGCTGCGCCGGCTCCTCGGTGACACCGACAGCACGCTCCTGGTTACCCGCGCTCCGGGCTACCTGCTGCGCCTGGCTCCGGGGGACACCGACGCCCAGGTGTTCGAGGCCCTGGTCCGCGAGGGCAGGCGCGCGTACGCCGCCGGAGATCCGGAGCGAGCCGCAGCCCAGCTGGCCGAGGCGCTCGCGTTGTGCCACGGCAGCCCGCTGGCCGATGTCCCGGCTACGACGCTGGTCGAGACGGAGGCCGAACGCCTGACCGAGCTCCGCCTCGACGCTGCCGAGCTCAGGGTCATGGCCGAGCTGGCCTGCGGCAGCCACGCCCAGGTCATCCCGGAGCTGCGCAGGCTGCTGGCCGACCATTCGCTCAGGGAAAATCTGTGGCTGCTGCTCATGCAGGCTCTGGACGGCGCGGGCCGCCACGCCGAGGCCCTCGAGGCGTACGGGCAGGCGCGCCGCGTCCTGGCCGAGGAACTCGGCGTCGATCCCGGTGCCGAGCTGCGCCAGTTCTACGCCGACCTGCTCGCCAAGGACGAGGTGCTCACCAGGGACGCTGGCGACGCGCCGGGCAGCATATCGGCCGGCACAGTTGCGCCGAGCTCCCGGCCGACGAAACCCACTCCAGTCCCGGCGGAGGTCGGGAGCCCGCGATCGGTCCCCGTCCCGGCCCAGCTGCCTGCCGACGTCGCCGACTTCACTGGTCGCGGTGACCAGGTCAAGCACCTATGCGATGTGCTGTCCAGCGGCAGCGCGGACGACGACCCG
Source organism: uncultured Actinomycetes bacterium (assembly GCA_963822765.1). Classification (GTDB taxonomy): domain Bacteria; phylum Actinomycetota; class Actinomycetes; order Streptosporangiales; family Streptosporangiaceae; genus Palsa-504. The sequence goes on along the minus strand of CAWGJL010000017.1, from coordinate 2,777 downwards.
GGCGTGGTCCGCATCGCGCTGGTCGCCGGCTCCGGCGGCCTGGGCAAGACGTCCCTGGCGGTACACGCGGCCCACCGTATCAGCGCCAGCTTTCCCGACGGCCAGCTGTACGTCGATCTGTTCGGCGCGACCCCGCATCCGCTCCCGGCTGCGGACGTGCTCGCCAGGTTCCTGCGCGACCTCGGCCTCGACGGGCGAGAGATACCGGTCGATGACGATGAGCGCGCAGCCCGGTACCGGACCGTCCTGGCCGGCCGCCGGATGCTCGTCGTGCTCGACAACGCGCGTGACGCCGCCCAGGTCAGGCCGCTGCTGCCCGGTACTGCCTCCTGTGCGGTACTGGTCACGACCCGCAGCCGGATGCCCGATCTGGCCAGTACCAGGCTGGTCGACCTCAACGTGCTCGACGACGACGAGGCGCTGGCCCTGTTCACCAAGGTCGTCGGCGACGAACGCGCGGCCGCCGAACCCGAGGCCACCGCCGAGCTGCTCCTGGCCTGCGCTGGGCTCCCGCTGGCCATCAGGATCTGCGCGGCCCGGCTGGCCACGCGCAGCGGCTGGGCGATCCAGGCCATGGCGAACCGGCTCCGCGACGAGCACCGGCGGCTCGACGAGCTGAGGGTCGGTGACCTGGCGGTCCGGGCCAGCTTCCAGGTCAGCTTCGCCAGCCTGCCGGCCGCGGATCAGCCAGACGGAGTGGCCCCGGCCGACGCCTTCCGCATGCTCGGTCTGTGGCACGGACCCTCGATCTCGTCCGTGGCGGCCGCGGCTCTGTTCGGCACCGTGGAGTACCTGGCCACCGACGCGCTGGAGACTCTGGTGGACGCGCACCTGCTCGAGTCCAAGTCCCCGGACCGGTACAAGTTCCATGACCTGCTCCGTGTTTATTCTTCCGAACGGGCCGTGGCTGACCTGTCCGGGCCAGACCGCGACGCCGCGATCGCCCGCCTCATCCGCTGGTACGTGCGCACCGCCGACGCCGCGGCCACGGCACAGGTGCCACATCGCTACAACATCCCGCCGGACCCCGCCGACGGCGATCCGCCTCCGCTCAGCTTCGCCAGCGCCGAGGAGGCGTTGGCATGGTACGACGGCGAGAGGGCCAACCTGGTCGCCGCCACCCGTCAGGCGGCCGAGTCGGGCCTCCACGACATCGCCTGGCGGCTGCCCGCTACGCTGTACCTCGTCTTCAACAGCCGCGGCAACTGGGCAGACTGCATCGGGACCAGCCGCATCGCCCTGGACAGCGCCCGCCGGGCGGGCAGCCGTCAGGGCGAGGCGTGGATCCTGAACAACCTAGGCGAAGCCCTGGGCAATATCGGCGATCCCGAAGGCATCGGTCACATCGAGCGGTCGCTCGAGATCCGACGTGAGATCGGCGACCGGATAGGCGAGGTGCAGTCCGCGAACAGCCTCGCCGATGTCTATCTCTTGCTGGGACAGACGGCTGAGGCTCTCGATCTGTACCGGCATTCGCTGGAACTGAACCGCGAGGTGGGCCACCGGTACGGAGAAGGCATTGCCCTGGGCAACCTGGGCTGGACCCTGCTAGATGCTGACCGGGCCGAGGAGGCTATCGATTACCTGCTGCAAGCCCGCCGCATCTTCGCCGAGATCGGCTACGTGGACGGCGAAGGCTACGTGCTGTGGATCCTGGGACGCTGCTACTTGTCGGTGGGACGCGACGCGGAAGCCCTCGACAGCCTACGGCAGGCGCTGACCAGCCACCGGACCGCGGGCAACCGGCGCCGCCAGGCCGCGACGCTGAGGTCCGTCGGCACCGCAGAGTGCCGCGTCGGCCTGACCGTGCAGGCGCGCCAGTCCTGGGCACAGGCAGCGGCCATCTTCGAAGAACTGGGCGACAACGCGGAGGCAGCCGAAGTCCGTGCCGAGCACGAGTCATCCGGCCTTTCCTGAGATTCCGCTAACGATCATGAAGGACCGATACGATGCTGCGCGTCTCCCCCCGCACTTCCTTCGGGGGCCAGAGCGAAAGGATCACCATGGGGAATCTGGCCGTTGCCGAGGAACTGGCAGGCAGCGACGAACTTGAAGAGCTTTACCGGCTCGACGCGAGCGAGACCGGGCCCGAAGAGGACGAGGACGGGGAAGAGGAAGAGGAAGACGACGAAGGCGAGGCCGAGCCCCACGGCATACCGCACGGCATACCGCACTGAACCGAGGGGAGTGCGGCGGACGCGGCAGATCGCGTCCGCCGCACTCGCGTATGGAGCAGCACGCGAACGGACCCGGTTACGCGGGCAACTCGTACACCGAGACGTGTCCGGGGCTGGCTGGACCGAACGGCGCGCGGCTCCAGTCGGCGTAACGGTGGCGGAGCCGCAGCCCGGCCAGCTCGGCCATCAGGTCGAGCTCGCTGGGCCAGCAGTATCGGAACGCCACCGGGATCATGCGGACCTTGCGCCCGTCAGCGAACGTGATCCGCTGCCGGAAGATGCTCTGGGCGATCGGGTCGTGACGAGTAAGCGTCATCGACGCCCAGTCCTCGGTGACGTCGTTCACCTCGACCCCCCGGCCGAAAAGCGCCGGAACCGGCACAAAGCACTCGATCACGAACGCGCCGCCCGGTTCCAGCACCCGGGCCGCGTTGCGGAAGCAGTCCACCTGGCGCGCCTGGCTCGGCAGGTGGAACAGGCCGTCCCACACCAGGTACACCAGGCGGAACGGCCCGTCCGCCGGGACGTCGGCCATGTCGGCGACGGTCACCGGGATCGACTCGCCCCCGGGCGTCGCGCGCAGTCGGTCCGCCACCGCCT
>CAWGJL010000016.1:0-146932 GCA_963822765.1 uncultured Actinomycetes bacterium | reverse complement strand
CTGGCTTGGCGGCCGTCGGCGTTTGCTTCGACCGGCAGGCGGTCGGGGCGCCAGCATCCGTCGGGGCCGGCGCCGGCGAAGGCGGCGAGTTCCCCGCCTGTGCTGAGCTGGGCCAGCACGTCGGGGCCGGTACCGGGGCAGCGGGCCAGGATCTGGCCGGCCAGGACGGTGGAGGAGAAGAACGGGACCGGGAGCAGGGCATGGCCGAGTTCTTCGGCGACCACGGCCAGTTCGGCCAGGCCGCCGCCGGCGCCGCCGAGGTCTTCGGCGATACCCAGGCCGGCCAGGCCCATCTCGGTGCCGAGCAGCCGCCAGGCGTCCTGGTCGTAGCCGGGCCCCGTGTTTACCGACACAGCGTCCAGTTGGCGGCGGGCGGCGGCGATGCCGCCCGAGCCTTCGATAAGGTCGCGGACCGCGTCGCGCAGCGCGGCGAGTTCGCTGGCGCGCTCGGCGTCCTGCTGAGCAGTGGTCATGTCCGCCCGCTGACCAGGCGTTCCTCGCGGGCCTCGTCGTCCGCGCGGGTCAGGCCGAGCATGAGGATGAGCTCCTGGTGCAGGTGCATCCAGACCGTGTGGTAGGAGTCCATCAGCGGGGACGCGAGCCAGGACGACTCGCCGTCGTCGAACTTGTCGAGCGCCTCCTGCAGCCTGGGGCGGTAGCCGGCCAGCCGCGGCTCGACGGCCGCCATCCGGCGCAGGATGGGGCCGATGGCCGAGTGCACCTCGTCCAGGCGGTCGCGGACCGTGTCGTCGTAGGCGCCGTCACTGTGGTCGTTCGGCGTGCCGTCGGGGCGGGTCTGCCAGGCCGAGCAGACGTCGCGCAGCCGGCGGTTGACCGGCAGGAAGGCGTCGAAGAGCTTGTCCAGGTCCTGCTCCTGCGGGCTCCCCGCTTCCAGGCGCAGCAGCGCGGCGGCGGCCGCCGTGCCCTCGGGCGTGGGCATCGTGATCGGGCCCTTGACCATGGCCAGGCCTCGCTCGGCCAGCGCGGCGGTGGCCTCGTCGGGCGCGCCGCGGGCCATGCCGCGGATGACCAGCGAAATCAGTGCTTGCTGGACCTGATCCGGTTGCGGCTCGGCCACGGCACCTCCTGGGGCTCGGCGTACGGCCATCTTTGACCTTCCTGTGGTCAACGTCAAGAAACTCGATGGGCCTCGCCAGTCCACCGGTCGTGACTTAAATTAGAGTTAAACTACAGAAACATGACAAGTAGGAGGCCCACGTGACGGTGGTTCCAGACGACGCGGTCACCGGCTCGCGGGGCATCGGGGCCCGGCTCGGCGCGCTCTACAGCGGCTACTGGCGGCTGGCCGGGGATCTGGCCGGCATCGCGCTCGGCTCGTCGCCGGCCCGGCCGGCCGCGGGCGACTGGCGGTTCAAGGACCCGGCGTGGACCGATCATCCCTTCTACCGCAGGCTGGGGCAGGCCTACACGGCCAGCTGCGCGGTCGCGGACGAGACGCTCGACGACATGGCCCGCAGCGGGCGGGCCTCGCCCGCGGCCCGGTTCCTGCTCACGGTGCTGGAAACCGCTTCGGCGCCGACCAACACGCTGCTCGGCAACCCGGCAGCGGTCAAGCGCGCGTACGAGACCGGCGGGATGTCGCTGGTGCGCGGGGTGCGGAACTTCGCGGGGGACGTTCGGCACAATGGCGGCATGCCGTCGACCGTGGACCGCTCTGGTTACGTGGTCGGCCGCGACTTCGCGATCACGCCCGGGGCGGTGGTGGACCGGGACCCGTACGCCGAGGTGATCCAGTACACGCCGAGCACCGCTGACGTGCAGGCCCGCCCGGTGCTGATCGTGCCGCCGCCGATCGGGCGCTACTACTTCCTGGACCTGCGGCCGGGGCGGAGCATGGTCGAGTACGCGGTCGGCCGGGGGCTGCAGACGTTCATGGTGAGCTGGCGGAACCCGACGCGCGAGCAGGCCGGCTGGGACCTGGACACCTACGCCGGACGGGTGCTGACCGCCATCGAGGCGGTCCGCGAGGTCACCGGGGCGCCGGACATCGACGTGATCGGGTTCTGCGCGGGCGGCATCTTGACCACGATGGCGCTCAACCATCTCGCCGCGTCGGGTGAGGCGCCGGTGCACTCGGTGAGCTACGCGGTGACGCTGCTGGACTGGGGGCAGGAGGTGCCGGTCAAGGCGTTCTCCGCGTCCCGGCTGCTGGCCCTGGCCCGGTGGAACTCCGCGCGGACCGGGGTGATCAGCGCCCGCGACATGGGCGGCGCGTTCACCTGGATGCGGCCCGATGACCTGGTGTGGAAGGCGTGGGTGAACAACTACCTGATGGGCGAGAAGCCGCCGGCGTTCGACATCCTGGCCTGGAATGCCGACGGGACGAACCTCCCGGCCGCGCTGCACGCCGAGTTCCTGGACATCTTCGAGCACAACCCGCTGGCCACCCCGGGCCGGCTGACCTGCCTGGGCACCCCGGTGGACCTGAGCACGATCACCCTGCCGGCCTACGTCACCGGCGGGGTGGCCGACCACCTCACGCCGTGGACGTCGTGCTACCAAACCACCCAGCTGCTCGGCGGGCCGAGCACCTTCGTGCTCAGCAACGCCGGGCACATCCAGAGCCTGGTCAACCCGCCGGGCAACCCGAAGGCGGTGTTCTGGACCGGGGCCTCGCCGGGTCCGGACGCGCAGGACTGGCTTTCCGGGGCCGAGCAGCACACCGGGACGTGGTGGACGCACTGGGCGGACTGGATCATCGCCTCGTCGGCCGGGACCCGGCCCGCGCCGTCGCGGCTGGGCAGCGCGGAGCACCCGCCGCTGGAGTCCGCGCCGGGGCGCTACGTCCGGGATCTGACGGCGGACTGAGGAGTTATCGATGCAACTAGAGGGCAAGGTCGCGGCGATTACCGGCGGCACCGCGGGGATCGGCCGGGCGATCGCGGAGGCGTTCGTGGCCGAGGGCGCGCAGGTAGTGGTCAGCGGGCGCAACGCCGACCGCGGGCAGCAGGTGGCCGACGAGATCGGCGTGGTCTTCTGCCAGGGTGACGCGACGACCAAGGAAGGCGTGGAGCAGGCCGTCGAGGCGGCGGTCTCGCAGTTCGGCCGGATCGACATCATGGTCAACAACGCGGGCGGGGCGGAGCGGCTCGCGCCCCTGGTCGACCTGTATGACGAGGACTGGGACCTGGTGATGAAGTGGAACCTGTACTCCACGTTCTGGGGCACCCGCGCCGCGCTGCGCCACATGCTGCCGCGCGGTTACGGGCGCATCATCAACATCTCCTCGGTCGAGGGCAAGCACGGCAAGCCGGTGCTGACCCCCTACGTGGCCGCCAAGCACGGGATCAACGGGCTGACCAAGGCCGCGGCCAAGGAGGTCGGCACCCAGGGCGTGACCGTGAACGCGATCTGCCCGGGCCTGGTCATCACCGACATCATCAAGAACAACGGGCCGAGCACCGCGGCGGCGATGGGCATCACGTTCGACGAGATGGTCGCGCTGTTCGCCGCCGAGTCCGCGATCAAGCGCCCGAACACCCTGGACGAGGTGGCTGCCGTCGCGGTCCTGCTCGCGTCGGACGTCGGGGGCGGCATCACCGGCGCCATCTACAGCGTCGACGGCGGAACGGCGGCGTACTGAGCCATGGTCGGCACCCACTTTCCTGACGACCGTGACGTCCTGGAGTCCGCGCTGCAGCGGATGCGCGAGGCGTTCGAGGCGCTGCGCGACGGCCGGATGTCGCCGGCCCGGGCCGAGGAGGAGTTCCTGGGCGGGTACGACACGGCGCGCGACCTGGTCAGCGCCTTCTTCCTGGCCCAGCGGATGTCCCCGGGCGGGCTTTCCGCGGCGGACGAGTTATGGATGCCTTCGAGTGCGCGTCGGTGACGCTGGCGGCCTGCCGTCCGGTGCTGGGGCGGCTCACCGCGGACGACCTGGGCCGGCCTAGCCCGTGCTCGGAGTACACGGTCGGCGAGGTCGGTGAGCACGTGGTGCGGTCCATGGTGCTGCTGGGCTCGGTGGCTGGGGGGCTTGCTGAGGGGCCTGCTGGGGGGCCTGCTGGCGGGTCGGCTTCGGGCTCGCTGGAGGAACGGGTGACGGCGAGTGCCGGGGCGGCGCTGGAGGCCTGGCGGCAGCGGGGGGTGGATGGTTCGGTGGCGGTGGGGCGCAGCACGCTGCCCGCCAGCCTGGCCGTGGAGATCATCCCGCTGGAACTGCTCGTGCACGGCTGGGACCTGGCCCGGGCGACCGGGTCCGAGATCGACGTGGCGCCGGAGGTCGCGGATTACGTGCTGGGGCGGGCCCGCTTGCTGATCACCCCGGATAAGCGCGGCCGCAGCTTTGCCGCCGAGGTGCCGGCCGGGCCGTCGGCTACCGCCCTGGAGCGGCTGATCGCGTTCACCGGCCGGGAGCCGTTATTCGCGGTCAGCCGTCGGTCACGGTGATCGAGACGGTGGGCTGGGCCAGCTCGGACGGGTCGACGAACAGGCCGGCCCGGCGGGCGGTCGCGGCGGCCAGGTTGACTACCGTCCCGTTGGTCTCGTCGGCCTTTGGGGCCTCCTGGGCGGCGGGCAGCTGGCGGAAGAAGCTGTCGGTCGCGGCGGTGGCCGTGACGGGGCCCGCGCCGGGCGCCGGGACGGCCTGCCAGACCAGGATCGACGTGTTCGCCTTCCACCGCGCCAGCGACGTGCTGACCGTGGTCCACGGCCGCCAGTTGCCCAGCTCCCCCAGCAGGTAGCCCAGCTCGGCCAGGCCCGGCTGGTTCGCGGCCGCCTCGGCCAGGTCGCCGGCGCAGGCCTGGTCCGGGGCTGCCGGCATAGTCAGCGCGCAGTCGAGGCCGAGCGCCACCTGCTCGCCGTCGTGCAGCGCGTGGAAGACCGCGTCGAACAGCTCGGCGGGCGAGGCGCCGGCGGTCGCGTCCGGCCGGTCATCGTCATGACGTCGCCCGGCCCAGCGCACGTGCCCGCCGGGCTCCGTCTCCATCGCGATGACTAGCATCGGCCGCCTGCCGCTGGGTCGGTTCCGGCGTCGGGGCGGTAGGCAGGAAGCTCGGCGGGGGCCGGGGTCCGGTGCGGCCAGCGCTTGCGCAGCCTGGTGGCCAGCCCGCCGGCGGCGAGCTCGGCGTGGGTCATGGCGTACAGGGTCCGCACCTGGCGGGAGGCGAAACGCCACCGTCCGTCCCGTCCGTCCAGGCGGACGTACTCGTCGTCGTACCGGAACGACGTAATGACGGTGTGCCGGGCGGAGGCCTGCTCGGAGAAGCCAAGCACCTGGCCGCGGGCATGTTCCTCGTCGAGAAAGTCAAGGACGAAGCCGCGCGCCTCGTGCAGCGTGATGGGGTACAGGTCGCCGAGGGCCCGGTAGTTCGCGACGATGGCCTCGCGGCCCGTGTGGGTGCTGCCCGGCGAGCCGAACCGGGCGTCCGGCGTGAACAGCTCGCCCAGCGCGTCGAACTCGTGGTCATCGATCAGGAAGGCGTACCGGGCGAGCAGTTCGGCGATCTCCGCCCGGGACTCCAGGCGGGCGATCCGCCGTTCCAGGGACTCCTCCGCCATGTCGTGTGCCTCTCACGCTGGCCCGCGCGCGCGGATGCCGCCCCGGACAGGGGCGGCATCCGCATGCGGTACAGCTGGCAGCGCTAGCTTTCGAGCCAGAGCTTCTTGAACTGGGTGCGGTAGTCGGCCACGCCGACGTAGTTGCCCGCCGAGTCCACTACCAGCGAGCCGACGTTCTGCGGCGTGATCAGCTGCGTCGGCAGGTTGGCGCTCAGGGGCGTCATGTTCTCGAACTTGCGCGCCATCGAGTCGACCTGACGGTAGGCGACGATGGGCAGCGAGTACGCGGTCCAGACGCTCTCCGTCCCGGCCTTCAGCCCCGCGATGTTCGGGGTGTCCGCGGTCAGGCCGCCAATGTGCAGACCGGACAGGCTGGCCGCCTTGAGCGCGGCGTCGACGCCGATCTCCAGGTCGCCGAGGTCGAAGATCAGCCAGTTGGTGCTGGGATTCCTGGTCACGACGGAGGTCACCTGGCTGGTCAGGGCGCTGGTGCCGAGGCTGGCCGCGGGTACCGCGTTGGTGCTGACCTTGCAGCTCGGGCACCACTGGCCCATCGCGGCCACGAACGCGGTGTCGAAGTCCAGCAGGATCGGGAACGCGGTCAGCTGGAAGTCCTGGACGACGGCCTTGCCCTGCGACTGGACGGTCACGTAGGCGGCGACCATCTTGCCCCACTCGGCGAGCTGAGCCGGGCTCGCGATCGAGGTGTCGAACATGGCGCCCGACGGCGGGCTGGTGTCCGCGCTGCTGTTGACCCAGATGCCCTTCTGCGCGGCGAGGGTGAGCTGCGCCTGGATCGTGGAGTTGGGGATCCCGCTGGTGAGGATGCCCGCCGGGCTCAGCTGGATGGCCGAGTTCATGGCCGCCTGCTGGGTGGCCGGGGTCGAGCCGGAGATCAGGTCCTTGTACTTCCAGCCGATGTCCGCAGCGGCCTGCGCCCAGTACTGGGCGAGCACCTTCGCGCTGCCGAGGCCGGAGTCCAGGCCGACGAGCAGCTTCCCGGTCGCGGGCTTTGACGTGAGCGGCGTGGTGATGCCGATCGAGGTCGGCGTGCCCAGGAACTGCTGCTCGTACTGCATCGCCGCCGCCATGCCGGCGCTGGTGGCACCGGCCGTCGCGCTGGCGCTGGTACCGCCACCGGTGCTGCCGGTGCTGCTGCTGCTACTGCTGCTACTGCACGCGGCGATGGCGAGCATTGAGGTAGCAACCGCGACGACAGCCGCGAGTGTTCTCCTCATCCGCGCCTCCTTCTGCACAGCGGCCCGGAGATTCCGGGCAGCCGAGGGTCTGCTGGGGTCATGTTAACGATAGGTTACTGAGTTGGCTCTCAACCTAGGATTTCCAAGGACTGACTGTCTACACCCAGTTCACACCGAAGCGAAGTTGTTATGCGTGGGTCCTGGATAGCGCTTAATCCGGCTGCTAACTGTGGTTTTCTCAATCGATGACCTGATCGTGAGGGTGGTTCCGGCTCCCTCAGGTAACAGGACACCGACCCCGTTGACCTGACCGTATTCGGGCAGTAACTTTGTATCGCTTGCGGTAAGACCGTACTCGTCCGAAACGGGGTCTGGTCCTGCGGCACGCCGAAGCCTAAGCTCCACCTAAAGAGTTCGAGCAGGTACCCCGTACCACCTCGGGCCAACGAGTAACACTCGCCGCCGCAGGTCGCAGGAGGCAGCATGACGGCCGCGCTGATCGTGACCAACATGTCGAAGAGCTTTGCCGGACCACGGGTCCTGGACGGCGTGAGCCTGTCGGTCGAGCCGGGCGAGATCCGCGCGCTCGTAGGCGAGAACGGGTCAGGTAAGTCAACCCTGATTAAGATTCTGGCCGGGTTCCACGTGCCCGACGAGGGATCGGCCGAGGTGGGCGGTGAGGCGCTGCAACTCGGCCACGGCGAGGCGAGCGAGGCGGCCGGGCTGCGGTTCGTCCATCAGGATCTCGGCCTGGTCAACAACCTCGACGCGGTGGACAACATCGCCCTGGGCGCCGGGTATCCCAGTTTCCGCGGCCGGATCCGCTGGCGGCAGGAGCGCAAGCGCACCCGGGCGGCACTGGCTGACCTCGGCTACGAATTCGACATTCGCCGGCAGGCCGGCAGCCTGGCCATGAGCGAGCGCACGGCGCTCGCGGTGGCCCGCGCGCTGGCACCCCGGCAGAACCCGGCCAAGGTCCTCATCCTGGACGAGCCGACGGCCAACCTGCCCGCGGCGGAGGCCGAGCGGCTGTTCCAGCTGGCCAGGCGGGTGGCGGACTCCGGCATGGCCGTCATGTTCGTGTCCCACCACTTCGACGAGGTCTTCGAGCTGGCCCAGAACGTCACGGTGCTGCGGGACGGCAAGCACATCATCACCCGCCCGGTGGCCGGACTGACCGAAGACCAGCTGATCGAGCTGGTCATCGGGCGCCAGCTAGAGCACGTCGTGCACGACGCCAAGGCCGCCGAGCAGCGCGATGTCGTCCTGGAGGTCAAGGGCCTGGGCTGCGACGTGCTGAGCAATGTGGACCTGACCGTGCACGCCGGCGAGATCGTCGGCATCGCCGGCATCACCGGCTCCGGGCGGGACGAGGTGGCGACGGCGCTGTTCGGCGGCGTCGACCGGGCGGGCAAGGTCACGCTCAACGGGGCCGCGGTGCCCAAGATGCGGCCGGACCAGGCCATGGCCCTGGGCATGGGGCTGGTCCCGGCCGAGCGTCACGCCAACGCCGCGTTCATGACCTCGACCCTGCGCGAGAACATCACCGTAGTCGGTACCTCCCTGCACTGGCGCAACGGCTTCCTGCGCAAGGGCCGGGAACGCTCCGACGTCGCGGTGTGGCTGGAGCGCCTGGACGTGCGCCCGCGGAACAGCGAGTTCGCCATGTCCGACCTGTCCGGCGGGAACCAGCAGAAGGTGGTGCTGGCCCGCTGGCTGCGGATGAAACCCAAGGTGCTCATCCTCAACGAGCCCACCCAGGGCGTGGACGTCGGGGCCAAGTCCGACATCCACAAGCTCGTCGACGAGGCCGCCGCCGACGGGACCGCCGTGATCGTCGTGTCCACCGACCACGAGGAACTCGTCCGGCTATGCCATCGGGTGCTGGTCCTGCGGCGCGGGAAGATCGCCGACGAGATCTCCGGCGGCCGGATGGACCACGACCTGATCACCGCGGCCACGATCGGCCGTGATCGGCACGACGCCGCGTGAACGAACCGTCCGCGCGCCGGACCCGCCAGCCGATGAGCTCCCGGGACGTTACCGGGAGAAGGGAACCGGAATGACCGTCAACGAGCACAGGCCCCTCGAGCCGGACGAGCACGGGTCCCTCGAACCGGACCCTGACGCCCAGGCCGGCAGCCACGCCGCGCGGAGGCAGCGAAGCCTGGCGGCCACCCTCGGCCTGGACCGGTTCAGCGGCCTGTACGTGTGGGCGGTGCTGATCCTCATCTTCGCGCTGTGGGTGCCGAACCTGTTCCTCACGGCCACCAACTTCCGGATCATCGCCGGGTCGCAGGCCATCACGGCCATGGTGGCCCTGGGCCTGATCGTGCCGGTGGCCTGCGGCGCGTTCGACCTGTCCATCGGCGGCACCCTCGGCATGGGGGTGTGCATCGTCGTCTGGTTCCAGGCCAACGGCCACGGCTTCATCCTCGGCATCTTCGCCGCCTTGGCCTTCGGGCTGCTGGTCGGGCTGGTCAACTCGTTCATCGTGGTCATGCTGCACGTCGACTCGTTCATCGCCACGCTCGGCATGGGCAGCATCCTGGCCGCGGGCACGACCTGGGTCACCGGCGGGTTCCAGGTGGCCAACGGCATCTCCCCGCACTTCACCGCGATCGGCCAGAAGCAGATCCTCGGCCTGCCGCTGCCGGTCTACTACATGGTGATCCTGGCCATCATTTTGTGGTGGCTGCTGGAGTACACCCCGGCCGGCCGGTACCTGTACAGCGTGGGCGGCAACCCGCAGGCCGCCCGGCTGGCGGGCATCCGGGTCGGCCGCATCACGACCGGCGCCTTCGTGGTCTGCGGTGTAGTGGCGGCGTTCGCCGGCGTCATGCTGGCCGCCGAGCTCGGCTCCTCGAGCCCGGACGTCGGGGTCCCCTACCTGCTGCCGGCCTTCTCCGCCGTCTTCCTGGGCGCCACCCAGATCCTGCCCGGCCGGGTGAACGTGCTCGGCACGCTGATCGCGATCTTCCTGCTCGCGACGGGCGTCAAGGGGCTGCAGCTGGCCGGCGCGCCCGGGTACATCAACGACCTGTTCAACGGCTTCGCCCTGATCATCGCGGTGGCGCTGGCGGTCCGGTCGACACGGCGCAAGGCTTGACCCTTGTTTGAGCAGCGGATCGAGGTAGCTACCGGGCTGTTCGGCGCGTGGTCGGGCACGGACCTGGACGGACCGCGGCGCTACTTCGCCGAAGACGGCGTGCTCTACGACGCCATCGGCGGCGAGCACCGCGGCTGGCCCGCGATCCGCGCCTACTTCGGCCATGGCCGGCAGCGCTACCCCGACCTGGTGCTGGAGCCGACCGGGGACTTCTGGTCGCGCCCGGACGGGCTGGCCATGTTGTGGACGATGAGCGCCACCCAGGTCACGGACAACCTGGGCCCGGAGCTGGTCGGGCGCCGCTGGACCGTCGAGGGGATGTCGTACCTGATCTTCGACGGGCTGACCGTCGTCCGCGAGGCGGACTACCACGACGGCGGGTCGCGGGAGCGGTCCCTGCGTTCTACGGGTCAGTAGCTGTCTGGTCAGTAGCGTTCGACCAGATGAGCACGGCTGTCGGGCAGCTCGTACGGATCGGGCCAGAAGTCGGTGATCTGGGTGATCCGGCCGTCGTCGGCGAGCTCGAAAAAGCACAGCCCGGGCTGCGGGCCCTGCGGGCCGGTGAACTCGATCCAGCTGGCCGCGTGCTGGCCTTCGCCGACGATCCGCTGCACAGTAATGTGCCAGTCGTACGCGAAGCCCTCCACGTTGAACCGGATGTAGGCTTCCCGGCCGCGGACCTGCTCCCTGGTCTGCGGACCGCGGTAGACCACGTCGTCGGTCAGCAGGGCGCCGAACGCGGGCCAGTCCCGGGCGTTCGCCGCGGCCCAGTAAGCCGCGATCACGTCATGCGCGTTGGTCATACCGGCACGGTACCCGGACGCCGGGGCGGGTGCCTTGCGGGGCCGGCCTGTCGAGCAGGAACCCCCGCCACGTTCCGGTCCCCGCCAGTCGGACCAGACAGCCACCGCCATCCCCGATCCGGCCTCTTCGGTGTCAGGTCTCAATGCGCTTGGCCTGGTGGTCGCGGTCAGCACCGCGGGCCCAGGAATGGGACTCAGTCACGCTGGTACCGCCAGCACCAAGTCTCGGGTGCTCCGGATCGACCGGAACCGAATGAAACCCGGGTTTCACCACGCTCTGAACGAGGTGAAAGCCCAGGTTCACCTCATTCAGCGCCGGGCTGAGCCCCATGATCAACCTAGCTGAGCGGAATGGCGTCAGGTCTCCGATCGGAGTGACGATGATGGTGCGACCGTGGGCAGGCCCGGCGGATACGACGGCGATGCAGCAGCTCGCGGTCCGGCTGTGGCCGCGTGGCCCGCACCCCGGTGGTGTCGGCTGGGAGGCAGCAATCGAGCAGCTGCCGGATGAGACGGTTCTCGCCGAAGATGGCGGCGGGGTGACCGGGTGGGCCGGTCTCGGTAACGGCGAGATAGTCCTGCACGCTGATCCGGCCAGCGCTGAGGCGGCCCGGACGCTCACCGAGTGGGCCGTTGACGCCGCCGGGGGCCGCGACTTGACGGCGGCCGTGTTTGACGGCGACGAGGCCATGCGCCATGCGCTTGCCGAGGCTGGCTTCGTACCAGACGCTGATGCCGGGCCGGTTGCCGGAATGTTCCGCTCCGCCAGTCCGCGCCGCCCGCTACTGCCTGAGGGCTACAAGATCCGCGGCGTACGTGACCAGGAGCTAGACGCGCGGGTCCAGGTGCATCGGGCAGCTTGGCGCCCGGCGACCTTGCCGTGGCCAGCCGGCTCTCAGCCGGCGATATCGCCGGAGGCAACCAGCAGGTTCACCCCGGCCCACTACGATCAGGTCCGCCGGACCTGGCTTTATGAGCAGAGCCGGGATCTGGTCGTCGAGGCACCCGACGGGACGCTGGCAGCCTGCTGTATTGCCTGGTGGGATCCGGCGGCCGGGTGTGCGGAGATTGAGCCGCTGGGAGTAGTTCCCGGGCATCGCGGCAAAGGCCTGGCCGGAGCGATGTGCCTGGAGGTGGCTGCGCAGGTCGCAGCGCTCGGCGGCGAACAGGTCTTCATCAATGTCGGCCCGCGACCCGACTACCCGGCCCCGGCCGGGGCGTATCTGAAAGCCGGGTTCGAGGTAAGAAGCCGAGCCCGCGTGTATCAGCGTTCCGCCGCGCAGTGACCTAGGGCGCCAGGCTTGATGGCTACGGGGTTACCGCCCGGATGCCGCTTGACCAGCTGGCTTGTTCAGCCGGTCAGTTCTACGGCGCGGCGCAGGAAGCGCAGGTGCACGGCGACCCCGATGGCGAGCAGGTCGGGAGTGGGACGGGCGGTACGGGGGAAGACGTCCAGGGCGGTCAGGTTGACGCAGGCGCCCTTGACCGAGTTGAACGCCTCCCAGGCGTTCCAGGTCGGCTCGTCGTACGCCACGCCCACGGTCGCGGCCAGCTTCTTTTTCCAGAACTCGGGGGAGCCGATCCTGCGGCCGCGGATCAGGGCGAGGTAGGCCCAGTCCTCGGCCGCGTCGCCGGCGTGGGCGAGCTCCCAGTCGATGACCGCGGCCACCCCGCTGGCGTTCTGCAGCGCGTTGCCCGGGCCGGGGTCGCCGTGCACGACGACCGGCGGGCCGGTCGGGCGCAGGTTGGCGCGCAGCCACGCGAAGCCCCGTTCGAGCAGCGGGATCGGATAGGGCACGGCCGACCGGTACACGTCGTGCCAGTGCCGCAGCTGGGCGTCGATGGCCTGTTCCGGCCCGCGCCCGGGCGGGAGGCCGTCCAGCGCGGCGACCTCGTCCGTCGCGTCCTGGCCGAGGTCGTGCAGCCGGCGCAGCGCTCGCAGCATGTCGGCCAGGCCCTCGTCATCGGTCCGCGCGCGGCCGTCGACGAACTCCATCACGAAGAACGGATGGCCGAGCGCGTCCGGGTCGGGCTCTTCCCACAGGACGGGGGGCACGGGATAGCCGCGGGCCCGCAGGATCCGCATGACGGACGCCTCGCGGCGGCCCTCGGTGGCGAACATGCCGTCCTGCTCGACCCGCACCACGCCGTGCCCGCCGGTCTCCTGCCCGCTGGTGCCCTGCTCGCCGGTGCCCTGCTCGCTGGTCCAGTGCACGTCGAGCATCAGCCGGCTGAACCCGCCGGAGATGACGGTCGCGTCTCGCAGCCGGACGCCGCGCTGGTCCAGCCACCGGGCGAGCCGGTCCAGCAGGTCCGGGTCGGCCGCGGGCGGCCCGCCCTCGGGGTCGCGGTGGTGGCCGGTGAACAGCTCGAGCAGCGGGGCGGCCTGCGTGACGTCCTCCTCGAACCATTGCCTGCACAGCGCGTACGCCGGCCCGGCGGGCTTGGCGTCGCCGGTCACCGCGTCGCTGAGCAGCCGGCTCGTCGCGTGCAGCACCTGCCGGTCGTCGGCGCCGGGCAGGCCGAGCAGGTCGCGCAGCACCGCCGCGCGCTCCGGGTTGGGGTCGGGCCGGCGGGCCGCGCGGTACGCGGCCACCTCCTGCCAGCGCCGGTGTTCGGCGGGACTGAGCGGGAGCCGTCCCGCGCGTTGCTGCGCGTCGAGCAGGACGGCGTCCTCGACGAAGACGGTCATAGCCGCGCGAGGGCGTTGGCCTCGGCGGCGAAGTCGTACCCGGCGCCCCAGACCGGGTCGGACATCGCGTCCGGCGCGTCGGCGAAGGGCGACGAGCAGAACCACTCGTAGGTCTGGCGGTGCCCCTCGACGAAGCCGCGCTCGTCCGGCAGGCCGAGCCGCCGGGCCTTTTCCGTGGAGATCACCCCGTGGTGGCGGACACCGAACAGGTGGCCGAACAGCGGGCCGGGCACCTTCCCCAGCAACTGGTCGGGAAGCAGGTGGATATCCGGTTCCACGCCGACGATCTCGGCGAGCGCGTGCACGTAGCCCGCAGTGGTGATGGCCTGCCCGGTCGCGTTGACCACCTCCCCCGCGACGGCCTGCGGGGCCTGGGCCATGGCCAGCAGCAGCGCGCACAGGTCGTCCACGTGGCCGTAGTTCCCGGTGACCAGCCCGCCGTGCGGCAGCAGCACCGGCAGCTTGCGCCGCAGCCGCAGGAACATGGCGGTCTCCATGTCCAGGATGTTGTTGTCCGGGCCGTAGATCGCGGCCGGCCGGGCGATACAGCCCGGGAATCCGGTCTGCTCGTGGCGCTTGCGGACCTCGGATTCGGCGTACGCCTTGAAGCCGCCGTAGCTGGTAACCGGGTCGGCCGAGGACGGCTGATCCTCGGTCCATGGCATCAGCGGGCTGGCCTGGTAGGCCATGATCGAGGAGACGAAGACATAGGCGGCGGTGCGTCCGTCGAACAGCGCGAGCAGGTCGGCGATGGGCGAGTCGCCCGCCACCATCACGAACCCGGACACGTCGAAGACGGCATCCCACTGCGTATCCGTCAGCGCCGAGCGCATCGAGCCGACGTCGGTGCGGTCGGCGACGTACCGGCGGACACCGGAGGGCAGCTCGCTGGGGGTCCGGCCCCGGTTGAGGACGGCAACCTCGTGGCCGGACCCGGCCAGGAGGCGCACCAGGCGGCGCCCGACGAACGTCGAGCCGCCGAGGACGAGCGAGCGCATGGCGCCTCCGGTGCTGGAAGGGTGGGCCGCTCAGGTGAGGGCTGGTCGGGTCGGGGCGCCGAAGGCGCGGCCCAGCGGCCGTAGCTCGCGGTCATCCCGGCCGGCGGCGCCCGCCGCCCGGAGCTCGCGTTCGGCCAGCCGCCAGCCCTCCTCGGTCCGCGTCCAGCGATCGACGTACCGGCCGTACAGGGTCCACTCGGACCCGTCGTGACGGCGGTGCCAGGCGATGACCGCGCTCTGGGCGGTGGCGGCGTCCGGGCCCTCGAAGTCGATCTCGATGTTGCTCACGTGGTGACTGGTCCGCACGTACCCGGCCACCGCGGTGCGCAGCTTGTCGGTCAGCGCCGCGCGGCCGGTGATCCAGTCGCCGGGGTGATAGCTGACCCGGCAGTCCGCCACGAACACCGCCGCCTGCTGCTCGGGCTCGTTCAGGTCGGCCCAGCGGGCGTAGGCGGCCATCACGGCCGTGATCTCCTGGCGGTCCAGGAGCTGTCTCAGCGTTCGATCAGGCAGGGACGGATCAGGCACCGCGAACCTCCGAACCGTACCGGGAGGCTGACCCCAGCACTGGGAGAAACTATAGTGGGTCAACAGTTTGTAGTGATAGCGGATGCTCTGCCCGACGATCCTAGTGAGGCCGCCGCACATGACCATCTTCGGTGCTCCCGGCCCCGGGCTGGAGCTCTACCACATCGGCTTGACCGTGCCGGACCTGGGCGTGGCCATGGAGCAGTACACCGCGACGTTCGGGTTCAGCTGGGCCACGATCCACGAGAGCCGCCCCGAGGTGATCGTCGACGGCGAGCGGCGCCAGGCCGAGATCGCGGTGACTTACTCAATACAGGGTCCGCCCTACCTGGAGCTGGTGCAGGAGCGGCGCGGCTCGATCTGGGGCGCGGACGGGCTGACGCTGACCCACGTCGGCTTCTGGGCCGAGGACCTCAGCGCCGGCCGGCGCGCGCTGGAGGAGTCCGGCCTGGCGGCCCGGGTGCACGACGCCGGCCGGGACGGGCGGCCGGCCCGGTTCAGCTACCACCCGTTCGCGGGCGGCCTGTGGATCGAGCTGGTGCATACGTCGTTCAAGGCCCAGCTGGCGGACTGGATTGCCGACACGCTCGCCGGGTCCGCCCAGGCGGGCGACTG
Source organism: uncultured Actinomycetes bacterium (assembly GCA_963822765.1). Classification (GTDB taxonomy): domain Bacteria; phylum Actinomycetota; class Actinomycetes; order Streptosporangiales; family Streptosporangiaceae; genus Palsa-504. The sequence continues at coordinate 131,471 of CAWGJL010000016.1, read as the reverse complement.
AGAGACAGGAGGGGCAGGGTGCTGCTCCGGTTCGACGAATACCCGTACCACCAGATCACCGCGTCGTTCGCCGGCGTCGCGGGGAGCGACCCGCAGTGGAACGACGGGCACTACGTCTGCCTGAGCGACCAGGCCGGGCAGGTATGCCTGACGTCCTCGCTGCGGCTCTACCACAACAACGACGTCCTGGACGGGTTCGTGTGCCTGCGGCACGCGGGCCGCCAGCACAACATCCGGCTGTCGCGTCGGCTGCGCCCGCACATGGACGAGCTGGCCGCGGGCCCGCTGCGGCTGGAGATCCTGGAGCCGATGCGGACCGTGCGGCTGGTCCTGGAGGACAACGACTTCGGCTTCGCGCTGGACGTGACCTGCCGCAGCGCGACCGTGCCGTACGAGGATCCCGCCGAGGTGACCCGCATCGACGGCCGGCTGGTCAGCGAACGGATGACCTACGAGATCACCGGGAAGTGCGAGGGGTGGGTCCAGGTCGGCGACGAGCGGTTCGGGCTGGACGCGGCGACGGACTCGTTCTTCCGGAACCACTCCTGGGGATCCCAGGCCGGCCGGGGTGGCCCCCGGCTGTACGCCGCGCCCACCATTGGCGCCAGGCGCCGGGTGCCCGGCGTCCGGCAGTGGGTGCTGTTCGACATGCCCGGTCACGGCGGCTTCTACTTCATCGACCCGAGCGGCCGCCAGGCGTCCGGCAAGGGGGCCATCATGCTGGCCGACCGCAGCGTGCCGGTTACCGCCGTCGAGCACGACCTGCAGTTCTATGAGGGCGGGCGGCGGCTGCGATCCGGGACGTTCGGTCTGACCGACGCCGAGGGCGTGGTCCGCCGGTACCAGGTGCAGGACCTGGGCTGGGTGTACTGCCAGGGCGGCGGGTACTTCGGCGGCTTCGATGACGGCCTGGGCCAGGGCGTGTACCGCGGCGATTATCACGTCGAAGGCGAGGTCTGGGACGTCTCTCACCCGACCCAGATCACCGACCGCAGCGGGCGGACGTTCGAGTTCGACCACGCGTGGGCGGAGAACTTCACCCGGCTGACCAGCGACGGCGAGGCCGGGCTGGCGCACTTCGAGTGCGTGGTCATCACCGAGCCCCGGGAGTGGTCGGGCGGCTGAGACCGGGGTCGAACCGGCGGGCTGTCCGGGACGTTGCCCTGAGGGGGACGACGACGCGGGCCACCGGGAGGTCTGTGGTGAGGATGCGGCCCGAGGCTGAGCAGCGGCTGCGTGCGGGCTTCCAGCGGCGCGTCGACAAGCAGCGCGAGCGGCACGCCCCGGATCTGGCGCACGCGGCGCAGCTGGCCGCCGGATCCGGGTGCGGTCAGCTGGCCGGGGTGTTCAGCAGGCAGGCGCCCTTCAGGGCGCCGGCGGTGGTGACCGGGCTGCTGCCGCTGGCCGCGGTCCCGTTCCTGGTCATCGGACGCCAGCCCGTTCTGGACCCAGCAGCACGACCCCGTCGCCGAGGAACCCAGGACGGTCCTGGGCGGGTACCGGCTGCGGACCGCGGACGGGCGCACCCATGACATCTCCCGCGACTTCAAGAACGTGCAAGACCCTTACCGGGAGATGGGGCAGCTGTTCCGGCACCTGGCCCCCGGCACCATCGGCACGACCATGCCGACCTTTCCCACCGTGGACCAGATCATCTCCGCGTACGCTCGCTAGCTGACGCGGGGCGTGAGCCACGGACCGTTCGGCATACGGGCTCATCGAGCAAGCTCGGCATAGCCTTCCGGACCGACCTGGTACGCAGCGGGTTGTCGCGCTTACCGGTCGCTTGGGGGGACCGGTCGCGGGCACCGTGCCCGTCTGAACGGGACCTCCCTGTATGCGCGCCAGTTCTCGCTTACAAATTCCATGATGCGGAAATTATCGTGGAACATTAGGCTTTAGAGTCAAAAAAGGGCAACTATAGTTGCCCAAAGTTTCCACGGAAGCCGGATCTTCCACGATTCTGGGGCGGAAGTGCACCCTGGGGCTCAGAGGTCCTGGACCGGCGATATCGCTGATGCGACGGGAGGGTCCAGGCCGGGATCGTGGCGGGTATGCATGACGTTGGCAACGGCGCGCGGCCGGCGCGGGTCTTGATCGGCGATGATCACGAGGTCTCCCGGGGGCGTACCGGGGGCGTACCGGGCGCTGCTGCGCACCGAGGGGCTTGAGGTGGTCGGTGACGTGGGCGTTGATGGCCGGGCGGTGGCGGCGGCCCGGGCGCTGCGGCCGGATGTGGCGATCGTCGATGTCGGCCCGGCGGCTGCGACCGGATTCTGGATCGCGGACGAGTTGCTCGTGCTGCCCGCCCCGCCGGTGGTCATCCTGACCTCAAGCGCTGACCGTGGCGAGTTTGGCGCCGAGCTCAGGGGTCACTGGTTCATCGGCAAGGCCGGTCTGTGCGCCGCGGCCATCAGGTCAGTTACCCGGCTCGTGGAAGGCGGCGCGGATGGCGGTCATGACCTGCCTCGGCTCGTCGAGCAGGGCGCGGAATGGCTCGCCGACCGTGTCGCGGACCAGTTCGGCGAAGCGGTCGGGCCAGACCGTATGCTGGCCGGCCAGCCAGCCGTCGAGGGAGAGCTCGGCGATCGCGCTGCAGGCGGTGTTCGAGCCTGCCGTGGCCTCGTTGTCGCAGGCCGCGCTGCCGCAGCGGGCGCTGCTGGCCGACGGGCTGGCCCGGCTGACTCAGCGGTAGGTGATCAGGGACCGGTCACCCTCCAGATGCGCGTGGTCGTTGAAGGTCAGCAGGTTGGTCCCGGTCGAGCCGGTGATGAGCTTGGTCAGGCTCGCGTTCACGGCCACCCGGGCCAGGGCCGGCCACCGGGCCGCGGGCAGGCCGGTGACCTGGGCGCAGGCCACCGCGATGACCCCGGCCGAGGTGACGGCGAGCGTCGTGCCCGGCAGGGCGGCCAGTTCCGCGACGGCCGCTTGCACCCGGGTGGTGAACGCGGCGTGCGGCTCCGGGTAGGCCGTGCCGCCCTGGATCCACCGGGCGAGCGCCTCGTCCAGCGTGACCTGCAGGGCCCGGCGGGACCCCGGCGTCGTGGCCCCGGCGAAGGGCTCGCTGGTACCCAGGATCCCGGCCGGGTCGTACTCGTCGAGCCGGTCATCGGTGCGCAGGTCGCCCGGCGGGCGGCCCAGCTCGGCCAGGACCGCCCCGGCGGTCTCCTGCTGACGCGCCAGGGCGCCGGACCAGACCTGGCCGATGCTCAGGTCGGCGCGGGCCAGCCGGGCGCCGGCGGCGCGGGCCTGCCGGTGGCCGAGGCCGGAGAGCTTGTCGTAGTCGGCGGTGCCCATCGAGGCCTGGCCGTGCCGGAGCAGCACCAGCACGCCCACGTCAGGCCTCCCCCGTCCCGGCCGGCGGCATCCAGTCCGTCTGGGCTGTCCACTGCCAGGTCAGCGGGGTGACCGAGGCCACCTGGTCGCAGACGATGGCGTGGATGTCGGTGCCGGGCGCCAGCCGGTCCCGGTCGACGACGACCTCGACCGGGAACTGGAAGGGCTGGTCCAGGGGCCGGGCCTGGTCCGGGGCCCGGCGCACGTAGTACGGCTGCTCGTCCTGCACCGTCCGGCGCAGCTCGGTGCGGGGGCCGGCGCCGCGCGGCACGTTGAGGTTGAGCACCGACACGCCCGGCGGCAGGCCGGCCTGCAGGACCTGCCGGGCCAGCAGCCTGGTGAAGTGCCGGGCGGCGGTCCAGTCCAGGGTGCCGAACGTCCGCCACTCGGTGACCTGGGCGGTGATCGCGGCGGCGATGGCCGGGATGCCGTGGGCGCTGGCCTCGAACGCGGCGCCGACGGTGCCGCTGACGCCGATCGAGCCGCCGATGTTCTCGCCGTAGTTGATTCCGCTGACGCACAGGGCGATGGGCCGTTCGGCCAGTTCCAGGACCGCGTGGGTCACGGCCATCACCGGTGATCCGGTGATCGCGTAGCCGGGCACGTCCTGGCCGCCGATGTGCCTTATGACGCGTTCGACGACGCCGGCTCCGGCGTCGGTCACGAAGGCGCGGCTCATGGCGGTCTGCTGCGTCGCGGGCGCGACCAGGAGCAGGTCGCCCAGGCCGGCCACGGCCTCGGCGGCCGCGTGCAGCCCCGGCGAGTCCATCCCGTCGTCGTTGGTGACCAGGATCAGCGGAGGTTCCGGCACGAGCGGAGCCTACGCCTGGGGTCTCGCGGCGCGGGGCGGGAGGGGGACGACCGTGCCCCGGTCCATGGCGCCGCGGTAGATCATGTGCATGGTCCGGGACGCGAACCGCCACCCGTCCTGGGTGCGCACGTACTCGTCGTCGTAGTGCCCGAGGTGCAAGGTGCCGTCGCCCTGCGCGCGCTGATTGAACTCGATCAGGTACCACCAGCCGGTGGCGCGGTCACCATCGACCTCGACCAGCCCGGTCGTCACGACCTGCCCTACCCAGTCGTATTTAGCCACGGCCGTTAGGTACAAATTGAGGGTTTCAGAACGGCCAGAGGTCACCCGGCCGCCGCCGAGATCCCACCGGCAGTCCTGCGCCCAGGTCGCCGCCCACGCGGCCGGGTCACGGCGGCACACCGCGTCGGCGTACCGCGCCACCAGGGCCCTGATGGCCAGTTCGTCCGCGACGCTCACTGGTGCCTCCTTTCGGCTGCCGTGACGACTGCGCGCGTGGCGTCGGCCAGCCTCCGGGTTATCTCGCTGGCCGTCTGATCCTGGAGCTTCGTGGACATGACCTCGACGGACAGCGGCAGGTGCACGCCCATCTCGGCCACCAAGCGCAGGAAGCCGGTCAGGTCGAAGTCGCCGTCGCCGGGTACCTCGCGGTACAGCGTGCAGTCGGTGTAGTAGTCCGGGTCGACCCGCTGGCGGGGGCCGTCGTCGAACTGCACGGTGAAGATGCGTTCGGCCGGGATGGCGCGCAGCATGTCGTCGTCGTTGGCGCCGCGGAAGTGGTGCCAGGAGTCCAGGCAGATGCCGCCGTTGGCCCGGCCGGCTTTTGTCACGATCTGCATCGCGGTGGCGGCGTCCGGGATGTTCGTCATCTCGGGCAGGAACTCGATGGCCGCGGCGAGCCCGTGCTCAGCGGCCCGGTCGCAGACGCCGGCGAAGGCCTGCGCCGCGTCGTCCAGGGTCCCGGCGTAGGGACCGATGACCTGGACGTGGTGGCCGGGGCCGAGGGCATCGCTCATGTTGAAGACGTCCGTTTCGGCCTTGAGGTAGGCGTCGCGGTCTTCTCCGGCTTTTCCGGCTTCTCCGGCTTCTCCGGCTTTTCCGGCTTTTCCGGCTTTTCCGGTCGCGGACCAGCCGCGCAGCGCCTCGATCTCGACGATTCGCAGGCCATGGTGGTCCAGCACCGCCCGCAGGTCGGCGTCGCTGGCGCCCTGCGCCTTCAGCCGCTGGTAGTCGCCGATGTACAGGCCCATGGCGGCGAACCCGGCCTCGGCGGCGGCGCGCACGCGCTCCTCGAACGGGCGGAACCGGCCGAGGCTGAAGTGGCTGAGGATCAGGTCGTCCGGCCCCAGATCGGGGTATCCGGGCAGGGCGGCGAGCGCCTCCGTGGCGGCACTCATGTGCCGGCCGGGAGGCCGCTGCGTCCCGCCTCCCGGACCAGATCGCTCCGGACGGCCCACCGGCCGTGCTCGCCCGGGGCGACGTTTTCCCTGGACCCGGTGGTCAGGCCGCCGTCCACGACCAGGACGTGCCCGCTGACGAACCCGGCGTCGTCGCTGGCCAGCCACAAGGCGGCGTGCGCGATGTCGTCGGCCTCGCCGATCCGGCCGCGCAGCGGGGTGCGGGTCGCGAACGCCTCCCGGGCCTGGTCCATGGCATCGGGGTCGCCGGTGAGGTTGGCCGCGTTCATCGGGGTGAGGATCTTGCCCGGGGCGATCGCGTTGACCCGGATCGACCAGGCGCCGAGTTCGGCGGCGACGTTCTTGGTCAGCGCGACGACCGCGCCCTTGGCCGCGCCGTAGACGTGCGGGCCGAGGCCGCCCTGCAGGCCGCCGATGCTGGTGGTGTTCAAGATCACGCCGGAGCACTGCGGCTTCATGACCCGGGCGGCGTGCTTCATGCCGAGAAACACCGACCGCAGCAAGACGGCCATGGTGAACTCGTACTCCTCGAGCGGGATCTCGTCGATCCCGCCCTGCGTGCCGACGATCCCGGCGTTGTTGAACATGCAGTCCAGCCGGCCGAACTCACGCACCGCCTCGTCGACCGCCTGCGCGACGTCCGGCTCGGACGAGACGTCACAGTGCAGGTAGCGGGCCCGCTCGCCGAGGTCGGCGGCGACCCGCTGGCCTGCGGTCGTCCTGGATGTCGGTGAGGATCACGCTGGCACCCTCGGCGTGCATGAGCCGCGCGGTGGCCTCCCCCAGCCCGCTCGCGGCGCCGGTGACGACGGCGACCTTACCCGAAACCCGTCCTGTCACGGCTCTCCCTCCGGCCGTCCGTTTTGTCGGACCGGCGCGACTATCTTGTCACGGACTACAATAACCATTGGGTTGGGGGCAGAACAGGAGGAGCCCGTGAGCGACGGCAGAATCCGCCCGTTCCGGTTCTCGGTGCAGGCGTTTGAGGCTCAATCGGGCCCGCAGTGGACCGGCCTGGCCCGGCGGGCCGAGGATCTCGGTTACTCGACCCTGTTTACGACCGACCACTACTTCGGACCCGGGGACATCTCGGCGGCGTCCGGGCATCGGCCGGTCGACGTCGCGCCGCTGACCGCGATGACCGCGGCCGCGATGTGCACTCGCGAGCTGCGGGTCGGCTGCCGGGTGTTCTGCGTCGACTATCACCATCCGGTCGTGCTGGCCAAGGAACTCGCGACGCTGGACATGCTGTCTGGCGGGCGGGTAGAGGTCGGGCTGGGGGCCGGGTGGGTGACCGCCGAGTACGAGGGGCTCGGCATCGCGATGGATCGTCCGGGGGTTCGGATCGAGCGGCTGGCGGAAACCGTGGAGCTGCTCAAGGCGCACTGGGCCGGTTCGCCGCTTACGTTCGTCCGGGCCTCCGGGTTCGCCGGGCGGCCGCGGCCGGTGCAGCAGCCGCATCCGCCGGTGTTTATCGGCGGGGGCGCGCCGCGGGTGCTTCGGCTGGCCGGGCTGGCCGACATCGTGAGCATCAACTTCAACAACGCGGCCGGGAAGCTCGGGGCGGGCAGCGTGGCGAGCTCGACCCGGGAGGCGACCGCGGAGAAGATCGGCTGGATCCGGGAGGGCGCGGGCGACCGGTTCGGCGACATCGAGCTGGAGATCGCGGCGTACTTCATCGCGATCAGCGAGGATCCCGCCGAGGCGGTGGCCGCGATGGCCCGGCGGTTCGGCGTGCCGGACGAGGTGCTGGCCTCGCATCCGCATGCGCTGATCGGGTCGGTGCCCCAGATCTGCGACCAACTCGAGCAGCGACGGGGCGAGCTCGGCGTCAGCTACATCAACGTCGCGCAGCGCTCCATGGAGGCGTTCGCGCCGGTCGTGGCGCGGCTGGCGGGGCGCTGACCGCGTTCGGCTTAGGTAAGCACGGCGCGGACCAGGTCACGGGCCTGGCGGGTCGCGAACGAGAGCCGTCGGGGGGCGTACGCGTCGCCTAGCAGGTGCACGGCGGGGTGCTGTTTTGTCAGCGCGTGGTACAGGGTATCGTCCGAGACCGACCCGCAGGCCAGGACCACGGTGCCGATTCCGTCGAGGGTCCAGCGCCGGCCGCTGTAGGAGTGGGCCAGCTCGACGGCGCCGGGCCGGAACTCCACGGCGCGCGCCATCGGCACCAGGCGCACGCCGTCGGCGTCCAGCCGGGCCAGCACCGACCCGATGGAGTACTTGCCGACCTGCGGGGACGGCGCGGGCGACTGGTAGACCAGGGTCACCTGGTGCCCGGCGCCGGCCAGGTGATCGGCCACGGCCAGCGGCGCCGCGCGGTCGTCTTCGGACACCACGACCACCCGGTCGCCGGGCGGTGCGCCGGGCGCTCCGCCGCGCGGTCCGCCGGGCGATCCGCTGCGCGGTATGCCGTCGGTCAGCGCGGCCACCGAGGTGAGCACGTGCGGCAGGTCCACGCCAGGTATGCCGGGGAGGCGCGGCCGGGCGCCAGTGGCTACGACGATTACTTCCGGATCACGGGTCAGCACGTCGTCCGGGCTCGCCTGGTGGTTGAACTCGACGGTGACCCCGAGTTGGCGGAGTCGGCGCTCCTGCCACTGGATCCAGTCCGCGTACTGGTGGTTCATCCGGGCCAGCGCGGCCACGGCGAGCTGGCCGCCGATCCGGTCGCCGCGTTCGAGCAGTGTTACCCGGTGCCCGAGCTCGGCGGCGAGCGCGGCGGCCTCGGTCCCGGCCGGGCCCGCCCCGACCACCAGCACGTCGCGGACCGTCCTTGGTTTCGCGGTCGGTCCTTCGAACTCGCGGCCCGCGTCCGGGTTGACCGAGCAGGCGAACGGCAGATTCTCGCCGGAGCGCCGGTTGATGCAGTCGTTGACCGCGATGCACGGGCGGATGTCGGGGCGCCGGCCCGCGCGGGTCTTCTCGACCAGCCGCGGATCGGCGATCAGGGCCCGGGCCATCCCGACCAGGTCGGCCTGCCCGGCGGCCAGGATGGCCTCGGCGACCCGCGGGTGCACCACCCGGCCGGCGTAGACGACGGGTAGGTGCGTGGCCGCCTTGACCTGCCCGGCCAGGACGGCCCACTCCCCCTCGGGATGAGTCCCGATCGGCACGTAGCTCGGCGAGCCCCAGTTGCTGCCGATGTCGAGGCTGAAGTAGTCGACGGTGCCGTCCGCGGTGAAGGCTTCGACAAAAGCGGCGCATTCTTCGACGCCGTAGCCGCCGTCGATCCGCTCGTCCAGGCACAGGCGCAGGCCCAGGGTGACGGGCCGGGTCACGTGACCGCGGATCGCCTCGCAGACATCCTTTACCAGTCGGCGGCGTCCCGCGAAGTCGCCGCCGTACTGGTCGTCGCGCTGGTTGGTCCGCGGGGACAGGAACCACTGCAGCACGTCGTCATGATTGCTGTGCAGTTCGATCGCGTCGGCGCCGGCCTGCGCGGCGAGCTTTGCCGATTCCCCGTACTCGGCGATCAGCCACGCGATCTCGTCCAGGTCAAGCCGGTGCGGGATGGCGTGGTCGAGATGGCCGGACAGGGTCTGCGACGGCGCGATCGGCATCCCGCCCTGCAGCACCATCTGCACGGTGCCGCAGCCGCCGGCGGCGTGCAGCCGGTCCATGTAACGGCCCATCCGGTCGGTGAAGGCCGGATGCCGGAAGAAACCGTCGGCGTTGGCCCCGATTCCGCTCGGCTCGAAGCCGGGGATCAGCGGGTTGCGGACGAACACCGGGCCGCCGCCCACCCATTGCATGCCGCCCTCGACGCGGGCCAGCCAGTACCGGCACATCCGGTCGAACTGCTCCTCGGTGCCGAGCAGCGCGCCGCCGCCGCCGCTGTGCGGCGGGACCACGAGCCGGTGGCCGAGCGACATGGTGCCGATCCGGATGGGCGAGAAGATACCGTCGGTGGCAGTGGTCATCGTGCTCCCTGGTTATCTCGGCTTAGCGGGCCGGATACCTGGGTAGCGGCCTGCTCACCATAGTCTCGCCTGACCTGGTGACTTGAACCGATAATGGTGCTGGCCGGGTCGGCCGGGTCGGCCGCGAGGAGGAGATGCCGGGTCATGTCGGGCCATCAGGTATTCACGTCCAGGCTGAAGGGCCGTCCGCTGCTGGACAGCGAGGGCCTGACCATCGGCCGGATCCGCGACGTCGTGATCATGCCCGGTGCCGCGAAGGAACCGCCCCGGGCGCTGGGCCTGGTCGTGACGTTGCAGCGGCGCCGGATCTTCGTCAACCTCGGGCAGATCGTGGAGATCTCCGTCGAGGGCGCCCACCTGAAGGGAGCTTCGGTCGACCTGGACCGCTTCACCCGCCGGACCGGAGAGATCCTGGCCTCGGAGCTTTACGGGCAGCACGTCACGGACGGGAGCGTCGTCGACGTGGCGATCAGCCAGAGCGAGCAGCAGCGGATCGGCTGGGAGGTCTGCGCGCTGGCCGTCTCACGGGGCCGGAGCCTGCTGCACCGCGGCCCGGAGATCGTGCCCTGGGACCAGTACCCGGAGCTGTTCAAGACCGACCCGCTGACCGAGCAGCTGGCTGAGCTGCGCGAGCTGCAGCCGGCCGACCTGGCCACCGCCGTCGAGGGGCTGCCGCCGACCCGCCGCGATCAGATCGCGGCGGGCCTGGACGACGAGCAACTGGCCGACCTGCTGGAGGAGATGCCCGAGCAGGACCAGGTCCGGCTGCTAGCCAGCCTCGGGCTGGAACGCAGCGCCGACGTGGTGGAAGAGATGCAGCCGGACGACGCCGCGGACCTGCTGGCCGAGTTGCCGGCCGAACAGCGCGAACGCCTGCTGACCGCGATGGAGAGCGTTCAGGCCGAGGACCTGCGGCGGCTGCTGCGGTACGGCCCGCAGACGGCGGGCGGCCTGATGACCTCCGAGCCGCTGATCGTGACCCCGGAGACGTCGGTCGCCGAGGTGCTGGCCCGGGTCAGGGACCCGGACATGCCGATCACCTCGGCCGCGCAGGTGTACGTGTGCGAGCCACCCATGGTGACACCGACCGGCCGCTACCTCGGCACCGTCGGGTTCCAGCGGCTGCTGCGCCGGGCCCCGTCCGTGCCGATCGGCGAGTGCATCGAGGCGCGCATCTTCGTCCGGCCGGACCTGCCCGAACGCGACCTGGCGGCCCGGATCGCGGCCTACAACCTGGTCAGCGTGGCGGTGTGCGATGAGGACGGCCGTCTGGTCGGCGCGGTGACCGTGGACGACGTGCTTGACCACTTGCTGCCCGCGAACTGGCGGAAGACGGGAGGCTGACGATGTCACGGATTTCCCTGCGCCGGCTCAGCGACCGGGCCGACCTGTCCGTTCCGCGCGGATCGCCGCAGATGGGCGCACGCTACGACGCCGACGCGTTCGGGCGGTTCGCGGAGGGGATGGCGCGGTTCCTCGGTACCGGGCGATTCATCGTCGGCCAGACCGTGCTGGTGATCGGCTGGATCATCCTCAACACCCTGGGCCTCATCCGTCATTGGGACCCCTACCCGTTCATCCTGCTCAACCTGGCCTTCTCGACCCAGGCGGCCTACGCCGCGCCGCTGATCCTGCTGGCCCAGAACCGGCAGGACGACCGGGACCGGGCCAACATCGAGCGGGACCGGGAGGTGGCGGCGCGGACCCAGGCCGACACCGAGTTCCTGGCGCGGGAGATCGCGTCGGTGCGGCTGGCGCTGGCCGACGTGGTGACCACGCAGGACCTGGAGGATTCGCTGGCCAAGCTGAGCAAGCTGATCGCCGACCAGTCGCCGGAGGTCCCGCCCCAGGCTTTATAAGACGCCGGACGGGATCGCGCAGCGCAGCCCCTAGGCAGCTGATCCCGGCCCGTCGGTCAGGCCGCCACGGTACGCAGTTCCGCCAGGGGGTGCTCGCGGGCGCCGTCGCGGGCGCTGTCGAGGGCGTCCCGGATGGCGGCCACCACCTTGGCCGGCTGGGTGCGGATATCCCGGGGGGTAAACGGCAGCATGAGGATGCCGCGCTTGGCCATCTGGCGCTGCCGCTCGAGCGTCCGGGCGTGATCGTGCGGCGACAGGTGCCATTCGTGGGAATCGACCTCGACCGCGACGCGGAACTGCGGCCACCATGCGTCCGGCCGGGCGACGAACGTGTCGCCGTCGTAGACGGACGCGTTGAATAGCGGCGTCGGAAGCCGGGATCCCACGAGCAGATCTTTGAGATCTCCCTCCGCGGTGGACCGGATTCCGTCGACTACGTCACCCAGCGCCTCGCGGAACAGCGCCGACCTCGGGATTGCTCCCGCGTTGAGTTCCGTGACGAGCTCGTGCACGTCGCACCGCCGCCGCTGCACGGCGTCGGCCACGATCGCGCGCACGTCGCGCAAGCTGGTCAGGCCGCGGACCGTGTCCGCGACCGCCCGAGGAGCGAGCGCAAACCGGATTGGGCCGAAGTCGTAGACGCGATCGGGCATGCGGCTGGTCCGATGCAACCGTGCGAAGTCCGCATCCCGGCGCTGCCGACTCAGCGGGACAAGCACGTCCACGAACTCAGACTGCGGAGCCCGGATGCCGTGGGCAAGCACGGCGGCCGAACCGGTGATCACGCTTCGGGCTCCGCCGTACAGCTGAGCGGCTACCTGCTGCTGAGCCATGGAGGGCAGACCGGTAGCGGCGATATACACGGTCGGCAACAGCACCCGCCAGGGGCCGCCCGGCCGGAGCCGGTGCCGCAGCGCGCTCTCCGTGACGCCGGCCGCCCGGGCTTGTCGCCGCGTGATCACGTCCAGCTGACGATCGAGGATCACGGTCAGACCCGCCTGGTTAAGGCATGTTGTTGATCCCATAGGAGGATCATGCGGACCTGGACCGACATTCCGGCGCCGGCAACGACGTGATTGCCGCAATCATGCGCACCTGACGGCATGATTGCCGCAATCATGCCGCTGGGTGAGGGACTTTAGCTGGGGCGGGTGGGACTGGAGTGAAACGCGGAACCGGGGTGGAGGGCGGCGGCGGTGAGGGTGCGGGCGGTGTGGACGGCGCTGGCTATGGCGTCGGCGGGGGGCAGGCGGCACAGGTCAGTGAGGACGAACAGGGCCTCGGCGCTCATGACGACGGCCAGGTCGCGCTTGAGCTGGGCTAGGACCTCGGGGTCTGGGCCGACATCGGGGTCTGGGCCGACATCGGGGTCTGGGCGGACCTCGGGGTCTGCGCCGGCCTCGGGGTTTGGGCTGGCTAGGGGGGCCAGGGCGTGGTCGATGAGGGCGAACCGGTGGCCGGGGCGCTGGGCGGCGACGTCGGGGCGGGTGACGGAGGCCGCGATCATGGCGCGGACCGCGCTCTGCCGGGCCACGATCCCGGTGAACAGGACCTCGGCGGCGTAGCCGACGCGTTCGACCGGGTCGGCGCTGGCCGCGACCGGGGCCAGCGCCTCGGCGGGGTCGGGCCAGACACCGAGGTCGGATTCCAGCAGCAGCGAGACCAGGTCGGGGAAGTACCGGTAGGCGGTGGCCTCGGAGACCAGGGCCGCCCGGGCCACCGACGGCATGGTGATCTCCGCGCCGTCGCGGGCCAGGTCCTGCACGGCCCGGACGATGGCGGCGCGAGTGCGGGCCTTCTGGTTCACGCGGCCCGCGGTCGGCGCGGTGGATGCGGGCGCGATGGACGCGGCGGGGGCGCCTGGGGCCGTGGCGGACGCGCCGGGGGCGGGGGCGGTGCCGGTGCTCGTGGTCATAGGCTTACCATACGAAGTTGACTCTCATTAAACAAGTTAATGCTCTTTATGAGAGGAGATTTGCATTATGACGGCAGGTCTCGTAGCCTGCTCGTGATAGTTCACTCTTATGAGGGAGTCGGAGACATGGCGGAGACCACGGTGGTGACGGTGAGCGTCGGCGGGATCGGGGAAGTGCCGGTGGCGGTGACCGAGCGCGGACAGGGGCGGCCGTTCCTGCTGCTGCACGGCGGGGCGGGTCCGCAGTCCGTGGAGGGGTTCGCTGAGCTGCTGGCCGCGCAGGGACGGGTGATCGTTCCGGTCCATCCGGGGTTTGGCGGCACGCCGCGCCCGGAGGGGCTGGACAGCATGCGGTCCCTGGCCCGCGTGTACGCCGGGCTGCTCGACGAGCTGGAGCTGACCGGGGTGACCGTGGTCGGGAACTCCATCGGCGGGTGGATCGCGGCCGAGATCGCGCTGGCCGGCAGTCCCCGGGTGAGCGGCGTGGTCCTGGTCGACGCGGCCGGGCTGGTGCTCCCCGACTACCCGTCCCCGGACTTCTTCTCGCTGACCATGGACCAGGTGGCCGAGCTCAGCTACTACCGGCCGGACGCCTTCCGCCTGGACCTGGACCACATGCCGGACGCGGTGAAGGCGATGCTGGCCGGGAACCGGGCCGCGCTGGCGGTCTACGGCGGGCCGGGCATGGCCGACCCCGGGCTGCTGGACCGCCTGCCCGACATCACCGTCCCGGTGCTCGTGGTCTGGGGCGAGGCCGACCGGATGATCCCGGTCGAGCACGGGCGGGCGTACGCCAAGGCCATCCCGGGCGCCCGGTTCCTGCTGATCGCCGAGGCCGGGCACCTGCCTCAGCTCGAGACGCCGGACCGGCTGCTCGCGGCGGTCCAGGACTTCGCCGAGACGACCGGACCGGGACACTGAGCGCCATGGCTGAGATCTCGGTCGTCGGCCCGGCGGACGGCGAGCCGGCGCTGTCCGGCCCGGCCACCGTCCGGATCATCGAAGACGGCAGCACCACGTCACACCGGCTGGGGATGGCCGAGATCGTCCTGGCCCCGCACACCACCGGGCCGCCGCAGCACCGGCACGAACGGCACGACGAAGGCTTCTACGTGGTGTCCGGCACGGTCCGGTTCACCAGCGGCGAGAAGTCCTTCGACGCGGCACCCCGGACCCTGGTCATGGTCCCGCCCGGCGCGCCGCACACGTTCGCCAACCCGGGCGACGAGCCGGCCGTCATCCTCAACACGTTCACCCCGGACCTCTACGTGCAGTACTTCCGCGACCTGCGCGAGCTGACCGCCGACGGCCGGCCGCGGCCGGCGGAGGCGCTAGCCGACGTCATGGCCCGGTACGCCACCGAGCCGGTCACGGCCGCGGGCGGTTAACCCGGGCCCGGGTGGGGAGGGAAGCGGCCGGGAGGTCGCATGGCACAGGACGAGGACGGCACGAGCCGGGTGGCCCCGCCGTCCAGCTGGCAGGACTGGCAGCGGTGGGTCGAGGGCGTGGACTGGTCGGACTGGCGCGGCTGGCTGGCCCGGGTCGCCGCCACCGACTGGGCCGCCGGGCCGGTGCCCGCCGTCCCGTGGCAGCAGGCGCCCGCGGCGGGCGAGATCTCGCTGGCGCTGGGGGCCTTCGCCGAAGACGAACCCGGCGACCTGATCCGCGACCACCTGGCCAGCACCTGGCCGGCGTTCTCACGGTGGTGGCGGGAGGGCGCGAACGCCCGGCCGACCGCGGCCCAGGCCCGGGCCCGGCTCGAGGAGCACATGCCCGAACTCGTGCCGGCGTGGGAGCGGCTGACCGGCATGATCACCGGACCCGGCGCGGCCGACGCGGGTCCGGCCCTGGCGCTGTGGAACCCGCCGCCCTTCCTCACCGGGTGCTCGCAGGCGGCGGTCCTGGACGGCGGCCCGGCGCTGATCCGCAACTACGACTGGGACTACCGGCTGTTCGACGCGGTGGTGGCCAGGACCGCGTACACCGGCCGCCGGGTGCTCGGCATGCTGGACTGCCTGTGGGGACTGCTCGACGGGGTGAACGATGCCGGGCTCGCCGTCTCGCTGACGTTCGGGGGGCGGCCGCAGGTGGGCGAGGGGTTCGGGATCCCGCTGGTGATCCGGTACGTGCTGGAGACCTGCGCCACCGCGGAGCAGGCCGTGGCGGCGCTGCGCCGGATCCCGGTCCACATGTCCTATAACGTCACCGTGCTGGACGCCGCCGGACAGCGGGCCACCGTGTACCTGGCCCCGGACCGGCCAGCCCAGGTCACCGACCGGGCCGTGGCCACCAACTACCAGGGTCAGGTGGAATGGGATCCGTACGCCGCGGCGATCCGCACCGTCGAGCGCCAGGAGCACCTGGAGCACCTGCTCGCCGAGCATGCCGACGCGGCCGCCGTGGTGGCGGCGTGCCTGCGGTCCCCGCTGTACGCCACGCGTTTCCACGAGGGTTTCGGGACCCTGTACACCGCCGAGTACCGGCCGGCCGACGGCGTGGCGCGCTACTACTGGCCGGGCCGGAGCTGGGCTCAGTCGCTGGACGCGTTCGACTCAGGCGGCATCGAGATCGCCCTGGGCGCGCCCTGAGCGGGTCGCTCGGTCGGGGTCAGCGGCTTGCGCGGCGGCCTGGCGTTCGGTTTCGGCGTTCAGCTCGGCGCCGAGCAGGACCGCCAGGCCGGCCAGGTAGAGCCAGAAAATCAGGATGACCACTCCGGCGAACGCCCCGTAGGTCTTGGCGTACGAGCCGGAGCTCTTCACGTAGAACGAGAAGCCGAGCGAGGCGAGCAGGAAGATGACCGTGCCGAGGATCCCGCCCGGGCTTACCCATCGCCAGCGCGGTGTCTCGCGGTTGGGCCCGAAGAAGTAGTAGACGGAGAACAACAGCGTGACCAGGACGACGGTCGCGGCCCAGCGCACGATCGTCCAGGCGACGATGAACGCGGTCCCGGCCATTCCGACGTGGCCCTCGATCACCTTTCCGATCTCGGGGCCGAACACGAGCAGCGCCGAGGCGACGCCGCCGGCGACTGCCGTGGCCAGCATGAGCGGGACCGCGTAGAGGCGCTTGACCAGGAACTTGCGGTCGACCGGGACCTCATAGGCGATGTCGAGCCCGGTTTCCAGCGCGGCCATGCCGCTGGACGCGCTCCACACCGCGACGACCAGGCCGATGATCAGGGCCGCATGCGCACCGGACGACGAGCGCTTCACGGCCGACTGGACGGCCTCGCTGAACACCGTCGAAGCCCCCGGCGGCAGGACCTGGTTCAGGCCGTTGACCAGCCGGTGCAGACCGGCGGACCCGATGTGCACCAGGCTCGCCACCCCGAGCAGGGCGATGAGCGCCGGGAACAGGGCCAGGAACCAGTGATAGGCCAGGCTCCCGGCGGTCAGGCTGCAGCGGTCGCGGACGAACTTCTTCCCGGTGCGCTTGATCGTGTTCTTCCACCCGGTCCCGCCCAGCTCGAGCGGTGTCCGCGGACCGCCCGAGATCTCGTTCTGCGGCGGGATCGCGGTCATGCCTTCCGCCACCGCCAGACGATCACCGCGCCGACCGCCACGACGCCGGCGGCCACCGCGAGCGGCCAGCGGCGCTGGACCAGCGGGCTGCGCCGCGCGCGCCCTGGCAGGGCGGTGAGCTCAGCCTTGACCCGCCCGGATGCCGCCGCGGCCCTGGCCTGTGCCCCGGCCTTCACCTCGGCGGCCTTCTCCTGGGCCCGGGCCTTTACGTCGGCCCTGGCGGCCAGTTCTTCCACGGTCGCGCCGAGTCGCTCCCGGGTCTGCTCGATCTCCTGCTCGATCTCCTGCCGGGATTCGGGTGTGGTCATGGATGCGTCCTGTCCTTGTTCTCGTTCCTGATCTCGGTCCTGATTTCGTCGACGTCGGCCTTGACGCTGGCCACGGTTTGCTCGGGTACTAGCGGCGCGGCCTTCCGTAGCCGCTGTCTGCCCATCAGCGTGACGCAGCCCGCGGCGGCGAGCAAGGCCACGCCCACGATGAGCGCAGCCAGCCACGCCGCCAGCACGCCGGCCAGGGCGATGATCGCGCACGCCAGCAGGCAGCCCACGCCGTAGACAGCCACCACGCCGCTGGCCCCGAACATCCCCGCGCCGAGCGCGGCCTGCTTGCCCTTGCTGGTCATCTCCAGCTGGGCAAGCTTGAGCTCATCGCGGATGAGCACGCTGACCTGTTCGGACATCATCTTGACGAGTTCGCCGGTCGAGTGCTCCTGATCATGGATGCTTGAACGTTCCATGCGACCGCCCCTCCTTCCGTTCCGGTTAGGTTCAGGGCGCGTACCCCGGCGGTGCCCGGCCTAACGTGCATAATGCGGTGTGATGACTCAGATGCTCGATCTGCGGGAGCTGGCGCTGCGGATCCGCTTGCGGGCGGTGCGGATGGTGGCGCCGCAGGGGTTCGGGTATCTGGGACAGGCGCTGTCGTCCGCGGAGCAGGTGGCCGCGGTGTTCGGCGCCGCGCGGCCCGGGGTGGACCGGATCGTGTGCTCGCCCGGGCACTACATCATCGGGCCGTTCGCGGCCGCGGCCGAGCTCGGGCTGGCCACCGTGTCCGGGTACGGGCAGAACGGGTCGGTGTTCGAGGCGATCGGCACCGAGCGCTCGCCGGTGGTGGACTACACGTGCGGGTCGCTCGGCCAGGGGCTGTCCGCGGCGCTGGGGTTCGCGCTGGCCGACCGGTTCCGCGGCTCGGACGCGCGGGTCTTCGCCATGGTCAGCGACGGGGAACTGGAGGAGGGGCAGGTCTGGGAGGCCGCGCTGTTCGCCGCGCACCACCGGCTGGACCGGCTCGTGGTGCTGCTGGACGCGAACAACTCGCAGGTGGACGGGCCGGTCGATTCGATCACCACGCTCGAGCCGATCGCGGATAAGTGGTCGGCGTTCGGGTGGAGCGTCGCTGAGCTGGACGGGCACGACGTGGCGGGGGTGTCTGCTGCGCTGGCCGCGGCGGGTTCGGAGCGGGGGCGGCCGAGCGTCCTGGTGTGCCGGACCTCGACCCGGCACGGGCTGGACTGCCTGCCCGCGGACGCGGACGGGCACTTCATCAAGCTGCCGCCGTCGCTGGTAGCAGTGGCGGTCGCCGAGCTGACCGGGAAGCTGGAGGCGCTGCGTGCGTGAGCCGCCGTACCGGGTGGAGGTCAAGCCCTACGGCCGGGCGCTAGTCGAACTGGCCCGGCGGCGCGCTGACGTGCTCTGCCTTTCCGGCGACCTGACCAGGCAGACCGAGGTCGACCTGTTCCAGGCGGAATTCCCGGATCGGTTCATCCACGGCGGGATGGCCGAGGCGAACATGATGGGCATGGCCGGGGCGCTGGCCCGGTGCGGCTTCGTCCCGTTCGTGCATACCTTCGGGGTGTTCGCCACCCGGCGGCCCTACGACCAGATCGCCAACGCGATCGCCTACCCGAACCTGCCGGTGCGGATCATCGGGTTCATGCCGGGTGTGTCGACGCCGGGCGGTCCGTCGCACCAGGCCACCGACGACGTGGCGCTGATGCGGGCACTGCCGAACATGACGGTGGTGGACGTGGCCGACGCGGTCGAGACGCGGCAGGTGCCAGCCTTGGTGGCCGACGTGCCGGGGCCGGTGTACGTGCGGCTCAAGCGCGGGGAGATCCCGGTGATCTTCTCCTCGGACCATGCGCTTCGGCTGGACCGGGCGTCGGTGGTGGTGTGCTGGTACGGACGTGGCGCTGTTCGCCAGCGGGATGATGCTGGCCGCCGCGCTCGCCGCCTCGCGAGCGCTGGGCGCGGGCGGCGTGTCCGTGTCGGTGATCAACGTGCCGGTGATCAAGCCGCTGGATACAGCTGGGGTGCTGGCCGCCGCATCGCCGCCTTCGGTGCGGCTGGTGGTCACGGCCGAGAACCACTCGATCATCGGCGGGCTTGGATCGGCGGTGGCCGAGACGATGGCCGAGGCCGGGGTGGGCTGCCCGCTGCGCCGGGTCGGGCTGCGCGACACGTTCGCGGAGGGGGCGCGGGACGCGCCGTACTTGTTCGAGCGGTACGGGCTGTCCACCGCCGCGATCGTCGAGACGATCTGGTCTGCGCTTGGCTGTTCTGGCGCGCCGCCGGCGGTGCCTGTGGTGGCGGCCGGCGGAGGCGAATACTCGCCGGTGTGACCTGTTTGGGAAAGGACTGACCCATGTCGCTGCAGGAATTCGTGCCCACGCCGCGGTTCGAGGAGTACCGGGAGGCGTTCAAGGACTTCTACCGGATGGAGCGCCGGGACGACGGCGTGCTGCTGGTGGCCGCGCACACGCTTGGGGGTCCGGTCCAGCTCAGCGTGCAGAACCACCGGTCGGTCGGGCAGATGCTCAAGACGGTCGGCGCGGACCCATCGAACGAGGTGCTCATCCTGACCGGGACGGGGCCGGACTTCATGATGGCGTCCGATCCTTCGGGTTTCGCCCTGGAGGAGGCCGACATGGAGTACTGGGCCTACGAGTACGCGTACAAGGACGGGCGCATCAACGTCAGCGCGCTGGTCAACGACGTGGAAATCCCGACCATCGGGCTGCTCAACGGGCCCGGGTTCCACTCCGAGATCGTGCTGATGTGCGATATCACGCTGGCCGCGTCGGACGCGGTCCTGTTCGACCTGCACTACGACATCGGGTCGGTGCCCGCCGACGGGATCCACAACGCGTTCCAGGAGCTGCTCGGGGTCAAGCGCGCCGCCTACGCGCTGCTGACCGGCGAGGCGATCACCGCCCAGCAGGCTCTGGAGTGGGGCATGGTCAACGAGGTGGTACCCCGGGACCAGCTGATTCCTCGCGCGTACGAGATCGCCGGTCACATCATGACCCAGCCGCGGACGGTGCGCCGGCTGACCACGCAGATCGTCCGGCGGCCGTGGAAGCAGCGGATCGTGAACGACCTGGACGGAGGGTTCGGCATCCAGATGTTCGGTCACATCGCGAAGAAGCGGGCCGTACACGGTTACGCAGCACATTGCTTCAACCGTCGACTACGTGCGGGAGGGCCGGAAGAACAACTTCGACTGAGCGCACGTCGAAACCATGATCGTGGACCGTTACTGGTGCTATCACGCCAGTAACGGTCCACGATCGTGAGAGCGGCCAGGTCTGGCAGCGCGTGGTGAGGCGGGTGGGGATGGTGTTGGGCGCGGGATTAGCTGGGGACCGGGGTCTGCGACAGGGCGGCTAGGGCGGAGCGGGTCCAGTCCAGGCTGGCGCGGTGGACGGCGATGCCGTGCTTGATGGCCAGCTCGGCGTGCGGGCGGCCGGACTGGACGCCGGAGGCGAGGTACTGCTCCATGGCGGTCACGAAGGTGTCCAGCGCGTTTTCCAGGTCTTCGAGGAAGGCTCGGATGGCGGCGCGGGGCAGGCGGTCCTCCATCAGGGCGAAGCGCATCAGGTGCAGGCCGAGGTCGGCACCGACGGTGGCCGGGATGACCGGCTGGCGCAGCCAGTCCACGTGGGCGGCGTGGCCGGCGTCGGTCACGTGGTACATGCGCTGGGCGCGACGGCCGGTAGAGATCTTCTCGGCCCTTAGGAGGCCGCGGGCCTCCAGGCGGCGCAGCGCCGGGTACAGCGCGCCCGGGCTGGGCTGGTAAACGCTGGAAGGCGAGGAGTTGAACATCTTCTTCAGCCCGTACCCGGAGCGCGGCTCGCTGTCGATGACACCGAGCAGGACCTGCTCGAAGTCGGTCAGTGGCCGGCCGACCGGGCTGGATGATGCCATTCGTGCTCCGGCTTCCTGGTTGGTTTCTCTTCCGATGAGTCGATTCGACTTATATCCTATGGGCGGCATACCGGAAGGGGACGGACACCGCGAGCCGACGGGCTACACCAGGGTTAACCGGGTATCACCGGGCTAATCGGGTTTCACCGGGGCTAACCCGGCTAGCCGGCGCCCGGAGGCGAGCGGGACAAGCAGAGCTGAAAGGGGCCTGCTGCGTGGACGCGAGCGTCTGGATTCTCAACCTGGTCATCCTGGGCATCGTGCTGGCCGCCGACCTCGGTCGGCGCAAGGTCACCGTGATGCGGCTGCTGCGACCGGTCATCGCCGCGGCGATCATCATCCCGTTCTTCTTCAAGGGCGCCGCGTCCTCGGGCAACGGGCTGCTCCTGGAGATTGCCGGGCTGGCGGCCGGAGTGGTCCTGGGCGCACTGGCCGGGTCGTTCCTGCATGTCGCGTACGACGGCCAGGCGCGGCGCGCCGTGTCGTGGGCGGGCCTGCCGTACGCCCTGGTCTGGGTGGTCGTGGTAGCGGGCCGGATCTACTTCACGTACGGGGCCAGCCACATCTTCAGCGACCAGCTCGGCAGCTGGCTGGTGGCCAACCAGGTCAGCGTGGGCGCGCTGACCGACAGCCTCATCTTCGTGTCGATCGCGATGCTGCTCGGCCGGACCGGCATCCTGGCCGCCAAGGCGCGGAGGGCCACCGCGCGGGCGCCCCGAGCCGGGACGCTGACCACCGCGGACGTGCTGGGTCCGGAAGTCAGCGCGGGCTGAGCCGCTTGCGGCCTCGAGCCGGGCTCATCCGATGGTGGCGGCTAGGTCGCGTTGGCCGGCGTACGGGTCCGGGTCGTGGGCCGGGCGGCCGTCGACCGGGAGGGACAGGGTGATCCGCAGGCCCGTCGGGCTGCCCGGCGCGGCGTAGGCGAGGCCGCCGTGCGCGGCGGCGATCTCGGCGGCGATGGCCAGGCCGAGGCCCGAGCCGGGGCGCCGGGACCGGGCTGCGCCGCGGTAGAAGCGCTCGAAGATGTGCGGCAGCTGATCGGGCGGAACGCCCGGACCGTCGTCGCTGACGTCGACGATGACCTGGCCGCCGGTCTGGTACGCGCTGATGACGCCCGCGGTGCCGGCCGGGGTGTGCACGAGCACGTTCGTCAGCAGGTTGTCGACCGCGCGGCGCAGCAGTTCCTCGTCGCCGACCGTGGCCAGGCCGCCGGCGATCCGCACCTGCCAGGTCCGGGCGGGGTCGGCGATCCGGGCCCGCTCCGCGCACCCGGCGACCACGGCGGTCATGTCGACCGGCTCGCACGACTGGCCGGGATGCTGGCCGAGGCGGGCCAGCCGCAGCATGTCGTCGACCAGCCGGCCCATGCGCCGGGTCTCCAGCACGATCCGGTCCATCACCTCGTCGACCTCGTCGGGTCCGCGCAGCGCGCCCTGCTGGTAGAGCTCGGCGTTGGCGCGCAGCGAGGCCAGCGGCGTGCCACCCACGCCTGGGTCACGTGCATGGCCAGGAACGGGTACAGCTTCAAGCAGCCGCAGACCGTGTTCTTCACCGAGCTCCAGGCCATGTTCGGCGGGAAGCGGGCGAGAACCCCGGAGAGCCAGGAGAGCGCGGCGGCCAACCAGGCGCAGATCGCGACGGCGTCACCGACGCCGGCTGCACCGACGCCGCGGACCTGGAAGCCGTTCGGCGCTGGTAAGCCCACCTCGGCGGCGAGCTGACGGAGGCTAGATGTCGTAGCGGCCTTGGACGCGGAGGCTTGGGGGGTCGAAGGGGGGGCGGAGGTGGGGGGTGGCGGGGTGGAGGTGGCCGCCTACGTTGATCTGGTAGCGGGCGCTGCGGATGTGGTCGGGGGTTAGGGGGAGGCCGGCGGGGTGGCGGATGTAGGCCAGGGCTGCGCAGGTGGCTAGGGTGTCGCACCAGGCGCCGGAGGTGACCTGGCCGACGGCTTGGCCGTCGGCCAGGACTAGCTCGCCGCCCCAGATCATGGCGGCGGGATCGTCGAGGACGAGGGAGATCAGGCGGCGGGGGGAACCCTCGGCGCGGGCCTTCTCGACCGCTTCGCGGCCGAGGAACCCGATCGCGGTCTTGAGCTTGCAGGCGAACAGCAGGCCGGCCTCGACCGGGTTGTAGTCCGGGGTCAGCTCGCGGCCGAAGGCGCGGTAGGCCTTTTCCAGGCGCAGCGACTCGATCGCGTAGTAGCCGGCGTTGGCCAGGCCGAGGTCGGCGCCGGCGGCGATCAGGTCCTGGTAGACGCCGACGGCGAAGTCGGGGCGGACGTACAGTTCCCAGCCGAGCTCGCCGACGTAGGTGATCCGGGTGGCGCGGACGGTGGCGTAGCCCAGGTCGATCTCGCGGCTGGTGCCGAACGGGAACGCCTCGTCGCCGAAGTCGGCGCGGGACAGGCGGGACAGCAGGTCCCGGGAGCGCGGGCCCATGACGCCGTAGACGGCGTAGCCGGAGGTGACGTCGACCAGCGACGCGTGCGCGCCCGCGGGGATCCGCCTGCGGATGTGGTCCTGGTCGCGTTCGGTGCTGGCCGAGCTGCTGACCAGGAGGAACTCCTCGGCGGACAGGCGGGTGACGGTGATGTCGGCCTCGTAGGTGCCGCGCGCGTTGAGCATGCCGGTGTAGACGGTGCGGCCGGGCTCGACCGCGACGTCGTTGGTGCACAGCCACTGCAGGACCTGCTCGGCGTCCGGCCCGGTGACCAGGTACTTGGAGAAGCTGGTCTGGTCGAAGACGGCGACCGCGGTCCGCGCGGCGCGGTGCTCGGCGTTGGCGTAGGGCTGCCAGTTCTGCTGGCCCCAGGCGTACTCGATGACCGGGTCCTGACCGCGCGGGGCGAAGAAGTTGGCCCGCTCCCAGCCCATCTTGGCGCCGAAGCAGGCGCCGGCCTGCTGGAGCAGATGGTAGGCCGGGGACCGGCGGAACGGCCGGGCGGTGGTGAGCTCGCGGTTCGGCCATGGAATGGCGTAGTGCAGGCCCAGGACCTCGCCGACCCGGTCGTGCAGCCACTGGCTGTTGCCGTTGAAGGCGGCGAAGCGCCGGATGTCGACCGCGGACAGGTCCATGCCCGGCTCGCCCTCGGTGATCCACTGCGCCAGCGCCCGGCCCGCGCCGCCCGCGGACGCGATGCCGAAGGAGTTGAAGCCCGCGGCCACGAAGAAGTTCCGCAGCTCCGCCGCCTCGCCCAGGATGAACTGGCCGTCCGGGGTGAAACTCTCCGGGCCGTTGTAGAACTTCTTGATGCCGGTCTCGGCGAGCGCCGGGATCCGGGTGATCCCGTTCTCCATCAGGATCGAGAAGTGGTCCCAGTCCTCCTCGAGCAGCTGGAATTCGAACGGGTAGGGCAGCGCGTCGGGCGAGACCCACGGCTTGGCCACCGGCTCGAAACCGCCGACCAGCAGGCCGCCGACCTCTTCCTTGACGTAGATGTAGCCGTCCTGGTCACGCAGCACGGGCAGGTCCCGGTGCACCCCGTCGACCTGCTCGGTGACCACGTAGAAGTGCTCGGCCGAGTGCAGCGGCACGGTCACCCCGGCCAGCGCGCCGACCGCCTTGGCCCACTGGCCGGCGCAGTTGACCACGAATTCGGCCTCGACGTCGCCGGCGTCGGTGCGGACGCCGGCCACCGCGCCGTCCTTGGTCAGGACACCGGTGACGCGGGTTCGCTCGCGGATGGTGACGCCGTGGTCCCGGGCGCCGCGGGCCAGCGCGAAGGTCAGGTCGGTGGGGTTGGCCTTGCCGTCGCCGGGGAGCCAGAGGGCTCCCACGAGATCATCGGCGCGGATGACCGGGTAGAGCTCGCGGGCCCGTTCCGGGCTGATCAGCTCGCACTCCAGCTCGAAGGCCTCGGCGGTGGCGGCGGTCCGCTTCAGGTAGGTCATCCGGTCCGCGGTGCGGGCCACGGTGACCCCGCCGCAGCGCCGGAATCCCGCGCTCAGGCCGGTCTCGGCCTCCAGCCGCTCGTACAGCTCGGTGGAGTACTGGACCAGGCGGGTGCCGTTCTCCGAGGAGCGCAGCTGGCCGACCAGGCCGGCCGCGTGCCAGGTGGTGCCGCAGGACAGCTGGCCCTGCTCGAGCAGGAGCACATCGGTCCAGCCCAGGCGGGCCAGGTGGTAGGCGACGCTGGTGCCGATAACTCCCCCGCCGATGATCACCACGCGTGCGCGTTGGGGTAGATCCTCAGTCATCGAGCTGGACCTCCTCGAGCAGGGCGGGGAAGCCGGGGGCGGTGAAGCCGGCGGCGGCGCCCTCGAAGCGTTCCATGGCCCAGGACCAGAAGTCGTACTCGATCGGGCTTGCGCCGTTCTGGATCGCGCCCCACAACGTCCACCCGTACATGCTGACCAGGCCGAACAGCCGGGCCCTGGCGATCATGGCGCGCCGGGGACGGCCGTAGTACGCGGTGACCAGCGCGGCCAGGGCATTGGCATCAAGGCGAGACTCGGACGCGATGTTGCCCAGCTCGAAGCAGGGGTCGTTGTTGCCGGACAGCTCGTAGTCGATGAGCCAGATCCGGTCCCCGTCGTCGATGAAGTTGGCGGCGAGCAGGTCGTTGTGGCAGGGGACGGTCGCGGCGGCCCGGACCGCGAGCGCGTTGCGGGCCGCGGCGAACGGCGGGAGCAGGTCGTCGTAGCCGGCCGGGACGCGGAAGCCGTGCTCGCGGGCCACGGCCCGGTACCCGCGCTGGATGTCGAACATGTCGAAGTCGTTGCCGAACCGGGCGCCCGCGTGCAGCCGGCGGCAGGCCGCCGCGATGCGCGGGAGGTTCGGCCCGGCGGCGACGTCGGCGGCGTCCAGCGTCCGCCCCTCGATGAAGCGCAGGACCAGCAGGCGGTCGGCGGGGCGGTACTCGATGACCGGCGCCCCGGCCCCGGCGGCGGCCGCGGCCACCGAGTTCCGGTACTCGCAGTCCCGGTCGATGGCCAGCAGCTCGGTGCCGCCCGAGGCCAGGCGCGCGACGAAGGTCCCGTCCGGCGTGCTGACCTTGTAGTTGCGGTTGGTCAGGCCGCCGGGCAGTTCCTCCACGGTGCGCGGCCGGGCGGCCAGGGAAACGGTCTGGTCGAGGAGCGCGTCGAGTTCCGGTCTAGACCCTGAGGGCGTCACGGGGCCACGGTAATGCTTTGCCGTTTATGGGTCTAGACAGTAAAGGGTTGCGGTCGTACATTTAGCGCTCAAACGAGCGTCCGTCGGTCGCAAGGGGAGGTCCCCCAGATGAGCACTGGCACCGAGGTTTCCGGCGGGCAGGAGCGGGACTCCGCCGACCTGGCCCGGTTCGGCTACAAGCAGGAACTCAAGCGCTCGCTCGGGCTGTTCAGCTCGTTCGCGGTCGCGTTCAGCTACATCTCGCCGTCGACCGGGATCTTCACGCTGTTCGCGCTGGGCCTGACCACCCTCGGCGGGGTGTTCATCTGGACCTGGCCGGTGGTCGCGCTCGGGCAGTTCATCGTGGCGCTGAACTTCGCCGAGGTGTCCAGCCACTACCCGGTGGCGGGTTCGGTCTTCCAGTGGACCAAGTTCATGGCCAGCCGCTCGTATTCGTGGTTCACCGGGTGGATCTACCTGTTCGCCGGCATCCTGACCGTCGCCGCGGTGGTGGCCACGCTGCCGCTGGCGTTGATCCCCGCGCTGAACGGGCTCGGCTGGCACTCGCTGAACGCGGGCAGCCTGAACACCCAGCTGGTCGTGGCGCTGATCACGCTGGTCGTGATCACGATCCTGAACATCTACGGGGTCCGGCTGGTCGCGCTCATCAACAACACTGGCGTGGTGTTCGAGATCCTCGGCATGTTCGTATTCGCGATCGTGCTGATGGCGTTCCACAACCACCAGGGCTTTCACGTGGTGACCAACAGCGCGGGCTTCCGTGTCGAGCCGGCCTCGTTCCTGGCCGCGATGTTCATGAGCCTCTTTGTGATCTATGGCTTCGACACCGCCTCGACGCTGTCCGAGGAGACCAAGGACCCGCGCCGGGCCGCGCCCAAGGCGGTGCTGTACTCGGTAATTGGCGCGTTCATCATCGGCGGCGTGTTCCTGCTGG
Source organism: uncultured Actinomycetes bacterium (assembly GCA_963822765.1). GTDB lineage: Bacteria > Actinomycetota > Actinomycetes > Streptosporangiales > Streptosporangiaceae > Palsa-504. Next base: position 104,437 of record CAWGJL010000016.1, on the reverse strand, counting down.
GCGCGCTGGTGGCGATCCCGAACCTGAAAACCGCCACCTCGGGCCTCGGCTGGAGCCCGGCGCAGGTCATCGAGGCCAACTTCTCTACCGGCTTCGCCACCCTTTACCTGTTCGTGGTCTCCGCGGCGATCTTTGTCTGCTGCCTGTCGATCCTGGCCGCGACGATCCGACTGTGCTTCGGGATGTCGCGGGATAACCAGCTGCCGGGGTCCAAGTTCCTGTCCAGGGTCTCCCCCAGCCTGCACACCCCGGTGTGGAGCTGCGTCGCGGTCGCGGCGATCGCCGCGATCCCCTTCTACCAGTACTCGGGGGTCGCGATCATCGCCATCGCGGCCACCGGCATGATCTACCTGAGCTACTTCCTGGGCAATATCGTGATCATGCGCGCGCGCGTCCGCGGCTGGCCGAGGACGCGCGCGCCGTTCCGGCTGGGCCGCTGGGGCCTGCTGGTCAACGTCGTCGCTCTGCTGTACGGCGGGGCCATGCTGGTCAACTTCGCCTGGCCGCGGCTAGCCAGCAACCCCAAGCCCAACCAGGAAGGCGGGCTGCTCAAGCTGAACTTCCTGGACGGGATCCCGATCCTGTGGACCGTGGTGGTCTTCATCGCGCTGGTCGGGGCCATCTACTACCTGGCGGTCGGGCGGACCAAGGCGTTCGCGCCGGTGACCGCGCCACCCGACGACGACCCGGTCGAGGCGGCCGCAGGCGGCTCCGGGGCGGCGGCTGCTTGATCCCGGCATGACCCCGCAGCCCAGCACCGGGCAGCCAGCGGGCGGGCGCCGTCGGGTCCGCCCCGCGCTGCGCACCGGCGCCCGGCAGCCGCCGGAGATCGTCCGCGGGCCGGGCACCACCGTGCACGGGCAGATCGAGGACTGGCTGGCGGGCCAGATCGCGGCCGGCGCGCTGGTACCTGGCGACCGGCTGCCGACCGAGCACGACCTGGCCGCGTGGTTCGGGGTCAGCCGGATGACGCTGCGGCACGCGCTGGCCGAACTGGGCCGCCGCGGCCTGGTCTCGCGGACCATGGGGCGGCACGGCGGGACGTTCGTGGCCGCGCCCAAACTGGAGCAGGACCTGACCACGCTGGCCGGGTTCTCCGAGCAGCTGCGCAGGCACGGGATGGTGGCCGGGGCCCGGGTGCTGTCCGCCACCGTGCGCCCGGCGGGCCCGGCCGCCGGGGCGGCGCTGCAGGTCGGCGCGGACGGCCAGGCGTACGAGATCAGGCGGATCCGGCTGGCCGACGGCCTGCCCATGGTGCTGGAACACTCGCTGTTCCCGGCCGAGCGGTTCCCCGGACTGCTTGACGGCCGGCTGGACGGCTCGCTGTACGAGCTGCTCGAGGTCAGGTACGGGCTGCGGCCGCACCGGGCCCGGGAGAGCCTGGAGGCGGTGACGGCCGGGGTGCGCGAGGCCGAGGCGCTCGAGGTTGACGTGGGCGCGCCGCTGATGCTGGTCGAGCGGACCGCGTACGCCCGGTCCGGCGAGCCGCTGGAATTCGCGCGGGACCTGTTCCGCGGCGACCTGACCAAGCTCGTGGTGTGGAGCTCGGAGCTGGCGGGCGGGATCTGAGCGGCGTCAGCTCGCGGGCTGCGGGTGGCTCGGCTGCCGTCCGGTCGGCGGCGGCGGCGGGATGGCCGAGCACAAGACCGCCGTGCTGGGCGGCGGCGGGATAGCTGAGCAGGTCAGCTTGGTGCTGGGCGGCGGCGGGATGGCCGAGCACGAGACGGCCGTGCTGGGTGGCGACGGTATCGCGGACCGGGACAGGTTGGTGCTGGGCGCCACCGGGATGGCCGAGCAGTCAAGCGCGGTACTGGGCGCGATCGAGATCGCGGTGCAGGACAGCGCGGTGACCGGCGGCGGCGGGATGGCCGAGCACGAGACCGCGGTGCTGGGCGGCGGCGGGATCTTGGTGCCGGGCAGCGTGGTGCCGGGCGGCGGCGGGATCTCGGTGCCGGACAGCGTGGTACCGGGCGGTGGCGGGATGGCCGGCCCAGGCTCCATACCCCTATGCTGCGGCCTGCCGGCCCGTCAGGCAAGACCCACGGCGTGAACGCGAACGCGGTCCCGCCCCGGGGCGCTCCTGTGCAGGTCGCGGGGGTGGAACCACGTTCCGTTCGGCCAAAATGTTTTAAAGGTTTTCACGGTCCTGGTGCGGGCGGTGCCGGCCGACCGTGCCGGTGACGAACAACAGGGCGAGGCCGAGAAACGCCACCCACAGCCAGGGCAGGGTCGCCCACAGCACCGCGTGCGCGGTCGCCATGATGAACAGGACGAGCAGCACGAAGACCAGCACGGGGTGACGGCGCCGCCGGCCGCGGGCGTGGTCCGCGACTGCCGGAGCCCCTGTTTCCGGCAGGTCGGAGAACAGGCCGCTCAGGTCGCCCCGGGTCTTGGCGTTCATGGCCCGCCCGACCCGGTCGTCGAACTCGGCCTGGTCAAGCCGGCCGTCCGCGAAGTGCTCGGACAGCCGGTCGGTCACGGTCTGCCGCTCGGCGTCCGAGACGCGCAGGTGCTGGTCGGAGTACATGCCCCGGAACAGCGGGGAGAAGCCGCCGAGGGTATTGGTGCGCTGCGACGACATGGTGCTACCTCCTGGCGAGGGACTCGATGAGGGCGCTGGCGATGGACTGGTCGCTGCCCTCGTCGGGGATCAGCAGCAGGCCGGCCAGGTAGAGCGGGATGCCCGCGCCGCCGACGATGGTCAGGACGACGAACGCGATCCGGACGATCATCGGGTCGACGTTGAAGTAGCGGGCCAGGCCCCCGGCCACGCCGCCCAGCATGCGGTCGGTGTAGGACCGGCGGAGGAGGGCGTGCTCCGGAGCGGGCTGGGTGTTCCGCTCGGATTCGGTGGTGGTGGTGTCTTCTGGGTTCACGGTGCTCGTGTTCATGGCCCTAGATTGCGTCCCCGGGCCGGGGCCGCGCATCGGGGATGATCCCTGATCCGACCCTGATCCATTCCGGCCGGAGTAGGGGTCGGGTCAGGGTTGGTCCCTATACCCACGCGCGCGTACGGGGAGCGATGATGGATGGCATGGAGGATCCGGCACCCTGGCAGCGCGGACGCGACCAGTTCGGCCCGTGGGGGCCGCACGGGCCGTTCGGGCGCCGGCACCGCGGGCCGTTCTGGATGCGGCACCGGGGGAACGGCGGACCGCTGCGGCGGGACACGGCGGACCGGCTGGCCGGCGGCGTGGCCTCCGGCGTGGCGGCCTGGAGGGGCGTCAACGTCACCACCGTGCGGATCGTCTTCGTGCTGATCGCCCTGGTCAGTGGCGGGTTCTGCGTGCCGTTCTACGTGGTCGGGTGGCTGCTGATCCCGGCCGCGGGCGAGGACACGAACATCGGCAGCCGGGCCCGGTCGGACTCGGCGGGCATCGCGCTCGCGGCGGGCCTGGCCACGCTGCTGGCGCTGGTGCTGCTGGTGGGCGGCGTATTCAACGACGGCTGGTTCGCCGGCTGGGCGTGGCCGCAGACGGTGACCGTGGCGGGGCTGGCCCTGATCTGGCGGAACGCCTCGCCGGACGAGCAGGCCACGCTGCGCCGGCTGGTCGAGCCGCTGAGCGCGGCGGGCGTCGGGCCCGGCCGGGGCCGGCCCGGGCGCCGGGCGGTGATCCGGGTGGCGCTCGCCGGAGCGCTGGTGTTCGCCGGCGCGGGGTGGCTGGCCTCGGCCAGGGAGAGCCTGGCGCTACTGCGCCCGCTCGGCGGAGTGGTGCTGGTCATCGCCGGCATCGTGGTGCTGCTCGGGCCGTGGTGGCTGCGGATCGCGCGGGACCTGGTGCTGGAGCGCCAGGCCAAGGTCCGGGCCGAGGAACGGGCCGACATCTCGGCCCGGGTGCACGACTCGGTGCTGCAGACGCTGGCCCTGATCCAGCGGCGCGCGGACGACCCGCAGAAGGTCGTGTGGCTGGCGCGGATGCAGGAACGGGAGCTGCGGTCCTGGCTGTTCGAGGGGCGCGCGCCGGGCGAGGCCGAGGCCGACATGACGTTCGCCGCGGGCGTCCGGCAGATCCAGCAAGACGTGGAGTCCCGGTACGGGGTCCCGGTCGAGGCGGTGACGGTCGGGGACTGCGAGCTGGACGAGAACCTGAACGCGCTGCTGGCCGCGGCCCGGGAGGCCACCGTCAACGCGGCGAAATGGTCCGGGGCCGGGGTGATCTCGCTGTTCGCCGAGGTCGAGCCGGACTCGGTGTCTCTGGTCGTCCGGGACCGCGGGAAGGGCTTCGACCCTTCCTCGGTGCCCGCGGACCGCAAGGGGCTGGCCGAGTCCGTGTACGGGCGGATGGCCCGGCGCGGCGGGACGGCGGACGTGGTGAGCGCGGAAGGTGAGGGAACCAAGGTGACGCTTCGGATCGCGCGGCCCGCGGCCGCCCCGGCTCGTTCGGGGGGTGCGTCGTGAGCGGCACGCCGCGGGTGGTGCTGGTGGATGACCACGGGCTGTTCCGGTCCGGGGTGCGGTCCGAGCTTGGCCGGCGGGTCGAGGTGCTCGGCGAGGCGGACGACGTGCAGCCCGCGATCGACCTGATCACGTCGGTGCAGCCCGAGGTGGTGCTGCTCGACGTGCACCTGCCGGGCGGCGGCGGGCAGGCCGTGATCGAGGCGATCAAGCCTTTGTTCCCGTCCGTTCGCTTCCTGGCGCTGTCCGCGTCGGACGCGCCCGAGGACGTGATCGCGGTGATCCGGGCGGGCGCGCGCGGGTACGTGACGAAGACCATTTCCACCGCTGAGCTGGCCGATGCGATCCAGCGGGTGGCGGCGGGCGACGCGGTGTTCTCGCACCGGCTGGCCGGGTTCGTGCTGGACGCGTTCGCCGCTGACTCTTCCCCGGCGGGGGTCAAGCCGTCGTTCGATCCGGAGCTTGACCAGCTGACCTCGCGGGAGCGGGAGGTGCTGCGGCTGATCGCGCAGGGCTACACGTACAAGGAGATCGCGCGCGAGCTGTACATCTCGGTCAAGACGGTCGAGTCGCACGTATCGTCGGTGCTGCGCAAGCTGCAGCTGTCGTCGCGGCACCAGCTGACCCGGTGGGCCGCCGAGCGGCGGCTGGCCTAGGGCTTTTCGTCGTAGTAGGTGGCGACGGCGTGAAATGACTCCTTGGGCTGCCAGGACAGGCCGGGGTAGGCCGTACCGGACGGGTCAGGTCCCAGGGGGATGCCAGGGAACTGCGCGGCCAGGCCGCCAATCCGGGTCCCGTAGCTCTTGACCAGGCTGTAGCTGGCCATGTCGAAGTCGAACCTCGGGTCGGCGTTGTACTCGTTGAGCGGCTGGATGAACGTGTGGACGAAGGCGCCGTCGACCTTCGCGTCGTCGAAGATGGCGAGCGTCTCGGTGAGCTGCCGGGCTTGCAGCGCCTCGTCCCGCACGTACTTTCTGTCGAGGCGAGGTGGGTCGGCGGTGAGGTCGATGATGTCGTAGCTGGAGCCGCCCTGGTCCTGGGCGCCCAGCACGCCGCAGTACTGGCGCCCGGCGTCGGCCCCCGTCCGTGGACGACTTCTCGTCGCCCGTCTCGTCCACCACCAATACCGCCTGGTCATCAGCGAGTTGATGTGCGACCCACCGGGCCGTCCGGTCGCGCACGGCATCGTGGTTCCACACCGCATGGGCCAGGAAGTTCTGGAGGCGGTGCGAGTCGCCGTGACCGAGGGCTTCGGCCAGCGTCCAGCAGTTCGCCTGCGCCACACCCATCAGCATCGCGCGCGTCTCGCGGCGCGGGAAGCATCTGGCCACCAGGCCCGCCCTCTCCCCTAAGCCGTCCCGCCACACTTGTTGCGCTACGGTTGCCTCCACGGTCGCCGCGTCCTGCTTTGTTGTCACAGACGATCATGATTGCGGCGGCCGGGCCATGCCAGAGGCCACCCGTCCCGCTGACCAACGAGGACGCTCCAACAGATCACGATCTACGGCTGCCGTGTCAGAGGCATGTTGGTTTACAACTATCAACTTCTTAGTAAGGAGCGAGTCTTGGATAGTAGTAGAAGCGCTGCCCTACAGGGGTTGGCGCATCCCAATCATGCCTGCATTCGTATGCGCGCAGCGCAGCAGAAAGCTTTTCATGAAGATGTCGGTTAGTGAGAAAAATGATGCGTTCTGGCTCGGTGTGTGTTATTGAGGATATCGCTCTGAGTGACTGACCGCTTGATAGAAATGCAGTAATCAACGCGATCTCGTCCTCGCGTGCACAGGACCGAAGGCTTCGAGGTCGGTGATAGAGCCAAGGGATTAGGGGCGGGGACTGGTTGGATTGACCTTGCATCCCAGGCTGGCAGACAGACCTGCCAACGATTTCATTGGCGGGAAGATAGGCAATAAGTCTGCTGTTGACCAGCAACACGGTAAACCACTGGTCATCGGATGTTAAAACGTAGCCATAATAGACAAGGTGAGTATCCAGTTCGATCCGTTCCGCGTTCAACCACATCGCGTGTGCGGCTTCAGCATAGTAACCACGATTTTGCGGAACCGGATATATAAAATGAAGGTACGGAAAGAAGGCAATGGCGGCGATCAGAGCCACTACGGAGGTTAGCAGCCAGGAAAAGCCATCTAGTAGCCCAACCTCCGGGCTTGACGCTGTAGCGGCGGTATATACAATGAATACAATAGCCAGTATGCCCAGGGCCACTAGTATGTCGAGCCCAGAGTATCCGAAAGCCCCGGAGGACACGCGGGCGACTAGATGATGTTCATTGTTACTCGCCAAGCGCACCGGCAATGGAAAATATGGGTTCGGTATCGCGATCACGAGCGTAAGTGCTGCAACCATCACGACGATAATGCTCAATCCTTCAACAAAACTTCTGTTATAGATCCAAACAGCGATAAAGATTATTATCAAAATTACCAGGGGTATTGTTCGATAGTTGTGAAATACGGCGACCGTTCGATTCCAGTATGCTTCTGCAACACGGAGACCCTCGGCCGCCGTTATAGAGGTGGGAGAGATAAATGCCGCGAATATGAAGGTCATTATGCTAAGGAGAAAGTGCCGGGTGAGCAGCAGAAGGAGCGCCACGTAAGGCATGAAGACAGGGATCAACGGTATAACCGTGCCTAGCAGGGTGTTAACGAATCCGCCGGACGAGGCGATCGTTACGGCTGTCGTCGTATTGAAGTTCGCGACGATGATTAGCCTGGCTGCAGAGATAAGCAACAAGCCAACGGGCGACAGGATCAGGGCAATTGACCGCCTGGTTGTCATCGGTAGCTACAGGCGGGCTAGTGATGATATTTGATTCATAAGGATAATCGACACTTAACCCTCTCATAGTTTCTATTTCCGCAGCAGATCAATAATCTGCATAGGTGATGGCATTGGCCGCATTCCGCTTGATGTGGCTGTTAATGCCTGTAAGACGCGTAAGCCAACCGAAGGTATGACAGATTAATCTTGCGATATGGTAACGATGGGGAGACCGTCAGGACCTTTGTTTCTAGCAGACAAATGTTGCTCTGCCCGTAGTAGTTGATTCCGGCATGAATTAGGATAAATCGTGTGTCTTCCGAACTGTCCACGCATATATTTGTATAACGCCCATGCTGGTCCGAGCGATACAAAGGGTGACGAAGCATACTGAACTGGACATCCGTCAACAGATGTTCCTCCAGCTTGTCGCTTCGCCAACCGTAGGCATCGCGAAGGCCATCGGGGTCATCCGGGTCAATCAGGGCGGCCAGATGCGGCGGAGTCTCGGCAGCCTTGGAAGCTTCTGCGGATCAAGCGAGCCAGATGTCGAGCGCCCTGCGGCATAGCACACCGCGTGCGGGGTGACCAGGCCCAGTAACCCCCGCTATTGAAGGTCGTTAGTGTGATCCGAACACGTCATTCAGAAAATGGACCAGGCCTGTAATGGCCCCGGATACGCCACCAGCGAAGAACCGGGCGAGACCGGAAGCGGTAGTCGGGCTCGATATCGCGATGAACAGCCACAGAAGGATGTAAATCGCAAGGATGCCAGCGAGCCGCCCGATCAGCAAACCTCTGCCACCCGTGACGAACCGCGCCGTAAAAAAACGAGGAGAACGAAGAAGACCGCTGCGGCAACCATGCGGCCATCATGACCAGAAATGACCTTGATCACAACCGCCCGAACAGGAACTGTTACAACTTTCTTTACGGCTTCAAGGGCGCACCTCCGGCGCGCCATGCCTGACGGCCGGGGCTGTGGAGCAGCGAGGAAGGGACGCGAGTAGTCGGAGGGAGAGAGCGGCCAGGGTGACCCGCTGTAGGCGGCCGGGGTTCAATCGGGGGACTCGCCGTTGCGGGGCGGCAGCTTCGCCGCGTCCTTCGGACGCGAGCCCTACGTCCGCGGCGGCTGCCGCGCACAGCACCCGGTGACCGGCCGCCGGGGTCCCCGCCGCATCCCGCTGCCGCGCGCCCGCCAGCACCACTTCCAGGCCGTCAACGTCGCGCCGAGTGCGCCTGTCGCCGTGAAGATGCCGCAGCCAGCGGGGGCCGGTGCGCCGCGCATTCGAGATGCTCCTGCTGGCGGGCCTTCTCCCGGTCCCTTATCTGCTGTCTGCGTTCCCGCCGCCAGCTGCTCGGCTTCCTGGCGTTGCGCGGCCAGGCGGTCCTGCCAATCCGAAGCATTACCGCTGCGGGGCATGTCTGCTGCGCTCCTGACCGTCGTGCCTACTAGTCCATTTTCCATGCCCGGCGTCGCCTTGGTGGATGGCCCAAGATCGGGCGGACCGAAATGGTTGGATCCGCCATTGATCCGCCTGGCAGGCTATGGCAGCTTCGGCGGTGCGGACCTGCGCAGAGGTGCGCGGGCGTGTGCGGTGGCCGCGGTCGCCGTGGCCGGCTGAGGAGGGCGCGATGGACGGGACTGACGATGCCGCGAGGTTCCCGCTCCCGTCGGAAATCGCCGACGCGCCCGGGGCGCAGGACTGGCGGTCCATGTACCCGTACTTCACCCGCTTCCAGCCCGAGGACGACCAGCGCTTCTGGTTCTACAACTCCATGCACTTCCCGGAGCCGATGCCGGCCTTCGACACGATCACCGCGGAAGTACCGTACAGCGCGATCGGGGCGAACACGGCCCGGGTGTTCGTCTTCCCGACCACGCTCGGCATCGAGCACCGGATCGTCAACGGGCGGGTCTACATCACCGCCATCCCGGTTCTCGACCAAGCCGAGATCGGGCGCCGCGCGGCGATCTTCGGCGAGCGGGCCGGCTACTACTACGAGAACTGGGATTCCCTTTACGAGGGGTGGAAGGTCCGGATGCGGGCCCTGATCGACTCGATCGAGTCGGTGACCGTGCCATCGCTGCCGGAGTTTGAGGACGCGTCGGTGGTTTTCGAGGCCCGCGGTGTGGCCCAGAACCATTTCGTGCGGGAGAACTTCCACAAGTGCATCGACCTGTTCTCCAAGATGTGGCACCACCACACCGAGATGCTGATGCTGGGCTACGGCGCGTACGTGGTGTTCTTCCAGTTCTGCAAGCAGGCCTGGCCGGAGATCAGCGACCAGACCGCGGCCCGGATGGTGGCCGGCATCGACGTGATCATGTACCGGCCCGACGACGAGCTGCGGGGGCTGGCCCGGCTGGCGGTCGAGACCGGGGTGGACGACCTGTTCACCGAGGGCTGCTCGCCGTCGGTCGTGCTTGACGCTCTGGCCTCGCGCGGCGAGGGCGGTAAGCGGTGGCTGGCGGCCTTCGAGGAAGCACGCGAGCCGTGGTTCAACGTCTCCACCGGCGACGGTTTCTATCATCACCACCGCAGCTGGGCCGATGACCTGACCGTCCCGTTCACGGCGCTGCCCCGGTACGTGGCCCAGGTGCGGTCCGGTTCACTGGCTTCGCGTCCCACCGAGAAGCTGCGAGCCGAGCGGGACCGTCTTGCCTCCGCGTACCGTTCGCTGCTGACCTCCCCGGAAGAACAGGCGGCGTTCGACCAGATGCTGGGACTGTGCCGCCGGGTGTTCCCGTTCGTGGAGGACCACAAGTTCTACTGCGAGCACTGGTTCACCACGCAGTTCTTCGGCAAGATCCGCGAGTTCGGCGCGCTGCTGGCCCGGTTCGGGGTGCTGGCCGAGGCCGAGGACGTGTTCCAGCTGCACCACACCGAGGTCGACCAGGCGCTGTCGGACGTCATGCTGGCCTGGGCCGCGGGCGGCCCGCCGCTGGGCGGCGCTTACTGGAAGCCGATCGTGGCCTCGCGCAAGCGGATGCTCGCTGCGCTGCGGGACTGGTCGCCGCCGCCCGCGCTCGGGCCGGTCCCCACCGCGTTGAACGATCCTGCCGTGCGCATGCTGTGGGGCGTGACCCAGGAGCGGATCGAGGCGTGGCTCTCACCGTCCTCGGACGAGATCAGGGGGTTCGGCGCGTCGTCCGGCGTGGTCGAGGGCCCCGCCCGGGTGCTGACCGACGTGAACCAGATCGGCGACATCCGCGACGGGGAGATCCTGGTCTGCCCGGTGACCGCGCCGAGCTGGGCGCCGGTGTTCGGCAAGATCAAGGCGGCGGTCTCGGACATCGGCGGGTCGATGTCGCACGCGGCGATCGTGGCCCGGGAGTACGGCATGCCGGCCGTGGTCGGCACCGGCGACGCGACCAAGCGGATCAGCACCGGCCAGCGGATACGGGTCGACGGCGACCGCGGGACCGTCCAGGTCATCGGGTGAATGGCCCGCTTGTCCGTGGCCTCGCGCAGGCGGGTGCTGCGGGTTTTGGTGGCGGCAAGGCGGCGGGCCTGGGCGAGTTGATCCGGGCGGGGATTCCGGTCCCGCCTGGTTACGTGGTGACGACGCTGGCGTTCGGGCAGATGCTGGCCACGGTCGATCCGTCCGGGTCGCTGGTGGGCTCGGTCGCGTCGCTGTCTGCTTCGGACGTGCCGGCCATCGCGCGGGTGGCGGCCGGGGCGCGCTCGCGGATCGTCGCTACCGCGCCGCCGCCGGAGGTGGCGGCCCAGGTCACGCAGGCGTACGAGGAGTTGTCCGCCGGCGGCCCGGCCGTGCCGGTGGCGGTACGGTCGAGCGCGACCATGGAGGATTCCGCGGGCGCCAGCTTCGCCGGGCTGCAGGACACCTTCCTGGCCGTGCGCGGCGCGGCCGGGGTGCTCGACGCGGTGCGCAAGTGCTGGGCCAGCCTGTACAACGACGAGTCGGTCGCCTACCGGCGCCGTCTGCGGCTGCCGGAGGACGGGCTGGCCATGGGCGTGGTCGTGCAGCGCATGCTCCGGCCGCGCGCGGCCGGGGTGATGTTCACCCGCAGCCCGGTCACCGGCGACCGTTCGGTGGTAGCCATCGAGGGCACCTGGGGCCTCGGCTCGGCCCTGGTGGCCGGGGAGGTGACCCCGGACTCCTTCACGGTCAGCAAGGTGACCGGCGAGATCACCGGGCGGCGGACCGGTGCCAAGCTCAGGCTGCATACTTTTCGGCCGAACGAACCGGGGATCTGCGCCTCGGCCATGCCTGTCGCGCTGCGCGGCCGGCCCTGCCTGACCGACGACGAGGCCCGGGCGCTGGCCGCGATCGGGCAACGAGTCGAGGAGCACTACGGCGCGCCGCAGGACATCGAGTGGGCGCTGGTCGGCGATGACCCGGCCTGCCCGCCGATGCACGGCGACCCCGCGGACCGGATCAGGGTGCTGCAGAGCCGTCCGGAGACGGTCTGGGCGGCCCGGGAGCGACCTCCCCTGGCCACCCCTAAACCCCGCGCCAGCGACCACATCCTGGCCTGGCTGGAGAAACCGCTGTAATGGACCTGACCAATGAGGACGTCGCCGACATCCTGGCGCTGCTGGACTCGCTGCCCTACGACGAACTCGACCTGCAGACCCCTCGCTTCCGGCTGACACTGCGGCGCACTCCGGACGGGTGGACGCAGGCCGTTGAGACCCGGGTTGTACCGACCGTGGCCGACGTTGCTCCGCCAGGCGGTGCGCTGCAAACAACGGGTGCGGAGCTGGTGGCGGTGCGGGCGCCGCTGCCGGGGACGTTCTACCGGGCGCCGCGGCCGGGGGCGGCACCGTTCGTGGAGGTGGGGAGCCGGGTCGGGGCGGACACGGTGGTCGGGATCGTGGAGACCATGAAGCTGTTCAACTCGGTGAGCGCGGGCACGGCCGGCACGGTGGCCGAGATCTGCCTGGGGAACGGCGAGTTCGCCGACCGCGGGGCCACGCTGCTGAGCATCAGGGCGGACTAGTGCCTGCCATCCGGCGGGTGCTGATCGCCAACCGTGGCGAGATCGCCGTCCGGGTCATCAGGACCTGCCGGCGGCTCGGCATCGAGAGCGTGCTCGCGGTCTCCGACGCGGACGCAAACGCGGTGCCGGCCAGGATGGCCGACCGGACGATCAGAATCGGGCCGGGAGGACTGGCCGAGACCTACCTCAGCGTCGAGGCGGTCACCGCCGCGGCGGTCGCGGCGGGAGCGGACGCGATCCATCCCGGATACGGGTTCCTGGCCGAGAACCCGCGGCTGGCGCGGGCCTGCGAGGCGGCCGGGATCGTGTTCATCGGACCCGGCGCCGAGGTGCTGGGGGCGGCCGGGGACAAGCTGGCGGCCCGGGCGCACGCGGTCGCGGCGGGGCTGCCGGTGCTGCCCGGCGGGCCGGCCGAGCCAGCCGGCGCGGGCGCGCTGGCGGGGCGGATCGGGTACCCGGTACTGGTCAAGGCGGCCGGCGGTGGCGGCGGGCGGGGGCTGCGGGTGGTCCGCGACGCCGGCGACCTCGAGCAGGCGGTCGCGGTGGCCAGCGCCGAGGCGCAGGCGGCGTTCGGCGACCCGCGGGTGTACCTGGAGCGCTACGTCTCCCCCGCCCGGCACGTCGAGGTGCAGTTGCTGGGCGACGGCCGGAACGTGATCCACCTCGGTGACCGGGACTGCTCGGTGCAGCGGCGGTACCAGAAACTGGTCGAGGAGGCGCCGGCGCCGCTGCTCGGCGAGACGCTGCGGGTCAGCATGCGGGTGGCGGCGGTCGCCCTCGGCCTGCACCTGAAGTACCAGGGCCTGGGAACCGTCGAGTTCCTGGTCGACACGCGACGGGGAGCATTCTGGTTCCTCGAGCTGAACGCCCGGATCCAGGTCGAGCACCCGGTGACCGAGGCGGTCACCGGCCTGGACCTGGTCGCGGAGCAGATCGCGATCGCGGAAGGGCGCGGACTGAGGCTATCCCAGGCCGGCGTGGCCGTCCGCGGCCACGCGATCGAGTGCCGGATCAACGCCGAAGACCCGGCGGAGGCTTTCCGGCCCAGTCCAGGGACCGTGACCAGCGCGGTGTTCCCGGCCGGACCTGGCATCCGGGTCGACACGCACATCCAGGCGGGTTCGGCCGTGCCGCCGCAGTACGACAGCCTGCTGGCCAAGCTCGTGGTCAGCGGCGCGGACCGGGCGCAGGCGCTGGCCCGGCTGCGCGGTGCGCTGGCCCGGTGCCAGGTGAGCGGGATAGCGACCACCTTGCCGATGCTATCGAGCATGGTCGACGACCAGGAGTTTACGGCGGGCGGGGTGGACGCGGGGTACCTGGGGCGCTGGCTGGGGCGGGGCGGGGCTGGGGTGGAGCGGGGTTGGACTGAGGGGGGTGGAGGTGGTGGGTGAGGTACAGCTGGTGGACGTGTCGTTGCGGGACGGGAACCAGAGTTTGTGGAGTGCTACCGGGCTGCGGACGGCGCACATCGCCCAGATCGCGCCGGTGCTGAACCGGGTGGGGTTCCGGGCGCTGGACTTCTGCTCGAGTACGGCCATGGGGGTGGCGGTGCGGAACCACCGGGAGGATCCGTGGCACCGGATCCGGCTCACCCGGGCCGCGATGCCGGACACGCCGCTGCAGTTCATCGGGACCGGGTTCCGCTTCATCTCCTGGGAGCGGGCCCATCCGGACGTGATGCGGCTGGTCTACCAGCGGCTGGTCGCGGCCGGGATCTCGCGGTTCGTGGTGCTCGATCCGACGCACGACATGAGCGCGGTGCTGGCCACCGCGCGGATGATCCGCCAGGCCGGCGGGACCGAGATCATCGCGGCGCTGACGTACACGATCTCGGCCGTCCACGACGACGCGTTCTACGCCGGGATCGCCGGGCAGGCGGCCGCGTCGCGGGACATCGACCGCGCCTACATCAAGGACCCGGCCGGGCTGCTGACCCCGGAGCGGGCCCGCACGCTGATCCCCGCGGTGCGGGCGCGGCTGGCCGGCAAGCCGCTGGAGCTGCACGCGCACTGCACGATCGGGCTGTCCCCGCTGGTCTACCTGGCCGCGCCGGACCTGGGCGTGGAGGTGCTGCAGGTGGCCTGCGGGGCGCTGGCCGACGGGTCTTCGCTGCCCGACGCCGAACGCACGGTGGCGAACCTGCGCGAGCTGGGACACACGGTGAACGTGGACGACCGGCTGCTGGCCCGCGCGGCCCGGTACTTCGACCGGCTCGCGGCCGCCGAAACGCTGCCGTCCGGGCAGCCCCGGCCGTTCGACGCGGCGTTCGCCCGGCACCAGCTTGCGGGCGGCGTGCTGACCACACTGCGGCGGCAGCTGGCCGAGATCGGGCTGGAGGACCGGTTCGAGGCGGTCATCGAGGAGGTGACCCAGGTCCGGGCCGAGCTCGGCTACCCGATCATGGTCACGCCGTTCCCGCAGATGGTGATGGGGCAGGCACTGGCCAACGTGGTCAGCGAAAACCGGTACGAGGTGGTTCCGGACCAGGTGATCAGGTACGTGCTGGGCAGCTTCGGCAAGCCGACGGCCGACGTCGAGCCGTGGGTGCTCGACCGCATCCTGGACCGGCCGCGGGCCCGCGAGCTGGCCGCCGAGCCGCCGCCGGCGTCCGTGGCCGAGCTGCGGCAGCGGCTGCCGCGCGGGATCACCGATGAGGAACTGCTGCTGCGGTTCGGGATGCCGGGCGAGGAGGTCGACGCGATGCTGGCCGCCGCGCCCGCCGCCCGGCACTACCACCCGGAGGTGCAGCCGGTCCTGCGGCTGCTGCGCGAGCTCGGCTCCCGGCCGCCGGCGGGGCGGCTGGTGGTGGACAAGCCCGGCTTCCGGCTGGAGCTGCGGGGGCCCGGCCATGCGCGTTGATGATCCGCTGGCCAGGCTGCGGCACGCGCGGGGCTTCGTGTTCGACATGGACGGCACGCTGGTGCTCGGCGACCGCGGAGGCCGGGGGCTGCGGCCGCTGCCGGGCGCGGTGGAGATCATCAGCTGGGTGGCGGGGCGCGGCCTGCCGTTCGTGGTGTTCACCAACGGGACCACGCGGACGCCCGCCCGGCTGGCCGGGACCATGCGGGAGATCGGCTTCGGCCTGCCCGACGAGGCGATGATGACGCCGGCCAGCAGCGCGGTCCGGGTGCTGCGCCGCGCGGGGCACGAGCGGGTCATGGTGCTGGGCGGACCCGGGCTCACTTCGCCGTTGGCCGAGGCCGGCTTCGACGTGGTGCCGCCTGCCGTCGGGACGGCGGCGGACGCGGTGCTGGCCGGCTGGTTCCCCGAGTTCACCATGCCCGCGCTCGAGGCGGCCTGCCACGCGGTGTGGGACGGCGCCACGCTGTACAGCGCCTCGCAGACACCGTTCTTCGCGGTGGACGGCGGCCGGGCGCTCGGCACCTCCCGGGCCATCTCGGCCATGATCACCTCGCTGACCGGGTGCGCGGTGCGGGTCGTGGGCAAGCCGTCGCTGGACGCGCTGCGCAGCGCGGCGGAGCGGCTCGGGGCCAGCCCGGCCCGGCTGGCCGTGGTGGGCGACGACCCGCAGCTCGAGGTGCCGATGGCGCACCGGGGCCGGTCGCTGGCCATCGCCGTGCAAACCGGGCTGGGGGCCGCGGCCGCCTACGACACGCTGCCCGTGTCGCGGCGGCCGCACCTGCGCGTGCGGGGCGTTGACGAACTGCTCGAGATGCTGAGAGGCGCTGATGGAGGCTGAGCCTGACCGGGACGAGCTGGCCAGGGACGCCGGCCTGGGCCGCGATGGTTGAATATTGATCTGCCGGCCGGCTCGTGGTACAAGTAACCGTGGGTGAATTCGCGCGTACTTTCCGGATTGTTCTCAGCGCGGCGGTTGTGGCTGGCGCGGCCTCGGCTGCCCTGGTCACGGCGACCGCGGCCAGGGCGGCAACCACGGTCAATTACGTGGCGCTCGGCGATTCCTACAGCTCCGGACTCGGTGCCGGTGATTACATCTCGTCCAGCGGAAGCTGCGATCGCAGTACAAACGCCTATCCGGAGCAATGGGCCGCGGCCAACTCCCCCGCCGCCTTTACCTCGGTGGCGTGCGCGGGCGCGACCACGGCCGACGTCATCAACAGCCAGGTGTCGGCGCTGAGCACGAGCACCACGCTGGTCAGCATCACGATCGGCGGCAACGACGCGGGCTTCTCCAGCGTGATGGAGACCTGCGTGCTCTCCT
The DNA here is from genome assembly GCA_963822765.1 of uncultured Actinomycetes bacterium. GTDB lineage: Bacteria > Actinomycetota > Actinomycetes > Streptosporangiales > Streptosporangiaceae > Palsa-504. The sequence goes on along the minus strand of CAWGJL010000016.1, from coordinate 88,105 downwards.
CGACCAGCACCTGCCTGAACGCGGTGGCGAAGGCCGAGGCGTTCGTCGCCAGTCAGCTGCCGGCCCTGCTGGCCAAGACCCTGACCACGATCAGGGCCGACGCGCCGTCGGCGGCGGTCGTCGTGCTCGGCTACCCGGACCTGTACGACCTGTCCAAGTCCAGCACGTGCATCGGGCTGAGCACCAAGGACCGCACCGCACTCAACCACGGCGCCGACGACCTCGACAACGCCCTGCAGGCCGCCGCGGCAGCCAATCACGACACGTTCGCCGACGTCCGCGGGCAGTTCTCCGGGCACGAGATCTGCGACTCCGGCAGCTGGCTGCACTCGGTGGACATCTTCGCGATCAGCTCGTCCTACCACCCCACCGCCGCCGGGCAGGAACTCGGCTACCTGCCCGTCTTCAGCCGGGCCGCCTGATCAGGCGGCCGGGACGCTGGTAGTTTCGTACCCATGGCCACGGTCAGCGTCCGATATATCGTGCACGACGTCGAGGCCGCTATCGGGATGAGGCGCGGCTCGCCCCCGGCGCCTAGCACCTGACCAGGGTGGTCCCGCCAGGTGGCCGGGGCGGGGACCCGGGCGGTGGTACCACGGTTCGTTCGGATAAAAAAGGAAAGCCTACGGCGGTGACACAGGCCTACGGCGAGGACCCGGACCGAGGAGAGGGCACCGATGGGCGCTGAGCGTGAGCGGGTCGACGAATTCGGGAAGCTCGAGAACGGGCTGCGGCAGGCCGGCGACTGGTACCGGTGGGGGCCCTACGTGAGCGAGCGCCAGTGGGGCACGGTCCGTGAGGACTACAGCGCCGACGGTGACGCGTGGAACTACCTGCCGCACGATCAGGCCCGGTCGCGGGCCTACCGGTGGGGCGAGGACGGGCTGGCCGGGTTCTGCGACGTCGAGCAGCGGCTCTGCCTGGGCCTGGCGCTGTGGAACGGGCGTGACCCGATCCTCAAGGAGCGGGCCTTCGGGCTGACCGGCGGGCAGGGCAACCACGGCGAGGACGTCAAGGAGCACTGGTGGTACCTGGACGCCATCCCCAGCCACGCCTGGAACCGGTGGCGCTACCACTACCCGCAGGGGCCGTTCCCGTACCAGGACCTGATCGACGTGAACGCGTCCCGCAGCAGGCTGGAGCCGGAGTACGAGCTGCTGGACACGGGCGCGTTCGACGGCAACCGGTACTGGATCACCGAGGTGCACTACGCCAAGGCGTCGCCGGACGACCTGCTGATGACGATCTCGGTGACCAACGCGGGCCCGGACCCCGCGACCCTGCACGTGCTGCCCACGGCCTGGTTCCGCAACACCTGGTCCTGGGGGGACGACCCGGCGCAGCCGGTGCTCGGGGCGGCCACCTCGGACCCGTCGGTGGTGACCATCGAGCATCCGTTCGTGGGCGAGCTGGAGCTGATCGCCGGGCCCGGGCCGGACGGGGCCAAGCCCGCCGCGCTGTTCTGCGAGAACGACACGAACGTGGCCCGCTTGTACGGCGCGGCGCCGCTCACGCCCTACCCCAAGGACGGCATCAACGACCACGTGATCACCGGGGCACCCACGGTCAACCCGGGCCGCACCGGAACCAAGTGCGCGTTCTGGTACCAGCTCACGCTGGCCGGCGGGGCTTCGGCGGAGCTGCGGCTGAGGCTGCGGCCCGCGTCCTCCGACGGCCCCGCCGCCGCGGCCCTGGGCTCGGCGGTGCCGGTGCCTGGCGCGGCGGCCGAGGCGCTGGGGGCTGAGTTCGACCAGGTGGTGGCCAGGAGGCGGGCCGAGGCCGACGAGTTCTACGCCGAGCTGACGCCGCGCGAGGCCTCCGAGGACGAGGCGCTGGTCATGCGGCAGGCCTTCGCCGGGATGCTGTGGAGCAAGCAGCTGTTCTACTACGACGTGGCGCGGTGGCTGGACGGCGACCCGGGCCAGCCCGCTCCGCCTGCGGCACGCATGACCGGGCGTAACTCGCGCTGGCGCAACTTCGACGCGTTCGACATCATGTCGATGCCGGACAAGTGGGAGTACCCCTGGTTCGCCGCGTGGGACCTGGGCTTCCACTGCGTCGCGCTGGCGCACGTGGACCCGGCCTTCGCCAAGTACCAGCTGATCCTGCTGTGCCGGGAGTGGTTCCAGCATCCGAGCGGGACGCTGCCCGCGTACGAGTGGAACTTCTCCGACGTCAACCCGCCGGTGCAGGCCTGGGCGGCGCTGGAGGTGTTCGCCGTCGATGACGGCCGCGACGTGGAGTTCCTGTCCCGGGTGTTCGACAAGCTCCTGGTCAACTTCACCTGGTGGGTCAACCTGGAAGACGCGGGCGGGAAGAACGTCTACGAGGGCGGCTTCCTCGGCCTGGACAACATCGGGCCGCTGGACCGGTCCAAGCTGCCCGTCGGCGGGATCCTGGAGCAGTCCGACGCCACCGGGTGGATGGGCTTCTACGCGATCGCGCTGGGCGGGATCGCCACCGTGCTGGCGCAGAGCGGGCAGCGGCCGGCGTCGGATCTGGTGGTCAAGTTCCTGGAGCACTTCGCCGCCATCCGCGACGCGCTGGACAGCCAGGGCCTGTGGGATGACGACGACGGGTTCTACTACGACCGGCTGGTCACGCCGTCCGGTGAGCAGGTGCCGATCAAGGTCAGGTCGATGGTGGGGATGATCCCGCTGCTGGCCGCCGCCGTGGTCGGCGAGGACGACCTGCGGCAGGCGCTGGTGCTGGGCAAGCAGTTCGCGGACCTGCTCGGGCGCGAGAAGCTGGCCGACACCGACGCGATGCGCTCGCGCGGCGTGCTGCGCGGGCTGGGCGGCCAGGAGCGGCTGCTGCTGTCGCTGTGCGGGCCGGACCGGCTGAAGCGGCTGCTGGAGCGGCTGTTCGACGAGAACGAGTTCTTGTCCGCGCACGGGCTGCGGGCACTGTCGGCCTACCACCGGTCCCATCCGTACTCGCTTTCCGTGGAGGGCGTCACGGCGAGCATCGACTATGAGCCCGCGGAGTCCACCACGGCCCTGTTCGGCGGGAACTCCAACTGGCGCGGGCCGGTCTGGTTCCCGCTGAACTACCTGGTGATTGCCTCCCTGGAGCGGTACCACCGGTTCTTCGGCGACGACTTCACCATCGAGTACCCGACCGGATCGGGGAACCAGCTGACCCTGGACAAGGTGGCCGCCGACCTGCAGGACCGGCTCATCTCGATCTTCACCCGCGGGCCCGACGCCCAGCGGCCGTGCTTCGGTTCCGTTTCGCTTTTGCAGTCCGATCCGGCCTGGCGGGACAACCTGGTGTTCGCCGAGTACTTCCACGGCGACAACGCCGCGGCGCTCGGTGCCTGGCACCAGACCGGGTGGACCGGGATCATCGCCGACATCATCCGGCGGCGGCACGGCATGGTGCGCTCGATCGGCGACGTGGTGCTGCTGGTCGGCCAGCAGGAGCGCTGATTTTGACTTAGCTCGCGGGGTCGTGCCATTGCGGCCCTTGCCGGGGGCGGGCGGTCGGGCGGGACTGGCCGGCGGCGGTCGGGCGGGGCTGGCGCGGCACGGTTACCGGACACTCCTGCCCCGCCTGCCTGCCCGGTGGCGCGTGTTAGCGGTGCGCGAACCGGCGGGATCTGCCGTTGTTCCTGGTGAGCAAGTGGCTGGCCAGCAGCAGGACGGCCGATCCGGCGATGGCGGTGAGCCAGGTGGACAGGTTGAAGAACCCGTGCAGCGTGTGGACGTGGAACAGTTCGGTGGCCGCCCAGCCGCCGCCGAGCGCCCCGGCGATGCCGATCACGCAGGTCAGGATGAGGCCTTGCGATCTTTTGCCGGGGATCAGCATGTTGGCGAGCAGCCCGGCGACGAGGCCGAGAACGATCCAGGCGATGATGCCCATAACCGACTCCTAAGTCAGTGACGTACGGGGTGCGGGACTGGCCGGGGACGTACTGGGGGCGTGATTGGCCGGGTTGCTTAGCTGGCCTGCGAGTTGCGCCGGTTGCGTCGCATGATCCGGCGCAGCTGGGTGATCCGGGCGGTTCCGACGGCGGCCATCGCCAGGGCGCCCGCGATGGCGGCCAGGAGCAGCGCCACGGCTAGCGACAGGTGCAGGTGCGCGCCCAGGAAGCTGATGTTCACCGCGTGGGCATTCTGGATGATGAAGATCAGCACCACGATCAGGATCGCGATGCCTGCGATCAGGCCGGTACGCAGGCCGCTGATCCGGGTACGCGCGGGCCGGCGCGGGGGCGATTGGGGAGCGGTCGGGGGCGGCGGGGCAGAGCCGTTGGGTGAGGGGGGCGGCAGCGTTCTGGTGGTGCTTTGTGGCGCGGGTGTTTCGGTCATGACACGGCTTCTTCCGGAGTGGAGCGGGGCCGCGAGGACGCTGGCCGACTCCCTTGCGGACCCGGGCTTGCCTCGCGGCCTTCGGCTGCTGCTTCCTCGGTGTCCTGCCCTCAGGCTACTCTTGAAATATAAAACTAGCAATTTTTTTCCGGAAAATTTGATCTTTGGTTTCTCTGTCTGGCGGGGCGCCAGGCGGGGTCCGGCGGAGTGCGGTGCGCGGTCCCGGCGGAGTGCGGTGCGCGGTCCCGGCGGAGGTGCGGTGCGCGGTCCCGGCGGAGGTGCGGCGCGCGGTCGGCCGGAGGTGCCGCGCGGATCGGGCGGTCGGACACCGGCGCGGTGCGGGTGCTTAGACTCCTGGGGTGGCGGAGGACTTGGGCTACGTCGAGGACCTGGGTGCTGGGCGGGGTCGCCTGCCTGCGCGAGCCTGGTTCGGCTCGAGCTTGCCGGTGATCGAGCTGGACGGGCGGTGGCGGTTCCGGCTGGCGGCGGGGCGGCACGACCTGAGCGGCGGGTTCGAGCGGGCGGAGTTCGACGACTCCGGGTGGGCCGAGCTGGCGGTGCCGTCGTGCTGGCAGCTGGCGGGGTACGGCGCGCCGGCGTACACCAACGTGACATACCCGTTTCCGGTGGATCCGCCGCGGGTCCCGGACGCCAATCCGACCGGGGAATACCGGTTGGGCTTCGACGTGCCTTCCGGCTTTCCCGCGGAGCGTGCGGTGCTGCGGTTCGACGGGGTGGACTCCTGTTTCGCGGTCTGGCTCAACGGGGTGCGGCTGGGCGATAGCAAGGGCAGCCGGCTGCCGGCCGAGTTCGACGTCTCCGGGACGCTGCGGCACGGATCGAACGTGCTGGCCGTTCGGGTCCACCAGTGGTCGGCGGGCAGTTACCTCGAAGACCAGGACATGTGGTGGCTGTCGGGGATCTTCCGCCCGGTGCGGATCGCGGCGCGGGGGCTGGCGGACATCTTCGTCCACGCGGACTTCGACCCGGGCAGCGGGCGGGGCACGCTGGCGGTGTCGACTACCGGTCCAGCCTGGCTCAGTGTGCCGGAGCTGGGGCTGGCCGGGGTGGATCCGGCCGGGCCGCACGTGATCGACGGGGTGGAGCCGTGGTCCGACGAGCGGCCGCGGCTGTACGCGGGCGAGATCGTGGCGGGCGAGGAGCACATCGCGGTCCGGATCGGGTTCCGGCGGGTGGCGGTGGTGAACGGGGTGCTGACCGTCAACGGCGCACCGATCCTGCTGCGCGGGGTCAACCGGCACGAATGGGACCCGCGGACCGGACGGACGCTGACGCCCGAGACGATGCTGGCCGACGTGCTGGCCATGAAGCGGCACAACGTCAACGCGGTGCGGACCAGCCACTACCCGCCCGACTCGCGGTTCCTGGACCTGTGCGACCGGCACGGACTGTGGGTGATCGACGAGTGCGACCTGGAGACGCACGGGTTCGCCTTCGAGGCCTGGCGCGGCAACCCGAGCAACGACCCGGCCTGGCGGGAGGCGTATCTCGACCGGGCCGAGCGGATGGTGGAACGGGACAAGAACCATCCCTGCGTCATCATGTGGTCGCTGGGCAACGAGGCCGGGACCGGCGCGAACCTGGCGGCCATGGCGGCGTGGATCCGCGAGCGAGACGGCAGCCGCCCGATTCACTACGAGGGCGACCACGAGAACTGCTCCTACGCCGACGTGTACTCCCGGATGTACGCCGGCCTGGCCGAGGTGGCCGCGATCGGGCACCGGCAGGAACCGGGGACGGCCGACCCGGCTCACGACGCGCACCGGCGCGGGCTGCCGTTCCTGCTGTGCGAGTACGCGCACGCCATGGGCAACGGGCCGGGCGGGCTGCGCGACTACCAGGAGCTGTTCGAGGCGCATCCGCGGGTGGCCGGGGGGTTCGTCTGGGAGTGGATCGATCACGGCATCGCGCGGACCGCTGAGGACGGGACGCCGTACTACGCCTACGGCGGGGACTTCGGCGAGGAGGTACACGACGGGAACTTCGTCATCGACGGGCTGATGTTCCCGGACCGCACGCCGTCGCCGGGACTGGGTGAGTTCAAGAAGGTGGTCGAGCCGGTCCGGATCGGCGTGGATGCTGGGGCCCGGGCGATCGGGGTTCGGAACCTGCACCACACGCGGGACACCGGTTACCTGCGGTGGGAGTGGGTGCTGGAGGAGGAGGGGGCGCTGCTGGGCCGCGGGGAGCTGGCGGTTCCGGTGGTGGCGGCGGGCGCTGCGGGGAGCGTCGAGTGGCCGGGCGAGCTGACGAGACTGGTCGACCAGATGTAGGCGTGGGGGCGGGGGCGGGGGCGGGGGCGGGGGCGGGGGAGGTCTGGCTCACGGTCAGCGCGGTCACGGGTGAGGCGGAGTCGTGGGCGGCGGCGGGGCATGAGGTCGCGTGGGCGCAGGAGCGGATCGGCGGGTCTGGGACGCGCGAGGCGGCTGGGGGGCCTGGGGCGACGGGGGTGGCGGCGGGCGCGGGGGTGGACGGGGACACGGTCTTGCTGGGGGTGGGGCGGTTTGACGGGCGGAGCGGGGAGCTGATCGGGCTGGGCGGGATCGAGGTGGACGGGCCGCGGCTGGAGGTGTGGCGGGCGCCGGTCGACAACGACCGGCCGCTGGTGCGGGGGTGGCGGCGGGCGGGGCTGGACCGGCTGCAGCACAAGGTGCTCGGGGTCGAGGCGGACGGTGCGGGGCTGACGGTGCGGACCCGGGTGGGGGCGGCGGGGACGGGGCTCGGGCTGGACGTGGTCTACCGGTGGAGCGCGGCGGCGGAGCGGCTGTGGCTGACGGTGGCGGTGACGCCGCGGGGCAGCTGGGATGTGCCGCTACCGCGGCTCGGGGTGGCGCTCAGCGTGGCCGGGGAGGAGGGGGAGCTTGAGTGGTTCGGGCTCGGGCCGGGTGAGGCGTACCGGGACAGCGAGAGCGCGGTGCGGGTGGGGCGCTACCGGCGCACGCTCGCGGAGCTGCAGACGCCGTACGTGCGGCCGCAGGAGAACGGGAACCGGCGGGCGGTGCGCTGGGCGCGGCTGACCCGCGCCGACGGGGCCACGCTGAGCATCTTCGGTGACCCGGTGATCGACGTGACGGCCCGGCCGTGGAGCACCGCGGCGCTGACCGCGGCCCGGCACACCTGCGACCTGCGGCCGGACGGGCGGATCCACCTGCACCTGGACGCGGCGCAGCACGGGCTGGGCAGCGCGTCGTGCGGGCCCCCCGTGCCGGCCTGGCACACGCTGGCCGCGGTCCCGGCCAGCTTCACCGTCGGGCTGGCGGGTGAGCCAGCTTTACCGTGGGGCTGGCGGGTGAGCCAGCTTTACCGTCGGGCTGGCGGGTCAAGGGGCCGGGGGCGGGTACCACGGTCCGTTCGGCACAAATTTTTCAAGAATGAAACCCGGGATCCACTTTGCTAGAACCTGGTGAAACCCGGGTTTCATTCGGCGGAGGGAGCTACGGCGGGCGGGGGCGGTACGGCGGCCGGCTGGTCCGGGCTGCCGCGCAGGAGGTAGGCGGACTGGAGGAGTTCGGGGTGGGCGCGGAGCTCGCTGGCGGGGCCGGAGAAGCGGATCCGGCCGCCCTCCATGACGTGGGCGTGGTTGGCCAGGCCCAGGGCCACGGTGGCGAACTGCTCGATGAGCAGCACGCCGGTGCCGTCCCCGGCGATGGCGGCGATGACCGGGATCAGCCGGCTGACCACCACCGGGGCCAGGCCCAGCGACAGCTCGTCGATCAGCATGTAGCGCGGCTGGGCGATCAGCGCCTGGGCCAGCACGACCATCTGCTGCTCGCCGCCGGACAGGGTGCGGGCCAGCGCGGACAGGCGCTGGTCTAGCTGGGGGAACAGCTCCAGGACCTTGGCCCGGCCCGCCTGGGCCTGCTCTTTGGTCAAGGCGTAGCTGGCCACCCGGAGGTTGTCCTCGACGGTCAGGTCGGGGAGCAGGCGGCGGCCCTCGGGGACGATCGCGACGCCGGCCTGGCGGATGCGCTCGGGGCGGCGGCCGGTGATGGCGGTGCCCTCGAGGAGGACCTCGCCGGCCTTGGGCTTCAGGACGCCGCCGACGGACAGGACCAGGGTGGACTTGCCCGCGCCGTTCGGGCCGAGGAGGGCGGTAACCTGGCCGGCCGGGATCTCGAGGCTGACGTCCTTCACCACGGCGCGGCCGCCGCGCTCGACGGTCAGGTTGGTGATGGCCAGGGCGGTCACGCGACCCCCAGGTAGGCGCGGATCACGTCGTCGTTGCGGAGCACGGCGGCGGTCGGGCCGGAGGCGATCAGCTTGCCGAAGTCGAGCACGGCGGTGGTCGTGCAGCAGGCCGAGACCAGGCTCATATCGTGGTCGACCAGGATGGTCAGCGCGCCGGTGTGTTCGGGGATGGCGCGGATGACGTCGCCGAGGTGGCTGGTCTCCTCGTCGGGCAGGCCGGCGGCGGGCTCGTCGAGCAGGACCAGTCTCGGGCGGCCGACGACCGCGCGGGCGACCTCGACCAGCCGGCGCTGGCCGGCGGTGAGCGTGCGGACCCTGGCGTCCGGCGACACGGCACCCAGGCCGGTGAAGTCGAGGGCGTCCAGGACGTCCTTCCTGCGCGTGGCCGCGCCGAGCCTGGAGTGCTCGTGCACCATGGCGACGTTGTCGAACACCGATAGTTCCTCGATGGCCTGCTCGGTCTGGAACGTGCGGCGCACCCCCCACCGCGCGCGGCGGAAGTGCGCCATCGAGAGCAGGTCTACCCCGAACGCGCGGACCGTTCCCGCCGCGGGCCGGACGAAGCCGCTCAGCACGTTGAAGAAGGTGGTCTTGCCGGCGCCGTTCGGCCCGATGAGGCCGCAGGTACCTTCCGTGAAGCTGAGGCTCATGGCGTCCAGCGAGGTCACGCCGCCGTAGCGGACGGTCAGGCCGTCGACTTCGATCATGTCGTTCTCCTCGTTCTCCTCGTTCTCCTCGTTCTCCTCGGGCTTCGGAGGAGCTTTGCGAGGCGCTTGAGGTCCCTGGGCACCTGGTCGGCCAGGCCGGCCGGGGCGGTGGTCAGCACCTGGAGCACGCCCAGGCCGAACAGGATGATCAGCCAGTCGGCGGAGACACCCCAGTTGTTCAGCAGGGCGGGCAGGAACTGGTACAGGAGCGCGGCCACCACCGCGCCCCACATGCTGTAGGCGCCGCCCATCAGCGTCACGGCCAGCAGGGTGATGGAGTCCTGGGTGGGGAAGCCGATCGAGTACAGGTAGTGCACGGCGCCGGCCAGCACGCCGCCGGCCACGCCGGTGATGAACGAGGCCAGGGCGAGCGCCCACAGCTTGTACAGCGTGGTGTTGATGCCCGCGGCGAGCGCGGCGGGCTCGCTTTGGCGGATCGCGGCCCAGGCGCGGCCGGGTTTGGTCTTGAGGTGCGCTGTCGTGAGGGCGAACATCAGGATCGCGACGATGACCGCGTAGCGGAAGTAGGCCGGGTCGGTGCCGGCCACGCTGGGCCTTCTGATCGGCGGGATGTGCACCAGGCTGCCGTTGTAGCCGAGGAAGCCGTGACCGCCGTTCGGGAAGTTCACGGTGGCGAGCACCACGGTGATCGCGCCGGCCAGCATAAGCGTGATCAGGGCCAGGTACAGGCCGCGCAGTCGCAGCGCGGGCAGCCCGGTGACGATGCCCGCCACCATCGTGATCAGGCCCGCCTCGAGCAGGATCACGGGATAGGGCTGGGTGGTGGCGAACAGCAGGCGGGCCGCCACCCAGGCGCCGATCGCGAGCACCGCGACCTGGCCCAGGGAGACCAGGCCGACCCGGCCGGCCAGCACGCCGAGCGCGAGGGTGACCATCGAGTACACGGCCACCTGGGTCATCGTGTCGATGTAGTACAGGCTGAGCAGCTGCGGGAGGCCGAACAGGGTGAACAGCAGCAGGACGGTTATCGTGGCGATCCTGATGAGCTGGGGGCGGTCCGGTCTCGGGCGGCTGGCCGGGCGGCGCGGTGGCGTGCGGGTCAGGGCCTCGCGCACTAGGCCTCCTCGCGGGACTGGGCCATGACCTGGCGCCGCGGCATGACCAGCAGGGCCGCGGCGGCGAGCACGAACGGGGTCATGTCCCGGTAGTTGGTCAGGGACGTGATCGGGGTCAGCAGGTCGTGCAGCAGGCCGACCACGATCGCGGCCGCGAAGGTGATCGTGATCGAGCGCAGCCGGGCGATCAGTACCGCGGCCAGCGACGAGATGACCAGGAAGGTGAGCGTGGTCGCGTCCAGCGCGACCAGGTCGGCGAGCAGGAGGCCGGCGATGCCCGCCAGCACCCCGCAGCCGAGCCAGGCCGCCGCCTCCACCTTGCGCACCGGGACGCCGAGGGTGGCGGTGATCTCGCGGTCGTTGGCCATGGCCCGCATCGCCGTGCCGAGCTTGGTGTAGCGCAGGAACAGCCCGGTCCCGAGGGTGATGACCACCCCGGCGGCCAGCGCGATGACCTGGGTCCAGTTCACCTGGATCTGCCCGATGGAGAAGCCGCCGTTGTCCGAGGGCAGGGTCAGCGAGCGGGCCTCGCCGCCGCTGGTCGTCCAGAGCAGGTCCATCAGGCCGTACACGACCAGGGTCAGCCCGATGGTGGCCACCGCCTTGACCAGCGGGTCTCGTTTGGCCAGGGCGGGACCGAAGATCAGGCCGTAGCCGAGGGTGACGGCGGCGGCTACGGCGATGCAGACCAGCCAGGTGAGCCAGCCGGGTGCGCCTTTCTGGCCCAGTTCCCAGGCCGTCAGCGCGCCTAGCGCGCCGACGGCGCCGAAGGCCAGGTAGAGCACGCCGGTGGCCCGGTACAGCACCACCAGCCCGACCCCGGACAGGGCGTACACCCCGCCCAGGGCCAGGCCGCTGACGATGAACGGCTCGAAGTCAGACCAGGGTGGCATGTGACCTTATCTACGATGTCGGCTTCGTCTACGAGGTCGGCGCGGTCGCGGCGGTGCCGGCCGCGCTGCGGTACTGCGCGATCTGCGGGTCGACCGACGAGATCGGGGTGCAGCCCTGGGCGGTCACCATCTTTCCGTTGTCCGGCGTGACGGTGGAGTCCTCGTTGTTCGGGATGTGCAGGGGGTAGCTGCCGTAGGTCCACAGCTGGCAGAGCATGCCGGTGTTGAAGTTGCTGACCGTCTTGAACGCGGCGTTGACGCTTTGTACGGAGTAGGCCCCGGTGATCGATTCCAGCGCGTGGACCGCGATCTCGGCCTCGGTGAAGCCCATCTGGCTGAAGCTGCCGATACCGCCCTGTACCGCTTTTCCGTACTGGCTGAGGATCGCCTTGTACAGGTTCATCGTCGTGGTGTTCGTCCCGTCCGGCGGGATCAGCTCCGCGTTGACGAACAGCTTGTTGTTCCACTTGGGCCCCAGCGACTGGGCCAGGAAGTCGGTGTTGCACGGGGTCGAGCAGCCCCACAGCTTGACCCGGTCCTCCAGGCCGAGCTTCTGCGCCGCCTGCAGGATGATCAGCGCCTCGGGCGGGGTGAAGTTGAGCACCACGGCGCCGTTCGGGCCGGCGTCGTCGACTTCCTTGATCGCGACGGAGTCGGCGTCGGAGATCGGCACGTTCTCGGTGAGCTGGACGATCGGCACGTTCGCGGCCTTGGCCAGCGCGCTCGGGCCGGCCGCGATGTAACCGGTGCCGGGGACGTTCGACTGGTCGAACACGATCTTGCTCACGTGCTGGGCGAGCGCGTACTGCACCGCGCCGTCGGAGCTGTACCGCGGGCCCATGTTGACCGCGGCGCTGTTCGGCGTCGAATAGCACTCGGGCGCGATCCCGGAGTCGATGATGTCGTAGCCGAGCTTCTGCCAGTAGCTGCTGTCCACCGAGCACTCGATGATGGAGGTGTTGCCGATGATGCCGACCACGTGGTCGGTCTGCACCAGCTGCTTGGCGTCGGCCGCGATCTGGGCCGGGTTGGTCTGCTCGGTCTGGATGTAGAGCTTGACCGGGTGGCCGTTGATGCCGCCGTTGGCGTTGACGCAGGCGAAGTACGCGTTGGCCATGTTCGGGATGTCGGTGAAGCTGGTGCCGGGCTGGTTGGTGGCGATCGCGCCCAGGGCGATCGGGGTGCCGGTGGCCGCCACGCCCGGCTTGGTGCCGCACTGCGACGTGCTGACCGCGCTGGTGCTCGTGCTCGTGCTGGCTGGGGCGCTGCTTGTGCTTCCGGTTGAGCTTGAGCCGCTTGAGCTGGAGCTGCTGCAGCCGGCGGCGGCGATCGCGATGGCCGCGGCGAGGACGGCAGTTCTTCGCGCCGAGAGTATATTTGCTTTCATCTCTCCCCCTCTTCGGTGGTGAGTTTTTTGCTTCAATTCACGGTCACCACGATTTTTATGGCGTCCGGCGGTCGTTTCATGGCGAATTCAAATGCCTCGCCCGCGCGGATCAGCGGGAAATGATGCGAATAAAGGGCGGCGAGCGATTTTTGGTTTGCCTTTACCACGGTTATGGCGGTGCGGAAATCGTCGGCGGTGGCGCAGCTGGAGCCGATGACGTCTATTTCCTTTTCCGGGAAGGCGCCGGGGCGCAGCGGCGCGGTGCCCGAGGACATGCCGACCACGACGACCCGGCCCGCGGCTGACACGAGGTGGACGGCCTGGGGCAGGATGTATGTTTCGCCGCTGGTCTCGACGATGAGCGGCGGGCCTTCGCCGTTGGTCCAGTCTTTTAGCTCGGCTTCGAGGTCTTCCGGCGGGCCCCAGGTCGCGTGCTCGGCGCCTAGGCGCTTGGCCAGGTCGCGGCGGGCCGGGACCGGGTCGACCGTGGTGACCCGCGCGCCTTTGCGGGCGGCGGCCAGGGTGGTGGCCAGGCCGATCGGCCCGGCGCCGAACACGACGACCTGCTCGCCGGGCCGCAGGTTCGCCCGGGCCAGGGCGTGCACGGCCACCGACGCGGGCTCGACGAAGGCGGTGCTGTCGGGGTCCAGGTCACCGACGCCGAACACGGTCGAGGCGGGGACCTCCAGGCGTTCCTGCAGGCCGCCGTCGAGGTGCACGCCGACCAGGCGGAAGCGCGGGCATACGTTGGGCCGTTGCGTCCGGCAGGGATAGCAGGTGCCGCAGGGCAGCAGCGGCCAGATGGCGACCCGGTCGCCCTGGCTTACTGTCGCGGCGTCGGCCGTTGTCGCGGCGTCGCCCGTTGTCGCGGCGTCGCGCCGTTGTCGCGGCGTCGCCCGGGTCTTCGACGATCGCGGACACTTCGTGGCCCTGAATGCGGGGATAGAAGTCGCGGGCGCCGGAAAGCGCGGCCACGTCACCGGAAAACAGATGGAAGTCCGATCCGCAGATACCCACCGCCTCCGGCCGGACGATAACGTTTCCGGCACGGGCGGGTCCCGGACCCGAAACGTCCTCGATCACCATCTCGCCGGGTGATCTGGTCACTGCGGCCAGCACAGGCGGCCCCTTCCTCGCGGCAAGCCAGCATGAGCGCAATGGCAGAAACCGGGCCTCGCCGCACGCTAATGCGGAGATTCCCACGGCCGTTCTCGCCGGACAATGACACGGCACCCAAAAACGGCCTGGGGATACCTGAGGCCGGCCACAAGCGGCCCGGCGGGCGGCGGGCGCTGCTCGTGCTGGCCCCGGGCTCGGCGGGGCGCCGCTGGTGCTGGCCCCGGGCTCGGCGGTGTCACCTTGTACCTGCAAGAGCAGGCACGATGCATCATCGACACGAAACCCGAGATGCACAGACCGACCCGGGCGCACCACGGGCCGCTGCTGCACCACGAAACCCACCCGTACCACCGGGCCAGCGCGAGTGGGCGGCAACGCTGACGCCGCTCCGGCTGAGAAGTAACTGCCGGGGGCGTGGAGGACGGGCCGTTCGGATAAAAAAAGGTCGGCGGCGGTGCGGAGGGTGGGGGCTTGGTCGGTGCGTTCCCAGGTGAAGCCGGGCTCGTCGCGGCCGAAGTGGCCGTAGGCGGCGGTGGGGCGGTAGATGGGACGGCGCAGGTCCAGGTTCTGGATCAGGGCGGCGGGGCGCAGGTCGAAATGGGTGCGGACCAGGTCGGCGATCCGGGCCCGGCTGACGTGCTCGGTGCCGAACGTCTCGATGAGCAGGGACAGCGGCCGGGCCACCCCGATCGCGTAGGCGACCTGAACCTCGGCCCGGTCGGCCAGGCCGGCGGCCACGATGTTCTTGGCCACGTGCCGGGCCGCGTAGGAGGCGGACCGGTCCACCTTGCTCGGATCCTTGCCGGAGAAGGCGCCGCCGCCGTGCCTGGCGAACCCGCCGTAGGTGTCGACGATGATCTTGCGGCCGGTCAGGCCGGTGTCACCGGCCGGGCCGCCGATCACGAACCGGCCGGTCGGGTTGACGTAGAACTCGAGGCGCAGGGCTTGCGGGTCGTACATGGCCGGGGGCAGGACCTGCGTCACGACCTGCTCCCACAGCGCGTCGGGCAGCTTGGCCTCGACGCCGTCCTCGTGCTGGGTGGAGATGAGCACCTTCTCCACCCGGACCGGCCGGCCGGCCTCGTCGTAGCGCACCGTGACCTGGGTCTTGCCGTCGGGGCGCAGGTACGGCAGCAGGCCGTTGCGGCGGACCCGGGCGAGCTGGCGGGCCAGCTGGTGCGCGAGCACGATCGGCATCGGCATGAGCTCGGGTGTCTCGTTGCTCGCGTAGCCGAACATCATGCCCTGGTCGCCCGCGCCCGCCGCGTCGAACGGGTCGGTGCTGCCCGCTCGTTGATCGTGGGACGACGCCACGCCGCGGGCGATGTCGGGTGACTGCCGGTCCAGGGCGGTGATCACGCCGATCGCGTTGCCGTCGTAGCCGAACTCGCCGGTGTCGTAGCCGATGTCGCAGATCACCTGGCGGGCGATGGCCGCGAAGTCCAGGACGGCGCTGGTGGTGATCTCGCCGGCCAGCACGCACAGCCCGGTGGTCAGCAGCGTCTCCACCGCCACCCGCGAGTCGGGATCCTCGGCCAGCGCGGCGTCGACGATCGCGTCGGAGATCTGGTCGGCCACCTTGTCCGGGTGGCCTTCGGTCACCGACTCCGAGGTGAACAAGAAGCCATCGCTCATGGTTTGTCGCCTCCGGTGAGTTCGGCGCGCACGGCGGCCACGCCGGCCACCATGGCGCGCAGCTTGCGCCGGGCCACCTCGGGCGCGAGGTGGCGCAGCCCGCAATCCGGGTTGATCATCAGGCGGTCGGCCGGGAGGTATTCCAGCGCCCGGCGGATCCGTTCGGCGACCAGCTCGGGCGTTTCGACCTGGGCGGTCTTGACGTCGATGACGCCGAACCCGAGCCACTTGTCCCACCCGTGCTGGCGGATCAGCCGCAGGTCATCCAGGCCCTTGCGGGCGAACTCCAGGACGACCTGGTCGACTCGCGCGGCCTTGACCGCGGGGAACAGGAAGTCGTAGTGCCCTTCCCAGGAGGGCCGCGCGTACCGGTTGCCGTAGCACACGTGCAGCGCCCAGGTGGCGTCCACACCGTCGGTGACCATGTTGACCGCCTCCACGGCCAGCTCGACGTGCTCCGGGTACCCGGCCAGGAACGGCTCGTCGATCTGCAGGAAGCTGGCGCCGGCCGCAGCCAGCGTGCGGGCCTCGGCGTTGAGCCGGCGGGCCAGCGCGCGGACCAGGTCGCCGGGCTGTTCGTAGGCGCCGTCGCGGATCCGGCGGGACAGCGAGAACGGGCCGGTGAAGGAGAACTTGACCGGGCGCTGGGTGAGCTGGCGGGTGAAGTTGAAGTCACTGGCCAGCTCCAGGGTCGGGTCCGGGCTGTCGGGGAGCGGCCGGGTGACCTCCGCGTCGTAGTAGTCGAAGTAATCGGTCTTGGCCCGCTGCGGGATATGCACGCCGGGGATCCGGGCCAGGAAGTAGTCCACGTCGTTGTCCCGGCGCAGCTCGCCGTCGGAGACGATGTTGATGCCGGCCAGTTCCTGGTCCTTGACCGCGGCCTTGATCGCGACCTCGTGGATCTCGGCCAGGTGCTGCGCACTGATCCTCCGCTGGTAGTACTCGGTCTTCAGCCGTTCCAGCCACTCCGGGACGGAGTACGAGCCCACCACGGTCGTCGGGAGCAGCGGTTCCATGTCAGTCACGCGCCTGGGCGGTCAGCGTGGTGATGTTCGAGCCGGGCCGCTGGCGGAACGGCGCGAACTGCACGCCGAACCCGCGGCGGCTCGCGACCAGCTGCAGCAGCGGGCCGTTGACCCAGTTGACCACCGAGCCGTCGTACTTGCCCGGCCCGTAGAACCCGGTGCGGTACTGGTCGCTGCCGGTCAGGAACAGGTCGTGGCACTGTACCCGGCCGAACGGGTGCAGGAGCGGTAGTGTCCCGGTGAAGCTGGACAGCGCGCCGTTGCTGACGTGCATCCGGACGTCGCCGTCCGCCTCGATCAGCTGCCGGAGGATCTCGCCGGTCAGGTCCGGCGTGAGCGGGTAGCTGTCCAGGCCCTCCAGCGGGACGTACCGTTCCCGGAGCCGCAGCGCGCCCCACACCGCCCGCCAGAACTCGACCGCGTTTTTCGGAGCGGGGAACTGGCCGGGCGCGGACTCGCTCAGCAGCTCGGGCCCGACGCGCAGCAGCCGGTCGATGAGCTTCGATACCGCGGGCCGGTCGATGCCGAACTGGCCCGCGATCAGGTCGGCGTCGTCGTCGGTCAGGAAGGCCTGGGTCTGCACCTGGTAGGTGCGCCCGTGGATGCAGGCCAGCTCGTCGGTGGGCAGGTTGTCGTAGACGTTGGAGATGTAGACCAGGAACGCCTTGCCGGCCAGGAAGCCGAGCGTGATGCCCGGGCGGGTGGCGTCCACGACCAGCGCGCTGATCCGCTCGCCGTGGTGGGCCACGGCCTGGCGGGCCCGGTCCAGGACGTGCGGGGAGTAGTCGCCCATCAGGTAGCGCAGCCGGCGGTAGTAGTCGCGCCCGTGCCTGCGGTCCAGCTGGACGAACTCGTCCAGCCAAGTCCGGGCCTGGTTGCCGTTGCCGACGCCGAGTTCCAGGATGTAGAGCTCGTCCGGCAGCGCCCGGCGGGCGTCGAGTTCGTCCCAGATCCGGAACAGCTCCAGGATCAGCTCGCGGGCCGCCTCGGTGTTCCGTGCGTCGCTCTCGCCGCCCGGCAGCGACTGCTCGTACTGTCTGCCGGTCGCCTGTTCCCACTCCGACAGGGCCAGCCAGTACAGCGCGTTGAACCGCCAGATGCAGCTGTCCCGGCCCGGCACCCAGGACTCCAGGGCCAGCCCGCCGGCGTCGTCCAGCGCGTGCTTGATCTCGGCTTCCAGGTCGATACCGGTGCTGCGGCGCAGGTCGATGGCGATCTCGGTGGCGGTGGCGCCGATGGGCCGGGCGACCACGGGCTCGCGGAAGTTCTGCTTGTACTGGATCCAGTCGCAGACCAGCCGCAGCCGGGCCAGGTCGGCCGGGGAGGCGCAGACCGCCTCGATGATCGGGCCGAGCGCGGAGCGCACCGCCGCCGATTCGCGCAGCTTGCGGACCGGCCGGAGGTCAACGTCCATCGTTCACCGGTGTTCCCGCGTGCTGGAGGATCTCCGGGACGGCCTGCTCGTTGCCGGCCACCAGCAGGTGCACGCCGGCCACGCCCGCGATCTCGGCCACCTGCTGGACGATCTCGGCCGCGAGCTTGATGCCCTCTTTGACCTGGTGTCCTGGCGGCACGCTCCGCAGCCGCTGGAATACGTGGTCGGGCACCTCCACGCCGGGCACGTGGCTTTGCATGTAGTCCAGGGCCTTGACCGAGCGGACCGCGCCGACCCCGGCCAGGATCGCGCAGTGCTCGGTCAGCCCCAGGTCGCGGACCTGCGCCATCCACCGGGCGAAGGCCGGGACGTCGAACACGAACTGGGTCTGCACGAACTGCGCGCCGGCCGCGACCTTCTTGCCCAGCCGGTCGGCCCGGAACTCCACCGGCGGGGCGAACGGGTTCTCCACCGCGCCCAGGAAGCAGTCCGGAGCCGGGTCGAGCTTGCGTCCGGACAGCAGCACGTGCTGGTCGCGCATGGTCCGCAGGGCCCACAGCAGCTGCACGCTGTCCAGGTCGAACACCGGCTTGGCCCCCGGATGGTCGCCGAACTTCGGGTGATCACCGGTCATGACCAAGATGTTGCGGATGCCCAGCGCCGACGCGCCGAGCAGGTCGGACTGCAGCGCGATGCGGTTTCGGTCCCGGCAGGTCATCTGCATGACCGGCTCCAGGCCCGCGTTGAGCAGGGCCAGGCTGCCCGCCCAGCTGGCCAGGCGGACGTTGGAGCCCTGGTTGTCGGTGACGTTGACCGCGTCCACCCAGTCCTTGAGGTTCGCGGCGGTTTTTGTGATGGGCTGCGTGCTGGCCCCGCGGGGCGGGCTGATCTCGGCGGTCACCGCGAAGCCGCCCGCGGCCAGGCGCTCGCGCAGGCTCACGTCCTGGTCCCCGGTTCGCTCGTCCACAGGTCCTCGTCGCGGCCCTGCCAGTAGTTCAGCCACGAGCTCTGGCCCCAGCGCCGGTGGTCGGCCGGGCGGTGCAGCAGGCGCAGGTCACCGGTCCGTTGCGCGGCGGCCGCGCGGTCGTAGGCGTCGACCCACACGCAGCGGCGGTCCGGGTACACCTCGCAGGAGCCGTCCGCGCCCACTCCCCCGCACGGCCCGTTGCGCAGTTCCTTCGGACAGCCCATCGGGCACACGTACCCGGTGACGGGCAGCGCACACTGGCCGCACATCCGGCAGCCGAACGCTGTCTGCTTGGTCTGGCGTTCCGCGCTGGTGAACAGCGCGCGGGCCGGGCCTTGTCCCTCGATCCTGGCCGCGAGCCAGCGGTAGGCCGGGTTCGGCCGCAGGACCTGCTGCAGGCGGTAGGCCGCGCGGGCGCCCAGGCGCGGATGGACAGGAACTGGTGACGCAGCGGTCATGCGTGCCCTATTCCGATTTGGCCGACAACGGCCGCGAAAAGGAATTGCGGTCACCTTTCAGCGGCTACTCTTTTATTGTCGGAGCCGGTCAGGATGAAAACAACGACGACCGCCACAAGCTTGGTTCCGGGCCGTTGTGCAGGTGCACAGGCAGATCCGCATGGGTGAACTCCGCGGCACAAAATTCACCGACCGCTATTTGTGGACGGGCACAGCCAGGGCATGCCTATTGGGCAGATGGGTTATGCCGGTGGTGGCGGGCTGAGGGCGCGGGAGCGGGGAGGACCGAGATGACGGACCCGGGCAGGTTCGATATCATCCGCACGGACCGGCTGGTGATGCGGCGCTGGCTCGACTCGGACCGCGAGCCGTTCGCCGCGCTCAACGCCGACCCGCAGACCATGGTGTTCTTTCCGCAGACGCTCGACCGCCAGGCCAGCGACAGGCTGGTCGACCTCATTGAGGAGCGGTTCGACCAGCAGGGATACGGGCTGTGGGCGCTGGAGATCGCCGATACCGGCCAGTTCATCGGCTTCACCGGGCTCAACCCTATGCCCGACGGGGTGCCTGGCGCCGGCGGCGTCGAAGTCGGCTGGCGGCTCGACCGGCACGCCTGGCATCACGGGTACGCCACGGAGGCGGCCAGAGCCGCGCTCGGGGTGGCCTTCGACGGCGCCGGCCTGGAGGAGATCTGGTCGATCACCGCGGTGCTCAACGAGCCGTCCCAGGCGGTCATGCGGCGACTAGGGCTGACCGAGGTCGCCAGGTTCGACCATCCCAGGGTCCCGGCGGGTCACCCCGTCCAGCCGCACGTGGCTTACCACCGGGCGCGCCCAGCCCGTTAGCTCAGCCGGGACAGCAGGCCCCGTGGCGTCGGGCCGCCGGCTAGTCGGCGGCCGGGAGCGCGGTGATGGGCGGCAGCGGCCGGCGCGATCCCTGCTCGATCGCCGACCGCAGGTCGCTGAGGACGCCGTCCGGATCGGTCTTGATCCGCTTAGGCGAGAAATGCAGCGGCAGGATCCCGTGGGCGAACATCCGGGCGTGCCGCTCGTTGGTGCGATCCTGGTCCGCGGCGCTCAGGTGATACGCGTACGAGTCGACCTCGGACGCGACTGCGGCCTCGCGCCACCACGCGTCGGCGACGGCGATGAACACACCGTTCGCGTCGAACAGCTGCGCATTGAACATCGGCCGGGGCAGGTCGGAGTTCAGGATCAGGATCCGGCAGTCGGCCTCGGCCACTGACCGGACGCCGTCGCCGATCTCGGCCAGCGCGTCGCGGAACAGCGCGGCACCCGCCGCCGGCCCGGCCGCGAGTTCCTCGGCTAGTTCGGCAACAGTGCAGACCCGCCGCTGGACCGCCTCGCACACGACATGGCGCACGTCATCGAAGCGGGTCAGGATGCGTGCGGTATCGGCGACCGCGCGCGGAGCCTTGGCGAAGCGGATCAGGCCGATGCGGTATCTGCGGGACGGCATCCGCCTGGTCCGGTACACCCGCACGAACCCGGCGCTCCGCCGCCGGTCAGTCCACGGGATCAGCATGTCGACCAGGTTTGGCCCCGGCGGGCTCAGCTGATGGCGGCGCATGGCGGCCGGCCCGGTGATCAGGCTTCGCGGGCCCGCGTATAGCAAGGCCGCCATTTCCCGCTGGTCCTGGGTAGCCGCCCCGGTGAGGGACAGGTAAACCCCGGGCAGCAGCCGCTGCCAGCGACCGCCGGGCGCGATGTAGCGGTCGAGCGTGCTGGGCGGCAGGCCGCACAGCAGCGCCTGCTGCCGCGTGATGACGTAATGCTGCGCCCTGAGCAGCTGCTGGAGGCGTTCCGCATCGAACGCGGATCTCTTTGGCATGGCAACACAGTGTCACCCAGGTCTGACAAGACGCTGCCACTGCGGGCCGGCAGCGGTGCGGTGGGCTCGTTTTCCCGGCCCGGCGGGCACTTTCGCGGCCGCGGCGCGCTCGGCCTTTGGGGGGCGTGGGCCACGAGCCCCGTCTATCGGGGCCTGTGCGCCACAACCCCCGAACGATGACGGGCCGCGCATGGGGCTCGTGGGCCACGAGCCCCGTCTATCGGGGGTTGTGCGCCACAACCCCCGGGGCTCTGGGGCTAGCTAAGCTAGCGCCAGAGGTCGAAGGTGGCGGTCTGCGGGTAGCAGGTGCGGTTGCCGTTGCAGAAGTACAGCGGCGGGCGGTTAGCGGTGTAGACGCGGGTGGCGCGGGTGAAGTAGGAGGTGCCGGGGTGGCCGGGGAGGGGCTCGGGGCGCCAGAGGTCGACCAGGACGGGGTAGTCGACGAACTTGCCCGCGGCGCAGTTCGGGGTGCAGTTGTTGATCTGCTCGGTGCCGGTGGCGAACGCCGCGCCCGGGCCCCAGCTGACCCAGTGCAAATGAGCAAGGACGTCATTGGCGTCGGCGCAGGTCAAGATGAACGACGAGGGGCGGGTCTGTGATTTGAAGAGGCAATTGATGACCACGGTACCGCCCCCGCTGGGCTGGATCAGCGCCGTGTCGACGGCGCGGGTGGGCGCCGACGCGCAACCGGTGGCAGCAAGGGATAGCAAGACGGCAATGAGTACGGCAACACGCTTCATGATTAGCTCCTTGGCAACAACTCGTCTTACCTTCCTAGACGGCGTGCGGCGGAGTTGGTTGCCTCAGTGTTGGTCGAGTTAGGCGCCCCAGATCTCGCGGGCGACGTCGACGATCAGGCGGAGCTTGGCTACCTGCTCGTCATAGCTCAGCGCGTTGCCCTCGGAGGTCGAGGAGAAGCCGCACTGGCCGGACAGGCAGATCTGGTCCAGCGGCACGTACTTGGCGGCTTCGTCGATGCGGCGCTTGAGGTCGTCCTTGGACTCCAGCTCGGGGCGCTTGGTCGTGACCAGGCCGAGGACGACCATCTTGCCGGGCGGGACGAAGCGCAGCGGCTCGAAGCCGCCGGAACGCTCGTCGTCGTACTCCAGGAAGAAGCCGTCCACGTCCAGCTCGGAGAACAGCGCCTCGGCCACGAAGTCATAGCCGCCCGAGGCGACCCAGCTCGAGCGGAAGTTGCCGCGGCACATGTGGGTGGTGATGGCCATGCTGGCCGGCTTGTTCTTGACCGCGTCGTTGATCTGCTTGATGTAGCGCAGGTGCAGGTGGTCGGCGTCCTCGCCGCGCTCGCTGATCTCGGCCCGCTGGGCGGGGTCGTTGAGGTAGGCCAGGCTGGTGTCGTCGAACTGCAGGTAGGTGCAGCCCAATGCGCCCAGCCGCTGGACCTCGTCGGCGTACGCGGCGGACAGGTCGGCCCAGAAACCCTCCATGTCGGGGTACACCGCGGTGTCCACCGAGGCGGGGCCGCCGCGGTAGTGCACCATGTTCGGCGACGGGATGGTGAGCTTGGGCACGGCGGTGCGGACGTGGTCGCGCAGGAAGACGAAGGCGTCGGCGAAGATCGTGTCCTCGATCCGGAGCTTCCCGTCGATCTGGATCGAGGCGGGGGTGAACTCGATCTCCCCCGCCGCGTTGCGGAACTTCACGGCCAGGTGACCGGGCGCCTTGGACACGCCGCCCAGGGCGTAGATGAAGTCCATGTGCCAGGAGGCACGGCGGAACTCACCGTCGGTGGCGGACTGCAGGCCGACCTCCTCCTGCATGGCGATCGCGGCGGGAATCACCTCGTCCTCGACCGCGGTCAGGTCGGCGGCGCTGATCCGGCCCGCCGCGAAGTCGTCGCGGGCCATCAGCAGTCGCTGGGGCCGCAGCAGGCTGCCGACGTGGTCGGCGCGGAACGGGGGGCTGGTCCTGCGGGCCATGGTGATCCTTTCTGCGGCGGCGGCAGTTTTCCTATCATGTGCTTCTCGTCGCTCAGAATGTCACATGTCACGCACCTGGGCACCAGGGCGCCGAAGTTATTCTCATCAGGTGAGTAGCCTGCTGGACGCGGACGGGATCGGGGCCGCCGAGCCGTGGATGTCGCCCGGCCCGGCCGCGCAGCGGCCGCCGCGGCTGCTGCTCACCCTGCTCGGGGACTACTGGTGGCAGCGCACCGAGCCGCTGCCGTCGGCGGCGATCGTGGCGCTGCTGGCCGAGTTCGGGGTCAGCGACTCGGCGGCCCGGGCCGCGCTGAGCCGGCTGACCCGCAACGGGCTGCTGGTCACGTCCAAGGCGGGCCGGCGGACGTACTCCCGGCTGAGCTCACGCGCGGCGGCGATCCTGGACGACGGCGCGCGGCGCATCTTCTCGTTCGGCGCGGCGAACCCGCCGTGGGACGGGCGGTGGTCGCTGGTCGCGTTCTCCATCCCCGAGGACAACCGGGCGGCGCGCGACGCGCTGCGCAAGCAGTTGCGCTGGCTCGGCTTCGCGCCGCTGTACGACGGCCTGTGGCTGTCCCCGCGCGATCACGCCGCCGAGGTGATCGGGTACCTGAAGGACCTCGACATCACCACCGCGACCGCGTTCCGGGCCACGTCGGTGCCGGCCGAGTGCGACATCCCGGCCCGCGCCTGGGACCTGGACGGGCTGCGCGGGCGGTACGAGCACTTCATCTCCTTCGCCCGCCAGCTGCGGGACACCACCGCGGCCGGGCAGGTGCCGCCCATGGACGCGCTGATCGCGCGGACCCGCGTCATGGACGAGTGGCGGGCCTTCCCCGGCCTGGACCCCGACCTGCCCGCCGAGCTGCTGCCGTCCGCGTGGCCGCGGGCGCAGGCCCGCGAGCTGTTCATCGGGTGCTACGACCTGCTCGGCCCGCTGGCCGCCCGGCGGGTCCGGCAGATCATCACCCGGTACAGCCCGGACCTGGCCGGGCGGGCCGCTTACCACAGCTCGGAGCTGAAGCTAAGCGCGGCGCCGGACTCACCCGCGTGATCTGGTGACCGGCCCCCCGGGATCAGGGCTTGCGGCCGACGCCGCCGAAGGCGTCGAGCTCCGCGGGCGGCCCGTCGGCGGGGGGCGGGTCGGGGCGCCAGCGCGGGCACGAGACCACGCCGGGCTCCACCAGTTCCAGGCCGTCGAAGAAGCTGGCGATCTCCGCCGGGGTCCGCTGCACGTACGGCAGCGCGCCGCTGTCGTTGTAGTCCTGCGTGGCCTGCTCGAGCTCTTCCCGGCCGATGACGCTGGTGCCGTCGTTGAGGGACAGGTAGCTGCCCGACGGCAGGCCGGCCAGCAGGCCGGCCACGATCGAGCGGGCCTGGCCGATGTCGGTCACGTGCCCCAGCACGCCGCTCAGGATCAGCGCGACGGGCTGGGTGAAGTCCAGGGTGTCCGCGGCCTCGGCCAGGATCTTGTCCGGGTCACGCAGGTCGGCGTGGATGTAGGCGGTGGCGCCTTCCGGCGTGCTGGTCAGCAGGGCCCGGGCGTGGGCCAGGACCAGGGGGTCGTTGTCGACGTAGACGATGCGGGCCTGCGGCGCGACCCGCTGCGCGACCTGATGGGTGTTGTCCGCGGTCGGCAGGCCGGTGCCGACGTCGAGGAACTGCCGGATGCCCGCGTCGGCGGCCAGGTAGGTGATGCTGCGGGTCAGGAAGCTCCGGGAGGCCCGGGCGATGTCGCGCACGCCCGGGAACGTGGCCGCCCACGCATCCCCGGCCGCGCGGTCGACGGCGAAGTTGTCCTTGCCGCCCAGCCAGTAGTTCCAGATCCGGGCCGAGTGCGGCACGGTCGTGTCGATGCCGCTCTGAGCCGTGTCAGTGGCTTCTTCCGGAGTCATCAGGGAATCCTCGGGAGGGAGAGGGGAGGTTGCCTGGCGCAAGACAGGGACCACTATATCCCCGTGCCTCCCGCGTCATCCGCACGAAGCGGGCCGCACAGCAGAGCCTGCAGGCTATCGCCGGAAATCTCGTACATGCGCAGGACCTCCAGGGCCACGCCGACCCGCAGCGTGGCGGCCGCGTCACCGGCGAACTCGCCGAGCATCCGCTCCAGCTTGGTCACCCGGTAGCGCATGGTGTTGTAGTGATAATGCAGGATGCGGGCCGACTCGGCCACGTTGAACCGGGTGCTGGACAGCACGGCCAGTGACTTGAGCAGGTCCGAGCGGGCCGGCTCGGGCAGGTCGAGCACCGGGCCGAGCGTGTCGTGCACGAACGCCAACAGCTCGGCCTGGCTCACGTTGCTGATCAGCCGGTACAGCCCGAGCCCGGCGAAGTTGGTGACCGCGCCGCTGCCGTTGAGCCGCCGGCCCACCTGCAGCGCCACCCGGGCCTCTTCGTACAGCCGCGGGATGTCCAGCGGGCCCGCGCCGACCTGGCTGACGCCCACCGAGTAGGCGCGCCCGGTCGACGCGGTCATGTCCGTGTGGATCTTGCGGGCCGGGCCCGCCGGGTCGGGCACGCCGACCACGGCCACCAGTTCGGTGGCGAAGCCGGCCACCGCCGCGTCCGGGTCCCGGTCGCGGACGGCCCGGGTCCACAGCTCGACCGCGCGCAGCGCGGCGGCCTCCCGCGGATGGGCGGCTTCCTCGCTCGCTTCGGTACCGCACTGCCGGGCCACCAGCACGGTCAGCGGGCGGCGCAGGTCCCAGCCGAACCTGACCGCGCGCTCCAGCGCCTGGTCCAGGTCGCCCGCGGTGCCGGTGACCAGGTCGTGCAGCGCGTTCGAGGCGAACTGCTGCTCGACCGCGAGCACGGCCAGGTCACGGGTGATCTCCAGCGCGGCGACCAGCGCCGCCTGCTCGACCGCGACCCCAGCCGTCCCGGGCAGGCCCTGAGCGCCGCCCACGGCGAGCACCCAGCCGTGCCGCATCTCGCCGGCCCGGATGACCGCGGCCGCCCACGGCGTGCCGGTCTCGGCGTTCTTGTGCACGCCCGCGACCAGCCAGCCGCCGGTCACCCGGCCGGTCGAGTCGCGCAGGTCGTGGGAGCGGGTGGTGGCGGCCAGCGGGTAGCCGGCCGGGTCGCAGATCACCACGTCGGCGCCCGGCAGGATCTCGGCCAGCTCGCCGGACAGCCGGGCCAGGCCGCCGCCGGTCAGCGCGACGCGGAGGAACGCGTCGTGAATCTGCTGCCTGCGGGCCAGCGCGGCCGCCTGCCGGTTGACGATCGTCTCGAAGGTCTGGCTCAGCACGTCATCCAGGGGTGACGTGGCCGGGATGACCACGATCGGGAAGGCGGCCCGGTCGGCCAGCTCGACCGCGTCGGCGGGGACCTCGGCGAGGTACTCGTCCAGCTTGACGCCGAGCCCGGCCAGCCCCTTGGCGGCCAGCTGCTCGATCAGAGCGCCGAACTCCCCCGGCTCGCGGGGCAGCGGGTACCCGGTGGTGAGCAGGAACTCGTCCTGCTTGGTCCAGCGGACGATGTTCGGCACGGTCATGACGTTGAGCCGGCGGACCACGCGGTCCAGGCCGCCGGCCCCGGCGATGATCCGGGTCCCGCGCATGGCGTCCTGGCCGAGCATCTCGCGCACGGTCAGCCCGTCGACCGGGACCTGCCCGCGCCGGCGCCGTCCGGGCAGCGAGACGACGCCGGCCCGTCCGCTGTCCCTCGGCATGGTCCTAGTCTGCGCCTTCGCCGGCCGGCCCGGCGGCGGTGGCCGCGGGCAGCTGGAGGACGACGGGCGGCAGGGCGGCGCAGGGGTCCTCGACCAGGCCGCGGGCCCAGGCCAGGTCCGCCGCGTTCGGCTGGTAGTCGCCGGTCACGTCGAGGAGCTGGAGGGGGTTGTCGGTGATCATCCGGGTCACCTTCTCCATCGGCACCCCCTTCTCGAAGATCGTCTGGGCGAAGATGCGCAGCGCCTCGGACGGCAGCGGGTTGTGCCGCTGCCCGGTGTCGGAGACGAGCAGGCAGCGGGACGCCCCGATCCGTTCCACGCTCTGCACGATCTTCTCCGGCGCGGCGTACTGCCAGGCCGGCGAGACCGTACAGTAGCCGAACTCGGGCATGGCGCCCATCCGGGCCACCTCCTCCAGGGTGTCCAGGTCGAGGTTGGGCACCCGGAAGTAGGGGTGGGTGATGACGATCTTCTCCACGCCGACCGACCGGGCCTCGCGGACCAGGGCGACGATCTCCCGGGGAGCCAGGTGGGACGTGGCGAGGATCGCGCCGTACTGGGCGACCAGCTCGAGCACCTCCTTGACCTCGGGCCGGAGCTTGCCCTCCTTATCGGCGATCCAGATCCCCTCGGCCTGGCTCCGGCCGCCAGCCTGGGAGTCGTAGCCGCCGGTGCCGCCGTGCACCTCGGCGTGATAGCCGGCGTCGACGGTGGGCATCCACACCTCCTTGCCGCCGAGCTTGAGCGAGGCCTCCACGGCGGCGGGGTTGATCCCGCCCACGTAGTAGTTCAGCACGACCCCGCCGAACACCCGGATACCCGGGATGACCCGCTGGACCAGGTAGGCGCGCGACACCGTGTTCTCGTGGTGGCACTTGAGCACGATGGCCTTCATGCCCGCGTCGCGGGCGGCCCGGACGATGTCGAAGTCGTCGGCCAGCCGGGGGAACAGGTCAGGGTACGGGTGGCAGTGCAGGTCCACCGCGCCCGCCACGTCGATCAGCGGCCCGCCGTAGGTGCGCTTGGTCATGGCGTTCCTCTCTGTATTCCAGTGAACAGGACGGCCACCCGGTCGTGGTCGCCGACGTGACCGGAGCGCCGCATCTCGAGCAGCCCGGCCAGGCCCGACGAGCCGGTCGGGTCGACCGGGATCCCGGTCCTGGCCACGGCCTGAAGATTCGCGTGGATCAGCGTTTCCTCGGTGACCACCAGCGGCCGGCCGCCGGTGGCCAGCATGCCTTCGGTCACGGCCCGCCAGTCGTAGGTCTCGTCGTCCAGGATGCCCGCCGCCACGCTGGCGGGCGCGGCGGGCCAGGGCCGCATGAACGCCGAGCGGTGCTGCGCGGCCTGCGCCATGGTCTTGCGGATCGCATCCGGATCCGGCTCGGGCGGCAGCAGCGCGCGGACCCGGTGGTAGGCCTGCTCCAGCGGGTGGGCGCCGCTCGTCTGCACGGTGTGGATGGCGGGCATCGCGCCGAGCGCGCCCAGGTCCGCGGCCTCGCGCAGGGCCTGGACGGCCGAGCTGGCCAGGGCGCCCCCGCCGACCTGGATGATCAGGTGGTCAAGCCGGCCGGGCCCGAGGTCCGTGGCCAGCTCATAGCCGAGGGTCAGGCCGCCCTCGATGGCCAGGCCGTTCTCGGGGCCCTGGGTGGTGAACGGCAGCGCCCCCCGGGCCAGCTCCTTCCGCAGCGCAAGGTAGGCCGGGTCGCCGGGCACACCGGGTTCTCGAGGGCAGGTGACCACCTGCGCGCCGAGGTCGTTCAGCTGCCGGACGACCGATGCTTCGGCATCGGGCGGGACGAACACGGTCAGCGCCCAGCCGCCGGCCCGGGCCACGACGGCGGCGGCCAGGGCCGCGTTCCCGCAGCTGGCGATGGCCAGCCCCCGGCGGGCGGCCGGGTCCAGTAGGCCGCAGCGCTCCATGACCGTCAGGTGGATGAGCACGCCCATCAGGTGGCGGCCCTTGTGCGAGCCCGACACGTTGCCGGTCTCGTCCTTGACCCACACCCCGCCGTCGCCATCGAAGCCCAGGGCGTCACTGAGGCCCGGGCTGCGGAAGAACGGGGTGGCGCGGAAGCCGCGGCCGTCCACCGCGGCGACCGCCGCGTCGAGTTCGTCCACCAGGTCGCGGTAGGCGCCGTCGGGCAGGCCGCGCGCGGTGGCCACGTGGTAGGAGTGCATGAGGGTGCGGTAGAGGAGGAAGGGGTTGGTATCGGGGTCGTCCGGGAAACGGACGACAGCGGGGTCGAGCACGCGGGTCAGCACGTGGTCGGCGTCGTCGGTCCCGGCCCGCGGGCAGCGGAACGGGTAGGTGTCGGCCGGGCCGGCGAGGTAGCCGCACGCCGGGCAGCAGATGGTGCTCAGCGGTGCGGTCATCCCGCGAGGCCGGTCCGCTCGTTGAACTCGGTGATCATCGCGTCCCAGGCGGGCAGCAGGTCGCGCAGGCCGGTCCAGAACCGCTGATCCCGGCGCGCCTCGAAGTCGGCCAGCGATACTCCCTGCTGCTCGACCCAGGTGTAGTAGCCGAGGTTGAAAATACGGTTCCGGTCGGCCGTCGTGGTCTCCAGCAGGTCTTCGGTGCCGGTCCCGAGCATCCAGCGGCCGAACGTCTCGGCCGCGTCGGCGAGGTCGAAGCCGTCGCCGAACTCGCGGGCGGCGATGCGCTCGCGCTCGCTCCCGTACATCCCGGCCCCGTCGGTGGCCACCGTCATGATCACGTCGTCCGGGCCGAGGCCCAGGTATTTCGCGGTCTTCACCGCGGCCAGGATATTGCAGACGCTGGACAGGCCGAAGGCGGTCAGTTCGACCAGGACCGGCTCGGGGACCCGGCGCCTGCTCCGGAGGAACTCCAGACCCTGGCCGGCCGCGAACAGCACCGACAGCTGGTCGGTGGCCCGGTCGGAGACGCCGATCACCAGGTCGGTGTTCATGACGTTGTGGATGAGCGGGATGTGCTTGTCGCCGATGCCCTGGATGTTGTGCGCACCGAAACCGTTGGCCAGCATCGTCGGGCACTCCAGGGCCTCGACGGCGACGATCTTGGCCGCGTAGCGCTCCTTGAGGTAGTCACCGGCGCCGAGGGTGCCTGCCGACCCGGACGCCGACACGAAGGCGCGCAGCCGCAGGCCCGGCTCGGCGCCGGCCAGCGCGTCGAACACGGCCCCGAGGGCCCGGCCGGTGCACTGGTAGTGGGCCAGGTGGTTACCGAACTCCGCGAACTGGTTGAAGACGACGTTCCGGGGATCGGCGGCGAGTTCGGCGCACTTGTCGTAGATCTCCTTGACGTTGCTCTCGGTTCCGGGGGTGCGGATGATGTCCTCGGGGTCGGCGACCCAGTCCTCGAGCCAGGCGAACCGCTCCCGGCTCATGCCCTCGGGCAGCACGGCCACCCCCCGGCAGCCAAGCAGCCGGGAGATCGCCACCCCGCCGCGGCAGTAGTTTCCGGTCGAGGGCCAGATGGCCCGGTCCCGGGTCGGATCGAACGCGCCGGTGACGATGCGCGGCACCAGGCACCCGTAGGCGGGGAGCACCTTGTGCGCCCGGACCAGCGGGAACTCCTCGCCGAGGATGACCACGATCTTGGCTTCCACCCCGGTCAGCTCGGCGGGCAGCACCACGTGCGCCGGGACAGCGGCCTGGCTGACCCGGTCGCGATCGTTGTACCAGTGCACCCGGAACAGGTTCGCCGGATCGGCCTGGTCGGGGTCCACCGCCTTCAGCGGGTCGCGGATCGCTGCCGGGATGGTGTCCGGCGCGGCCAGCTCCGCGAAGGTGGGCAGCAGGACGCCGGCCGAGCGGAACCAGTCGACGGTGCGGCGGTAGGTCTCGCGGTCGATGACGTCGCGCTCTAGTCCGAGGGAGGTCATGGTCAGAAGCCCGTGATCACGGAGAAGCCGAGCGTCTCGTAGGCGTCCATCGCGGCCAGCACGTCGCTGGCCTGCTCCTCGCCCGGTCCCGGGGCCGGGTCGGGCAGGTCGGTCACTTCCAGCGGCTTGCGCCGCTCGGTCAGCCGGGCTGCCTTCACGTCTGCCTCCGTTCATCGAGCTGTGCCCGATCCAGTAGGGCCAGGATCCGTTCGGGGGTCATCGGCAGCCGGTCCGGGCGGAC
The DNA here is from genome assembly GCA_963822765.1 of uncultured Actinomycetes bacterium. Taxonomy (GTDB): domain Bacteria; phylum Actinomycetota; class Actinomycetes; order Streptosporangiales; family Streptosporangiaceae; genus Palsa-504. The sequence goes on along the minus strand of CAWGJL010000016.1, from coordinate 57,370 downwards.
GCCGATCGCGTCCTGGATGGCGCTGGCGATGGTGGCGGCCACGTTCCCGATGGGCGGCTCGCCGATCCCGCGCGCGCCCAGCGGGCCCTTGCCCTCGCCGCTCTCCACGATGTCGACCAGGACGTCGGGGAAGTCCTGGGCGTTCGGGATCAGGTAGTTGGCGAACAGGGCCGCCTGCACGTAGCCGTCCTCGATGCCCATGTCCTCGGTGAGCGCGTAGCCCAGGCCCTGCATGGCCCCGCCCTGGATCTGCCCCTGGACCCGCATCGGGTTGATGGCCCGGCCCACGTCGTGACAGGCCGCGTAGCGCAGCACCGTGACCTGACCGGTCTCGGTATCGACCTCCACGTCGGCGGCGTGCGTGCCGTAGGTGTAATCCGGGAACGTGTCGCCCTGCCCGGTGCGCGGATCGAACGAGCCGGCCTGCGCGCGCCAGGTCGACAGGTGCGCGGTGCTGATGGCCCGCTTCTCGCAGGCGGCGGCCAGCTCGGCCAGGGTGATGCTGACCTCCGCGGTGCGCGCCGCGATCCGGCCGCCGGCGAACTCCAGGTCCTCGGCGGGCGCGCCGAGCAGGTCGGCGGCCACCGGCGCCATCCGGTCGCGCAGCTCCTGCGCGGCGTGCAGGACCGCGTTGCCGGACATGTACAGCTGGCGGGTGGCGAACGTGCCGCCGGCCGGCGGGTTGAGCGCGCTGTCGCCGATGTAGATGCTGATGTCGTCCAGCGGCGCGCCGAGCACCTCGGCGGCGATCTGGCACAGGCTGGCCGCCTGGCCGGCGCCGAGATCGGTGACGCCGGACCGGATCAGCAGCGTCCCGTCGGCCTGCAGGCTCAGCCAGGCCGAGGCGCGGTCCCGGAACCAGATGGTCCGGCCGTACGGGTGCCGGTTGCAGCCGATGCCCCGGCCGGTCACCTTGCCCGGCCCGGAGGGCCGGGGCGGCTCGCCGAGCAGGGCGAGCGCGCGGTGCATGGTCTGCGCCACCTCCACGCACGTGTCGAGGCGTTCCCCGGTGGGCAGCAGGTCGCCCTTGGACACGAAGTTGCGCTCGCGCAGCTCGGTGCGGGACAGGCGCAGGCGGGCGGCCAGCTCGTCCAGCTGCGACTCGTAACCGAACACGATCTGCATGGCGCCGAACCCGCGGAAGGCGCTGGCCGGCACGTTGTTGGTGAACACCGCGGTGGAGGTGATGCTGGCGTTGGGCACCCGGTACGGCCCGCACGCGCAGGCCGCCGCGGCGAACAGCACCCGGGGCGACAGGTTCGGGTAGGCGCCGGCGTCGCCGAGGATCTCGACCTGCTGCGCGGTGATGGTCCCGTCGCGGTCGGCCCCGGTCCGGTAGCGCATGATGAACGGGTGCCGCTTGGTGCTGGCCACCAGCGACTCCTGCCGGTCCCAGATCATCCGCACCGGCCGCCGGGTGTGCCAGACCAGCAGGGCCAGGTAGGCCTCGACGGTCATGTCCTCCTTGCCGCCGAAGCCGCCGCCCATGTACGCGGCGATGACCCGGACCTTGCTCTGCGGCAGGCCCAGGATGTGCGCGATCATGGCCGCGTGCTCGATGACCTGCGTCGACACGCGCAAGGTGAGGACGCCGTTCTCCAGCCAGCCCACCCCGGCCTCGGGCTCGAGGTAGGCGTGCTCGACGTGCTGGCTGCGGTACTCCCCCTCGATCACCACGTCGGCGGCGGCCAGCGCCTCGGCCACGTCGCCGCAGTGGATCTGCCAGCTGACCAGGGTGTTGCCCACGTCGTGCACCCGCGGCGCCCCGTCGGCACGAGCCGACTCGACGTCGAACACCCCGGGCAGTTCCTCGTAGTCGACGGCGACCAGCTCGGCGGCCTCGTGGGCGAGCTGCGGGGTGGCGGCGGCCACCACGGCCACCGGCTCGCCCATGTACCGGACCCGGCCGGCGGCCAGCACCGGCATGGCGACCTGCAGCTCGGCCAGGCCGCCGCTGGCCAGCTCCACGATCTGGTTGCTCGGCACGTCGGCGGCGGTGAGCACGGCGGCCACGCCGGGCAGCGCGCGGGCCGCGGTGGCGTCGATGCCGGTGATCCGCGCGCTGGGCAGCGGGCTGCGCACGATCCGGCCGTGCAGCATGCCCGGCAGCTGCCAGTCCGCCGCGTAGTGCAGCGACCCCTTGACCTTGTCCACGAAGTCGTGGTGGGCCGGGGAGGTGCCCACGATTCGATAAGGCTTGGTGAGCGGCTGCAGATCGGGGGTGGTCATTGGTCGGCGTACTCCTCGATGGCGTCGAGGATCTTGGTGTAGCCGGTGCACCGGCACAGGTTTCCGACCAGCGCGTACCTGATCTCGTCCCGGCTGGGCCGGCCGGTCCTGCGGACCAGGTCGAGCGAGGTCAAGATCATGCCGGGGGTGCAGAAGCCGCACTGCGAGGCGCCGCCGCGCAGGAAGCACTCCTGGAGCGGGTGCATGGCCTCACCGGGGCCCATCAGCCCGCGCAGCGTGGTCACCTGGTGCCCGGCGGCCTGCACGGCCAGGGTCAGGCAGCCGTTCACCGGGTCGCCGTCCAGCAGCACGGTGCAGGTGCCGCACACGCCCTCGCCGCAGCCGTAGCGGACGTCGGCCATTCCGAGCTCGTCGTGCAGCACGTCGAGCAGGGTGTCCGACGGCGCGATCCAGACCTCGTGGTCCCGCCCGTTGACGCTCAGCGTGACCTGCCGTCTGTTCATAGCGCCGCCCGGGCGGCTGCTTCGCGGAGCGCGCGGGAGACGAGCACCCGGGCCAGCCGGCGCCGGTAGGCGCCGGACGCGTGCACGTCGTCGGCCGGGTCGAGGGTGTCCGCGATCCGGGCGGCGCTCTCGTCCGGATCACCGGTGAGCAATTCCGGGTCGGCGAGCACCACCCGGTCGGCCACCCCGGCCAGCGCGACGGTGGCGGAGGCACGATCGCCGGTCCGTTCGGCCAAATTAACAATGACCGCGACGGCCACGATGGCGAAGTCAGAAGTGCGACGGACCATCTCCTGAAAGGACCAGCCCTGGCGCGGCCGGGCCGCCGGGATCAGGACGTCGGTGATGATCTCTTCGGGATCGAGGGTGGTGGACCAGTAGCCGGCGAACAGGTCGCTGGCGGGCACGGTGCGCTCTCCGGCCGGGCCGAGGGCCACGACCCGGGCTCCGGTGGCCAGTGCGCAGCAGCCGATCTCGGAGGTCGGGTCGGCGTGGGCCAGGCTGCCGGCGATCGTGCCGCGGTTGCGGACGCGGACGTTGCCGACGTAGCGGATCGCGTCGGCCAGCAGCGGGCAGTGCTGGCGGATCAGGTCGTGCTCGAGCAGGACCCGGTGGCGGGTCAGGGCGGGCAGCCGGAGCGTTCCGCCGGCGTAGGACGGCTCGCGCTGGTCGGCCGGGTTGATGTCGATGAGCAGCCCGGGGTGGGCCAGCCGGAGGTTGAGCATCGGCATCAGGCTCTGCCCGCCGGCCAGGATCTTGGCCTCCTCCCCGCCAGCTTTGTTACCAGCGGCCAGCAGGCGCACCGCCTCGTCGTAGCTGCCGGCGGCTGCGTACTCGAACGCGGGGGCAACCATCAGGCCCGCAGCCGGGCGACGGCGGCGGCCAGCACCGCCTGGTTGCTGGTCACCACGGGCAGGCCCAGCCGCTCGGCGATGGCCGGGCGGGCAGCCATCGCGCCGAAGTTCGTGCAGGAGGCGAAGACCAGGTCGATGGTGCCGCCGGCGGCCAGCGGCCCGAGGGCGCGTTCGGCGAAGGCCACGATCTCGTCGCGGGTGACCTCGGCGATCTGGAAGTTGTCGGTGATGCCGAGTCCGCTGATCCCGGCCACGTCGATCCCGTCGTCTTCGATGCTGGCCTTGATCTTCTCGTTGAGCTCGTCGACGTACGGCGTGATCACGCCGATGCTGGCCGCGCCGGACGCCTCGATGGCGGCGCGGACCGCGCCGATGGTGGACACGACCGGGGCATGGGTCAGCTCGCTGATCCGCTGGCACAGCTCGGTGTCGTAGTCGTTGCCGCGCAGCGCCCCGGCGCTGGTGCAGCCGAAGACGACCACGTCGGGCCGCGCGGTGCCCAGGTCGCGCGCGGCGGGCAGCGCGAACTCATCCAGCATCCGGTTCTCCCCCGCCGGAGTGGTGTCCTCCATGTACATCCGCGCCGTGTGCAGGGCGGTCCCCGGCGGCAGGTCGCGGGTGAAGTCTACTTCCATCATGGTGTTGGAGGACGGGATCATCAGCCCGACGCGGGCGGGCCGGGCGCTCATGCGGGCTCCGCGGCGGCGAACCGGTCCGGCTGGGCCACGTCGGCCACGCCCGCCGCCGGGCCGTCGCGCAGCTCGCGGTAGATGACGATCTCTTCCGGCGAGGGCGGGCTGAGCTCGGTGATCTCGTCGCTGACCAGCAGGTCGAAGCCGGTCTGGGCGCGGACCTGGCTGACGCTCACGCCGGGTTGCAGCGCGCGCAGCCGCATCCTTTTCGTGGCCGGCTCGAAGTCGAGCAGGGCCAGGTCGGTGACCACGGCCCCGAGCCGCCCGGTGAGCAGCCCGGCCCGAGCCCGGCTGTCCCCGCCGGTCAGGTAGCCGGGGCTGGTGATGAAGTCGACCCGTTCCACGAACCGCCGCGGCTCATGCTGGGTCACGATCAGCACCTCGTTGCACAGCGAGATGATGTCATTGGCGCCGCCGCTGCCCGGCAGCCTGACCCGCGGGTGTTCCATGCTGCCGATCACGCTGGTGTTGATGTTCCCGTACATGTCGACCTGGGCGGCGCCGAGGAAGCCGTAGTCGAAGTAGCCGCGCTGGGCGTACAGGAAGATGTCGGTGATGTCGGTCAGCATCTGCGCCCCGTAGGCGGCGCGCATCTCGTTGGTGGAGATCGGCAGCTTGCCCGGCAGCAGCGTGGTCCCGATGATGCCGCCCTCCAGCACGATGGTCAGGTGCGGCGCGTGCCGGTGCCTGGCCACCGCGGCGGCCAGCAGCGGCATGCCCACGCCGGCGAAGACCACCTTGTGGTCTTTGAGTAGCCGGCTGGCGGTGACGGCCATCAGCTCGTCGGCGGTGATGTGCACTGTGACGTCGCTCATCGGGGGGTCAGCTCCCCCGCGTCGGCGGCCAGCGCGGCCAGGCGTTCTGGGCCGGCCGCCTCGAGGAAGCTGGCGAAGCTTTGGTCCGCGTTCTCCTCCACGTAGCGCAGGCCCGCCGCTGGGCCTTCTTGTTTCGCCGCGGCGGCGTAGGCGTCGAAATGTTGCAGGTCAGGCCCGTAACGACCGTAGCACTCGTGCGGGTACGCCCCGTGCGGCGCGGCCACCACGGCGTCGACGGCGAAGTGCGGGAGCATGGTGCGGTCCGGGCGGGCGGCGATCTCGTCCGGGCTGACGATCTGCTCGGCGCTGACGATCACCATGCGGGCGGCCCGGGCCATGTCGACGTCCATGTGCTGATACCCGTCGACCTGCGCGTTGCCCAGCATGTCGGCCCGGTGGGCGTGGATGAGGGCCACGTCGGGGTTGAGGGCCGGCACCGCGGCCAGCCGCTCCCCGGTGTACGGGCAGGTGACGGTCTGCAGGTCCAGCTGGGTGGCCAGGTCCGAGCCGAGCATGGTCAGGGCGGGCAGGAACGGCACGCCCATCGCGCCGGCCTTGTAGCGCAGCCCCATGGCCAGGTGGCTCCACTCGTCGTAGGCGACCTCGCCGCGCTCGACGTAGTGCCGGAAGATCGGGGCCAGCCCCCAGGGCAGGCCGATGCCGACCCAGCTGGACACGATCCGGTCGAGCGCGCCGGTGGACAGGAAGAGCTCGATCTCGTAGCAGGCCAGCGGGCGGGACACGGTCAGGTGCCGGCGCCTTTGTCGCAGCAGGGCGAAGACCAGCGCCATCGGCGTCCGCGAGTACAGCGTCCCGCCGATCGCGACGTGGTCGCCGTCGTGGATGAGCTGGACGGCGGCCTCGGCGGTCATCCGCTTGTCGGCCTTATCGGCCTTGCTGGCCCGCTCCCGCTCGACCCGGGCCGCGAGCACCGCGACGTGCTCCATCAGCCGGCCACCCTGTGTTTTTCGAGCAGGGGCAGGACCTCGATGGCCAGCCGCTGCACCTGCTCGAGCTCGTAGTTGTACGGGCAGAACACCAGGTGCTTGACCCCGGCGTCGAGGTAGGCGGCGATCTGCTCGGCGCACTGCTCGGGCGTGCCGCGGACCGCCGACTCCGGCGTGGCCTCGCTCCAGGCCGGCACGTCGAAGTAGTCGCCGACGTACTCGCTGGCCTTCCTGGTCGCCTGCTCGTAGGAGTCGCCGATGCACAGCGGGACCTGCGCGACCAGGTTGAGCTGGTCCGGGTCGCGGCCGGCGTCCGCGGCGTAATCCTTGATCCTGGTCCACGCGCCGGCGATCGATTCCGGGGTGTAGAAGTAGGTCACCCAGCCGTCCGAGCGGGTGCCGACCCGGCGCAGCACCCGGTCCACGTACCCGCCGATGAGCACCTGCGGGCGCGGCCGCGGCCGGGGCAGCATCCGGACGTGGGACAGGACCCGGCCGTCCCACTCGCCGCTCACGTCGTCTTCGTCCCACAGCCGGTAGATCATGTCCAGGTTGCGCTCGAAGATCTGGCCTCTTTGGCCGAACGGGACCGCGGTGGCAGCGAACTCACGCTCGTACCAGCCGGCCGCGACGCCGAGCATCAGGCGGCCGTTGCTGCCCAGCTGGATGGTGGCCGCGGTCTTGGCCAGGATGGCTGGCTCTCTTATCGGGAGGACGAGGATGCCGGTACCGAGCATGACCTGGCTGGTCCGCGCGGCCACCATGGTCAGCGTGGTCAGCGCCTCCAGGAACGGGAACGGCCGCCGGGCCCCGAGGAACAGATGGTCCCAGGCCCAGACGGACGCGAAGCCGAGTTCCTCGGCGGTGATGGCGTAGGCGCAGACGGCGTCCATGTCCGGGGTCTTCGTCTCCGGGGTGAAATTCTCCAGAGCCAAGCCGAACTCGACGGGCATGGCGTGCCTCCAGGCAGAGGTGGGCGGATGTGCGGCGGATTTGCGGTGGCCCAGCTTCCCCAGAATCGTATGCACGTGCCGCCGGCCGCTTCATTGGCGGCCCCTGCCAGCAACCATGGTCATTCTTCGGCAACTAGTGCCATATCGCCGCTCCCGCCGGAACCGGGATAGTGACCATAATGCCTGGTCTGTATTGTCCCTGGGTACAGCGGTAACCGGAGGTGCCAATGAGCACTGCAGCTGACGCATCTGACCTGGAAGCGACGAGAGCTCGAGAAGAACCGCTGGTCCTGGAGAAGCACGGGATCGACTACATCCCCCCGGATGAGCGGCACGGCAAGCCCGCCACGTTGTTCACGTTCTGGGCGGCCAGCAACGTGCAGATCCTGGCCATCTCCGTCGGCGCGCTGGCCATCGTGTTCGGGCTCAGCCTGCCGTGGGCGATCTTCGCGATCATCGTGGGGAACGCGGCCGGCGGGCTGTACATGGCGCTGCACTCGGTCCAGGGGCCGCGGCTCGGGCTGCCGCAGATGATGCAGTCCCGGGCCCAGTTCGGGATGTACGGGACGGCGCTGCCGAACCTCATCGTGGTGCTGATGTACATCGGCTACTTCACCTCCAGCGCGATCCTGGGCGGGCAGGCGGTGGCCAGCCTGATCCACGTGACCACGGCCGAGGGCATCATCATCATCAACGCCTTCGTGCTGATCATCACGGCGTTCGGCTACGACATGTTCCACCGCTACAACCGGATCGTGACCTGGCTGTCGCTCGCGGTCTTCCTGGCCATCCTGGGCAAGCTGCTGACCGTCCTGCCCAGCCACATGCCGGCCGGGGACAACTCCGCGGGCAACATCCTGCTGGCCATCTCGGTGTTCGTGGCCTGGCAGGTCACCTGGGCGCCGTACGTGTCTGACTACTCCCGGTACATGCCGGAGGACACGTCGAGCAAGAAGGTGTTCAGCTACACCTTCATCGGCTCGGTGGGTGGCGCGTCCCTGGTCATGATCGTGGGCGCCATCGCGGCGGTGGTGGCCGACAAGGCGGTGACCGCCAACGCTCCGGACTACCTGGGCGGGCTGCTGTCCGCCAAGTGGCTGTTCCTGATCGTCTTCATCCTGGGCGTCGGGTCCGGGAACTTCGGCAACCTGTACGGGCCGTACCTCACGTTCATGGCCATCATCTCGCCCTCGGGCAAGCTCGCGTCCAAGACCACCGGGCGGCCGGCCCGGCTGATCGCCACCACCGTGGTCGCGATCATCGGCACCATCATCGCGATCGAGGCGAGCAGCAACTTCATCAGCGACCTGACGAACTTCCTGATCTTCACGCTGTACCTGCTGGTGCCCTGGACCGCGATCAACCTGACCGACTTCTACCTGATCCGGCACGGGAAGTACGACATCCCCGAGATGTTCAAGGCCAACGGCGTCTACGGGAAGTTCAACTGGTTCGCGCTGATCGTGTACGCGGCGGCGGTCGGCGTCCAGTTCCCGTTCATGAACGACGAGGCGGTCTACGTCGGCCCGGTCGCGCACGCCCTGGGGGGCGCGGACATCGCGTGGATCGTGGGCTTCGTCTTCGCGGCCGTCGTGTACTGGGTCGGCGCGCGGTACCTGATGTCGCCGTCGGTCCGGTCCAAGCACGCGGCCAAGGCCCTCACCGGCCAGAGCGTCTGAGCGGTTGGGGTAGCTAGTACCACGGTCCGTTCGGAAAAATGATTTTGATCTTTTTCTCTTGGGGCCGGGCACATGGACCGGGGGCGTCGCGGCGGCGGATGATGGTCGGCGGACGTCACGCGGGAGGTTCGCATGAAGACCAGGGCAGCGGTGCTCAGGGACATGGGCCAGGACTGGGAGATCATCGAGCTGGAGCTCGACCCGCCCAAGGACGGCGAGGTGCTGATCCGGTTCGTCGCGGCGGGCCTGTGCCACTCCGATGACCACCTGCGCACCGGCGACATCCCGGTCCGGTACCCGATCGTGGGCGGGCACGAGGGGGCCGGGATCGTCGAGGCGGTGGGCGCCGGGGTGAGCCGGCTGTCGCCGGGTGACCATGTGGTCTGCTCGTTCCTGCCGACCTGCGGGCACTGCCGGTTCTGCGCGCAGGGCATGACCAACCTGTGCGACCTGGGCGCGCTGTTCGTGGACAACTGCCTGCCGGACGGGACGTTCCGGTTCCACGCCGACGGCGCGGACTTCGGCCAGATGTGCCTGCTCGGCACGTTCGCGCAGCGGTCGGTGGTGTCCGAGCACTCCTGCGTCAAGATCGACGACGACCTGCCGCTGGAGACGGTGGCGCTGGTCGGCTGCGGGGTGCCGACCGGGTGGGGAACCGCGGTGAACGCGGGCGCGGTGCGGCCCGGCGACACGACCGTGATCTACGGGATCGGCGGCGTGGGGATCAACGCGGTCCAGGGCGCGGCGTTCGCGGGCGCGCGCAATGTCATCGCGGTCGACCCGCTGGAGTTCAAGCGGGAGAACGCGATGGAGTTCGGCGCCACGCACGTCGCGGCTTCGGCGGAGGAGGCGGCGGCTCTGGTTTCTTCCGTGACCCGGGGGGTGGGCGCGGATCAGGCGCTGATCACCGTGGGCGTGGTGACCGAGGAGGTCATCTCGGCGGCGTTCGCCGCGGTCCGCAAGCGCGGCACGGTGGTGATCACCGGGCTGGCCGGGCCGGGCCGCAAGACCATCCAGATACCGTCGTTCGAGCTCACCTTGTTCGAGAAGCGGATCCAGGGCGCGCTGTTCGGCAGCGGCAACCCGTTCGACACGATCCCGAAGCTGCTCGAGCTGTACCAGGCGGGGCAGCTCAAGCTCGACGAGCTGGTCACGAACCGGTACTCGCTCGACGAGGTCAACCAGGGCTACCGGGACATGCTGGACGGCCGCAACATCCGCGGGCTGCTCATTCACGAATCCTGACTCGCGTCGGGGGCGCAGCTAGCCTGGGCTGCGCCTTCCGGGTCATTTATAGCCGCGCCGTCCGGTGCGGTGGCGGCGCCAGTTGCCGTGGCCATGCCAGGGCTTTCGTCGGCAATCTGACTGCTTGGCTGCCATTTCGCGACCTCAGCCCGATGTTCCGCGATTTTGTGACGACCATCGACTACAGGCGCGGAATGATGCCGGTCACGGCGGCACGGGGCTCGGCTGCAGCAGCTGGGCCTGGGATCGGGGCGCGGAGGCGGCGCCGCCAGTCTCATGAGCTCCATTGTGTGCTAAGGCTACAAGATCGTTTTCTCACGTCCATCACCTGGCCGACAAATTGCCCGGCCACGACCCGCGCGTGGGGCTCGATCTCACTAGTTGATAAATGATCTCATCCTGGGGCTCCCTTACGGTCAACGCATCGTGACCGGCTACCGCGACGCATGTGACTAAACGACCAATCAAAGGCAACGTTGTGATTACGGAACGGCCGCGATCTTGCGGCCCGTCTGGACAAATTCGGCTTGGTGGCGCGGACTCGAAGAAGACAGATCGTTCGGGGGGGAGCAGTTGACCCGCGGAGGTCGTCATGGGAATTGTTCGTGCGGCGAATTGTTTCGATCCAGGTCGAAGTAAATGGTACGGCGCGGTCATTGTGGCCGCCGCCGCCCTGGTCGCGGCGGCGGGCTGTAGCTCGACCACGGGATCGTCGTCTTCGGGCAGCAGCACGGTCAAGAGCGGCGGCACGCTGACGTACGCCCTCGACGAGGACGTGGCCGGCTTCAACGGCCTGGCGGTCGGGGACAATGAGTTCGTCCTGGCCGAGATCCAGGATCAGACGCTGCCCCGGGTGTTCGTGGTCCAGCCGAACCTCAAGCCGGCCCTCGATACCGAGGTCGTGACCAGCGCGAGCGTGGTCAAGACGAACCCGCAGACGATCGTGTACCAGATCAACCCGAAGGCCGTCTGGTCCGACGGGGTGCCGATCAGCGCCAGCCGACTTCATCTACAACTGGCAGGCGCAGAGCGGCAACCCGAAGTTCAAGGACGTCGGCGGCAAGCCGTTCCTGCCGGCCGGCACGTCGGGCTACAACCAGATCGCGTCGGTGACCGGCTCCAACGGCGGCAAGACGGTCACCGTGGTGTTCAGCAAGCCGTACGGCGACTGGCAGTCGCTGTTCAGCCAGGCCAACCCGCTGCTCCCGGCGCACACCGCGGAGAAGGTCGGGCTTCGACACCGGCTTCGCGAACTTCGGCGCCGCGGCGCAGGTCTCGGGCGGCCCGTACGAGATCCAGAGCTACACCAAGGGCGAGGACCTGGTCGAGGTGCGCAACCCGCACTACTGGGGCCCGGCCGGCACGCTCAGCAAGATCGTCTTCCGGTTCATCCTCTCCGACGACCAGCAGCCCCCGGCCGTGCAGAACGGCGAGGTGAACATGGTCAACCCGGTGCTCGCCTCGACCCCGTTCCTGGACAGCGTCAAGTCGATCCCCAACTTCACGGTCACGGTCCAGCCCGCGCTGGAATTCCAGCACATGGACTTCAACGAGTCCAACCCGTACCTGGCGCTGTCCAGCGTCCGGCACGCGATCGCCTACGGCACGAACCGGCAGGAGATGGTCAGCCGGATCGTGGCGCCGCTGACCACGGCGATCGGCCCGCTGAACAACCGCCTCATCATGCCGACCCAGCCCGGCTACACCGACACCAGCAACGGCCACGGCGCCTTTGACCCGGCCAAGGCGAAGTCGACTGCTGCAGCAGGCGGGCATGACCATGGGCTCGGACGGGTACTTCCACCCGAACTTCGGCCCGGAGAAGGGCCAGGACTTCACGCTGAGCATCTCGACCACCAGCGGCGTGGCGGTGCGCTCGGAAATCGAGCAGCTGTTCCAGGCCGACATGAAGGCCATCGGCGTCAAGATCAACATCCAGAACTACACCGCGAACACGCTGTTCGGCACCATCGGCCCGAAGGGCGAGTTCCAGATCATCGAGTTCGCCTGGGTGACCTCGCCGTTCACCTCGGCGAACCAGTCGATCTACTGCTCCTACACCTCGCCGCGAGCTGCGGCAACAACTGGGACCACTACGCCGACCCCAAGGTGGACACGCTGTTCAACCAGGCGCTGAGCACCATCGACCCGACCCAGGCGACGGCCGCTGTACAACCAGGCCGACGGGCTGCTGTGGTCGGACATGGCCACGCTGCCGCTGTTCCAGAACCCGGACCTGTTCGGCTGGTCGAGCAGCTACGCGCAACATCGTCCCCAACACCAGCAACGTCGGCATTCCGTGGAACGCCAACGCGTGGGGCGCCACGTGAGCCAGCCGGCGGGCCGAGACCCGGGCGCAGCCGGTGTGGGCTTACCTGCTGCGCCGGGTCGCGGCCGGGATCATCGTCCTGCTCGTGCTCAGCTTCGGCGTGTTCATCCTGGTCGCGCTGTCCGGGAACCCGCTGGCCGCGCTGCAGGCGACGCCCGGGGTTTCGCGGGCGACGATCGCGGCGGCCGCGGCGCAGCTGCATCTGAACGAGCCGCTGGTTGACCGGTACTGGGGCTGGCTGGACGGGCTGCTGCACGGCAGCTTCGGCACCAGCTACACCGGCCAGCCAGTCGGCTCGCAGATCGCGCAACGGCTGCTGGTCACGGTGAAGCTGGTGGTGCCGGCGGTCATCTTGTCGGTGCTGATCGGCGTGGTGGTCGGCGTGATCAGCGCGGTCCGGCAGTACAAGCCCGTCGATCACGTCTCGACCGGCCTGGCCTACCTGTTCTTCTCCACCCCGGTGTTCGTCCTGGCCCTGCTGCTGAAGGACTTCCTCGCGGTGGACGTCAACCGGGCGGTCGGCCACACGGTGCTGTTCACCGTGGGCGAGAGCACCCCCGGCATCACCGGCGCCGGGAACGTGTTCGTCAACGAGGTGCAGCATTCGGTGCTGCCGGTGCTCACGCTGACCCTGATCACGTACGCGACCTGGAGCCGGTTCCAGCGGGCCGCCATGCTGGACGTGCTGAACGCCGACTACATCCGGCTGGCCCGGGCCAAGGGCCTGTCGCCACGCCGGGTGCTGTTCGTGCACGCGCTGCGCAACGCGCTGATCCCGGTCATCACGGTCGTGGCCATCGACTTCGCCGCGCTGCTCGGCGGCGCGGTGGTCACCGAGATCGTGTTCAGCTGGAACGGGATGGGCCAGTACCTGTTCAACGGGCTGACCGGCGCGGAAAGCCCGGACGTGTACGCGGTATCGGGCTGGCTGATCGTGGCCGGCACCGCCGTGATCGTCTTCAACATCCTCGCCGACCTGCTCTACGGCCTGCTCGACCCGAGGATTCGCAATGCCTGAACCCGCGCCCGACGTCACCCCGCCCGCCCCGGTCCTCACGCTGGTCACCGACGCCGCCGAGGGCCTCACGATCGAGTCCCGCAGCCAGTTCCGGCTGGCCCTGGAGCGGTTCGCGCATCACCGCCTGGCCCTGGCCGGCCTGATCGTGTTCCTGCTCCTGGTGCTGCTGTCCACCATCGGGCCGCTGTTCTGGCACTACAGCTACTCCGCCATCACCGCGCAGTTCGCCAGTGCCCCCTCCGCGCAGCATCCGTTCGGCACCGACCTGATCGGCCACGACCTGTTCGCGCAGGTCATGGAGGCCGAGGCGACGTCGGTCAAGACGGCCGCTGCTGGTCGCGGTGATCGCGACCGACGATCGGCACCGTGATCGGCGCGATCGCGGGCTACTACGGCAAGCTCGCGGACTTCGCTGCTGATGCGGTTCACCGACCTGATCCTCGCGGTCCCGCTGCTGGCCATCTTGCTGGTGCTGGCCAACAAGCTGAGCAAGCAGGCCGGGAGCTGGCTCTGGATCGCGCTCATCCTCGGCCTGCTGCTGTGGACGAACCTGGCCCGCCAGGTCCGCGGCGCGTTCCTGTCCCTGCGGGAACGGGAGTTCGTCGAGGCCGAGCACGCGATCGGGGCCAGCGACCGGCGCATCATCTTCCGCCACATGATCCCGAACGCGATCGGCCCGATCGTCGTCAGCGCCACGCTGACGGTCGCGCTGGCGCTGCTGATCGAGGCGGTCGCTGTCCTTCCTCGGGCTGGGCATCCAGCCGCCGGAGGTGTCCCTGGGCAGCCTGATCAACAGCGGGCAGGACGCCGCGACCTCGCTGCCCTGGCTGTTCTTCTTCCCCTCGGGATTCCTGGTCATCACGATCTTGTCGGTCAACTTCATCGGTGACGGCCTGCGCGACGCGCTCGACCCCACCCAGCGAGTGCACCGGTGAACCCGCTGCTGGAGATCGCGGACCTGAACGTCACGTTCCGCACCCGGGACGGCGACGTCCGCGCGGTCAGGGACCTGACGCTGCGGCTGGGCCGGGGCGAGACGCTCGGCATCGTCGGGGAGTCCGGCTCGGGCAAGTCCACGGTGGCGCTGGCCGTCCTCGGCCTGCTGCCGAAGAACGCGAGCGTCACCGGCTCGGTCCGTCAGAGCGGCCGGGAGCTGCTCGGCCTGCGGGAGCAGGACCTGACCCGGATCCGCGGCAGCATGATCGCCTATATCCCGCAGGATCCGCTGAGCTCGCTGAACCCGGCGTTCACCGTCGGCTGGCAGGTGGCGGAGACGATCTGGACCCGGCGGGTCATCGAGCAAGGACGCCGCGCACCGGCGCGCGATCGAGCTGCTCGAGGCGGTCGGCATCCCGCAGGCCGCCGAGCAGGCGCGGCGCTACCCGCACGAGTTCTCCGGCGGCATGCGGCAGCGGGTGGTGATCGCGATCGCGATGGCCAACGACCCGGACGTGATCATCGCCGACGAGCCCACCACGGCGCTGGACGTCACGATCCAGGCGCAGGTGCTCGAGGCGCTGCGGGCCGCGCGCGAGCAGACCGGCGCGTCGATGATCCTGATCACGCACGACCTGGGCGTCGTGGCCGGGCATGGCGGACCGGGTCATGGTCATGTACGCGGGCAAGCCGGTCGAGACCGGCGCCGGTCGACGAGATCTTCTTCGGCTCCCGGATGCCGTACACGCTGGGCCTGCTCGGCTCGCTGCCGCGGCTGGACGTGGACAGTACCGCGCCGCTGCGCCCGATTCCCGGCGCGCCGCCGTCGCTGATCGGCCTGCCGTCAGGCTGCCCGTTCACCCCCCGCTGCCCGGTGGCCGATGACCGCTGCCGCGACCGAAGAGCCCGCCCTGCTCGACGGTCGGCGGCGCGGCACAGCGCCGCCTGCCACCGCTCGGGCGAGCTGGCAGCCGGGCGCGCCGCTGTTCGCCGCCGCGTGGACGCGGATTTCGGAGCCGACGGCGGTGACCCGCGGCCGCCGACCTCCGTGCTGCCGCCGATGGCCAGCCGATCATCGGCGTGACCGAGCTGGTCAAGCACTACCCGATCACGGCGGCCGGCTGGTCCGCCGCCCGGTCGGGGAGGCGCACGCGGTCTGCGGCGTGTCCCTGGAGCTGCGCGAACGGGAGACCCTCGGCCTGGTCGGCGAGTCGGGCTGCGGGAAGTCCACCACGGCGCGGTCGATCCTGCAGCTGCTGCACGCCGACGTCGGGTTCGGTCCGGTTCGAGGGCGAGGAGCTGACCACGCAGACCAGGCGCCAGCTGCGCCCGCTGCGCCAGCACGTTCAGGTGGTGTTCCAGGACCCGTTCGCCTCGCTGGACCCGCGGATGCCGGTCGGTGAGATCGTGGCCGAGCCGCTGCATGTGCACGAGCGCTGGGACCGTCGCACCGGCCCGGCCGGGTGGCCGAGCTGTTCCGGCTGGTCGGCCTCAATCCCGAGCACCGCAACCGCTACCCGCACGAGTTCTCCGGCGGGCAGCGGCAGCGGGTGGGCATCGCCCGGGCCCTCGCCCTGGAACCGAAGGTCCTGGTGCTCGACGAGCCGGTCTCCGCGCTGGACGTCTCGATCCAGGCCGGGGTGGTGAACCTGCTTGAGGACCTGCAGGACCGCCTCGGCCTGTCCTACCTGTTCATCGCGCACGACCTGTCGGTGGTCCGGCACATCTCGGACCGGGTCGCGGTCATGTACCTGGGCAAGATCGTGGAAACCGGCACCAGGTCCCAGGTGTACGACGCGCCGTCGCATCCGTATACCCAGGCGCTGCTGTCCGCGGTGCCGGTGCCCGACCCGGAGGTGGAGCGCCGGCGCCGGCGGATCCTGCTCACCGGTGACGTGCCGAGCGCGGTGTCGCCGCCGTCCGGCTGCCGGTTCCGCACCCGCTGCTGGAAGGCCCAGGACATCTGCGCCGCGGAGGAGCCAGAGCTGACCGACCGCGGTCAGGGTCACCCGGTGGCCTGCCACTTCGCCGAGAAGGTGCCGGTGCTGCCGGGGCCGGACCCCGGCTAACGGGCCGGCTCAGAACAGGCTGTCGGGCAGGCCGAAGTGGACCCGGGCCAGGTCGCCCGCGGTGGCCAGGTGCTGCGCGGCGATGTGCCCGCTGGTACATGGCGACGTCCCGGTAGTAGCGCTGCAGCCGGGTGCCGCGCCTGGCCGCCGAGGAGCCGGCCGCGGCGAAGATGATCTCGACCGCCCGGGCGGCGAGCTGGCCGGCCTGCTGGAGGGCGGCGAACAGCCGGACGTCCTCCTCGCGGGTGAACGGCTGGCCGGCCTGGTCCCAGCGCTCGGCCAGCTCCATGTACCGCTCCCCCGCGTGCAGCACGATCGCCTCGGCCGCGTCGGTCAGCGCGAGCGCCTGGCCGTAGGTCCGCTGGTAGTCCGGGTGCGTGTACCTCGGCACCTGGGGCGGGAAGTAGGTCAGCCGGGTGGTGATGATCTGCTCGTAGTCCGCCAGCGCGGCGCGGGCCGCGCCGATCACCGGGATGACCAGGCCCGCGTGGTAGACCGCGTAGATCCGGCCGCAGTACATCGGGTTGCCGTGCAGGGCGACGCCGGGCGCCTGGGTGTCCAGGTGGGTCCAGTCCCCCGGCGCGGTCCGGTGCGCGGGCACGAACACCGCGTCGGCGCGGACGCTGTTCGAGCCGCTGGCGTTCATCCCGAGCACGGCCCCGTCGCCCCAGTCGTCCAGGACCGTGACCTGCTCCCGCGGGATGACCACGGCGATCCGGTCGGCGGTGCCCGCGACCAGGGCGTTGCCCATGAAGTGGGTGGCGTGGGCGATGCCGGAGCAGTAGTCCCAGGTGCCGGTGACCACGTATCCGGCGTCGGTCCCGGCGTCGGCGGGCTCGGCGGTGCCCATGGGCGGCGGGCGGTGCGGGCAGCGGAAGTCACCCGACGGGCCGAAGATGGCCCGCTGGCCGTCCTCGGCGAAGTAGGCGCCGACGACCAGGGCGTGGTGCGCGCCCAGGGTCAGGCCCCAGCCGGTGCCCGGGTCACCCTCCGAGACAGCGAGCATGACCTGCCAGAACGTCGGCAGGCCGAACTCGTAGCCGCCGAACCGGCGCGGCTGCAGGATCCGGTAGAACCCGGCCGCGGCGAACTGGCGGTCCAGTTCGGCGGTGTGATGGCCGAGGCGTTCGGCCTCGTCGCCCTGGTCGCGGATGGCCGGGATCATCGCCCGGGCCCGGGCGATGACCGCCTCCGGCGTCAGGTCCGGCTCCGGGATCGGTATTTCCTGGTTACGCGTGGTGGTGGGCCCTGACACGGTACGAGCCTCCTGCGCGGCGTGGCCCCGCGGCAAGGCGTCCGGTCCGGCCGGTTGCGGCGGTTGTCTCCGGCGACATACCCGGCGGTGACGCGTTGTGCTCTGGCCACTGGCGTTTTGAGTGGTGGCTGGGGGACGCTGATTCTCGCGCGAGTTCAAGCCGGTGGCGCAGGTGTTCCGGCCCGGCGCGATGCCGGAAGCGTCATTCGGCGCGATCGCAACGAGGTGAACCCCGGGGTTCACTCGGTATGGGGTGCGGTTCGCGGAATCTAGGCGACTACGGCTAGGAGGGGCGCTAGGACGGTCAGGTCCTCCTCGGCGGCGGTCAGGATGACGCCGCTGACCAGCTTGCGGGCGTCGCGGAGGAGATCGGCGGCGAGTTCGGTGCCGACCGCGCGGGCCGCGCCGCGGCCGGCCCGTTCCATGGCGTGCAGGGTGTCCGGCGGGATGGTCACGCCGGGGACCTCGTGGGCCAGGTAGTCCGCCTCCTCGAAGCTGCGCAGCGGGGTGACCGACAGCAGCAGCGGGATGTCCTCGGTCTCCAGGGCGGACACCACGCGCAGCAGCGACTCCAGCTCGTAGACGGGCCGGCTGACCAGGAAGTGCGCGCCGGCCCGGACCTTGGCCCGGGCGCGGGCGATCTCGGCGTCCATGTCGCGCGCGCCGGGGTTGACCCGGGCGCCGATGCAGAAGGAGGTCCGGGTGGTCAGGGCCAGGCCGTTGGAGTCGCGGCCCTTATTGAGGCCGTCGAGCAGGGCGATCAGGCCGAGCGAGTCGACCTCCCAGATCCCGTCCACGGCCGGGTAGTCGCCGCGGACCGGCGGGCTGCCGGTGGTGCTGATCACGCTGCGCAGGCCCAGGGCGTGCGCGCCGAGCAGGTCGGCCTGCAGGGTCATGATCGTCTTGTCCCAGGTCGCCACCGTGGCGACGGTCTCCGCGCCGGCCTGCTGCTGCAGGTGCAGGGCCATGTCCAGGGAGTCCAGGTGGGTGCGGGCGCTGTCCGGCGGCTGGACCGCGAGCAGCCCGATGCCCTGGGCGGCCAGCACGGCGGCCGCCTCCAGGGCGTCACCGGCCCGGACCCCGGAACCGCCGGCCGGGGTGGCGACCGCGGCCGCGACGATGAACCGGCGGCTGGCCAGCTGGTCGGCCAGGGTTCCTGGGTTCCCGACCGGGGCTCTCGGTGCGGGCCTGGTTCCGCGCGCCCGCGCGGGCGCGGCGGGGGCTCGGGACCCCGGCCGTATCGCGGACGGCGCCGACGGCGGCCCGGATGTGGGTGGGGGTGGTGCCGCAGCAGCCGCCGACCAGGGTCACCCCGGCCTCGGCGAACCGGCGGAGGTATCGGGCGAAGTAGCCGCCGTCGATGGCGAACTCGAAGCTGCGCGGGCCGGTGCGGCGGGGCTGCCCGGCGTTCGGCTGGGCGCTGACCGGCACCGACGCGTAGCGGACCAGATCCTCGGCCACGGTCAGCATGCGCTGCGGGCCGATGGTGCAGTTGGTGCCGAGCATGGCCACCGGCAGGCCGGACAGCACGGTGGCCACCTCCCGGGGCGTCTCCCCGCCCAGGGTGTACGCGTCGTCGGCGAAGGTGGCCTGGGCGATGACCGGCACGTCGGTCAGGCCGGCGATGGCGGCGACCGCCTCGACCAGCTCGTCGAGGTAGCCGAACGTCTCCAGGATGAGCAGGTCGACGCCCTGGCCGGCGAGCAGGGCCTGGACCTGCTCGCGGATGACCTCGGTGCGTTCGGCCGAGCCGATCCGGCGGCGCTGCGACGCGGTCACCGCGGGCGAGACCGAGCCGGCCACCAGGACCTCGCGCTCGCACTGGTCCTGGGCCGCGCGGGCGATCCGGACCCCGGCCCGGTTGATCTCCCCGACCTGGTCGGGCAGGCCGTGGTCGCCGAGCCAGAGCCGGTTCGCGCCGAACGTGTTGGTCTGGATGATGTCCGCGCCCGCGGACAGGTAGCTCTCGTGGATCGTGCTGACCAGCGCGGGGTCGGACAGGTTGAGCTCGGGCAGCGACCGGTCCAGCGCGGCGCCCGCGGCGTGCAGCATGGTGCCCATCGCGCCGTCGCATACCAGTATCTGCTGGCCTTCCGGGAAGGGTTTCACGGCTCCTCGCCGAGGGCGTCGAGGATCTCCAGCGCGACCTGGGCGATGAGCCGGTCGGTGTAGTTGTCCAGCCGCAGCCCGGTGATCTCCTCGATCCGCTTGACCCGGTAGGCGACGGTGTTGGGATGAACGTGCAGGATGCGCGAGGCCCGCTGCGGGCTGTTGTTCTCCCGGAAGTAGCAGGCCAGCGTGGTCAGGTACTCCGACTTATGCTCCTGCTCGTGCACCGCGAGCCTGCCCAGCACGTCGGCGGCGAACGACCTCAGCTCGGCCAGATCGGGGACCTGGAGCAGGAGCCGCAGGATGCCCAGGTCGCCGAACGCGCTGACCGTCCCGGCGCGGCCTAGGCGTTTGAGGGTTTGCGTGGTGCGTTGCGCCTGGGCGTAGGACCGGGCAACCTCGCGCGGGTCGCGGCAGGAGCCGCCGATGCCGATCACGACCTTGGCCGCCGGGAACAGCTCGGCCAGCCGGGCCAGGCAGGCGTGGGCCAGCCGGCGGGCGTCCATGGCGGCCGGCCCGGGCTCGTCCGGCGCGGCGGCCACGATCACCACCTCGGATTCGCGGGCCGAGACGATCGCGTCGGGTGCGCGGGTGCCGACGAAGTGCTCGATGCTCTCCCAGATCCGCTGCCGCTGCGCGGTCAGGTCGGCGGGGCTGGCCGCCGGCGGCACGGGCAGGTCGAAGGTGACGGCCATGACGTTGTGGTCGCGGGCCGGGTCGTAGCCCAGGTGCGCGGCCCAGCGGCCGGTGTCGGCGTGGTCGCGGCCGCGGCCAAGCAGCAGGCCTTCGACCAGGTCGTCGCGGACCCGGCGGGCGGCCGCGGCCACCACCCGCTCGCGGCCGAGGATGACCCCGCAGATGGTGGCGGCGTGTTCGGTGACCAGGAGGCTCATGTCCTCGCCGAACAGGTTGTCGGCCGGGTCGATGGTGATCAGGTAGGACGGGACCTCGTCCCCCACGAGAATGGGGGCGACGATGATGGCGGGGGTACCGCCGACGTTCGGCAGGCGGAGCGGGCGCTGGCTCAGTCTTGATGCCCTCAGGACCTGGCCAAGCCTGGGATGGACCACGTGCTCGCGGACCGCCGCGGCGGCCTTGTCGGCGCTCATGCCGGGCGCGGCCGCGGTCAGCACGTCCATGAGCTGGGTGACCACGGCCACGGTGGCGCTCATCCGGTCGGAGATGAGCTGCACCACCCCGGCCAGGTCGGCGTCCTGCAGGGCCAGGCCGGACAGGTAGCGGTAGACGGTGACGAGCTCGCGCAGCGCGGCGTTCTCGCGGTCGAGCCGGTCGGTGTTTGTCTCGGGACTCTGGCCGGACGGGGACAGGACCGGCGACCAGTCGGGCAGCGCCATGCTTCCGATCGTACGTTTTGTGGCTGGCGACAGGCACTGTGGCTGGCCACAAACCGTGGCGCCATTGTGTTGTTCACCTGCTTGAACAGGTCACAAGCTGTGGATGCCACAGGTGGAAGCTTGACAAATGGTACGTCCGGCGACCAGATTAACAGGCACTTTCTTGTTCGGATAGGGGCCCGCGTTGCTGGAGTACCGGGACGTGTACGCAGGCGGCCGGCTGGTCGGCTCCGGGTCGGCCGACGTGATCACGATCGTCAACCCGGCCACCGAAGAGGTCACCGGCGCCGTGCCGTCGATGATCGAGCGGGACGTCGAGGTCGCCGTGGCCGCGGCCCGGCGGGCATTCGACGACGGCGGCTGGCCGCTGCTGTCCGCGGCGGACCGGGCCGCGGCGCTGGACCGGCTGGCGGCGGCGCTCGAGGCCCGGGCCGAGGACACCGCGCGGCTGGTCACCGCCGAGATGGGCATGCCGATCACGCTGTCCCGGCGCAGCAACGTGTCGGTGCCGTGCGCGATCATCCGGTACTACGCAGCGCTGGCCCGGGACCTGTCGCTGGAGTCGGTTCGCGACGCGATCAGCTTCGCCGGGCGGACCGTGGTCCGGCGCGAGCCGGCCGGGGTGGCGGCGGTGATCGCGTCCTGGAGCTACCCGCTCATCCTGGCCTTCTGCCAGCTGGCCCCGGCGCTGGCGGCGGGCTGCACGGTGGTGCTGCTGCCCGCGCCCGAGACCTCGCTGTCCGCGTACATCCTGGCCGAGGCGTTCGAGGCGGCCGACTTCCCGCCCGGGGTGTTCAACCTGGTCACCGGGACGGCCGAGGTGGGCGAGATGCTGGCCGCGCACCCCGGAGTGGACACGGTTGCGGTGGCCGGGCCGACGCCTGCCGGGCGGCGGATCGCCGCCATCTGCGGGCAGACCCTCAAGCCGGTGACCCTCGAGCTGGGCGGGAAGTCGGCCGCGATCGTCCTCGACGACGTTGACCTGTCCGCCGCGGCCACGGCCCTCGGCTCGCTGTGCTTCGCCAACTCCGGGCAGGCCTGCTTCACCATGTCCCGGGTGCTGGCCCCGCGGTCCCGGTACGACGAGGCGGTCTTTGCTCTCGCGTCGCAAGCGTCGTCGCTGGTGGTGGGCGACCCGCAGGCCGAGGAGACGACGATGGGACCGCTGGCCAACCCGCGGCAGCGGGCCAGCGTGGAGTCCTGCGTGACGGCCGGGGTGGGCGCCGGGGCGCGGGTGGTCGTGGGCGGCCGCAGGCCGGCCACGCCGGTGCGGGGCTACTACTACGAGCCCACCGTGTTCGCCGGGGCGACGGCCGGGATGGCCATCGCGCGCGACGAGATCTGCGGGCCGGTGGTGTCGGTGATCCCTTACGAATCCGAGGCGGAGGCGGTGGCGATCGCCAACGACTCCAGCTACGGGCTGGCCGGGAGCGTGTGGACCGACGACCTGGAGCGGGGGATGACGATTGCGCGGCGCGCGCGGGTCGGGACGTTCGGGGTCAACCTGTACGTGCCCGACCTGGGGGCGCCGTGGGGCGGCCGCAAGGCCAGCGGGATGGGCAGCATCTACGGCCCCGAGGGGCTCGACTCTTACCTGGCCACCAAGTGCGTGTTCCTGCCGGCGTGACGGTGACGGGCCCGGCGGCCCGGCCCGCGCCTGAGTAGGGATTACTCATTTATGTCAGTGGCGCGGGGCACGATGCTGACATGGACGTACACGGACTGACCGCTCTGGTGACCGGCGGCGCGGCCGGGATCGGGGCGGGAATCGCGGAGCGGCTGGCGGCCGAGGGCATGGACGTGGTCATCGCCGACCTGGACCCGGAGGCGGGGGCGGGAACCGCGGGCGGGATCGGCGGGACGTTCGTCCGGGCGGATGTGGCCACGGAGGCCGGGGTGCGGGCGGCGGTCGGCGCGGCGCTGGCGCGGCCGGGGCGGCTGGGCGTGCTGGTCTGCAACGCGGGTGGTGCTGGCGATCGCTTCCCCGCGGCGGACCGCGGCCCGGTGGGGTTACACGCTGGACCTGAACCTGCGCGGGGTGATGGTCGCGGCGCAACTGCGTCCAGGAGCCGATGGCCGCTGGCGGCGGCGGCGCGATCATCACGGTCGCGTCGGTTGCCGGGCTGGGTACGACCAGCCACGACTGCCCGGAGTACCGCCACGCGCCGGTGAAGGTCAGCTGCAGCAGGATGTAGAGGGCGGCACCCATCAGCATGGAGCCGACCACCGCGAGCGGCACGTCCCGTCTGGGGTTACGCGCCTCCCCGGCCAGCTGGGCGGCCTGCTCGAAACCCTCCAGGGCGAACACGATGCCGAGCGGGATGGCGATGAACACGCCCTTGATGCCGAACGGCATGAACCCGCCGCCCGCGGTGAAGTTCGAGCCGTGGAACACCTTGCTCATGATCAGGATGATGGTGGCGAACGGCACCAGGATCTTCCAGTACATGGCGACCGTGTTGGTCCTGCCATCCACTTGATGCCGAACAGGTTCAGCGCGGTGAACACGAACATGAAGCCGATCGCGACGGCCAGGCCCTTCCCGGTGAGCAGGCCTTGCGAGTTCTGCAGCCAGGGCCAGACTTGGCGTCGAGTACCCGAGCGTGGCCTCGACCTCGATCGGCGCGACCCATCCTCGGTGGCCAAGGCCGCGGGTGATCCGGTTCACCGCGTGCCTGGCGCCGTGGCAGGAGTCGGCCGGCATCCGGGCCAACTGCATCTGCCCGGGCCTGGTGGACACGCCGTCCTCGCGCCGGTCGCGGGCGCTGCTGACGGCGGCCCAGCGGGCGGAGCTGCCGCCGGCGCTCACGCCGGCGGATATGGGCGATGCGGCGATGCGGTTGCTGGGCGACGACACCCTGGCCGGGCGGGTCATGGTGTGCACAGGGCGGTGAGCCCGGCCGTGGCTGCTGCCGCTGGTGGACTGGCAGGTCGCCTTAGCGGATGGCGGCGTAGATGGCCTGGTGCTCGGCGGCGGACCGGGCCCAGGTGAAGCGCTGGGCGGTGACCAGCGCTCTGGCGCGGAGCCGGGCCGCGAGTTCCGGGTCGTCCAGGACCTCGGTCAGCGCGGCGGCCAGGGCGGCGGCGTCGTCCACCGGGACCAGCAGGGCGTCGCGGCCGGCGGTGAGGTATTCGCGGAACACGGGCAGGTCGGAGGCGACCACGGGCAGGCCCGCGCTCATCGCCTCCAGGACGGCCAGGCCCCAGCCCTCCTTGGTGGAGGGGAACGCGAGGACGTCCGCGGCCGCGTACCAGGCGGGGAGTTCGGCGTCAGGCACCGTGCCGACCAGGACCACGTTGTCGTCCAGGCGCAGGCCCAGGCCGGGCAGCGAGGCCAGCACCCGGTCCCGGTAGGGCCGGTAGTCCTGGAACGAGTGGCCGCCGACGACCGCGAGCACCGGGTGGCGGCCCGCGTTCTTGAGCGCGGCGATCGCCTGGACCAGGGCGTCGCTGCCCTTGCGCGGCTCGATGCCGCCCACGGACAAGATGAGCGGCCGGTCCGCGGCGCCGGCGCGTCGCCGCAGTTCCTTCGCCTGGGTTTTGGCCTGGGTTTTGGCCTGGGTTTTGGCCTGGGTTTTGGCCTGGGCGGGGTCGGCGGCCTGGAAGCGGGCGGCGTCGACGCCGTTGTGCACCACCTCGGCCTTGGTGCCGTAGTCGCGGTACAGGAGATCCCGCCAGTGCTCGCTGACGACCAGGATGCGGTCGGGCTCCAGGATGGCCCGGCGCTGGCAGTCGATGAGCGACGGGCTGGTGAAGTCGTCGACGTGGTGGACGGTGCGGATCACGACCGGGCGGCCGGTGCCGGCCGCGTCCCGGACCTGGTCGGCGGCGCGGGCCGAGATGCAGTCCTGGGTGTGCAGGACGGGATAGGCGGCCGCGAGGGGGGCCAGGCCCTCGGCCAGCGCGGCGACGCTGGCGAAGACGCGTTCCTCCAGGGTCGGCAGGTGCGGCGGGGCGGGGATGATCGTGACCGGGACCCGGACGGGACGGAAGAAGCCCACGTCGGGATCGCCGAGCGCGATGAGCCGGACCGGGTACCCGGCCGCGTGCAGCGCCTCGGCCAGGTGGACGGTGTGGACCGCGCCGCCGCGGGGTTTGACGGAGTAGGTGACCAGGCCGACCGGCAGCTGGGGGCCGGGCGCCGATTTTGCCGTCACGGGCGTCCCGCGGTGGCCAGGGCGGGCCGCCGGGCCGCCACGGCGGCGGCGGCGCGGGCGGCCTGGGCGGCGCTCGCGGTGACGATCGCGCCGGCCTCCTGTAGCGTGCGGCGCTCGCGGTCGAGCCCCTGGCGGTCCGCCCGCGCGCCCAGCACGTAGGCGATCACCGTGGTGCCGCTGGCGACCAGGTCCGCGCAGGTGCCCGCGATCTCGCCCGCGGGATCGGGATGAGAGCCGTAGCCGAGGACGACGTTGAGCAGGACGGCCGCGATATCGTCGCCGAACGCTTCGGCCCGGATGATCCCGGTCCGCGCGGCCGGGTCGATCATCGGGTGCGGGCGGCCCTTGGTGTACTCCTCCTCGCCGAGGTCGAGGCAGACGTGCGCGCCGTCCGGCGCGGGCAGGCTCAGCTCCGGCCGGAGCGGGATGTTGGAGTAGACCGGGCCGAGCGCGCGGGTGAGCACGACCTGGGCCTCGTAGCACAGCGTGCCGCCGGTGAAGAACCCGCGCACGGCGTGCCGGGAGCCGGTCATCCGCGCGGCGGCCCGTTCGACGGCTTTGCTCAGGTCCTCGGATGTTTCCGGTACGGGTCTGTGCAGGATCCGTGCCACCTCCAGCGCGCCCTGCTCCAGCGTGTCGGCCAGCAGCGCGTCGCCGATCCGGCCGTCAGGAGCCGACATGCCGAGGCAGGCCGCGACGACCGGAGTGGACCGGCTGGCGCCGATCACCGTCCGGGCCACGTCGGGGTCGGGCGGCTTGGAGACCAGCAGGATGACCTCGGTACCGGGGTCGGCGTCCAGCGCGCGGACCGCTTCGCGGGCCATCAGCCCGCCCACGCCGGCCGACAGGTCCCGGCCGCCGACGCCGATCACCTGGGAGACGCCGATGCCCCACTGGTCCAGCAGGGACATCACCTCCTGCGCGCCGGTCCCGGCCGCGGCGACCACGCCGACCGGGCCTGCGGTGACGGCGTTCGCGAAGCCCAGGCCCACCCCGGCGAGCACCGCGGTCCCCGCGCCGGGGCCCATCAGCAGCAGGCCTCGCTGGCGGGCGCGTTCCTTGAGCTCCACTTCGTCGGCGAGCGACACGTTATCGCTGAACAGCAGGACGTGCAGGCCGGCCGACAGGGCCGAATGGGCGGCCAGGGCGGCGTACGGGCCCGGCACGGAGACCACCGCCACATTCGCTTCGGTGAGCCCGGCGGCTGCCTCGCCGATGGTCCGGGGCGCGGGGCGGCCTGGCTCCTCGCGCGGCGTGGCGGCCGCGGCGAACACCGCGGCCCGGCCCCGCTCCACGGCGTCGGCGGCCGCGGGGTCGTCGGCGGCGCGGACCGCCAGCACCAGCGCGTTGGCGTCGGCGCCGGCCAGGTCGCCGGGCGCGAAGCCCCGGGCACTGAGGTCCTCGATGGCGGCCGGGGTGGCCATCACGGCACCGGCCCAGCTCACGCCGGGCCCGTCCGCCATGGCCCGGGTCGCGCTCATCAGCAGCAGCGAATCCCGGTAGGTGCCGGGGTAGACCTGCAGGGCCGGTACGCTCACCGGCTGGGCTCCGCGTGGACCGGGCTGCGCTCGATGCGCGTGCCCGATCGTTCGCCCGCCCCGGTCAGCGTGGCCGCCAGCAGGTCCGGCGAGGTGATCACGGCCAGTTCCCCGTCGTCGGCCAGGAAGCGGAGCGCCGCCTCGACCTTGGGCCCCATGCTGCCCGGCGGGAACTGGCCTTCGGCGAGGTGGCGGGCGGCCTCGGCGGCCGTGATCGCACCCAGCTCGGACTGCGTCGGCTGGCCGTAGTCGAGCATGAGCCGGTCCACCGCGGTGACCAGCAGCAGCGCCTGCGCGCCGAGCAGCCGGGCGATCAGGCCGGCCGCGCGGTCCTTGTCGATGACCGCCTCGGCGAGACCGCCTCGCGGTCCCGTGCCATAGACCGGGATCCCGCCGCCGCCGCCCGCGATGACCAGGTGGCCCGCGTCGACCAGGGCCCGGAGCGCGTCGATCTCGATCACGCCGACCGGCTCCGGTGAGGCGACCACCCGGCGGTAGCCGCGGCCGGAGTCGGGCTGGACGACCCAGCCCCGCGCCTGCGCCAGCTGCCGCGCCTCGGCGGGCTCGAAGAACGGGCCGATCGGCTTGGACGGGGCACCGAACGCCGGGTCGGCCGGGTCGACCGTGACGTGAGTGATCATCGCGACCGCGGTCCCCGGGCCGCGCAGCAGGTCGATCGCGCGGGCCAGCAGGCTGCCCAGCAGTCCCTGGGTCATGGCGCTCAGCAGCGGCAGCGGCTGGGCCGGCACCATGGCCGTCCCCTCCTGCTGCAGGGCCAGGTTGCCGACCTGGGGACCGTTGCCGTGCACGATCACCACCCGCCAGCCGGCCTCAATCACCGCGTGCACGGCGGACGCCATCGCCGCCGCGTTCGCCAGCATCTCGTCGCACGTCCCGGACTGCCCCACCCGGGTAAGGGCGTTGCCGCCGAGCGCCACCACCGCAGTCTTCGTCATCGGATCCTGCTGTCGACCGAGTAGGGTTAACTATGAGTCGTATAGGTGACGGCTCGTTAAGAATAGTAAACGCGGCGCACGAGAGGTGCAATGGCCGGTCCCGGTTCCGGGGGTTCCGGGCCCCAGGGTTCCGAGCCCCGAAATGCTGCTTCGATCCCCCGCGCGGTGCTGCGGTCCTGGGACGAGGCCGAAGCCCGGCTGTTCCCGACGATAATGGCACGGCCCGACGTGTACCAGCAGGCGGTCGGCCTGATCCAGCGACTGCTCGGCCGGCTCCGGGAGACCTGCCCGGACCTGCCCAGCCTGCTCGCGGCGCACGAACGCGGCGGCGACCTGGCCGACGAGGTGGCAGGCGGAGCGGACGCGGGCGTCCCGCCGGGCCTGGTGGCCGCGGCCGCGTGCGCGATGCGCTACCGGGAACTGGCGGCGGCGCTGGCCGCCCACGGCCGGCTGGCCGCGCTGACTCGCGCTCGCGACCAGGGTGAGTCCTGGGCCGTGGTGGAGGAAACCGGCTCGG
This sequence comes from uncultured Actinomycetes bacterium, assembly GCA_963822765.1. Taxonomy (GTDB): domain Bacteria; phylum Actinomycetota; class Actinomycetes; order Streptosporangiales; family Streptosporangiaceae; genus Palsa-504. The sequence goes on along the minus strand of CAWGJL010000016.1, from coordinate 29,253 downwards.
CCGACCGCGCGCCGTTCGTCCCTTACCAGCGGATCGAGGCCGAGGTCGGCAGCGGGCGGGCGCTGATCATCTCGATCGAGCCGGATGAGACGCTGAGCCGCGCCGTGTACCGCCTGGACCAGGGCCAGATCGACCTGGCCACCGGCGGTCTGCAGGTCGGCGAGGCGGCCGGCAGTTTCTCGACCCGGACGCGCTGACCGCGGCCTTGCGCGACGCACGGGGCTGAGCCCCGCGGCTGGGCCCCGCGGCTGGGCTCCGGGGCTGGGCTTCGCGGCTGGGCTCCGGGGCTGGGCTCCGGGGGCTAGGCTTCGCGGCTGGGCTCCGGGGCTGGGCTGGCGGTGTGCTCAAAGTGAGCCGGGACCTTGCCTTGACGTGACCGCAAGGTTTATCAAGGATGGTGAACGTTCGTGTCGCATCAAACAAGCGGCAGCGTGGCCTGGCAAAGGAGGGAACCATGGCTGAGTCTGCGGCCCCTGGGATCGCACGCCGCCCGGGCAGGCCGGCCGGGCTGGCCCACCTCATCGCCGAACTGCAGGGACACGGCCTGCGGGTGGAGGTGCCGCTGGAGTCCCGCCAGGGCGGGGCCGGGCCTGCCGATGCCGGCATGCTCTGGATCGACGGCTTCGCCGCCACCGTGCCCACCAGCGCCGATTACGTGCGAGCTTCGCCCTACGTGCTGCGCGCGGAGGACGACGGCTGGGGTGTGTACCGGGACGGCGAACGGCTGGCGTCGGCTGAGCCGTTCCAGCGGCCGCGCTTCTACTCCCGGTCCACCGCGGACGGAATCCCGTACTGGCAGATCGCCCTGCTGCACCTGGACTCGCTGGCCAGCACGGTGATCCAGACCTGCGCCTACTGGGGCAACGCCGACCAGTGCACGTTCTGCGGGATCGGGGTGACGCTGGCCAACGGCCGGACGATCGCCAAGAAGACGCCGCAGATGCTGGCCGAGGTGGCGGTGGCGGCCAAGGAACTCGACGGCGCGGTGGACGCCACGTTGACCACCGGCACCACCGCCACGCCGGACAAGGGCGCGCTGTACGTGGCGCGCTGCGGCCAGGCGGTGCGGGAGGCCGCGGGGCTGCCGGTCGAGGTGCAGTTCGAGCCGCCTCGCGACCTGGCGGTCATCGACCAGGTGCGCGACATGGGGATCAGCTCGGTCGGCATCCACGTGGAGAGCTTCGACCCGCAGGTGCTGGCCCGGATCGCGCCCGCCAAGGCCCGTACCGGGATCGACGGCTACTTCCGGGCCTGGGAGCGGGCGGTGGCGGCGTTCGGCGAGGGCCAGGTGTCCACCTACGTGATCCTCGGCATGGGCGAGGACCCGGAACTGACCGTGGCGGGCTGCCGGCGGGCGATCGACATCGGGGTGTACCCGTTCGTGGTGCCGCTGCGCCCGACGGTCGGCAGCCTGATGGAGCACCTGCCCGCCCCGTCGCCGGAATACTGCGAGACGATCTACCGCCGGGTGGTGCCCTACCTGACCGCGCGCGGGCTCGGCGCCCGCGGCGTGGCGGCCGGGTGCGCGAGGTGCCAGGCGTGTTCGGCGATGAGCCTGCTCGAGACCTCTACGGACGATGATGGCCGGACCTTCCTCCCGATCCTCAGCAACCGCTAGCCGGCCCGCCGGGCTGGCGTGCCGGGCAGTTTCCACCGCGGCGGAGCTCGCGGTCCATTTCCGGATCCGTCATCAGGTCTTCGTGGTCGAGCAGGGGCTGTTCCGGGACGCGGGCGGCGCCGGTTCCGGCCGGGACCGGGACGCCCATGACGAGGATCCGGCGACGGTGCACGTCGTCGGGCTCTGCGACGGGGTGCCGTGCGGGACCGTGCGGCTCTATCCGGTACCGGAGGTGCCTGGGCGGTGGAAGGGCGACCGGCTCGCGGTGCTGGACGCGCAGCGCCACCACGGCCTGGGCGCGCCATTGGTGCGGTTCGCGGTGGCCACGGCGGGGGCTCGGGGCGGCCGGGAGATGGAGGCCTTTATCCAGCCCGCGAACGTGACGTTCTTCGAGTGGCTCGGCTGGCGGCCGACGGGCCCGCTGGTGAGCTACGCCGGGATCGCGCATCAGCGGATGCTGATCGACCTGGGGATTAGCCGCGTATTACGGTTCCCGGCTCAGGAGCTCAGCAGCGATCTGCACGGTTCAGGTCGCGGGCGGACGAACCACGGCCCGTTCGGCCGAAATAAAGACCGGAGCGGTCACGGCGGGATCCAGCGGCACGGCGGCCGGCCGGAGCAGGACCGCGGTTTTAGCGGGCCAGGTTGGTCACTGATTCCGTGCCGAGGTCGAAGGCGGTCGCCGCCTGGCCCGCCAGGCGGAGCCGCAGGAGGCCGGTGTCGTCCAGGGTGCCGGTGACCGCGGCGGCCAGGCCGCGGGCGGCGAACGCGTCGAGGCATTGCTGCTCACGCCCGGACGGGACGCACAGCAGGAACGCGAAGCACGGGAAGCAGCACAGCCACTGCTCCAGGCTCACCCCGGCCGGCACCGGCACCGCGTCCAGGTCGAGGGTCACGCCCAGCCGGTTGCACTCCAGCAGCATGGCCAGGGAACCGACCAGGCCGGCCATGCTCACGTCCTTGGCCGCCGCGACCCAGCCGCTGGCCGCGCCCTCGGCCAGCAGCCGGACATCGCCGGCCAGCTGCGCGCCGCGCTCGTCGAACGACGGGAAGAACGGGAAATCCGCCCGCATCTGGCCCTCGACACAGCAGCCGACCACGAGCGACTGGCCCGGCTCGGCGTCGCGGGCGGCCAGCGGGCGTTCGGACCGGCCCAGGCCGAAGGCGGACAGCCCGGGCGGGCCGGCGGTGACGGTCAGGTGACCGCCGACCACGGGTACCTGGTACAGCCCGGCGGCCCAGCGCATGCCCTCCAGGACCTGCTGGATGACCGGGCGCGGGCCGGTCACCGTGTCGACCAGGGCCAGCGGCCAGGCGCCCATCGCGGCCAGGTCGTTGAGGTTGGTGGTCACCGCGGCGACGCCCGCGCCGTGCGGGTCGGCCGCGACGAAGGAGGGCAAGATGGCCTCGCCGCCCACCACCAGGGACGTCCCGGCGACGGGGACCACCGCGCCGTCGTCGCCGGGTCCCGCGACCCAGTCGCTCTCCCCGAAGACGTCGCTGACCAGCCCGATCTCGGCTTTGGCGAGTACTCCTGGGTGGGTCCGCACCCGGTGGACCAACGCGGTCAGGTCGGCGGCCATCTCGGATCCGTCCTTGCACTCGTCCTTGCACTCGTCCTTGCACTAAAGTGTAGGAATATCTATCATAGCGATTATGCCGGGTGCCGACTTCCTCGACCTGCCGGCCCGGGCGACCAAGCCACGCGGCATCGGCATCACCCACGTCCTGGACCGGGGTATCCCGCTGGCGCAGTCGGCGGACCTGCTCGCCATGAGCGAGTCCTACATCGACGTGTGGAAGCTGGGCTGGGGTATTTCCTACCTGGACCGCACCCTGCCGGGCAAGCTCGAGCTGCTGGCCCGGCACGGCGTGCTGGCCTCACCCGGCGGGACGCTGCTGGAGATCGCCTGGGCCCAGGGCCGGGCGATGGAGTTCCTGGACTGGGCGCGCGGCTGCGGGTTCCCGTGCGTGGAGGTCTCGGCGGGCACGGTGGCCATGTCCGCGGCGGCCAAGTCCGAGCTGATCGCCGAGGCGGCCCGGCACTTCATCGTCCTGGCCGAGGTGGGCCCGAAGGACCCCGGCGTCCTGCTGACGCCCGGGCAGTGGGCGCAGGCGCTGTCGGCCGACCTCGAGGCGGGGGCCACCTGGGTACTCGCCGAGGGCCGCGCCAGCGGGACGGTCGGCATCTACGACTCCTCCGGGGCGGTGCGCGAGGAGGTGATCTCCGCCCTGGTCTCGGTGGCCGGGCCGGATTTCCTGGTCTTCGAGGCTCCCCGGGAGCAGCAGCAGGCGTGGTTCGTCCGCCGGTTCGGCCCCGACGTGAACCTGGCCAACGTGGCCCCGGCCGACGCGCTCGGGCTGGAGACCCTGCGGCTTTCGCTGCGGGCCGACACCTACGGGGCCTGGTCGCCCGGGTCGCTGCCCGCGCACCGGACGTGACGTTGAACCTGGTCCCCTCGCAGTACCGCAACGTCAGCGTCGCGGATGTGCCGGTGGCCCTGGTTCCGGACCGCCTGCGCTCGTTCCTGCTGGGCCGGCCGGTGTACCGGCGGACCAGGTACATCGTGGCCCGGCACGGCGGGGCCAGCGCGGTGGTGCAGGTCAGCAAGGAATCGGAGGTGCCGCTGTTCTCCCCCGTGACCTCGGTGTCGGTGCTGGCCGGGCCGGAGCAGACCGCGTTCGTCGACGCGCCCGAGACCGACACCGCGGTGCCGACCCAGCTGGCCCGGGCTGCGGCGCGGCTGGCGCCTGGTTTTCGGTGCGTGATCGTGCGCGGGCGGTACGGGCACGTGAGCTTCATCCTCGACCCGGCCCCGATCCGGATCCGGGTGGTGGAGGTGGTGCCGCCGTGGCCGCCCAAGCTGGCCGACCAGCTGAGCCGGGTCCTGGACCTGGCCGAGGACCTGCCGCCGGTCGAGCTCGTCCCCCGGCTGGTGGACCTGGACGAGCTGGCCGCGACCCGTCCCGCGCGAGCACTACCTGTTCCCGTGCCGGGCCGGGCAGCCGGCCTCGGCTGGGGTGTCTTACCTGGACGAGATTCCCGAGCGGGCGCCGTGGACGCTGGTGGGCTGCGCGCGGTCGCGGTCCATCCACGACTGGTTCTACGGCGGTGACGTGCCGATGGTGGACATGTGCCCGCGTCGGCTGGCCGAGGAGCGCACCGGCTCGACGCCGGTGATCACCAAGTGCTGCCTGCTTGAGGACCGGGTCGTTTCGGAACCGGGCCTGGTGGTGGTGCCGTGGGGCGCCAGCATGGCGCAGATCCGGGAGGGGCTGGGGCTGGCGCTCGGTTCCGCCGTGGCGGACCCGGTTCCACAATGAGTACCAGGATTACCGACTCGCCCTTCTACCAGCACCTGTGGGGTACGGCCGAGGCCAGGGACCTGCTCGGCGAGGAGGGCCGGCTGCGGTGCTGGCTCGACGTGATCGTCGCGCTGGCCCGGGCCCAGGCCGCGACAGGCGTGATCCCCTCCGAGGCTGCCCGCCTCATCGCCTCCTACGCGCGGCCGGAACATCTCGACGTGGAGTACGCGGCGGAGCAGACCCGGCAGACCTCGCACTCGATGCTCGGCCTGATCCGGGCCCTGCAGCGGGCGATGCCGGAAGAAGCCCGTCAGTACGTCTACACCGGCGCCACCGTGCAGGACATCACCGACACCGCGACCGCGTTGACCTTGCGGCGGTTCGGCGGCATCGTGTGGCGGGACCTGCGGGTTCTTGAGGGGCAGCTGCTTGAGCTGGCCGTGGCGCACCGGGCCACCGTGATGGCGGGCCGCACCCACGGCCAGCCGGGCAGTCCGGTCACCTTCGGCTGGAAGGCCGCCTCCTGGGCCGACGAGGTCCGCCGGCACCTGGACCGGCTACGGGAGGGCGCTCCCCGGTGGCTGGTCGGGCAGCTCGGCGGCGGGACCGGCAGCCTGGTGTTCTACGGGTCACTGGGTTCTGGAGGTCCGGGCTCGGTTCTGCGCCTCGCTCGGGCTGGCCGATCCGGGTATCTCGTGGCTGACGGCGCGCGACCGTTTTGCCGAGTTCGCTTCGCTGCTGGCGCTGATCTGCGGCACCCTGGCCCGGATCGGCGGCGAGGTGTACGAGCTGCAGCGACCGGAGATCGGGGAGCTGGCCGAGGCGGCCCCGGCCGGGACGGTCGGCAGCATCACCATGCCGCACAAGCGCAACCCCGAGGCGAGCGAGCAGCTGGACACCCTGGCCAGGCTGGTGCGGGCGAACGCGGCCGTGATGACCGAGGCGGTGGTGCAGCAGCACGAGCGGGACGGGCGCGGCTGGAAGGCCGAATGGGTGGCGCTGCCCGAGGCCTGCCTGCTGGCCGCGGCCGCGTTGCGGCTCGCGATCGGCCTGCTGGCCAGCCTGACCGTGGACGCCGAGGCGATGCGCCGCAACCTGGACCGGCACGGCGGGTACCCGGTCAGCGAACGGGCCCTGGGGCTGCTGGCGGCGCGGCTGGGGGGTCGGCGGGCGCAGGAGCTGCTGCAGGCGGCGTTCGAGGCCGGCTTTGGTCCTTCGCGGCTGAGCGCGGAGCGGGCGCTGGTGGACGCGGGGCTGTTCAGCGCGGCCGAGGCGCGGGAGCTCACCGCGGAACCGGACGCCGGGTCGTGCCAGGCCATGACCGACCTGGTGGTCGAGCGGGCGCGGGCCGCGCGGGCGGCCGAGCCGGAGGAATGGCCGTGACCGGGTTTGACGTGGCCGGGTTTGAGCGGCGGCGGCGGCTGGGGTGGCGCGGGTGCGGCTGGCGGCGCTGCCTACGCCGCTGGTTCCCGCTCCGCGGCTGGCGGAGGTGGTGGGCGCCGGGGCGCTGTACGTCAAGCGCGACGACCTCACCGGGTTCGCGTTCGCCGGCAACAAGGCCCGTCCGCTGGAGTTCCTGCTGGCCGCCGCGCTCGAGGAGGGCGCGGATACGCTCGTGACCGGCGGGGCACCGGGGTCGAACTTCTGCGCCGCGGCCGCGGCCGCGGCGGCGCGGGCCGGGCTGCGCTGTGAGCTCGTGATCGCCGGGAATCCGGCACCGGGCCTTCGGCTTCGGCTTCGGACCTGGGCCCGGCTCCTGGGCCCGGCCTTGGCGCTGGCCCGGTCCTGGGGTGCGGCGGTCCGCTGGACCGGTGTCGCCGAGCGGGACAGCGTGGATGCCGGGCTGCCCGCTGCCGCGGCCGAACTCGCCGCCGCCGGGCGCCGTCCCTACCTGATGCCGCGCGGCGGGGCCAGCGGCCTGGGCGCCGTCGGGTACGCGCTGGCCGCCCTCGAGCTGCGCGAGCAGCTAGCCGCCCACGGCGCTGACTCGGCGCGGGTGGTGGTGGCGGCCGGCTCCGGCGGCACCCTGGCTGGCCTGGTGGCAGGCAACGTGCTGGCGGGCCCGCCGCTGACGCTGGTGGGCGCGGCGGTCAGCCGGCCCGCGGACGAGACGGCCCGGCGGGTGCTCGCACTCGCGCGGGAGTGCCTGCGCGTGCTGGGCGGATCCGAGGCCGGGCCGGATGACGTGGTGGTGGCCGATGCTCGCGGGCCGGGCCACGGCCTGGCGTCGCCGGAGGGCACCGCGGCGGCCGAACAGGCGATGCGGACGGAGGGACTGATGGTGGATCCGGTCTACACCGCGAAGGCGCTGGCTCTGGTCAGCCGGTACGCGGCGGGCGGCAACGTGGTCTTCTGGCATACCGGGGGCCAGCTGGACGTCGTGGCGCTAGGCGCGGGCCGGTGACCACCACGTCCCGGCCCGCGGCCGGGCCGCCGGTGGGGCCGCCCGCAGCCGAACTCATCGAGGCCGGGTTCGAGCTGGAGAACGCCGACGCCCCGGTCCTGCACCACGGCATGAACCTCGCCGACCTGGCCCACCTGCTCGACCTCGCCTCGGCCGGGGTCATCCCGCCCGAGGCGGCCCGCCAGCTGCTCGCGCTCTTGCTCGAGGTCATGCAGATCCCGGCCCGCGACTTCCCCTACGACCCGGCCAACGGCGAGCCGTACAACTCGCGGGAGCGGTACTTCGTCAGCCGGGTCGGAGACGTGGCGGGCTGGCTGCACGCGGGCCGCCCGCGGCGGGAGGCGGTCCGGGTCGCGTTCCGGCTACGGCTGCGCAGCGACCTGACCGACCTCATCGAGGCCGCCGCCGCGCTGGCCGCTTCGCTTGCGGACCGGGCCCGCGAGCACGCGGGCACGCTGATGGCCGACCAGACGTACCTGCAGCATGCACAGCCGTCGACGTTCGGCCACTACGTCCTGTCGTTCGCGTTCCCGGTGCTGCGCGAGGGCCGGCGGCTGAACGAGGCGCTGGCGTGGACCGACGCCAGCCCGGGCGGAGCGGGATGCGTGAACGGCACCCGGCTGCACGCCGATCGCCGGCACGTCGCCGCACTGCTCGGGTTCCGCACCGTCGCCGAGCACACCCGGGACGCGATGTGGCAGGTCGACGGGCTGTTCGACATGGTCAGCGCGGCCGCGGGCCTGGTCCTGACCCAATCCAAGCTGGCCGAGGACCTGGAGATCTGGGCGAGCCAGGAGTTCGACTACGTGACCCTGGCCGACGGCTACAGCCGGGCCAGTGTCCTCATGCCGCAAAAGCGCAACCCGTATGCGCTGTCCATCGTCCGGGGCGCGGCCGGCACCTTGATCGGCAGGCTGACCGGGCTGCTGGCGGTGGCCAAGACCCCGTCGGCCCGCAGCGACAACCTCATCTTCGCCTACGGCGAGGTACCCCGCGCCCTGGACCTCGCGCTGCGGACCACGCGCCTGTCCGCCGGCGTGGTCCGCACCCTGGAGGTGAACGCGGCCCGGATGCGGGCCGTGCTCGAGTCGGGCTTCTCGCAGGCCACCGACCTGGCCGAGTACGTCATGCAGACCTGCGAGATCGACTACCGCAGCGCGTACCGGGTGGTCGGCCACGCGGTCCGGCAGGCCAGCGCGGCGGGGCTGCGGGGCAGCGACATCGACGGCGCGCTGCTGGACGCGTCGGCGATTGAGATCATCGGGCGACCGCTGGGCCTGGCCGGCCGTGACCTGTCCGCCGCGCTGGACCCGTGGCAGATCGTGGTGAGCAGGACCACGCTGGGCGGTGCCGCGCCGGGCGAGGTGACCAGGATGGCCGATCAGATCGCGGCGCAGGCTGGCGAACTGGCCGGTGAGGCGCGGCGCTGGCGGGAGACCTACCGGGCGGCCGAGGACGCGCTGGTGGCCGCGGCGCGGCGCGGCGCCGCGGGTCTGCCACCTGGGTTTTCGCGGAACGGAGGGTGAGATGACACAACCGCTGTCCCTGCCGACCCGGGTCGGCGTGGTCAACGTGGGCCTGCCGCTGTTCGGCGACGCGATCCGGGAGCAGGGAGCGCCGGTGGTCTCGGTCGACTGGCGGGTTCCGGCCGGCGGCCAGCCCGCGGCGGTCGCCGCGCTCGGCCGGCTGTACGGGATCCACGCCGAGCGGATAGAGGCGGCCAACGCCGAGGTCGTGCGCCGGCTGGACCAGGGCGTCCCGCTGCTGACCGGGATCACCACGGTCGCCGAGGCCGTGCCGGGCCTGCCGGAGGCGACCCTGCTGCACTGCGGGCCGGCCATCGCCTACGCCGACGCGCCCGACCCGCTGCGCAGGTCGATGCGGGCGGCGGCGGTGGCGGAAGGCTGGGCGGCCAGCCCGGAGCAGGCGGGCGCCCGGCTGAGCCGGGGCGAGATCGGGCTCAGCCCGGCGAACGCGCACCGGGTCGTGGTCCCGATGGCCACCGCGCTCGGGTCGAGCGCGCCGCTGTACGTGCTCAGCAATGAGGCCGGCGGGACGACCGGCTACGCGCCGGTCTCGCAGGGGCCGGGCGAGGTGGCCTGGTTCGGGTGTGACAGCGAGGCGGCCGTGGCCCGGCTGGTGTTCCTGCGCGAGGTGGCTGCCCCGGTGATCGGCCGGATCCTGGCCCGGACCGGACCGCTCGACGTGCTGGCGCTGACCGCGCAGGCCCTGGCCATGGGCGACGACGTGCACGTGCGGACCCAGGCCGCGACGAACCTGCTGATCCGCGAGTGGCTGCCGCAGCTGGTCGAGCTCGGCGGTCCGGACAGCGCCGCGTTCGCCCGCTTCATGGCCGGCAACCACCTGTTCTTCCTGACCCTGGGCATGGCCGCGGCCCGGTCGCTGACCGAGTGGGCGGCGCAGGTCCCCGACGCCTCGATCGTGACCGCGATGTCGCGCAACGGGACCACGTTCGGCGTCAGGCTGGCCGGATCGGACCGGTGGTTCGTGACCGAGGCGCCCGAGGTGGGGCACGCCCTGTACTACCCCGGCCAGGGTCCGCAGACCAGCGCCCGGGACATCGGCGACAGCGCGGTGCTCGAGCTGTGCGGGCTCGGCGCGGCCGCGGCGGCCGGATCGCCCGCGGTGGCCCAGCTGCTGGGCGGGCAGATGCGCGCGGCGGCCGAGCTGACCAGCCGGCTCGCCGCGGTGTGCGCGGGACGGTCGAGCCGGTTCAAGATCCCGGTGCTGGACAACGCGGGAACGCCGCTCGGGGTGGACGTCCGCAAGGTGGTGGAGCTCGGTATCACCCCCGCCGTGACCACCGGGATCCTGCACCGCAGCGACGGGACCGGCCAGGTCGGCGCGGGGGTGGCGGAAGCGCCGCTCGGCTGCTTCGCCGACGCGCTGACCGACCTCGACCGCCGCCTGACCTCGACCGCCGGTTGACCTCGCCGGTGACCCAGGGGCCCCGGTGGCCAGGTGGTGCACGCGCCGGGGTTAACCATTTCCCGGGGACGATTGGATGATCATGCATTAGTGTGCATATAATTTCACTCGTGTCCAAGGTACTCACTTCCCTGCCTGTCGGCGAACGTGTCGGCATCGCCTTCTCCGGCGGCCTCGACACCTCGGTAGCGGTCGCGTGGATGCGCGCCAAGGGTGCCGTGCCGTGCACCTACACCGCCGACCTCGGCCAGTACGACGAGCCCGATATCGCCTCCGTGCCGGGGCGTGCCACCGCCTACGGCGCGCAGACCGCCCGCCTGGTCGACTGCCGGGCGGCCCTGGTGGAGGAGGGGCTCGCCGCCCTGTGCTGCGGGGCGTTCCACATCCGGTCCGGCGGTCGCGCCTACTTCAACACCACCCCGCTCGGCCGGGCCGTCGCGGGCACCCTGCTGGTGCGCGCGATGCTCGCGGACGACGTGCAGATCTGGGGCGACGGCTCTACCTTCAAGGGCAACGACATCGAGCGGTTCTACCGCTACGGCCTGCTGGCCAACCCCTCCCTGCGGATCTACAAGCCGTGGCTGGACGCCGACTTCGTCAGCGAACTGGGCGGCCGCACGGAAATGTCGCAGTGGCTGCTCGCGCACGGCCTGCCCTACCGGGACAGCGCGGAGAAGGCTTACTCCACCGACGCGAACATCTGGGGCGCGACCCACGAGGCCAAGGCGCTGGAGCACCTCGAGGTGGGAATCGAGATCGTCAGGCCGATCATGGGCGTGCCGTCCTGGGACCCGGCGGTCGAGATCGCGGCCGAGGACGTCACGGTCGGCTTCGAGCAGGGCCGGCCGGTGACCATCAACGGCAAGGAGTTCGCCTCCGCCGTCGACCTGGTGCTTGAGGCCAACGCCGTCGGCGGCCGGCACGGGCTGGGCATGTCCGACCAGATCGAGAACCGGGTCATCGAGGCCAAGAGCCGGGGCATCTACGAGGCACCGGGCATGGCGCTGCTGCACGCGGCGTACGAGCGGCTGGTCAACGCGATCCACAACGAGGACACCCTGGCCAACTACCACAACGAGGGCCGGCGGCTGGGCCGGCTGCTGTACGAGGGCCGCTGGCTGGACCCGCAGGCGCTGATGCTGCGCGAGTCGCTGCAGCGCTGGGTGGGCATGGCGATCACCGGCGAGGTGACCCTGCGGCTGCGGCGCGGTGAGGATTACTCCATCCTGGACACGTCCGGGCCGGCCTTCAGCTACCACCCCGACAAGCTGTCCATGGAGCGGACCGAGGATTCCGCGTTCGGGCCGACCGACCGGATCGGCCAGCTGACCATGCGCAACCTCGACATCGCCGACTCCCGGGCCAAGCTGGAGCAGTACGCCGGGCTCGGCATGTTCGGCGGGGGTCAGCCGGCGCTGGGCGGGGCCGGCCAGGCGGGCCCGACCGGCCTGATCGGCGTGATGCCCGAGGGCGGGGCGCGGGCGATCGCCTCCCGCGGGCAGGTCACCGGCGACGACGAACTGCTCGACCACGCCGCCATGGAGGCCGGCACCGACTAAGGCTCTAAGGCTCTTCCGTGATCATGGCCAGAAGTGGGCCGTATCTGGCCAAAACTGGCCACGATCATGGTGGGAACCGGATCGGCGGGGCAGGTTAAGGTTCGGGTGGCGGGTTCTGGACCTCGATCGTGACTTCGATCGGGGGGGACGCGGCTAGGGTGTTGGAGACGTAGCAGACGCGCAGGGCGGGCTCTACGAGGCGCTCGAGCACGTCGGGGGGCGCGTCGGAGGTGACGGTGAGCTGCAGGCGGCTGAACCGCGGGCCGTCGTAGGTGCCGGTGGCGGTGACGGCCAGGCTGGGCAGGTCAATCCCCCGCTTCCCGGCCGCCCAGGCCAGCGCGAGGGTGTAGCACGAGGCCATGGCGGCCAGCAGGTACTCGGTCGGCATGGGTCCGGTGCCGGTGCCGCCCGAGGTCTCTCGCTCGTCGACGACCAGGTTGAAGCCGCCGGCCGCGACCCGGCACCGCCAGCCGCCCTCCCAGCGGGCGACTACTGAGTTGGTGTGCGGGCGGGTACCCGGATCAGTCATGCCGGTGGTCGTGACCGGCGGGCCGGGCCGCCAGTTCGGCCCGCCGCGCCCGCAGGTCGTCGGCGGCGACCAGGCCCGTCCCGCTCACCAGCCGTTCCAGCGACCGCAGCCAGCACTCGTAGTAGCTCCAGCCCTCGCCGGACGGGTGAGCGGCTTCCCAGTCGGCGATCTCGCGGATCAGCGACTGACGGAAGTCCTCCCAGTCGATGCGCCCGGTGTCGTGCAGCGCCAGCGCGACACCGAACGCCTGGCTCTCCCACGGCGCGGCGAAGACGAGCTCGCCGTTGTCCCGCGGCGGGGCGGCCGGCCCGGCCGAGTCGAGCAGGTAGGCCGCGCCTCCGTGACTCACTGGGTGACTCACGGGACGGCCACGTTGGCTACGCCGACCATGGCGTCCCTGCTGACCAGGGCCGCGAGTTCGGCCTCTGAGTAGTGCTCGGTGCCGGCCGGGCGCTCGGGCAGCACCATGTACCGGACCTCGGAGCTGGAGTCGTGCACCCGGATCTCGACGCCGTCGTCCAGGTCCAGGCCGAATTCGCGGAGCACCTGCCGGGGTTCGCGGACCACCCGGGACCGGTACGCCGGGTCCTTGTACCAGGTCGGCGGCAGGCCGAGCACGGGCCACGGGTAGCACGAGCACAGGGTGCAGACCACCACGTGGTGCACGGCGGGCGTGTTCTCCAGCACCACCATGTGCTCGCCCTGCGGGCCCTTGAACCCGAGTTCGCCGATCGCGGCGGTGCCGTCGGCCAGCAGCCGGGCCCGGTACTCCGGGTCGGTCCACGCCTTGGCCACCACCTTGGCGCCGTTCATCGGGCCGACGGACTGCTCGTAGGTCTTGACGAAGGTCTCGATGGTCGCCTGGTCGAGCAGGCCGCGGTCGATCAGCAACGAGGCAAGCGCCTCGACCCGCAGCGCGGGGTCGAGGTGTTCGGATGCGGAGGTCATGGGGTTCAAGGGACCGGCTCCAGGTACGGCTCGAAAAGGTCGATGGACAGGCGGAACGGCTCCGCGCCGGGGCCCCACAGCTCCGTCGAGTCGAAGTCCACCGTGTAGCAGTGCTGCGGGTCCTCGGCCACGAAGTGGGCGGCGGTGTCGGGGAAGACCTGGCAGGGCTGCAGGGCGGTGACCGTCCCGGTCCGGCGGCGGACGTACCTGGGCAGCCGGGTATGCCCGGTGTGATCGCGGTCGGCGACCCGCACCCGGTCCCCCACCGCGAAGGCGGGCGGGGTGTCCCGGGACCGGAGGTTGCCGGCGCCGCCGGAGGGCATCTGCGGCTTGCTCGGGGTGGGCGCCGGCGGCTCGGGTACGTCCTGGCCGCTCAGCCGCGCGGCCCGGGCTCGTACCTCCTCGTCGGTGACGATGCCGCTGTCCTCCATCATGATCTGGGCGCCGATCGTCCACCGGTTCCAGTACCCGACCAGGTACTCCGATGGCGGCACCCGCTCGATGGCGTGGCGCATCGCATGCAGGTTCCCGCCGGCAATCCGGGCCGAGAGCGCGCCGATGACGAAGGCCTTGCCCTCCCATGGCTCGGCGAACGGCCCGTCGGCCGTCAGTTCCGGCACGGGGCCGAATCCGTGCATGCCGCCTACGTCGTGGATCCCGTCCACGGGTTACCTCCCCTGGTGGCCCCGGGGGGCGGCGGGGGCCGCTCCCCGGGGGACGCCGGTCAGACGGTCCAGGTGTTGAGCTGGAAGGCGCCGGCCCGCCACGCGGTGAGCGCGGAGTCCAGGACGTCGAGCGGGTTGAACGCCTTCACCCCGTCGATCAGGTCCTCCTCGCGGAAGCCGTACAGGGCGCCCATCGCGAAGCGGCAGGCGTAGACCGTGGCGCCCTCCTTGATCAGGGTCTCGATCTGCCGGTTCACGGCCAGGTTGCCGGGGAAGCCCTCGGTGCCGATGGTCGGGTAGCCGCGGTGCCGGGAAGCCAGCAGCACGGCCGGGCCGTACAAGATGATCGACACGTCGAAGCCCTTGCGCACCAGCCGGGTGGAGGTGAGCAGGTTGACCAGGGATACCGAGCCCTCGAACGGGACCGAGTGGATGAACACGAACGCCTTCTCGCCCGGGTTGGCCCGGATGTCCTCGAAGACCTTCTCCTGGGTGTCGTACAGCGAGTCGACGCCGGCCTCGCCCCGCGGCGACTCGATGGTGATCGGCATGGAACCTCCCGGATAGTTTCGTGTACTGCGTTATCAGGACGCTGCGTTCTCGTCCAGGTCTGGCGGTGGCTGCCCGGCAGGCGGTGCATGATCGCCGAACGGACCGGCCAGGGCACCGCCCGGTAGGCCGGCACGTAGACCCGCAGCCAGAAGATGTCCCGGCCGCGGGGCGGACGCGGTGGCGTGACCCCGTACTTGGCGGCGATCTTCTCCTGGGCCGCGATCATCAGATAGCGCTCCGACGTGGCCCGCAGCCAGCGGGAGAACGACACCTCAGGACCCCAGCCCGGACAGCAGGTTCTGCGCGGCCACCGCGATCGGCTCGTTGAGCGCCCCGATCGGCGGCGAGTAGACGTTCTCCATGGTGGCCAGCTCGCGGATGGTGATCCCGGTCCGGACGGCCATGGCCAGGAAGTCCGCGCGCTCCTTGATCCCCTCGCGGCCGACCATCTGCGCGCCGATGAGCTTGAGCGACTTCGGGTCGGCGAGCAGCTTGACCCTGACCTTCTCCACGCCCGGGTAGTAGCGGGCGCGCGAGATGCCCTCGGCCACGCCGACCACGTGCGGGATGCCGAGCGCGGTGGCCAGCGTCTCACTGAACGAGACACCGCCGATCATCCAGTCGCCGGCCACCATGCCCCACGGCACGCTGACCGGCTGGTAGGCGCGCTGGCCGCCGGCCGCGTTGGTCCCCGCGACCTTGCCCTGGGCGTAGGCATGACTGCCGGAAAGACCCTGGACCGGGATGTCGGTGACGCTGTGCGGCACCTCGATGCAGTCCCCTGCGGCCCAGACGTCGGGCACGGAGGTGTGCATCCGCTCGTCGACGATGATCCCGTCCGCGGACCCGGTCCTGACCCCGGCGGCCCGGGCCACGGTGGTGTTGGCCTGCTTCTTGGTACAGACCACGGCGAGGTCGCAGGCGATCTCGCCGTCCGAGGTCGCGACGGCCCGGATCGAGCCGTCGCCGAGGAACCCGGTCAAGGTGGTGCCGAAGTGGAGTTCGGCGCCCTTGTCTCGCCAGGAGTCCTGGACCGGCGCGACGATGTCCGGATCGGTGGCCACCGACAGCGCCCATGCGCCGGGGTCGATCAGGTGGGTCTTGATGCCCCGGTGGCATAGCGCGGTAACCATCTCCAGGCCCAGCGGGGACGCTTCGACCACCACCGCCTGGCGGACGCCGTCGAGGACCTTGTCCCACTCCATGGCCCGCCGGATGTTCTTCACGTAGTACAGGCCGCCGAGATCGGTGCCGGGCACGCCGGGATCGGCGTAGTCGAACCCGGTGGCCACGATCAGCTTGTCGTAGCCGACCTCGCCCTCGCCCGCCACGGACACGACCTTCCGCTGCGGGTCGAATCCGGTGGCCCGTGTCTCATAGTGGATGTCGATGCCCTGGCCCGCGTAGGCTTCCTTTGTCGCCAGGAAGAGCCGCTCGAAGTCGGGAATCTCCTTGCCGTGGACATAAGGAATGCCGCAAGGGCTGTATCCGACGTCCTCGAACTCGGTGTAGACGCGAACGTCCGCGGCCCGGTCGACGGCCTTGGCCGCTCCGGCCGCGCCGATGCCCGCGGCGCCGCCGCCGATCACCACGATCCGCTGGGCCATGTTCATCTCCGGCAGCACGCCCTTCCCCTAGCAGGAACGGGACGTTTAGTATCCGCTATGAGTCGTACACTATACTGGCCGTGGCTATGCTGAACGTCAAGACACCGTCACCGTTCTCCCCCGTGGACGTTCCATGAACAGAGTGCCGCGCACCGAGGGTCCACCCTGCCTGGACGTGCAGCAAAATACGCGTGCGGACGGGGCGGCCGGGGAACTGGAGCGCATCGTCGGCTCCATCGGGCTGAAGGTGTTCAGCCTGCGCAAGCGGATGGGCCTGTCCCTGCAGCAACTCGGCGAACGGTCGGACGTGTCGGCAGCCGCGATCCACAAGATCGAGCAGGGCGGCATGGTGCCCACCATCACCACCCTGCTCAAGATCGCGGGCGCGCTGGGCCGCCCGGTCTCCTACTTCGTGGAAGAAGACATCGGCCGCGACGACGTGGCGGTGCTCACCCTGCCGGACGAAGACCGGCCGGTGTACACCTCACACAAGGGCATCGACCTGAACAGCATCTCCGGGCCGTACGGCCGGTTCCTGCTGGCCGGAGCGCGGGCGACCGTGACCCCGGGCGCGACCAGCGGGCGCAAGCCCATGCAGCACCCCGGGGAGGAACTCGTGCACGTGACCGACGGCCTGCTCGAGTTCACCGTGACCGGGCAGCTCTACCAGGTGGGGGTCGGGAGCACGCTGCACTTCCGCGGCGACCAGCCGCATACCTGGCGCAACCCGGGGACGACCGAGGTGCACGCGGTCTGGATGGCGCTGCGCCCGCAATAGGGCAGCCGTCGTGATCGCCGACATCCTGCCCGCCGCGGCGGCGGCCGCGGAGTCCCTCGGGCCGGTTCCGGAGCCGGATCCGGGACTCTTCCCCGCCGAGGCGGTGCTGGTGCGCACGGCGGACCCGCGCCGCCGGGCCGAGTTCACGGCCGGCCGGGCGTGCGCGCGGACGGCGCTGGCCAGGCTCGGCCTGCCGGCGACACCGGTCCTGGCCGGCCGGGCGGGCGAGCCGCGCTGGCCAGCCGGGGTCACCGGCAGCATCACCCACTGCGCCGGCTACCGGGCCTGTGCCGTGGCGCGCACCACGGACCTGGCCGGCCTTGGCATCGACGCCGAACCGGACGCGGGGCTCCCGGCCGGGCTGATCGAATCGGTGGCCGGCCACGCCGAGCAGGCCTGGGTCGCCCGGCAGGCGGCGGCCGCTCCCGCGGTGTGCTGGGACCGGCTGCTGTTCAGCGCCAAGGAGGCGGTGGGCAAGCTCTGGTACCCGCTGACCGGGCGCTGGCCGGGGCCCCGTCAGGTCACGGTGTTCCCGGACCCGGCCGGCACGTTCGAGGTCCAGGTCGCCGGGTCCCGCCTGACCGGCCGCTGGCTGGCCCGCGACGGGCTGATCGTGACCGCGGTCACCTGCCCGGGCGCGGCAGGATCAGCGCAGCGGGAATGACTGCCCGCGCTCGGCTTCGGGCCGCGGCCCGAAGATACGCCGGTCGGCCTCGGCAATGGGCACGTCGTTGATGCTGGCTTCCCGGCGCATCATGTAACCGTCCGCGTCGAACTCCCACAGCTCGTTGCCGTAACTGCGGAACCACTGGCCCGCGGCGTTACGGGACTCGTACTGGAACCGCACGGCGATCCGGTTGCCGTGGAACGACCACAGGTCCTTGCGCAAGGCGTAGTCGAGTTCGCGGGCCCACTTCCGGCGCAGGAACTCCACGATTTCCGCCCGGCCGCTGACGAATTCGTCCCGGTTGCGCCAGGCCGAGTCCTCGCTATACGCACCCGCCACGCGCTCGGGGTCGCGGGTGTTCCACGCGTCTTCAGCGGCCTGGACCTTCTGCCGGGCGGTTTCCTCGGTGAAGGGCGGCAATGGCGGTCGAGGCGTCACGCCACGACAGTACCGTGCGCAGAGCGGCGGGTCCCGGGAAGAGCCGCTGTTACGCGTAACATAGGTGGCGGGAGGGGTGATGACCGAGACACGGAAGTGCGAGCAGTGCGCCACGTTGTTCGCGCCGCGGCGTGAGCACGCCCGGTTCTGCTCAGCCCGCTGCCGGGTGGCCTGGAATCGCCAGCACGCCGGCGATCCGCCGGCCGCGGCGAGCGCGCTCGGCTGGACCATTACCGCGATGCGGGACACCATCGACCGGCTGCTGCGGGCCCGGACCTCGGACCAGCGGCACGGTTACGCCGCGATCAGCGAGGCCGTGTGGTGGGTCACCCTGGTCGACGCCACCCTGGTCCGCTACCACCCGGACGTCTACGACGCGGTGCTTGAGGGTCACGACGCGGCCGAGCGCGAGGTCATCGAGGGGACGTTCGGGGGGCTGCGGTTCGTGCGCAACTGGATGGGCTATCACCTCGACCACTCGGACTTCATCGAGCCGCGGTGCACCCCCGGGAGCCCCGGGGCCGGCCCGATCGCGGCCTGGACGTGGCGGTCCGTGCCCGAGCCGGTGCTCGCGGCCCTCCCGGAGCGCGGGCGGGAGTGGGAGATGACCCGGTACCGGGAGTACCAGGCCCGGCTGGCGGACCGGCCGGTCGGGGAGGCGTTCGACCGCGCGGCGGCGTTCCTCTTGCGGGCCTCGGCCACCGGGGCCTCGGACGAGGGCGCCGCACCGAGCGAGCTCAGCGCTAGCTAGCAAGGTGGCCGGGCCCGAGGCGTGAAATGAACCCCGGGTTCACTGGGCTCTAGCGTGGTGAAACCCGGGGTTCATTCGATTGGAGGGCGTCCGGGGGCGCGTTTGGGGGCTACGGGGGCGCGGTGGGGGGTTACGCGGGTGGGGCGGGGAAAGTAGCGTCGGAGGCGGAGACACGATTCATCTCGGAGGGCTAGCGAACCATGACCGTACCGGAGACAGCGTGGCAGGCGGCGGAGTCGGCAGCGGGGGTGCTGGGACCCGAGGCGGACGTGCTTGCCTCGGCGGATTCGGCGGGGCTGGGGCAGGCCACGATGGCGGTGCTGTCCCGGGCGGCGCGGCAGCCGACCGCGATGGCCGCCGCGGCGATGCGCTTCTGGACCAGCGCGGCGATGGCCGGGCCGACGGCGGCGGCCCGCTTCCTGGGCATGGACGTGCCGCCGCCGGTCCCGGTGCCCGAGGGTGACAAGCGGTTCGCGGACCGGACGTGGAGCGACAACCCGGCGTTCTTCGCCGTCCGGCAGGGCTACCTGGCCACCGCGCGGCTGGTGAACGAGGTGCTGGCGGCCGGGTCCGGCGACGCGGTCGACGACGCCAAGGCCGCGCTGGCCACCGGGTTCCTGCTGGACGCGCTCGCGCCGACCAACTTCCTGTTTACCAACCCGGCCGCGCTCAAGCGGGCGTTCGAGACCGGCGGGGCCAGCGTGGCCGCCGGAGCCAGGAACATGATCGACGACCTGGTCAACAACGAGGGCAGGCCCCGGCAGGTGGACACGCGGCCGTTCCGGGTCGGGGAAAACCTGGCCGCCACCCCGGGCCAGGTCGTGTTCCGGAACGACCTGATGGAGCTGATCCAGTACGCGCCGCAGACCAAGCAGGTCCGTTCGGTCCCGGTGCTGGCCAGCCCGCCGTGGATCAACAAGTACTACGTGATGGACCTGGCGCCGGGGCGCAGCTTCCTGGAGTGGGCGGTCCAGCACGAGCGCACGGTATTCGCGATCTCCTACCGGAACCCGGACGCCTCGATGGGCGGGGTCACGCTGGATGACTACCTGATCCACGGGCCGCGGGAGGCCCTGGACGTGATCGGCGAGATCACCGGCGCGCCCAAGATCGACATCATCGGGCTCTGCCTGGGCGGGGCGCTGACCGCCATGCTGGCCGCCTACCTGATCGAGAAGGGCGACGACCGGATCGGCACGATCACGCTGCTCAACACGCTGCTCGACTACAGCCAGCCGGGCGTGCTCGGCGCGTTCACCGACGAGAAGACCGTCGCCCGGCTGGAGAAGCAGATGGCGGCCAAGGGCGTGCTCGAGGGCAGCCAGATGGCGGGCACCTTCGACATCTTGCGGGCCAACGACCTGATCTTCAACTACGTGGTCTCGAACTGGCTGATGGGTCAGGACCCGCCGGCCTTCGACATCCTGGCCTGGAACGGCGACAGCACCCGCATGCCGGCCGCGATGCACTCGTTCTACCTGCGCTCCCTGTACATGCGCAACGAACTGGCCCGGGGCGAGATGGAACTGGCCGGGCAGCGGCTGTCGCTGGCCTCGGTCAAGAACGACACGTACGTGGTGGGCGCGATCAACGACCACATCGTGCCCTGGCACGGGTCGTTCAAGACCACCGGGCTGATGGGCGGCAAGGTCCGTTACGTGCTGTCCAGCGGCGGGCACATCGCGGGCATCGTCAACCCGCCCGGGCCCAAGGCCTGGTACGAGGCGACCAGCCGGGCCCATACCGACCCGGAGCAGTGGCGGGCCGCGGGGACCAAGCACAGCGGGTCGTGGTGGCAGGACTGGACCGAGTGGTCCGATTCCCGGGCCGGGGAGCACATAAAGCCGCCCGCGATGGGCAGCCGGCGGTATCCGGCCCTGGGCGATGCCCCGGGCAACTACGTGAATGGATGAGGTGAACACACCATGGCTGACATGAACGGGCAGGTCGCCCTCGTCACGGGCGGCATCCGCGGCATCGGGCTGGCCATCTGCGAGCGGCTGATGAACCGCGGGGTCAAGGTCGCGGCCGGCTACGCGAACAACGCCGATGCCGCGCAGCAGTTCGCCGACAAGTACGCCGCCGCCGGGGTCAGCGTGCACCAGGGCAACATCGGCCGCGACGAGGACTGTGAGCGGGTCATCGGCGAGGTCCTCGAACAGCACGGCGAGCTCGACATCCTGGTCAACAACGCCGGCATCACGCTGGACAAGACGATGCGGAAGATGAGCCCCGAGGACTGGGACCGGGTCATCCGCGTCAACCTGTCCGGCGCGTTCTACCTGTCGCGGGCCATCTTGCAGCACATGCTGGACCGCGGCTACGGCCGGATCATCAACATCTCCTCGGTGGTCGGGTCGGCCGGCGGGTTCGGCCAGGCCAACTACGCGGCGGCGAAGTCGGGGATGTTCGGGCTGACCATGAGCCTGGCCCTGGAGACCGCGAGCAAGGGCATCACGGTCAACACCGTCACGCCCGGCTACATCTCCACCGACATGACCGCGGCCGTCCCGCCCGCCGCGATGGACAAGATCGTGACCCGGATCCCGGTCGGCCGGCTCGGCGACCCGAACGAGGTGGCGCGGGTGGTGGAGTTCCTGGCCGATCCGGAGTCGGGGTACATGACCGGGGGCGTCTACCCCGTCAACGGCGGTCTGTACATGTAGCGGACGCGGGTACCACGGTCCGTTCCGCATAAATGTCTTTTGACCATGCGAAAGCCGGATGGGCCGGCCTCGGGGGGAGCCCATCCGGCTTTCTTCGCGGTTACGGGTTGACGACCAGGCTGAACGTGCCGCCGAAGGCCCTGATCCCGTTGCCGTTGCCGGCGGGCGCGCCGCCGCCGTTCGACGTCGGCGCGAGAGCCTCGAAGGCGAACAGGTAGAGCGGATGGCCGTTCCAGGTGATCTGGTCGGGGCCGACGGGCAGGCCGACCACGCCGATGCCGGCGGCCGGGACGCCGCTGTAACCGGGTGATCCGTTGGTGTACAGCGGCGGCCAGGCGCGGGCGCAGGCCGAGATCTCGGCGCACGTGGTCCCGCTGGAGCCGAGGTCGCCGCTGAAGGTGTAGACCGGGAAATTGACCCAGCCGATGCCGGTCAGGAACGGCTCGGCCAGGACGGTTTCGCCGCCGACCCGGGCCGTGGTCAGGGTCCCGGCCCACGGCACCGGCTGACCGCCCGGCGACATGAGCCACCAGATGCCGTGCCAGGGCGGCAGGCCCGGTTCGTTCCAGCCTTCGCCGGTGACCGAATGGTCCCCCAGGCAAGACCGGAACGAGGCCCACCGTAGGCGCGGGCCGTTCCGAAATCGTTACGGTTTGCGGCGGTCCTGGTCATGGCGCTCTGGCGGTTCTGGGTGCGTATACAGAGTTGCGATCGCTGCTTAGGATCGGAATACGTGGGAATGGCTGTAGCCGCCACTGAGAGTGGGGATTCAGGGTGGTAGTTCCGCTTACGTCTGCCGGGCCGTACCAGCTGGCCGAGCCGCTGGGCGGCAACGGGCTGTTCGTGGGCCTGGCGCAGGACGGGGAGCGCGTCGTGGTGCGGGTCATCGAGCCCGGCCTGGCCGCCGATCCGCGGTTCCGGGCCGAGGTCGCCGCGGCCCGCCGGGTCAGCGGGGCGTTCACCACGCCGGTGGTCGCCGCCAACCTGGACGCCGGCGTGCCGTGGCTGGCCACCGCGTACGTGGCCGGGCCGACGCTGGCCGAGGCGGTGCGCGACCGGGGGCCGGCGCCGGCTGCGTCCCTGCCGTTGCTGGCCGCCGGGCTAGCCTCGGGGCTGCTCGCCATTCACGACGCGGGGCTGGTGCACGGGGATCTCAACCCCTCGAATGTCTTGCTGGCGGAGGACGGGCCGCGGGTGACGGGGTTCGGGGTGGGCGCGGCTGTGCTCGCGCCTGGGGTCTTTGCGACTGGGTTCATGGCCCCGGAGCAGGCTTTGGGTCAGGATGCGGGACCGGCGAGCGACGTCTTCAGCCTGGCCGCGGTGGTGGTTTACGCGGCTGGCGGACAAGGGCCGTTCGGGGCCGGATCGAGTGCTTTGCTCATGTACCGGCTGGTCAACAGCGCGCCTGACCTCAGCGGGCTGCCGGGTGAACTGCGGGCGCTGATGGGCAGGTGCCTGGCTAAGCAGCCGGACAGGCGGCCGACGGCGAGCGAGTTGGTGGCGGGGTTGCGGGGTGCTGCCGTGGCTTCTGCGCCTTTCGTTTCCTCTGCGCCTTTCGTTTCCTCTGCGCCTTCCGTTTCTTCTGTGGCTTTGCGGGCTTCGGTGGCTTCGTCGGCTTCGGTGGCGGTGGGTGAGTCGTGGCGGGGTGGGGGCCGGGTTTCGCGGCGCGGCCGGTCCCGGTCGCGGGGCGGGTCCCGGTCGCGGGGCGGGTCCCGGTCGCGGGGGCCGGCCTGGATTGCCGCCGGAGTGGTGGCGGCCTGCGCCTCGGCAGTCTTCGTGCTGACCGGCGCCGTCCATCTGTCGCCCGCCGGGCACGTCCAGCCGCAGGCCGGGGCGGTGGTGGCCGAACCGGATTCGACGTCACAGGCGCCGCTGATCTCGGGATCGTCGCCGTCGGGGCCCGGGGGTTCGGCGCCGGTGCGACACTCGCACTCGGCGCACGCGGCTCAGATCACTCCGTCTACACTGCAGGGCCCGCTGGCGTCCTCGTTCCTGAGCCCGTCGGCTCCGGCGTCGGGGCCCGCGTCCGTGCCGTCTTCGTCTTCGTCTTCGTCTTCGTCTTCGTCTTCGTCTTCGTCTTCGTCGTCTTCGTCTTTCGGCGTCGGCTTCGGCGTCGGCGTCGGCGTCGGCTTCTCCGTCGGCTTCGGCGTCGTCCTCGCCATCAGCTTCGCCGTCGCCATCAACTTCGCCGTCGCCGTCAGCCTCGTCGTCACCGTCGCCGTCGGATTCCTCCTCACCGTCGCGTCGGATTCCTCCTCACCGTCCCCGTCGGATTCCTCGTCCGCGTCGGCGTCCGTGCCCTCTTCGCCCTCTTCGCCGTCTGGGTCGGCGAGTTCGGGCTGATTCGTCGCTGAGTCAGCGGCCGCGTGACTGGGTTGGTGGCCGAGGTCATGCTTGGCGGGCCGCCTGGTGGTCCGCGTCTGCATGGCGTACGGGCAGGTCCCTGGCGGCTGGCTGGCGTCCGCAAAGGCCGCGATCCGGGCGCTCTCGCCGACGTGTCGGATTGCGTTATCAGATGTTTTTCGTTATAGTGTTCCTATAAGATCATTCTTCCGAACGGATCATCGTACATGTCTTCAGGACCGGTTTCTCAGGATCCCGGGCGGGACGAGGACCCCCGCCCGGTGCCGCCGTGGCCGGACTGGATGGATGACCCGGCTTACCTGGCCATGCGGGCTGCGGACACCGATCCTGGCGACCTGGATCTGGACGACCCCGACGATGACCCGCCGCCGGAGGTGGATGACGGGGAGCTGGCCGCTGAGGCGGCGGAGATGATCGCGGCTCAGGGACGGGCCGCGGCGGTGATGGCCAGGCTGGGCCTGACCGCGGCGATGGCCGCGGATGCCGCGGCGGCGCTGGGGCGGCGGGGTCCGGGGATGCCGGGGTCCGCGCAGTCCTTCCCGGGGGTGTACGCGAGCCGGTCGTCGGGGTTCGCGTCGGGGATGCCGCTGGATACCGCGGCGGGGTGCCTGGTGCTGGGCCAGTTCGCGGAGGCGGCGGCCGGGGAGGATGACCGGTACCCGGGCGCCTCTGATGATGAGCTGGGCGGGGCGATCTGCGCGTGGGACCGGGTTGAGGCCTACGCCAGCAGCCGCAAGCACGCCGCGGCCGCGGAGCTGATCCGCCGCCGCCCAGCCGAGGGGTGCGAGCCTGCGGGCCCGGCGCGGATGCCCGAGGCGTGTGATGAGTTCACCTCGCGCGAGCTGGCCTCGATCCTGGGTGAGACCCGCGGCGATCGCCGAGGACATGCTGTTCCTCGCGCGTGAACTGGAGGTCAACCTGCCCGGCACGAAGGCCGCGTTCCGGTCCGGGATCCTCGGTCAGCGCAAGGCGATGATCATCGCGCTGGCCACCGCGGTACTCGACCCGGCCGAGGCCCGCGCCGCCGAGGCCAAGGTGCTGGACCGGGCCGGGGCCCTGACCCCGCCCGCGCTGCGGGCCGCGATCGCCCGCGCGGTGATGGAGGTCGCGCCGGGCAAGGCGCAAAAGCGCCGCGAGCATGAGGCGAAGAAGACCCGGGTCGAGCGGTGGGCCGAGGGATCGGGGAACGCGGGGCTGGCCGGGCGGGAACTGCCGCCCGCGCAGGTGCTGGCCGCGGACCAGCGGGTCACCGCATGGGCCAAGGAGCTGCAGCAAGGCGGGGGTGGAGGGCGGGATGGACGCGCTGCGGGCCCGGGCCTACCTGGACATCCCTGCGCCACGAGGCGCAGTGCCGTATCGCCCGCGTAGCGGGCAGGGACGAGAGGAGTGGTCTCTGGATCTGATGGCTGACCTGGATCTGAAAGGTGAAGGGGACAGCAGCATGCCAGGAAACCGGCAGCCGGGCTCAGGCGTCTGGGGCGGTGTGCCGGGGGATCCGCGCGATATGGCGAAAGCTGGATTGCCTTAAGCCCAGTCTCCGGAAGGGGTAGAAGGTCCCCCGCCGGAAAGACGCCTGTCACCGGTGCCGGCCCCTAGGGCAGGGTAAGGAGGTACCTGTCCTAATCCTCCGGGGCGCAGGAGCGATGCCCTGTCAGGGCATGTAAGGAGACGAACGGGACGCCTAAGTCGCGCTAGTACGTACGGCATTGACGAACGTGGGATCGCCTACGGGGCGCGAGCCCTAGGGCGACAGAGCGCCCGTAGTAGTCGCAGGGGTCACGGCCTGTCAGGGAGGCCCGGGAAAGCCGGGTCGCAGGGCGAAGGGGCGCAGGTGACCGGACTTTGAGGAACCGTGAGGTATGCGTAATGCAGGATGCCGGGACGGTACTTGCTGTCCTCCGCGAGCGCGGCAGGAAGGGCCTGCCGTGTGATGAGCTCTATCGACAGATGTTCAATGAGGACCTGTACCTGCTGGCCTACGGCAACATCTATCCCAACAAGGGGGCGATGACGCCGGGGGTTGGCGGGGAAACCGCTGATGGCATGTCCGAGGCGAAGATCAGCCAGGTCATCGGGCTGATCCGCGCCGAGAGGTACCGGTTCGCCCCGGCCCGCAGGGTGTATATCCCGAAGAGGAACGGGAAGCTCCGGCCACTGGGCCTGCCATCCTGGTCAGACAAGCTGGTCGGCGAGGTGGTGCGCCTGCTCCTTGAGGCGTATTACGAGCCGCAGTTTTCTGGCCGGTCACACGGGTTCCGGAAAGGGCGCGGCTGCCATACCGCGCTGCAGGAAATCCAGGCCACCTGGACCGGGACCGTGTGGTTCATCGAGGGTGACGTCTCCGACTGCTTCGGGTCCCTGGATCATGAGGTCCTGCTCGGGATCTTGGCGGAGAAGATCCGCGATAACCGGTTTCTCCGGCTGATCCGCAACATGTTGCGGGCCGGGTATCTGGATGACTGGGACTACCACGACACGCTCAGCGGCACCCCGCAAGGCGGTCCGGTTTCACCCATCCTCAGCAACATCTACTTGCACAAGCTCGACGAATTCATTGAACGGGAACTCATCCCGCAACACACCAAGGGGACCAGGCGGAAGGCCAGCCCGGCATACCAGAGGCTGGCGGTCCGGCTCAGGACCGCGCGGCGGCACGGGGACCGGGCAGGTGCCCGGGACCTAGTGCGGCAGATGCGCGCCCTGCCCTACGGCGACCCGATGGACCCCGGATACCGCAGGCTGTTCTACTGCCGGTACGCAGATGACCACCTGCTGGGGTTTACCGGGCCAAAGGCCGAAGCCGAGCAGATCAAGGCCCAGCTGGCGGCGTTCCTGCGAGAGACCCTCAAGCTGGAACTGAACCAGGACAAGACCCTGATCACCCACGCCCGCACCAGCGCGGCGCGGTTCCTCGGCTACCAGATCACCGTCCAGCACTCCAGCACCAAACTCACCGGCGGCCAGCGGTCGGCCAACGGGAGGATCGCGCTGCGGGTGCCACCGGACGTGATCACGGCCAAGTGCGCCCCGTACCGGTGCCGGGGCAAACCCTGGCACCGGGCCAAGCTCCAGAACCTGCCCGACTACGACATCGTGCGGATCTACGGAGCCGAATACCGGGGCATCGTGAACTACTACCTGCTCGCCTGCAACGTCGGGTGGCTCAGCCTGCTGTGCTGGAACGCCGAGACGTCCATGCTGAAAACCCTGGCCGCCAAGCGCAAGTCCTCCGTCAGCAAGATGGCAGCTCGTCACAAGACCAAGGTCATCACCGCTGCCGGGCCGCGGACCTGCTTCGAGGCCAGGAAACAGCGCGCGGGCAAGCCGGACCTGGTAGCACGATTCGGCGGGATACCCCTCACACGCGACAGGCGCGCGGTCATTACCGACCCCGCCCCGGTCCCGGTCTTCATCCCGTACAAGGAGCTGACCCACCGGCTCCGGAAACGGTGGTGCGAGCTGTGCGAGCACGGCGCCACGGTGGCAGTACACCAGGTCGCCAGCCTCGACCGGCTCGGCAAGCCCGGCCCGGGCCAGCCCGCGTGGGCAGCCCTCATGGCGAAAATGCGACGCAAGACCCTCATCGTCTGCGCCGCATGCCACGACCACATCCACGCGAACCCCGTCGCGAACGCGGCATAGTCACTGGAGAGCCCGGTGCATCGAAAGGTGCCCGCCAGGTTCGGCGGAAGGCTGCGCGGAAAAGGCCGCACCCACCACCACGGGCACGGGACCTCGCCGCGCAGCCCATCCGGTTGCTGGGGATGGATTCCCGGCCCCTTGGCAGCCGGACGGACGGCACCAGCGCACCCCAGGCGCCGGCGCCGGGCCCGGGCCCGGGCGGGCCGCTGGCCGGGATGATCCCGCCTGGGTTCGCCGGGCACGTGAACCTCACCATTCCCGCGGCCACCCTGACCGGGCGGGCGGACCGGCCCGGCGAGCTCAGCGGGATCGGGCCTATCGACCCCGGCCTGGCCCGCGACCTGGCCGCCGCCGCGGCCCGTAACCCGCGGTCCACCTGGTGCATGACCGTCACCGACCAGGACGGGCACGCGGTCGGGCACGGCTGCGCCCGCCCCGCGACACGACGAAAACCGGACGGGCACGACCCGCCGGGCGGCCCATCGTTCACCTTCACCCCCACCGAGCAGCCCGGCCCACCCGGCGGGTACGGCACCTGGCGGTTCACCACCGGAGTCCAGGACCTGACCATCCAGATCGGGCCGCTGCCTACCGGGGAGTGTGATCACCGGTGGGAAGCCCGGGGCCATGATCCCGGGGTGATGCTCCGGCACCTGACCGAGGTCCGGCACGCGACCTGTACCGGGCCCGGCTGTCGGCGTCCTGCTAATCGATGTGACTTCGAACATAACATCCCGTACGAAGCCGGCGGGCGGACGTGTATGTGCAACGGGAACCCGAAGTGCCGGCACGACCACCGGCTGAAGCAGCACCCGCGGTGGAACGCCGAACAACTCGCCGGCGGATACGTGCGGTGGACCACGCCGTCGGGACGGCAGTACGTCACCGAGCCGACCCGGTACCCGGTCTAACCCCAGCGGGAGAGCCTGCGGTGCCCGAGGGGGCGCGAATCGGGAGGCCGGGTCGTCTTCGCTACGTGGCGGTCGAGCAGGTGGCGGCGCCGACGGTCACCTTGACCGTGTTGCCGGCGGTGGCGTCCAGGTAGACGTCGGCGTAACCGCTGGAGTTGGTGTGATAGCTGTGCGAGGCCCCGTTGCTGGCCGAGGCGGTAACCGTCCGGTCTGGCTGGTTGGAGTGCACGTAGATGTCGTAGTCGTGGTACGTGGCGCTGTAGGAGGCGCTGGCGGTGCACCAGGCGGCGCCGGTGCCACCGCCGCCGCCGCTGAGGCCGAGCTTCTTCTCGGCGGTCAGCCAGTCCGCGGCGATGGCCTTCTGGGCCGCGGACAGCGAGACCCGGCCGTCGCAGACGGCGGCGTTCAGCGCGTCTTCAACCTTGTCCTTCGGGTTCGGCGTGGGCGGGGACTCGGGCCACAAGTTGGTGGCGTCGTTGCTCCCGCCGAGCTCCAGCGGGACCAGGTGGTCGAGCTCGGTCCGCTCCGACTGGGGGGTGCGGTACGCGGGATAGGCCACGTCGTACTTGAAGTGTTCGGTCTGCGACTCGGGCGGCCGGACCGTGGCAGTCCAGCCCTTCTTGCAGATGGTCGAGCGGATGTCGGCCTGCGTGACGGCCGGGTCGATGCTGCCAGGCGTGCAGCGCGGGTCCGGGAGCTGGCTGCGGTCGCGGTAGGAGCAGTGGCCGTGGATCGTCCCGGTCACGTGGCCTGGGTCGTGAACCTTCTTCAGGCCCGGCCCGGAGGACGCGGGCGACGCGGCGGCCGTGGATACCGAGAACGCGACGACGGCCAGGGACGCGGCGAGGGCGGTCAGTGCGGAGCGCATTAACGTGGTCACCGGAGCAGCGTAGCGGGTG
>CAWGJL010000015.1:0-46106 GCA_963822765.1 uncultured Actinomycetes bacterium | reverse complement strand
CCGGTCTGGTTCCTGTGGGAAGCCGGGGAGTTCTTGATCTATGGCCTCGCGAACGGGCCGAAGACCCGCAACATCGGGTCGAACCCCTATGTTTCCCTGCACCTGGAGGGCAATGGCCGGGGAGGCGCCAATGTCATCTTCGAAGGTCCCGCCAGGATTGACCCCGCTGGCCCCAGAGCCGATGCCGTACCCGCCTACATAGAGAAATACCGCGAGTTCATCGACTCGTACGGGTGGACACCGGAAGGCTTCGCCACCGACTACCCGCACGTGATCCGGGTGTCTCCCACGCGCGCACGGATCTGGTAACCGCGAATCCGGCGTCCTACCAGGAATCGATCTCGTCGAGCGCTGCGGCCAGGAACGCGTCACGGCGAGCATCCAGGAGCGCCGCGTCCAGGTCTGGGCGGCCGACCTCACCGAGCATGTCGGCCGGCAGGCAGTAGCTCATGTCGCCAACCGTGCACAGGGCTGCTGCCGCGTCCCAGTACGCGACGTGCTCGGCCGGCCTGCCAGCGGCCTGCTGCCATCCGGCCAGCACCTCGCCGGCGGCCGGGAGTCCGGTAGCTGCCAGCGGCGATGATCCGAAGAACAGGGCCACGTCCGAGCGCAAGGTGCCCAGGTCGATGCCGGGCGATCCAGCGCCCGCAGCGTCCCAGTCGATCAGGCCGGTGCAGGAATCGCCGTTCCACACGGTATTGCCCTGCCATAGATCGCCGTGCACGAACGCCAGCTCGCCGTCTGGCACTGGCAGGCTGGCGATCCTCTCTTCCGCCCGGGCCAGCAGCTCCGACGTGCCTGCTGACCTGCGCCAGGCAGCGAAGTCCATGTCATAAAGCGCGCGGGTTCGCAGCTCCAGTCCTGGCCGCGGTGCCAGCGCCACGCTCGCCAGCGCTCCGGCCGCGGCCCCCAGCGCCCGGAGCCGTCCGGCCGAGGCGATGCGGGGGATCTTAGTGGAACCAGCCAGTACGGTCATCAGGATTGCCCCCGTGCCGGCCTGGCTGCCGTCCAGGTCAGCGGCGATCAGCCGCGGCGCCGGCAGGGCGTGGCCCGCCGCGAGTTCCAGCGCGGCCACTGTGGTGATGAGCTGCCCGCGGTCCAGGTCGGCAGCCGCATCACCGGTCTTCAGCACTGCCTCGCAGGTGCTGCCGGCCCCGGCCAGCCGCAGCAGCCACGGATTGCCGCCCGCCCGCATCCCCGCCGCGCTGACCACCCGCGCGGAAGGACCAGCGGCGCGGGCCGCCCACCTCAGAACCTGTTCATCCGGACTCGGCATGCACCGACCTTAATGTGAGCCGACTACTGCCTGCCGGTGACTCGCTGGCGGGGCAGCGTGCTGTGCACGGCCCAGAAGTAGATCACCAGGCTGAATGCGGCGATGGCGGCGAGGTCCCACCAGTTCGGGAGGTGGTTGGTGGCCAGCAGGGTCACGCCGAACACCCTGGGGGGCGAGCCGTTGTAGCGGCCGAGCCGGGACAGGATGAGCAGGCCGGGGTCTCGGGAACCGGTTCCCGGTGCGCGCACCCCGGTCCGTTCGGATAAATGATCTTGATTTTGACCTTTCGCTGGGACGGTGCCTTTCGTGGCCGGAACCGCGCGGCTCGACGGCACGTCTAGAAAGGGAGGGGAGAAGGAGGTGGGTGCGCTGCGGCGCTCCACTAAGGGACAGCTGTGTGTCCTCGATGAGGTGCTGGGGGCACAGGCGCGGCGGCGCCGGTGGCGGCGCGGCGGCCTGGCCGTGGTCACGCTTCTCCTTGTCGTCCTGCTCGGCTTGGTGCTGGGTGCGGGCGGCCGGCCGAGCGCCGGGGTGACCCGTACCTGGGCGGTCACCGCGACTCGCGCACCTGCTGGTTCCCGCGCCGAGGCGTTGATGCTCGCCAGGCAGATGCTCTCCCGCCTGGTCCTGCCGCCCGGGTCGCAGGCGGCCCATCCGTCGCCGGTGCCGACGCCGCTGAGCGTGTCGTCGCCTGGAGACGCCTTGCCTTACACCGTGGAACTGCACCGGTTCTTCCTGGTGCGCGAGCCGGCGGCGACCGTGCAGTCTTTCCTGCTGGCGCACGTGCCAGCCGGGATGACCTGGGCTGGTGACGGCCTGGGGTCGGGTACGACGAACACGATCACGGTGCTGTGGGTGGGTTACAGTCCCCGGTCAGTGACTTCCGGACTGACGAACGCGGACCTGGGCATCAACACGATGCCGTTGCCGGGCGGCGATACCTTGATCCGCGTCGACGCCGGCGTGAGCTGGTTCCCGCCGCGCAGCGCCGCGGAACAGCTGAACGCGACCAGCTTCCGCTCAGTTACCGTGACCGCCACCGAGTTCCTCTTCCGGTCGGCCACGGTGACCCGCACGTTCACGTCGCCCGCGGTCATCGGCCGGCTGGTGGCCCTGGTCGACAGCCTGCCCGCGACGCCGTACCCGGACGTGGCCGCCACGACCTGCGCAGCGGGCGGCACTGCTTACGCGCTGAAATTCGCCCCGGGCGTGGTCGTCTACGCGGGCGGCTGTGGCGGGAGCGATGCGGTCACGGTCAACGGGAACCAGCAGCCGAGGCTGTGGGATACGGGTGCCCTGATCACGGCGGCCAGGCAGCTCCTGCACCTCGCGGCGCCCGCTCCAGTTCATTAAGATTTTCGACCGCGCCGGCCATCCCGGCGGCGTTCGGCGTGGCCGGCGGCGTACTTGCCGCCGCCGCCCTGCTCGCCCTCATGACCCCGGAAGGCCAGGCTGCCGACGGCCCTGGCGTTACTTAAGTTCAATACGGGTCGCGTGGTAGCTCTCCGCCCGGTGCGTGTGCTCGGGTTCGCGGGTCCGCGGCTCGATCACCACTTCCAGCACCCGCACCCGGTCGTTCTCCAGAAGAACGCGGTGTGAGGCTGGAGCGGCGAGGAGTGCATCCATCGTCTCTGGCCATGACCATGGCTGTTCCGTCGTCATAGGGCAAGCATGTCAAGCGGTGGAGCGTGAAGGACCCGCCGGCGACCCGGAATAAGAGTATTGTGCGTATCCCTGGGCGGGAGCCTGAGGCCCGCGGTGCGAATGACACGCGCGATCACCCGCCGCAAACCCGTGAATACCCGTCCTCGTCACGTCTAGCGAGGATCAGGCCATATGCAACCAGACACCGACGCCCTGCGAGCCAACCTCGTCGAGGAAGCCCCGTCGCGTGAGTTCGTGACGGCGATGCGGGGCTATGACCGTCACCAGGTCGACGAGCACATCAGGCAGATCGAAGCCGAAGTCCGGCAGCACCGCGAGCAAGCCCAGGCCATGCGGCGGGACCTGGCCGAGGCCCGCCGCCAGTCCCACGAGCAGGAACGACCCGCCTATACCGGCCTCGGCGTCAGGATCGAGCAGCTGCTGCGGCTCGCCGAGGAACAGGCGGCCGAGATGGTCCAGACGGCTCGATCCGAAGCCGGCGAGATCAAGGCCAGGGCCAAGGTCGATGCCGCAGAGCTGCGGGCCGGCGCCGAGAACGATGCCACCGAACTGGGCGCGAACGCCAAGCGCGAGACCGACGAACAACGGGCCGTCACCGAGCGCGATGCCGACTCGATCAGGACTACCGCCCAGCGCGAGGCCGGCGAGCTGACCTCCGCGACCGAGCGCGAGGCCGCCAAGCTCCGCGCCACCGCCGACCACGAGGTCGCGGAAAAGCAGGCCACGGCCGAGGGCGAAATCGCCAAGCTGCGGACCAGCACCGAGCGCGAGGTCGCCCAGCTGAAGGCGACGGCCAAGCGCGAACGGGACGAGATCCTCACCGCCTCCAAACGCCAGGCTGACGAGATGCGCAGCCAGGCGCAGCAGATCCTGGAGGAGAGCCAGGCCCAGCGGGCCCAGGCGGAGGCCGAGTTCGAAATTCAGCTCGCGGCGCGCAGGGAACAGGCCGAGCGCCAGGAGGCCGGGCGGCTCGCCGCCGCCCAGTCCACGACGCAGAAGCTCGTGTTCGAAGCCGAGCAGCGCGCCTCAACCGCGGAGCAGCGGGCGGCGAAGGCCAGCGCCCAGGCCGATCAGACTCTCCGGGACGCCGGCGAGCACGCCAGGCAGGTGACCGGCAACGCGGAAAAGAGCGCCGACCAGATCGCCGGCCAGGCCAAGACCCAGGCCGAGCAGTTGCTCGCCGAGGTCAACGCCGATGCCGAACGCCGCCGCGCCGCCAGCCGCCGCGAGGTCGACGACCTCACCCGGCAGAAGGAGAGCATCGCCAGCCACCTGGCGCAGGTGCGCCAGCTGCTGCCCGGCATGAATGCGGTGCAGGCGCCTGGTTAGTACTCGTGGTTAGTACTCGTGCGGACGCCAGCGGGGTCACCTCTGGCGGCCGGTGTCCGGGTGCGCTAGCTTCCGGCTATGCCAGTAGCCACAGTGAACGGGATCCAGATCGACTACACCGACTCGGGGGGCGACGGCCCGGTCGTGGTGTTCAGCCACGGGTTCCTGATGGACCGCACGATGTTCGACCAGCAGGTCACCGCGTTCACGCCGCAGTACCGGGTGATCACCTGGGACCAGCGGGGGCACGGCGGTACCCGGGCGGCCGGGACGTTCACCTACTGGGATTCGGCGGCCGACGTGCTCGCGCTGCTCGACCACCTCGGAGTGCAGCGTGCGGTGCTGGCCGGCATGTCCCAGGGCGGCTTCGTGTCGCTGCGCGCTGCGCTGACCGCGCCGGACCGGGTGCGGGCGCTGGTGCTGATCGACAGCCAGGCCGGCCAGGAGGACCCGGCCGTCGCGCCGGGGTACGAGCAGCTGCACCAGACGTGGCTGGATCACGGGCCCGGGCCGGTGCAGGAGATGGTCGCCTCGATCATCTTGGGCCCGGGCCAGTGGGACGGCTGGTACGCCAAGTGGACTGAGCAGTACGCGGAGTGGGCGCCGGACGATCTGGGTCAGCTGAACTGGCCGTTCCGGTGCCTGATGGACAGGGATGACATCACCGGGCGCCTCGCCGGGATCACCTGCCCCGCGTTGATCGTGCACGGGACGGCGGACGCCGCGATCCCGCTGGCGCGCGCGGAAGCGGTCCGGGACGGGATGGGCGGCCCGGTCACGTTCACCGCTGTCGAGGGCGCACCGCACGCCTCGAACGTGACTCACCCGGACGAGGTCAACCAGGCCATCGCCGGGTTCCTGCGCGGGCTGGACGGTCAGTCGTCGTAGGTTTCACCTCAAAGAACCTCGCGCCGCGGTAAGCAGCCACCGATCGTTGTGCCGGCGCCACATCACCAGCAGGATGATCAGGCCGAGAGCTAGCCAGAGGCCGTCGATCAGCGGCGAGTAGCTGTCGAGGACGCGGCCGGGAACGGGATGAACGAGTACACCAGCGCGTAGATCAGGGCGCCGGCGAGATCAGCGGGAAGAGCACGTGCAGCAGCCGCGCGTGCTGCGCACCAGCCATGGATCCCGCGGGTGCGGTTGTTCGGCGACGACGTGCTGCCGTTCCTCGACGGCGCCACGCTCGAGGTGGCGGACGAGATCGACACCGACGACGGCCGCTTCGCCGTCGCGGTGGCGGCGTCGGGCGTACGGGACCGCGAACACCCGGGGCAACACCTGGTCGGTGCACACTTACAACGTGGCCATGTCCGACGAGATCGGCCACTTCGAGAACTGCCTGGGGATCGACGCCAACGGCAACTGCACCGTGCCCGCGGGCGAGGACAAGACCCTGGACGCGGACGACACGGCCTGCCTTCCTGGCACCGACTCGTCGCTGGTGATGATCGACGGGTGCACCGCCGCTGAAGAAGATTTCGACGGGCCGTCCTACCTGCCGGACTGGCCAGGGACCAACCCGAACCCGTTCGTGGACCGGGCCCTGCACCCGACCCCGGTGAGGTTCACCAGCCCGCTGACCAGGGGCAGAAACTACTCGACCATCGCCTTCGAGAACGACATGCCCGCCTTCGAGATCCAGGGAGCGTCGCTCAACCCGCCGTTCTGTGACACGAATACCGGCGCCAACTGCGTCAACCCGCCGCCCGGCGCGGCGTTCTACCCGTTCTACTCGACCACGTTCCGGAACGGGGTATGCAACTGGCAGGAGGGTGGCAAGTTCATCCCGGGCACCGTGAACGAGTTCGGCGGCAGTTCCGCGGCCGAATACGGGTCCCTGCTCTCGGTCGATTTCCCGGTGGCCGGGCCTTCGATCATTAATCAGTTCGAAGACTTCAACAGCGGGAACATGAGGAATCCCTGCCGGGCCTGACGGTAAACGGCCCGTTCGCGGGCATCGCTTAACCCGATCCGTGCTCCCCGGGGGCTTCTCGGGGAGCACGGATAGCCCGCGTGCGGGTGGCCTGGTCACGGCCCGGTCGGCACGCTGCTCGGGTGGGTGCCGGGGACCAGCTTGCCGAAGCCGCCCACCGCCTCGCTGAGCAGCTTGCCGAACGTCGATGACGGGGACCAGGACCGGGTCGCCCCGAGTCCGGTTACGCCCTGGCAGCCCACCTCCTGGACGGTGACCGGCGGGAAGGTCTGCGCTCCGGCCGTGAACACCAGGCGGACCGAGTCCGCCGACACGACCAGGCAGCGCAGCTGCCCGGACGGCCTCGCCGGGAGCGCGCAGAGCGCGGTCAGCATGGCCTGGACCTGGGTCGCGCCGCTGAGCGTGACCTGGCGCCGCGGAACGGTCCGGGTCAGCACCACCCGGTCCGCGCCCTGGCCGGCCGTGCAAAGCGACTGGGCGGGCGGCATTCCCGCGGCGGTCGCCGACGGGCTCGCCGAGCTCGACGAGGTTGCTGAGCTTGCTGAGCTTGCTGAGCTTGCTGAGCTTGCGCGGCCGAGGCCGGTTGGCTGGTGCTGCCGGCGCTGCCGGCCGAGACGCTGCCGCACGCCGCCGTCCCCATCAGGGCAGTGACCGCGATCAGGCCCAGGACTCCCCGAGCGCTCATAGCAAGCCTCCTTTTCTCCACCCTTGGACGTGCCGCGACGGGCCGCAGTTCCGCTCCGCGAGGACAGGTTTGCGCCGTGCTCAGGTGATGGCCGGCTCGCAGCGGACGGGGAAGTTGACCGAGCGGGCGATGAAGCAGACCCGGCCGGCCTCCTCGTGGAGTTCCCGCGCGCGGTTCGCGTGGCCCGGATCGGCGATGGCGGCCCGGGGGCGGAGGGTCACGGCGGTGAATTCACCGGCACCGTCGTCGCCTTCGGCCATGATGCCCTCGGCATCATCGGTGTAGGAGAGGACGACGATGCCGTTCACCGCGCACAGGTGCAGGAACCACAGCATGTGGCACTGGGACAGCGTGGCGACGAGCAGTTCCTCCGGGTTCCACCGCTCGGGGTTCCCGCGGAAGGCCGGGTCTGAGCTACCCGGCAGCACCGGCTTGCCCGCGCCGGACACCTCGTGGTCCCGGCTGTAGGAGCGGTAGCCGGCGGTCCCCGCTCCGAGGTTGCCGGTCCAGGTGATGGTGGCCTGATAGCGATGGTCGCGCCCCATCCGGCCATGCTGTCACGCGGGTGGTTCGGCGCTTGTGTCTACAGCGGCGACGATGGGCTGCGAGGCTTTGGCGTCGGGAGTGCCGGGGACGGCGAGCGCGCCGCCCGCGGGTGGCGGGCTCGCGTGGCATACGCTCAGCGCCGATCAGGTGCTGCAGTCCGCAGGGGCGGACGGGCAGCACGGCCTCAGCTCGGCCGAGGCGGCCGCGCGGGCCGGGCGGTCCGGCCCGAACACGTCGCCGCCGGCCAGGCCGAGTCGCGCTGCACGCGTTCGCACGCCAGTACGCGGACCGATGCAGCTCGTGCTGCTCGCCGCTGGCATCGGCAGTCTCTACCCGCTCAAGCAGCTCGGCACCGGTCTGCTGCTGATCCTGCTGACGCTGTTCAACGCGGTCGAGGCCTGCAGCAGGAGGCGAAGGCCGCCGGGTCCGTGGCCGCCCTGCAGAAGATGGTCATCATCCAGGCCAAGCTCAGGCGGGACGGCCAGCTGGCGGAGATCCACGCCGGGCGGTTGGGCCGCGCGGGTGTCGATCTGATCGCGGAGAAGCTGGTTGGCCAGCGAACCCGGCCCCCCCACCACCACAACCGGCACGGCTGCTGGCGGGCGATGTGTTGCGCGAGGGTGGCGGGGTCGGTGAACAGGTGGCCCTGCATGCCGCGGGCCCGCGCGGCGCGGACGTTCTCCTCGCGGTCGTCGACGAACAAGATCCTGGCCGGTTCGACGCCGAGGGTCCTGATGCACCAGTCGAAGGCGCCCGGTTCCGGCTTGACGTGACCGATCCGGCAGGAGAATCCGAGGACGACGAAGCGGTCCAGCCACGCATGTCGCTGGCGGAACTCGGCGGCGAGCTCCGGCGGGATGTTGGAGAGCAGGCCGAGAGTCAGCCCGGAACGGGCGAGGACGTCGAGAAGGTCGAGAAGGCGAGCATCCGCGGGTCCACCGTGCGCCAGCTGCCGCAGTCGGCGGCGATCAGCCCGGCGATCTGAGCCCTCGTGAACGTGGCGCCGACGGCCCCTGCCACCTCTCGCCAGTAGTCGGGCCCTGAACGCCAGCCGCGGTCATAGGGCGGGCGGAGCTCCCAGTAGGTGCGCCAGAAATCTCCGGCCCGGCCGGCGGGAACGCCCGCGGCGGCCAGTATCTCGGCCTGGCCAGCCGGGGATGCGCGCAGGCGAGACGCCGAACAGGTTGAAGACTACCACCGCGGCGGGCCGGACGCCGGCGCACACTTGCCGGACGGTGACGCCGGCCGCGGCCAGCGCCTCGAGCGCGCGGCCGGGCCGGTCCGTCGTTGCCGCAACGACGCGCACGGGACGACGCCGGTGCCACAACGACGTCGTTGGGTGAACTTGGGCCGTCGGTGACCACGGTCGTGCGGCGCGCCGCGGCGATCGCGGCGCGCTTGACAGCGGCGTCGGGCAGGTCGTTGGCGGTCAGCCCGTCGGCCGCGCTCAGGCCGCAGCAGCCGAGGATCGCGTGTCGATGTGCACGCGGCGAGCGAGGTCAGCGCGAGCGATCCGGTCATGGTCAGCTCGCCCGTGCGGACCTCGCCGCCGGGCATGAGCAGCGTCAGCCGCAGCCGCCGGCCAGCGCATGGGCGGCGTGCAGGGACAGCGGCATCACGGTGATCCTGCGGTAGCGCAAAGCGTTGGCCATCTCCAGACAGATGGTACCGCTGTCGATGACCACTGATTCACTCTCGGCGATCAGCCGAGCGGCTTCCGCGGCGATGCGCTGCTTGTTCTCGATGCCGTCCTTCTTGCGCAGGGCGAACGTCGGCCTCTCTCCGCGCAGCTACAGGCTCCTGGCCCCGTCGCGGTAACGCTCGAGCACGCCCTGTTCGGCTAGAACCTCCAGGTCACGGCGGATCATCATCTCCGAGGCACCGGTCGCCGGCCGAGCTCGGCCTCGCTCATCTGTTCGGCGCCGCAGACCGCGTTCGTGATCTTTCCGCAGCCTTTCCGTGCTTCCCATGGTTCCTATTGTACAGTATCTCTGTGCGTAAGTGTATCTACTACTCACTAATTATGTGAGTTAGCTCGTATGTGTCGATCTCTTCGTAGGCCCGCGATCAAGCAGTCGCTTCGCCTGGACCGCGGCCCCAGCGGCCCGGTCCATCCCTCACCGCAGGCGGGCTGCGGGCATGGATCTTGAGCGCCGCGGAAGAGGTGCCAGCCCTGAGCCGCTGCCATCTCTTCCCTTCGTAGTACCGAGGCCCGACCGGATTGCCGACGAGTTGGCGGCGCAGGTCGGCCGGGTACGCGTTGTTAGCGGTCATCGGCCGGTCGCTGAGCTGCTGGATGACCTATCGCTTCTTTTTGTTGACGTACAGTGCGGTCTACTTCGTGGCCCAGCGTTGCCCGCACGGTACTGCGTGGTGCTATCGGGGCTGCGGTAGTCATCGCCATCATCAGCCTCGCGGGTATCGGGCGGGATCGCCGACATCAGCCATAACAGCGGGCGGGCGGCAGTCGGGATTTTTGCTGCCTGATCACGAAGCCCGGCCCGGCGCTGAACGAGGTGAAACCCGGGTTTCACTTCGCTAGAACGTGGTGAACCCCGGGGTTCATTCGGCTCCGGGCCGGTCCGGAGCGCCTGGAGCGCCTGGGCTGCGGTGCTGGTGGTGCCAGCGTGGCTGAAGTCCCATTTCGGGCTCTGCAGCCCTGACCGCGAGACGCGCCATGCGAGCTGATTGTAACGAGTTAGTCACAGATCGGGTATGTCGGGTCGTTGGCTGTTCTCTAAATGTGATTAATCTATCACAATAGGTTACATGACTCAGATAAACTGGCGGAAATCCACCTACAGCCGTTCCAACGGCAACTGCGTCGAAGTCGGGACCGGCCAGGCACTGGTCGCCGTCCGCGACTCCACCGACCCGGGCGGGCCGGTGATCGACGTGAGCCCCCGGGCTTGGACCGCGTTCACCGAGCAGATCAAGCGCGCGGCATCGCGGCGCTAAAGACACGGCCCGTCGACAGGTCAGCGGCTAGCCTGGCGTGCCAGGTCGGCGGCCAGGCTGATGTGCTACGTCAGCGGCCAGCCTGGCCTGCCAGGCCGGCGGCCAGGCTGACGTCCCGGGCTGGCGGCGGACCCGCCGCAGCAGGGTGGCATGCGGCCGCCAGGCGGGCGCGGGCAGGGGCAAATCGGGCCTTTCCGGATTTTCCCTATCGTGGCCGAGTGATCCTGTTATGGTCGGCGTGCCCTAGCTTGTCCTGGCCGTCGGAAGGGTCACCCGATGCTCTTGTCCCGAGCGAGGTCCGCCGGGCTGGTGGTCGCTGCCGCCGCCGTGCTGACCGCGGTCACCGGCAGCGCCGTGGCGCTCGGCAGCACCGCAGGCAACGCCAGCAGTGCCAGCCGCGCGAGCGATCCGGGCGCGATAGTCGTGCATCCAGCCGCAGGGCAGGTCCGCGGCGCGTTCATGGCGCCGGTGCCGTTCAGCGACGCGCAGTGCGAGGCGGTCTTCCGGATCGATTGCTTCGTCCCCGACCAGGTCGAGGCGGCCTATAACCTGCCCGCCCTGTACAGCCGCGGGACCACAGGCAAGGGCCAGACCATCGTGGTGGTCGACGCGTTCGGATCACCGACGATCGCCGATGACCTGCTGCAGTTCGACCAGAATCTGGGCCTGGGCACCCCGGCGCTGCGGATCGTCCAGGTCGGGCACGTGCCGACCTTCAACTCCGGCAACGGCGACATGGTCGGCTGGGCCGCCGAGACCACGCTGGACGTGGAGTACGCGCACGCCGGCGCGCCGGCCGCGAAGATCGTGCTGGTCGAGGTGGCCAAGGAGGACCTGCAGCACCTCGTGCTCGCGGTCCGGTACGCGGTCCAGCACAAGCTCGGCAGCGTGATCAGCTTGAGCTGGGGGGCGCCCGAGCAGGCTCTCGGCCGGGACTTCGTCAACTCCTACAGCTCCATCTTCAGCCAGGCCGCGAGCAGCCACATCACGATCGTCGCCTCATCCGGCGACAGCGGCGCGTCCGGTCAGAACGACAATGGCGACTTTTACCGCCATCCGGTCGCGCTCTGGCCCGCCACCAGCCCGTTCGTGACGGCCGTCGGCGGCACCAGGCTCAACCTGAATGCCAGCGGCGCCCGCAACGGCCTCGACACGGCCTGGAACGATACCTATAGCAGCGCGGTGAACAACTTCTTCTTCGGCAACGACGGCCCGAACCCGCTAGCCACCGGCGGCGGGAAGTCCGCGTACTACGGCAGGCCCGGCTATCAGAGCGGCGTGCGCAGCATGACCGGCAGCCAGCGCGGCATCCCGGACATCTCGATGAGCGCATCGTGCAGCGTCGCGGTGAGCGTCTTCGAGACCTTCACCGGCGGGCAAGGCGGCTGGACCGCATCGTGCGGCACCAGCGAGTCGGCGCCGATGTTCGCGGCCATCGTCGCGCTCGCCGACCAGGTGGCCGGGCATCCGCTCGGCCCGGTCAACCCGGCGCTGTACGCACTGGCCGCCAAGCACGCGCCGGGCATCGTCGCGGTGGCGTCGGGCAACAACACCGTCTCGTTCCCGGGCGGGAAGGTGCACGGCTACTCGGTCCGGCACGGCTACAACCTGGTCACCGGGCTCGGCACCGTGAACGGGAAGTACCTCGTCCCGGAACTCGCGCACGCGGCCTAGCGCGTCAGGGGCATGCCACCCTAGGGGACTTTCCAGTTCAGCCCGGCGAGCCGCAGGACCTGCGGGACGAACGAATCGGTGATCTGCAGCGCGGGCTGAGGCTGGCCGCCGACGCTGAATTGCACGATGCCGCAGGCGCCCGGGCCTTGCGCGACGGCCAGCGGCGGGCCGCCGGCCCGGGCCAGGAACGTCAGCTGGATCTCGCCGCCGAGGTGCGGCGGGCAGGAGGCGGCCAGCCCGATCGTGGACAGCTGGAGGCTGTCGACGAGCGTCGCGAGCCCGCGGACGGCGGCCAGGCCGGTGATCGTGACCGGCGCGGGTGGACGGCGGGCGTGCGGGTCCAGGCTGGGCAGCTGGGTGATCGTGACCACGCGGGCGGCGGGCGGCACCCATTCGGAGGCCGGCCGGGGCGGCTGCCAGCTCACCTGGGCGTCCACCCGGATCACGGTCTGCCCGTGGCTCGCTCCGGCCACCTCGACCACCAGGTCGCGGGCGTTCAGCACGCCGGGGACCGGAGCTAGCGAGAACGTGCGGTCCCAGGACGGCGGCCCGAAACTGGCGTCCTCGGGCGTGAAACCGCCGGGCAGATGCGCCTGCTCCCAGGCCAGTACCGCCTGCGGCCGGCCGGGGGCCCGCCAGAAGGAGACGTCGTCCACCAGCGCGGTGGAGACCAGGGTGGAGGACGGGAACTTGAGCGCATCCGGCGCCTTCGGCAACCGCTGCCCGCCCGGGGGCACGGCAAAGGCCCGCAGGATGGCCGCCGCCTCGGCGACCGCACGCTCCCGCGCGGTGGGCGGG
Organism: uncultured Actinomycetes bacterium; assembly: GCA_963822765.1. GTDB lineage: Bacteria > Actinomycetota > Actinomycetes > Streptosporangiales > Streptosporangiaceae > Palsa-504. The sequence continues at coordinate 33,239 of CAWGJL010000015.1, read as the reverse complement.
GCCGGCGTCCCCGACGCCGCCGTTACCGTTCCCGTGGTGGTGCGCGTAGCGGCACAGCCCGCCACGGCCGTAACCGCGCAGGCGGCGATCAGGATTGTCTTGGCCTTCGGGCACCGCATACCGCTTGGACGCCCGGCGGGGCACTATGGTTGCGCGGCCTGCGTGGCAGTTTGATTCGCGCCGAGCTGCAGGAACAGCTCGAACGCCGCGGTGACGCCCGCGGTGTCGTGCGTGGCGAGCAGGTCGAACAGGAGCCCGCGGGTGACGGCCATGCTCAGCCGCGCGGCGGCGGGCGCGATCCCGGGGTCGACTCCGTCCTGGACGATGGCGGCGGTGAGGGGCTCGAGCCAGCCGGTCACCACGTGCTCCAGGAAGCCCTCGGTGCCCGGACGGCCGCGCAGGGCGTGCGCGTACAGCTCGAAGAACAACCGCTCCTGCGGCCACAACGCCGGATCGCTGTACCGGGCCCAGAACCGGCGCGCGTCGTCCGCGCTGATCGCACCGGTCTGGCGGAGGGCGGTGCGTTCGGCCTCCTCGACGGCGAGGGTGACCGCGGCGAGCAGTCCCTCCCGGGAGCCGAAGTGGTACAGCAGCATGCGGTGGCTGGTGCCGATCGCGGCGGCTAGCTCGCGCAGGCTCAGGTCCGCGATCCCGCCCTGCATGGCGATGGCGAGGGCGGCGGCGAGCAGCCGCTCTCGGGCTGATCCCGGCGGGGGCGGTGCGGGTTCTCGGGGTTCGGCCATCGGTTAACCGTACCATCTGGTACATGTTCCGTTTGGTACATTCCCCGGCCCGCGTTCCTCGGTTGGCGGCGAGGAGAAACCACGGACCGTTCGGCATAAATTCTTTTCAGCCGAACGAACCGTGAGTGCTCGCGCCCGGGAACCTGGCTACGGTCCCTGGGACCTCCGGCCGCGGCGCCGACGTTCGCGCGGCCGCCGGCGCGGGTGGCGCCGACGCCGGCGATGACCACCAGGACGATCCCGCCGGCCGACGCCACGTCCGGGACCTGCCCGAGCACGAGCAGTCCGGCCAGCAGCGCGATGGCCGGTTCCAGGCTCATCAAGGTGCCGAAGGCACCGGCGGTCAGGCGCCGCAGGGCGAGGAACTCCAGGCTGAACGGCACGACCGGGTGCAGCGCGGCCAGGCCAAGCATGATGGCGAGCAGCGGCCAGGTCACCCGGCCCAGGTCCGGCGCGGCGGCGAGCATGGCGACCAGGCCGGCCACCGGCACGGAGACGGCCAGCCCGCTCAGTCCGCTGACGCGGTCACCGACGTGCTGGGTGAGCAGGATGTAGGCGCCCCAGCAGACCGCGGCGGCCAGGGCGAACGCCAGGCCGGCCGGGTCGGTGCCGCCGTGCCAGGGCTGGGTCAGGAGCACGACACCGGCGGCGGCCGGGACGGCCCAGCGCCTGCTCCCGCCGCCGGGGCCGCACAGGGACACGGTCAGCGGGCCGAGAAACTCCAGCGCGCTGGCCGTGCCGAGCGGGATGCGCGCGATGGCCAGCGTGAACAGCAGCATCAGGCCGCCGGTGACCGCGCCCAGCACGCCGCAGGCCAGCAGGTCCCGGCCGGTGAAGTGGCGCAGGCGCGGCCGGACCAGGACCATCAGGAGCAGGCCGCCCCAGGCCAGCCGCAGTCCGGTCACGCCCAGCGGGCCGAGCCGGCCGAACAGGTGAACCGACAGGGCCAGCCCGAGCTGGACGCACGACATCGAGGCGGCCGCCATCAGCGCCCCGCCCCCGGTACCGGCCAGGATGGCGGGCGACGGGCGCGTTGCGGGCTGTGGCGAGCTCATGATCTCAGTACAGCGCGTGGTAATCGTTCATGTCCACGTGTTAAATATTGATATTCTATCCAGAGATGCTTAACAATGGAACATGGAGACACGGCGGCTGGAACTGCTGGCCGAGCTGTCCCGGCTGGGCTCCATGCGCGCGGTCGCGGACGTGCTCGGCACCACCACCTCGACGGTGTCGCAGCAGATCGCCGTGCTCGCCCGCGAGATGGGCACCCCGCTCATCGAGCCGGCCGGGCGCCGGGTCCGGCTGACGCCGGCGGGCCGCCGGCTGGCCGAGCACGCGGTCACGATCCTGGCCGCGGTCCAGGCCGCGCAGCTCGACCTGGGACCGGAGGCGGAACCCAACGGCACCCTGCGGGTGGCCGGGTTCACCACCGCGTTCCGCGCCTACCTGCTGCCGGCCATCACCGAGCTGACCGCCACCCACCCGCGGGTCCGCGTGCTGGTCCGCGAGCACGAACCCGCCGAGGCCCGGCAGCTGCTGGCCGCCGACCAGGCCGACCTGGCGCTCGTGTATGACTACAACCTGGCCCCCGCCGCCGCCGACCCGGCCATGCACCGCACGCCGCTGTGGACCGCGCGGTGGGGCCTGGGCGTGCCCGCCGGCCAGGCCGCGGCCGGCCCGGCGACGCTGGAAGCGTTCGCCCGTTACCGGGCCCACGACTGGATCGGCAACTCCCGCAACACCGCGGACGAGGACGTCATCCGCACGCTCGCCGCGATGGCCGGCTTCACCCCGCGCATCACCCATCAGGCCGACAGCCTGGACCTGGTCCAGGACATGATCACGGCCGGCCTGGGCGTCGGGCTGCTCCCGCTCGGCCACCCGACCCGGCCAGGGGTGAGCATCCTGCCCCTGACCGGGCCCGATGTCGAGCTGCGAGCGTACGCGCTGACCCGCCACGGGCGCCTGCACTGGCCCCCGCTCGCCCTGGTTACCAGCCTGCTGCAGCGCGCCAGTCACCGCTGACGCGGTCCGCGGGTGTCGAGCCGGACGTGCACGGTGAGCAGGTCGGCGCCCGCCAACGCGGCCGGGCTGCTCCGGGTGGCGGATCCGCCGACGCTGGTCCGGCTGCTGTTCGGCGCGATGACCAGGGCCGGCGTGCTCATCGCGAGCTCAGCTGACCCGAAGGCGACCAGGGAGGCGGTCGGCGTCACGTTCCGCCAGATGATCAGCGGGTTCTTGCGGTGACTTTGTCGATCGGGGAAAAAGTCCGGTCCGGGCCGTCGGAGTAGTGGCCGCCCGGACGACGATGAAGGTATGACGCACCCGCAGGTGCGGCCCGACCCGGCGTTCGGGCTGCTGGAGCTGTATGACGATGCGCTGCCGCACGTCTATGGCTACCTGCTGGCCCGCTGCGGCGACACCGGCCTGGCCGAGGATCTCACGGCCGAGTCGTTCGTGGCCGCCGTGCACGCGGTCCGCAAGCCGGGCGCGCCCGATCCGTCGATCCCGTGGCTGATCGGGGTGGCCAGGCACAAGCTCGCCGACCACTGGCGGCGGGCCGAGCGGGAACAGCGCGGGTTGCGCCTGCTGGACAGCGAGCCGGCGCGGGTCGAGGACCCGTGGGACGCGGCCGTCGACCGGATCCGGGCCCGCGAGGTGCTCGGCGAGCTCGGCGCGCACCACCGGGCCGCGCTCACGCTGCGCTACCTCGACGGGCTGCCGGTGCCCGAGGTGGCCCGGCACCTGGACCGCACCGTGCACGCCACCGAGGCGCTGCTGGTGCGGGCCCGCGCCGCGTTCCGCCGGATCTACGAGGGAGAGGAGGGCTCGCGATGACCGATCCGTTCGACGCTCCGTTCTCTGAAGCGCTGCGCGAGCCCGGCACGCCGGTTGATCCCGACCCCTACTTCGCCGAGGCGCTGCGGCAGCGGCTGACCCGGCACGTCTTCGCATCCCCAGACGTCTTCGCATCCCCAGACGTCTTCGCATCCCCAGACATTTTCGTATCCCCAGGAGGAACCATGTCTCAGCAGACCATCGCGGCGGCCCGGGCCGTGCGAGCGCCCACGCTGACCCCCTACATCGTCGTGTCCGACGCCCGGCGCGCCACGGAATGGTACGTCGAGGTGTTCGGCGCGCAGCGGCGCGGCGAGCCGCACGTCAACGCGGACGGCACGATCGGCCACGCCGAGGTCGGCATCGGCGACGCGGTGCTGATGTTTGCCGAGGCCTCGGACCTGTGGCCCGACGTGCCCGTACGCGCGCCCGACTCCCCCGCGACGTTCAGCCACACCCTCCACCTGGAAGTCGACGACGTCGATGCGAGTACCGAGCGGGCCCGGCGCAACGGGGCCTCGGTGGAGCGGCCGCCGAACGACGCGCCCTACGGTCGCGCCGCGGTGATCGTCGACCCGTTCGGGCACCGCTGGACGCTGCTGCGGCCGCCGGGCCGGCCGGGGCGGGCCGAGCCGGCGGGGCGGGCCGGGGCCGAGCCGGGCCAGCGGCGGGCCGGGCCACCCGGATGCGCCAGGGCGACGTCGGGAACGTGACCATATCGGCACCGGACTCGCAGCGGGCCGTGGAGTTCTACCAAGCCGTGCTGCAGGTGCCGTTCGCCCCCGGTCACCCCGGCGCGTGGCGCACCGATCAGACCACGCCGCCGCTCGCCATCTTGCCGTCGCGCTTGCCGTCGCGGGGCGCCGAGCCCGAGGTGCAGCTGTCCTACTGCGTCGATGACATCGCGGCCGCGGTCCAGCGGGTCCGGGCGGCGGGCGGGCGTGCGGGCGAGCCCGAGCACAGGCCGTTCGGGCTGCTCGCTGAGTGCACGGACGATCAGGGCGGGACGTTCCGCCTGTGGCAGCCAGCCGACTGACCCGGCCGCCGCCCGCCCGGGTCTCGGCGGCCGGACCGTGGCGGCATCATGATCGTGGACCGTTACTGGTGTTATAGCACCAGTAACGGTCCACGATCTTTGACTGAGGTGCCTCCGGCCTGGCCATTCTTTGTTTCTGTGTCGTGCGGAGAGAAGCGACCTCCCGCGGACCTAGCTTTCACGAGTAGATCTGCGCACTCGCGAGACCGGGATTATGTCAGCCTCTGGCCTACCAGACTCATATTCATGGAGATATACGGCGTGGTTGCGAGGCAGATCCCGTGGCCATTCCCCGGAGGCTCCTTCCCGCGGAACCTGGGCGCTGTCGTGCAACGGACCGCCCTGAGCGGTGAACTGCCCGTGTGGCTTGTCGTCCATGACGATGAAAACGACTGGTGCGTGGGCGACGACGTCAATGACCCGAACGTACCGGGAGCATCCGTCGTAGTGCACATGGCACATGTGCTCGACCGGGATTCCTCTGTTTCTGAGCTGGCGTCTCTACCGCCGGGATGGGCCGCCATGCGCGATGGCCCGGAACATCCCGCATCACTATCCGGGCGAGTGACGAGGTGCCCGTATGACTACTGCGGTCACGCACCCCGGATTACGGAAGGGGCACCTGAGCGGAGAGTGCCGTCTCCGCCTCAATGGGTCCACTCGCTCATGGTTGATATGCCTGTGATCGTGAGGCACCAGGATCGAGGCGCATTGCGCCTTGATCACAGGCATAATGCCGATGAGCGGGCGTTGCTCTTTGTGCATGTTTATGCATCGATCGGCATAAACTCGTGTTTCGCACTTTCGTGGTCTTGGCCGTGTCTTCCTGTTGTGCGCCACGAAACGTCAGCAGGAACGACACGAGATGTCGGTGCGGCGTCACGGAATCCCAGCAGCGCCGAGGGAGGCCGGTCTCCTGGAGCGCGGCTTCGGCATGGGCCGACCCAGCCTGGCTGGGTCCGTAGACCGGCGTAGGTGCCGCTCTACCCGGCGGCGAGTAGAACGCGGGACTGCTCGCCGTTGAGGCATGCGGCCCCCGGTGCCATGCGGCTCAGCGCCTGGTAGATCAACCCGTAGAGGATGTGGGGCCAGTGAGCGGACAGTTGGTATGCTTCCCCTGTGAAGACGGCACCGCGGTGGGTTGCTAGCGCAGGCCTGCCTTACCTCCTGGCGGGCGTCGGGTGGGTGCTGGTGGGCGCGCTGGTGCTCGGCGTCCCGCAGGGGCTGGGCCTCATCTTCACTGGTCTCGCCTGCCTCGCCATCGGTCCCGTCGCCGGGCGGCGGTTCCGGCGCAGCCGCCGGTTCAGCCAGCCGCGTAGCAACTCCAGTCGCTGACGATCCTCGCCGGGACAGTTCCTCTTGGACCGTCGGCGCACGGCGCCATCCGCTGACGTCACAGACTCAGCTGGGCCAGGCAGCCCAATCCACTGGCATTTCGTGTCGTTTCTGCTGGCGTTTTCGTGACGCTCAGCACTTCGGGTGCAGGTTGAGCGCTGTTAGCGGCCAGATTCAGGGCCTGAGTAGAGGATGAAGGTGTCGTCGACTCCTTCTTCGGGGGATTCCGGTCTTGGGCCGCGCCCCCTGGTACGCCAGCAAGGCCCAGCCGTCGACCGCCGACATGGCCGCTAAGCTCCGCCGTGTCATCATCGCCGCCAGATTTAAGGCATCTCGCCCTGACCAGCATAAAGCGACTGGGTATTTTTGGCGGGCGGCCGGCGGACCATGAGCACCGGCGTGGTGGTTAAACGCGCGCTCATGCCGCTGTCCGGAGCGACGAGTCAGGCCTCAGCCTGGCCCGCCTTGTTATCGGGGGTCGAGGACGGGGGTTCGACTAGGCGTTCCATAGGCTGGCCGGTGACCTCAGCGATGAGGTCGAAGTCCTTGTCGAAGTGCAATACCGTCAGCCCGGCGAGTTCCGCGGTCGCGGCGATGATCAGGTCCGGTATTGAAGGAGCACGATGCTGTCCCCGGTCCGCAAGCAAGGTCAGGACCTCCACTGCGCGGTCCTCGCTGGCGGGGGTCAGGTATTCAACCGGCATTGACGACAACGGCGGTTGCTGGAGCGCGGTCCGCAATTCGGGGCCGGACCGGGCTGAATAGCCGGTTTCCAGGCGGGTGACCGTGGTGATCCGTATCAGTCCGCGTTCGATCCGCGCGGCCCACTCGGCCGCGTCCGGACTGGCGGCCAATCGGACCAGCGCGGACTTGTCGATCAGCCAGGCAGTCACGTCCAGGCCTGGGACATCACGTCCGGATCGGCCAGATCAGCGAAGGTGACGGCGAACCGCGCCAGATCCGCCACGCTAACCGGAGAACCAGGCGTGGCGGCGTCTTGAGCGAGCCGACGGCGCACGTACTCGCTCCGGGACAGGCCCAGCCGGGCGGCGTGGGCATCAAGGGCCGCGACTACTTCCTCCGGCACATCACGGATCAGGACATCAGTCATTTCCGCCTCCATGTGATATCCCATGATAGCGCGCTCATCGGACCCGTCCGATGAGCGCGCTCTCAGGCCGGGTAGCGGGCTGGCTCGCGATGCAGGCTGTGGGCGGTACCGGCGTCGGGCGTCGGGCGTCGGGCGTCGGGCGTCGGGCGTCGGGCGTCGGGCGTCGGGCAAGCTCATCGTATGCAGGACGGTGACGATAGCGGATCGGGTGGCCGGCTCAGCCGGGAAGCGCGCCGCTAGCCTGAGGCATGATCACTTGCGTGGTGGAATATGTCATCGATCCGGCCAAGATCGAGGCCTTCGAACGTTTCGGCCGACGGTGGATCGAGCTGGTCGACTCACATGGCGGCATGCACCACGGCTATTTCCTGCCGGCCGAGGGAGCCAGCGATAAAGCGCTGGCGCTGTTCAGCTTCCCCAGTCTCGCCGCCTACGAGCAGTACCGCGCCTTGTTCGGCAACGACCCGGACTTCATAGCGGCGGACCGCATCAGGGATCAGACCGGCTGCGTACTCCGCTATGAGCGGACCTTCATGCGGCCCATGCTGCCCGGGCAACCAGCGGGGTAAGCGGCACTCTCCAGAGCCGTGCCCGCTCAGGACTCCTCAGCCGCCTGCGACAAGATGCGCGCAAGCTCGGCTGGCGCGCTGATCATGGGCCAGTGACCGGAATCGATATCGACGAATGAGACGTTGCTGCTCTTCGCCAACTCCGGGACCTCGCCGTGGTCGATCCATTCCTTAGCCTGGTTCGGGCTGAACTCCGGGCACACCAGCACCACCGGGACGTCGTAGCGGCGCTCGTCGGCCAGCTTGACCACTCCGCGAATGACACCTTCCGGGACCGGGATCGCGGCAGACGCGAAGGCCTGCCGGGCGGCGTCGTCCAGGTCGGCGGAATCCGGGCCTTCGAACTCGCTCCAGCCCGGGAACGCCACCGCGCCGTCCTCGATGGGCAAGCCGCTGAAGTAGGGTTTTCCGTCCGGGCAGGGAAAGCCGCCGATGAGGACAACCTTGCTGACCTTTGCGGCGCGGGCGTCGGCGGCGATCCAGGCCAGGCTGCAGGCAGCGGAATGGCCCACCACCATGGGCAGGCCCGCTGCCGCATCGACGGCCGCGACCACCGCGGCCACCTGATCAGCGAGCGTCGCCGACGGATTGCCGTCACCCTGGCCGGGCAGGGTAATCGGCACGGCGTTATGACCGCGGGCCTTGAGCTGGTCGGCGACGTTGTCCCAGACTGACCCGTCGAGCCATAGGCCGCCCATCAGCAAGATGTCCATATCGGTTTGTCCTTCCCAGTGCGATCGCGGTTGCCTGCCACCCGACGATAGTGACGGTTCCGGACGATCGGGTTCCTGATTAGGCTGCTTGCGTGAAAGCCGACCTGAGCCCCACCGGGCGAGCGCTCCGGGTCCTCGAGCTGCTGCAGGCCCAGCCCGGCATTACCGCCAGCCAGCTCGCGACGCAGCTGGGCGTAACCGAACGGGCCGCGCGCCGTTACGTCGAGATCCTGCGGGAGGCTGACATCCCCGTGGAGTCGGCCCGGGGACCCTACGGCGGCTACCGGCTCGGCCACGGCATCCGGCTGCCGCCGCTGGTGTTCAGCGCCACCGAGGCCCTTGGCCTGGTCATGGCCGTGCTCGACGGCAGCCACGCAGCCGCGGACGCCGACGATCCGGTCGGCGCCGCCCTGGGCAAGATCATCCGGGCGCTGCCCGAGAACATCGGCCATCAGGCCGCCGCTATGCGCCAGCATGCATGCGCTGCGCCCGACCGAGCGGCTGCGCGGCCGGGCATGGCGACGACCAGCGCTCTGGTTACCGCCATCGCGGCCCGGCGGCGGGTAAGTATCGGCTACCGCAGCGAGTCGGGCCATCAGTGGACGGAGGAGGCTGACCCATGGGCGGTCATCGTGCGGCATGGCCGCTGGTATCTGCTGTGCCACTCGCATCGCGCCGGCGCGGTCCGTGCCTACCGCATTGACCGGATTCAGTCCGTCGCTGGCGGGAGCGAGCAGTTCCAACCGCCCAAGGACCTGGACTACGTGGACCTGCTGGAGCAGCACCTGGGCACCGGCTGGCAGTTCGAGACCAAGGTCGTGTTCGACGCTCCCTGCGAGGAGGCCGCCCGTTACGTCGGGCCGCCGATGGGCCGTCTGAGGCCCATCGACGACGGCGCGCGATGCGTGCTGACCGGTACCACCAGCAATCCGGCCATGTACGCCGGCGAGTGGCTCGCCGCGATCCCGATCCCGTTCCATGTCACCGGCGGACCCGAACTCCGCGCTGCCGTCGCGGCGGTCACCGAACGGCTGGCTGCCGCCCTGAGCACAGTGCCGGCCACCGAGCGCTTACCCGGCAAGACCGGCCCGCTCATCGCGGCCGTCGCTGCACGATCTTCTGGGCTTGTTGCTCAGTTCGCCCCCGCCAAGCAAGGCCCTCGGGCATTCAGCCGGTGGTGGTGCCGCCCAGCAAGCCCTTCGGGATGGCCGAGTCGTTCTTCAGCGCGTTGAACAGCTCGTTCGCCTTGGTCGAGTTCCACAGCACCGAGTCGCCGGCGTTCGTGTAGTAGTTGCTGTTGGCGATCGGTACTGTTCCCGTCTCCGGGGCGCGCAGCGCGGACGCCGCGTGCACCAGGTCGAGCAGGCTCGTGCCGGTGTCGACGGACATCGAACCCGCGGCGGTCGACCCGAACGGCAGCGCGGTGAACGGGTTCAGGTACACGCCGGGCGAGGTGGCCTTCTTCAGCAGGGCGGACAGAAACGCGCGCTGGTCCTGGATCCGCTGCAGGTCCTCGGTGGCGAACGAGTGCCGGTCCCGGACAAAGGCCAGCGCCTGGTCCCCGTTGAGGTTGTGGCACCCGGCGGACAGGTTCACCCCGGAGTAGGAATCGTGGATAGCGCTCTTGAGGCAGACAGGCACGCCGCCGATCTGGTTCACCACGGCGACCAGCCCGCCGAAGCCGATGCCCATGTAATGGTCGATCTTCAGCCCGGTGGCGTTTTCGACCGTCTGGATCAGCAGGTTCGCCCCGCCGAAGGCCAGCGCCGCATTCAGCTTGTTCCGGCCGTGACCGGGAATCTCCACGTAGGAGTCACGCGGGATGCTGACCAGCACCGGGCGCCCGCTGCCCAGGTGGAGCAGCATGATGGAGTCCGAGTTCAGCGTGCCCTGGTCGGACCCGACGTGCAGGGCGTCTCTCTCGGTGCGGGACAGCCCGGCCCGGCTGTCCGAGCCGGTGATCAGCCAGTTCGTCCCCGCCGAGGTCAGCGCGGTGGCCGGCAGCGTGACCGTCTTGTTCAGCTTGCCGTTCAGCCAGAAGTAAGTCCCGACGGTACCCGCGATCAGCACGACCACGACCGTGCCGATGATCAGCGCGATCCGCCGGCCGCGCCGTCCGGGCTGTCCCCAGAACCGCCAGCGGCGCCCACCGCCACCGCCCAGATCCCGCCGTTGCGGTTCGCCTCCGCCCGGTGCGGACCGGACCGGCGGCTGGCTCGGCCATGCGCCGGCCCGGTTCGCCGGCGCATCCCGGTAGGCCTCGGTCGGCTGATGGCCGGACCCGGGGTTGTTCTGGTACCAGCCATGCCAATCGTCACTCATCGACCCTGGCACCCTTACGTCGAGATAGTTGCCATGACGACCTCACGATAGGTGATCGCGCGCCGCTCCCGGGCATCGGAGAGAGATCTTCCAGAAACCTGGAAGGGCAACGGGTCGTCAGGCGCGCCGTGGCGGGGACGTTACGACCTCACGATCGGCGGCTGGGAGGCTGCAGGGACCTCCGGACACACTGTCCCTGCCCCGGCTGGGCCAGAGACCGGCCGCCGGCCAGCACAACCTGGCCGCCGCGGATGACGAACCGGGGCCAGCCCTGGACCGTCCAGCCGTCATACACCGACTACCCGGCGCGGGACTGCATGCGGGTCCCGTCGATGGTCACGCGCTTGTTCGGGTCCCACAGCGCGAGGTCGGCGTCGGAGCCGACGGCGATCGCGGCTTTGCGCGGGTAGAGGCCGAACAGCCGGGCGGCGACCCGCGATGGCGGCGAGCGACCCGGTCCAGAAGTCATCCACCCACAGCGGCCAGCGCCCGCCAACCGCCTCGGCGAGCGTGGAGCACACCAGGTGAACGTGCGCATCGACGCCGCCGGGGATGACCAGCAGACCGCGGGCGCTGAGCTCCTCCTGCCCGGTCATCGGACCGCCGATCCGGGCTATCCGGCCATCGCGGACCCCGACATCAGCGATCTCATGGCGGTCCGGGACGACGACGGTCCCGCCCCGGATGACCAGGTCAAATCCGGACTAGCCACGCAGGCATCCTCCCGCGACCGGTCAGAAGGACCGGCCAGGGTTGAGGATCCCGGCCGGGTCGAGCGCGGTCTTGATCGCCTGGTGCACGGCCAGCGACACGGGTCCGAGCTGCTGCCTGAGCCAGGCCTGCTTGAGCACGCCGACGCCGTGCTCACCGGTGATGGTCCCGCCGAGCAGGCGCGCGTGGTCGCAGAGCTGTTCACCCGCGGCCATGGCACGGGCCACGGTCTCGGCGCCCAGGTCGGGCAGCATCAGCACCGGATGCAGGTTGCCGTCGCCGGCATGCGCGACGGTCGCGATCGGGATGCCGCTGCCCGCGCTCAACTCCTGGATGGCGGCGAGCATCTCCGCCAGCTGCCCGGGCCGGACGCAGACGTCTTCGATGACCGTCGGTCCGGCGGCCATGACGGCCGTGCCTGCCAGCCGGCGCGCCTCGAGGAGCAGGTCCGATTCCTCGGCCGTCGTCGCCTGGACCACGAGGTCGGCACCCGCCTCCTGGCAGCACCGCGTCATCAGCCGCACCTCATCATCGGCGGCGGCACCGTCGGCCTGGCCGATGAGCAACCCGGCGGCGCTGCGGTCCAGATCCATCCGGCGGTAGTCTTCGATCGCGTTGACCGTGGCCTGATCGATGAGCTCGAGCATGCTGGGCACGACCCCGCTGGCCGTGATGGCGTCCACCGCGTGGCCGATGGCGGCCAGCGCGGGAAACGACGCCACGAACGTCACCGGGTCGCGGGGCGGGCGCGGCCGGATCCGCAAGGTGGCCGACGTGATAACGCCGAGGGTCCCTTCGGACCCGATGAACAACGAGGTGAGGTCGTATCCGGCGACGTCCTTACGGGCGCCGCTGCCGGTGCGCAGCACGGTGCCGTCGGCAAGGACGACTTCAAGGCCAAGCGCGGAATCCCGGGTCACGCCGTACTTGACGCATCGCATACCGCCGGCGTTGGTGGCGAGGTTGCCGCCGATCGTGCTGATCTCGAAGCTGCCGGGATCGGGCGGGTAGAACATCCCGGCGGCCGCGGCCGCCCGGCCCAGGGCGGCGTTGAGGACCCCGGCCTCGACGACGGCGTACTGATGCCTGCTGTTGATCTCGCGGATCGCGGTGAACCGCTCCAGGCTGAGCATCAGACATCCGTCGATCGCGTTGGCACCGCCGGAAAGCCCGGTACCCGCGCCCCTGGGTACCACGGCAACCGTGTTCTCGGCCGCCCACCGCAGCGTGCTGCTCACCTCCGCGACGGTGCCTGGCCGGACGACGGCCCGCGGCCGGCCTGCGGGAACGGTGGCCGCACGGTCCTGCCGGTAGCCCTCGATGACCCCCTCATCGGTCACCACGGCGCCCGGAGAAAGCCGCCGAGCCAGATCCGCCAGGTCGCCGTTCATCGTCCCACCCCGCTCAGGGTCACGGTCCCAGGCTAACCATCCCATCGCCCGGCCCAGTCGGCATCCCGGCACGGCTGGTGACGCGCATGCGCGATTACTTCCGCGGTCATCACACGTCTTACTTCCAGATGCTGTTAGCCAGGACGTCTGCGAACAAGGAAGGGATGATGCCTTATGGAGATCATCAACCTGGGTAAGGCGGATGGGCTGCCGCCGGTGGACTGGGCCGTAGTCGCTGACAAGCTCGCTGCGGGAGCGGCGCCGGCTCCGGACGCGTTGAACGCCCGCACGACCTGGCTGTCCACGGTCAACGAGGACGGCAGCCCGCATGTGACCGCGGTCGGTGCCCTGTGGCTCGACGGCGCGTTCTGGTTCCAGACGGGCGCGGGCACGCGGAAGGGACGCAATGTCGCGCGCGATCCGCGGTGTTCGGTCGCGGTGTCGGTCCGCGACGCGGACATCGTGGTCGAGGGTGACGCTGCGCGAGTGACCCAGCCGGACGCGCTGGCGCGGGTCGCGAAGGCGTGGGCGGACAACGGCTGGCCGGCCGAACCCGATGACAGCGGGTCGGGCATCACTGCCCCGTTCAACGCACCATCGCTAGGACCACCGCCGTGGAACGTGTACCGCATCGAGCCGCGCTCGGCGATCGTGACCTTGTCGGCGGAGCCGGGCGGCCTGACTCGCTTCCGGTTCTGACGCCCGGCCGGGCAAGGCTAGTCACCCGCAAAATGCCGCGATGAGAACGGCCGGCGGGAATGAACCGGACACCGGGTCGGGTTGCACTGACTGGTCGTAGTTGTCTTGTGTGTTCGTGTCACCTGCACGCTCGCGGAGAACGATGTTGCGGGCGCGCCGCTTCAGGGATCTGGGGATAGTCGCGTCGAGAACCGGCCCGGGTACCGCACCGTGCGGGCCCGTATCCAGCCCCTGTAAGGAGCGACATGACACAGGGAACCGTCAAGTGGTTCAACGCGGAGAAGGGCTACGGCTTCATCTCCCGCACCGACGGACCGGACGTCTTCGTGCACTACTCCGAGATTGACGGCAACGGCTTCCGCAGCCTCGAGGAGAACCAGCACGTGGAGTTCGAGGTAGCCCAGGGCCCGAAGGGCCCGCAGGCGACCCACGTCCGCGTCGCCTGAACCACGGGCAGGCCAGGCATGCCTGGGATAACAGCCAGACCGTGGGCCCGGCACCTGTTGGTGCCGGGCCCACGGCATTCGCGGCCATGCCGGTCGGCGTGCCGGAGCGACTCGCCGGTAGTTGCTGCTGCGGGGCCTTACGACGCTGCTTGGATTCCTGACCTCGGGCTGGCCACTTCACGTGGCTGTGCGGTCCGGTGCAGGCTGCCACGCAGTACGCGCAGCATGCGGTCCGGGCGCAAGAGCCCTTCTGGCCGGTCCTTCAGGCTGGCCTTCTTGGTCGTGCTCGAAACGATGACCCCGGCCGAGCGCGTCGCGCTCATCTTGCACGATGTCTTCAGCCACTCCTTCGCCGAAGTGGCCGAGGTCACCGGCCGCACCCCGGCGGCCTGCCGCAAGCTGGCGTCAGCGGCCCGGCGCCGCGTCCGCGCCTCACGGGCTACCGTGACCCCGGCCGCCCGGCAAGCCGGCCTGGTCAGGGACTTCAAAAAGGCATGGCAAGCCGGGGACATCAACGCCCTGATCGGCTTGCTCGACCCCGACGCCAGCGCGACCGCCGATGGCGGCGGACTCGTCACCGCCGCCCTGCGCCCGGTCGAGGGTGCCGGGCAGGTTGCGCGCTTCTACAGCGGGATCATCGGCAGGACACTCAACGTGAGAATCGAAGAGCGTACGGTCAACGGCCAGCCGGGCCTGGTGGCCCAGCTGGACGCGGTCGTGACGGTGTTCGCGTTCGACGTCGCAGGCGACCGGATCAAGCACATCTGGGCCGTACGAAACCCCGAGAAGCTCCGGCCCTGGACGACAGGCTGACTCGCCCCCCAAGGCCCCGTCGGCATTCCATTCAGCCGGCCGAACTTTCAGTGATCATTCAGAAACGGGCGCTAACTTCCTGGCATGGACGAATTCCGGGCCCGCCGGGTGGTCGATGCCCTTCGTGACCGAGGCGTTAGCGCTCACTTTCTCCGGGGCGGCGTGGGCCAGTTCGGCGTGCGCGTATCGCTGCCCGGCGGCCGCGAGGCCGAGTGGGACACCGACGGTACCGCGGGCCTCGAAGCCCAGGTCATGCGGGACGGCATGCTGGTTGGCTACGTGCCTCAGATTGACGGCTCCGAGGACTTCGACGAGTCCCAGATCGTTGACGCTATCGCCCGGACAGACTATGACCAGCCGATCGCCCGCCAGCGGACCGAGGCTCCGCCACCCGGCCCGGCCCTCACCCGCGAAGGCGGTGTCTTCCGCCGGTTCCTCGACGGCTTCCGCTACCGATAACGAGGCACCCGCGTTCCGGTGCCGCGGGATTCGCGGCCGCGCCGGGCGCCGCGCCGGGCATAGCCCTGCTATGCCCGGCGCGGCCACGGGCCGCAAGCTGCCCGCAGGCCGGGAACGGGAAGGATGCGTCATTGCCGGTGATGTTGCAATCCAGCCCTGATGTCCCCGGCCCGGCTTCGACCGCCGCCAGGCCACCATCGACCTACTGCGTCGGCGGATGATCCGCACCAGCCGCCGGCCCCCGTCAGCAATGGATCTCGCGCAACCGCGGCCAATCCGTCACCGGCCCGGTCCGGAAGGATTGGCGATGGCCGCGAATGATATCGCGAGCTTGCGAAACTTGTGTCCTGCCTCTCGTCCGGGATTTGCGAGCACGGCGTGAATTTACGGCGATCCGGGGCTGACTCTGCTGCCATATTCGCGCCCGGTACGCGTCGATGTCAGCACATCTCGAAGAACTTCGAGATAACCGTGCGGTTACACAGAGATGACAAATCGATATCGCTGAGGCAGTGGGTAGCGTCATCGCGGCGGGCCGGATGCACGGTAACTACATGGTGAGACCGGAATGACAGCAGCGCCGGATACCGGCTCGGGGTACCAGTTGCAGATAGGCGCTTGCGACCTGCCGTCAGTCTCCGTGGTCATGTACCCGCAGCAGTCGGTACTCCGGCTGCTGCGCCAGGTGGCGTCGGGACGGCCGGCTAACGGGCCGGGCGACCTGTCCGCCGCAGTCGGGAAAGCACTGCGCCCGAGGGCCCGGTTCGCGGTACAGGCTTTCGCGGCGCGCGGCGTGACCCTAGTCCCGGAGTGCTGCGCACCGATCCCGCCGCTTGCTGACGCGTCCGTGCTCCAGCAGGCCGGCAGGCTGCGGGAAATGCCGACCGACGTGCTCACCGAGGAGTTGGGGGCGGCCCAAGGCTGCCAGGCCTTTGCGTCGCAATGGCGGGTCGCCGGTCAGCAGCCGCGCCGCTGGCTGAACTCCCTGGCCGACGCATCGCTGGATGCCTGGGCGGTGATCGAGCCGCGATGGCGAGCGGCCGGCCCGCTGTTTGACCGCGAGGTACGAAGGGTCGGTACCGCGGTGGTGCGCAACGGCACGGCCGCCCTGCTCAATAACCTGCATCCGCGGATCACCTACGCCGACGGCATGCTCAGTGTCGCCTTTCCGCACGACAACTCCTTCACCCTCGGCCGCCGGCGGCTGGTTCTGCTGCCGATGATCGCGCAACGCCATGAGCTGGTGGTCAGCTTCGAACGCCCGGACGTGTGCTACATCGCCTACCCGGTCACCGGGGCCGCCCCGGGAGGGCAGGCCGCGGCTGATAGCGCGCTGGCCTTGATTCTCGGCCCGTTGCGCGCCGCGACGCTGCTCGTGCTTCGCCAGCCGCTGACCGTGGGTGAACTGGCAGTTGCTGTGCAGTGCGCTCCCACCACAGCGACCTACCACCTTGACCAGCTAGCCAAGGCTGGCATGATCACTCGCGAGCGCCGCGGCACAAGCGTACGGGTCAGCCGCACCACCCGCGGCGATGAACTGGTCGACCTCCTATCAGACTAGTAGCGAGGAGCCCGGATACGAGTTCGCCAGCGAGAACCTGAAGGGTGCCACCTACCCGGCCGGCGTAGCCGCAATGGCCAACGCGGGCACCCGGACCAGCAACGGCAGCCAGTTCTTCATCGTCTACAAAAACAGCACGTCGGGGCGGTCAGCGTCATATACGCCGTTCGGCACGGTCTCATCGGGGCTGAATATCGTCCGCAACGTGGCCCAGGCCGGTTATAAGTGTGAATACACCCTGGCCGGCGGCGGTGTCCCCAGGGAAAAGATTATTATCAATAGCGTGACGATCACCAAGGGCACGACCAGCACACAAACCGGCGTCGGCCTGGATTGATCCGCCCATTCCGGTGACGCATAGGTGGGGTGGCTTATCGCCAGCCGAGGGCGGGCGCCACGTGTGTGAGGATGGTGTCGATGACGTGGGCGTTGTAGTCGACGCCGAGCTGGTTGGGCACGGTGAGCAGCAGGGTGTCGGCGGCGGCGATCGCTTCGTCCTCCTTGAGCTGCTGGATCAGCACATCGGGCTCGGCCGTGTACGTCCGGCCGAAGATGGCCTGGGTCTTCGCGTCGATGAAGCCGATCTCGTCGCGGTCCTGGCCCGGGCGGCCGAAGTAGGCCCGGTCCCGGTCATCGACGACGGCGAAGATGCTCCGGCTGACCGACACCCGCGGCTCCCGCTCGTGGCCAGCGGTCTGCCATGCGTCGCGGAAGGCCCGGATCTGCTCAGCCTGCTGCAGGTGAAAGGGCTTGTCCGACTCGTTGTTGATCAGCGTCGAACTCTGCAGGTTCATGCCCAGCTCGGCCGCCCAGGTGGCGGTCGCCTGTGACGCGGCACCCCACCAGATGCGCTCCCGCAGTCCTTCTGAGTGCGGCTCGACGCGCAGCAGGCCGGGCGGGTTGGGGAACATCGGGCGGGGACTGGGCTGCGCGAAGCCCTCACCGCGCAGCACCTCGAGCAGCACCTGGGCGTGCCCGCGGGCCATGTCGGCGTCCGTCTGGCCCTCTTGCGGCTGATAGCCGAAGTACCGCCAGCCGTCGATCACCTGCTCCGGGGAGCCACGGCTGATTCCCAGCTGGAGGCGGCCGCCGGATATGACGTCGGCCGCGCCGGCGTCCTCGGCCATGTACAGCGGGTTCTCATAGCGCATGTCGATGACGGCCGTGCCGATCTCGATCCGGCTAGTGCGCGCGCCGACCGCCGCCAGCAGCGGGAACGGAGATCCCAGCTGCCTGGCGAAGTGGTGCACCCGGAAGTACGCGCCGTCAGCGCCCAGTTCCTCGGCGGCGACGGCCAGGTCAATCGACTGCAGCAGCGCGTCCGATGCGGATCGCGTCTGCGAGCCAGGCGACGCCGACCAGTGCCCGAACGACAGGAAGCCAATCTTCTTCACCCGCGCGTCAACGCGAGCCGCCCAGGCGGCATTCCTTAAGGTCACAGCGCGGCGACCGCGTCCGCGGCGGCTTCGCCGCTGCGGACGGCGCCCTCCATGTAGCCGTTCCACGGCGGGGCGTACTCGGTGCCGGCCCAGTGGATGCGCCCGACCGGCGCGCGCCACGCCTGGCCGTAGGCCGTCCAGACGCCGGGCGCGAAGTGCGCCCCGTAACAGCCGCGGGTGTACTCCTCGGCCATCCAGTCCCGCTCGACGTACCGCACGGGACGTGCCGCCGCCGGGCCGAAGTAGCGGACGAAGCAGCCGATCACGGCCTCCCGCCGGTCCGCCGGGCTGCGGCGCGCCCAGCTGCGCGCCTGGTTGCCTTCCAGGAAGCCCATCAAGACGCCGGGCGTGCCGGACGGCGGTGAGTTGTCGAAGGTGACCTTCACCGGTCCGGTATCCGAGGCGGCCTGACCGTTGAGCCCGTCCTGGCGCCAGAACGGCTCCGGGTAGATGGCGAAGGCCTTGATGACCGAGCCGGCCGGCATCCGCTGGGTGAGCTGATCGCGCCACGATGGCAGCGGCGGGTCATAGTCCAGCCGGCAGGCCAGGGTGGGGGGCAGCGTCACGACGGCCGCGTCGCCGCGGTACGCCGAGCCGTCGCGGGCGATGACGCGAACTCCTTGGCCGTCATGCTCGATCGCGCGCACCGGGCGGCCCAGGACGACCCGGTCGCCAAGCGCGGCGGCCATCGCCTCGGCGACCAGGACCGATCCGCCGGTCACCCGGTCCTGCTGCGCTCCCCGGTCGACCGCCAGCAGTGTCTCCAGGCCGGCATTGGAGTGCGCGTAGAACAGCGCGTGCAGCAGCGACACATCACTGGCCTCGGCGGCCCACACCGCCTCGCAGGCGACATGGAAGTACGCGCGCCCCGCCTTGGTGCGCAGGTTCCGGCGGATCCAGCTCTCCCACGTCTGCCCGTCGAGCACCTCGGCGCCGGGCGTGAGCCACGGCCGTTCCAGATCGGTGCGCGCGGCGAGCCGGGCGAAACGCAGCAGGCCCTGGGCGAGGTCGGCCAGCGCGAACGGCGACATACGCGGCACCGCGCCCTTGACCGGCTTCATCCTCGACCGCCTGCCCTGCAGGTCCAGCAGCAGCTGCCCCTCGTCGTTCCAGGTCCGGAACGTCGAGAGCCCCAGCTCGCCGGCCAGCTCATACATCCGGGTGTGGCCCTCGCCGAGCCACTGCCCGCCGAGTTCCAGCGGCGTGCCGTCGTCGGTGACCAGGCCCTCGGTGCGCCCGCCGACGCGGTCCCGAGCCTCGACCACGGTCAGCTCGTGCCCGCCCGCCACCAGCCGCCGGGCCGCGGCCAGCCCGGCCAGCCCGGCACCGACCACCACCACGGTGCTCATCCGCTGCCTCCTATCCGGCCAGGCTCGGATCGCCGACCATGCTGGCCCTGAGGGCTGGACCGAGCCTATCGATGGCAGCTGCCTTGAAGCCCGGCGGCGGCGTATCGCATTAGAGTTGGCGAGTGGCGGGTGATCAGGCCGGGCGGGTGGACAGCTGGATCTGGTCGGTGCGGCTGACCAAGACCCGCTCGACCGCGTCCGATGCCTGCCGGGCCGGGCACGTCAGGGTCAACGGGGTCCGGGTCAAGCCCGCGCATGCCGTCCGGCCCGGTGACGAGGTGCGGCTGCGCTACGAAGGACGCGAACGCGTCGTGGTCGTCCAGCGCGTCATCACCAAACGGGCCGGCGCGCCGGTGGCCGCCGAGTGCTACATCGACAACAGCCCTCCTCCGCCGCCCCGCGAGGAAGCCGTCCCGGTGGCGGCCCGCGACCGCGGCACGGGCCGCCCGACCAAGCGCGAGCGCCGCAGCATCGAGAAGCTGCTCGGGCGGTCGACCCGGTGAGCGCTAGCTGACCGGAAGGACCTCGAACGCCGGGTGCCTGGGGGAAATGGCCCGGAGCTGATCATCGCTCGAGTCTGGCCCGGTGCCCTCGAAGAAGATCCCGACCTCGGCCTTCCACCGCTTGAGATAGGCGCGGAGCACCGGGACCTTCTCGTCGTCAGCGAGTTCCCGGCCGCGGAAGCCCTCCGCGTGCCTGCCCACCCGCAGCTCGCCGGTGCCGGCGACGCGCAGGTTACGGACCCACTGGGTTTCGCCGCGCGGAGAGACGAGGTAACGGCGGCCGTCGTGGGTGAGCAGGTTCACCGGCGTGGTCCGCCACTGCCCGCTGGTCCGGCCCTTGACGGCCAGGACGCGCGAGCCGAGAACGCTGATCCCGCGCCGGGTCAGGAAGGCCACCAGCCGGTTGAAGACGTTGCGCGTGAACCAGCCGGGCGCACGGTAGTGATCGGGCATGCCGCCAGCCTAGCTAGGTGCGGAAGAGCCGCTGCTCGGTGGCGAGGTGCGGTGCCCAGTCGAGGCCTTCGGCGTCCGCGAAACGCAGGTACGCGCGGAGGGCATCGCGCATCGCGTCGACGAACCCGTCGGCTCGTTGCGGCGCGAAGCCGTCCTCCCACCACAGGTTGAGCACCTCGACGCGGGCCCGGTTACGGTCGATCCGCGGTTCGATCCGGCCGACGAAGCGGTCGCCGAAGCCGATCGGGAGCACGTACCAGCCCCAGCGGCGCTTGGCCGGCCGGAAAAAGCCCTCCCACACGTAGTCGAAGGCGAACAGCTTCGCGATGAGGGCTTTGTCCCACAACAGCGAGTCAAACGGGGCGATGAACGCGACGGACGGCGCCGGCGCCGGCGGCGCCTGCAGCAGCGCGAGCTCCTCGGCCAGGACCAGGCGCTTGCCGCGGACGCCCTCGACGTCGACGGGCACCAGCGCGCCGAGCTCGACCAGCTCCTCGCGCAGCTCGTTGCGTCCGGGCCGCCCGGGGGCCGACTCCGGATGGGCGATGCGGTAGAACGTGTCGCCGGCGCTGGCGGTGCCGAGCAGGCCGTGGGCCCGGTACCGGGACAGGAGCTTGTGCCGGAGCTGTTCGCGCGCCGGCACCTCGTGCGCCAGCAACCCGGCCGGGAGCAGCCGCTCGAGCAGGTCGTAGTACCGGCGGTTGCCCTCCCGCCGGGCCAGGCCGATCTCGCCCGAGACGGTGTACGCCTCGAGCACGGCGCGCACGACGTTCTCCGGCATCCCGAACCAGTCCTTCGGCGCTCCGTGCTCGGGCTCGAAATCGAGCGCCGACAGCGCGCCCTCGGCGCGGATCCGGCCGAGCACGCGCTCGGCCACGACCGCGTTCTCGGCCAGGATCGCGGCGTGGAACCGTGGCCCCTTGCGGCCGAAGCCCAGCCGGAACCAGGGGAACTCGCTCACCGGGACCAGCGACAGCGCCTTGTTGGTCGTCTCGAAGATCTCACGGCGTTCGTAGAGCACGTCGCACCAGGCGGGCTCGTAGTCGGCGACACGCGCGTGCAGCACCAGGTCGTGGTTCCGGCCCGCCACCGCGATCGGGTCGAACTGGATCGACCCGAACGTCCGGAAGACCTCCAGCACCCCGTCGAGGCCTCCCCCGACGGACCGGGCCGGGGCCAGGAAATGCCGCGCGAACAGGAAGCGGCGCGCCGCCTCCGCAGCGACCTTCACCCGCCCGACCCTAGCAGCGCGGAACCGGGGGATGCCGGGCGGCATTGGAGGGGGCGTGAGAAGCTACCGCAGCGAACTGCCCGTGCTGAGCGTGTTCGTCCGGGCGGTCCGCACGCCTGACCTGCGCAAGAAGCTGCTATTCACCGGGGCCATGATCGTTTTGTTCCGGTTCGGCTCCAACCTCCCCGCGCCTGGCATCTCCGAGCAGAACGTCAGCTACTGCTCCGCCATGTCGAGGTCCGGCGGGGTGTTCGCCATCTTGAACCTGCTCAGCGGCAACTCGCTGCTGCACCTGACCGTGTTCGCGATCGGCATCCTGCCGTACATCACGGCCAGCATCATCGTGCAGATGCTCACCCAGGTGATCCCGCGCCTGGAGACGCTAAGGAAGGACGGCCAGGCCGGCCAGGCGAAGATCACCCAGTACACCAGGTACGTCACGGTCGGGCTGGGCCTGGTGTACGCGGTGACGTACGTGCAGGCGGCCAGGACGGGCGCGGCGTTCTCGGGCAGCGGCTGCGGCCCGGCGTTCCACCCGCTGATCCCGAATCCGACGCCGCTCACCATCGGGACCATGGTGATCACCATGGTGTCGGGCACCGCCGTGATCATGTGGATGGGCGAGCTGATCACCGACCGCGGCGTCGGCAACGGCATGTCGGTCCTGATGTTCACCAGCATCATCGCCGTCATTCCGGGCGAGATCGAGCAGATCTACCTGGTCAAGCACATCTTCTACGCGGCCGCGGCGGTCGCGGTGATCATCGCGGTGACGACGCTCATCGTCTTCATCGAGCAGGGGCAGCGGCGCATCCCGGTCCAGTACGCGAAGCGGATCACCGGCCGTAAGGTGTACGGCGGGGCGTCCACGTTCATCCCGGTGAAGGTGAACCAGGCCGGCGTGGTCCCGGTCATCTTCGCCTCCTCGCTGCTGGAGATGCCGCAGCTCGCCGTGTCGATGTTCGGCCATCAGCAGCACCCGCAGGGCTGGGTGGGCTGGGTCGACCGCAACCTCGATCCCGCGCTGCTCGCCGCGCCGTACGTCTACTTCGGCGTGTTCTTCGGCCTGATCCTCGGGTTCACGTTCTTCTACGTGTCGATCACGTTCAACCCGGACGAGCTCTCGGACAACATCAGGAAGTACGGCGGCTTCGTCCCCGGCATCCGGCCGGGTACGCCAACCGCCGCCCACCTGACGTTCGTGCTCAACCGGCTCACCGTGCCGGGCGGGATCTACCTGGCCCTGGTGGCCATGTTCCCGCTGGTCGCCCTGGACAAGATCGGGCTCGGCCAGGACCTGTTGCTCAGCGGGGTCAGCCTGCTGATCATGGTCAGCGTCGGGCTGGACACCGTCAAACAGATCCAGAGCCAGCTCGAGCAGCACTCCTACCAGGGTTTCTTGCGTTAGCGGAAATCCGATGGAACCCGATGCCGCGCGCTGGCATTAAAGATGCTGTGAGAGGGATCCGAGCCGGCCGCGACGCGGAGTTCACCGAGTTCGTCCAGGCCGCATCCCCCTCGCTGCTGCGCGCGGCCCTGGTGCTGCTCGACTCGCGGGAGGACGCCGAAGACGCGTTGCAGGTCACGATGCTGCGCACCTACCGGCGGTGGGAGCAGGCCAGAGCGGCGCCGCAGGCCTACGCCCGGGTCGTGCTGGTGAACGTCTGCCGCGAACGCTGGCGGCACCGCGGCCGGCACCCGGAGATCAGCCAGGACCTGGACGAGCTGGCCAACGTGGTCTCGTTCGCCGATGCGGTCGACCGCCGTCACGTGCTGGTCCGCGTGCTGCGCCAGCTGCCCGACATCCAGCGCGAGGTGCTCGTCTGCCGCTATCTGCTCGACGCCACGGTGGCCGAGACCGCCACCGTGCTGGATATCGCCGAAGGCACCGTCAAGTCCGCGGCGAGCAGGGGACTCGACCAGCTGCGGCAGCTACTGTACGACGAGGATAAGAGAGGTCGCCGTGTCCATCCACGCTGATGACGAGTTCAGCCTGAAGATCGCGCTGGAGAGCGAGCTGGACGACGTGCTGCCCAGCGAGGACCTGGCCGGCCTGGTGATCGCGCGCCACCGCAAGGTCCGCCGGCGCCGCGTCGCCGGGGCGGTCAGCCTGGTCGTCGTGTGCGCCGGGATCGGCGTACCGCTCGGTCTTTCCGGGCCGGGCGGCAAGCCACCCCAGCACAATCCCGGCCAGCGGCCAGACCAGCACACCGGTTCGGTCACGGTGATCCAGCCCGCCCACGCCGGGGCGGTCCTGGTCATCGAGCGGCCCGCGCCCGTCCTGGTCGCCGCGGCGGCCTAGATCTTAGGGGCGCGGGGCCTTCTCGCCGTGGACGGCGGTGTATTCGGCGGCGAGCCAGGGTCCCAGGTCGTCGATGAGCATGGTGAGGGCGGCGGGATCGGCCGAGGGGGTCCGGGCGATGACGGCGGCGCGGCGCAGCTGCCCGGCGCGCTCGGGATAGTACCGGGCGAACAGGCGGGCTGACCGGTCCAGGTCGCTGGTCCAGCCGCCCCAGCGTGGCATGATCAGGGTGAACCCGGTGCGGACCAGGCGGCGGGCGATGGCCCGGCTGAGGGTCCGGCGGCCGGCGTCCGTGGCGGCGTCCGCGGCCCGGGCGCGCCAGCGCGGGAGTACCAGGGCCAGGTCGCCGTTCGTCTCGCGGGCCAGCAGCGAGGTCGGGCGATAACGGGGCAGCTGCGCGGCCAGATCCTCGCCGAGCAGCGGGGTGCACAGGCACGCGACGAAGAAGCCGCCGTCGTAGCGCTCGAGCTCGCTGAGCGTGCTGGCCACGCTGCCGAGCACGATCCCGGCCCCGTTGATCTGAGGGCAGGCCTCGTCGAGGGCGGCTTCGAGGACGCTGGCGGCGGCGCGGTCGGCGTCGGCGGGTTCGTCGCGAAGGACGATCAGCAGGTCCAGGTCGGACACGGCAGGCACGGCGGTGCCGCGCGGGATGCTGCCGTACAGGTAGGCGCTGTGCAGGCGGGCACCGGGCCGCCGGGGGTCGCCGAACGTGGCGGTGATGCGGGCGCGGGCCGCGTCCACGACGGGGACGAACGCGGCCGGCACCCGGTCCAGCGCCCCTTCGCGGGCGATCGTCCCGTCCTGGTCCAGGCCGCGTTCGGTCACTCGTCCACTATGCCGTTATCAGGCCGGCCAGAGCGCGCGGACCGCGCCGGGGACGCCGTCGACGGCCGCGGGGCCGAGGATGGCCAGCTGCAGCAGGTAGCCGGGGAGCAGGCAGGCGAGCGTGGCGGCCAGGGTGTCAGCGGGCAGGGTGTCTTCGGGCAGGATGTCCGCGGACAGGCTCTGCGAGCCCTGCTCGATGACCTCGGCCAAGCGGGCGCGGATCTGGGTGATCATGTCGGTGAACCGCGCGGCGAGCTGGGGGTTGCGCAGGGCTTCGGACCAGACGATCACGGTGAGCTTGCCGAGGCCGGTTTCCGCGTCCTGGGCGCGGACCATGTCCATGATGTCGGCGAGCACCGCGCCGACCGGGCGGCCCGGATGCTGGGTGGCGGCGGCGGTGATCATCTCGGTGACCCGGCGCATGTTCTCTTCGGCGATGGCCACGATCACGTCGTCCTTGCCGGCGAAGTAGCTGTACACCGCGCCGGACGACAGGCCGGACTCGGCGAACAGATCCTGCATGGACGTCGCGTGGAAGCCGTCGCGCAGGAAGCAGCGCCGGGCGGCGGCCAGGATCTGCTCGCGGCGGGCGTCCCGGTGCTGCTGCGTGACCTTCGGCATGCTGCCTATCATAAAAGCAAAACGAACGTTCGTCTTTACATTGGACTGCGGCCGGAGCAAACTAGACAGAGATAAGAGAACGATCGTTCGTTTTGGAGGTCTCCGCCGTGAGGAACCCGCTGGCGGCCCATCCGCCCTGGCGTCAGCTGACCATCATCGCCGTGCTGCTGCCGCTGATGATCGTGCTGGCGGTGCTGGCCTTCGCCTGGCCCGCGGCGCGGATCGCCCCGCGCGGCCTGCCGGTCGGCATCGTGGGCACCGGCACGGCCAGCGAGCGGGTTCTCGCGGGCCTGAACCGGAGCGACCCGGGCGGCTTCGACGTGCGGCGGTACGCGGACCAGGCCTCGGCGCGGGCGGCGATCGGGGACCGGGACATCTACGGCGCGTTCGTGATCGGCCCCGGTGCGGCGCGGGACGGCGGCGGTACGGCGCGGGACGGCGGCGCGGCCGGGGACGGCCCGGGCGGCGTGACCGTCCTGGAGGCCAGCGCGGCCAGCCCGTCCGTGGCCCAGCTGCTGAGCAATGTCGGCCAGGAACTCGGGCGGAACGCCGGCCCGCCCGCCCAGGCGGGCGGGGCGACGCCGCGCGCGGCCCAGGTCCGGGACCTCGACGTGGTCCCGCTGCCGGCCGGCGATCCCCGCGGGCTGGTGCTGCCCGCGGCGCTGCTGCCGCTGACCATCTGCGGGGTGATCATGGCCGCCGTCATCGGGCTGGTGCTAGCGTTCCGGCCCGCCTGGCGGCAGATCATGGCGCTGATCGTGGTCTCGGCCACGGCGGGTCTGGGCGCCTACCTGATCGCCCAGGGCTTCCTGGGCGCGCTGCCGCACGAGGCGGTGGCCACCTGGGCGGCGCTGTCCCTCACGGTGCTGGCCGTCGGGGCGACCACGGCCGGGCTGATCGCCCTCATCGGCGCGGGCGGGCTCGGGCTCGGCGTGGTGCTGATGATCTTCGTCGGCAACCCGTTCTCCGGGGCGACGTCCGCACCTGAGCTGCTGCCCGCGCCGGCCGGTGCCATCGGGCAGTGGCTCCCGCCCGGCGCGGGGGCCAGCCTGCTGCGCAGCACCGCCTACTTCGGCGGCCAGGGCGCGGCGGATCACCTCATCGTGCTGGTCGTCTGGATCGCGGCGGGTCTGGCGGCGATCCTCGCCGGTCACCACGCACCGGTGCGGTTCGCGGCGCGCCGGGCCTGGAAGCCGGCGGCACCGGCCGAGCCCGACCTGGCCGCCCCGGACCACGCCTTCTCATAGGAAGTTGTTGGGCCAGATCATGGTCCGCCACATGTGCGCGACCGGAGAGCCGTCGAAGCCCAGCCCCTCGGCCGGCTGCCGGAAGTGCCGGCCAACCACGTCCTCGAAGTCGTCGAAGTCCACCACCGCGCCGGGATCGAAGGAATAGATGTCGTTGATGGTGATCAGGCGGGACGTCATGTACCAGCGATGCCGTCGGGCGGCCTCGTGCTCGCGGCGCAGGTACTCCGGCGGGCGGTAGTCGGCGCCGAAGTAGTCGATGTAGGCCCGGGGATACTCATAGCCCACCGACTCGTCGGGGAAGTAGCGCAGGGCCTCGTGCTTCTCGATGGCCCAGGCGATCTCCTCGTCGACGTACGGCGCGACCAGCTGGGCACCCCAGTAGCCGTGGTTGGCCGACAGCAGGCCGGCGATGGCGATGTCGTGCAGCAGGCAGGCCATGACGATCTTGTCGTCCAGCCCGTTCTCCCGGGCGACCCGGGCGCTCTGCAGCAGGTGCGCCCTGGGGATCGGGCCGAAGCGCAGCAGGTAGAAGTCCCTGAGCGTGGGACGGTCGGGCATCTTGGGCAGGGCCGGACTGTCGCCCATCATGAAGATCGTGTCGGGGTGGCGCGCCTCGGCCAGCAGGGCGCCCTGGTACGCGCTGGCGGGGGTGCCCATGGTGGCCGCGGCGGGCGGCATGATGATGCGGCGCCTGCGGTCGACGGCGTCGTCCAGCGGCTCGCGGAACCAGTTCGCCAGGCCCGCGTCCCGCAGCGAGGCGGGCAGTTCGTGCGGCTGCACCTGGCCGGAGGGCCGGGCCTCGATGGATTCGGACATGTTCTGGACCTACCCTGGATGGATGGCGCTCAAGATCATGCCCCACGGCCGGCTGCAGGAATGGGTGGCCGAGGAAAAGGGCTACTTCGCGGCCGAGGGGCTCGATTACAGCTTCGTGATCAGCGAGGACTACGGCGTTCACGGTCCGCCGCGGGACGCCGCCGGGGAGATCAAGACCGGGGCCTTCGAGACGTTCGGGGCCGGGCGCGACGGCGCCGACGTGAGCTGCGCGTGCCACTGGGCCACGTCCGCGGCCGCGAGCGAACGGGCCGGCCAGCTGGTGACCACCGCGTACTCGGTGGCGCCGTGCGCGATCGTCGTGCCGCCCGAATCTCCCGTCCGGCGACCCGAGGAGCTCGCCGGGGTGCCGATCGGGGTCGGCTACCACTCCGGAAGCCACTTCGCCACGCTGCAGGCCCTCGAGCCGGTGCTCACCCCCGACGAGGTGAAGCTCAGCTTCGCCGGACCGCCCAACGAGCGGCTCGACGCGCTGCTGCGCCGGCAGGTCCCGGCCGCGACGGCGTGGGGCGTTCCGCTCTACATTGCCGAGGCGTTCGGGTTCCGCAAGATCGTCGACGCGACGTTCATGATCGGGTTCCTGGTCACCGGGAGCACCGCGAGCAAGGCCGACGTCGAGAAGTACCTGAGCGCGCTGCGCCGGGCGCAGATGGAGATCGACCTGCACCCCGAGCTCTACAAGCACTATCACCTGCGGGCCGTGCCGGAGAAGTACCGGGACCAGGTGGACATACGGGCGTTCGGGACCGGGGAGCGGATCGTCTTCCTGCCCTACACGCGGGAAGTCTTCGCCGCGACCCAGGACTGGACCGAGGCCCACCAGCTGTTCCCCGGCCGGCCGGAGTCGCTGCTCGGGTACGACGAGGCAGCACTGGTGTTACCGGGGGCACGAACCACGGTCCGTTCGGATGAAATGATTTAAAACATGGACGGACGGATCGAGCGGTCCAGACAGTTGTATGAGCGGGCCTTGTTCGAGAGCGACGCCGGGGCGCTGACCGCCGCCGAGCGGGAGCTGGACGGCGTGGAGGCCGACCTGGCCCTGGCCCGGGGGCGGGTGATCCACGGCCGGTTCCTCGAGCAGCGGGCCGATGATCCGGCGCAGGCCCGGGAGGATCCGCGGGAGCTGCCCTTGTTCGAGCGGGCCGCTGAGCTGTACCGCGGCCCGGGACGATGTGCGGGGCGAGGGCGAGGCGCTGTTCTGGGTGGGCTGCTGCCACCAGGTGGTCCGGCGCGACAACGAGGCCGCGGTGCCGGTGCTGTGGCGGTCGCTGGAACTGGCGACCGAGGCCGACGACCCGGTGACCATGGCCGAGGCGCTCCGGCACCTGGGCATCGCCGAGCACGCCGCGGGCCGGCTCGATGCGGCCCGCCTGCACCTGGAGGAGTCCACCCGGCTGCGGCGGGAGATCGGCGTCTGGCCCGGCGTGGCCTCGAACATGGTCGGGCTGATCTACATCGCGGCCGGCCAGGACCGTCGCGAGGACGGGCTGGCGCTGGCCGAGGAGGCCCGGGCGATCGCCGAGGCGAACGGCGCGCCGGGCCTGCTGCGCCAGATCGACGAGGCCTGCGCGCAGTTGTAGGCCTCGCCGATCCGGTGTGCCGGGTCTAGCCGAAGGTGTGCCGGGTCTGGCCGAAGGGGTCGCCCTTGGCGTGGGCGAAGATCTTGACCGGCGTCACCGAGTAGACGTCGCTGGTGCCGTAGGCGTGGAAGGCGCCGTCGCGGACGGTCATCTGCCATCGCCCGTCCCATTTGGCGGCCCACGCCTCAGCCAGGCGCTTGAGCACGTCCTCGTCGGTGACCCGCACCGCGTCGCCCTCGATGATCACGTCAATCCCGCTGTCCCACTCGCTGGAGCCGGTGCTCAGCAACACGTGCGGATTGGCGCGCAGGTTGGCGGCCTTCTGCTCGTGCGCGCCGGTGTGGAAGTGGATGGCCCCGTCGAGCCACACGGCCACCAGCGGGGTCATGTGCGGCCGGCCATCGGACCGGACGGTGGTGACCCAGAACATCTGGGCCTGCTCGAGAATCTGGCGGGTGTCGTCCCAGCTGACCGCGACCGCTCCCGGTGCGCTGAACCGCTGGTCAAGGGTGGTATCGGGGGTCGTCATCTGATGCCTTTCCGGTCGTCCGCGGGGCTCTGCACGGGGTAGACGTCCGCGGCGGCCGGAATCATCGTAGACCCCGGCGGCCCACAGGTGGCCGCCGATGGTGGTGACGCACCGGGCGGCCGGAAGGGAGGTTGACCGCCCTCCCGGCCGGCCGGGATTGCCATGGGTCAGGACGGGTCGGCGGGTTCGCTGCGTTCGCTGCGTTCGCTGCGTTCGCTGGGAGCTGGCTGCTGGCGTGAGCAGGCTCCGCCCTGACCGACTCGGTGCGACCTGGACCGAAAATGCGCTCGGCCGCGCTGATCAGCCGGTCGGCCCGGTCCCGCATCACCTCGAATCGCTGGATGACCTGCTCGACGCGATCCTGGAGCCGCTCAGCCGGATCCCGGTCCGGCTCCATCCGGTGCGGGCCGGGCGGGCCATAGCGGTGCCGGTGCACAGGCCGGCCGCGGCCGGGGGGGCCGGGGCGGCCGCGGCGGGCGGTGCGACCGGTGGTGGCGATGGACATGACGGGGCGCGTCGTCATCGAAGTCGCCGGCCAGGTCCTCGGCCTCGTCGGCCGCTTCTTCCGCCTGGTCAGCGGCCTCTTCGGCCTGGTCGGCTTGCTCCTGCGCACGTTCGGCGCGGCGGCGAGCCCGCTCGGCGGCGGCGCGAGCCTCGTCGGCGCGCCGTTCGGCCTGGGAGATGGTCTCGTGATCGCCCCATTCGCCGGTCAGGTCGGCCGCTTCCTGAGTCAGGTCGGCGGCTTCCTCGGCCCGGTCGGCGTCCTCCTCGGCTCGTTCGGCCCGCTCGCGTGCTTGCTCGGCGAAGTGGCGCGCTTGCTCGGCCAGTTCGCGGGCCTGGACGGCATGCTCGTGGGCGCGGGCCTGCGCCTCGCGGCTGTCCGCGTCCCCGGCCTCATGGGTACCTGCGTCCCCGGTGCCGTCATGGATACCTGCGTCCCCGGCCATGCTGTCGTCGTGGTCGTCTTCTACGGCCCGGCGGGCCACGCTGTACGGCTCGCCCGTCTCAGCCATGCGCTGGCGGGTGGCGATCTTCCGGGCCTTGTCCTCAGTCATGATCGTTGCTTCCCTGGCGAGACGGCCCGCGTCTGCTCGCCATGGTGAACGGCCTGCTATTGCTAGCGCTGCCATGACTAAGAGGCACCCGAGTCTTAGACCCTTGTCCTCGTTGCCGCCGACGGCGCGGGCCGGTCGCTGGCTCGGAAGCGGGCAGGTGGTGCGCTGCCACTAGGGCCAGATTACCTCAAGATATAACGCTTGCAAGGGGGGCTAGGCCCCGGCTTTTGCTGGGGGCTAGCCTCCCTGGCCTATTCTCCGGTCGACCCGTCGAGGCGCTCCCGGAGCAGGTCGGCGTGCCCGTTGTGGCGCGCGTACTCCTCGATCATGTGCGTCATCACCCAGCGCAGCGAGACATAGCCGCTGTGCCGGAAACCCCGGACGTCGAAGGACGGCGCCGCGGCCACCAGGGTCCGCGCGTGATCGCATTCGGCCCGCCAGAGCCGGAACGCCTCGGCCACATCGGCGGTCGCCACGTCGTCGAACGCCGCCTCCCAGTTCATGTCCGGTGCGAAGATCGTGGCCATCTCCTCGCCGCCCAGCACGGGCCGGAACCAGTTGCGCTCCACTCGGCCATGTGCCTGACCATGCCCAGCAGGGACAGGCTGGAGGGCGGATCGGCGGCGCTTTGACCATCGGGGCTCAGGCCTGGCCGTTGACGAAGGCCACGATCTGGTCGAGGCCGGGCCGGTAGCCGTCGGCGGTATCGACCTCGAGCGAGGGAACGTCCAGCGAGATCCGGGTGAACGGGCGTTCGGGGCCGGGCGGGCGTCCGGGGCCTTCCGGGCCGGGGTCGGCATGGGCGCGGCGCAGGGGGTTGTCCCGGGCGCGCTGCCAGATGCGCCGCAGGGCCAGGTCCGGGTCCACGGCGCAGTTCACGATCCGGAGCCGGGTCAGGTCCAGCAGCGGTTCCAGCCGCGGCCGCCACACGTGATCCTGGAACGCCGCCTCGGCCACGGTGGTCACCCCGCGCTTATCAGGAGCTCAAGGACGGCGAAGAAGACCGGCAGCGTCCGGGCCGTCAGCTCGTCGCCGGGGCGGGCCACGAAGCCGGCGGCCGCGTGACCCCAGGTGGCGTGGACCATCCCTTCCTTGATCTCGTCGCGGCAGATGGCCGGGCAGCCCACCGCGGCGGCGATCGCGTGGGCCAGCGTGGTCTTTCCCGATCCCGCCGGGCCGGCGACGACGATGAGCGTGGGAAGTGGGGGCACTCTTGCCGTTATAGCCCACGGCCGTAACGATCTCGGAGCGGTCTGTGCCTAGAGTTGGCCGCATGAGACCAGAGCCGCCCGCCCGCCTCCGCCGCGCCGCGCCCGTCGTCGCGGTCGCACTCGGCCTGGTCACGCTCGCGATAGGAATGGCCGAGGTGCCGATGGACAGCCTCAGCCATAAGGCCGGAACGGGCGGGCCGCTGGTCGACACGCTGACCACCGCGGTGGGCGTGGTGCCCGCCACTGCGGTGGCGACCCTGCTCGCCGCCCGCCGTCCGCGCAATCCGATCGGCTGGCTCGTGCTGGCCATCCTCGTCGTGGGGTTCAACCCCAGCAGCCAGTACATCGTCCTGGACTACCGCATACACCACGGGACGCTGCCCCTGGGCTGGGTCGCGGTGGTGCTCCAGGAGTGCTGGCCGCTGTTCCTGGTGTTCATCGCGATCCTGCTGTGGATCTTCCCGGACGGGCGGCTGCCGTCGGGCCGGTGGCACCGCTGGTCGGTGGTTCTGGTCATCGCCGGGTTGCTGATCGGCCTGGCTGCCTCCAGTCCGGGCTGCTGGCCGTCATGGCGCATGACGTCCGCGTCGAAGCCAGCGGGGATCTGGCCACCCCGTCGCCCGAGTGGTCGCGGTCCTGGAAGGGTGGTGATCGTCGGGACCGTGGTCAGCTGGGTGGCCTGGCTGGTGTTCCAGATACCGACCTACCGCCACGCCGACGGTGAGCGCCGTCAGCAGCTCAAGTGGCTCTACAGCGGCGCGGCCATCTTCGTGGTCTGGCTGCTCATCGGCGTGTTCATCGTCCCGGTGGCCATGGGAGAAGCACCCGGGTGGGGCACCCAGCCGGTGGTCGGCGCGCTGGCGACCCTCGGGACGAGCGCCCTGCCCGTCTGCCTGGGGGTGGCGGTGCTGAAGTACCGGCTGTACGAGCTCAACCGGGTCATCAGCCGGGTGGTCTCCTATGCGCTGATCACGGCTCTGCTCGCGGGCGTGTTCGCGGGCCTCATCCTGCTGGCCGACCGGGTACTGGAGGTCAAGGGCTCGGTGGCCGTGGCCGTGGCCACGCTGGTCATCGCGGCGCTGTTCAACCCGCTGCGGCGGCGGGTGCAAAGGGTGGTGGACCGCCGGTTCAACCGGTCCCGCTACGACGCCGAGGCGGTGGTGGCCGACTTCAACGCCCGGCTCCGTCAGACCGTCGACCTGGACGCCCTGCGGTACGACCTGCTCGGCGTGACCGAGACGCCTTCCAGCCCGCGCATGTCTCCATGTGGCTGGCGCCCGTGCCGGTTGGCGAGCAGGATCGCG
>CAWGJL010000014.1:0-23890 GCA_963822765.1 uncultured Actinomycetes bacterium | reverse complement strand
AGGTGGTGACGCAGGCCTCGTTGCCCTCGGCGTCGGCCAGCACCCAGAACGCCGGGGCTGCTGGCCTCGCTGAGCAGCTTCCCGCCCGCCGCCAGCGCGGCCCGGATCCGGGGCTCGGCCTCGTCGTGCGGCACCGACACGTCAAAGTGAATCCGGTTGCGCTGCGGTCGCGGCGCATCCATCTCCTGGAACCAGACCGACGGCCCCTGGCCCAGCGGGTCGACCAGCCCGTCCCACGGCCCGGACCGCCCCGGTTCGTCCACGTACCCCAGCACCGCCGCCCAGAACGGCCGGATCGCCGCCGCGTCCAGCGCATCGATCCCGATCTCGACCACCTGCACCGCCCGCTCGCCCCCGCCGCCCGACCCGTCCCCGTCAATGTCGGCCTCCAGGCCGTTCCCGCCCGCCCCGCCTGCCCCGCTGACCGTCTCCAGCCTCATCTCGTCGACCACGGTCGAGATATTGCGGGCGAGCTCGACGTCTCGCTCGGTGACCCAGGCCGCCGCCGCGGTCTGCAGCGACAGCAGCACCCGGTCCGCGCGCACGTCCAGCCGCAGATGCCCCTCGGCGCCGGCCACCGCAGCCGCCCGGGCGGCGACGTCGGCGGCCAGCGCGAGGGATCCGGTCCGGACCTCGGTTCTCAGCTCGCCCAGGACGAGCCGCCAGCCCAGTCTGGTCACCGCGTCCGAGGCCTCGGGCCTGCTCAGCTTCCGGTAAGGATCCTCCATACCGTCATAGTGCCAGCAGTCACCGGCTATCCGGGTGAACGAGACGCCGCGCAGCACCTCGCCGAACCCCCGCGGGCCAGCACCCTCGCGTCAGCCGCTGTGGCGCTGCAGGAAGTCCAGCGTCTGGGCGTTGAACCCCTCTACGTTCTCGTAGATGGCCGCGTGCGCGCAGTCCTCGAACACGATGAGCTCGGTGTTCGCGATCGCGTCGGTCAGCGGCGCGGCGAACCGGGTCGAGGTCACGATGTCGTGCCGCCCGTACGTGATCAGGGTCGGCGCCTGGATCGAGCCGAGGACGGCCGTCGCGTCGTGCGCCAGCACGGCCCCGGACTGCCGCATGAACGCGTCCACCGGCGGCATCGGGCGGCCGCGGACGAAGTTGGCCAGCGCGTCGACGTACTCCGGCCGGGCGGCGTACAGCTCCGGGGTCAGGCAGAACGGCAGGATGCCCGCGATGACCATCTCGGTCACGCTGTCCAGCGCCCTGGCCATGATCCGCCAGCCCTCCACGATCACGCGCAGGAACGGGTCGGTCTTGTCCCAGGCGCTGTGCAGCGACAGCGTCGTGACCAGCTCCGGGTGCTTGCCCGCCAGCCACATGCCGGCCGCCGCGCCCAGCGAGACGCCGAAGATGTGCGCCTGCCCGATCCCGGTGGCCTGCATGAACGCCGCGACGTCGTCGGCCAGCAGTTCCGTGGTGTACTCGCCGTCGGGCTTGCTGGACAGCCCCGCGCCGCGCGGGTCGATGCTGTAGCAGGTGAAGTGCTTGGCGTACTCACCTACCTGGAACGCGTAGCAGGCCTGCTCGGCGGCCAGGTACGGGATGAGCACCATCGGCTCGCCCTCGCCCTGCACCTCGTAGTTGAGGTCGATCCCGTTCGCCTGCACCACTGGCATCGTTGCCCTCCCGAGTCCGGAACTTCCTCGATCCTAGAAGACCTGTCTCATCCCGGACCAACCGAATGAACCCCGGCTTTCACCACGTTCTAGCCCGGTGAAAGCCCAGGTTCACCACGTTCAGCGCCCCGCACTCACGGCCGGGCGGGTAACCCGCGGCGGGGCCGTCGGACACTAACGAGTGTGGGCCGATTCGCTGTCTTGCTGCTCCTGGAGGACCATCGTGACGATTGTCCGTATCGTGCTTGCTGATCCCCGGACGGGCGGGCCGCCGGACGGCGGTTCGGTGAACGGCCAGCACCTCGTCGTGCTCGCCGACACGGCGGCTGCCGAGGATGGCGGTCACCGGGCGGTGCCGCTGTGGCTGCCGGGTCTGGATTTCAAGTTGCTGTGGGGGCTGCTGGACCGGCCCGCCAGCGACGCCGTGCAGGGGGTTGTCCTGGAGGACACGGCAGCCCGGCTGCTGCACGCGGCCGGGGTGGCGGTGACCGCCGTGGACATCGAGCGGCCGGCCAGGATGTGCCGGAGCTGCGCTCGGGCACGGCCGCGGCGCGGGTCGAGCTGACCGCAGCCGGCGGAACCCGGCACGTGACGGTGAGCGCCGGGTACGGCCTGAAACTGGCGGTCGCGGCCGGCGCGCCGGTCCGGGTGGCCGATGAGGTGATGGACCGGCTCGCGGTCCCGGTCCACGGCGAAGACGTGCACGCGCCGTTCCTGCTGCCCTCGGCCGTCCGGCCGCCGGGCGATCCCGGGCCGCGGCCGAGTTTCGAGCCGCGGAACATGGCGTTCACCGACGGCCTGGACCGGTGGGAGCTGGCTGGCAGCTTCCTTGAGGCCGGCCGGCCGCACTGGCAGGACTATTCCTGCGCCGCCGCCGACCGGTCCGCGATCCTGGCCTCCGCGGTCCCGGAGCCCTCCGGTTCCGCCGTCCTGGTCCAGGAGATCTACGCCGACGACTACCGCGGCGCCGCGGTCACCTTCCGCGGGGAGCTGCGCAGCACCGGCGTGGCCGGCCAGGCCGGGCTGCAGCTGGCCGCGGGCCGGTCCGGCGGACCCCTGCGCGACCGCAGCGACCGCAGCGACCGGGGGGGCGGCAGCAGCCTGACCGGCCCCGGCAGCAGCGATTGGACCTGGCATGAGGTCACGCTGCCCGTCCCCGGCGACGCTGGCGTCATCCGGTTCGGTATCTCGCTGGCCGGCCCCGGCCGCATCGAGCTGCGCAACCCGGAACTGTCCTCGGACCGGCCGGAAAGCGCGGAGTAACACAGCGCATGGACATCACGGACGGCGACCTGGTCCGGCTGGCCCGCGACGGCGATCCGGCCGCGTTCCGGCTGCTGGTCGAGCGGCACCTGCCGATGGCGCGCGCCCGCGCGGCCCGGCTGTGCCCGCAGCCGGACGACGCCGACGACGCCGTGCAAGACGCGTTCCTGCAGGCCTTCATCGCCCTGGACCGGCTGCGCGACCCCGGCCGGTTCGCCGGCTGGCTGGGCGGCATCGTGGCCAACGTCTGCCGCGCCCAGCGGCGCCGCGCGCCGCTCACGCTGCTCGGCGACTGGCCCGAGAACCTGCATCCGGCCTCCGCCGGCACCCTGCCGTCGGCCGAAGACCTGGACCGCGCCGACGTGCTCAGCCGCGCGGTGGCCGGCCTGCCCCCCGGGCAGCGGCAGGCCGTCACCCTGTTCTACTACGCCGACCAGCCCGCCAGCCAGGTCGCCGGCACGCCCGGCGCCGCCAAGGCCAGCCTGCACAAGGCCCGCCGCCGGCTGCGCGAGTACATCACCGCGCACCGCCCCGACCTCATCCCCGCCACCTCCCGGAGGACCCCCGTGACCGCTGTCCGCATCGCGCACGCCGACCCGTGGCCAGAACGCCAGCTAGCCGGCCTGGTGGTGCTTACCGACACGGTGCCTGCCGAGGATGGCGGGTACCGGGCGCTGCCGGTCCGGCTGCCCGCACACGGCGTGTTCTGGCGCCTGCTCGCCCACGCCGGCGACCGCGACGCCGAACGCCCCGCCGACGACACCGGACAGCCCGCCGACGACGCCGGACGCCCCGCCGACACAGTACCTGCCGAGGATGGCGGGCAGATGACCGGCCGGCTGCTGCACGCGGCCGGGATCACCGTGACCGGCGTGACCGTCACCGACCTGGGCCCGGCGGTGACCGCCACCCGGGTAGACATCGCCGGGCCCGGCGGGACCCGGCAGGTCACCACCCGCCTGGCCGACGGTCTGGCCCTGGCGGTCATCACCGGCGCGGCGCTGTCCGTCGACGACCCGCTGATGGACCGGCTCGCCGAGCCCGTCACCGGCCCCGACCCGCTCGCCCCGTTCCGCGGCCGCCAGCAGGCACCTCCCGGGCCGCCCGAGCACACCCGGTTCGAGCCGCGCAACCTGGCGTTCACCGACGGCCTGCGCCGATGGCGGCTCGATGGCACCTTCCTGCGCCAGGCCGGGTTCCACGACCAGGACTATTCCTGCACCACCGAGGACGGGCGGGTGATCTTGGCCGCGGCGGTGCCCGGACCCGCCGGTTTCGCCGTCCTCAGCCAGGAGATCGAACCCGACGACTACCGCGGCCGAGCCGTCACCTTCCGCGCCGACCTGCGCACCACCGGCGTCGCCGACCGCGCCGGGCTGGTGCTCCGCATCCCCCGCCAAGGACGGCGGCCGGCCCCGCCGGATCCCTGGCACGATCCCGAGAACCACTTCGCCACCGTCGCCGGCACCCTCGGCTGGACCCGCCACGAGGTCGCCGCCCAGGTCCCGGCCGATGCCATCAGCATCATCTTCGGCGTCTTCCTGAACGGCCGCGGCCAGATCGAACTCCGCACCCCCGAACTCGAGCCGGGTCTGTCAAGCGTGAAATGACAGTCCCGCTCACGGTTGGCCCGGCTCGCCCTGCAGTGCCGTGGCCGGCGTCGGCTGAACGGGCGATTCCACCGGGAGGCCTGCGGTCCTGGCCGCGTCCAGCAGGCGCCTGTCGTAGGTCACGAATGCGGTAAGAGTACGGCGGGTGTGCAGGGCGGTGCCGAGGTGGATCGCGTCCAGGCTGCGGACCGTGGCTGGCCGGGCGGTCTGGGCCAGGATCCGGATCGGCGGTTCCAGGCCGACCAGGTCGATCTGGTCCAGCACGGCAGGCAGCCGGGAGACTGCATCAGGTGCGTACCTGGCCAGCGCGCGGAAGGACTCGATCTCCGTCAGCACCGAGCTGATCCAGCCCGTCTCAGCCCGCTCCTCCAGCCAGGCCCGTAGTGCCGGTGACTCGGGTTCGGCGTGGACAAGCTTGACGACGGCCGCCGAGTCCAGGTAGATCATCAGCGTTCGCTGGCGCGATCGCGGGCTAGTTCCTCCGCCACGTTCACGCCGTCGGGCTGGCCGATGTCCATCCGCAACACCTCGCGGCGCATCCGGGCTGCGCGTTCGCGGCGGCTTGCCGCCTCGAGCACGGCTTGCCGGATGGCGGCCGACCGGGAGATACCCTCACTGGTAAGTACGTCCAGCGCGTGCTCAGTCTCCTCGTCGGTCCGGATAGTGATCGTGTCGGCCATACCACGAATGTACGACAAATTGTCTTACAGTTACAAGGCGGCCCAGGTTGCGAGGAAAGACGGCGATAATCGACCGGGTGAGTACCGTCGAACGTCCCCTGCCGCCTCTGAACACCGACGAGCGCAGCACGCTCGAAAGCTGGCTTGACTTTCACCGCGCCACCCTGGCCATCAAGTGCGAGGGCCTGGACGATGAGCAGACCGCGACGGCGTCCGTGTCGCCGTCCGGCCTGACGCTGACCGGCCTGGTGCAGCACATGGCGGAGGTGGAGCGGAACTGGTTCCGCCGGGTGCTCGCCGGCGAACAGGCCCCGCCGATCTACGACCCGCAGGCCGATCCGAGCGGTCCCGACGGCGGCTTCGACCTGGCCGAGGGCGCTACCCTGGGCAGCGCCCTTGAGACCTGGCGCGCGGAGATCGCCCGCGCCCGCGAGCACTGCGCCGCCCGTGCGCTCGCCGACACCGGCCGCTTTCATGGATCAGGACGTCAACCTGCGCTGGATCTACGTCCACATGATCGAGGAGTACGCCCGCCACAACGGCCACGCGGACCTGCTCCGGGAGCGCATCGACGGCGCCACCGGCGCCTAGCGCCTGATCGCGCCGCGCATCACACCAGGCTGGCCAGCCCCCGCAGGTCGACGCAGGTGACCCCGCGGACCTCGACGAACACCATGAGCACGTTGTCACACACGCGGCAGCGGACCACCATCCCCATCCTGGCCTGGTACACGGCCATCTCGGCCACCTGCCCGCCGGTCCCGCACGAGCCGCAGGTACCCACCGCCGTGGTCATCTCGGCCCCGAACAGCTCGATCAGCATCCCGCCGATCGCGTTGCCGTCCAGCACGCCGTCCTCCAGCGCCTCCATCACAGCGACCTCCATAGACCGGACACAAATAACGGCGTGCCCGTCGCGCCGAACCTCTCGGTCTTGACCCGCTGCGGCGGGTAACCGAGCGCCACCAGGTCCGCCGCCACCGCCTCCACGAAGTTCGTCGGCCCGCACACGTAAGCAAGGGCGCCCGAAGCCCGGCCACGCCACCTCGGTCATCATCGCCTGATCCACCCGCCGTGCGTACCCCGTCCAGCCGGCCGGCTGCTGCCGGGTCAGCGTGTAGATCACCTGCACGTCATCCGCGGGCGCGGAGAGTTCCGATCGGTAGATCACCTCGGCCTGGCTGCGCACCGAGTACAGCAGGCGGACCGGCACCGAACTCCCCACCCGGCAGCGGTGCCGCAGGATGGCCCGCAGCGGCACGACCCCCGAACCCCCGGCGGCCAGCAGCAGCGGCGCTTCGCCATCGCCGGCCACGCCGTCCCACACGAAGTAGCCGCCGATCGGCCCGCGGACCTCGATCTCGTCGCCCGCGAGCACGTCCTGGGTCAGGTACGGCGAGACCTCGCCGTCCTCCAGCCGCTCGACCGTGATCGCCACCGGCTCGCCGGGCGCCGAGGCGATCGAGTAGGAACGCTCGGCCTGGTAGCCGTCGTCGCCGGTGAGCCGGATGTCCAGGTGCTGCCCGGCCCGGTGACCGCCCCAGTCCGGGACCGCCAAGACGAGCGTCCGTACCGCAGGCGTCTCGTCCGTCACCGTGGCTGACTGTGGCGGTCTGCCACGTCAGTCGCCCGCGTACCGCTGTTCCCGCCATGGGTCTCCGTACATGTGGTAGCCGTACATCTCCCAGAAGCCCGGCTCGTCGGTGTCCCGCAGCCGCAGCCCGCGCACCCACTTGGCGCTCTTCCAGAAGTACAGGTGCGGGACGAGCAGCCGGGCCGGCCCGCCGTGCTCGGCCTGAAGCGCCGCGCCGTTGTAGGAATACGCCACCCAGGCCTTGCCGCCGGTCAGGTCGGCCACCGGCAGGTCGGTCGTGTAGCCGCCGTCGCAGAAGGCCAGCACGTAGGGGGCGGTGGAGGAGACCGCGTCGAGCAGGACGTCCAGCGACACGCCCTTCCAGCTGGTGTCGAGCTTGGACCACCGGGTCACGCAGTGAATGTCGACCGTGACCGTCTCCGTCGGCAGCGCCTGGAATTCCTGCCACGTCCACGAAACCGGCGACTGGCCGCCCTCGATCGAGAACGTCCAGTCGGACAACCGCGTGTGCGGCGTGGGCCCGGCCGACAGGACCGGGAAGTCGTGGGTCACGTACTGGCCGGGCGGCACCCGGCCCGCAGGCTCCGCCTCTTGGTGGCGGCGGTGGAAGCCGCGCGAGACCGGACTCATAAGGGGCAGACTACGCCGCCGTGATCAGGAGGTAGACGTTGAGTCCCACGATCAGCGCGGTGACCAGCCCGGCCAGGACCGCCACCGGCCGCCGGTTCACCAGCGACCCCATCAGCGACCGGCTGGAGGTGAAGAACAGCAGCGGGATCAGCGCGAACGGGATCCCGAAGGACAAGAACACCTGGCTGAGCACCAGCGCGCGGGTCGGGCTGAACCCCACCCCGATCAGCGACCAGGGCCGGGATCATGGTGATCGCCCGGCGGGCGAAGACCGGGATCTGGCGGTGGATGAAGCCCTGCATGACCACCTGGCCGGACATCGTGCCGACGCAGGAGGAGGCGAGCCCGGAGGCGAGCAGGGCCAGGCCGAACACCAGCCCGCTGTGCGCCCCCAGGAAAACGTTCAGGCCGTTGAACACCACCCCCAGGTCGTTCCCGGCGCCGAACAGCCCGCGGGCGTGGAACACCGCCGCGGCCATGGCCAGCATGGCCAGGTTGATCACGCCCGCGACGCCCATCGCGATCGTGATGTCCACCATCTCGAACCGGAAGATCTTGCGCCGCGCGTCCGGGGTGGCGCCCACGATGCGGTTCTGGGTGAGCGAGGAGTGCAGGTAGATCACGTGCGGCATCACCGTGGCCCCGATGATGCTGACCGCCAGCAGGGCCGATCCGCTGCCGGAGACCTGCGGCACGAACAGCCCGTGCGCCATCCCCGAGACCGACGGCCTGCTCCGCAGTATCTCCAGCCCGAACGCCAGCACCACCACCGCGACCAGCCCGGTCAGCGTGGCCTCGAGCCGGCGGAAGCCCCAGACCTGCATGCCCAAGATGGTGAACGTGGCCACGGCGGTCAGCGCCGCCGACAGCCACAGCGACAGGCCGAACACCAGGTGCAGGCCCAGGGCCGCGCCGACGAACTCGGCCAGGTCGGTGGCCATCGCGACCGCCTCGGCCTGCAGCCACAGCAGCACCACCACGCGGAACGGGAACCGGTCGCGGCACGCCTCGGGCAGGCTGCGGCCGGTGGCGATGCCCAGCTTGGCGCTCATCGACTGGACCAGGACGGCCATCAGGTTCGCGGCCAGCACCACCCACAGCAGCATGTACCCGAACTGCGAGCCGCCCGCCATGTTGGTGGCGAAGTTGCCCGGGTCGATGTACGCCACCGCGGCGATGAACGCCGGGCCCAGGAACGGCAGCACCGCCCGGACCCCGCGCCGCTCGCCCGACAGGGCGCTCTCCGCGGCCGCCAGGACGCGCGCCTCTCCGGGAAGCGCGGCATCTACCTGCCGGACGAGCGGGACCGTATCAGTCAATGGACTCAGCCAACGGAGGGACCGAGCCCCAATGACTGCGGTGTGCTGGCGTCGGGCGACGGCTGGTGCAGGCCCTCGTCCAGCGAGCCGAACTCGGTCATCAGCGCCGCGCTGCCGCCCCACGGCGTCTGCTCCTCGGCCACCAGCGTGTTGGTGGTGAGCAGCAGGCCCGCCACCGACGCGCCGTTCTGCAGCGCGGAGCGGACCACCCGGAGCGGGTCGATGATGCCCATCTCGATCATGTTGCCGTGCCGGCCCTCCAGGGCGTCGAACCCCTCGTCGACACCCATCTCCGCCGTCTGGGCCACGATCTCCGCGGCCGGGTAGCCGGCGTTGGCCGAGATGAGGTAGGCGGGCTCGCCCAGCGCGCGGCGGACGATCCCGACCCCGGTCGCGTAGTCGCCGCTCACCGAGAGGTCATCAAGCGCGCTGATCGAGTGCAGCAGCGCGGCGCCGCCGCCGGCCACGATGCCCTCGGCCATCGCGGCCCGGGTGGCGGACAGGGCGTCCTCGACCCGGTGCCGGAGTTCCCTGAGCTCGGCGGGGGTGGCCGCGCCGACCCTGATCACCGCGACCTTGCCGGACAGGGCGCCGATCCGCTCGGTCAGCACGTCCTCGTCCGTGCCGAACGTGGCCCGGTTCAGCTCGGCCCGGAGCTGGTCGAGCCGGAACGCGATCGCGTCCGCCGAACCGCCGCCGCCGATGATCGTCGTGCTGTCCGCGGTCACCCGCACCTGACGGGCCCGGCCGAGCTGCTCGGCGGTCATCGTCTCCAGGGTGAACCCGGAGTGCTTGCTGTACACGGCGCCGCCGGTCAGCGCGGCGATGTCCTCCAGCTTGTGCAGCCGGCGGTCGCCGAACCCGGGGGCCCGCACCGCGACGCACTGGAAGATGCCGTTGACGTGGTTGTGCACCAGCATCGACAGGGCGGTGCCCTCGACGTTCTCGGCGATGATGATCAGCGGCCGCGGCGACCGCATCACCTTGTCCAGGATCGGCATCAGCTGCTGGACCTTGGTGATCTTCTCGCTGCACAGCAGGATGTACGGGTCGTCGACGATGGATTCCAGGCTGGCCGGCCTGGTCACCATGTACGGCGACAGGTAGCCGTTGTCGAACTCGAAGCCCTCCACGAAGTCCACGGCCATGCCCGGCAGCGGCGCGTCCTCGACCGTGACGATGCCGCCGTCGCCCACCGTGTACAGCGCCTTGGCGATGACCCGGCCGACGTACTCGTCGTCGTTGGCCGAGATCGCCGCCACCCGGCAGTAGTCGTCTTCG
Source organism: uncultured Actinomycetes bacterium (assembly GCA_963822765.1). GTDB lineage: Bacteria > Actinomycetota > Actinomycetes > Streptosporangiales > Streptosporangiaceae > Palsa-504. The sequence continues at coordinate 13,888 of CAWGJL010000014.1, read as the reverse complement.
GTCGAGATCGGGTGCGCGACCTTCTGCAGGTGCTCGACCAGCCGGGCCACGGCCAGGTCGATACCGCGCTTGACCAGCACCGGGTTGGCGCCGTTGCCGATGGCCTGCATGCCCTCGTGGATGATGGCCTGGGCGATCACCGTGGCGGTGGTGGTGCCGTCGCCCACGATGTCGTTGGTCTTGATCGCCGCTTCCTTGACCAGCTGCGCGCCCATGTTCTCGAACTGGTTCTTCAGGTGGATCTCGCGCGCGATGGTCACGCCATCGTTGGTCACCACCGGCGAGCCGGTGATCTTCTCCAGGATGACGTTCCGCCCCTTGGGGCCGAGAGTCGACTTGACGGCTTCGGCCAGCTGGTCCACGCCAGCCAGCAGCAGGCCGCGAGCTTCAGCGCCGAAGCGCAGTTCTTTGGCCATAACAGGAGCTCCCTAGGGTGGAGAAAGGGTGGAGAAACGAAGGGTCAGGGGACGAGGATCGCCCGGCCGCGAACCCGGCCGGCGTCCAGGTCGGCGAGGGCCTGGGCCGCCTCGGTCAGCGGGTAGATCTTGGTGTGCAAGGTGACCTTGCCGCTCTGGGCCAGGGCCATCAGCTCGGCCAGGTCGTTGTAGGTGCCGACGATGTTGCCGATGATGTTGCGCTCGGTCGAGATGATGTCCAGCGTCGGGATCCGCAGCTCGCCGCCGTAGCCGATGACGAAGTACGAGCCGGCCGCGCGGGTCATGTTCCACCCGTCCATCTCGGCGCCCTGCTCGGCCACGAAGTCCAGCACGACGTGCGCGCCGAGACCGCCGGTCAGGTCCGTGACCGCCTCGCGCTGGGTGCCGTCGGCCACCACCGTGTGGTGCGCGCCCAGCTCCGAGGCCAGCTTGAGCGCGTCGGGGTTGGCGTCGACGACGATGATGCTGGTCCCGGTCAGCTCGGCCAGGCACTGGATGCCGATGTGGCCCAGCCCGCCCGCGCCGATCACCACGGCGGTGGTGCCCGGGTACAGCAGCGGGATGGCCTTGCGCACCGCGTGGTACGCGGTGATGCCGGCGTCGGCGAGCGCCGCGACGTCCTGCGGGCGGGTCGAGGGATTCAGCTTGACGCAGGCCCGGGCCGACGTGAGCAGGTACTCGGCCATGCCGCCGTCCCGGGACAACCCGGGGAATTCGCCGTTCTCGCAGTGCATGTCGTCGCCCGCGCGGCAGGCGTGGCACAGGCCGTCGGTCATCAGGGGGTGCAGGATCACGGTGTCGCCGGGCTCGAGGTTGGTGACGCCCGGGCCGACCTCGTGCACCCAGCCCGCGTTCTCGTGGCCCAGGATGTACGGCAGCGGCGTGTGCATCCGCTCGTCCCACTGGCCCAGCATGATGTGCAGGTCGGTGCGGCACACCCCGGCCCCGCCGATCTTGATGATCACGTCGAGCGGGCCGCTGATCTTAGGCTCGGGCACGTCGTCGACCACCGGCATCTGGTTGAACTCGTGCAAGCGGACGGCCTTCATTGGTCCTCCTCAGACTGTCCTTGTCCTGGCGTTGCGTACCTATGCCGCAGCATGCCGCGGCAGATCCCGGAATTGGCCTCGATGCTGGTCCGCGTGAGCTGCGCCTTGCGCAGGTGCAAGGGCACCGAGCCGGGAGAAACCGGAGCACCCGTCGCCGGGTCGATGAGCAGCGAAGCAGAATCCCCGGCGGGCAGGCCCAGCTCGGCCCGGCGCTCCCGCAACCGGGTCAGCGCACGAGACGGCGGCACCTCGCCGAGGGTCATCGCGAGCAGTGCCGCCGGGTCCGTACCCGCCGCGAGCAGCGGCCGGCACACCTGATCGGTGCCGGCCATCACCGCCTTGCGCAGGAAATCGGCCCGCAGCTGATCCAGCTCGGCCACGGCCTCGCCGTCGAAGGACCGGACGAAGCCGGCCTGGGCGGCCACCCCGCCGTTGATCGCGTCCGAGGCGAAGTGGTCCTCAAGCACGACCGAAGCGCGCCGCACGCCGGGCAGGACCGACACCGCGTCGTAGGCGTCCGCCACCATCAGGTAGGCGAAGTTGGGCGCGCAGAAGTACGTGGGCAGCCGCAGCCGGACCTCGGCGTCGCCGTCCGCGGAGACGGTGCACGACGCCACGAACCCGAGCGAGGTGATCGGCTCGTCCAGTTCGGGGTCGCGCACCGCCTCCAGCGCCGCCAGCAGGCGCTCCTGCGAAGCAAGAACCTTCAAGCCGGGAGCTCATGCCCCGGTCGGCTGCGGTGAGCCCTCGCCCAGTACCTCGTGCGCGCCCGGCGTGCCGGCCGACGCGGGGAGCTGGAACTCGTCAGGCACCTTGATGTCGTAGAGCTTGGCCGCGTTCAGGCCGAGGATCTTCTTCTTGCCCTCGACGCCCAGCCTGGGGAAGTCGGCGAACTCCTCGCGGTCCGGCATCTCCCAGGCCACGAAGCCCCTCGACCTGCCACTTCGGCTCCCAGATGCCGTAGTCGCTGCCGAACGTCATCTTGTCCTCGCCGACCCAGAACAGCAGCTCGCCCATGACCTTGGCGAAGAAGTTCGGCCGCGCGTGCATCAGGCCGCCGATCACCACGGAAAGCCCGGCGTACACGTTGGGCTCCTGGGTGGCCATGAAGCAGAAGTCCTCGATCCGCGGCAGGCCCACGTGCTCGATGATGAAGTTGAGGTCCGGGAAGTCGGTCGCGCAGTGGTCGATGTCGGACACGTCGAAGGCGTCCTTGTCCAGCGGCCAGATCGTCGGGCCCTTGTGCACGTGGACGTTCTTGATGCCGAGGTTCTGCGCGGCCTCAAGGAACCGGTAGGCGGCGGGGTCGGAAAGCTTGTACCCGCGCGAGCCGTTGTTCCACTCCGCCGTATAGAGCTTCACCCCGCGCGACCCGAACCGCTCCACGTTCCGCTTGAGCTCGGCCAGGCCGTCGTCGCCGTTGCGCGGGTCGAAGTTGGTGTTGTAGATGAACTTGCCCGGATGCTTCTCGCCCATCAGCGCGTTGCGCTCGGTGGTGTTGAAGCCCTCCTTGTACCACTCCTTCAGGTTCGTGGGCTGGAAGATGGCCACGTCCACGTGCCCGTCCTCGAAGACGTCCTTCATCAGGTCGTCCTCGGAGTACTTCTGGAAGTGCTCGATCGTCCAGTGCGTCTCGGGCGGGCCGAGCCCCTGGTAGGCGTGGAAGCATTCGATCCAGCCCTTGGCGTACTGCTCGGCGCCGGGGACCCAGTTGTCGGGGGCCGCGTTCCAGTAGTGCATGTGCGAATCGACGACGAAGTACTTCTCGCCGTTGCTCTCGTACAAAGCGCCTCCTTCATGGTGACTTGGCAGTGGCACTGAGCCGGTTTATTACCGGCTCAGTGCCACAACATGCCGCGAGCAAAATCCGGATATTTCCATCATCTGCCCGGTAGGGGTGCGCGGCTCGTACGATGCCGGGGTACAGCCGCGCCTGGAGTGGTCTTACCCCGTCAGGACCGTTAGGACCGGACCGGCAGGACCGGACCGGCAGGACCGGACCGTCAGGACCGGGCCACCAGGTCGAACCCGATGAACTCGGCCGCGTCCTCGGGGTTGGCGAACATGATCGTCCGGTCGTCCTCGTGGATCATCCGGCCGTAGTGGGTGGACATCGACTCCTCGAACTCCGCGGCGTCGAACCAGCCGGGCTCCTCGCCCGCCGCCTCGGAGATCTCGTCGTAGACGAAGTCCATCCGGCCGATCGCGTCGACGCGCATCATGGACGGCAGGTAGGTCACGGTGACGTTGGGCTTGGTCGCCATCACCTGGGCGACGATCTCGCCCACCTGGTTGTTCATGAGCGTGACGCCGCACCTGTTGGACGCCGTGTTGTCCGACTTGAACGGGCTCTGGGTGGCCGTGGTCATTGCGCGAGCTCCTTCGGGGTGTCCAGGTCGAGATCGGTCACGATGCCGGCGAAGCGGTTCTTGGCGGCGTCCAGGCCATCTTCGAACCGGCCCGGCTTGGCCTCGGGCTGCGACCACAGCGGCTGCAGGGTCCGGGCGGCCGAGATGGCCCGCGGCACCCAGGTCGACATCCAGCCCATGATCAGCTCCCGGTTGTGGTCCGCGAACTCGCGGTCCCGGGTCAGCAGCTGGAACATCGGGACGGTGTAGCGCAGGTCGCGCTCGGCGAAGTCGTACTCCTCGGCGCCGACCACGGTCGGCGTCACGAAGTCGCCGTTGCGCGGCGCGGCGTGCATCACCAGGTGGCTGCGGAACAGCTCGCCGATCAGCGGCTCGAACACCACGTTGGCCGCGAAGATGGCCTCGCACCAGTCGTCGATGCCGGTCAGCTGCTCGGCGACCTCCCGGACGCCCTGCCAGGCCGGGTCCTCGTTCCAGGTCTCCAGGTGCGCGGTGCCGTTGAAGCCGTCGACGACCTCGGACAGGGTCAGGTTGTACAGCGCCAGGTCCTGGGCGGCCCGGATCCGGTGCATGCTGTTCACCGAGATCGCGTTGTTGTGCATGTTGGTCGGGGCCCGCCGGTTCGCGTTGGCGTACAGGTAAAGCCCCAGGCCGTGGTCGACGTGCATCCACGCGCCCACGTTGCGCTCCACGAACTGCACCCAGGCGGGTTCCACTGGTCGAACGCCTTGGCCTGCAGGGCGTTCTGGATGTTCTGGTTCAGCTGCCGCACCACGTTGGCGTTGTAGCGGTACAGGGTGAGTTCCCACTCCTCGTTCGGGTCGCGGAACTCGTGCCAGCCCAGCGCGGGCCAGTCATAGCCCTTGCCGCCCGAGCCGGGGAAGCGCTTGGGCTCGGGCCGGTCGCTGCCCCACGCCTTGAGCGCGGTCCAGTCCAGCGGGTAGCCGCCGCGGCCGTCGGAGAACCCGTACAGCCAGCCCTGGCTGAGGTAGTGCCGCGGGTCCGGCTGGACCTCGACCGTCACGTCCTCGTAGTGGGTCTGCTTGCGCCCGGCCGGGTTGTAGTAGTTGTAGCGGCGTTCGGTGGAGTCGGGGAATACCTTCGCACCAGCCTCCGCGTCGGTGAAGTTCACCATCGGGACGCTGCGTTGCTGAGCCTCTGTCATAGTTCTTCCCTTTCACGTTAGGGAGCTGGCGGTGCTTTGTCCGGATCCCCGGTAGTCGTGAACTTGTCGAAATAAACGTGCTTCTCCGGGACCCCGAGCCTGGTCAGCAGCGGGATCGCGGCCTCCACCATGGGCGGGGGACCGCAGATGTAGGCGTGCGCCCGGGCCAGCCCTGACTCCGAACGAGACACCACGTCGGTGATCAGGCCGTTCTCGCCCTCCCAGTCCTCGTCCGACAGGGCGGGCACGAACCGGAAGTTGGGCACGGTCTGCTCCAGGGCCCGGAGCTCTTCTTCGAAGCACAGGTCGGCGCGACGGCGCGCGCCGTAGTAGTACACGGCCTTGCGGTCGATACCGCGTTCGGCCATCGAGCGCAGCAGGGACAGGATCGGTGCCATCCCGGCCCCGCCGCCGACGAAGATCAGGTCGGTGTCCGGGGCGTCGCGCAACATGAACACCCCGTACGGCCCGGTCACCGTGAGCCGGTCGCCGACCTTCAGCTGCTTATCGAGAAATTCCGAGAACAGTCCGTCCGGATAGACCTTGATGATGAACTCGAGCTGCCCGCTTTCGCGCGCCGACGTGTTCGCCATCGAGAACGACCGGACCTCGTCCGTGCCGGGCACGGAGATGTCCACGTACTGCCCAGGGAAGAACTTGAAATCGGTGTCCGGGGAGACCAGGCGCAGCACCAGGTGCCGCAGGTCGTGCGTGACCGGGTCGTTGGCCACGACCTCGGTCTCGACCTCCTGGATCGGCAGCCCGGACCTGATCATCTCCTCGTCGAAGTTGAGCAACTCGATCGTCACGTCTTCGTAGACGTGCGCCCGGCACAGCAGCGTGAAGCCTTCTTCCCGCTCGAAGTCGGGCAGCGCGAACGTCGAGTACTTGTCCAGCTCCACGTCGTCCCCGTCGAGCAGGAACGACTTGCAGGCCGCGCACTGCCCCTCCTTGCAGCCGTGCATGAGCATGAGGCCCTGGTCGAATGCGGCCCGCAGGACGGTCTGTTCCTCGTCGACCTCGATCTCGATGCCGACCGGCTCGAACCGCACGACGTGCTTGTCGCCCATCCATCACCTTCATGGCATACAGCAGGAACTTGCAGGGAGAAACAGCGCGAGTTGAAACCGGGGAGCAGGAGGGAAAGGTCAGCCTCCTGCCCCCCGGTGGACCTAAAGACGTCAGGCGTCTTCCTTCGGGAACCGGCCTGCCGGTCCGGCCTTGATGTACTTGGCGTGGAACGCGGCCCGCTCCTCCGGGCTCATCTCGTTGAACAGGACGTTGGGGCTCTGCACGGGACCCATGCGACGCAGGTGGTCCAGCGTCCACATCTTCGACTGGTCGCCCAGCTTCAGGTGCGGCTGCGCCACCATGGTCTTGCCGTCGTCACGGACGAAGCCCATGTCCGACACCACGTCGGCCCAGTTCCAGCCGTGGTACATGGTCTCCCACTCGCGGGTCCCGATGAGCTGGCCCATGTTCGGAGTGGCGCGGCCCTGGTAGGTCGGCCGGAACGCGGTCACGTCGGTCCACTTGCACTCTTCGTGGCAGTACGTGCGGACCACGCCGTCGATCTCGGCGTACACCATGTCCTCGCGGACCAGGCACGGGACCATGCAGGTCCAGCACCGGTTCGGGTACCAGTAGTCGACGTCCTCGGCCACGATCGGGTGGTGCCCGTTCGGCTCGGACAGGCGGCTGTAGTTCTCCCACCACTTGCCGTACTTGTCGTACCAGCCCGGGTACTTGTACTCGAACCACTCGAAGTCTTCTTCGGTCATGCCGTCGATACGCCAGTAGTTCGCCAGCCAGCCGGTGGCGAAGAACTGCGCGACCTCGTGCACGTAGCCCTTGTTCCAGATCTGGTTCCAGGCTTCCTCGATCAGGTCATGCGGGATGACCAGGCCGTACTTCTCCAGCGGCACGAGGTAGCTGCGGTAGTAGTCGTCGTAGATCCACCGGCGCCACATCTCCGCGTAGGACTCGCGGTCCTTGCGGCGGTCCTTGGTGCCGTACTCGATGAACGTCCCGATGGCCGCGTCGACCACCCGGTGGTTGTTCCACCACGCGTAGCGCAGGTCGCGCTCGAGCAGCTGGTGGTTCTCCTCGTCGGCCAGCGCCATCAGCAGCGTGGCGTAGCCGTTGGAGATGTGCCGCGACTCGTCGGACTGCACCGAGTGGAACACCGTCGGCAGCAGGTAGTCGCCGTTCGCCGCGGCCTCGGCCGGCATGGCCACGAACAGGGTGTTCGTGAACGCCGTCTCGGCCACGATGGTCAGGTAGATCGACGCCGCGGTGATCGCGTCGCCGGTGATGAAGCCTTCCGCGAACTGGCGGCCGATGGTGCCGCAGTAGTCGTCCTGGAAGTTGCGCAGGCTGGAGTTGAAGCCTGCCGGGTCGATGTAGTTCTGCATGTACAGGCGCTTCAGGTTCTGCTGGATCGTCGAGTGCCGTACCTCGTCGATCATCTGGATCGCCTGGCCGTTGTGCAGTTCCGGGTTCGGCACCGTGCGGAACAGCAGCGGCATCGCCCGCGCCGCGGAGATCTCCGGCAGCGGGATGATGCTCAGGAACAGCTTCTGCCACTCCAGCCAGCGCTCTTGCACCTGCCGGAACATATTGCCGCGGATCGCGCCGTCCTCGGCGCCGTAGACGCGGTGGTCCTTTTCCTCCTGCATGGGGAAGTAGGACCGCAGTACCTGCTTGAGCGGGTCCTTCTTCTGCGCCTTGCGGAAGGTGTAGTCAGTCCCGTACTGCGCGACTGGCTCGTGGTACTTGGGTTCCCAGGAGAGTTCTTGGATCTTCTGGTGCGCCCTAGCCACACTCTGGCGACTCATCGTCACCCCTTTCTCGGCGGGTTCCGGGGTTCGGGGGGCCATAGGGGCCCCCGCGGGCTGCAGCCAACAGCCCCGAAAGTCCTTGTGTGGTGCATCACATCCCGAAAGCCAAGGTCATGAGCTCTCGAAATGAGACAGTGCTGGCTGTTTTTCATCCCTGTTCGAACGCGGCGCGGATGGCCGCGAGGTCCTGCTTGGTCTGCTCGGAGCGCTGCCGGTTACCCTCGGCGGCCGGCTTGATGCCCAGCGCGCGGAGCAAATCGGCCGCGGGTGCACCCGGGTCGCCGGACTCGCCCAGGACCGGGTGCAGACCCTCCTGGGCGAGGTGATGAAACACCAGGTTGACGATGCTCCACGGGTTATAGGTCTCGGGATCGGGGGAATGGTTGGTCTCGCCGTGGGCGTCCATGCGCCCAGCAAAACGTCAGTACCGCCAAATCGGCGGTCTCAACTTGAGACAGTGCCCCGCAACAACGGGTTTACTTTGTAAGGGGCGGGTAAACGGCCGAATTCAATCCGCGCAGGCTAGCCTCAAGGCCAGGCTGAGCCTCCAGCCGGAGAACTTGGGTGGGGAGGCGAAAATGGCACACGCGTCATTGCCGCCGCAGACGTCACGGGACCGGCTGGCCGAGGCCAGGGTCCGGTTCCTCACCGCGGATGCGGTGGACGACAATGCGGTGCGCAAGCCGATCCTGGCCTCGTGGTGGCGCTCGCGCCAGTGGCAAGTGGCGGCCGACCACATCGACCTGAGCTACCTGCACGAACCGGACCTGGAGACCAGGCTGGTGCGCAGCGCCGAGCCGGTGCTGCGGCGCCTGCGCGAGCAGCTGGACGGGCAGCCGATCAGCATCATCTTGACCGACGCCGACGGCCTGGTGCTGGCCCGGCTGACCGCGGACCACGATCTGGAGCGCGCCCTGGACAGCGTCATGCTGGCCCCGGGCTTCAGCTACGCCGAGGAACGCGTCGGCACCAACGGCATCGGCACCGCGCTGGAGGCGGGCGGCCCGGCCCACGTGTTCGGGCACGAGCACTACGCCGAGCACCTGGAGCAGTTCGGCTGCGCCGGGGTGCCGATCCACGACCCGGTCTCCGGCAAGACGGTGGGCGTGATCGACCTGACCTGCTGGCGCAAGGACGCCGACCCGCTGATGATCTCGCTGGTCAAGGCGACCGCCGACCAGATCACCCAGGCCCTGGTCACGGCCAGCAGCAGCCGGGACGTCGACCTGCTCCAGGAGTACGTCCGGGCCTGCCGGCGCACCGGCGGCATCGTCCTGGCCCTGGGCAACGACGTCGTCATGCTGAACGACCACGCCCGCACGCTGCTCGACCCCGGCGACCAGGCCGCGCTGATCGGCCACGCCACCGAGGCGCTGGTCCGGCGGGCCACCGGCGCGGTGAGCGTCGACCTGCCCAGCGGCGTGATGGCCCGGATGTCCTGCCGCCGCCTGTCCGACGGCCCCGTCTCCGACGGCGTGGTGCACGTCAAGCTGGTCTCGGCGGTGGTCGGCGCGGCCGACGTGCCCGCGCCCCGCTCGGCCATGTACCTGCCCGGCCTGGTCGGCAGCGGCGTGCTGTGGCTGCGCGCCTGCCGCGAGGCGGAGACGCTGTACGACTCGGGCGAGTGGCTGACCCTGGAGGGCGAGCCCGGCGTGGGCAAGCTGGCCCTGGCCCGGGCCGTGCACCAGCGCCGGAACCCGGCCGCGCCGTTCCACGTGCTCGACGCCGAGTCGGCGGGCCAGGACTGGCTGATCAAGACCCGCCGTGAGCTGCTCGAGGGCAAGGGCATGCTGGTCATCCGGCACGTCGACGCGCTGAACGCCAAGCAGATGCACGCGCTGGCCAGCGCGCTGGGCGAGGCCTGGGCGGCCGGCCGCCAGGCCGAGCTCCGGGTCGCGGTCACCCTGAACCGCAAGCAGGCGACCGCGGACCTGACCCGGCTGCTGCGCTTCTTCCAGGGCACGGTGGAGCTCCCGCCGCTGCGCCACCACATCGAGGACCTGCACGAGCTGGTGCCGTTCTTCCTGGCCCGGCTCAGCCAGCAGGGCCGGCTGACCTGTTCCCCCGAGGCCATGCAACTGTTGCTAAGGCACAACTGGCCAGGTAACACCGAGCAGCTCTGGGCGGTCCTGCGCCAGGTCGTGCAGCGCCGCCGGGCCGGCGCGATCATGCCGAAGGACCTGCCCCCGGAATGCTGGACCGTAAGCCGCCGGCTGCTGTCCCCGCTGGAGTCCATCGAGCGCGACGCGATCGTGGGGAGCCTGCAGGACCACGACGGCAACAAGGTCCGCGCCGCCGAGGCCCTGGGCATGTCCCGCGCCACCATCTACCGCAAGATCCACGAGTACGGGATCGTCACCTCGGGCAATTAACCGCGGTCGCCGCAGGTCACGGCGGTGCTGGTTCAAAGTGAGAACACATGTGTCCGGTGATCGGCGTACGGATGCATTAAGCCCGCATGCGCGGGACGCTCTTAGCTCAGGGAGCGAATCGATGACCACTCTTGACGCAACCGCCGGCGAATCCGGCCGTCCCGCCGTCGCTGAGGAAGCGCCCGCGGCCCCGGCCGTGGTCGGACCCCTGGCCGGTGACCCCTCCATCTTCGGCCTGGGGGTCTTCATCGCCGGGTCCGTGGCGCTCGGCCTGGGACTGGTCGGCGTCGTGCCGGCCGGCGTCCTCGGCGCCCCCCTCGCGATCATCCTGGCCGGCACGGCCCTCGGCCTGCTCATGGCCGCGGTCTGGTGCGCGGCGCTCGGCCAGAGCGCGGTGGCGGCCGTGTTCGGCATCTTCGGCACCTTCTGGCTGAGCTACGCGGTGCTCGTGCTCGGCCTGGACCACAACTGGTTCGCCATCGCCGCCACCGCGGCGCTCGCCACGGTGAAGCTGTTCCTGATCACCTGGCTGGTCGTCATCGTGATGCTGACCCTGGCCACGCTGCGGCTGCCGTCGGCCTTCACCGCGCTCTTCGCGCTCGTCGACCTCGCGCTGCTGATGCTGCTGCTCGCCTTCGCCGAGGCCTCGCCGCTGGGCGTGCCCTCCTCCGGCCTGCTCAAGACCGGCGGCTACGTGGTGCTGGTCTTCGCCGCGCTCGGGGTCTACCTGTTCTTCAGCGCGTCCGCGGCGGGCACCGGCGGCAAGCCCCTGCCGCTCGGCACTCCGCTGATGAAGTAAAACCCCTTTTTACCGAACGGAGCGTGGTACCCGCGCCCGTTCCCGTTCGAGTCGCGCCCGCGTCCGCCCCGCCCGTTCGACATGAACCCCGGGTTCACTCCACGCCAGCGCAGCCAGCGGTGCGCCCAGCCCCAGGGCCAGCGCCTCGGCCGTCATGCTCAGCGTCACCGGCCCGAAGCCGTCGGCCGCCCCCGACGCGACCAGCCCGCCCAGTACGTACCGCCGCCCGTCAGTCAGCAGCCCGGGTTTGTGGCCCTCAGATCTCCCGCACTGCAGAAGTATGCGCGCCCCCCGGCCGGGGCAACTCACGGCCCCCATGTCCTCACCCGAAGACGATCGCGGCCTGTGCTCTCACCCGAAGGGAATCGCAGCGTGCGCGATGCGGCACAGTTCCGCTGGCCGCAGTGCGTCGGACCGGTGCCACGCCGCGGACGGGATCATGTCCCGCTGCCCCACATCCCGGCAGGCCCGAACCCGTGCCGGGCCAGCAGCGCGGCCATGGCCCCGGGCGCGAACACCGAACGCCACGGCTCGCCCTGCTCGGCCGCGGCCTGCCCGACCAGCTCCGCGTACATCTGTCCCGCCGCGTCACGCATCCCGGCAGGCAGCACGTAGTCCACCACCACCTCCGAGCCCGGCGCGAACCCGCCCAGCACCGCCACCGTCGCCTCGACGGCGCTCTCGTCGAGGTACATGGTCACCCCCAGCCAGCTGACCAAGGCCGGCTGTCCCCAATCGAACCCCGCCCGCCCCAGCCCCTCCGCCAGCGACTCCCGGCCCAAATCCACCGCCACGAACCTCACTGCCTCCGCCGCCCCAACCCCTCCGCCCGCCGCCCCATCTCCGCCCGCCGCCCCATCTCCGCCCGCCGCCCCATCTCCGCCCGCCGCCCCCCGGACGCGCCGCTTGTACTCCTGCGTCGCCGGGTGGTCGACCTCGAATACCCGGACGCGCCCCGCCAGCGGCGACCGGTACGCGAACGAGTCCAGCCCGGCACCGAGCAGCACATACTGCCCGATCCCGCGCCCGACGGCGTCGGCCAGGCGATCCTCGGTGTACCGGCTGCGGCAGGTGACCTGTGCTCGCGCGCCAGCCAGCACCGGGTGCGTCCCGTGGGCCAGGTGGTAAGAAATGAGTTCCTCGGCGCGCTCGCCCAGCATGGCCTGCGCCAGGGTATCGGCGAAGATCACCGGCTCGTTATCGACGATCAGGTGCGCGGCTCGCGCCGCCGCCGCGGTCAGCGCGGTCAGGCTCGGCTGTCCATTAGCAATCACGCACGCCAGATTACAATCAATTACCTCAATAATAGCACAAAATAATCTTTATAACAATGGCAACGCAATAACGCTTAAGCGTCAATGCGCCCGCCCGCCGAATTCCCATCGACCCGCCACGGCAAGTTCGGTGGTCAAGCCGCAACTCGATAGCGGACAGTCCCTTCTCTCGCGCAGACCCTTCCCTCCGCAGGACCCAGGGCGGGCGCCCATCTGACCCGTCGTCCACGACGGCTTCGACCGGAGCCAGCGCCGTCGTGCCGGGCATCACCGACGGCTGGACCCGCATCCTGTCCGACCTCAAGACCCTGCTGGAAACCGGCGACACGCTCAGGTGGCGCGATCCTGCTCGCCAGCAGGCACGGGCGCCAGCCACATGGAGACATGCGTGGGCTGGAAGGCGTCCTTCGTCACGCCGAGCAGGTCGTACAGCAGGGCATCCAGGTCGACGGTCTGACGGAGCCGGGCGTTGAAAGTCGGCCACCACGGCCTCGGCGTCGTAGCGGGACCGGTTGAACCGGCGGTCCACCACCCTTTGCACCCGCCGCCGCAGCGGGTTGAACAGCGCCGCGATGACCAGCGTGGCCACGGCCACGGCCACCGAGCCCTTGACCTCCAGCACCCGGTCGGCCAGCAGGATGAGGCCCGCGAACACGCCCGCCGAGCAGAGCCGTGATCGGCGCCGGTGCCGGAGACCACCCGGCTGATGACCCGGTTGAGCTCGTACAGCCGGTACTTCAGCACCGCCACCCCCAGGCAGACGGGCAGGGCGCTCGTTCACCGCGGTCGCCAGCGCGCCGACCACCGGCTGGGTGCCCCACCCGGGTGCCTCTCCCATGGCCACCGGGACGATGAACACGCCGATCAAGCAGCCCAGGCCACGAAGATGGCCGCGCCGCTGTAGAGCCACTTGAGCTGCTGACGGCGCTCACCGCCGGCGTGGCGGTCAGGTCGGTATTCTGGAACGGCCGCCAGGCCACCCAGGCTGACCACGGTCGCGACGATCACCACCCCGCTAGCTTCCACCCTCCGGGCGACGGGGTGGCCAGATCCCCGTCGGCGTTGACGTGGCGTCATGCGCCGCGACGGCCGCAGGCCCTGACTGGGAGTCAGCCAGGCCGATCAGCAACCCGGCGATGACCAGAACCACCGACCAGCAGGTGCCACCGGCCCGACGGCAGCACGCCCGTCCGGGAAGATCCACAGCAGGATCGCGATGAACACGCAGGAAGGGTGGTCAGCCCTGCTGGAGCACCACCGCGAACCCAGCCCAGGGGCAGCGTCCCGTGGTGCATGCGGTAGTCCAGGACGATGTACTGGCTGCTGGGGTTGAACCCCACGACGGAGGATGAGCCAGCACGCAGCCAGCCGATCGGATTGCGCGGACGGCGGGCGGCGAGCAGGGTCGCCACCGCAGCGGCGGGCACCACGCCCACCGCGGTGGTCAGCGTGTCGACCAGCGGCCCGCCCGTTCCGGCCTTATGGCTGAGGCTGTCCATCGGCACCTCGGCCATTCCTATCGCGAGCGTGACCAGGCCGAGTGCGACCGCGACGACGGGCGCGGCGCGGCGGAGGCGAGCGGG
>CAWGJL010000013.1:0-25419 GCA_963822765.1 uncultured Actinomycetes bacterium | reverse complement strand
CTGCCGAAACGGTCGTTGTCGCCGAAGTCCCGGTAACCGAGCAGCGCGACGTCCTCGGCACGGACCAGGGGCGCGAGACCGTCGAGGTCTGTCAGCGGTCTGGGGCCGCGGCCAGTGGCGAGGGCGAGATCCAGCGAGGCGACCTCTCCGTTCGGCTCATCGTCGGGATGCTGGAAGTCCGCCTGCCCATCCAGGTAGGCCAGGCCGTAGCGGCCTCGCCGCCGGAGAGCTAGCAGGCGGGGCCAGGACAATGCTGCAGTCGCCGCCCAGCACCACGGGCAGCCGATTTGCCTGCAATGCGGACTGGATTGCCTCGGCCAGGGACCGGGCCACTTCGGCGATGCCATCGGGGTTGAGGACGCCTGTGGCCCTGTCACGCCGGTGGTCGTCGGGGGGCCAAGCCACGTGCTGCGCATCGTCGCAGCCTAGGACGAGATGCAGGCCGGCTGCCCGGAGCACCTCGGGCGCCAGCTCCACGCCGCTGGGCCGAAGTCCCAGCGGCGAGGGGACCTCGATGATCAGCGGGCGCACATCTGCCTCCCCCGGGCTCAGCTACGTGCTGATCGTAACGCTGCTGATCACCAAGGATTCAGTGCCCGGCTGATCCAGCGGTCCGCGTGCAGCGCCGCGGCTTGACCGAGGTGAGGACCTGGTCGATTGCGGGCTAGGCCGGGCGCCGGGCCATGAGGAGGATCATGGCCCACAAGATCATGGCTTCGTGGCTGGCCGGGAGGCGCTCGTAGTCGCGCACGGTGCGGCGGTGCTTGCTGATCCAGGCGAATGTCCGCTCTACCACCCAGCGGCGGGGCAGTACCTCGAACGCGTGCGGGTTGCGCCGGGCGACGATCTGGATTCTCATCTTCAACGTCACGGCCCAGGCGCTGAGCCTGCCGGTGTAAACAGCATCAGCCCAGATCAGCCGGATGCGGCGGCAGGACCGGCGGAGGTTCCACAGCAGCGGCCGGGCCGCGTCGCGGTCCTGGACGGACGCGGCGGTGATCACCACCGCCAGCAGCAGGCCCATCGCATCCACCGCGATATGCCGCTTCCTGCCGTTCACCTTCTTGGCGTTATCCCACCCTCGGCTGGCCCTGGGCACGGTGTCGGCGGCTCGGACCGACTGGGAGTCGATCACCGCCGCGGTCGGCTCGGGGTCCCGGCCAGCGGCGGCCCGGCACCGGGCGCGCAGCGCGTCGTGCACCCGCGCCAGCGTGCCGTCATCGCGCCAGGCCGCGAAGTACCCGTACACCGTCGGCCAGGGCGGGAAGCTGTCCGGCAGGTACCGCCAGGCGCACCCGGCCCGGTCCAGGTACAAGATCGCCTCGACGATCGTGCGCAGCGGCCAGATCCGCGGCCTGCCGCGCCGCCCAGGCACCTCGGCGGGCAGGTATGGCGCGATGACCTGCCACTGGGCATCAGTCAGGTCACTCGGATAGCCCCTGTTCCCCCGACCGACCCGGCACATACCCTGGGCATGCGCGGGCTCTGGTGTCTTTCTGGTCTTCACACATCGGGAACACGGAGCCCGCGCCCGCCCATCTCACGGACCTGCACGCCGCAACCCGGGCAAGCCCACCACGGCCTGGCATCAGCCCATTTATCAGACACTCACTAAGCAACTCCCGGCCAGAGCGGCGCCGCCCGCCACCGGTCCAGCCGTAACCGAGGCTCAGCCGTCCCGGCCCCGCCAGGTGGTGACGCAGGCCTCGTTGCCCTCGGCGTCGGCCAGCACCCAGAACGCCGGGGCGCTGGCGTCGCTGAGCAGCTTCCCGCCCGCCGCCAGCGCGGCCCGGATCCGGGGCTCGGCCTCGTCGTGCGGCACCGACACGTCGAAGTGAATCCGGTTGCGCTGCGGCCGCGGCGCGTCCATCTCCTGGAACCAGACCGACGGCCCCTGGCCCAGCGGGTCGACCAGCCCGTCCCACGGCCCGGACCGCCCCGGTTCGTCCACGTACCCCAGCACCGCCGCCCAGAACGGCCGGATCGCCGCCGCGTCCAGCGCATCGATCCCGATCTCGACCACCTGCACCGCCCGCTCGCCCCCGCCGCCCGAGCCGTCCCCGTCAATGTCGGCCTCCAGGCCGTCCCCGTCGCCCAAGCCAGCCCCGCCAACCTCGTCGCCCAGCGCCGGCCCCGCTGACCGTCTCCAGCCTCATCTCGTCGACCACGGTCGAGATATTGCGGGCGAGCTCGACGTCTCGCTCGGTGACCCAGGCCGCCGCCGCGGTCTGCAGCGACAGCAGCACCCGGTCCGCGCGCACGTCCAGCCGCAGATGCCCCTCGGCGCCGGCCACCGCCGCCGCCCGGGCGGCGACGTCGGCGGCCAGCGCGAGGGATCCGGTCCGGACCTCGGTTCTCAGCTCGCCCAGGACGAGCCGCCAGCCCCGTCTGGTCACCGCGTCCGAGGCCTCGGGCCTGCTCAGCTTCTGGTAGGGATCCTCCATACCGCCATAGTGCCAGCAGTCACCGGCTACCCGGGGTGAACGAGACGCCGCGCAGCACCTCGCCGAACCCCGCCGCCCGGACCGTCCGGAAGCCCTCGCCCGCGGCGGGGGAGGTGGCGCTCAGCGGGTCGGTGATCGCCACCAGCTTGTTCGGGTCGGCACGCCTTGCCCATGGTGTCCAGGAAGTACACCGCGTTGTCGCCGCTGCCCTTGGTGTAGTAAAAGACGTTGTTGAAGATGGTCATGCCGCGGAAGTTGTCGTCCTCGCCGATCTTGTCCGCCTTGTCGCCCAGCTCGGTGATGTTGAAGCTGCCGACCGGCGCGGGCGTGCCCGGGTTCTGGGCCGACTCACGCTGGTTCGACGGGTGGATCAGCTGCGCCCCGGCGCCGAGGATCACCCCGTCCGGCTGCGGGTTGCCGCCGGTCCCGGCGTTGCCTGAAGTTCCCGTTTCCGGACAGCTGCGCCACCGCCCGGAAGAACGCGCTGGGCGCCGGGTTGGTCGGGTCGATGGTGACCAGTTCGCTCGCCGGCACCGCAATGGTGGCGATCGGGAAGCCGCCCGGCGTCATCTCCGCCAGGTAGATCTTCGAGGTGACCCCGAAACTCCCGTCGACCAGCGCGTTGTTGAACACCTGCGGGTAGCTGCCGTTCGCGGTGGCCGTGGCGCAGTTAGACCGGTGCAGCCCGGCGGCAGCTGCGTCTGACCCGCCACGATGTTCGGGTCGTTGGTGTAGAAAGTCTCGCTGACCAGCAGGTTGCCGCGGAAGATGAACTGGAATCCGGGTCCCGCCGCGCTGGCCCCGGCCGGCGCCCCGGCCGCGGCCACGCCGCCGGCGGCGCACAGAACCGTCACCACGGCGGCAACTCCCGCTCGTGCTCGCTTGATCACACTCGCGGCGCCCGGCAGGTGAACGGGCGGTGTCCTCTAGCGGGCCGTCGTCCGCGGGTCAGCCGCTGTGGCGCTGCAGGAAATCCAGTGTCTGGGCGTTGAACCCCTCCACGTTCTCGTAGATGGCCGCGTGCGCGCAGTCCTCGAACACGATGAGCTCGGTGTTCGCGATCGCGTCGGTCAGCGGCGCGGCGAACCGGGTCGAGGTCACGATGTCGTGGCGCCCGTAGGTGATCAGGGTCGGAGCCTGGATCGAGCCGAGCACGGCCGTCGCGTCGTGCGCCAGCACGGCCCCGGACTGCCGCATGAACGCGTCCACCGGCTGTACCGGGCGGCCGCGGACGAAGTCGGCCAGCGCGTCGACGTACTCCGGCCGGGCCGCGTACAGCTCCGGGGTCAGGCAGAACGGCAGGATGCCCGCGATGACCATCTCGGTCACGCTGTCCAGCGCCCCGGCCATGATCCGCCAGCCCTCCACGATCACGCGCAGGAACGGGTCGGTCTTGTCCCAGGCGCTGTGCAGCGACAGCGTCGTGACCAGCTCCGGGTGCTTGCCCGCCAGCCACATGCCGGCCGACGCGCCCAGCGAGACGCCGAAGATGTGCGCCTGCCCGATCCCGGCGGCCTGCATGAACGCCGCGACGTCGGCGGCCAGCAGTTCCGTGGTGTACTCGCCGTCGGGCTTGCTGGACAGCCCCGCGCCGCGCGGGTCGATGCTGTAGCAGGTGAAGTGCTTGGCGTACTCACCTACCTGGAACGCGTAGCAGGCCTGATCGGCGGCCAGGTACGGGATGAGCACCATCGGCTCGCCCTCGCCCTGCACCTCGTAGTTGAGGTCGATCCCGTTCGCCTGCACCACTGGCATCGTTGCCCTCCCGAGTCCGGAACTTCCTCGATCCTAGAAGACCTGTCTCATCCCGACCGGCCGGAACCGAATGAACCCCGGGTTTCACCACGTTCTAGCCCTGTGAAAGCCCAGGTTCACCACGTTCAGCGCCCCGCACTCACGGCCGGGCGGGTAACCCGTGGCGGGGCCGTCGGACACTAAGGGGTGTGGGCCGGTTCGCTGTCTTGCTGCTCCTGGAGGACCATCGTGACGATTGTCCGTATCGTGCTTGCTGATCCCCGGACGGGCGGGCCGCCGGACGGCGGTTCGGTGAACGGCCAGCACCTCGTCGTGCTCGCCGACACGGCGGCTGCCGAGGATGGCGGTCACCGGGCGGTGCCGCTGTGGCTGCCGGGTCTGGATTTCAAGTTGCTGTGGGGGCTGCTGGACCGGCCCGCCAGCGACGCCGTGCAGGGGGTTGTCCTGGAGGACACGGCAGCCCGGCTGCTGCACGCGGCCGGGGTGGCGGTGACCGCCGTGGACATCGAGCCGGCCGGCCAGGATGTGCCGGAGCTGCGCTCGGGCACGGCCGCGGCGCGGGTCGAGCTGACCACGGCCGGCCGGAACCCGGCATGTGACGGTGAGCGCCGGGTACGGCCTGAAACTGGCGGTCGCGGCCGGCGCGCCGGTCCGGGTGGCCGATGAGGTGATGGACCGGCTCGCGGTCCCGGTCCACGGCGAAGACGTGCACGCGCCGTTCCTGCTGCCCTCGGCCGTCCGGCCGCCGGGCGATCCCGGGCCGCGGCAGAGTTTCGAGCCGCGGAACATGGCGTTCACCGACGGCCTGGACCGGTGGGAGCTGGCTGGCAGCTTCCTTGAGGCCGGCCGGCCGCACTGGCAGGACTATTCCTGCGCCGCCGCCGACCGGTCCGCGATCCTGGCCTCCGCGGTCCCGGAGCCCGCCGGTTCCGCCGTCCTGGTCCAGGAGATCTACGCCGACGACTACCGCGGCGCCGCGGTCACCTTCCGCGGGGAGCTGCGCAGCACCGGCGTGGCCGGCCAGGCCGGCCTGCAGCTGGCCGCGGGCCGGTCCGGCGGACCCCTGCGCGACCGCAGCGACCGGGGCGGCAGCAGCCTGACCGGCCCCGGCAGCAGCGATTGGACCTGGCATGAGGTCACGCTGCCCGTCCCCGGCGACGCTGGCGTCATCCGGCTCGGTATCTCGCTGGCCGGCCGCGGCCGCGTCGAGCTGCGCAACCCGGAACTGTCCCGACCGCCCCGGAGTAACACAGCGCATGGACATCTCGGACGGCAACCTGGTCCGGCTGGCTCGTGACGGCGATCCGGCGGCGTTCCGGCTGCTGGTCGAACGGCACCTGCCGATGGCGCGCGCCCGTGCGGCCCGGCTGTGCCCGCAGCCGGACGACGCCGAGGACGCCGTGCAAGACGCGTTCCTGCAGGCCTTCATCGCTCTGGACCGGCTGCGCGACCCCGGCCGGTTCGCCGGCTGGCTGGGCGGCATCGTGGTCAACGTCTGCCGCGCCCAGCGGCGCCGCGCGCCGCTCACGCTGCTCGGCGACTGGCCCGAGACCCTGCACCCGGCCTCGGCGCACGGCCTGCCCTCTGCTGAGGACCTGGACCGCGCCGACGCGCTGGGCCGCGCGGTGGCCGGCCTGCCTCCGGGGCAGCGCCAGGCCGTCACCCTGTTCTACTACGCCGATCAGCCCGCCAGCCAGGTCGCCGGCACGCCCGGCGCCGCCAAGGCCAGCCTGCACAAGGCCCGCCGCCGGCTGCGCGAGTACATCACCGCGCACCGCCCCGACCTCATCCCCGCCACCTCCCGGAGGACCCCCGTGACCGCTGTCCGCATCGCGCACGCCGACCCGTGGCCACAACGCCAGCCAGCCGGCCTGGTGGTGCTCGCCGAGACAGTGCCTGCCGAGGCTGGCGGGTACCGGGCGCTGCCGGTCCGGCTGCCCGCCCACGGCGTGTTCTGGCGCCTGCTCGCCCGCCCCGGCGACCGCGACGCCGAACACCCTGCCGATACAGTGCCTGCCGAGGATGGCGGGCAGATGACCGGCCGGCTGCTGCACGCGGCCGGGATCACCGTGACCGCCGTGACCATCACCGACCTGGGCCCGGCGGTGACCGCCACGCGGGTAGACATCGCCGGGCCCGGCGGGACCCGGCAGGTCACCACCCGCCTGGCCGACGGCCTGGCCCTGGCGGTCATCACCGGCGCGGCGCTGGCCGTCGACGACCCGCTGATGGACCGGCTCGCCGAGCCCGTCACCGGCCCCGACCCGCTCGCCCCGTTCCGCGGCCAGCAGGCACCTCCCGGGCCGCCCGAGCACACCCGGTTCGAGCCGCGCAACCTGGCGTTCACCGACGGCCTGCGCCGATGGCAGCTCGATGGCACCTTCCTGCGCCAGGCCGGGTTCCACGACCAGGACTATTCCTGCACCGCAGAAGACGGGCGGGTGATCTTGGCCGCGGCGGTGCCCGGACCCGCCGGATTCGCCGTCCTCAGCCAGGAGATCGAACCCGACGACTACCGCGGCCGAGCCGTCACCTTCCGCGCCGACCTGCGCACCACCGGCGTCGCCGACCGCGCCGGACTAGTGCTCCGCATCCCCCGCCAAGGACGGCGGCCGGCCCCGCCGGATCCCTGGCACGATCCGGAGAACCACTTCGCCTCCGTCACCGGAACCCGCGGCTGGACCCGCCACGAGGTCACCGCCCAGGTCCCGGCCGATGCCATCAGCATCATCTTCGGCGTCTTCCTGAACGGCCGCGGCCAGATCGAACTCCGCACCCCCGAACTCGAACCGGGTCCGTCAAGCGTGAAATGACAGTTCCGCTCACGGTTGGCCCGGCAATGCCGTGGCCGACGCCGGCTCCTGATCGCGCCGCGCATAACACCAGGCTGGCCAGCCCCCGCAGGTCGACACAGGTGACCCCGCGGACCTCGACGAACACCATGAGCACGTTGTCGCACACGCGGCAGCGGACCACCATCCCCATCCTGGCCTGGTATACGGCCATCTCGGCCACCTGCCCGCCGGTCCCGCACGAGCCGCAGGTACCCACCGCCGTGGTCATCTCGGCCCCGAACAGCTCGATCAGCATCCCGCCGATCGCGTTGCCGTCCAGCACGCCGTCCTCCAGCGCCTCCATCACAGCGACCTCCATAGACCGGACACAAATAACGGCGTGCCCGTCGCGCCGAACCTCTCGGTCTTGACCCGCTGCGGCGGGTAACCGAGCGCCACCAGGTCCGCCGCCACCGCCTCCACGAAGTTCGTCGGCCCGCACACGTAAGCAAGGGCGCCCGAAGCCGGCCACGCCACCTCGGTCATCATCGCCTGATCCACCCGCCGTGCGTACCCCGTCCAGCCGGCCGGCTGCTGCCGGGTCAGCGTGTAGATCACCTGCACGTCATCCGCGGGCGCGGAGAGTTCCGATCGGTAGATCACCTCGGCCTGGCTGCGCACCGAGTACAGCAGGCGGACCGGCACCGAACTCCCCACCCGGCAGCGGTGCCGCAGGATGGCCCGCAGCGGCACGACCCCCGAACCCCCGGCGGCCAGCAGCAGCGGCGCTTCGCCATCCCGGCCACGCCGATCCCACACGAAGTAGCCGCCGATCGGCCCGCGGACCTCGATCTCGTCGCCCGCGAGCACGTCCTGGGTCAGGTACGGCGAGACCTCGCCGTCCTCCAGCCGCTCGACCGTGATCGCCACCGGCTCGCCGGGCGCCGAGGCGATCGAGTAGGAACGCTCGGCCTGGTAGCCGTCGTCGCCGGTGAGCCGGATGTCCAGGTGCTGCCCGGCCCGGTGACCGCCCCAGTCCGGGACCGCCAAGACGAGCGTCCGTACCGCAGGCGTCTCGTCCGTCACCGTGCTGACTGTGGCGGTCTGCCACGTCAGTCGCCCGCGTACCGCTGTTCCCGCCATGGGTCTCCGTACATGTGGTAGCCGTACATCTCCCAGAAGCCCGGCTCGTCGGTGTCCCGCAGCCGCAGCCCGCGCACCCACTTGGCGCTCTTCCAGAAGTACAGGTGCGGGACGAGCAGCCGGGCCGGCCCGCCGTGCTCGGCCTGAAGCGCCGCGCCGTTGTAGGAATACGCCACCCAGGCCTTGCCGCCGGTCAGGTCGGCCACCGGCAGGTCGGTCGTGTAGCCGCCGTCGCAGAAGGCCAGCACGTAGGGGGCGGTGGAGGAGACCGCGTCGAGCAGGACGTCCAGCGACACGCCCTTCCAGCTGGTGTCGAGCTTGGACCACCGGGTCACGCAGTGAATGTCGACCGTGACCGTCTCCGTCGGCAGCGCCTGGAATTCCTGCCACGTCCACGAAACCGGCGACTGGCCGCCCTCAATCGAGAACGTCCAGTCGGACAACCGCGTGTGCGGCGTGGGCCCGGCCGACAGGACCGGGAAGTCGTGGGTCACGTACTGGCCGGGCGGCACCCGGCCCGCAGGCTCCGCCTCTTGGTGGCGGCGGTGGAAGCCGCGCGAGACCGGACTCATAAGGGGCAGACTACGCCGCCGTGATCAGGAGGTAGACGTTGAGTCCCACGATCATCGCGGTGACCAGCCCGGCCAGGACCGCGACCGGCCGCCGGTTCACCAGCGACCCCATCAGCGACCGGCTAGAGGTGAAGAACAGCAGCGGGAGCAGCGCGAACGGGATCCCGAAGGACAAGAACACCTGGCTGAGTACCAGCGCGCGGGTCGGGCTGAACCCCACCCCGATCACGACCAGGGCCGGGATCATGGTGATCGCCCGGCGGGCGAAGACCGGGATCTGGCGGTGGATGAAGCCCTGCATGACCACCTGGCCGGACATCGTGCCGACGCAGGAGGAGGCGAGCCCGGAGGCGAGCAGGGCCAGGCCGAACACCAGCCCGCTGTGCGCCCCCAGGAAAACGTTCAGGCCGGTGAACACCACCCCCAGGTCGTTCCCGGCCCCGAACAGCCCGCGGGCGTGGAACACCGCCGCGGCCATGGCCAGCATGGCCAGGTTGATCACGCCCGCGACGCCCATCGCGATCGCGATGTCCACCATCTCGAACCGGAAGATCTTGCGCCGCGCGTCCGGGGTGGCACCCACGATGCGGTTCTGGGTGAGCGAGGAGTGCAGGTAGATCACGTGCGGCATCACCGTGGCCCCGATGATGCTGACCGCCAGCAGGGCCGATCCGCTGCCCGAGACCTGCGGCACGAACAGCCCGTGCGCCATCCCCGAGACCGACGGCCTGCTCCGCAGTATCTCCAGCCCGAACGCCAGCACCACCACCGCGACCAGCCCGGTCAGCGTGGCCTCGAGCCGGCGGAAGCCCCAGACCTGCATGCCCAAGATGGTGAACGTGGCCACGGCGGTCAGGCCCGCCGACAGCCACAGCGACAGGCCGAACACCAGGTGCAGGCCCAGGGCCGCGCCGACGAACTCGGCCAGGTCGGTGGCCATCGCGACCGCCTCGGCCTGCAGCCACAGCAGCACCACCACGCGGAACGGGAAACGGTCGCGGCACGCCTCGGGCAGGCTGCGGCCGGTGGCGATGCCGAGCTTGGCGCTCATCGACTGGACCAGGACGGCCATCAGGTTCGCGGCCAGCACCACCCACAGCAGCATGTACCCGAACTGCGAGCCGCCCGCCATGTTGGTGGCGAAGTTGCCCGGGTCGATGTACGCCACCGCGGCGATGAATGCCGGGCCCAGGAACGGCAGCACCGCCCGGACCCCGCGCCGCTCGCCCGACAGGGCGCTCTCCGCGGCCGCCAGGACGCGCGCCTCTCCGGGAAGCGCGGCATCTACCTGCCGGACGAGCGGGACCGTATCAGTCAATGGACTCAGCCAACGGAGGGACCGAGCCCCAATGACTGCGGTGTGCTGGCGTCGGGCGACGGCTGGCGCAGGCCCTCGTCCAGCGAGCCGAACTCGGTCATCAGCGCCGCGCTGCCGCCCCACGGCGTCTGCTCCTCGGCCACCAGCGTGTTGGTGGTGAGCAGCAGGCCCGCCACCGACGCGCCGTTCTGCAGCGCGGAGCGGACCACCCGGAGCGGGTCGATGATGCCCATCTCGATCATGTTGCCGTGCCGGCCCTCCAGCGCGTCGAACCCCTCGTCGACACCCATCTCCGCCGTCTGGGCCACGATCTCCGCGGCCGGGTAGCCGGCGTTGGCCGAGATCAGGTAGGCGGGCTCGCCCAGCGCGCGGCGGACGATCCCGACCCCGGTCGCGTAGTCGCCGCTCACCGAGAGGTCATCAAGCGCGCTGATCGAGTGCAGCAGCGCGGCGCCGCCGCCGGCCACGATGCCCTCGGCCATCGCGGCCCGGGTGGCGGACAGGGCGTCCTCGACCCGGTGCCGGAGTTCCCTGAGCTCGGCGGGGGTGGCCGCGCCGACCCTGATCACCGCGACCTTGCCGGACAGGGCGCCGATCCGCTCGGTCAGCACGTCCTCGT
This sequence comes from uncultured Actinomycetes bacterium, assembly GCA_963822765.1. GTDB lineage: Bacteria > Actinomycetota > Actinomycetes > Streptosporangiales > Streptosporangiaceae > Palsa-504. The sequence continues at coordinate 14,794 of CAWGJL010000013.1, read as the reverse complement.
CCGTGCCGAACGTGGCCCGGTTCAGCTCGGCCCGGAGCTGGTCGAGCCGGAACGCGATCGCGTCCGCCGAACCGCCGCCGCCGATGATCGTCGTGCTGTCCGCGGTCACCCGCACCTGACGGGCCCGGCCGAGCTGCTCGGCGGTCATCGTCTCCAGGGTGAACCCGGAGTGCTTGCTGTACACGGCGCCGCCGGTCAGCGCGGCGATGTCCTCCAGCTTGTGCAGCCGGCGGTCGCCGAACCCGGGGGCCCGCACCGCGACGCACTGGAAGATGCCGTTGACGTGGTTGTGCACCAGCATCGACAGGGCGGTGCCCTCGACGTTCTCGGCGATGATGATCAGCGGCCGCGGCGACCGCATCACCTTGTCCAGGATCGGCATCAGCTGCTGGACCTTGGTGATCTTCTCGCTGCACAGCAGGATGTACGGGTCGTCGACGATGGATTCCAGGCTGGCCAGCCTGGTCACCATGTACGGCGACAGGTAGCCGTTGTCGAACTCGAAGCCCTCCACGAAGTCCACGGCCATGCCCGGCAGCGGCGCGTCCTCGACCGTGACGATGCCGCCGTCGCCCACTGTGTACAGCGCCTTGGCGATGACCCGGCCGACGTACTCGTCGTCGTTGGCCGAGATCGCCGCCACCCGGCAGTAGTCGTCTTCGGTCGAGATCGGGTGCGCGACCTTCTGCAGGTGCTCGACCAGCCGGGCCACGGCCAGGTCGATACCGCGCTTGACCAGCACCGGGTTGGCGCCGTTGCCGATGGCCTGCATGCCCTCGTGGATGATGGCCTGGGCGATCACCGTGGCGGTGGTGGTCCCGTCGCCCACGATGTCGTTGGTCTTGATCGCCGCTTCCTTGACCAGTTGCGCGCCCATGTTCTCGAACTGGTTCTTCAGGTGGATCTCGCGCGCGATCGTCACGCCATCGTTGGTCACCACCGGCGAGCCGGTGATCTTCTCCAGGATGACGTTCCGCCCCTTGGGGCCGAGAGTCGACTTGACGGCTTCGGCCAGCTGGTCCACGCCAGCCAGCAGCAGGCCGCGAGCTTCAGCGCCGAAGCGCAGTTCCTTGGCCATAAATGCTCCTTAGGGTGAGACGTAGGTCACGGTACGAGGATCGCACGGCCGCGCACGCGGCCGGCGTCCAGGTCGGCGAGGGCCTGGGCCGCCTCGGTCAGCGGGTAGATCTTGGTGTGCAAGGTGACCTTGCCGCTCTGGGCCAGGGCCATCAGCTCGGCCAGGTCGTTGTAGGTGCCGACGATGTTGCCGATGATGTTGCGCTCGGTCGAGATGATGTCCAGCGTCGGGATCCGCAGCTCGCCGCCGTAGCCGATGACGAAGTACGAGCCGGCCGCGCGGGTCATGTTCCACCCGTCCATCTCGGCGCCCTGCTCGGCCACGAAGTCCAGCACGACGTGCGCGCCGAGACCGCCGGTCAGGTCCGTGACCGCCTCGCGCTGGGTGCCGTCGGCCACCACCGTGTGGTGCGCGCCCAGCTCCGAGGCCAGCTTGAGCGCGTCGGGGTTGGCGTCGACGACGATGATGCTGGTCCCGGTCAGCTCGGCCAGGCACTGGATGCCGATGTGGCCCAGCCCGCCCGCGCCGATCACCACGGCGGTGGTGCCCGGGTACAGCAGCGGGATGGCCTTGCGCACCGCGTGGTACGCGGTGATGCCGGCGTCGGCGAGCGCCGCGACGTCCTGCGGGCGGGTCGAGGGATTCAGCTTGACGCAGGCCCGGGCCGACGTGAGCAGGTACTCGGCCATGCCGCCGTCCCGGGACAACCCGGGGAATTCGCCGTTCTCGCAGTGCATGTCGTCACCCGCGCGGCAGGCGTGGCACAGGCCGTCGGTCATCAGGGGGTGCAGGATCACGGTGTCGCCGGGCTCGAGGTTGGTGACGCCCGGGCCGACCTCGTGCACCCAGCCCGCGTTCTCGTGGCCGAGGATGTACGGCAGCGGCGTGTGCATCCGCTCGTCCCACTGGCCCAGCATGATGTGCAGGTCGGTGCGGCACACCCCGGCCCCGCCGATCTTGATGATCACGTCGAGCGGGCCGCTGATCTTAGGCTCGGGCACGTCGTCGACCACCGGCATCTGGTTGAACTCGTGCAAGCGGACGGCCTTCATTGGTCCTCCTCAGACTGTCCTTGTCCTGGCGTTGCGTACCTATGCCGCAGCATGCCGCGGCAGATCCCGGAATTGGCCTCGATGCTGGTCCGCGTGAGCTGCGCCTTGCGCAGGTGCAAGGGCACCGAGCCGGGAGAAACCGGAGCACCCGTCGCCGGGTCGATGAGCAGCGAAGCAGAGTCCCCGGCGGGCAGGCCCAGCTCGGCCCGGCGCTCCCGCAGCCGGGCCAGCGCGCGAGACGGCGGCACCTCGCCGAGGGTCATCGCGAGCAGTGCCGCCGGGTCCGTACCCGCCGCGAGCAGCGGCAGGCACACCTGATCGGTGCCGGCCATCACCGCCTTGCGCAGGAAATCGGCCCGCAGCTGATCCAGCTCGGCCACGGCCTCGCCGTCGAAGGACCGGACGAAGCCGGCCTGGGCGGCCACCCCGCCGTTGATCGCGTCCGAGGCGAAGTGGTCCTCAAGCACCACCGAAGCGCGCCGCACGCCGGGCAGGACCGACACCGCGTCGTAGGCGTCCGCCACCATCAGGTAGGCGAAGTTGGGCGCGCAGAAGTACGTCGGCAGCCGCAGCCGGACCTCGGCGTCGCCGTCCGCGGAGACGGTGCACGACGCCACGAACCCGAGCGAGGTGATCGGCTCGTCCAGTTCGGGATCGCGCACCGCCTCCAGCGCCGCCAGCAGGCGCTCCTGCGAAGCGACAAAAGCCGGAGCGCTCATGCCCCGGTCGGCTGCGGTGAGCCCTCGCCCAGCACCTCGTGCGCGCCCGGCGTGCCGGCCGACTCGGGGAGCTGGAACTCGTCAGGCACCTTGATGTCGTAGAGCTTGGCCGCGTTCAGGCCGAGGATCTTCTTCTTGCCCTCGACGCCCAGCCTGGGGAAGTCGGCGAACTCCTCACGGTCTGGCATCTCCCAGGCCACGAGCCCCTCGACCTGCCACTTCGGCTCCCAGATGCCGTAGTCGCTGCCGAACGTCATCTTGTCCTCGCCGACCCAGAACAGCAGCTCGCCCATGACCTTGGCGAAGAAGTTCGGCCGCGCGTGCATCAGGCCGCCGATCACCACGGAAAGCCCGGCGTACACGTTGGGCTCCTGGGTGGCCATGAAGCAGAAGTCCTCGATCCGCGGCAGGCCCACGTGCTCGATGATGAAGTTGAGGTCCGGGAAGTCGGTCGCGCAGTGGTCGATGTCGGACACGTCGAAGGCGTCCTTGTCCAGCGGCCAGATCGTCGGGCCCTTGTGCACGTGGACGTTCTTGATGCCGAGGTTCTGCGCGGCCTCCAGGAACCGGTAGGCGGCGGGGTCGGAAAGCTTGTACCCGCGCGAGCCGTTGTTCCACTCCGCCGTATAGAGCTTCACCCCGCGCGACCCGAACCGCTCCACGTTCCGCTTGAGCTCGGCCAGGCCCTCGTCGCCGTTGCGCGGGTCGAAGTTGGTGTTGTAGATGAACTTGCCCGGATGCTTCTCGCCCATCAGCGCGTTGCGCTCGGTGGTGTTGAAGCCCTCCTTGTACCACTCCTTCAGGTTCGTGGGCTGGAAGATGGCCACGTCCACGTGCCCGTCCTCGAAGACGTCCTTCATCAGGTCGTCCTCGGAGTACTTCTGGAAGTGCTCGATCGTCCAGTGCGTCTCGGGCGGGCCGAGCCCCTGGTAGGCGTGGAAGCATTCGATCCAGCCCTTGGCGTACTGCTCGGCGCCGGGGACCCAGTTGTCGGGGGCCGCGTTCCAGTAGTGCATGTGCGAATCGACGACGAAGTACTTCTCGCCGTTGCTCTCGTACAAAGCGCCTCCTTCATGGTGACTTGGCAGTGGCACTGAGCCGGTTTATTACCGGCTCAGTGCCACAGCATGCCGCGAGCAAAATCCGGATATTTCCATCATCTGCCCGGTAGGGATGCGCGGCTCGTACGATGCCGGGGTACAGCCGCGCCTGGAGTGGTCTTACCCCGTCAGGACCGTTAGGACCGGACCGGCAGGACCGGACCGTCAGGACCGGACCGTCAGGACCGGGCCACCAGGTCGAACCCGATGAACTCGGCCGCGTCCTCGGGGTTGGCGAACATGATCGTCCGGTCGTCCTCGTGGATCATCCGGCCGTAGTGGGTGGACATGGACTCCTCGAACTCCGCGGCGTTGAACCAGCCGGGCTCCTCGCCCGCCGCCTCGGAGATCTCGTCGTAGACGAAGTCCATCCGGCCGATCGCGTCGACGCGCATCATGGACGGCAGGTTGGTCACGGTGACGTTCGGCTTGGTCGCCATCACCTGCGCGACGATCTCGCCGACCTGGTTGTTCATGAGCGTGACGCCGCACCTGTTAGACGGCGTGCTGTCGGACTTGAACGGGCTCTGGGTGGCCGTGGTCATTGCGCGAGCTCCTTCGGGGTGTCCAGGTCGAGATCGGTCACGATGCCGGCGAAGCGGTTCTTGGCGGCGTCCAGGCCGTCTTCGAACCGGCCCGGCTTGGCCTCGGGCTGCGACCACAGCGGCTGCAGGGTCCGGGCGGCCGAGATGGCCCGCGGCACCCAGGTCGACATCCAGCCCATGATCAGCTCCCGGTTGTGGTCCGCGAACTCGCGGTCCCGGGTCAGCAGCTGGAACATCGGGACGGTGTAGCGCAGGTCGCGCTCGGCGAAGTCGTACTCCTCGGCGCCGACCACGGTCGGCGTCACGAAGTCGCCGTTGCGCGGCGCGGCGTGCATCACCAGGTGGCTGCGGAACAGCTCGCCGACCAGCGGCTCGAACACCACGTTGGCCGCGAAGATGGCCTCGCACCAGTCGTCGATTCCGGTCAGCTGCTCGGCGACCTCCCGGACGCCCTGCCAGGCCGGGTCCTCGTTCCAGGTCTCCAGATGCGCGGTGCCGTTGAAGCCGTCGACGACCTCGGACAGGGTCAGGTTGTACAGCGCCAGGTCCTGGGCGGCCCGGATCCGGTGCATGCTGTTCACCGAGATCGCGTTGTTGTGCATGTTGGTCGGGGCCCGCCGGTTCGCGTTCGCGTACAGGTAGAGGCCCAGGCCGTGGTCGACGTGCATCCACGCGCCCACGTTGCGCTCGACGAACTCCACCCACGAGCGGGTCCACTGGTCGAACGCCTTAGCCTGCTGGGCGTTCTGGATGTTCTGGTTCAGCTGCCGCACCACGTTGGCGTTGTAGCGGTACAGGGTGAGTTCCCACTCCTCGTTCGGGTCGCGGAACTCGTGCCAGCCCAGCGCGGGCCAGTCATAGCCCTTGCCGCCCGAGCCGGGGAAGCGCTTGGGCTCGGGCCGGTCGCTGCCCCACGCCTTCAGCGCGGTCCAGTCCAGCGGGTAGCCGCCGCGGCCGTCGGAGAACCCGTACAGCCAGCCCTGGCTGAGGTAGTGCCGCGGGTCGGGCTGGACCTCGACCGTCACGTCCTCGTAGTGGGTCTGCTTGCGCCCGGCTGGGGTGTAGTAGTTGTAGCGGCGTTCGGTGGAGTCGGGGAATACCTTCGCACCAGCCTCCGCGTCGGTGAAGTTCACCATCGGGACGCTGCGTTGCTGAGCCTCTGTCATAGTTCTTCCCTTTCACGTTAGGGAGCTGGCGGTGCTTTGTCCGGATCCCCAGTCGTCGTGAACTTGTCGAAATAAACGTGCTTTTCCGGTACCCCGAGCCTGGTCAGCAGCGGGATCGCGGCCTCCACCATGGGCGGGGGACCGCAGATGTAGGCGTGCGCCCGGGCCAGCCCCGGCTCCGAACGAGACACCACGTCGGTGATCAGGCCGTTCTCGCCCTCCCAGTCCTCGTCCGACAGGGCGGGCACGAACCGGAAGTTGGGCACGGTCTGCTCCAGGGCCCGGAGCTCTTCTTCGAAGCACAGGTCGGCGCGACGGCGCGCGCCGTAGTAGTACACGGCCTTGCGGTCGATACCGCGTTCGGCCATCGAGCGCAGCAGGGACAGGATCGGTGCCATCCCGGCCCCGCCGCCGACGAAGATCAGGTCGGTGTCCGGGGCGTCACGCAACATGAACACCCCGTACGGCCCGGTCACCGTGAGCCGGTCGCCGACCTTCAGCTGCTTATCGAGAAATTCCGAGAACAGTCCGTCCGGATAGACCTTGATGATGAACTCGAGCTGCCCGCTTTCGCGCGCCGACGTGTTCGCCATCGAGAACGACCGGACCTCGTCCGTGCCGGGCACGGAGATGTCCACGTACTGCCCAGGGAAGAACTTGAAATCGGTGTCCGGGGAGACCAGGCGCAGCACCAGGTGCCGCAGGTCGTGCGTGACCGGGTCGTTGGCCACGACCTCGGTCTCGACCTCCTGGATCGGCAGCCCGGACCTGATCATCTCCTCGTCGAAGTTGAGCAACTCGATCGTCACGTCTTCGTAGACGTGCGCCCGGCACAGCAGCGTGAAGCCTTCTTCCCGCTCGAAGTCGGGCAGCGCGAACGTCGAGTACTTGTCCAGTTCCACGTCGTCCCCGTCGAGCAGGAACGACTTGCAGGCCGCGCACTGCCCCTCCTTGCAGCCGTGCATGAGCATGAGGCCCTGGTCGAATGCGGCCCGCAGGACGGTCTGTTCCTCGTCGACCTCGATCTCGATGCCGACCGGTTCGAACCGCACGACGTGCTTGTCGCCCATCCATCACCTTCATGGCATACAGCAGGAACTTGCAGGGAGAAACAGCGCGAGTTGAAACCGGGGAGCAGGAGGGAAAGGTCAGCCTCCTGCCCCCCGGTGGACCTAAAAGACGTCAGGCGTCTTCCTTCGGGAACCGGCCTGCCGGTCCGGCCTTGATGTACTTGGCGTGGAACGCGGCCCGCTCCTCCGGGCTCATCTCGTTGAACAGGACGTTGGGGCTCTGCACGGGACCCATGCGACGCAGGTGGTCCAGCGTCCACATCTTCGACTGGTCGCCCAGCTTCAGGTGCGGCTGCGCCACCATGGTCTTGCCGTCGTCACGGACGAAGCCCATGTCCGACACCACGTCGGCCCAGTTCCAGCCGTGGTACATGGTCTCCCACTCGCGGGTCCCGATGAGCTGGCCCATGTTGGGAGTGGCGCGGCCCTGGTAGGTCGGCCGGAACGCGGTCACGTCGGTCCACTTGCACTCTTCGTGGCAGTACGTGCGGACCACGCCGTCGATCTCGGCGTACACCATGTCCTCGCGGACCAGGCACGGGACCATGCAGGTCCAGCACCGGTTCGGGTACCAGTAGTCGACGTCCTCGGCCACGATCGGGTGGTGCCCGTTCGGCTCGGACAGGCGGCTGTAGTTCTCCCACCACTTGCCGTACTTGTCGTACCAGCCCGGGTACTTGTACTCGAACCACTCGAAATCTTCTTCGGTCATGCCGTCGATGCGCCAGTAGTTCGCCAGCCAGCCGGTGGCGAAGAACTGCGCGACTTCGTGCACGTAGCCCTTGTTCCAGATCTGGTTCCAGGCTTCCTCGATCAGGTCATGCGGGATGACCAGGCCGTACTTCTCCAGCGGCACGAGGTAGCTGCGGTAGTAGTCGTCGTAGATCCACCGGCGCCACATCTCCGCGTAGGACTCGCGGTCCTTGCGGCGGTCCTTGGTGCCGTACTCGATGAACGTCCCGATGGCCGCGTCGACCACCCGGTGGTTGTTCCACCACGCGTAGCGCAGGTCGCGCTCGAGCAGCTGGTGGTTCTCCTCGTCGGCCAGCGCCATCAGCAGCGTGGCGTAGCCGTTGGAGATGTGCCGCGACTCGTCGGACTGCACCGAGTGGAACACCGTCGGCAGCAGGTAGTCGCCGTTCGCCGCGGCCTCGGCCGGCATGGCCACGAACAGGGTGTTCGTGAACGCCGTCTCGGCCACGATGGTCAGGTAGATCGACGCCGCGGTGATCGCGTCGCCGGTGATGAAGCCTTCCGCGAACTGGCGGCCGATGGTGCCGCAGTAGTCGTCCTGGAAGTTGCGCAGGCTGGAGTTGAAGCCTGCCGGGTCGATGTAGTTCTGCATGTACAGGCGCTTCAGGTTCTGCTGGATCGTCGAGTGCCGTACCTCGTCGATCATCTGGATCGCCTGGCCGTTGTGCAGTTCCGGGTTCGGCACCGTGCGGAACAGCAGCGGCATCGCCCGCGCCGCGGAGATCTCCGGCAACGGGATGATGCTCAGGAACAGCTTCTGCCACTCCAGCCAGCGCTCTTGCACCTGCCGGAACATGTTGCCGCGGATCGCGCCGTCCTCGGCGCCGTAGACGCGGTGGTCCTTTTCCTCCTGCATGGGGAAGTAGGACCGCAGTACCTGCTTGAGCGGGTCCTTCTTCTGCGCCTTGCGGAAGGTGTAGTCGGTCCCGTACTGCGCGACTGGCTCGTGGTACTTGGGTTCCCAGGAGAGTTCTTGGATCTTCTGGTGCGCCCTAGCCACACTCTGGCGACTCATCGTCACCCCTTTCTCGGCGGGTTCCGGGGTTCGGGGGGCCATAGGGCCCCCGCGGGCTGCAGCCAACAGCCCCGAAAGTCCTTGTGTGGTGCATCACATCCCGAAAGCCAAGGTCATGAGCTCTCGAAATGAGACAGTGCTGGCTGTTTTTCATCCCTGTTCGAACGCGGCGCGGATGGCCGCGAGGTCCTGCTTGGTCTGCTCGGAGCGCTGCCGGTTCCCCTCGGCGGCCGGCTTGATGCCCAGCGCGCGGAGCAGATCGGCCGCGGGTGCACCCGGGTCGCCGGACTCGCCCAGGACCGGGTGCAGACCCTCCTGGGCGAGGTGATGAAACACCAGGTTGACGATGCTCCACGGGTTATAGGTCTCGGGATCGGGGGAATGGTTGGTCTCGCCGTGGGCGTCCATGCGACCCAGCAAAACGTCAGGACCGCCAAATCGGCGGTCTCAACTTGAGACAGTGCCCCGCAACAACGGGTTTACTTTGTAAGGGGCGGGTAAACGGCCGAATTCAATCCGCGCAGGCTAGCCTCAAGGCCAGGCTGAGCCTCCAGCCGGAGAACTTGGGTGGGGAGGCGAAAATGGCACACGCGTCATTGCCGTCGCAGACGTCACGGGACCGGCTGGCCGAGGCCAGGGTCCGGTTCCTCACCGCGGATGTGGTGGACGACAAAGCGGTGCGCAAGCCGATCCTGGCCTCGTGGTGGCGCTCGCGCCAGTGGCAGGTGGCGGCCGACCACATCGACCTGAGCTACCTGCACGAACCGGACCTGGAGACCAGGCTGGTGCGTAGCGCCGAGCCGGTGCTGCGGCGCCTGCGCGAGCAGCTGGACGGGCAGCCGATCAGCATCATCTTGACCGACGCTAACGGCCTGGTACTGGACCGGCTGACCGCGGACCACGATCTGGAGCGCGCCCTGGACAGCGTCATGCTGGCTCCGGGCTTCAGCTACGCCGAGGAACGCGTCGGCACCAACGGCATCGGCACCGCGCTGGAGGCGGGCGGCCCGGCCCACGTGTTCGGGCACGAGCACTACGCCGAGCACCTGGAGCAGTTCGGCTGCGCCGGGGTGCCGATCCACGACCCGGTCTCCGGCAAGACGGTGGGCGTGATCGACCTGACCTGCTGGCGCAAGGACGCCGACCCGCTGATGATCTCACTGGTCAAGGCGACCGCCGACCAGATCACCCAGGCCCTGGTCACGGCCAGCAGCAGCCGGGACGTCGACCTGCTCCAGGAGTACGTCCGGGCCTGCCGGCGCACCGGCGGCATCGTCCTGGCCCTGGGCAACGACGTCGTCATGCTGAACGACCACGCCCGCACGCTCCTGGACCCCGGCGACCAGGCCGCGCTGATCGGCCACGCCACCGAGGCGCTGGTCCGGCGGGCCGCCGGCGCGGTGAGCGTCGACCTGCCCAGCGGCGTGATGGCCCGGATGTCCTGCCGCCGCCTGTCCGAAGGCCCCGTCTCCGACGGCGTGGTGCACGTCAAGCTGGTCTCGGCGGTGGTCGGCGCGGCCGACGTGCCCGCGCCCCGCACGGCCATGTACCTGCCCGGCCTGGTCGGCAGCGGCGTGCTGTGGCTGCGCGCCTGCCGCGAGGCGGAGACGCTGTACGACTCGGGCGAGTGGCTGACCCTGGAGGGCGAGCCCGGCGTGGGCAAGCTGGCCCTGGCCCGGGCCGTGCACCAGCGCCGGAACCCGGCCGCGCCGTTCCACGTGCTCGACGCCGAGCCGGCGGGCCAGGACTGGCTGATCAAGACCCGCCGTGAGCTGCTCGAGGGCAAGGGCATGCTGGTCATCCGGCACGTCGACGCGCTGAACGCCAAGCAGATGCACGCGCTGGCCAGCGCGCTGGGCGAGGCCCGGGCGGCCGGCCGCCAGGCCGAGCTCCGGGTCGCGGTCACCCTGAACCGCAAGCAGGCGACCGCGGATCTGACCCGGCTGCTGCGGTTCTTCCAGGGCACGGTGGAGCTCCCGCCGCTGCGCCACCACATCGAGGACCTGCACGAGCTGGTGCCGTTCTTCCTGGCCCGGCTCAGCCAGCAGGGCCGGCTGACCTGTTCCCCCGAAGCCATGCAACTGTTGCTAAGGCACAACTGGCCAGGTAACACCGAGCAGCTCTGGGCGGTCCTGCGCCAGGTCGTGCAGCGCCGCCGGGCCGGCGCGATCATGCCGAAGGACCTGCCCCCGGAATGCTGGACCGTAAGCCGCCGGCTGCTGTCCCCGCTGGAGTCCATCGAGCGCGACGCGATCGTGGGGAGCCTGCAGGACCACGACGGCAACAAGGTCCGCGCCGCCGAGGCCCTGGGCATGTCCCGCGCCACCATCTACCGCAAGATCCACGAGTACGGGATCGTCACCTCGGGCAGCTGAGGATACTGGTGAGAACCGTCACCGCAGGTCACGGTGTTGCTGGTTCAAAGTGAGAACACATGTGTCCGGTCATCGGCGTACGGATGCATTAAGCCCGCCTGCGCGGGACGCTCTTTAGCTCAGGGAGCGAATCGATGACCACTGTTGACGCAACCGCCGACGGACCCGCCTCAGTCGAGGAGGCGCCCGCGCCCGTGATAGGCCCCTTGGCCGGCGACCCGTCGATCTTCGGGCTGGGCAGCTTCATCGCCGGCTCGGTGGCGCTCGGCCTGGGGCTGGTCGGCGCGGTGCCGACCGGCGTGCTCGGCGCCCCGCTCGCGATCATCCTCGCCGCCACCGCCCTCGGCCTGCTCATGGCCACCATCTGGTGCGCCGCGCTCGGCCAGAGCGCGGTCGCCGCCGTGTTCGGCATCTTCGGCACCTTCTGGCTGAGCTACGCGGTCCTGGTCCTCGCCCTGGACCACAACTGGTTCGCCATCCCCGCCACCGCCGCGATCGATACGGTCCGGCTGTTCCTGCTCACCTGGCTCATCATCATCGTGATGCTGACCCTGTCGACCCTGCGCCTGCCCTCGGCCTTCACCGCGGTGTTCGCCCTCGTCGACCTGGCGCTGCTGTTCCTCCTGCTCGCCTTCGAGGAGACCTCGGCGGCCGGCGTCCCCTCCAGCGGCCTGCTCAAGGCCGGCGGCTATGTGGTGCTGGTCTTCGCCGCGGTCGGGGTCTACCTGTTCTTCAGCGCGTCCGCGACGGGCACCGGCGGCAAGCCCCTGCCCCTAGGCCGCCCGCTGATGAAGTAATTTCCCCGAACGGACCGTGGTCCCCGCCCTCGGTCCCGGTTCCAGCCGCCCGTGCCCCGAGCGGCCCGTTCTTTTCGGCATGAAACCCGGGATTCACCACGCTCTACCAAGGTGAACCCCGGGTTTCACTCCGTAGCGTCCCTCGCCGCCACCCTCAGCCCGGAACCGTCGCGTGCGCGATCCGCGACAACTCCGCCGGCCGCAGCGCATCGGACCGGTCCCATGCCGAGGCCGGAACCATTTCCCGCTGCCGGACGTCCCGGACCTGCCCGAAGCCATGACGTCTCAGCAGAGCGGCCATCGCCTCGGGCGCGAACACCGAGCGCCACGGCTCGCCCCAGTCCGCCGTCGCCTGCCCGACCAGCTCCGCGTACATCTGCCCCGCCGCGTCACGGAACCCGGCGGGAAGCATGTAGTCCACCACCAGCTCCGACCCCGGCGCGAACCCCCCGAGCGCCGCCGCCGTCTCCTCGATGGCGCCCTCGTCGAGATACATGCTCACCCCCAGCCAGCTGACGAACGCAGGCTGCCCGGCGTCAAACCCCGCCCGGCCCAGCGCCGCCCCCACCGAATCCCGCCCGAAGTCCACCTCCGCAAATCTCACCCGCCCCGCCGCCCCGTTGCCGGCCCGGCCCGCCGCCCCGTTGCCGTCCCGGCCCGCCGCCCCGTTGCCGCCCGGCCCGCCGCCCCGTTGCCGTCCCGCCCCGCCGCCCCGTTGCCGTCCCGCCCCGCCGCTCCGACATCTCCGCCCGCCTCCGAGCCCCCGGTCGTCTCCCAGGCGCGCCGCTTGTACTCCTGAGTGGCCGGATGGTCGACCTCGAACACCCGTACCCGCTCGGCCAGCGGCGACCGGCAAGCGAACGAGTCCAGCCCGGCGCCGAGCAGCACGTACTGCCCGATCCCGCGCCCCACGGCGTCGGCCAGGCGGTCCTCGGCGTAGCGGCTGCGGCAGGTGACCTGCGCCCGCGCTCCGGCCAGCACCGGGTGCGCCCCGTGGGCCCGGTGGTAAGAAATAAGCTCCTCGGCCCGGTCGGCCAGCAGGGCCTGCGCGAGCGTGTCGGCGAAGATCACCGGCTCGCTGTCGACGATCAGGTGCGCGGCCCGCGCCGCCGCCGCGGTCAGTGCGGTCAGGCTTGGCTGTCCATTAGCTATCACGCGCGCCAGACTAGTATCAATTATCCCGATAATAGCACAAAATAATCTTTATAACAATGGCTATAGAATAACGCTTGAGCGTCAATTCGCGCACCCGCTGAATTCCGCCGCGGTAACTACTTCAGTCGCGGGATCGAAGCCAATCTCCGGAGTGCCGCAGGCACTCATCCACAGTCCAACCGACCCGGTGTTCCTGTGTCGGCTCTCGGGAGCGAGCGTCAGGCGCTCCAGCCCCTCCTACCTCACTGGTACTGAAAGAGGCCCTGCTGAGTCAAGGTCCGAACGACATGGTTGTGGCAATCATGTCGTCCTGGCAGCATGATTGCGGCAATCATGTCGTTCGCTAAACGGATACTGGCGTCTATGAGTGCCTTGAGTGCGGCTGCCCTCCTCGCGAGCACACCACACCCGCCGGTCGGTGAGCTATAAACGCCAAAGTGACTACGCTCATCGTCGTCAGCGGCCCCGCGGGGTCGGGCAAGACCACGCTGGCCCACGCGATCGCATCGGCGGTCGGCTGTCCGGCCATCTGCCGCGACGAGATTAAGGAAGGCATGGTGCACGCCGCCTGCGGCCCGGCCCCGGCCGCCCACGAGTCGGCAGGCTCCACGGCCGCGATCGGCGACGAACTGACGGCCCGGACGCTGCCCGTCTTCTTCGCCGTGCTCGACGTCCTGCTCCGGGCCGGGGTGACCACCGTAGCCGAGGCCGCGTTCCAGGACCATGTCTGGCGTCCAGGACTTGAACCACTGCGAGAACTGGCCCAGCTCCGCATCGTGAACTGCACCGTGGACGCTGACCTGGCCCTGTCGCGCATCCAGCAGCGTGCCCGCGACAACCCGCTACGCCGCGCCCACGCCGACCGCGTGCCCCGCCCGGCCGCGTTCACCAGGATCTCCCTGGACGTCCCCGCCCTCGAGGTCGACACCGCCGACGGCTGCCGGCCCGCCCTCGACCAGATCGTGGCCTTCGTCAACGGCTCCCGGTGGTAGAGATATGGGCCATGACTGACAATCGCGTCGACCCGCCGCTCGAGGCTGACGAACGAGCTACGCTCACTGGCTTCCTCGATTTCCTGCGCGACACCCTGGTTCTCAAGTGCGACGGCCTGACCGATGATCAGCTTCGGGAGCGCGCCGTCCCGCCCTCCAACCTGTCCCTGCTGGGCCTGGTCCGGCACATGGCCGAGGTGGAGCGCAACTGGTTCCGGCCCGTGCTTGGCGGCGAGGAGATGGCCACGATTTTCGCACCGGACATGGACCGGGAGGCAGCGTTCCGCGACGTGGCGACCGCCGACGTGGCCGAGGCCTTCCGGCTCTGGCGGGCCGAGTGCGACCACGCCCGGACACTCGTGGCCGCGGCGCCGTCCTTCGACGTCCGGGGCTTCCGGTCGAGCGGCTATGTCTCGCTGCGGTGGGTGATGACGCACATGATCGAGGAGTACGCGCGGCATCTGGGCCACGCCGACCTGATCAGGGAGCGCCTCGACGGCTCGACGGGAGAGTAGGCCCACCCCCAGGAGAAAACCGGGGGTTAGCCTCCCTTGAAAGCGTTATATCTTGAGGTATTCTGGCTGTAGTGGCAGCGCACCACCTGCCCGCTTCCGAGCCAGCGACCGGCCCGCGCCGTCGGCGGCAACGAGGACAAGGGTCTCAGACTCGGGTGCCTCCTAGTCATGGGCAGCGCTAGCAATAGCAGAGCCGTTCACCATGGCGAGCAGACGCGGGCCGACTCGCCAGGGAAGCAACGATCATGACTGAGGACAAGGCCCGGAAGATCGCCACCCGCCAGCGGATGGCCGAGACGGGCGAGCCGTACAACGTGGCCCGCCGCGCGGTGGAAGACGAGCACGACGCCGCCGAGGACCTCCGCGATTGCAAGGCCGCGGACACGGATGCGGGCGTCCGAGAAGACAGCGGCCCAATCGCCCGCGACACCGACGCCGACGCCCGCGACGCCGACGCCCGCG
>CAWGJL010000012.1:0-305653 GCA_963822765.1 uncultured Actinomycetes bacterium | reverse complement strand
GGTGGTCAGGTAGAGAATACCAAGGCGATCGGGTGAACCGTGGTTAAGGAACTAGGCAAATTATCCCCGTAACTTTGGGAGAAGGGGAACCGTGTCCGGTGACGGGGCTTGCCCCCAGAGCTAGGCGCGGTGGCACATACCAGGGAGAAGCGACTGTTTACTAAAAACACAGGACCGTGCAAAGTCGCAAGACGACGTATACGGTCTGACGCCTGCCCGGTGCTGGAACGTTAAGGGGACGGGTTAGTGGCCTTCGGGTTGCGAAGCTCAGAACTTAAGCGCCAGTAAACGGCGGTGGTAACTATAACCATCCTAAGGTAGCGAAATTCCTTGTCGGGTAAGTTCCGACCTGCACGAATGGCGTAACGACTTCTCCACTGTCTCAACCACGGACCCGGCGAAATTGCACTACGAGTAAAGATGCTCGTTACGCGCAGCAGGACGGAAAGACCCCGGGACCTTCACTGCAGCTTGACATTGGTGTTTGGGACGTCTTGTGTAGGATAGGTGGGAGACTGTGAAGCGGGCACGCTAGTGCCGGTGGAGTCATTGGTGAAATACCACTCTGGTCGTTCTGGATGTCTAACCTAGGTCCGTGATCCGGATCAGGGACAGTGTCTGGTGGGTAGTTTAACTGGGGCGGTTGCCTCCCAAAAGGTAACGGAGGCGCCCAAAGGTACCCTCAGCCTGGTCGGCAACCAGGTGTTGAGTGCAAGTGCACAAGGGTGCTTGACTGTGAGACAGACATGTCGAGCAGGAGCGAAAGCTGGGACTAGTGATCCGGCGGTGGCATGTGGAAGCGCCGTCGCTTAACGGCTAAAAGGTACCCCGGGGATAACAGGCTGATCTTCCCCAAGAGTCCATATCGACGGGATGGTTTGGCACCTCGATGTCGGCTCGTCGCATCCTGGGGCTGGAGCAGGTCCCAAGGGTTGGGCTGTTCGCCCATTAAAGCGGTACGCGAGCTGGGTTTAGAACGTCGTGAGACAGTTCGGTCCCTATCCGCTGCGCGCGCAGGAGACTTGAGAGGGGCTGTCCCTAGTACGAGAGGACCGGGACGGACGAACCTCTGGTGTGCCAGTTGTTCTGCCAAGAGCACGGCTGGTTTGCTACGTTCGGAAGGGATAACCGCTGAAAGCATCTAAGCGGGAAGCTCGCCTCAAGATTAGGTCTCCCTCTGGGTTAACCAGGTAAGGCCCCCAGCTAGACGACTGGGTTGATAGGCCGGAGGTGGAAGCACGGCAACGTGTGCAGCTGACCGGTACTAATAGGCCGAGTGGCTTGGCTTCTACTCTTTTTGATTTCGCGTCCACTGTGCGGTTCCCGAGATACGGTCGCCAGCAGGCCTGCTTCACGAAGCAGGGCCGGTGACATCTCAATAGAGTTTCGGCGGTAATAGCGAAGGGGAAACACCCGGTCCCATTCCGAACCCGGAAGTTAAGCCCTTCAGCGCCGATGGTACTGCGCGGGGGACCGCGTGGGAGAGTAGGACGCCGCCGGACATACATGAAGAGGGTCGCTCCCGATAAGGTCGAGCGGCCCTCTTCGTTTGTCTGGGTACGGTAGTGGCAGATGCTGGAGGTTGGTTGGCGTGGCTGAGGGACGCGGAACGCCCAAGGGCCGAGGAGCAACCGGGGGCGCTCGTACCGGCGGCGGCCGTGCTGCCCCGAAGACCGCTCGCGCTGCTGCCGGAACATCAAAGACCCCGCGGCGGAGCCCGCGTCCGACCGGGACCGGCGGCTCCGCGAGCTACGGCCAGGGCCGCACGGCCGCCGGCCGCGGCGGCAGCGGTCAGGAACCGCGCACCGGCCGCGACGGCGTGACCGGCGACCACCGGCGATGGCCCGCGGCGTGGTCCTCGGACGTCAGGTGCCGACGGCCCGCGCCGGACGTCCGACGGCCCGCGCCGGACACCCCGGACATCGTCGCCGGACCGGACGACGCGAGGGTCGGCCAGCGCCCGCGGCGGCGAGGGGACCCAGCGACCATCGCGTCCTCCCGCACCCGATGGCGCACGCCGGGGCCCGCGGTCGGCCGCCTCCGATGGAATCCGCCGGACCTCCCGGCCGCCGGCGGCCGAAGGAACCCGGGCTCCCGCTGCCGACGGACCGCGCCGGACCGCCCGCCCGCCTGCGGCCGACGGCGTTCGCCGCGCCGCCCGGCCACCCGCGCGGGAGGGAGCGCGCCCGGCCACGGGCCGGTCGTTCGGCGCCGGCCGAGGGGAAACCGGGGGCGCGGAGCGACGACCAAGCTCTGGTACTGGACGCCGGTCCTGGGACAAAGACAGGAGCACAGACGAGGCGGCCGCGCGTCCGGCACGCGGACGGAGCACCGACCGCACCACCGAACGCCCCGGGCCCAGCCGATCCCGCCCCGCCAGGCCCGACACAGAGCGCTCCCGCCCCGCGAGGCCCGACACGGACCGGTCCCGCCCCGCGAGGCCCGACACGGACCGGTCCCGCACCGCGCGACCCGGTTCGGATTACCCGCCGCGGCGAGGTCCCCGGGTTCCCGCGACCGAAGGCGGCGGCACGGCGTACCGGCCTCGGGACAACCAGCCTCGGGAAAGCCGCCCCCGGCAAACCCGACCCCGGGAGGGCGAGCGGCGCGAGAGCGCGCTGCGGCAGAGCGGGCCCCGCCTCCCCGTCCCGGATACGGTCACCGCTGAGCAACTCGACCCCGACGCGCGCGCCCAGCTGAACAGCCTGCCGAACGACCTGGCCGACACCGTGGCCCGTTATCTGGTCGCCGCGGGAACGGCCGAGGACCCGGAGCGGGGTTACGAGTACGCCCAGGCCGCCAAGCGCCTGGCCGCCCGGGTCGGCGTGGTCAGGGAGGCGACCGGGATCGCCGCCTACCAGGCGGGGCGCTGGGCTGAGGCCCTGGCTGAGCTCCGGGCCGCGCGCCGGATGACCGGGAACGACGGATACCTGCCCCTGATGGCCGATAGCGAGCGTGCCCTCGGCCGGCTGGACCGGGCACTGGACCTGATCCGCGAGGCGGACACCAGCACCCTCGATCGCGCCACGCAGATCGAGCTGCGCATCGTCGAGTCCGGCATCCGCCGCGATCAGGGACTTGCTGACGCCGCGGTGATCGCCCTGCAGGTACCGGAGCTGACCAGCAAGCGGCTGCGCCCCTGGTCCGCCCGGCTTTTCTACGCGCACGCCGATGCGCTGCTCGCAGCCGGGCGTGCCGAGGAGGCCAGGGACGCGTTCGCCCGGGCCGCGGCGGCCGACCCCGACGGCGAGACCGACGCCGCCGACCGGCTGGACGAGCTCGATGGTGTCGAGTTCGATGATCTGGACGACGACTACGAAGACAGCGAGGATTTCCCGGCCGATCCCGGCTGACCGAGGCTGACGGGGATAAACGCGGCGCGGTCACCGCGGGCCGGAGTTCTCCAGACCGGCCAGGATGGCCTCGAACACCTGCCCGAACGTCGCGGCTTGCTCGCTGTCCATCTGGTCGAAGACCAGCCGCCGGACGGCGGCTATATGCCCGGGCGCCGCGGATTCGATCGCCGCGCGGCCCGCGGCGGTCAGCGCGACGTCCGCGCCGCGCCGGTCACCGGCACAGTCCTGCCTGACGACGAACCCGCGCCGGCTCATGCGAGACAGCATGTGCGAGAGCCTGCTCTGCTCCCAGTCCAGGGCCAGGCCGGTTCGGCGACCAGGCGCTGACCGCGCTGCTCGAGGCGGCGCGCTGGGCGCCGTCGTCCCGTAACAGCCAGCCGTGGCGGTTCCTGGTCACCCGGCGCGGCGAGGACGCCCATGGCCGGCTCTTCTCCGTGCTGGCTCCGTCCTGCTGCCGGCCCGGCCGGAGCCCGCGCTGGCCGCCGCGTAAACAGAAAACTAAGCAGCCGGGCCCGCGGCCTCGATCTGGTCCAGCCAGTGCATGATCCCGCTGACGTTGGACGCGCTGCCGCTGATCCGCTCGAACTTCACGGCTAGGGCGGGATCGGCGTCCGGGCCGAACGCCGCGTAGCGAGCATTGGTCCGCTCCACCACCATGGCCACGGCGTGGTCTAGGTCGAGGCCTGCCGCGCGGGCCCGCCTCGTCTCCTCGACCCACAGCCGGATCTCTTCCGCCGACCGGTCCAGCGTCTGCGCTACCTCGGTGACCGGCCCGTAGTGGCTGAACAGCAACCGGGTGGGCTGCAGCTCGGCGAACCTGCGCACCGAAGCCAGCGCGACCTCGAGGTCGAAGTCGGGCGGCGGGGTGGCGGGACGCTGGTCGCCCGTTTCCGGGATGTAGACCCCGGCCGCGTCCCCCGTGTACAGGTCGCCGGTCTCGGAGTCGGCCAGCCCCACGTGATGCTTGGCGTGGCCGGGGGAGTAGTAGCTGTCCAGGCGGCGGCCGCCGCCGAGATCGACCGTCCCGGTGTCCTCCAGGGCCACGATGCGGTCAGCGGGAACAGGCGCGAGCACGCCGAACAGGCGGTCGAGCGCGTCGCCGTAAACCAGCCGGGCGCTGGCCATGAGCCTGCCCGGGTCGGCAAGATGGCGTGCGCCCCGCTGATGGACGACGATCTGCGCCTGCGGGTACATCGCCGCGATGTCGCCCGCGCCGCCGGCGTGATCGAGGTGGATGTGCGTCACCACCACGGTGGCGAGATCCCGGGCGGCGATCCCGAGCCGGGCCAGGGCGTCGCGGACCACGGGCGCGGACGGCGCGGTCCCGGTCTCCACCAGGCACGGCCGGTCCGCCCGGATCAGGTAACCCGCCGTGATCCCGTCGTACCCGGCCATCCGGGTATCGATCTGGAACACCTCATGACCAAGCGGGGTGATGACATCATCCACCGGGTCATTGTCGCAGACGGCCTCAGCTGGCCGGGCCGAACGTGCGCAGGACCAGCCCGGTCCGCGGCTTGGGACCGAACGACGTCGACTTGCGCGGCACCCGCTCGCCCTGCGCGGCGATCTGGATGACGGCGTCGAACGAGGGCGGGTTGCAGATCACCGCGGTCGCCCCGGTGCTGGTCGCCGTGCGCACCGCGTCGGCCGCGTCATGATTGATCAACACGTTCCGCTCGCTGTCGGCGATGCCCCACAGACGGCCGATCAGCAGTTGCTGCATGACCGACGCGTCCAGGCACCGCCAGGACGCGGAGGCGCCGTCCGGCATCGACGCCGCGACCTGCACCGGGTCGGGCTGGCTGAGGAGCCAGAAGCCGGGCGCCTCGGCCGGACCGCCGGCCAGCAGGAACGCGGTTCCTTCGCGCCCGGCCGAGGCCAGGCATTCCAGCGCGCCGGACAGGCCGCGGCCCGCGGGCAGGTCCTGCACGGTGAACGCGGCCTTGGCCAGCTCAGCCGCGCGCTCCGGCGGCAGGCCGGGCAGGACCCGGTGGATCGGGCCCAGCCGCGGCGGGTAGGCGTCGGAATCGACCAGGAACGCCAGCCCGTAGTCCCACGGTCCGGCGCCGAGCCCGGACGCGCGCTTGTCGGCCTGCAGGTCCAGGTAGGCGGCGTACCGGTGGTGGCCGTCTGCGATCAGGGCGCGGCGCCCGGCCAGGTCGGCCAGGATGGCGTCCTGTTCGTCGGGATGGCCGAGCCGCCACAGCCGGTGCTTCACTCCGTCCTCGGTCGTGATCGACACGATCGGCGTGTGCTCGGCCGCGACATGGTCGATGATCTCGGTGGCCGTGGGGACGGCCTCAACGGCCTCATCAGCTCCGGTTACGGTGCGCTCGCCATCGTAGATGAGGAAGATCGGTTCCAGGTTGGCTCTCGTCGCCGCCATCAGCGACTTCCGGTCGGCCACCAGGCCCGGCATGACGCCCTCATGCGGCAGGATTCCCGCCGACTCGGCCGGACCGAGCCGGACCAGGCTGATGATGCCGCGCTGCAGCCACGACGAGGCCTGATCGGCCTGTTCGTACAGGTACAGCGCGGGCATCCGGTCCCTGATCAGCACCCCCGCCGACAGCCACTCGCGTAGCAGGCTGGCCGCGGCCTGGCTCGCATCAGCGTCCTCGCCTGGCAGGATAAGGCGGACAACGTTATGCGGGTCGCCCGCCCGCAGGTTCTCGAGGAAGCCTCGGCTGATCACGTCGTACGGTGGTGAGGTGACGTTTGCGATACCGCTCACCCGGTCACGGGCGTAACGGATGCCGCGGAAGGGTGCCAGCACGAGGCCGGAACCAGAGTCGGACGGAAGGGTCTGCACATCATGTCAGAAGGATCAAGCGCGAGCGGAGATTCCCGGGCGGAGGAAAACTTCCCTGGCCAGGTGCTTCCTGAAGGAGATGTGCACGCCTGGTACCGCCGCGGCATGGAACTTCTCGGCAACGGCAGCCCGGCGGCCGCGGCTCAGGTGCTGGAGCGCGCCTCGACGGCCGAGCCGGCCTCCCGCAGCATCCGGGAGGCCCTGGCCCGGGCCCAGTTCGACGCCGGCCGGTACGCGGAGGCGGCCGACAACTTCCGGCTGATCGTGGAGGCGAGCCCGTCGGACGACTACGCGCACTTCGGCCTGGGACTGGCCCTGGCCAGGACCGGGCACCACGCCGCCGCGGCCGAGTACCTGGCCCTGGCCGCCGCGATGCGACCTGACGACCGGCACTACACCGAAGCCCTGCGGTCGGTCCGTGCCACCCTGCGCGCCCGGGAGCACGCCCGCCCGGGCCATTCCGATGACACGACGGAAGACGCCCGATGACTCCTACCCCGCAGCACGGCCTGCGTGGCAGTACCGAACCTCTCGACTCCGCCTATGACGTCGCGCTGCTGGACCTGGACGGGACCGTCTACCTGAGCGGTGCCGCGATCCCCGGAGCGGCCGAGGCCCTCTGTAAGGCCGACGCGGCGGGCATGCGGCTGGCCTACGTGACGAACAACGCCTCCCGCACGCCCGCCGCCATCGCCGCGCTGCTGACCGGCATGGGGATCCCGGCCGCCGCGCGGGACGTGGTCACCTCCGCCCAGGCGGCCGCGCGGATGCTCGCCGAGCGCCTCCCCGCGGGTGCTCCGGTCCTGGTGGTCGGGGGCAGCGGCCTGCGCGTAGCCCTGCGGGAACGCGGCCTGCGTCCGGTCAGCACCGCCGCCGAGCAGCCGCAGGCCGTCGTCCAGGGCTACTCGCCCGATATCACCTACTCGCTGCTGGAACAAGGCGGCCTGGCCGTCGCCGCGGGCGCCCTGTTCGTCGCGTCCAACGCCGATCTCACGCTGCCCAGCAGTCACGGAATCCAGCCAGGAAACGGGTCGTTCATCCAGGTGATCGCCACCGCGACCGGCGTCAGGCCGCTGGTCGCGGGCAAGCCCGAGCCGCCGCTGCACCATGAGTCCGTGCTGCGGACCGGAGCCAAACACCCGCTGGTCGTCGGTGACCGCCTGGACACCGACATCGAGAGCGCGCAGCGGGTCGACACCGACAGCCTGCTCGTGCTGACCGGGGTCACCAGCCCGGCGCAGGCCATCCTCGCGCCCCCCATGCAGCGCCCCACCTACCTGGCCGAGGACCTGGCCGGGCTGCTCGAACCGCATCCCGAGATCACCAGCCAGGACGGGTCGTACCGCTGCGGCGGCTGGACCGCCCGCCGGGCCGGCGACCGGCTGGAACTGGACGGCGGCGGGGAACGCATGGACGGCCTGCGCGCGTTGTGCGCGGCAGCCTGGGCCGGTGACGGCGTCACCGCCGAGTCGGCTCGCGCCGCCGCTCAGCGGCTGGACGCCAGACACTGAAGCACGGCCGGCCCGGCTAACCTCGCCACCTCGCGGTCACGCGTCGTGTATGCTATCGGCCATGCCAGGCCGCGCAGTCCGCGAACACGGCGACCACTTCGGTGTCGCCGCCCTGATGCTGCGCGTGTTCTGTCCTTCGTGTTGTTGCTGACAACGACTCTCAGCTAACCGTTGTCGCCGCCGGGGCTCGTCGCTGCCCCATGACGCTCCACGAAGGATGTTCCGTTGACCGCCGACATGTCTGTCGCTCCGGAAATTGCCAGGCTCGCAGAAGCCGTCCTGCTCATCCCCGCACAGCAGGCCGCATCACCGGCTGACTTCCCGGACCGCGACGCCGAGCGCACGCTGACGGTCGGCACCCTGGCTCGCCTGCTCCGGTCGATCGCGGCCAGCCCCGAGCGCTGGTGGGGCCTGGTCCGCTTCGAGCCGGGCCGTTCGGTCCAGGTCACCGTCGAAGAGTGCGCGGCCTACCGGGCCTGGCTCGTGGTTCTGCCGCCCGGCGACGCCGGGCAGAGCTGCGACTGCGACGTGGCCACGATGATCGCCGGCGAGGCGACCGAAGGCACGCCGGCCAGCGCGGTGCTGCGCCCTGGCCCGGTCCGTGTCCACGGCGAACGACACGGCGAACGACACGGAGAACGGCACGGTCTGCACGGGCGGGGTACGGGATATTCGATCAGCCTTCACGCGCGTGCTCACCGGACCTCCATAAAGAAGTAATAGGCTGAACGGGCCGTGGTGGCACTTTCCGGACGGTGCCATCAGAGAGGACTCATCCGATGATTGAGGTACGGGGGCTCGTCAAGCAGTACGGCGCCAAGATCGCCGTCAACGACCTGTCATTCGATGTAGAGCCGGGCCACGTGACCGGCTTCCTGGGCCCGAACGGGGCGGGCAAGACCACCACCATGCGGCTGATCCTGGGCCTGGACTACGCGGACGCCGGCACGGTCATGATCGACGGCAAGCGGTACGCGGGCCTGGCCTATCCGATGCGCGAGGTGGGCGCTCTGATCGACGCGAAGGCGGTGCACGGCGGCCGGTCGGCCTACAACCACCTGCTTTGCCTGGCCCAGACCAACAACCTGCCCCGGCGCCGCGTGGGCGAGGTCCTCGAACTGGTCGGGCTGACCGACGTAGCGCGCAAGCGCACCAAGGGCTTCTCGCTCGGGATGGGGCAGCGCCTCGGTATCGCCGCCACGCTGCTCGGCGATCCGGCCGTGCTCATGTTCGACGAGCCGGTCAACGGGCTGGACCCGGAGGGGATCTTGTGGATCCGGAACCTGATGAAGGCGCTGGCCGCCGAGGGCCGGACGGTGTTCGTCTCCAGCCATCTGATGTCGGAGATGGAGAACACCGCGGATCACCTGATCGTGATCGGCCGCGGCCGGCTGCTCGCCGACTGCACCATGGAGGAGTTCATCGCGCGCGGCTCCGGCCAGACCGTCCGGGTGCGCACCCCTCAGCCCGACCTGCTGGCCAAGGCGGTGTCTGAGGCCATCCCCGGGGCCACCCCGACGGGCGCGAGGGCCGCCGCGCCGACGGCCACCACCGAGTCGGACGGCTCGCTGAGCGTGCACGGGCTCACCGCGGCCCAGGTCGGTGACCTCGCGTTCGACCACGGCGTGCGGCTGCACGAGCTGACCGTGGTCCGGGCCTCCCTCGAGGCCGCCTTCATGGAACTGACCGCCGACAGCGTGGAGTACCGGGCCGGCGAGAGCCCGGCTGAGCAACCCGTCCCGGTCAGCGAAGGGATGATCTGAGATGGCGACCGCGACCCAGTCCCAGCCGATCCTGACCGCGCTGCCGCCCGCCTCCGGCCGGGCTGGCCTCGGCGGCACGCTGGCCTCGGAGTTCACCAAGATCCGCTCGGTCCGGTCCACCTACTGGACGCTCCTGGTGCTGCTGGTGGTCAGCGTCGGGATCGGGGCGGCGATCAGCGCCGGGACGGCGGCCAGCTGGTCGCATATGGCCGCCAGTGACCGGGCTACCTTCGACCCGACCCAGGCCAGCGTGGCCGGCCTGTTCTACCTGGGGCAGCTGGTCATCGTGGTGTTCGGCGCGATGACGCTGACCGCTGAGTACTCCACCGGGATGATCCGCACCTCGCTGACCGCGATGCCGAGGCGGACCGTGGTGTACACCGCCAAGGCGGCCATCTTCGCGGTCGTCGCCCTGGTGGTCACCTTCGTCGCCGCGTTCATCTCGTTCTTCCTGGGCCAGCTGCTGCTGGGCAGCACGCACGACACCGCCACCTTGTCCCAGCCGAATGTGCTGCGCGCGGTCATCGGGAGTGCGTTGTACGTGACGCTGTGCGGCTTGTTCGCGTTCGCGGTCGGGGCCATCCTGCGGCACACCGCGGGCACCATCACGGCCGTGATCGGGCTGCTGTTCGTGATCCCGATCCTCGTGCACCTGCTGCCGCAGAGCTGGTACCAGGACGTGGAACGGTGGCTGCCGGACGCCGCGGGCCGGGCCCTGTCGGTCACGGTCGGGCCGCCGCCGGCGCACCTGTTCCCGGCCTGGGGCCAGTTCGCCGTGTTCGCCGTCTACACCGCCGTCCTGCTCGTGGTCGGTGCCGTCCTGTTCCGCAAGCGCGACGCGTAACCCAAGGATCAACGCCAGCTGCCGAGACTGGGCGACCAAGGTGCCAGCCGAGTCCACCACCCGGGTGTCCGCGTCGAACGCGTACTCACCCATATAACGGCAGGGTGAGGATCTCGTGGCCGTCCTCGGTGACCAGGATGGTGTGCTCGAACTGCGCCGTGCGCCGCCGGTCCTTGGTCACCGCCGTCCAGCCATCAGGCCAGACGTCGTAGTCGATCGTGCCCAGGGTGAGCATGGGCTCGATGGTGAACGTCATCCCGGGTTCCATGATCACGTCGCTGTGCGGGTCGTCGTAGTGCGCCACGATCAGCCCAGAATGGAACGTCCGGCCGATCCCGTGCCCGGTAAAGTCCCGCACCACCCCGTAGCCGAACCGCCGGGCGTACGACTCGATCACCCGCCCGATGGCGTTCAGCGGGCGGCCGGGCGCCACCGCGCGGATGCCGCGCATCATCGCCTCGTGCGTGCGCTCGACCAGCAGCCGCGACTCCTCATCCACGTCACCGGCCAGGAACGTGGCGTTGGTGTCGCCGTGCACGCCGCCGATGTACGCGGTGATGTCGATGTTGACGATGTCGCCGTCGTTGATCAACGTATCGTCGGGGATCCCGTGGCAGATCACCTCGTTCAGCGAGGTGCACAGCGACTTCGGGTAACCGCGGTACCCGAGCGTGCTGGGGTAGGCGTCGTGGCTGACCAGGTAGTCGTGGCCCACCTGGTCCAGGTAATCGGTCGTGACGCCCGGGGCCACGGCCGCGCCGACCGCCGCCAGGGCCTGGGCGGCCAGCTGGCCGGCCACCCGCATCCGCTCGATGATCTCGGGCGTCTTGACGTCCGGCTCCCCGGTCTTGGGGTGCTTGCGGCCCACGTATTCCGGCCGCGTGATGTCCGCGGGAACCTGGCGGGTGGGTGAAAGCCGACCCGGATGAAGCACTGTCGCCATGCTTTGCGAGTCTAATGTGCATGGACAACGAGAAGCGATGGTGGTACAGCCTCAAGACCCACACCGTCGAAGACGACGACGGGCCCACCCCGGGCAAGGACCGCCTGGGCCCCTTCCCCACCCGGGAGGCCGCGGCCCGCGCGCTGGAGACCGCCCAGCGCAGGAACGAGGAATGGGACGCGCAGGACTAAGCTAGAGGCGTGAACGAACACCTCCCTCCCGCCGCCGAGGCGCGGATGCAGGAGATCCGGCGCAGCGGCACCTGGGGTTCGGCGCTGACCTCGGATGAGTTCGCCGCGATCCGCAGCGTCGGCTTCGAGCCGGTCGGCCAGGTCCTCGGCGCCGCCGTGTACAACATCGGCTACACCGGCGGCTACAACTGCCCGGGCGCCTGGGGGTCCTGGGGTTACGGGATCCCGGCCCGCACCGTGACCCAGGTCTCCAGCCAGGGCGGCTTCGGGTCGTTCGCCCCGCTGGTCAAGACCATGTACGACGCGCGGCACAAGGCCATCGACCGGATGACCACCGAGTGCGAGGAACTCGGCGGTCACGGGGTGGTGGGCGTGCTGCTGACCATCGGCGCGTTCCCGGCCGGCGGCCTGGAGTTCAAGGCCATCGGCACCGCCATCCGCGCGCCCGGGGTGCCCCCCCTGGCCAGCTGGAACAAGGACACCTCGGGCCACCGCCGGACGCCCTTTACCTCCGACCTGTCCGGGCAGGAATTCGCCAAGCTGATCATGAAGGGCTGGGTACCCGCCGGCCTTGCCCTGGGCATCTCCATCGGCTCCCGGCACGACGACTGGCTGACCGTCGGCCAGACCCGGTGGGGATCCGGCAACGCCGAGGTCGTCGGCTACACCGAGCTGGTTAACGACGCCCGGCACGACTCGCGGCAGCAACTGGAACGCGACGTCAAGCGGCTCGGCGGCGAGGGCGTAGTGATCGCCAACATGGAGATGCGGGTGCGGGAACGGGAATGCCCGGCCATGGAGGGCCGCCGCGACCACATCGTCGAGGCCACCACCATCGGCACCGCGATCGCCAAGTTCGCGCACTCCGAACAGCAGCACAGCAGACCGACGCTGGCCATCATGTCGCTCGACCCCCAGCGCCGCCAGGCCGCCAGGATCCGGATATAGGAGACAGCATGACCGACCAGGGCAACATCGCCACCGAACTGGATGCCGCCGGGGTCCCGCAGGATGCCATGCGCCGCCTGGCCGAGCTGCAGCCCGGCCGGGCCGGCTCGATCTTCACCTCTGACCTGTCGGTCAACGAGTTCCTGCTGGTCCGCGAGGTCGGGTTCCGGCCGCTCGGCCTGGTGCTGGGCAGCTCGATCTACCACGTCGGGCTGCAGGTGGGCCGGTGGAGCCGCAACCAGGAGCTCGACGTGCTGTCCCAGGCCATGTACCACGCCCGCGAGCTGGCCATGACCCGGATGGAGGCCGAGGCCGACGCGTTGCGCGCCGACGGGATCGTCGGCGTCCGGCTGGACGTGGAGCTGAAGGAGTTCGGCGCCGACATCGCCGAGTTCATCGCGGTCGGCACCGCGGTCAAGGCCGAGCCCGGCGCCGGCGGCGGGGGCGTGGACAACTGGCGCAACAACAAGAAGCAGCCGTTCACCTCGGACCTGTCCGGCCAGGACTTCTGGACCCTGATCCGGGCCGGCTACGCGCCGCTGGGCATGGTCATGGGCTCGTGCGTGTACCACATCGCGCACCAGAAGCTCGGCGCCAAGATGGGCAACATCGGCCGCAACGTGGAGATCGAGCAGTTCACCCAGGCCCTCTACGACGCCCGGGAGCTGGCCATGAGCCGGATGCAGGCCGAGGCCGAGGAACTGCACGCGGAGGGCATCGTCGGCGTCCAGCTGCGCCAGCACAGCCACACCTGGGGCTCGCACACCACCGAGTTCTTCGCCATCGGCACCGCCGTGCGCCCGCTGCGTCCCGACCACATCATCGAGCGCCCCACCATGGTCCTGAGCCTGGACTCGTGAGCGTCCACGGGAGCTTACGGGTTCGGCCCGCTCACCACGTCCAGCAGGTGCGCCACCCGGTCCTTCAGCCCGCGCACGCCCTGGCGGTACCGCTGGTAGCCCGGCGTACCGGGGCGCCCCGCCGCGACGAAATCCCCGTCCCGCCCCAGCTCGCCGCATGCCGAGCTGATCAGGTGCTGGGCCGCCCCGAACGACATCAGCCCGGGCACGCCCGGCCCGGGCGCGATCGTCATCGCCTCGTGGGCCAGCGCGTCAAGCTCCGGGTCGCCCTGGTCTAGCGCGAAGATCGTGGCCCCGTCCCGGCGCGCGTCGCTGACCCGCTCGAGCAGCGGGACCGGCGCGGTGGCGGCCGTCACGACGAACACCGTCTCGCCCCGCCGGGCCGCCTCCAGCCGCTCCAGGCCGACCCGCAGGTGCGGTGGCGCGCCCTCGGGGACCTCCCAGCGCACCAGCGTGGGCATGAGCTCGGGGATCCCGGACAGGCGGCTCTCCTCATCCATGTGTGCGGTGAGGTGCCAGGGCTCTTCTGCGGGCGTGCCGACCAGCAGCAACCCTCCCGGCGTCCGGGTCGACTTCCGCAGCCCGCGCGCGAAGGCGCGGGTCCGGTCGAGCCAGCCCGTGGGGGCTAGTAGCGCACGAAGAGTGGCCACTTGGTTCGCGTCCACGTATCTATGGTGCCCCCTGAAGGTACTTCTGCGCAGCCATATCCCCACGGAGAGTGTTGTGTCGTGAAAAAGGGCCGCGTGACGTGCAGGGTCCCGGGTCTGGCAGGATCAACACATGACTGAGCGCGAAACGCCATCCGTCGACGGCCTGGTCATCGGCATCCTCGGCGGTACCGGCGACCAGGGCCGCGGCCTGGCCTTCAGGTTCGCGCGGGCCGGGCACCCGGTGATCATCGGATCCCGCAGCGAGGAACGGGCCCGGACCGTGGCCAGCCTGCTCGGCCACCACGTCCAGGGCATGGCCAATCGCGACGCGGCCCGGGAGGCCAGCGTGGTGATCGCCGCGGTCCCCTTTGAGGGCCACGGCGACCTGCTGGCCCCGCTCGCGTCCGAACTGGCGGGCAAGATCCTGGTCGATTGCGTGAACCCGCTCGGCTTCGACGACCGCGGCGCCTACCCGCTGCCCGTGCCCGAGGGCAGCGCCGCCGAGCAGGCCGCCGCACTGCTCCCGGACAGCCGGGTGGTCGCGGCGTTCCACCACGTATCCGCGGTCCTGCTGCTGGACCCCGAGGTGGAAAGCATGGACCTGGACGTGCTGGTCCTGGGCGACCACCGCGCCGCCACCGACCTGGTGCAGGCCCTGGCCGGGCGGATCCCCGGCGTCCGCGGCGTCTACGCGGGACGCCTGCGCAACTGCGCTCAGATCGAGGCCCTCACGGCCAACCTGGTCTCCATCAACCGCCGTTACAAGGCGCACGCCGGGATCCGGATCACCGACATCTAAAACCCTTTTCCTGCCGAACGGACCGTGGTGCCCGCGCCCCGCACGCCGCCCGCGCCCGGTATGCGCCGAACCCGATAAAATAGACATCATCAGCCCAGGGTGTTCACGGCGCCATCTCGTGGTCTTCATCGACACGTCATCCGCACGCAACGACCCGTCCAGCCTTCGGCCGGTCTGGACGGCGACGATGTGATGCCAGCCGGGGAAGGAAGACGATGCCGCCGAAGAAGAACAAGAAGGGCAACCGGCGCGGGAACCCCGCGGCCCGGGCCGCTCAGCCCCGCCCCCGCCCCGCCGCCACTCCCGGCGCCGCTCCGCCCGCCGCAACCCCCGGCGCCGCTCCGCCCGCCGCAACCCCCGGCGCCGCTCCGCCCGCCGCAACCCCCGGCACCCCCCGGCCTCGCGCAACCCCCGGCACCCCCCGGCCTCGCGCAACCCCCGGCGCCGCCTCGGCGCCCGGCTCACCGCCCGCCCCAAGCGTCCCGCCTGGCCTGACCTCCGCCGGGAAGACGCCCCTCAGCCCGGCGCCCGGCCAGGACCTGCCCGCCGGGCTGACCTCGGCCAGCAACGGCCGTGACCGAGGCGCCGCCCGCCTGATCCCGCCCTTGACCGCGTCGACGGCGCCGAGGATGTCGCCCCCCGCGGCATCCGCCGTTCCCGCTCGCTCGCGCCGCAAGGCCGCGGCCGAGGCTGCGCCGGCCGCCGAGCCCGAGACGACGCCCGGTGACCCGACCGACGACGTGCCCAAGTGGGCGGCCAAGGCGGTCGAGGAACTGCTCACCCCGACCTACTGGCTTGACCCCGGCGAGTCTGGCGAGCCGTTCAGCGCGACCATCCGCTTCTCCGGTCGCCGGACCGACGTGACCGGGAAGCCGCAGCCCCGTGACTCCTTCTGGCAAGAGGAAACGGTCGACGGGATCATCCCGGGCAGCGGCCCGGTGGCCATCACGGCGGAGGTCCGCGGGATCAGCCCGGGCGACTGGACGGTGACCGCGCGCTCGGTCGCGCGGACCGGCGGCCGGTCCTACCGGTCCTACCCGCCGCCCGGCCATGACCCGGCCGGGGTGTACCGGGTGCCGCCGCCCCGCCGGGTGGAGGTCCCCGCGGAGCCCCCGGCCACCGTGCATACCTCGACGCTGCTGCGCAGCAAGGTACCGGGAGTGGTCCGGTACGCCTACGCGACCCTGGTCGGCCTGGGCGTCCTGATCGGCCTGGGCCTGGAGGCGCTGCTGCTGAACCACGGCCACTACACCTTGTTCCGCCCGATGCTGTTCTCGGTGATCGCCATCATCGCGGGCGTGATCGGCGGGAAGACCTGGTACATCGCCGTGCACCGCGGCAGGAAGTTCGACGGCTGGTGCATCCAGGGCTTCGTGGCCGGCGCCGCAGTGGTGGTCGCCGCGGCCGCCCTCGCGGGACCAGGTATTCCGGCCGGGGCCTACCTGGCCGCGGCCGCGCCCGCCCTGCTCATCGGCATGTCCATCGGCCGTCCCGGGTGCTTCTGGGCCGGCTGCTGTACCGGGCGGCCCACCGCGGCCCGCTGGGGCGTGTGGTCCTCGGACCGCCGGCTGGGCTGCCGCCGGGCCCCCGCCCAGCTGCTGGAGGCGCTGTCCGCGCTGATCAGCGGGGGAGCGGTCCTGATCGTGGTGCTGGTCGACGGGCTCGCCCGGTCCGGTCCGGTGGCGGTCGTCGGGCTGGCCGTCTACACCCTGGCCCGCCAGTTCATCCTCGGCCTGCGAGCCGAGCCCCGCGTCTGGCCCTACGGCCGCCGGGTCACCGGCGCCATCGCCGCCCTAGCCCTCATCGCCGGCATCGCCCTCCTCATCACCTAGCCTCAAACCCGCCTCTCGCGACATCGTGGGTCAAAAGGGTTGTTATAGCTACACCTCCACCGAGGCCAACCGGACCCTGGCGGGGCTGCGGGAGCTGTCCCGCCAGGTGCTGCAGGAGGCCGCCGCCGCGGACGGCGAGTGCGGCTGCGAGGGCCACGGCCACGGCGAGGCCGCCGGCGCCGGGGGTGACGGCTGTCCCTGCTGTGCCGGGGGGGTGCTGCCGGGGCTGGGGCTGGCGGCCCGGCGGTGCTGCCGGCCGGGTGGGGCGGGGCGTCCCGGGCAGGAGCGGATCGCGGCCGCCCTCGGACCTGCAGGCCGCGCGGGAGGCGGTGGTCGCGGCGCGCCGCCAGCAGGCGGAAGCGTACCTGGCGGAGGCGCGGGCCGGGCAGGCGCCGCCGGCCGGGTACCGGAGGAGGTGGCGGTCACGGTCGCGCAGATCGCGCTGGAGCAGGCCACCGCCGCGCAGCAGGCCAGCTGGGACGTCTACGGCCAGCGGGTCGCGGCCTCCGCCGGCCGCGGCGTGCGCGGCGCGCGGCCCGTCCCGCCGGAGCAGGCCGCGGCGGTGCGGCGCGCCCGGGAGCGGCTGGCCGCCGCCCGGAAGGCCGCAAGGGCCCGGCCGCGCTAGCCGCAGCTGGCCCGGACCCGCCGGGCGGCGCGGGACCGCGTAGGGGTAGAGGAGACGCGGCTAGCAGCCGCCGCAGCCGGTGCGCAACATCACCGACCCGGATTCGCGCGCGATGCACTGCACCCGCAACGGCACCGTGCAGGCCTATAACTGCCAGCTCCCCGTGGCCGATGACGGGCTGGTCCTGGCCGCCCGCGCCACCCAGGACGTCAACGACGCCGCCCAGGTCGAGCTCACCCTGGCCGGAATCACCGCCGCGCAGCAGGTCATCGCCGCCGAGCACCGGGCCGGCGGGCGCCCCCCGGCCTGGTCTCGCATCGGCACCGTCGTCTTTGACAACGGGTACTTCAGCGAGAAGAAAAGAGCTACCCAGGACCCACACCTCCTCATCAGCCCCTGCTCCTCACAACCAAACGGCGATAGTAACGACCCACGATCATTGCGATGACAAGCCTGCTTGACAGCCGTCAGATGTCAAGTTAGCTTGTCTATGACAAGTTGGCTTGACAGAGGGGGCCGTCATGAAGCCGTACATACGATGGGGGTACGGGCTGGCCGGACTGATCGCGGCGTTCGTCGCGGTCAGCTCGATCGTGCAGGCCATCCGGCTGGGCAGCTGGACGCCCGTGCTCTCGGTGGGCTGGCTGCCCGCGGTCGTCGTCGCGGTCTGGCCTCGCGCCCAGCGCCGCTGCCTGTCGCCGAGGCGATGAAGAACCTCGTGCGCACTCTGCGGACCCAGCGGAGCCTGGCCCAGGGCCAGCTCGCTGAGGCGATGGGCGTGTCCCGGCAGACGATCAACTCGATCGAGACCGGGCGCTACACCCCCTCGCTGCCGCTGGCGATGGCGCTGGCTCGCTACTTCGGCGTCACGGTGGAGGAGATGTTCGATGATCAAAGGTGCTAGCCGCGCGATCACCTGCTCCCGGTGGCTGCTGCCGCTGTTCAGCCTCGGGCTCGGCCTCGTCGTGTTCGTGGTCAGCTGGGTGGGCGGGCAGTTCGGCGCGGGTCTGGGCTCGCTCGCGATCCTCGCTGCCTTCGGCTTGCTCATCTTGCTGCTGACCGGGCGCAGCGAGACCGTCCGCGGCCTGACCGTCGCCCGCGACGAGCGCTTTGCCCAGATCGACCAGCGCGCGACCGCGGTCGCCGGGCTGGTCGTGCTCGTCACCTTGATCGTGGCCTGGCTGGTCGCGACCGCCCGGGGCCAGAACGGGCACCCGTACGACTGGCTGCTCGCGACCAGCGGCCTGTCCTACCTGCTCGCCATCGCGTTCTTCCGCTGGCGCGGCTGATTTCGGCCGTCGCGGCCCGGATTAGCGGACCGCCCGTACCTGGAGCCGGCCGCAGTGCTTGGATTAGTTGAATGCTGTCGCATTCGACGGCGACAGGACAAGCTTGCGGAGGTTTTGGCGTGGACATCGGAATCGGCCTGCCCAACACGGTCCCCGACACCGAAGGCCGGACCCTCATCGACTGGGCCAGGCATGCCGAGGAGGCCGGGTTCAGCACCCTGGGCACGATCGGCCGCCTCGTGTACCCCAACTACGAAGAGCTCGTCGCGCTCAGTGCCGCCGCCGCGGTCACCAGCCAGATCAGGCTGACCACGGGCGTGCTGCTGGCGCCGCTCTACACCAACGCCGCCTTGTTCGCCAAGCAGGCCGCTTCGCTCGACCGGCTCTCCGGCGGGCGCCTGGTACTCGGCCTGGGCCTGGGCGGACGGGAGGACGACTTCGCGGCCAGCGGCGTAAGCACGCAGGGCCGCGGACGGCGGCTGGAAGAGCAGGTCGCCATGATGAAGCGGGTCTGGTCCGGTGAGGAGTTCGGCTACGCCGGCGGGATCGGGCCCGAGCCTGGCCGGCCCGGCGGCCCCGAGATCATCCTGGGCGGCGCGAGCGAGGCCACCTTCCGCCGGGTCGCCCGGCTGGCCGACGGCTGGATCATGGGCGGCGGCACGCCCGACATGTTCGCCCAGGCCGCGGCGGGCGTGGACCAGGCCTGGCAGGAGGCGGGCCGCCCGGGCCGGCCGCGCAAGCTCACCCTCGCCTACTTCGGGCTCGGACCCGAGGCCCGCAGCCAGGCGGACGGCTACCTCCTGCACTACTACGGCTGGCTCGGCGACATCGCCAGCCAGATCGCGGCGGGCGCGGCGGTCAGCCCGGAGATGGTCAAGTCCTACGTCGCGGCGTTCGAGGCCAGCGGCTGCGACGAGATCATCTTCGTTCCCACCTCGTCCCGGCTCGACCAGATATCGCTGCTTGCCGACGCGATCGCCTGACCAAGGGCCTGGCGTAGGCGGTGTTGGCTCGCGGGGGACGACCCCCGCACCCCCGGTTAAGCTTGAGGCATGGGTTTCGAGCACATCCTGGTCGAGCGGTCCGGCGAGT
This sequence comes from uncultured Actinomycetes bacterium, assembly GCA_963822765.1. GTDB lineage: Bacteria > Actinomycetota > Actinomycetes > Streptosporangiales > Streptosporangiaceae > Palsa-504. The sequence goes on along the minus strand of CAWGJL010000012.1, from coordinate 286,135 downwards.
TCGCCACCATCACCATGAACCGGCCGCAGCGGCGCAACGCCCTGTCGCTGGAGCACATGCGCGAGCTGATCGCCGCGTTCGCCGAGGTCGGGAGCAGCGATGCCCTGGGCATCGTGCTGGCCGGCCGCGGCCCGGTCTTCAGCTCCGGGCACGACCTAGCCGATATCGCCGACGCTGACCTGCCCGCGGTCCGCTCGCTGCTGATGATCTGCACCGAGCTGATGGAGCTGATCCAGCAGGTGCCCCAGCCGGTCGTGGCGCGGGTCCACGGGCTGGCCACGGCGGCCGGATGCCAGCTGGTGGCCAGCGCCGACCTGGCCGTGGCCAGCGAAGACGCCGGCTTTTCCGTCCCCGGCGGCAAGGGCGGCTGGTTCTGTCACACCCCGATGGTGGCCGTCGCCAGGAACGTCGGCCGCAAGCGGGCCGCGGAAATGGCCATGTCGGGCGACATCATCGACGCGCGCACCGCGCTGGAATGGGGCCTGCTCAACCGGGTCGTGCCGGCCGCCCAGCTCGACACCGCGGTCCAGGACCTCCTGGAGCGCGTCACCCGCGGGTCGGCGGACAGCAAGGGCATCGGCAAGCAGGCGCTGTACGCCCAGATCGACCTGGACCAGCCCAAGGCCTACGCCTACGCCGTCGAGGTCATGGCCGCGACCAGCCAGCTCCCCGACGCGCGGGAGTGGGCGCAGGCGTTCCTGGACAAGCGCAAGCCGCACTGGAGCCGCGGCCGCGAGTAAGCCTGTCCGGCGGCGACTCCGCCGCGCTTCCCGTCCGCGTGATCGGCGAAGGCTACCCGATTACCGGCGGCAGCCGCCATTTTAGGTATTTCCTGAGTTACCCCCGGTAACGTGTGGAAAGGCTGTGAATAATTCCGTGGATAACCACCGCCACCTGCGGAAAACTGCCCGCGATCTGTGGAAATAATGTGGATACCGAAAAGAATTTAAATAGCCGGCGGATAACTCTTGCGCGGGTGCCAGCCGACACGATAGAAATACATCACCGCTGGAAACGGGCACTACCCGGGGGAAACTCCGGGAGGCGGGAAAGACCGGGAAACCGGGCTTTCGCACCGGTGCCTGGCCCTGGCGGGCGGCCCGTAGGGCCAGCAAGGCCGGGTGACTGGCCGAGCGGGCCTGGCGGTGCCGACGAGGCCCCCTCCATCTCATACATGGAGGGGGCCTCGTTTATGTCTAACCCATCGGATAACGGTGGAAAGCGACGGCGTATTCGCACCCGGCACCCAGCCCGACGTAGCCCGCCATATTCCGCAGGAACTCATCGGGATCGAACTCGCGGCCCAGGCCGTCGATATAGGCCTGGTGCTCGCGCAGCGACGCGACGCCCGCGTCGATGGTGGCGGTCACGTCCACGAAGTGAGTGGGGTTGCCCATCGTGGCCACGTAGGCGTCGCGGATGCCGCGGCAGGGCGGCCCGGCCTCGGGGAAAACCCACTCGTTCGCGGCGTCCCGGCAGGCATCAAGCACGGCCAGCCCGACGGCGCGATGGTCGGCGTGGTTGACCGGGCCCTCGTCGCCCCAGGTGAGGTCGAAGCTGGTGGTGATGACGACCTGGGGATCGAGCATGCGGAACACCTTGGCCAGGTCACGCCGCAGCGGCACCCCGTACTCGACCAGCCCGTCGAGATGGTCGTCGAGGAATATCACCTGGCTCACCCCCACCACCGCCGCGCTGCGCCGTTCCTCCTCCATCCGCAGCGGCCCGACCTGGTCCGGAGCCATGCCGGCGATGCCCGCCTCACCCTTGGTGGCGAGCAGGTAGCTCACCTGCTTCCCCTGCCCGGTCCAGCGGGCAATGGCGGACGCGACGCCATATTCCAGATCATCGGGGTGCGCCACCACCGCGACGGCCCTGTCCCAGTCCTCCGGCATCGGCTCCATTGCCGCCGCCCCTTTCCGGTTCTCCTCAGTCTCCTGCGGTACTTAGGTTAACGATCGTCGCACGGCGCGCCGCGCACGCCCGCTTCGCGTCGTCCCCCGTATGCGCCCGGCGCGCCGCAACGTAGTGAAACCCGGGTCTCACTTCGCTAGAACGTGGTGAACCCCGGGGTTCATTCGGCTCTTTCGCGGCGCCGGAGCCGGAAGGATGGACCGGTGAGCACCGCATCCGATATCTCCTCCGGCGGCCTGCATCACGTCGAGCTCTGGGTACCCGACCTGGCCCGGGCCCGCCAGGAGTGGGGCTGGCTGCTCGGCCAGCTCGGCTACGAGCCGTTCCAGGACTGGGACGATGGCTGCAGCTGGCGTCTGGGCGGGACCTACCTGGTCGTCGAGCAGTCACCCGCGTTGACCGCCAGCCATCATGACCGGCTGCGGCCCGGGCTGAACCACCTCGCGTTCCACGCGGGCCCGCGCGAGGCCGTCGACGCCCTGGCCGCCGCGGGGCCGGCCCGCGGCTGGACGTTGCTGTTCCCCGAGAAGCACCCGAACGCGGGCGGCCCGGATCACTACGCCGCGTACCTGGCCAACACCGACGGGTTCGAGGTCGAGCTCGTCGCCCAGCCCAGGCCGTAGGCCTCAGCGGTAGGAGTGGTCCTCGTCCGGGAAGGCGCCCGAGGCGACGTCCTCGGCGAACGCGGTCGCGGCCTGGCCGAGGATTGCGGTCAGGTCGGCGTACTTCTTGACGAACTTGGCGGTGCGGGGGGACAGGCCCGCCATGTCCTGCCAGACCAGCACCTGGGCATCGCAACCGGGGCCCGCGCCGATGCCGATGGTGGGGATGGCCAGGGCCTCGGTGACCTGCGCGGCCAGCGAGGCCGGCACGCACTCGAGCACCACGGAGAACGCGCCGGCCGCCTGCAGGACCTTGGCGTCGTGCAGGAGGCGCTCGCCGTCCTCACCGCGGCCCTGGACCCGGTATCCGCCGAAGGCGTTGACCGATTGCGGCGTCAGGCCGAGGTGCGCCATCACCGGGATGCCGGCCGCGACCAGCTCCTCGACCTGGTGCGCGACCCGCTGCCCGCCCTCGAGCTTGACCGCGTGCGCGCCGGTCTCCTTCAGGAAGCGGGTCGCGGCGGCCAGGGCCGCGCCCGACGATGCCTGATAGGACCCGAACGGCAGGTCGGCCACGACCAGCGCCCGGCTGGTACCGCGCACCACGGCGGCGGTCAGCGGGATCATGTCGTCGACGGTGACCGGGATCGTGGTGTCGTGACCGTAGACGACCATCGCGGCCGAGTCGCCGACCAGCAGGACCGGAATCCCGGCCCGGTCGAAGATCCCGGCGGTCAGCGCGTCATACGCGGTGAGCATCGGCCACTTCTCCCCGCGGGCCTTCGCGGCGGCGATGTCGCGGACGGTGACCCGGCGCCCCGTGCCGGTCCCGCCGTACAGGGGCTCGGGGCCGGAATCCGATGATGTGGTCCGCTGTCCTGTCGCGGCCACGGATGCAGCAGTGTCGTGTGACATTGTCACCAACCTCCATGTCTCGTGTCGCCCTCGCGGCGTACCCGGACGTGATCAATAATCGCATGCGCGCCGGGTGCGGTGGTATAGCCGGACGGTTCTGGAAGACTTGAGCAATGATCGATTTCGCGGATGTGGACCGGCTGGCGGCGAGCTATCAGCAGCGCGGCGGCCAGCCCGGGCTGGCCTACGGGATCGTGCTCGGCGGCGAACTCGTGCGCGCGGCAGGGCTCGGCCAGCGGCACGTCGGCGGGCCGCCGCCGGACGCCGACACGGTGTTCCGGATCGCCTCGATGACCAAGAGCTTCACCGCGTCCGCGATCCTCGCGCTGCGCGACGACGGGGTGCTCAAGCTCGACGATCCGGCGCAGGAGTACGTTCCCGAGCTGCGCGGCTGGCCGCCGGTGACGCCGGACTCGGCCCGCGTGTCGATCCGGCACCTGCTCACCATGACGGCGGGCTTCCCCACCGACGACCCGTGGGGCGACCGGCAGCAGGGCCTGCCGCTTGAGGACTTCACGCGCTTCCTGTCCGGCGGCGTGCGCTTCAACTGGGCGCCGGGCACCCGCTTCGAGTACTCCAACCTCGGCTACGCGATCCTCGGCCGGGTCATCACCGCGGTCACGGGCGCGGCCTACCCCGACTACATCCGTCATCGCCTGCTCCACCCGCTCGAGATGATGCGGACCGGGTACGAGGCCGAGGAGTTCGAACGGCCTGGCGAGCAAGGGACGGGGCCCGGCGGCGTCGCCCGCGGGTACCGGCGTACTCCCGACGGCTGGTCGGAGGTGGCGTTCGAGGCCACCGGCGCGTTCGCCCCGATGGGCGGGATCTTCAGCTGCGTGACAGACCTGGCCCGCTGGGTAAGCTACTTCGCCGCCGCCTTCCCGCCCGGAAAGCCCGAGACCGGGAGCGCGCACCCAATACGTCAGGCCACGCGGCGGGAAATGCAGCTGCCGCAGGTGCTAACCGGCTGGGACAAGCCGGCCGCCTTCCCCGGGGACGCGGCGCCCGCGCTGTCCGCCTACGGGTTCGGGCTGTTCGTGGAGGACGACCCGGCCTTCGGCCGGATCGTCAGCCACAGCGGCGGATACCCCGGGTTCGGCAGCAACATGCGCTGGCACCCGGCCTCGGGCACCGGCGTCATCGCGCTCGGCAACAGCACCTACGCCGGGATGATGACGCTGGCCACCCGGCTGCTGGACGTGGTGCTGCGGCACCGCGAGGCGCCCGGGCATGGCTACGGCGTCGCGCTCGCCCCCGCGGCGCACCACCGGACCGGGCCCTGGCCGGAGACGCTGGCCGCCCGGGAGGCGGTCAGCACCCTGCTGCGGTCCTGGGACGACACGCAGGCGTCCCGGCTGTTCTCGCCCAACGTGGCCCAGGATGCGCCGTTCGACGAACGGCGCGAGGTCATCGCGATGATCCGGGAGCGCATCGGCGACTTCGATGACGACGCCGGCCGCCCACCCGAATTCGACACGCCCGCGCACTGCCGGTGGTGGCTCGCGGGGGAGCGCGGCGTAGTGCAGGCGCAGATCCAGCTCAACCCCGAACGCCCGCCTCGCGTGCAGTCCCTCACCCTGGCCGTGCCGCCCGCGCCTGGCTCGCCGCTGGCTGCCACGCTGGCCGCGGTCGTGACCTGGCTGAACGGCAGCGATGGCAACGACGGCACCGACCGCTACTGGCCGGACTCGATCCCGGTGGCGGAGACCACCGATGCCGGCTTGCTGGCCCGGCGCCTGCGGATGGCCGCGGTGTGGGCCGGCCGGGCCCGCCTGGGCGCCTACCGGGCAGGCGACGGCGCCGCCTCAGTCGCCGTGGAACTGGTCGGGGAGCACGCCACGCTCACCCTGACCCTGGTCGTCGACCCGGCCTCCGGCGTGCTCCGGCAGGCCGACATGTTCCCGTAGTCCCGGCTGCCGTCACCACGGTCCGTTCGGCGGAATGAGAAAGAGCGCCGGAGCGGGACCGGCAAGCCGACTACGGCCAGAGCCTGAATGTGACCTGGATCACGGGCGGAGCGCGGAAATAGATTCCGATACGAGACTGTTCCGTATCGATAGTGGCGGTCCTTCAAGGCCCTGATCATGGCAACACGCCGATGGTCGCAGGCCTTCCCGGTTCCGCGCTCGCGACTTCCCGGGGGTTCGTGCTCCGGGCGACACACCAAGTGATCCGGAAGGGACACATGGATACGCAGACGATTTACCGTCGCCGCTGGCTCATCCTCAGCGTGCTGATCGTCGGGCTGCTCGCCATCGTCATCGACAACACGGTGCTCAACGTGGCGCTCAAGACTATCGCCGAGCCGCACGGGGGCCTCGGCGCTAGCCAGAGCCAGCTCGAATGGGCGATCAACTCCTACACCCTGGTCTTCGCCGGCCTGCTGTTCACGTTCGGCGTGATCGGCGACAAGGTCGGCCGCAAGCGCATGCTCATCATCGGGCTCGCGCTGTTCGGCATCGCCTCGCTGCTCTCGGCCTACTCGCGTTCGCCCGAGCAGCTGATCTTCGCGCGGGCCGCGATGGGCCTGGGCGGCGCGGCGGTCATGCCGCAGACGCTCTCCATCATCTCCAACGTCTTCGAGCCCGCGGAGCGGCCACGCGCCATCGGCCTATGGGCCACGGCGGTTGGCCTGGGCATCGCCACCGGCCCGGTGCTCGGCGGCCTGCTGCTCGACCACTTCTGGTGGGGGTCGGTCTTCCTCATCAACGTGCCGGTGACCGTCCTCGGCGCTATCGCCGTCGCGCTCCTGGTGCCGGAGTCCCGCAACCGCGAGGCCGGCGGGATCGACTACGTGGGCGTGCTGCTGTCCATCGCGGGCCTGGTGCTCCTGGTCTACGGGATCGTCCAGGGCGGCGACGGCGTGTCGTGGCTCAGCCTGGGCGTGCTCGGCCCGATCGTGGGCGGGCTGGCTGTCCTGGCCGCCTTTGCCTGGTACGAGGCGCGGATCGCGCACCCGTCGCTGGACGTGCGGCTGTTCCGTGACCGGCGGCTGTCGGCCTCGGTCGGGGCGATCGCCCTGGTGTTCTTCGGGATGGGCGGCGTCTTCTTCTTCACCAGCTTCTATCTGCAGAACGTCCGGGGTTACAGCCCCCTGGCCGCGGGCCTGCTGACCGTCCCGTTCGCCGCCGGGCAGCTGCTGCTCTCGCCGCGCAGCGCCAGCCTGGTCGCGCGGTACGGGGCCAAGGTCCCGACCACGGCCGGCATGTTCGTCATGGCCGCTGTCGTAGCCTGCTACGCCACGCTCGGCACGGCGAGCCCGATCTGGGTGCTCGGCCTGATGTTCGCCCTCCAGGGCGCGGCGATCGGCGTGGTGATGCCGGCCGCTACCGCCGCGGTGATGGACGTGCTGCCGCGCGAGCGGGCCGGCGCCGGTTCGGCGCTGACCAACACCTCGCGTCAGGTCGCATTCGCGCTCAGCGTCGCGGTCCTCGGCTCAATCCTGGCTGAGTTCTACCGGAAGGCGCTCAACCCGACGCTGGCCGGACTGCCCGCCACCGCCAAGTCAGCGGCGTCCTCCTCGATCACCGCCACCCAGGCCGTAGCGCAGCAGCTCGGCAGCGCCGGACGGTCGCTGCTCGGGCCCGCGAACGACGCGTTCGTGCACGCGATGCATATCACCACCCTGGTCGCGGCAGCCCTCGTGCTGGCCGGCGGGTTCGTGGTGCTGCGCTGGATGCCCGGCAAGCCGCGGCCCGCGGCGGCAGCCGCCCTAGGCAGCAGAGCGGCGGAAATCGCAGCGGCGAGCGAGGACTCGTATGAGCCCGAGCTGGCCATAATGGAAGCGGGTGTGCTCAACACCGCTAACCGAGAGGGATGAGCAAGCATGCAGCCCGTGATCCTGGATCAGGGGCCTGGCACTGACCCGGAGGCCGGGCCGCGGCAGGCTGAAACCAGCCGCCTGCCCGGCCGGCCGCGTAGCGAGCAGGCCGAGCAGGCGATCATCGAGGCCACGCTCGACCTGTTCGCCGAGCAGGGCTTCGAGGGAGTGTGCGTCGAGGCGGTCGCGGCCCGCGCCGGGGTGGGCAAGGCCACCATCTACCGCCGCTGGCCGAACAAGGAGGAGCTGCTGCTCGCCGCGTTCGGCTCCCTGAAGTCCCCGTTCCCCGAGCCCAAGGGCATCTCGGTCCGCGACGACCTGCTCGCCATGGTCGAGGTGATGTGCGCGGACAAGTCCGACCCGCGCAAGGCGCGCCGGTACGCGCTGCTGCTCGGCGAGGGCGAGAAGTACCCGCGGCTGATGGCCCGGTACAAGGAGACCGTCGTCGAACCGCGGCGCGAGGCCATGCGGGCGGTCATCCGCCGTGGCATCCAGACCGGCGAGCTACGTCCTGACACCGACATCGAGATCGCCATGCTCACGCTGACCGGCGTCATCATGGCGCACGAGAAGACCCCGGACCGCGCCTTCGACGGCGACTTCGCGGCCCGCCTGGTCGACGGGCTGCTGCTGGGCCTGTCGGCCCGCGGCTAACCGGTTCAGCTGACGAGCGGCTTGACCTCGCGCGCCAGGAAGGCGACGAAGCGCTCAAGGTCGCTGCCGTCCTCACCGGTGTCGACCGCGATCCGGGTGGCGCCGGCCCGGGTGTACTCGCCGACCGTGGCCGCGACGTCGGCCGCCTGTCCGTCCGCCGGGACGCTGACGAACACCACGACATCCTCGCCCGCACGCCGGTCCGCCTGAGCCGCCCGGCCCTCGCGGAAATGCCCGAGCGCGATGCGGATATCCTCTGGCGAGTTACCGCCGGGAATGATCACCCCGTCGGCGAGCTCACCGGCCAGCGCCACGGTGCGCGGCCGGATGCCGCCCACCAGCAGCGGCGGCACGACGACGGGCGGCCAGTCCAGGGCCACGTTGTCCAGGTAAACGTACCGCCCGTGGGTCGTCACCGTCTGCCCGTGCAGCAGGGCGTATAGCGCGCCGGTGTACTCGCGCAGCAGCGTCATGGGCGATTCGGCCCGGGCGCCGACCTGCCCCATCCAGTCCAGCACGCCGTGCCCGACGCCCACGGTCAGCCGGCCGGGGAACAGCCGGGCCATGGTGGCGATCTCCATGGCGGTCAGCGCCACGTTGCGCAGCGGCACCGGCAGCAGGCCGATCCCGACCGTGACGCGGCTGGTCGTGGCCAGGACCGCGGTGGCCGTGGCGATGCCGCTTTCCTTGAAGCAGTCCTCCCACACCCACAGCTCTTCCAGCCCGCCCGCCTCAGCGGCCGCCACCACCGCGCCGAGCCGCTCCGGAGGCTGATCGGGGGTGAAGATGGCGGCCAGCGTCGGCATCACGCGGGCCCGCAATTCTCGCGCCAGCGGTTGGTGATGGGCAGCCGCCGGTCGCGGCCGAAGTTCTTCTGGCTGATCTTCGGCCCGGGCGGGTACTGCCGTCGCTTGTACTCGGCCGCGTCGACCATCCGCAGGACCCGCTCGACCAGCGCCGGATCATGGCCGGCCGCGATCAGCTCGGCGCTGCCCATGTCCTTCTCCACGTAGTCGTCGAGCAGTGCGTCGAGCACCTCGTACGGCGGCAGCGAGTCGGTGTCGAGTTGCCCCGGCGCGAGCTCGGCGCTCGGCGGCTTGGTGATGGAGTTCTCCGGGATCGGCGGTGTCATCCCCTGCCGGGCCGCCTCGGCGTTGCGCCACCGGGCCAGGTCCCAGACCGTGGTTTTGAACACGTCCTTGATCGGCGCGAACCCGCCGGCCGAGTCGCCGTACAGGGTCGAATAGCCGGCCGCGAGCTCGCTCTTGTTGCCGGTGGTCAGGACCAGGTGCCCGCCCGCGTTGGACAGCCCCATCAGCACCACGCCGCGCACCCGGGCCTGCAGGTTCTCCGCGGGCAGCCCGCTCTCCGGGAACCCGGCCGGGGCCAGCTCCTTGACGAAGGCGTCCACCATGGTGGCGATCGGGATCGTCACCGCGTGCACGCCCTGCCGCTTGACCAGGTCCTCGGCGTCGCTGACCGAGTGCTCGGAGGAGTAGCGGCTGGGCATCAGCACCACGTGCACGTTGTCCGCGCCGATCGCGTCCACGGCGATGGTCGCGGTCAGCGCCGAGTCGATGCCGCCGGACAGGGCCAGGATGGCCGACCGGAACCCGTTCTTCTTCACGTAGTCCCGGACCCCGGTGACCAGCGCCGCGTACACCTCGGCCGGGTCGGGCAGCCGGGGCCAGAACGGCCCGTCGGCGTCCGGCGTCCGGTCCGCGGCCGCGGGGCCGGCGTCCGGCAGCGTGACCCGCTTGATCGTGATCACCGTGCCGTCCTGCGCGTCCACCGGCTGGTCGCCCGGCACCTCACCGGGCGGCGCGGCCGGCAGGTCCAGGTCGGCGACGACCAGCGCCTCGGCGAACTGCGGGCCGCGCGCCGCCAGCGTGCCATCCGCCGTGACCAGGATCGAGTCGCCGTCGAAGACCAGCTCGTCCTGCCCGCCGACCATGTTGGCGTAGGCCAGCGCGGATCCCGCCTCGCGGGCGCGCCGCACCACCAGGTCGAGCCGCACGTCGTCCTTGCCCCGCTCGTAGGGCGAGGCGTTCGGCACCACGAGCAGCCCTGCCCCCGACCGGCGGCAGACCGAGACCGGCCCGCCGTCCTGCCACAGGTCCTCGCAGATCGCGATCGCGACCTCGACGCTCTCTCCGTCCGACGCCGGCACCCGGAACACCGGCAGCGTGTCGCCCGGCACGAAGTAGCGGAACTCGTCGAACACCCCGTAGTTCGGCAGGTGATGCTTGGCCGAGGTGATGACGACCCGCCCGCCGTAGATCAGCGCCGCCGCGTCCTGCGGCGCGCCGGCCGGCAGCCCGGTACGCGCCGCCAGGTCGGTCCGCCGGTCCAGGTACCCCGTGACCACCGCGATCCCGCCCAGGCCTTCGGCCTCAAGCCGGGCCGCGACCGCGTGCAGCGTCGCGATGGACGCCTCGACGAACGACGCCCGCAGCGCGAGGTCCTCCACCGGGTACCCGGTGAGCATCATCTCGGGAAACACCACCACCCGCGCCCCGCGCTGCGCGGCCCGTCGCGTCCAGGCCACGATCAGCTCGGCGTTCCCGTCCAGATCCCCGACCGTCGCATTGACCTGGGCCAGCGCAATCCTCAGCTTCGTCACGCATCCAGCCTAGGCCGTCCCTGGACCTGCCCTCCGCGCGCATGTAACCTCGCCGAAACACCAGCCGGGCAGACTCACACCGATGGCCGGGCAGGACAGAGCGTCTAAGGTGATAGCCGTGGACAGGCAGGAAGAGTTCGTGCTGCGCACGCTGGAGGAGCGGGACATCAGGTTCGTCCGGCTCTGGTTCACCGACGTGCTCGGCACGCTGAAGTCGGTAGCGGTCGCCCCCGCCGAGCTGGAGGGCGCGTTCGCCGACGGGATCGGCTTCGACGGCTCCGCGATCGAGGGCTTCGCCCGGGTCTACGAGGCCGACATGATCGCCCGGCCGGACCCGTCGACGTTCCAGCTGCTGCCCTGGCGCGGGGAGTACCCGGGCGTGGCCCGGATGTTCTGCGACATCCTGCTGCCCGACGGGTCGCCGTCGTACGCGGACCCGCGCTGGGTGCTGAAGCGCAACCTGGCCCGGGCCTCCGAGCTCGGCTTTACCTTCTACGCGCACCCGGAGATCGAGTTCTTCCTGCTCCGGGAGCGGCCGGAGCCGGGGGATAGGCCGCGGCCGATCGACACCGGCGGCTACTACGATCACACGCCGCACAGCATCGCCCACGACTTCCGCCGCACCGCGATCACCATGCTCGAGTCGATGGGCATCTCGGTGGAGTACAGCCACCACGAGGGCGCGCCCGGGCAGCAGGAGATCGACCTGCGCTACGCCGACGCGCTGACCACCGCCGACAACATCATGTCGTTCCGGCTGGTGATGAAGGAGGTGGCGATCGAGCAGGGCGTGTACGCCACCTTCATGCCCAAGCCGTTCACCGATCATCCCGGTTCGGGCATGCACACCCACGTGTCCCTGTTCGAGGGCGACAAGAACGCGTTCTATGAGGCGGGCGCGGAGTTCCAGCTGTCCAAGACGGCGCGGGCGTTCATGGCCGGGCTGCTGCGGCACGCGCCGGAGATCACCGCGGTCTGCAACCAGTGGGTGAACTCCTACAAGCGGCTCTGGGGCGCGGAGGAGCGCACCGCCGGCGCGGGCGGCGAAGCCCCGGCCTACGTGTGCTGGGGGCACAACAACCGCTCCGCCCTGGTCCGGGTGCCGATGTACAAGCCGCAGAAGGGCAACTCGACCCGGGTGGAGTTCCGCTCGGTGGACGCCGCGTGCAACCCGTACCTGGCCTTCGCCGTGATCCTGGCCGCCGGGCTGAAGGGCATCGAGGGGGACTACGAGCTGCCGCCCGGCGCCGAGGACGACGTGTGGGCGCTGACCTCCGCCGAGCGCCGCGCGCTGGGCATCCGGCCGCTGCCCCAGGACCTGGACCAGGCGATCAAGGCCATGCAGGACAGCGAGCTCGTCGCCGAGACGCTGGGCGAGCACGTCTTCGACTTCTTCCTGCGCAACAAGCGCGAGGAGTGGCAGGAGTACCGCCGCCAGGTCACCGAGTACGAGCTAGGCCGCTACCTCCCCATGCTCTAACCCCGGCCGAACCGAATGAACCCCGGGTTTCACCTCGCTCTAGCGCGGTGAACCCCGGGTTTCATTCGCCCCCGGAGCGACCGGACGCCGCGGAGCGACCGGACGCGACCGCACGCGAGCGTCACTCCTCGAAGCGGCCGCCCAGGTACTTGGCCAGGAAGCGCTCGGCCGCGGCGTAGAACTTGATCCGGTTCGCCGGCTTGGCGAAGCCGTGGCCCTCGTCGGGGAACAGCATGTACTCGTGGTCGATCCCGGCCTCGGCCAGCGCGGCGACGATCTGCTCCGACTCGGCCTGCTTGACTCGCGGGTCGTTGGCGCCCTGGGCGATCAGCAGCGGGATGCGGATGTCACGGGCCCGGGACAGCGGTGACCGCGACCACAGGAACTCCTTGTCGGTCTCCGGGTTCCCCACCCGCTTGTACAGCTGCGCCTTGGCCGGCGCCCAGTACGGCGGGATCGTCTCCAGCAGCGTCTGCAGGTTCGACGGTCCGACGATATCGACCGCGCAGCGGAACACGTCCGGGGTGAACGCCGCGCCCACCAGCGCCGCGTAGCCGCCGTAGGAGCCGCCGTAGATCGCGATCCGGTCCCGGTCGGCCCAGCCCTGCTCCACCACGTACCCGACCGCGTCGATCAGGTCGTCGTGCATCTTGGCGCCCCACTCACGGTCGCCGGCGTTGACGAACGCCTTGCCGTAACCGGTCGAGCCGCGGTAGTTGACCTGGATGGACAGGTAGCCGCGGTTCGCGAACCACTGGGACTCGGGGTTCCAGCCCCACACGTCACGGACCTGCGGGCCGCCGTGCACGTCGAGGACGGCGGGCAGTCCGGCCCGGCCCTCGCCAGGCGGGAAGGTGACGTACCCGTGCACCGTCAGCCCGTCCCGCGTGGTGAACGAGAACGGCTCCATCCGGGCCAGTTCGTAGCGCTCCAGCTCGGGACGGCTCTCGAACAGGAAGCGGCCAGTGCGGGTGGCCCGGTCGAAGGCGTAGTAACGGACCGGCCCGGCGTCGTTGGTGAACGCCACCAGCCAGGTGGCGTCCGCCTCGTCCCGGCCGGCCAGCTGCGGGTCGCCCGCGTCCAGCGCCCGGATCGCGTCGAAGTCGGCCTGCACCGCGGGGTCAAGCACGTGATAGTCGGCGCGGTCCTTGAGGACCAGCACGATCTGCGGTTCGCGGGTGTCCGGATGCAAGACGGCGCCGGTCACGTCGGCGTCCGGGTCTTCAAGCAGCACGTGCTCTTTCCCGGATGCGAGGTCGATCCGGACCAGCCGGCCGGTGTCCACTCCGAGCGAGCTGATGGCGATCAGCGACCTGCCGTCGCCGGTGAACGCCAGCACGTCCGTGTTCGGCGCATCGTCGGCCGAGATGGTGAACAGCGTCCGGAAATCGGACTCGGCGTCGTCGCGGACCAGCACGTCGAAGCCGCCTTCAGGCAGCGGGTTGACCGCGCCGCGGACCACCATGTCCTCGTCCGCGAGCCAGCCCGCGTACCCGGGGTTCTCGATCAGCTTGGTCAGCTCCCCGGTCTTCAGGTCCAGCCGGAAGACGTCGTGCAACTGCGGGTTCTCCCGGTTCATCCCGACCAGAACCTCGTCGCGGTGACTCTTGCGGGTGGCGATGATCCGGGCCTGGATACCCTCGAACGGCGTCAGATCGCGCTTGGCCATGGTGTCGAGGTCGACGTCGTACAGCCGCCAGTTCTCGTCCCCGCCGGTGTCCTGCACGTAGAGCAGGTGCCGGTCATCTCGCGCCCAGGTGTAGGCGCGGATGCCGCGGTCGGTGTCGTCGGTCACCACCCGTGCCGCATCCCAGTCGACGCCGGAGGCCCCGATCGGCGCGACCCAGACGTTGAGCACCTCGTTGTCCGGAGCGATCCAGGCCAGACGGGTGCCGTCGGGGGAGATGTGCGGGCTGATGCGTTCGGGGTTGCCGAACAGCACGTTGCGGGGGATGAGATCGACCATGCCAAATGCCTACCACACCAGCCGCAGCACCCAGACCGGCCAGCGGCCGGATTCGCTGACGGGAGACAACACGCTGGGCTATCCCGAGAACCAGCGTGCGGGCGCCGGGTTCGTGTTGTGGTAGATGTGCTTCTTCTCCTGGTACTCATCCAGGCCCGAAGGGCCGAGCTCGCGGCCGATGCCGGACCGGCCGAACCCGCCCCACTCCGCCTGCGGCAGGTAGGGGTGGTAGTCGTTGATCCACACCGTGCCGTGCCGCAGTGCGCCGGCGACCCGCTCGGCCCGGCCCGCGTCCGACGTCCAGACCGCGCCCGCCAGGCCGTAGGCGGTGTCGTTCCCCAGCGAGATCGCTTCCTCCTCGGTGCCGAACCGCTCGACGGTCACCAGCGGCCCGAACACCTCTTCCTGCACCACCGCCATCTCCCGGTGGCAGTCGGCGAGCACTGTCGGCCGCAGGAAGAAACCCTGGGCCAGCGACGGCGAGTCAGGACGCTGGCCCCCGGCCCGCAGCGATGCACCCTCGGCCAGGCCGAGCGCGATGTACCGCTCGACCTTGGCCCGCTGCGCCGCGGAGATCAGCGGGCCGCACTCGGTATCCGGGTCCATGCCGCTGCCCAGCCGGATCCGGTCCGCGCGCGCGGCCAGCTCCGCGACGAAGCTGTCGTGCAGGCGGTCCTGCACGATCAGCCGGGCGCCCGCCGAGCACACCTGCCCGGAGTGCAGGAACGCGGCGGTCAGCGCGTTGTCGACCACGGTGTCGAAGTCGGTGTCGTCGAAGACGATGTTCGGGTTCTTACCGCCCAGCTCGAGCGCGACCCGCCGGACCCCGCGCGCGGCCGAGGCCATGATCTTCTCCCCGGTAGCCAGCCCGCCGGTGAACGAGATCAGGTCCACGCCCGGGTGCGCGACCAGCGCCTGGCCCGCCGTGCCGCCCTGGCCCAGCAGCAGGTTAAGCACGCCCGGCGCGATCCCGGCCTCCTCGAACAACCCGACCAGGGCCACCGTGGACAGCGGGGTCAGCTCACTCGGCTTGATCACCGTCGTGTTCCCCGCCGCCAGCGCGGGCGCGAGCTTCCAGGAGATCTGCAGCAGCGGGTAGTTCCACGGCGCGATGAGCGCGCACACGCCGACCGGCTCGTGCGTGATCCGGCTGACCACGCCGGCCCGGCCGGGATCGACCACCCGCCCGGCGTGCGAGCCCGCCATCCCGGCGTAGTACCGGAACACCGCGGTCGTGTCGTCCACGTCGGCCCGCGCCTCGTTCAGCGTCTTGCCGGTGTCCAGGCTCTCGGTGTGGGCCAGTTGCTCGCGGTCCCGCTGCAGCAGGTCGGCGATCTTGGCTAGCAGCGCGGTGCGCTCGGTCATCGTCGACCGGCGCCACGGGCCGTCCGCGAACGCCTCCCGGGCCGCCGCCACGGCCGCGTCGACGTCCGCGGGCGACGCCTCGGCCAGGGTCTCCAGCGGGGTCGCGTCGAACGGGTTGATGGTCTGCGACGTGCCCTCGTCCGCGGCCGGTGTCCACTTGCCCGCGATGTACAGATATTTCACGCCGTTCTCCCAGGGCTGCGCCGGATTACGCTTCACTCTAGACGTGCCGCAGGCGACCATGACGCGCCGAATGCGATCAACTAGTTTTGCAGGGTGAGCGGCTCGCGGACCACGCTGGCCGGGCGACTGGCCCGGCTGGGTTTCGCGGACGCCGCGCGCGCCGAACGCCTCCTGATCACCGACCTCGGCATCGACCCGGACGACGCGGGGAGCGAGCCGGGCCCGGACCCGCTGCTGACCGCGCTGGCCGGCGCGGCCGATCCCGACCTGGCCCTGACCGGGCTGGCCCGGCTGTTCGGCGCCGCGGCCGACCGGTCCGGCCTGCGCCAGGCCCTACGCGACGAACCCGAGTTCCGCGACCGGCTGACTGCCGTCCTGGGCGTCAGCGCCGGCCTGGCCGACCACCTGGCCCGGCACCCCGAAGACGCCCAGATCCTGCGCGGCGATGTCGGCCGCCCCGGGCCGGCCGAGCTGCGCGAGCAGATGCTGCAGGCGGTCGGGGCCAACCCGCGGCTGGCCGAGCCGGTAGCCAGCCGCGAACCCAACGCGCCGGTCGCGGCGCTGGCCGCGGCGTACCGGCGCCGCCTGCTGCACCTGGCCGCACGCGACACGACCGCGGTGGTCAGCGTGGAAGAGGTGGTCGAGGAACTGGCTGACATCGCCGGCGCGGTCCTGGAGGCGGCACTGGCCGTGGCCCGTTCCGAGCTGCCCGCGGGGTCCGCGCCGTGCCGGCTGGCGGTGGTGGCCATGGGCAAATGCGGCGCGCGCGAGCTGAACTACGCCAGCGACGTCGACGTGATCTTCGTCGCCGAGCCGGCCGCAAACGGACCCGGAAACGGACCCGGAAACGGACCCGGAACCGGACCCGGAACCGGAGCGGGGGACGGAGCCGGGGACGAGACCGCCGCCCTGGCCACCGCCAGCCGCCTGGCCGCGGGCCTGATCGGGGTCTGCGCCCGGTCCACCCCCGAGGGCAGCATCTTCCCCGTCGACCCCAACCTGCGGCCCGAAGGCCGCCAGGGCCCGCTCGTGCGCACCCTGGCCAGCCACCGGGCCTACTACGAACGCTGGGCCAAGACCTGGGAGTTCCAGGCGCTGCTCAAGGCCCGGCCGGTGGCCGGCGACATGGCCCTCGGCCAGGCCTACGCGGACACGTTCGCCCCGCTGGTCTGGCAGGCCGCGCGCCGCGAGCACTTCGTCGAGGACACCCAGGCCATGCGCCGCCGGGTGGAGCAGTCGCTGCCCGCCCGGCAGGCCGGCCGCGAGCTGAAGCTCGGCCCCGGCGGCCTGCGGGACATTGAGTTCGCCGTCCAGCTCCTGCAGCTGGTCCACGGCCGCACCGACGAGACGCTGCGCGCGCCCGCGACCCTGCCCGCGCTGGCCGCGCTGGCCGCGGGCGGGTACGTCGGCCGCGCCGACGCG
This sequence comes from uncultured Actinomycetes bacterium, assembly GCA_963822765.1. Classification (GTDB taxonomy): domain Bacteria; phylum Actinomycetota; class Actinomycetes; order Streptosporangiales; family Streptosporangiaceae; genus Palsa-504. Next base: position 269,188 of record CAWGJL010000012.1, on the reverse strand, counting down.
GACGAGCTGAGCGCCGCCTACCGGTTCCTGCGCCGCACCGAGCACCTGCTCCAGCTGCACCGCCTCAGCCGGACCCACACCCTGCCCGAGGATCCCGCCGTACTTCGCCGGCTGGGCCGGGCGATGCGATCTTTTGATCTTCCGAACGGGCCGTGGTACTCGTCCACGGCCACCAGCCGCAGCGACCCGGCGGTCGAGTTCGACGCGATGTGGCGGCTGCACGCCAGGCAGGTCCGGCGGCTGCACGAGAAGCTGTTCTACCGGCCGCTGCTCGACGCGGTGGCCCGGCTCCCGTCGGACGCGGCCCGGCTGACCCCGGCCGAGGCCCGGGCCCGGCTCGAGGCGCTCGGCTACGTCGACCCGGCGGGCGCGCTGCGCCACATCGACGCGCTGACCACGGGCGTGTCCCGGCGGGCGGCGATCCAGCGCACCCTGCTGCCGGTCCTGCTCGGCTGGTTCGCCGACGCCGCCGAGCCCGACGCCGGCCTGCTGGCCTTCCGCCAGGTCAGCGAGGCGCTGGGGCAGAGCCCGTGGTACCTGAGGCTGCTGCGGGACGAAACCAAGGCCGCCGAGCGGATGGCCCACGTGCTGGCGTCCAGCCGGTACGCGACGGGCCTGCTGCTGCGCGCGCCGGACGCGGTGGCGATATTCGGCGACGACGCCGAGCTCGCGCCGCGCGGCCTGGCCGGGCTGGGTTCGGAGATGATGGCGGCGGCCCAGCGCTACGACGACGACGCCGAAGCCGCGGTCTCGGCGATCCGGTCGGTCCGCCGGCGCGAGCTGCTCCGGATCTCGGCCGCCGACTTGCTGGGCGTTACCGCGGGCCTGGACGCCACCGGCGAGGCGCTGACCAGCGTCACCCGGGCCACGGTGCAGACCGCGCTGGCCGTGGCCATCAGGAAGGTCGCCGCGGAGCTGCGGCGGCCGCTGCCGACCCGGATCGCCGTGATCGCGATGGGCCGGTTCGGCGGGCACGAGTGCGGCTACGGCAGCGACGCCGACGTGTTGTTCGTGCACGATCCGATCCCGGGCCAGTCAGAACGCGAAGCCTCAGACGCGGCGCATGCGGTGGCCGCCGAGCTGAGGCGGCTGCTGGCCCTGCCGGTGCCCGATCCGGCCCTGGTGGTGGACGCCGACCTGCGGCCCGATGGCCGGCAGGGTCCCCTGGTGCGCACGCTGGCCGCCTACCGGGCTTACTACCGGGGACGGTCCGCGCCGTGGGAGGCGCAGGCCCTGCTGCGCGCCGAGCCGGCCGCGGGCGATGACGAGCTCGCAGCGCGTTTCATCCGGATGATCGCCGAGTTCCGCTACCCGCTCGACGGGATCGACCCGGCCGCCGTGCGCGAGATCCGCCGGATCAAGGCCCGGATCGAGGCCGAGCGGATCCCGCGTGGCGCGGACCGGGCGCTGCACGTCAAGCTCGGCCCCGGCGGGCTGTCCGACGTGGAGTGGACGATCCAGCTGCTCCAGCTGGAGCACGCCCACGCGGTGCCCGCGCTGCGCACCACCCGGACCGGCCCGGCCATGGCGGCGGCGGTGCAGGACGGCCTGCTGCCCGCCGACGACGCGGCCGCGCTCCTGGCCGCCTGGCAGCTGGCCGCGCGGATCAGGAACGCGATCGTGCTGGTCCGCGGCCGTCCCGGCGACACGCTGCCGACCCGGCACGGCGAGCTGACCGCGGTGGCCCGGCTGCTCGGCTACCCGCCGGGCGACGCCGCGCAGGCCCTCGAGCAGGACTACCGCCGCGCCGCCCGCCGCGCCCGCACGGTCATGGAGCCCCTGTTCTACGGCTGAGCTCCACGGCGGAATCCGCGTTAGGCCGTCCAGCGGCCGTTGGCTCGCAGGACCCGCAGGGCATCGACGGTGAGGAAGCCGCGCCACTCCCGTTCCGCGGCCGGCGACCAGGCCGGCCAGTTGAACATCCAGCCGCCGTCGTCGCGCTGGGCCTGGGCGAGATGATCGAGATGGGCCTCGATGACCGGCTTGTCGAACAGCTCACGGGCCAGCGAATCCGGCTCGGGCGCGAAGTCCAGCGGCGAGTGCACCTCACCGGAAGCCGCCGGGTCCAGGGCGGCTAGGTTCCCGCTGAGGATCAGCGGCCCGACCCGGCTGAACACCTCCCGGGCCCGGTCGCGGTCCGGTACGTGCCGGAGGAACCGGAGTATGCCGAACATGTCATAGGCGCCCGGGTCGGACACCTCGGCGAGCCGGGTCCACATCGTCTCGGTCGCCCGGTCCAGCCAGCGATGGCGCACGCCGCGGGCGTGCAAGGTCCCGGCGATCATGCCGGTCTGGATCAGCGAGGCCGGATGCCCGGCCTCAGGCGCCCACCAGGGCGCGTGCGGCCAGCTGTTTACCGAGGGATGGACCGCCACCGTGCCGCCTTCGGCCGGCGCGACGGACTCGAGCCAGTCGCAGGCCCCCCGGGCCAGCTCGTCATCCCACGAGCCGGTCTCATCCATGATGCGCAGGGCCATCTCGGTCGCGCCGGGCTGGCTGGCCGGGTCCCGGAGGTCCGGTTCGAGGGCGTGCCCGAACCCGCCGTCGTCGTTGCGGTACGCGGCCACCGCGTCCCGCACTGGCCGGGCGTCGCCGTCACCGAACAGCCGGTAGAACCGGCGCCGGTCGATAACCCGCGCGTTCGCGACGATGAAGGCCGCCGCGGCGTCAAAGTCAGGAGCGTTCATGGCCTCCATCACAGCACGTCCGGGCCGTCCCGTATTGAACGAAACGGCCGCCGACGTGGCATGCTGGCAGGGTGGCTTCCCAGCCTGCCGGCCTGCGTGACCTGCCGCCCGGCTACACCGAATGGCCCGCTCCGCCCGGTCTGCGGCACGCCATCGCGTGCCTGTGGGCGCAGATCACCCCGGATGGTGCCGCGGACCGGGAGACTCTGGTGCTGCCCGATGCGTGCAGCGACCTGATCTGGGAACCGGGCCGGGGCGCGTACCTGGCGGGCCCGGACACCGGCCCGGTCCGGACCGTGATGAAGGCCGGCGGGGTGATCGTCGGCGTCCGTTTCCGGCCCTCGGCCGGCGGGCCGGCGCTCGGCGTCCCGCTCAGCGAACTCCGCGACCAGCGGGTCGACCTGTCAGATCTGCGCCGCCATGACGCCAGCCGGCTGCCAGGGACGCTCGACCCCCAGACCGCCGCGACCCGCGCGCTGGAGCTGGCCGCCGCGCTGGTCACCGAGGGCGACCCCGACCCGGCCGCGACCCGGGCCGCGGTCCTGCTGGCCGACCCGCGGACGCGCGCCGAAGACGTCGCGGCGGAGATCGGGCTGAGCATGCGGCAGCTGCGCCGCCGCTGCCACGCGGTCGTCGGCTACGGACCCAAGACCCTGCAACGGGTGCTCCGCTTCCGCCGCTTCGTGGCCCGGATCGACGCCGGCCCGCCGAGCGGACAAGACGCCCACGACCTGGCCGCTCTGGCGGCCGAGGCCGGGTACGCCGATCAGGCGCACCTGACCCGGGAATGCCGGGCCCTGGCCGGCCTGACCCCGGCCGCGCTGGCCCGGCAGCGGGGAATGTCTCGACTGGGACAATAGAGACGGGTTTTGCCAACCGTGATGTGCCCCCCGGCGTCCCAAAGGTCAGTTGTCACCGACGGGGCGCAGGGGAGACGCGATGGCCCTCACCAGAGGAGAACAAGATCACCCTTCGTCGGTCAGTGGAACCCGGTCGCGACGCGGTACGGGCTGCCTACCTACCGGTGGAACCAGCTCTGACCCGGCCGCTCAGGCCATGGCGTTCCACACCATGGCGGCCAGCTGGTCGATGGTGTCGATGCCGTACTGCTCGGTCGGATTCCCGGTGCTCAGCACGGCGATCAGGTAGTCTCGTCCGCTGCCCGAGATCCAGCCCACGCTGTTGATCTGCCAGTTGTTGTTCGCGCTGTTCAGCGGGAGCCAGCCGTTCTTGAGCGCCACGGTGACCTGGGCCGGCACACCGCCGGTGACGCCCCATCGCTGGTCTGGCGTCACGTTTTCCATCAGCGACAAGGCGTAGCTGCGCTCGGTACTGGTCAGCAGCGAGTTCGGCTCGACCAGGGTGCGCAGCAGGGTCAGCTGGTCGGCGGGGGTCGTGGTGGTCAGACCCCATCCGGGCCAGGGGAATCCGGGGCAGTCCACGCACGACGATGGCACCGTGTCGGCCAGGCCGGCCGAGGTATTGAACGACCGGATGCCGCTGGCCCCGCCGACCTCGTCCCACAGGCTGGTCGCCGCGTCGTTGTCGCTGTCCTCGATCATTTGCCCGGCCAGGCTGCGGTCACCAGCCGACAGCCCGGTGCCGCTGCGGCCCCGCTCGGCCAGCAGGGTCTCGAGCACGTCGAGCTTGACCACGCTCGCCTCGTCCTGCGGCTGCCCCCGCCCGAGCTGCCAGGTCTGGCCGGTGCGCAGATCGTAGACCGCGGCCATGACGACGCCGTTCCGGGTCGACACGTACGAGGCCGCCGGCGAGCCGAGCGGATCGTGGTGCGACGCCGCGGGCCGGGGCGCAGGCGAGCTCGCAGGCGAGCTCGCCGACGCCGCGGCGGTCGCGGTCAGCGGGCCGCTGGATGAGACCGCCCCGGTCGCGGCGGCGGCACCGTGCCCGGGCGGCCGGGCACCGGATCCGCCCAGCGTGAAAGCCGCGACCACGCCGGCCGCGACGAGCAGGGCAGCGCCGAGGACCGCGAGCACCACCGTGGTGCTCGCGGGTACTCCCGACGAGTGCCTGGCCCTGACTTCGATGACGACGTCCTGGTGTGTGCGACGGCGGCTACCCCGCGGGGCAGACCTGCTGGAATGGCTGGCTTCCAGCGTAGTCAGCCCATTGCTGCCTGGTAAGGGATCCGCTGGCGATGCCGCACGCGGCCGGTACGAGGTTGGCCGGGAAGGCCACGTCCCAGGTCCGGGCCGCGCCGTCGCCGCCGGCGGTGGCCAGCGTGCCGCCGCCGGGACCGAACGCCGCCGCGTACACCGGCTGGATCCCGGCCGTCATCGGCGCGCCGATCTCCTGCTGAGTCGCTACGTCCCAGATCCGGACGCCCCCGTCGCCGCCGGCGGTGGCCAGCGTGCGGCCGCCGGGACTGAACGCCACCGCGTACACCGGCTGGGCGTCGGCGGTCATCGGCGCGCCGATCTCCTGCTGGGTCGTCACGTTCCACAGCCGGACGCTGCCGCCGCTGGCCGCCGTGGCCAGCGTGGCGCCGCCTGGGCTGAACGCCAGCATGGTGATGCCCTGGCCCGCGGGCATGGGCTTGCCGAGCCGCTGGCGGGTGGCCACGCTCCACAGCTCGACCTGGCCGCCGGCGCCCGCCGTGGCCAGTGTCCTGCCGTCGGGACTGAACGCCACCGCCCCGCCGGTCGTGCCCGGCCCGTCCACGGTCATGGCCGCGCCGTCCGGCTGCTGGGTGGCCACGTCCCAGATCCGCGCCGTGCCGTCCGCGCCCAGGGTGGCCAGCATCGTGCCGTCCGGGCTGAACGCCACGGCCCGGTACCGTCCGTTCCCGGCCGACGGCAGCGTTGCGCCGATCCGCTGGCCGGTGCCGGTCTGCCACAGTTGCACGCCGCTGCCGGCCACGGCCAGGGTCTTGCCGTCCGGGCTGAGGGCGAGCCCGGTCACGGTGTGATAACTGCCCATCGGCGGGCCGGCCGGCCGCCTCCCGGTGACGTCCCACACCCGGACCGTCCCGTGCCCGTTGCTGGTCACGACCAGGCCGCCGTTCGCGCTGAACGCGGCGGGCGTGTGCCCGGCGGCCGCCGGGCCCGCGCCGACTGATCCGAGCGCCAGCGGAGCGGACGGCTGGTGAAAGCCGGCCGGGTTCCACAGCTGAATGCTGCCGTTGCCGTTCCCCGTGGCCAGCGCGTCCGCCGCGGGGCTGAAGGCCAGCGCGCTCACCCCCGCTGAGCCCTGCACGGTCAGCGCCGCCCCGGTCTGCGTGTGCGTGGCGACGTTCCACAGCTCAGTGGCGCCGTCGCTCTCCGCGCTGGCCAGCGTGGTCCCGCCCGGGCCGAACGCCAGGGCGTTCACCGCGTCGCCGGTCGCCATCGTCGTGCCGGCCTGGCTCTGCGTCGCGACGTCCCAGAGCCGGACGGCGCCGTCCTGGCCGCCGGTGGCCAGCAGCTTGCCGTCCGGGCTGAACGTCAGCGCGGCCACCACCGCCGCGCCAGCGACCAGGGCCGTTCCCGCCTCCTGCTGGGTGGCCGTGTCCCACAGCTGGACGTTGCCGTCCGCGCTGCCCGCCGCGACCAGCGTGCCATCCGGGCTGAACGACACGGCCGCCACTGGCTTGGCGTCCGAGCTCATCGGCGGCCCGATCTCCTGCTGGGTGGCCGCGTTCCACAGCCGGACGTTCCCGTCGGCACCGCCGGTGGCGATGTTCTGGCCGCCCGGGCTGAACGCGACCGCGTTACCCTGCGCCGGGCTGGCGAACGGATGCGCGGTGATCCGGGCCTGGTCGGTCAGGTTCCAGGTGCCGGCCGCGGCGGCGTCCGCGACCTCGAGCTCCTTGCCGCCGCTGGTGAAGGCCAGGGCCAGGGGCGCGGCGCCCCAGCTGGTGGCGCTGACCAGCCGGTGCGAAGCCAGGTCCCACAACCGGATCGCGCCGTCGGAGTACCCGGCCGCCAGCGTGGTGCCGTCCGGGTTGTAGGCCAGCGCGGTGACCACGCCCGACGACGCGGTCAGGACGCCGCGGACCGGCTGGGCCAGCGACTGGAGCAGGCTGTACCGGGCCTGCGCGGTCGGGGCCAGCCGCCAGGCCGCCCCGGCCAGCAGCGCGGCCGTGACCGGATCGGCGGCGTCCAGGGCCGTGCTCTGCGCGGCCAGGCGCTGCGATGTGTCGGCCGTGCTCTGCTGTGCAGCGCTGGTCCTGGCGTTCTTGACCGCGATCCCCGCTCCGGCCAGCGCGGCGATGACCAGCACGACCGCCATCGCGGCCAGCGTCCGGTGCCGCCACCGGCCGCGAGCCAGGTCCCGGCCGCTGGCCCGCAGGAAGTCCGCCTCGCTGGTGCTCAGCGCCGGGTAGCGGCCCGGGTCCGCGTCCCAGACACGCGCGGCCTGCGCGGTGGCGGTCAGCTGGACCCCGCGGTACAGCAGCGCCCGGTCACCTCCGCTCGAGCGCCACTGAGCTGTATCCTCGGCCAGCTGGCCGTACAGGATCATGCTGGTCTCGTCTTCCGCCAGCCAGGCCCGCAGCCGCGGCCAGGCTTGCAGCAGGACGTCATGCGCGATCTCGGCGCGGCCGCCCTCCAGCACCAGCAGGCGGCCGCGGGCGAAGGCCTCCAGGACCGCGTTGACCTCGGGCCACTCGCTCTTGGGCCGCCCGGAGTGCAGCTCGCGGCTGGTTGCCGCGCGGCGGACCGGCCGGCGGTCAGGACCCATGGCCGTCATCCGCCGGAACGCCTCCCGCGCGATCGCCTGCTGGTCCTCGGTCAGGTCGCGGTAGGCGGTCTCGGCGGTGACCTCGACGGCCCGGGCGATCCCGGCCTGGTTACCCGCGTCCTGGAAGCCGCGCTTGGTCAGCCTGGTCCCGTCGCGGCGTTCCCAGGTCAGCATCAGGGCCTGGGAGAGCAGCGGAAGGGCCCCCGGGCCGCCCGGGCCTTTGTCCGTGGCCGAGCGCAGGTCGGCCAGGATGGCCTCCACCAGGTCCGGCTCGACGGTCAGGCCGCTCGCCTGGGCGGGCCCGGTGATCACCTGGCGCAGGTCGGCGTCGGTCATCGGGCCGACGACGACCTGGTCCTGCTGCATGGCCCGGACCAGTCCGGGGTAGGCGGCGCACCGGTCCCAGTAGTCGCCGCGCACCGCGATCACCACCAGCGCCGGAGGCTCGCCGCGGGAACCGGCCGGCCTGGTCGCCGCCGCGCATACCGCGTCGATGAACGAGGCTCGCTCCCGCGCCCCGTCCTGGCCGGTGGCCGCGAAGATCTCCTCGAACTGGTCGACGACCAGGACCAGCCGGGCGGCCCCGGCACCCTGGATGATCTCGCTGATCAGCAGGTGAGCGTCGCCGGGGGCATCAGCCAGGCCCTTGCGGATCAGGGCGGGGTCGCGGTCATCAAGCTGCGCCAGCCGGTCCGCGAGCTCGGCGAGCGGGCGAGTCCCCGCTTTCATGGCGATCCGGAGCCAGGATGATGATCCCGGGACCTGCACCCCTCGGGCCAGCGCGGGCATCAGGCCGGCCTGCAGCAGGGAGGTCTTGCCCGCTCCCGAGGCGCCGGTCACCATGACCAGGCCGGCCTGCGCCAGCGTCCCGGCCAGCGTCGCGGTGAGGCGGCCGCGGCCGCAGAACACCGCCTCGTGGGCCTGCTCGTAGGGCAGCAGCCCGCGGTACGGGCAGCCGTCCGTCCACCGCGGGCCGCCCTGGCCCGGCGGGCCGGAGCCGGGCACCCACTGCCGGGTGCGCTGCTCGATAATCGCCAGTTCCTCGCGGATCACGCGCACGTCGGCGGACTGCCGCGCGACCTGCTCGCTCGCGGCGCGCAGCTCGGTGCCCTGGCCGCCGAGGCTGTCCTGGACCTCTCCGGCCGCGCGGGCCAAGTCGACGAGCAGGAATTCCAGCTCGCCGAACTCGGTGCTCACCGCCTCCACCGCGGCGAGCACCTCACGCTCCAGCTCCCCGTCGCCCGCCTCGATCGCGGCGCGGAAGGCGGTACCGCCCGCGTCGATCTCGCGCAGCACCATCGCGACGTCGGATCGCACCTCGTCGGCCCGCGGGCCCCCGGCCGACAGGGCCTCCTGCACGCCCCGGGAGACCTCTCGCTGGACGTCACCGCGCGACGGTTCCGCGCCCGGGTGCGCCGACCGTACCCGGTCCAGGGCCAGTCCGAGGATGTCACCCAGAGCGCTGGCCCCGACCGAGGACAGCACCCCGACCCTGGCCACCGCCGCGGTACCGCCGAGGTCGGCGGCCTCGGTCAGCGCCGCCCCGAACGCGGCCGCGCACAGCAGCGGCAGGACCGCCGGAGCCGGGATGCCGCGCAGTTCATGACGACCGTTCCGCGCCGTGCGCAGCAGCCACTCACGGATGCCCGCCTGAAGTCGCACGACTTCCTCGAAGTCGCCCAATCCCGCCACCCCCACGTGCCCATAGCACCCCAAAGACGGCGGAAGCCTAGCCGGCGGTACAGCGCCCCAGCGGTGACTTGTGCCTAGTGTGACCTCAGCTCACGCCGATTCGTCCCCGCGGACGGCGGCAGCGTGACAGCACTCCATGACCATAGCCGCCGGAACAATCCCCGCACCGGCAGGCTCTCCGGGCACGCCAGTGCGAGACGATAGGGCCATGGCTGCTGGCGAATTCACCAACGCGCATCCGGCGCTCTCGGGGTTCTGGCATCCCGTGGCGCTGTCCTCCGAGGTCGGCCGTGAGCCCGTCGCGGTCAGGCTCGCCGGGTCGGGCTGGGCTCTGGCCCGCCTCGGCGGCACCCTCGCGGCCTTTGCCGACGCGTGCCCGCACCGCCGCGCGCGGCTGTCCGCGGGTCAGGTCGCCGACGGCACCCTGCAGTGCATGTACCACGGCTGGCGGTTCACCGCCGACGGCAGGTGCGTGGCCATCCCGGCCCTCGAGGAGGGATCGGCCATCCCGGAGCGGGCCACGCTGCGCCGCCCGGCCGAGGTCGCCGAGCAAGATGGCCTGGTGTGGCTCGCCCCGGAGCCGCCGCGCGCACCCATCCCGGATCTGCATCCGGGTGTGCCGCTCGGCGGCGACGGCATCGCCACGGTGTCCCTCCCGGTCCTGCGGGTGGAGGCGAACGCCGCGATGCTGATCGACAACTTCCTCGACGAGGCGCACCTGCCGTTCGTCCACGCGGCCACGATCGGCGGCGCCGGGCCCGAGGCCATCCCGCGGGCCGATGTCGACCGCCGCGGCCTGTCGTTCACCGCGGTCCGCGAGCACACCTTCACCAACCTCACCGACCCCGCGGTCCGCGACGGGGCCCGTCCGGCGGTGCAGCGCCGCCGGATGACCTACCGGTATCAGGCTCCGCTGACCGCGACCCTGCTGCTGGAGTACCTCGACGCGGAAGGGTGGCAGTTCCTCACCTTCACCGTGCAGCCAGAAGACGAGCGCACCTGCCGGGTGTACCAGACCGTGACCGGCCCGGGCATGGCCGACCCCGAACGGGCAGAAAGCGCCGCGAAGTACGAGATGTCGATCTTCGACGAAGACCTGGAGCTCCAGCGGCTGGCGCTGTCCGGCCTGGAGTTCCCGCTCGACGCCACCGCCGAACTGCACACCCGTGCCGACCGGGTATCGGTGGAGTTCCGCCGCGTCCTGGCCGCCGCCGTCGGCGCCTGAGCGCTCCGGCCGGCGCAACGAGGTGAACCCCGGGGTTCACCACGCTGTAGCGAAGTGAAACCCGGGGTTCATTCGCTTCAGGTCGCGGGCTACGCGGGACTGGCGAGGGCGAGCCGGGAGAAGCCGGCCGGCTCGGCAATCATGGCCATGCCGATCTCGCGGAAGCCGATCCGGGCGTAGACGCGGGCCACGGCGGCGTCGCTGGCGGACAGGAAGGCGGTCTGCACCCCGCGGCCCAGCGCGTCCGTGGCCAGCAGCGCGGTCACCGCCGCGCCGAGGCCCTGGCGCCGCGCCGACGGCAGCACGCCGACGCCGGTGATTTCGGCCACGTTGCCCACCGCCTGGCAGCTGCCCGCTGCGAGCGGGCCGTCCGGGCCGAACGCCGCGGCCAGCACCGACTGCCCCGACCGCAGCCGCTCGCGCAGGATCGCGATCGTGCCGCCGTCGTGGTCCGCGGCGATCTTGTCCCGCTCGGCCGGTCCCGCGTCGCCGACGCTCGTGCCCGGATGACTGAACGCCACCGTCGGCACCGCCCAGATCCGGTCGAGTTCGGGATCTTCGGGCGTGATGATCCGCACCGTGATCCCGGCCGGCAGCGCCGGGGCCTGCACGGACCCGGCGAGCACCATGAGCGGGTGGGCCACGACCTCCAGGTCCGCCTCGGTGGCGGCGGCCGCCATCTCGGGCGCGGTCTGCTCGATCCACTCGAACGATTCCGGGATGACCAGCTCGCGTTGCCGGGCGCGGACCGCGCGGACATCGGCCGCGGTGATCGGCGGCCGGGAGCCGCGTCGCGGGCGCGCATAGTACGGCCACCCGGATCCGACGGGAACGAAGATCACCAGCGGGCCGTGCTCATCTGCCCTGGCCCGCCGACGCGGGACAGCGTCGCAGAACGCGTCAATCCGCTCAATGACCTCGTTGTCTCCCACAGCAGTACTTACCTTAAGGTGCCACGCGCGGTAGTCCAACTCCGTTTTTGCCACCCGGAACGGTCCGTCGCCAGCAGGAAACCAGCAGGAACCAGCAGGAAAACCGGTTGGCGGACCGGCACGCCGGCGCTACGGTGAGCGCGCCATGGAAAACACGGATCTCCCAGGCCAGCTCAGCCAGGTGCCCTTTCACGGGCCGTTGTCCGAGACCAGGGCCACGAGCCTGACCAAACGCCTGACCAGGAACCACCCGCGCACGGTGCTCGACATCGGCTGCGGGTGGGGCGAGCTGATGCTCCGCATCCTGGCCGCCGCGCCGGACGCGACCGGCGTCGGAATCGATCTCGACGACGACGACCTGACCCGCGGCCGCGCGGCGGCCCAGGCCCGCGGTCTGGCCGACCGGGTCACGTTCGCCCGCGAATCCGGCATCGGAACCACCCGCGGGCCCGCCGACCTCGTGCTATGCGTGGGCGCCAGCCAGGCGGTCAGCGACGTCCAGCCGCCCGGCCACATCGCGGCGGCCCTGACCGCGCTCCGCCGCCTGGTCACGCCCGGCGGCCGGGTGCTATTCGGCGACGGCTTCTGGCAGCGTCCGCCCACCGAGGCCGAGCTGGCCGCCATGTGGCCCGGCACCACCGCGGGGGAACTGCCCGACCTGGCCCAGATCGCGGACCTGGCCGTGGCGGCGGGTTTCCGCCCGGCCTGGATCGAGACCGCGACCCAGGAGGAGTGGGAGGAGTTCGAGTCGGCCTATCAGGCCGACGAGGAGGAGTGGCTCGCCGCCCACCCCGGCCATCCCCGGGCCGCCGAGATCAGGCAGCGCGTCGACGAGCACCGCTCGTACTGGCTGCGCGGCTACCGCGGCCTGCTCGGATTGGCCTACCTGACCCTGGTCCCGGTCGGCTGAGCAGAAAGCAGGGTCGCGTCAGCCCCACCCTGGCGGGTCACCGCCGTACCGGGTGAGCGGCGACGGCCAGGCCAGCTCCCGCCCGTCCAGCTGCCCCAGCGGCCGCACCACGGTGACCGGCCCCTCGGCGCTGCCGAGCGTGGTCAGCCAGTCAGCGTCCCCTGCAGCCCGCCCGCCCGGAGCCGAGGCCAGCCCAGCCGCCGCCGCGCCGAGCAGCCAGTGCGCGGTCCGGGCCAGGCTGAGCTCACGGACCTGCGTCCCGCCCGCGACGGCCTGATCGGCCAGCCCGCGCAGCGCGGCGGCCGCGCACAGGTAGCCGGTGCCGTGGTCGAGCAGCTGGCAGGGCATCGCGCCGGGGCGGTCGCCGTCCGCCGATTCCGCGACTGCGATCCCGCTCGCGGCCTGGACGATGCTGTCGAACCCGCGCCGGCCGCCCCACGGTCCGGTGCCGCCCCACGCCGACAGGCTCACCACCACCAGGCCCGGGTGGCGTTCGGCCAGCGTGCCTGGCGAAAGGCCGAACCGGTCCAGGGCGTGCGGCCGGTAGCCGTGCACCAGCACGTCAGCGGCCCCGAGCAGCTCCTCTAGCCGTCCGGCGTCCGTATCCAGGTCGAGCAGCGCGCTGCGCTTGCCGAGCAGCCCGTCGTAGGCGTGCGGCAGTTCCGGCCGGTGCGGCGGATCCAGCCGCAGCACGTCGGCGCCGAGCGCGGCCAGGTAGCGGGTGGCCACCGGGCCGGCGATGACCCGGGTCAGGTCGAGCACCCTGATCCCCGCGGCGGGCAGCATCACGCCGCGCAACGGGGAGGCCGCCCGGCGCCGGGGCGGCGCGTCACCGAGGCGGCCGCCCTCGACCAGCCCGGCCGCGGCGACCGCCTGGCCCGCCGGCCCGGCCCGCCACTGCGCCTGCGTCCGGACCGCGGCCGCGACCCCGCCCGCGCCGACCACCAGGTCCTCCACCTCGAGCGCGGCCCGTCCCGCGATGGCCGTCGCCACCTGGTCCGGATCCTCGCCGGCACCCAGCGCTCGCAGCAGCGCCTCGCGGTGCCACGGGTAGTTCCCGTGGGTCCGCACCCAGCCGTCGCTGGTGCGCCAGAACCGCGACAGCGGCGCGAATCCCGCCCGGGCCGCCGCGCCGTTCAGCCGCACGTACGCCTCGCTCCGGAACGCCGCCGCGACGTGCCCCCGGTCCAGCCGTGCGATCCGGGCCACCGGCCCGCCGCGCCGGGCCTGCAGGTCCGCGGCGGCCAGCAGCGCCGCTCCAGCGCAAGCGATCGCGGTGTCCTCCACCGGCAAGTGCGAAGGCAACGACCCCCGAACGCCCGTCACCTGCAGCTCGGTACCGTCTTCCCCGCCGCCCAGCGCGGCCCGCGCCTCGCCCAGCAGCCGTGCCCACGGCTCCATGGCTTCACCCTAGCCAGGACGCCGCGCGATCACGTGCAGCAGGGCGGCCACCTGCCGGTAGGGGTCGGTCCGCCCGGCCCGCTCCTCGCAGGCCAGCAGGGCCTCGAGGTCCGGCGGCGGTTCGGCGTCACCGGGCGCGGTATCGGTGAACACCCGCACCCCGTACCAGGCGGTCACGTCCAGCCCGTGGCCGGCTAGCCGGGCGGTCAGGTCGGCCAGCCGGTCGGCCCGGGCCGTCACCCCGATCCGGTTCGGGTAGGTGAGCGAGTCGCCGGAGATGGACAGGGCCTGCGCGCACGCCGCCCAGTCGCCGAGCAGCCCGGGCCGCATGGCCAGCCCGTCGCCGTTGCGGACCAGCAGGGATGCCATCCCGCCCGGCGCGGTCAGCCCCGCGATGGCGCGCAGCAGCGGATCGGGATCCGCGGTGTACATCAGCACCCCGTGGCACAGCACGGCCTCGGCGGCGCAAACCCCGGACCGTTCGGCCCAATTCTCGATCAGACCGCGCTCGACCCGCACCCGGGCGCGGACCTCGGCCGGCTCGGCGGCCAGGTCCTGCTCGAAGCGGGCCAGCAGGTCGGCGGAGGCATCAACCCCGGTCACCTCATACCCGCGCCGCGCCAGAGTGATCGCCTGTGTCCCCTGACCGCAGCCAAGATCGATGATCCGAACGGGCCGTGGTGGCAGCTCGCTGGCTAGCTGGCGTGCCACGAGTTCCTGGCGCACCACGTCCCTCAGCTTCCCCAGCCGGGCCTGCCAGCGCTCCTCGTGCCCGGTGAACGAGGTGCTCACCGGCCGGTTCCCAGGTCTCGCTGCATCCCCACCCGCCCGATGGTACGGCTCGGCGAGAACGCCATGGCCGCCGGGCGGGCAACCCGGCGGCCATGTGCGATTGTGGCGAGGCCGTGCCTTACGCGCGGTTCACGTCAGGCCGGGCATGGATTTCTCCCGAGGTTGTTCTGGTAGTCATCGATTATCGTGTGGGTGGCACCGCCGCCGCCGAAGACCAGGAAGGTCTGCGGGAACAGCGTGCCGTACTGGGTGACCCCCCCGAAGTCGTTAGCGGTGAGGCCGGGCACGTCGTTCCCGATGAACCACCGGCAACTGCCGCCGAAGGGGAAAGATCTCGTGATCGAGTAGAAGGGATAGAACGTGGCCGGCTGGTTGTCGTCGGTCTTCGGGACGATCGTGCAGCCTGCCCCGGTGCTCCGGTTGCAGTTGTTGAACCCGCCGAACGAAGGGTCCTCGTTGCGCGGCGTGTCCGACTCGAACAACGCCGTGGAGTAATTCTTGGTGAAGAAGCGCCCCGTCAGCGGGCTGGAGAACAGGGCCGGCGTCGGGTGGAGCTTCGTGTTGCCGTCCGGCCAGAGCGGCAGGTAGGAGGTCCCGTCCCAGCCGGGGACGTTGGTGCCGTTGCACCCGCTCACCCGCACCAGCAGCGAGTCGGCCGCGGGGAAGCACGCGTTGTCGTCGCCGTCAGCCGGCTCCTGGTCGCCGGGCGCGCCCTCCAGGCCGGCGCACGTGCCGGTCGTGGTGTTCACGTTGCTGCAGTAATCGAAGTGGCCGATCTCCTCGTCGAAGGCGATGTTGTAGGAGTGCGCCGTCCACGGCACCCGGGTCCCGGGTGAGGAGGTGGAGTACATCGGGTGGAAGTCGTAGGGGATCTCGGTGCAGGACGTGCCGGTCGGCGCGTACTGGATCTGGCCGAACCCGTTGGCCGCCGATGCGGTCATCGACCCCACCTGGTGCGTGTTCTGGTCGAAGAGCACCGTCCGCAGGCCGTGCGGGGTGTCGTGCATGCTGACGGTGATGCGATCACCGGGGCGCATGAACAGCACATCCGGCCGGGTCGGGTTCCCTGAGGTGGCGGGGTTGAACTGCAGGGGGTTCGGCGGGCCGATCGGCGTTCCCGACCGGGTGAGGAAGGCGAAGTTGACGTACTCTGTGCCGCCGAGGATCTCGCCCTGGCAGGTCGGGTTCAGGTTGGTGCCGTTGATCGGGTCCTGCGACAGGCTGTCGATGTTCAGCGCGGCGCACCAGTCCCGCGCGGCGCAGCTCGAGCTGTCGAACTGCTTCACCCACCCCGGCGGGTAGAACTGCAGCTCCATGAACGCGGTGCCGGCATGCTTGGCCAGCGGGGTGATGTTGGCGTCGGTGTCCGGGTTGCAGGTGTTCGTCACTTCCGGATAGGACTGCGAGTCACACATGGCCATGCCGAACCAGAACGCCGGGGTGAGCTCGAAGCTCCAGGACCGGCCGGATTTCACCGCGGGCGGCGGGTCCTTGGGCAGCGTCACCTGCCACGTGTTCCGGTTGCCCGATCCGGGGACGTTCGAGTAGTACAGCACCGACGGTTCGTCGTGGCCGACGTATTTACCGCCGAACGCGTGGTAGTAGTCCTGCACCTCGGTACACAACAGGTGTCCGGTGATGCAGGCCTGCGATTTGGCGGTCGTGTATCCCGCCGCAGGGGCTGCCGGCTGAGCGCTGGCCGCTGTGGCGCCCAGCACCCCGCCTGTCGCGATGGCCACAGTCACTACGAGCCATCGCCATGGTCGTCCGCGCGTCATTGCGCAGCCTCCATCCTTACTGGACTGCTGCGCGCTGCAGGCCCCCCGTCTGTCCGTCGCTACAGCGCCGGCCTTGGAGCAGCCACGAGCCTAAACCCTGTCGGATTATGTGACTAGAGGTTGCAACATGATCATTTTTAGTCATAAGTCGCCCATCGGCGGTGCGGCGGAACCAGGTTGCCTCCAGCAGACGTCAAAGCTACGGACCTGACCTGCGGAGCTGACCTTCAGCTCATGATCAGCTTCTCCGTAGCCCGGACCAGGGAGGCGCAGATGAATCTTCGGTCGACCGGGCTGGTGGCGTGCCTGCTGGCCGCCGTGGCCGCCGGCTGCGGGACGGCCACCGCGTCATCGCCGGCCGGCGGGGCACAGACCACCGCGTCCAGCACCGGCGTCCCGTCCAGCACCGGCGTCTCGTCCAGCTGCCAGCACCCGGCGGGCGACGTCCTGACCCTGGCCAGCAGCGGGAAGACCTACTGCATCAAGGTCGGCGAGAAGTTCGACGTCTACCTGCGCGGCACCGTGGCCAGCCGCTGGCTGGTCCCGCTGGCCAGCGCCGGCGCGATCAAGCCCGTCCCGGACGGGGCGCTATCCCTGGTCGCGGGCCTCACCGGTGCTTCGTTCGCCGGGGTCCGGCCCGGACAGGTTTTCATCACCTCGCTCCGGCCCCCGTGCGCGGGCGCGATCACCCAGAAGAACGAGGCGGAGCCGGCCTTCCCGCTGCCCAAGACCTATCCCCTCCATGCCTGCGCGCCGCAGCGCCGGTTCAGCGTCACGGTCATCGTGGTGAGCTGACCGCCGGTGCTAGCCCGCGTGCAGGCCGGGAAACATGTGCCCGAACACCTCGTCGATCAGCGCGATGGCGTCGGCGCGGCCGATGGCTTCGTCCTGGTCGAGGTCGGGGGCGGGCAGGCCCATGTCCTTGGCGAGGGCCAGGACCGGGAAGCAGGCCGCCTTGCACAGGCCCTTCAGCCGCGCCTCGAGCGAGACGCGGGCCGGGTCGAAGGGGGCCACCGGCCGCGGCGTGACCGCGGGCCAGTCGTCCGGATCCCGCGGGGTGTCGAGGTTCAGCACCCGGGCCAGGTCCGGCGCGGCTCCGTCGCGGGCGGTCAGCGGCCCGCCGAGCTGCCAGCGCTCGCGCAGGGTCCGGATCACCGACGTGTGCCGGTACTCATCGTTGATCACGGTCTGCTCACCGATCCACGGTGAGACGGCGATGGCCGGCACCCGCACGCCCGAACGGTCGAACCGGAAACCCATCTGCCCGGTCGCTGCCGCCGGGCTCGGCGGCAGCACGGCCGGCGGCGGGACGTGGTCGTAGGTCCCGCCGTGCTCGTCGAAGGTGACCATGAACAGCGTGTTGTAGGCGTTTGACCCGGTCGGCGACGCCGAGCAGCGGATCGCGTCGTAGATCTTGGCCAGCAGCGCCTCGCCGCCCAGCAGCGCCGACGGCGGATCCAGGTCCACCCCCGGGAACAGCGCGTCGAAGGCCGGGTGCATGTCGTTGTGGCCGTACAGCAGGTTGGGCTCGATGAACGAGTAGGTCGGCAGCTGCCCGGTGGCCGCGTCTTCGCCGAAGCGGTCCGTGGTGACGAAGTTCGTCTCCCACCGCTCGTGCAGCCGTGGCGCGTGGATGACGCCGGTCAGGGATATGTGGCTGGGCGGGTCGCAGTAGACCCGCCAGGTCAGGCCCCGGGCCTCGAGCCGCTCGAAGATGGTCTCGGCGTCGTTGTGCAGCGGGAAGGACGCGGCGGGTTCCATGTTGATCACGTACCCCGACGAGGTGCCCGCGTGGAAGAACGACCGGTTCGGGAACGTCTGCGACGGCACCTCGCAGAACCAGTGGTCGAAGGTCGCGAAGCCGCGCGCCAGGGCCGAGGTGACCGGCACCTGCGCGGGCGCGTAGCCCGTCATGATCTGCGCGTACTCCTCGAAGACGGGCGGCCGGCCCGTCTCGGCCATGAACGCGCTGATGTAATCGGTGACGAACCCGTCCATGGTCGGGCGCTGATCCGGGCTGGCCGGCGCGTTGTACGGGGTGACGATGTGCTGGATCACCATCCCCCGGTTGGACGGCGGGTCGATGCGGCCGAACAACTGGGTATTGATGTGCGGGTACTCCTCCCCGGGGTCGGGGGAGGGCGCGTTCATGTCGGTTGCTATGCCGTACGGCACCAGCCGGGGGGCTGTCCCCTGGCCGGCGCCCGCGGCCCACTCGGGGACCGGGTTGGACAGGTCCAGGCCCGCCACGCCCGCGAACGAGGCCACCTCGCCCGGCTGGTACAGGCGGCCGAGCAGGTTGTCGAACGAGCGGTTCTCGAACATGATCACGACGACATGGTCGAGGGCGTGGCTCCGGTCTGGTCGCGGCATGAGATGACCTTAACGTGGTGGACACGGCCTGAGCCTGATGGTTACGGTGACGGTAGGTGCGAGAGGGCGCCTCCGGGTCCGCGGGCAGGACGTAGTCCACCTCTGCTTGGTCAGGCAGCAGCACACCGGCGATCTCCTTGTCGGCCTGCCGCGCGGATCGCAGGCCGGTGAAGGAGACGTCATGGCCGATCTTCCGGCCCGCCCCAGCCTGGACCACCTGCGCCGCGAGGCCCGCGACCTGCTGCGCGCCGCGCAGTCGGGCGATACCGCCGCCGCCGGCCGCATCCGCGCCGTTTCCGCCACGCAGACCCTGGCCAGCGCGCAGCTCGCGCTGGCCCGCGAGTACGGCTTCGCGAGCTGGGCCCGGCTCAAGACCGAGGTGCAGGCCCGCACCACCGACCTGGCCCGCCAGGCCGACGCGTTCTGCGAGGCCAGCATCCGCGACTGGACCGGACGCGCGGTCCGGATGCTGGCCGCCACCCCGGAGCTAGCGGGCTACAACTTCGCCACCGCGGTGATCCTGGGCGACGCCGGCCGGGTGCGCGCCGAGATCACCCGCGACCCCGGCCTGGCCACCCGGATCGACCCGCGGACCGGGTGGACGCCGCTGCACGCGGCCTGCGCCTCGAAGTGGAACCAGCTCGACCCGGCCCGGGCCGACGGCCTGACGGAGGTAGCCCGGCTGCTGCTTGACGCCGGAGCCGATCCCGTCGGCCGGGCCGGCGGGCAGGGCGGCCGGGGCGGCTGGACCCCGCTGCGCTGCGCGGTGGCTGGCGCGACCAACCCGCCGGTCGTCGCGCTGCTCCTGGAGCGCGGCGCCGTGCCGGACGACCACGACCTGTACCTGGCCGGGTTCGGCGGCGATGGCCACCAGAGCCTGCGGATGATGCTGGATCACACGGACGATGTGGCCGGGATCGCCGAGATGGCGCTGGCCGCGCCGCTCAGCCAGAACGACGCCGAGGGGGTACGGCTGCTCCTCGAGGCCGGGGCCGATCCCCGTCGCTACGCCGACGATGACGGCGCACCCGCCTCAGCGGCCTACGAGGCCGTCCAGTCCGGCTGTTCAGCTGAGCTGCTCGACCTGCTGCTCGCCCACGGCGCCGAACCCGGCCGCCCCGCCCGGCAGGGGCGCTCGCCCTACACCCTGGCCCTCCTCCAGGGCCGCGCCGACCTCGCTGACCTGCTGCGCCGCTACGGCGCCGCCGACGACAGCACCGACACCGACCGGTTCCTGGCCGCCCTGCAGCACGCCGACCAGGCCGCCGTCCGGGAGCAGCTGGCCCGCGAGCCCGGGCTGGCCGGACGGCTCAGTCCGGCCCAGCAAGCCGATGCGCTGATCCGGGCCGCCGAGACCGGCCACACCGCGGCGCTCACCCTGATGCTCGACCTCGAATTCGGTGTCGACGCGCACGGCGGCGAGAACGGCGGCACTGCGCTGCACGCCGCCGCCTACGCCGGCAGCGCGGACGCGGCCCGGCTGCTCCTGGACCGCGGCGCCGACGTCGAGGCGCGCGACGAGAACTGGGACAGCCACCCGCTGGTCTGGGCGGCCATCGGCAGCAGCGAAAAACCCTCCCTCAACCCGCATCCCGACTGGGCCGGCACCGTCCGGGCGCTGCTGCAAGCCGGCGCCAACGCCGCGGACGTCAGCCTCTCGCCCGACGAAGACCACCCGCCCAGCCCCGAAGTCGCTGCCCTCCTGAAGCAGGCGACGATTACCGGTCGCTGAGCATCGGCTTGAGCTTGATGAGCAGTTCCAGTTGCTCCCGCTGGCTGGCCAGGCTGGTGGTGGCGATCCGGACCGCGAAGTGACGAACCCCGGCGGTCACGTACTCGCCCAGCCGGGCGCCACTGCTCGGGCGCCCGGCGGCCAGGGCCTGGATGGTCTCCAGCTGAGCCAGCGGCATGCCGTAACTGGCCTGGCTGAAGACCTCCAGCGCCTCGCGGCCCGCCTGCACCGAGTCCGTGATCACGGCCGACACGAACAGGGCCGGCGTAATGTCGTCGGCGCTGCGCCCCGCCTCGGTGGCTGCCTCGCGTACCGTGGCCAGACCGCTGGCATACGCGCCGGGTTCGGGCGGATAGGGCAGCCAGCCGTCGTACCGGCGGCCGGTCCGCCGCAGCGCCGAGGGCGAGCCGCCGCCGAGCCAGATCGGCGGTCCGCCTGGTCGCGCCGGTGCGGTCATCGGCGGCAGCCCGTCGAAGCGCAGCACTTCCCCGTGGAAGGACGTGAGGTCGGGACGGGTCCACAGCTGCCGCCACAGAGCGACGGTCTCGTCCAGCCGGGTGAACCGGTGCTCCCAGGGCACCTCGGACAGCTCGTGCTGCGGCACGCCGAAGCGGCCGGGGAAGGCGGCGCCGACGGCGAGCACCAGCCGCCCGCCCGACAGCAGGTCGATGGACGCGAGGGTCTGGGCCGCTTGCACCGGCCGGCGCAGGACCGGCAGCAACGCCGCCGTGCCGAGCGTGACAGTCCTGGTCACCGGCGCCGCGGCGGCCAGCATGGTCAGGGCCTCGATGCGCCGCGTGAGAAGAAGTCGTTCACCCACTGCGAGGAATAGCCGACTTCTTCCGCCCGGACCGCGAAGTCGACCAGTCGCGCGGGTCGGTTCCCGCGTCCCTCTGGGCTTGGCCGATGGGTATGAGCACGCCGAGCTTGATGTCGTCCATGTCCGCCATCGTGCGGCAGACGCGACTCGCGGCAATTCCCTGCAGGGAATCGCGCATGCCCGGCGGGCGCGCTAAAACTGGGTCTCGTGGAGTTCGCCCGGGTCCTGCGCGAGCGGCGGGCCAGCCGCCGGCTGAGCCAGCTGGATCTGGCCCTGCGAGCCGGCACCACCCAGCGGCACCTGAGCTTCATCGAGAGCGGCCGGTCGGTGCCGGGCCGGGAGATGGTCATCCGGCTCGGGGAGTCTCTCGAGCTGCCGCTGCGGGAACGAAACGAGTTCCTGCTGGCGGCCGGGTTCGCGCCCGCCTACCCGCAGACCCCGCTGGACCATGAGGCCCTGGCCCCCGTCATGGACGCACTCGAGCACGTCCTCGCCGCCCACGTGCCGTACCCCGCGGTCATCGTCGACCGCCAGTGCACCAGGTGGCCGCGAATGCCGCGCAGCACATCCTGTTCGATGGGTGCGCGGCCGAGCTTCTGGCGTCGCCCGCCAACGCCTACCGGATCGCGCTGCACCCCGACGGCATGGCGCCCCGGATCGAGACTTCGCCGAATGGGCCCGGCAGTCCTGGAGGGCGTCCGCGCCGAGCTTCGCCGCAACCCCGCGACCGGCTCGCGGCCCTGGCCGACGAGCTCAGCCGGTACGTCCCCGCTGCCCGCATCAGGCCGCCATCTGGGCTTGTGCCCCGGAGCCCCGGTCAGCCAGGAAGGAGGCGGCGTTGATCACCGAGCCGCCGGCCGGGTCGGTGTTCCGCAGGTGCGGAATGCCGTGCTTGCAGGACAGGAAGACGCTGGTCAGGTTCGCGTCTTGGACCCGGTGCCAGGTCTGCAGGCTGGTGTCCAGCGCCGAGCGGTCGCCGGGATCCATCAGCCCCATGTTGTTGTAGATGACGTCGAGCCGGCCGTACTCCCGCACGACCTGCTCATACATCGCCTCGACCTGCGCCTCGTCGGCCAGATCGGCCTGCACCGCGAGCCGGCCGACCGAATGCCCGACCTGGTCGACGCCGACCACCACGCCGCCCTCGCTCGCGAACCGCCCGGCGACCGCCCGGCCGATCACGCTCCCAGCCCCGTTGACCACGCAGACCCTGCCCGCAAGCCGGTTCACTGATTCCTCACGACCTCTCGAATCCAGCCCCGATCACCCGACCATGATTTTGCGATCTGTATCAGCGGAGCCGTGAACCGCTCTGGGTAGTTGCGGCGTACTCCACCATGACGGTCTGGATGTAGCCCACTTTGCACAGCAGTTGTTCCAGGAGGTACACCATGTGCACACATCAGCCCCCGTGTCCTCTGGCTAACCGCCGGGACCGCGATGCCGCCCGCGTTATTGTCTCCTACCCCGAGCAGGGATGGAGCCTGTTGTGCAACGGAGTGATTGTGTTTGACGATATGGGCGAGATTCTTCCCGATGGCCGGGCGATACCTCCGCACCGCCCTGCTTACGCCCAGTTGGCCGCCGCGGCATGACATACGGGTGCCCTTCACTGGCTCGTTGATCGCGCCGCTGACCTACCGCCCCGAACAGCAGCGACGCCACTGCGCACGGCGGCGCAGTGGCGTCGATCTGCCTGAGGGCTCAGACGTCGTAGTACAGCTCGAACTCGTGCGGGTGCGGGCGCAGCCGGAGCTGGTCCAGCTCGGCGGTCCGCTTGTAATCCAGCCACGTCTCGATGAGGTCGTCGGTGAACACGCCGCCCTCGGTCAGGAACGAGTGGTCCGCCTCCAGGTTGTCGAGCACCGCGTCGAGCGAGCCGGGAACCTGCGGGATGGCGGCCGCCTCGTCCGGGGGCAGCTCGTACAGGTCCTTGTCCACCGGCTCCGGCGGCTCGATCTTGTTCTTGATCCCGTCCAGGCCCGCCATGAGCATCGCGGCGAACGCGAGGTACGGGTTGGCGGACGGGTCGGGGACGCGGAACTCGACCCGCTTGGCCTTGGGGTTGGTGCCGGTGATCGGGATCCGGGCGCAGGCCGAACGGTTCCGCTGCGAGTAGACCAGGTTGACCGGGGCCTCGAAGCCAGGAACCAGCCGGTGGTAGGAGTTCGCCGTCGGGTTGGTGAAGGCCAGCAAGGAGGGGGCGTGCTTGAGCAGCCCGCCGATGTAGTAGCGGCCCGTGTCCGACAGGCCGGCGTAGCCGACCTCGTCGTAGAACAGCGGCGCGCCGTCCTTCCAGATGGACTGGTGGCAGTGCATGCCGTTCCCGTTGTCGCCGAACAGCGGCTTGGGCATGAACGTCACGGTCTTGCCTGCCGCCAGGGCGGTCGACTTGATCACGTACTTGTACGTCATCAGCTTGTCGGCCATGGCCAGCAGCGGGCCGAACCGGACGTCGATCTCGGCCTGGCCGGCCGTGCCGACCTCGTGGTGCTGCATCTCCACCTCGATGCCGCACTTGATCAGCATGGCCACCATCTCCGAGCGCAGGTCGGTGTAGTGGTCCATCGGCGGCACCGGGAAGTAACCGCCCTTGTACCTGGGCTTGTAGGCGAGGTTTCCGCCGACCTCGTCCTTGCCGGAGTTCCAGGCGCCTTCCTTGGAGTCGATGTGGTAGTAGCCCTCGTTCGCCGAGGTCGAGAAGCGGGCCGAGTCGAAGATGTAGAACTCCGCCTCCGGGCCGAAGAAGGCGGTGTCGCCGATCCCGGTGCCGCGCAGGTAGTCCTGCGCCTTGCGGGCGATGTTGCGGGGGTCCCTGGTGTAAGGCGCTCCGGTCAGCGGGTCGTGCACGAAGAAGGTCAGGTTCAGCGTCTTGTGCGTGCGGAACGGGTCGAGGTAGGCGGTGGTCGAGTCGGGCAGCAGTTGCATGTCGGACTCGTGGATCTGCTGAAACCCGCGGATCGACGAGCCGTCGAACATGAGGCCGTCGGTGAAGACCCCCTCGCCGAACGACGCGGCGGGCACGGTGAAGTGCTGCATCGTTCCCGGCAGGTCCACGAACCTGACGTCGATGAACTCGACGTTCTCCTCCGCGATGAATCGGAGGACTTCCTCGGAACTGCTGAACATCAACCCCTCCAGGGTCCAGGGCAAGCTTTTGGTTCTCAAGGCGCGCGATTGGGACGCTAGCCGCCAGCAATTTCCGCGCCGTGTCTGGTGTGTTTCACGGATGTTACGGCTCGATGGCCTGGCTCAAGGCACCCATTATGACGCTTCCCGGCGGCGCTGCCCGGCCGGACCGAGGTCGTGTCGCGGCCCGCTGCTCGCGTCATGGGACAGAACGGATACCGTGGTGAGGTGGCCAAGAAGTCCCGTAACCGCGGCGCCGGAACCCGGCCGGCTCGCCCCCCGCGAGCTGCCGCCGCGTCCGGAAGCACCGCCCGGACGGGCACCGCGCAGACGCGCGCCGCGCAGACGGGCACCGCTCAGCTGACCGCACCGGCTGCCCGTGCCGCAGAGCAGGTCACCTCGAAGAAGACCGAGGGTTATCCCGGCCAGCACCTCGGATTGCCCGAGCGCGGCCCGGGATCGGTGGCCAGCATGCCGCGCCGCGTCGCGGCGCTGTTCATCGACTGGCTGCTCAGCATGCTCATCGCGTACTGGCTGACCAGATCGCAGTTCTGGACGATCGCGGTCTTCGCGGTCGAGGTCTACATCCTGACCGCGCTGGGCGGGAGCACCGTCGGCAAACGGCTGGCCGGCATCCGCACGGTCCGCATCGGCGGCGGCCCGATCGGCTTCGGCTGGACGCTGGTCCGGACCGCGATCCTGCTCACCGTGGTCCCGCCGTTGCTGACCGACCGCGACCTGCGCGGCCTGCACGACCGCGCCTCCAACACCATCGTCGTCCGCATCTAAGCGCCTACGCGTCCCGCCCGGCCCAGGGCGGTTTCATGATCACGGCCAGAAAGTGCCAGATACGGCCCCAAACTGGCCACGATCATAGTGCAGGTCCGGAATGTCTGAACCTGAGGTTCAGGCATAGCCGGACATAACCGGCCGCATCCCGCGACAAGGCAGCGGCCGGGCAAACGCTAACGCATTAGCGGGTCTTCGGCCGGGGCATCTTGGGCTGGCGGATGTTCCGCGGGATCGGCCCCTTGGGTGCCTGCAGGGAGGGCTGCAGGGCCTTGAGCCGGTGGTTGAGGTCGCTGATCGCGGCGGGCTTGAGGTTGCGCGGCAACCGCATGACCTTGCGCTGCAGCTTGCCCAGCGGGATCTGGCCTTCCTCGTTCCCGACCTGGAACTCGAAGATGGGCACCTCGTAGGCGACCCGCGCGACCCGCTTCTTCTCCGCGGCCAGCAGGCTGGCCAGCCGGGCGGGGGAGCCCTCGCCGACCAGGATCACCCCCGGCCGGCCCACCGTCCGGTGCACCACGTCCATGTTCCGGTTGGCCGCGATGGCGGGCGTCACCGTCCAGTTGCCCCGCATGTTCTCCAGCACCGCGGCCGCCGCGCCCGGCTGGCCCTCGATCGCCGCGTACTGCGCCGCCTGCGCGAACCGGCCGAACAAGATCATCCCGACCAGCAGCCCGAGCAGCACGCCCAGCGGGATGAGCAGCGCCAGCAGGCCGGTCAGCCACCCGACAACCCCCAGCACGGCCACGATGCCGAGCGCGCTCCCGAACACGATCGGCAGCGCCTTCGGGTTGGCCTTGTTCACCATGCCCGCGACCATGCGTATCTGCTTCAGCCGCCCGGCCTTGGCGATGTCCGCCGCGGACTCCATCGCGGCGGCCTGGTCAGCGGACCCGGACTTTCTCGACATGCGTGCCATGCTCCGCAGCATACGGTTCCGGCGCCCCGGACAGAAACCGCCCCGTACCGAACGCCGGCTAACGTGCCGCCGGTTCGCTCAGCGCGTACCTGCCGCGTCCGCGCGCTGCTCGATGGCCTGGGCGTACAGCCGCCCGGCCCGGTAGGACGAGCGCACCAGCGGACCGGACATGACCCCGGCGAAACCGAGTCCCAGCGCTTCGGAGCGCAGTTCGACGAACTCCTCGGGCTTGACCCACCGCTCCACCGGATGGTGCCGCGGCGTCGGCCGCAGGTACTGGGTGATGGTCAGCAGGTCACAGCCGGCGGCCCGCAGGTCCCGCATGGCCTCGGTGATCTCGTGCCGCTCCTCGCCCAGGCCCAGGATCAGGTTGGACTTGGTCACCAGGCCCGCCGCACGCGCCGCCCGCAGCACCTCAAGCGACCGTGCGTACCGGAAGCCGGGCCTGATCCGCCGGAAGATCCGCGGCACGGTCTCGATGTTGTGCGCCAGGACCTCCGGCGCGGCCGAGAACACCTCAGCCAGCTGCGACGACACGGCGTTGAAGTCGGGGATGAGCAACTCGACACCACAGCCGGCGACCAAAGCGTGGATCTCGCGGCAGGTCTGCGCGTACAGCCAGGCCCCGCCGTCGGGCTGGTCGTCGCGCGCCACGCCGGTCACGGTCGCGTACTTCAGTCCCATCGCGGCCACCGACTCCGCGACCCGCCGCGGCTCGCCCTCGTCGAGCGGCTGGGGCTTGCCCGTGTCGATCTGGCAGAAGTCGCACCGCCGGGTGCACTGGTCACCGCCGATGAGGAACGTGGCCTCGCGGTCCTCCCAGCACTCGAAGATGTTCGGGCAGCCCGCCTCCTCGCACACCGTGTGCAGGCCCTCGCTGTGAACCAGGTTCTTCAGCTCGGTGTACGACGGCCCGGTGCGCAGCCGCGTCTTGATCCACGGCGGCTTGCGCTCGATCGGGACCTCGGCATTGCGGGCCTCCAGGCGGAGCATGCGCCGGCCCTCCGGTGCGAGTACCACCCCTTCAGGGTATGTTGCTGCCGGTCGAAGCTGATAAAGGGGAACGACATGATCTTGAGCACCATGAATGACCTGCCCGGATACGAGGTCACGGAAGTGATCGGCGAGGTGTTCGGCATCACCGTCCGGTCCAGGAACGTCGGGTCGCAGATCGGCGCCGGCTTCAAGTCACTGGTCGGCGGAGAGCTGCGCGGCATGACCAAGCTGCTGTCCGCCAGCCGGACCGAGGCCCAGGACCGGCTGATCGAGGTGGGCACGGCCAAGGGCGCCGACGCCATCCTCGCGATGCGGTTCGACGTCAATGAGCTGGGCGGCATCGGCCAGGAGATCTGCGCCTACGGCACCGCGGTCAAGATCCGCCGCGCCGACTAGCAGGCGGGCGGCTTACAGTGAGCTCGTGGATGCCGCGCTACGCCAGCTGAACGACCAGCTCGATCAGGCCACCCAGCGCCTGCTCGACGCCGCCCGGGTCCTGCCCGAGCCGGATCTGCGGGCCCCGTCGCTGCTGCCGGGATGGACCAGGGCGCACGTCCTGGCCCACCTCGCCCGCAACGCCGATGCCATGCGCGGCCTGCTGATCGGCGCCCGGGCCCAGCAGCAGCGGTCGGCCTACGCCAGCGCACAGGCCCGCGATGACGACATCGACGCCAGCGCGGCGCAGGCATCGCGGGAGCTCATGACCGATCTCGCCGACTCCGCGATGGCGCTGCGCACCCTGATCAGGCAACTGCCCGATGAGGCCTGGTCGTTCAGCGTCCAGATGCTGGATTCCGAGCCGTTCCCTGCGGCCGGGCTGCTCACCCGGCGGCTGGTCGAGGTGGAGCTCCACCACTGCGATCTGGGGATCGGGTACGACGCGGCGAAATGGCCGGCCAGCTTCGCCCAGGCTGATCTGCCCGAGCCCTTCCGCTCACAGCGCCAGGAGCGGCTCAATTACCCGCCGCAGCACTACCAGCCCCCGCCGGCCCGCTCGGCGGCCGCGCCCGGTCCCGCTCAGCAGCGCGCCATGATCTTGAGGTCACTGAGCGGCGGCTCCGGCCCCAGGTGATCCACCCGCCGCCAGGCCGGATACCCGAGCACCTCAGCCAGGTGCCGTTCCAGCACCGGCGTCACGTCAGCGACCGTTACCTGGCGGCCCGCTTCGGCGGACAGCGTCGTCACCCCGGCGTCCCGGATGCCGCACGGGACGATGCGGTCGTACCAGGACAGGTCGCAGTCGCAGTTCAGGGCGAGCCCGTGCATGGTGACCCCCCGGGCCACCCGCGCGCC
Source organism: uncultured Actinomycetes bacterium (assembly GCA_963822765.1). Classification (GTDB taxonomy): domain Bacteria; phylum Actinomycetota; class Actinomycetes; order Streptosporangiales; family Streptosporangiaceae; genus Palsa-504. The sequence continues at coordinate 241,043 of CAWGJL010000012.1, read as the reverse complement.
GATCGCCCCCACCTTGCGGTCCGGGTCACCCGGGACCCAGGCGCCGCTGCGCCCCGCCACCCGCACGGCCGTCACCCCGAACTCGGCGCACGTCCGGATCATGGCCTCCTCCAGCGCCCGCACGTAGGCGACCACGTCCATCGGCTCGCGGAGCTTGAGGATCGGGTAACCGGTCAGCTGCCCCGGCCCGTGCCAGGTGATCTTGCCGCCGCGGTCCACGTCGATGACCGGCGCCCCGGGATCGGAGAACGGCCGGTCGGACGCGGCCGTCCGCTTGCCTGCCGTGTACACCGGCTCGTGCTCGAGCAGCAGGCAGATGTCCGGAACCTGGCCGGCCACCCGCTCCGCGTGGATGCGCCGCTGCAGGTCCCAGCCGTCCATGTAGTCAACCGGCCCGGGGCCCAGGGCCAGGTACACAAGCTCGCTCACTTTCCCCAGCTTACGCGGGTCGTGAACGCGATCACTCCCGGCCAGCACGCACAATGAGGTCGTGATAGACGAGGCTGAAGTGCGGCGGATGAGCCTGACCGAACGCCGGAAACTGACCCGGCTGCTGGCCGAACTCGACGGCCACCCAGACGGTGAGAGACCGGATCCCGCCGCGCTGGCCAACCCGTACCTGACCGACCCCGAGCTGCGCCGTCAGCGCCGGCTGGCGCTGCTCGTCTCCGCCGCCTGCTGCGTGGTCCTGGCGGGCTGGATCGTGGTCATCGCGGCCACCTTGCCACGGCACTTCAACGCGCACCACTGGCGCGGGGTCTGGGTGAACTTCGACGTGTTCCTGCTCGCGGCCTTCGCCGCGACCGCCTGGGCCATCTGGCGGGAACGGCAGGTCCTGATCCTGCTGCTCGTCGGCATCGGCACCATGCTGTGCTGCGACGCGTGGTTCGACGTCGGCACCTCGCTGGCCACCAGCGATCTGTGGATCAGCCTGGGGTCCGCGCTCGTCGCCGAGCTGCCGCTGGCCTTCCTGGCCTTCGCCGGGGCGCGCCGCCTGCTCCGGGCCACGGTCGATGCCAGCCTCCGGGTCCCGTCCCCGGCCGCCGCCCGGACCCTGGAAACCGCCCGGGCCGGCACCCGCGGCCCGGCCGACGGCCTGCCCCACTCGCTGCGCCGCACCCGGCTGTCCGGCCACGGCCTCGACGAGGCCCTGCCGCGCGGCCGCGCCCACCGCACCGCCGAGCCCTAGCGCAAGAGCAGCCGCCCCGCGGCCTCGAAATCGCCCGGCGCAGAATGAATACGTGATCAACGAGGCCGAACTACGCCAGATGACACACGACGAGCGGCGCGAGCTGGCCCGCGCCCTAGCCGCGATCGACCTGCCGCACCCCCTGCTCGACCCGGTCCTGCGGCGACGCCGCAGGATCGGCCTGCTGGTCATGACGGCCTGCTGCGTCGCACTCGCCGCCTGGATCGCGATCCTGCTGCAGACCCTGCCCGGGCGCTACACCTCCAGCGACTGGCGGGCCGTGTGGGTCGGGCTGGATGTCGCCGAACTCCTCGCGTTCGCCGCGACCGCCTGGGCGGCCTGGCACCAGCGTCAGGTCCTCATCTTCCTCATGGTCATCACCGGGACGCTGCTGGTCTGCGACGCCTGGTTCGACCTGACCCTGAGCTACGGGTCGAGCGGCTTCACGGACAGCATCTTGTCCGCGGTGCTGGCCGAGTTCCCGCTCGCGTTCTTGATGTTCGCCGGGGCCCGCCGGCTGGTCCGGGTCACCGTCCAGACCCTCATGCAGCTGTCCGGGGGCAGCGGCCCGGCGCCGCCGCTGTGGCGGATCCCGCTGTTCGCCGACGGCCTGGGGGAGTGCCTCCCGGCCTCGCTCAGGGCCAAACCGGTCACAGCCGGCCAGGGCTCCTCGTCTTAAGGCTTATGGACGTCACCGACTTCACCCCGTACCGGCCGCTGATGTTCTCGATCGCCTACCGGATGACCGGCAGTGTCAGCGACGCCGAGGACATCGTGCAGGAAGCCTTCCTCCGGGCGACGAAAGATAAGACGAAAGACAAAAAGAAAGACAACCAGGCGAGCAACCCCAAGGCGTACCTGGCCACGATCACCACCCGGCTGGCCATCGACCATCTGCGCTCGGCGCGGGTGCGCCGCGAGTCCTACGTCGGCACCTGGCTCCCCGAGCCCCTGCTGACCGAAGGAGACGGCGCACCCGGCCCCGCCGAACTGGCCGAGACGAGCGACTCCCTGTCGATGGCGTTCCTCGTCCTGCTGGAGAGCCTGTCACCCCCCGAACGCGCCGTGTTTCTCCTGCGCGAGGTGTTCGGCTACGGGTACCCGGAGATCGCGGAGGTCACCGGGAAGACCGAGGCCGCCTGCCGGCAGGTCTTCGCCCGCGCCCGCCGCCGGATCGACGAGGGCCGGCCCAGGTTCGAGACCTCCCGGGCCGAGGGCGACGAACTGACCAGCCTGTTCCTGGCCGCGGCCCAGGGCGGGGACATGAGCAGCCTCATCCAGAAGCTGGCGCCGGACGTACTCTTCTACGGCGACAACGGGGGCCTGTTCAAGGGCGCGTTTGTTTCGCCGCTCGCCGGCCGTGACCGGGTGGCGGCGGTGATTCGTGGCAGCCTGACCCGGACCATCCAGCTCGGAATCCACCTTGAAGCGGCTTGGGTCAACCGGCAGCCGGGACTGGTGGCCAGGGACGCCGGCGGCCTCATCGCCGTCATGGTGTTCGACGTGCTCGACGGCCAGGTCCAGGCCATCCGCGTGGTCGCCAACCCGGACAAGCTCCGCCACCTCGGCCCCGTCTCGCAGACCTGGCACCTGCGCCTGCAAGAGTAAGCCAAGAGTAAGCAACGCACGTGTCACGCCGTCCACGCCCGCCGCGTCTTGAGGGGATATCAGCAAAGGGAGGAACACATGACGACGGAGTCCGCTGCGGACTATCTGCAGTTCCGGCCGCTGATGTTCTCGATTGCCTACCGGATGACCGGGAGCGTCGGCGACGCCGAGGATATCGTCCAGGAGGCCTTCCTGCGCCTCACCCAGGCGTTGCGCGATGGCACCCAGGTCACCACGCCCAAGGCCTACCTGGCCACCGTCACCACCCGGCTGGCCATCAGCCACCTGCGGTCCGCGCGGGTCCGCCGCGAGGCCTACGTGGGCGCCTGGCTCCCCGAGCCGATCGTCGAAGGCGGGCTGGGCCCCGCGACCGCACCAGACCCCGCGGAGCGCGCCGAGATGTCCGATTCCCTGTCCATGGCCTTCCTGGTCCTGCTGGAAAGCCTGACGCCGACCGAACGCGCCGTGTTCCTGCTCCACGAGGTCTTCAGCTACGACTACGCCGAGATCGCCGAGATCACCGGCAAGTCCGAGCCGAACTGCCGTCAGATCTTCGTCCGCGCCCGGCACCACATCGACGAGGGCAAGCCCCGGTTCGAGGCCTCACGCGAGCAGCGTGACGAGGTGGCCCGCCGGTTCTTCGACGCGGTCGGCGGCGGCGACCTGAATAGCCTGCTGGACCTCCTGGCGCCCGACGTGGTCATGGTCGGTGACGGCGGCGCCAAGGGCCGGGCCGCGCGCGAGCCCGCGTACGGGGCGGAACGGGTCGCCCGGTTCCTGCTCGGGCTCTTCCGCCGGGCGGACAAGGACGGCACGCACGCCGTGCCGGCCGTGGTCAACGGCCAGCCGGGAGCGGTCGCCTACGACCCGGAAGGCCGGATCGCCAGCGTCTTCGCGCTCGACATCAGCGACGGCCAGGTGCAGGTGGTCCGCTCCGTGGTCAACCCTGACAAGCTCCAGCACCTGGGACCGACCTCCGACCTGTACCTGCGCCCGGACCGGGACTTACCCTGGCGGTCATGGCCACCGACTTCACCGAGGAGACCGCGGCCGACGCGGTCGTGGAAAGCTTCGCCGCCACCGCCGACCCGCGGCTGCGCGAGCTGCTGAGCAGCCTGGTCAGGCACCTGCACGCCTTCGTCAGGGATACCGAGCCCACGATCGCCGAGTGGGAGCGCGCCATCGATTTCCTGACCGCCACCGGCCAGAAGTGCGATCGTGAGCGGCAGGAGTTCATCCTGCTCTCCGACGTGCTCGGCATCTCCATGCTGGTCGAGACGATCAACAACAGGACGGCCGCTGCCGCCACCGAGTCGACCGTGCTCGGCCCGTTCCACATGGTCGCCTCGCCGCGCCGGGCGCTGGGCGACAGCATCGACCTGATCGGGACCGGCCCTCAGTGCGTGCTCGAAGGCCGGGTCGTCTCCGCCGACGGCACGCCGCTGCCCGGTGCTGAACTCGACGTCTGGCAAGCGAACGACCAGGGTTTTTACGACGTGCAGCAACCGGACGTGCAGCCGCCGGGCAACGGCCGCGGCCTGTTCACCGCCGGGCCGGACGGCGCCTACTGGTTCCGCACCATCGTGCCGGCCTACTACCCGATCCCGACCGACGGCCCGGTCGGCACGCTGCTCGAGGCGACCAAGCGCCACCCCTACCGCCCGGCGCACGTCCACTTCATCGTGACCGCTCCGGGGCACCGCCCGCTGACCACGCACATCTTCGTGGCCGGCAGCCCGTACATCGAATCGGACGCGGTGTTCGCGGTGAAGAAGAGCCTGATCACCGAGTTCACGCCCGCCGACGACCCGGACCAGCCCGCCCGCGCCCATTTCGACATCGTCCTTCAGCCCGAGAGCTGAATACTGACCGTCCGCGCCCTTTTATTTGGCCGAACGGGCCGTGGTGCGTGTGGCCATGATTGATCCGCTTTTGCCCGGGTAGCGTCGGAAACCGGAAGGAGTCCGCCCAGGTGCTCCGGTAAGGGGCGTCATGCTTCAGGCGTTGCTGCTAGCTGCGCTGATTGCCGCGCCACTCGGCTCGGCGGCCCTGTTCGTGCCCGCGAGGCTCGTCGACCGCGGCGCCGGAACCTGGCCCGCGGTCCGGCGGGTCGTGCTGACCGTGATCGGCACGGTCGTGCTGGCCGCCGCGGTGGGCGGCGTCCTGCGGCTGATCGGGGCGACCGAGCACAACCTGCTGGCCGGGGCCGCGGGGGTGGTGGCGGCCAGCCTGATCTGGCTGCCGGTGACCAGGCGCTGGTCGGGCCGCGCTCACCTGTGCTGGGCCACGACCGTGCTCCTGTTCGTGGTGTACCTGATCTACGCGATCGAGTGGACCTTCCACAGCAACCTCGGGCCGTTCAGCACCGTGGGCGGCCTGGTGCTCTGGGTGCTCGAGGTCTTTGCCGCCGTGCTGAGCTGCGCGTATCTCTGGGAACTGTGCGACGCGCTGGGCACCGAGCACTGGCGGCGCCGGATCACCCGCAGGACCAGGCTGTCCGTCCCGGACAACGAGCTGCCCATGGTCAGCCTGCACGTCCCGGCGCACAACGAGCCGCCGGACATGGTCATCGAGACGTTGCGCTCCCTGCTCCGCCTGGACTACCCGCGCTACGAGGTCATCCTGCTCGACGACAACACCGACGACGAGGACCTGTGGCGGCCGGTGGAGGCGTGGTGCCAGCGGCACGCGGTCAAGTTCGTCCACCTGGCGGACTGGCCGGGGTACAAGTCCGGAGCCCTGAACTACGCGCTGCGCCAGATGACCTCGCCGGACGCCGAGGTCATCGGCATCGTCGACTCCGACTACCAGGTTGACGCCGGATGGCTGCGCCGCTGCGCGCCCGCCTTCGCCGACCCGTGGATCGGGTTCGTCCAGACGCCCCAGGACTACCGCGACTGGCAGCAGGCGCGGTACTACCGGCGGCTCTACTACTCCTACAAGTACTTCTTCGCCGTATCGCAGCCGTCCCGCAACGAGCACGACGGGGCCATCTTCGCGGGCACCATGGGGCTGATCCGGCGAGTGGCCCTCGACGAGCTCGGCGGCTGGGACGAGTGGTGCATCACCGAGGACGCCGAGTTGTCGCTGCGGCTGCTGCGGGCCGGCTGGCACGGCCTGCACGTGGACGAGACGTTCGGCCACGGCATCATGCCGCTGACCTTCGAGGCACTCAAGGGCCAGCGCTACCGGTGGTGCTTCGGCGGCATCCAGATCCTGCGCCTGCACTGGCGCTCGATGATCCCCGGGCGCCAGAACCGGGCGAACCACCTAGACGCAGGCCAGCGCTGGTCCTACCTGGCCGGGGCCCTGCAGTGGTACGGGGACCTACTGGGCCTGCTGTTCCTGATCTTCCTGCTGGCCGGGGCGTTCAACCTGGCCACCGGCGGCGGCCAGCTCTTCCGCAAGCTGACCATCTTCCTGGTCGCGGCCGTACCGGTGATGGTCCTGCTCGGCCTGGTCCGGGCGGTGGCCCTGCTGCGGCGCGGCACCGGCGCGACCTGGCGGGACGCCCTCGGCGCGTTCTTCATCTGGCAGTCCACCTCACTGGTGGTGGCGCGTGCCTCGGTGCTCGCGTTGTTCGCCAAGAAGGCCGCGTTCCTGCGCACCCCCAAGACCAGCGAGCGCACCAGGTGGTGGGAGGCGCTGCGGGCCAACTGGGCCGAGTCGATCCTCGCTGCGTTCGGCTTCGCCGGCATCGCGGGTGCCCTGACCAAGTACCACCAGCTGAGCGGGCCGCTGCTGGCCGGCTTGCTGCTGTTCCCGACCCTCGGCATGGCCGCGGCGCCGGTCAACAGCTGGGCCGCCCGCCGGGCCACACTGCCCGCCTCGCTGCGCGAGCGGCGGCGCACCGAGTACCGCCGGGACCGCCGCTCGTTCGCCGCCGGGGTGGCCACCGGGGGAGCGGTGGCCGTCCTGGGCGTCGCGATCGCCGCCGTCGCCCTGCTGTTCACCGGCCACCAGGCGGTCCAGCCGCCGAACCTGGTCGGCCCCGCCCAGGGCAGCTCGGCGCCGGCCAGTCCGTCGCGCTCGCCCTCCAGCACGCCGTCGACCACGCCGTCCGCGACGACCTCGCCCAGCTCATCTCCGTCCGCGACCCCGACTCCGACCGCCAGCCCGACTCCGACTCCGACTCCGACCCCGTCGAGCTCCGCGAGCGTGTCGTCCTCGCCCAGTCCCTCGGCGTCCTCCGCTAGCCCGTAGGCCGCGAGCTACTGGTCCTCCCGGTCGTACGGGATCGCCTGACGCTGTTCGAGCACGTCCGCTTCCGGCTCGTCGTCAGGAATCTCGCCCGGCGTGGCGGGCTGGTCGCGATCTTCGGGGTCGAAGTCCGCGTACTCGTCGTCGGCGTACTGGTCCTCAGGGTCGCTGTCGAAGCTGGAGGTCATGACTCCATCGTGCCCTACCGGGCCTGGCCCCCACGCGCGGCGTCCGGTGCTGACGCTGACCCCGTTGGCGGTCACGATGGCGGCGATCGCGAGCCAGTCCGCGAACACCAGCGACTGGCCCAGGACTACCAGGCCGGTCAGCGCCGCGAACACCGGGTTGACGCTCATGAACACCCCGTAGAACCGGGCCGGGACCCGTCGCAGCGCCAGGACGTCGGCGACCATCGGGACCGCCGAGCACAGCAGGCCGCCCGTGGCCGCCCGGCCCAGCGCGGTCACCGTCACCGGATGGCTGGCCAGGATCCAGATGCCGACCGGGACGTACAGCAGGGCCGACAGGCTGGCCGCGGCCGCGGGTCCCTGCGAGCCCGGCAGCCGGGCGCCCACCACCCGGTTCACCAGGATGTAGCCCGCCCAGCAGGCGGCGGCCAGCAGGGCCAGGGCGATGCCGGCGTAGTCGGTGCTCGGCTGCGGCCGGGCCAGGACGACCGCGGCGGCGGCCGCGACCAGCGCGCACCCCAGGTCGGTAACGCGGCGTGAGGCCAGCAGGGCTACCGACAGCGGGCCGAGGAACTCCAGGGTTACCGCCAGGCCCAGCCCGATCCGGTCGATGGCCAGGTACAACGACAGGTTCATGGTGGCGAAGATCAGCGCCAGGGCCAGGACCGGGCGCCACTGCTCCCGGGTGAACGAGGTGAACCTCGGCCGGACCGCGGTGAACAGCAGCACGCCGGCCACCCACTGCCGGACCGCGACGACCCCGGCGGGCCCGAGCACCGGGAAGGCCAGCGCGGCGGTGGCGGCGCCGAGCTGGTTGGACGCGGCGCTGCCGGTCATCAAGGCGATACCGGTGAGCCGCTCACCTTGCCCGGCGGGGCGCTCGTGGACGCGGATCGCGGTGGTCATGGCACGAGCATGGCCCGGATCGATGCATACGCAAAATGCATGGATGAACACAGCTATACGCTTTGGTTATGGATCTGGAGCTGCGGCACCTGCGCTGCCTGGTCGCGATCGTGGATGCGGGAACCTTCACCGACGCCGCCATCGAACTCGGCATCTCGCAGGCCGCCGTGTCACGGAACCTGATCGCCCTGGAGCAGGTCCTCGGCGTCCGGCTGCTGCACCGCACCAGCCGGACCATCACCCCGACCACGGCGGGCGTGCACGCCCTGGCCCAGGCGCGCCAGGTCCTGGCCGCCGCGGACAACCTGGTTGCCGAGGCGACCACCGGGCATACCAGGCTCCGCATCGGCCATCCGTGGTCGGCCATGGGCCGTCACACCCGCGAATTCCAGCTCCGCTGGGCGGCCCGCCATCCGGATGTCGAGTTGCAGCTGATCCGCACCAACTCCGCCACCGGCGGCCTGGCCGAGGGCCTGTGCGATCTGGCCGTCTTGCGCACCGCGGCGGACGGCCACCGCTTCGCCAGCGCCATCGTCGGTTACGAGCGGCGCTACTGTGCCCTGGCCGCCGACGATCCCTGGGCCCGGCGCCGCTCCATCAGGCTCGACGAGGTGGCCCAGCGCACCGTGCTCATCGACCGCCGCACCGGGACCACCACCCCGGACCTGTGGCCCGCCGGGGCGCGGCCGCGCCTCCAGGACACTCGCGACATCGACGACTGGCTGGCCCTGATCGCGGCCGGCCGCGGCATCGGGATCACCCCCGAGGGCACCACCGCCCAGTACCGGCGCGACGGCGTGGTCTTCCGCCCGCTGCGGGACGCCCCGCCCATCACCGTGCAGATGATCTGGCGGCGCCACGACCCGCACCCCTCTACCCACGCCGCGGTCGCCTTGGCCACCGAGCTCTACCATTAGACAGGACATGGAGAGCATCGAACGGTTCGTCGCCGGCCAGCTGGCCGCCTGGGAGGTCCCGGGCTGCGCCGTCGCCGCCGTCCGGGATGGTCAGGTCGTCCTGGCCGCCGGGTGGGGCCAGCGTGACCTGGACACCAAGCTCCCGGTCACCGCGGACACGCTATTCGCCATCGGGTCCACCACCAAGGCCTTCACCGCGGCGACGGTCGGGGCTCTGGTCGATGACGGCCTGCTCGACTGGGAGCGCCCGCTCCGGGACTACGTGCCCGAGATCCAGCTGCACGATCCCGTCGTGAGCGACCGCCTGACCGTCGTCGACCTGCTGTCGCACCGGTCTGGCCTGCCGCGCCACGAGATGACCTGGCTCGGTCACCCTGGCCGGTCCCGGTCCGAGCTGGTCCGCCGGCTGCGGTTCCTGCCGCTCAGCAAGGACCTGCGCCAGGCCTTCCAGTACTGCAACCTCGGCTACCTGGCCGCCGGGTACGCCGTGGAGGTGCTCTCCGGCACGCCGTGGGCGGACTGCCTGCGGGACCGCCTGCTGACCCCGCTGGGCATGAGCCGTTCGAACCTGTCGGTCGAGGAGATGACCGCCGACCCGGACCATGCCACGGCGTACGAGCGCCGCCAGGGCGCCGTCGTCTCCGTGCCCCAGCGGCCCATTGCGGCCATGGGACCGGCCGGCGCCATCAACTCGTGCGCCGCCGACCTGGCCCGGTGGCTGCTGGCCCAGCTCGGCGACGGGCAGCTGGACGGCCGGGCCGTGATGTCCCCGGGCACGGTGGCGCGCCAGCACGAGCCGCACATCGTGCTGCCAGAAGACCGGACCTTCCCCGCCTCGACCCGGCACGCCTACGGGCTCGGCTGGCTCGTCGGCCGGTACCGGGACCACCGGCTGCTCGAACACGGCGGCGGCATCGACGGGTTCCTGACCGAATGCATGCTGCTGCCCGACGACGGCATCGGCGTGGCCGTGATGGCTAACACCACCTCCAGCGCCATCGCACCGGTCGTCGCGTACCGGGTGCTGGACGAACTGCTCGGCCTGGAGCCGGTTGACTGGTTCGCGACGTTCAAGCCCCGGTTCGACACGATCATGACCGGGATGCGGGAGGCCCGCGCCGCCCGCCGCGTCGTGCCCGACGCCCCCCTGCCCAGGCCCCTGGACGCCTACGCCGGGGTGTACGAGCACCCTGGCTACGGCACGCTCACCGTCACCGTCGAAGGCGGCGTCCTGAAGCCGCGGCTGGGCACCCTGGACCTCAGCCTGGCCCATCGCCACTACGAGACGTTCGACCTCGAATGGCACGAGCTCGGCGACCAGTCCCACCTGTTCCCGCTGATGTTCCTGTCCGGCCCGGACGGCGATATCACCGCCCTCACCGTCCCGTTCGAGCCGTTGGTCGAACCGCAGCGCTTCGACCGGCGACCCGACGCGTCCGCGCAGGACCCGCAGGTGCTGCGACGGCTCTGCGGGACCTACGCCATGGGCCCGATCGAGGTCGTGGTCGCCCTGCGCGGTGACCGCGTGCTGACCGTCACCGTACCGGGCGCCCCGCCCTTCGAACTAGAGCCGGCGGGCCGTGGCCTGCGGTTCGGGCTGAAGGGCCAGCCCGCCATCACCGCCGAGTTCGAGCTGGACGACTCGGGCCACGTCGCTCGCCTCGTAGCCCAGCCGCTCGGCATATTCCAGCCCAAGCCGTGACGACAGGGATGGCTATCGCCGGTCCTGCTGGACTGCGACCCCGGTCATGACGACACGTGGCGGTCGAGCTCGCCGGGACCCACACGCGCGGCGCCACCGTCGTCGACCTCCACCAGGTCACCGGACGCCCGCCCAACGTCCAGGTCGCCGTGGACCTGAGCACCAGCCGCTTCTGGGACCTGATCGTCGCCGCCATCGCCGCCCTGGGCTGACGCGCCGGCTCACCGCCGAGTCAAAGGCGAAGCTTCATGCCCTCGTGCGATGCCACGAAGCCGAGCCGCTCGTAGAAGCGGTGGGCGTCGGGTCGTGCCTTGTCGGTGGTCAGCTGCACCAGGCCGCAGCCACGGCGGCGAGCCTCCTCGATGGCCCAGCCCATCATGGCCGCACCCAGCCCGTGGCTGCGGTAGGACTCGTGAACCCGGACGGCCTCGATCTGCGCCCGCAGCGCGCCGCGGCGCGCCAGCCCCGGGATGAACGAGAGCTGCAAGGTGCCCGCCAGCTGCCGCCCAGCCTGCGCGACCAGCAGCAGGTGAGCCGGATCGGTGTCGATCGCGCGGAACGCCGCCTGGTAGGCGGCCAGGTCCTGGGGCGTGTTCACCCCGTCCCGGGTGGCGCCGAGCTGATCGGCGGCGAGCAGGCCCACGATTTCGGGGATATCGCCGGCTTCCGCCCGGCGCAGAACCACGGTGGACCCGCGCAGCTCGATGGTGGCCAGATCATTCACCCGCCTATTCTCTCAGCGGCCGGCCAGGATAGACGGGTGCTGCCCGCCGATGCTCCCTGGGACTATGCGGCTTGTTCGCCGTCGAGCGCGGCCGGCTCATCGAGCTGCTGGATGGTCTGCGGGCGTCGGACACCCCGCCTCCGTCCGGTCCGAGGCGGACTTCGTGGTCTGGCTCGATGAGCGGCAGGCCGAATGGGTCCGCGCCGCCCGCCGGCTGCAGCCGCGCCGCCCGCCGGCTCAGCCGCGCCTGGTCACCGATCTGCTGAGGTGGGCCGGTCCTCGCCTTCGGCTACCCGGCTATCGGCCGCCCCGCGGGCCGTCGCCGACCTCATCTGCTCCGCCCAGCTCGCCGAGCGCGCGCACCTGGCGGCGGAGCAATACCCCCATCTAGCGCGAGCCGGCCTGTTCGCGGATCTCGGTGAAGCCGCCCTCCGGGGTCATCACGATCCGGCCGGTCTCGATGCCGTGGTCGGCCTCGTCGCGGCGGCGCGCTTGCACCGCATGGCACCCCATCCGCGCCAGCGCGAACGCGAGCACCGGGCCGGCCAGCACCAGGATGCGGAACGCCCAGGTCACCGTGTAGAGCGAGACCTGGAGGTGGTACGCGATCTCGTCGTTCCCGGCCGCCGCCCACAGCAGCCCGTACAGCGTGATCCCGGCGGCACCGACGGCGACCCGGTTCGCCGGATCGGCGGGCGTGGGCGGCAACAGTGCGACCTGGCGGCTGCGCCGCGGGCCCCGCGGCGGCCGGCCGCCGCAGATCCAGCCGTCGAGCAGCGGGTACGCGGCGACCAGCGTGAAGAACAGCCCGGGTACGACCACCGCGGGGATCAGCACGTCCAGTGACAACGGATGGCCGCCGATCGAGAGCTCCCAGGCCGGCATGATCCGCAGCGCTCCGTCGAGGAAACCCATGTACCAGTCCGGTACCGCACCCGCGCTGATACTGCCCGGCTGGTACGGCCCGTACAACCACACCGGGTTGATCTGCGCGACCGCGCCGAGCGCGACCAGCACGGCGCCGGTGAACGGCAGCATGGGGTCTACCCGCCAGGGCCGGGACGGCCGTGACCGGGCGCTCCGGTAGCTGAGCAGCAGCAGCCCGCCGAGCACCGCCGGCAGCACGACGATGTGCAGCCAGTAGTCGCGCGGGATGACCATGTGGCCAGGAACCGACCAGCCGAAGATCAGCATCGCCGCGTGCGTCCCCACCAGCGGCAGCGACAAGATCACGCCGGTGAACACGCTCAGGCTGCCGCCGGAGAGCATGTCGTCGGGCAAGATGGCGCCGGAAAACCCGGCCAGCATGCCGGCGAGCAGCAGTCCCACCCAGGTCAGCCAGTGCGACCCCCGGAACCGGCCCCGGAAGAATACCCGGATCAGCCGCAGGCACACGGCCGCGACGAACAGGTCTGCGGACCAGTGGTGCACCTGCCGGATCAGCAGCCCGCTGCGCACGTCGACGCTGATGTTCAGCGTGGACTGGTACGCACGGCTCATCGTGAGGCCGTCCAGCTTGCGGTAGGAGCCGTGATAGACGACGGGCGTCATGCTGGGCTGGAAGAACGGCAGCAAGAGTATGCCGCTGACCAGCGCCATCAGGAACGAGTAAACGGCGATACGGCCGAACACCGCCGCCCACCGGTCGTCCGGATCCGCCCGCACCAGGCGCCGCATCGTGGGTACCTTACGCATGACCTCTCCCTCGAGCCGTAATGCCCCCATACGGGAGACTGGACGGCCGGAGCCGAAGTGACACGACGGGGTGAGACACCGGTCACGTACCGCGTCATATCAGGGGTGTCACGCCCGGCCGGGTGCCCGCGTCTTAGCTGGCGAGCGGTACGGAAGGAGCTCGTCATGGAGATCTTGATCGTGGGCGGCGGTTATATCGGGATGTACACGGCGCGGCGGCTGGAACGCCTGCTACGCCGAGGCGAGGCCACGGTCACCGTGGTGGACCCGCGCGGGTACATGACCTATCAGCCGTTCCTGGCCGAGGCGGCCGGGGGTTCGGTCGAGCCGCGGCACGTAATCGCTCCGCTGCCGCGGGTCCTCCGGCACACCCGCGTGCTGACCGGGAAGATCGTCAGCATTGATCACGCCAGCCGCCTGGCGGTGTTCGCCCCGGCCCGCGGTCCGGAGCGTGTCCTGCGTTATGACGTGCTGGTGATGGCCGCCGGGTCGGTGTCGCGGGTGCTGCCGGTGCCGGGCCTGGCCGAATACGGTGCCGGGTTCAAGACGGTCAGCGAGGCGGTGCATCTGCGCAATCACGTGCTCGGCCAGCTGGCCGTGGCGGCGTCGGCCGATGATCGGGCCATCCGCGCGGCCGCGCTCACGTTCGTGGTCGTGGGCGGCGGGTTCGCCGGGGTCGAGGCGCTGGCCGAGCTGCAGGGGCTCGCCGACGAGGCCGTGCGGTTCTACCCGGCGCTGGACCCGGCCGAGCTGCGCTGGGTGCTGGTCGAGGCGGCGGGCCGGATCCTGCCCGAGCTCGATGAGCGGCTGGGCCAGTGGACGCTGCGCGCGCTGCGGCGGCGCGGCGTCGACGTGCGGCTGTACACCCGGCTTGGCTCGGCCGCGCACGATACTGTCCTGCTGGACGACGGGACCGAACTGGCGGCGGGCACCCTGGTCTGGGCGGCCGGCGTGCGGCCGAGCCCGCTGGCCGCGGCGGCCGGCCTGCCGACCGACCAGGCCGGCCGGATTCAGGTCGGCGCGGACCTGGCGGTCACGGGAATGCCGGGCGTGTTCGCCGCGGGGGACATCGCGGCCGTGCCTGACCTGAGCCGGCCCGGTGAGTTCTGCGCGCCGAACGCGCAGCACGCGGTGCGGCAGAGCAAGGTGATGGCCCGTAACGTCGTCGCCTTCGCGCGCGGCCGCCAGCTCAAGCCCTACCGGCACGCCTACGCCGGGTCGGTCGCCGGGCTCGGCCACCACCAGGGGATAGCGCAGGTGTACCGGATCCGGCTCACCGGCTTCGCCGGCTGGCTGGCGCACCGCGTCTACCACCTGTTCTGGGTACCGACCCTCAGCCACAAGGTCCGGGTGCTCGCCGACTGGACGCTCGCCATGTTCTTCCGTCGCGAGACCGCCCAGCTCACCTCCCTGGAGCACCCCGCCGACGACTTCCGCGACGCCGTTACCACAGTCCGGTTAGCTGGGCCGGGCTGATGTTGCCGCCGCTGCAGATGATTGCTACCTTCCGGCCCGCGAAGCGCTGGGGAGCGCCCAGCACCGCGGCCAGGGCGGCCGCCCCGGCCGGCTCCACGAGGTTGCGCGTCTTCTCGATCATCAGCCGCGTCGCCGCCTTCAGCGCACTCTCAGAGACCAGCACGAAGTCATCCAGCAGGTCCCGCAAGATCTGCTGCGGCAGGTCGAACGCGGTCCTGGTGGCCAGGCCTTCCGCGAACGTGCTGGTGGTGTCCTCGACGAGAACGCCCGATCGCCAGGAGCGGTACGCGGCCGGGGCCGCCTCGGACTGCACGCCGATCACCTCGACCGACGAGCGCACGGCCTTGGCCACCACGCAGGTCCCCGCCGCCCCGCTACCGCCGCCGACCGGGACCACGATCACCTCCGTGTCCGGCTGGGCCTCGAGGATCTCCACGGTGTAGGTGGCCACGCCCGCGACGAGCGCCGGCTCGTTCCCGGAGTGGATGTAGCGGTATCCGTGCTCGGTGGCCTGCTTCTCGCAGTGCTCACGGGCCTCATCGAAGTCACGGCCGTGGAAGACCACCTCGGCGCCCATGGCCCGCATCGACTCGACCTTCACCGGGTTGGCCTGCTCGGGCATGCAGATCACCGCCCGTACCCCGAACAAGTCGGCCGCGTAGGCCACCGACTGGCCATGATTGCCGGTCGAGGCGGCGATAACACCACGGCGTCGCTCATCTTCACTCAGCTGGCTGACCAGATTCACGCCGCCTCGGACCTTGAAGGCGCCCACCGGCTGGTGGTTCTCGTGCTTGACCCGTAGCCGGGCCCCGGTCATCGCATCCAGTGCGGGATAGCGGTACAGCGGGGTTGGCTGGAGGTAAGGCGCGATGCGCTGACGCGCGGCGAGGACATCGGCAAGGTCCGGTACCTGGGAGGCGGCCATGCCACGTGTCTATCACGTTGCTTTTCATCCCGACCTCGGTCAGGGATGACCCTGACGCCCTCGGGGTGGCATACCAGGGTGCAACCAGGGCTGATCCCGATCGACGGCGGCCGGCTCCGGCGGCAGGCTTGAAGCATGGACACAGGCACCGCCGACCGCCTGACCTGAATGGAGATGTAGCAAAATGTTCGCAATCATCATTGCCCTCGCCCTTATCGCCGTCGTGGCCCTGATCGTGCTCAGCTTCGTCGTGCACGTCCTGTTTTCTCCTTGGCTGCTCGTGCTGGCCATCGGCGCCATCGCCTGGGTCAAGTTCCGGCCGCGCCGCTCCCAGCGGTAGCGTCATCCGGGAAAGCGGAGCTTAGGATGACGTAGGTGATCGCCTTTGACCCGCGAACTCCGTCGGTCGCCGTGCCGAAGTGCATCGCGCCCAGGCTGAGCACGCTCACCTCACGGCGGGTCTTGGGGTCCGTGCCAATCGTGCGGTATTTCATCCCGGATTCTCTCCCAGCCGCCCGTACGTCCGGGCGCTGAGTGCAAGTCTGGCTGCTAGAGCGCGCTCCAGGTCAAGCCGTGCCCTCGGGGACGGACTCGTCCGGCGTGCCCCACGACGGGGCGGGCGCCGAGGACGGGACGCGTGATTTCGCGGCCGGGTTCAGGTCGCGGTTGACCACCTTGGCGATCGCCTCGATGGTGTCGATCCCGTAGAGCATCGTCGGGTTGTCCTGGGTCAGCACCACGATGCTGTAACCGCCGCCGCGTCCGGTGAAGGCGCCGATGCTGTGGATGCGCCAGCCGTGCGTGAACAGCGGCAGCCAGCCGTTCTTGACGTGGACGGTGAGGCTGGTCGGCGCGCCGACCGGGACACCCCAGCGCTGCGCGGGGATGACCTGGGCCATCAGGTCGAGGACGTAGTCGCGTGAGGCGGTGTCGAGCACCGGGTTCCGGTTCATCAGGAGCTGCAGCAGCAGTGTCTCGTTGTACGCGGTGATCTGGGTCAGGCCCCAGTAGGGACCCGGGCCCGGGTAGGTCCGGGTCATGTGCGCCAGGTTCAGGAAGTGCTGCAGGTCGTACCGGCCCACGTCGTCCCACAGGTCGGAGGCGGCGGCGTTGTCCGACTCGGTGATCATCTCCCTGGCTAGGGCCGCCTCGGTCCGGGTCAGGTGCCGGTGCTGCTCCTGGGCCTTACGCAGGAGCGCGCTGAGGATAGTCACCTTCACCACGCTGGCCGAGTCGAAGTGCGCCGAGCTGTTGAGCCAGCACTGCAGTCTCTGGCCGGGGTCATCGACGCCGATCGCGACGGCGGAGACCCGCCCGCGCAGGGCCCGGTCGATGTCACGGTCCAGCCTGGCCGCGAGCGAGGGGTGAGCCGCCGACCTGCAGCTGACCGACACCGAGGCGCTGGCCGGCCCGGCCAGGAGCGGGACCGGAACCAAGCCGAGCAGGATCGTCGCGACCCCCGTGACCAATCCGCGCCTGCGTTTCATCGCCGTCCTTGTCGGTCTGGCCGCCTGCGGCGGCGGGCCGTGGCCACTGGCCGACCAGTGACCCCGAGGAAGGATGTGCCCCGGCAGCTAGTGCGACGAACAAACGATCCCGGGGAATCCGGCCTTAGCGGACGGCGAGTTCTCCGGCCAGGGCCTCGGGCAGCGTGGCGTAGCGGAACTGGTAGCCGGCCGCGGCCAGGCGCTTAGGGATCACCCGGGTACTGCTCAGCAGCTCCACGGAGGCCTCGCCCAGGCCGGCGCGCAGCAGCGGCCCGGGTACGCGCAGCCAGGGCAGATCCCGGCGTCCGGCCGCCGCGTTCAGGGCGGCCGTGAACGCGGCATTGGTGACCGGCTCGGGGGCGGTGACGTTGACCGGGCCGCTGACGTCCTTGCGGTCCATCAGGAACCGGATCGCGCCGATCTCGTCAGCTAGCGAGACCCAGCTCATGACCTGCGTGCCCGCCCCGAACCGGGGGCACAGGCCGAGCCTGGCCAGCGGGAGCAGCCGTGCCATCAGGCCGCCCGCCGGGGTCAGGACCAGGCCGCTGCGGGGATGCACGACGCGGATGCCGGCCTCGGCGGCCGGGTCCGCGGCCGCCTCCCAGTCCCGGACCAGCCGGGCGAGGAAGCTCTCCCCGGCCGGGGCGGTCTCGTCCACCTCACGGCCGCCGGTCTCGCCGTACCAGCCGATGGCCGAGGCTGCCACCAGCGTGGCGGGCCGCGAACCGAGCCGGGCCAGCGCACCGGCCAGGGCACGGGTGCCGAGCACCCGGCTGGCCCGGATCTCCGTCTTGTACCTGCGCGTCCAGCGGCGGCTGGCCACCCCGGCGCCGGCCAGGTGGACGCAGGCGCCGATGCCCTCCAGCGCGCCGTGCTCGGCGCCGAGTCCCGCATCGGCCGCCCGCGGATCCCAGCGCACCTCGTCCGCGGATCGCGGCGCCCGCCGGACCAGCCTGATGACCTGATGGCCGTCCGAGCGGAGGCTGGCCACCAGCGCGGTCCCGATCAAACCGGAAGACCCGGTTACGGCGACCTTCATCCAGGCTGGTTATAGTCCGAGTTCGGTTTCGAAGGCCCCTTCTTCCAGCCGGTTCTTGACCGTGGTCAGGAACCGGGCCGCATCGGCGCCGTCGACCAGCCGGTGGTCGTAGGTCAGCGCCAGGTACACCATCGAACGCACCGCGATCACCTCGCCGAGCGCGGGGTCCTCCACCACGACCGGGCGCCGGACGACGGTGCCCGTGCCGAGGATGGCGACCTGCGGCTGGTTGATGATGGGCGTGTCGAACAGGGCGCCGCGGCTGCCCGTGTTGGTCAGCGTGAACGTGCCGCCGGCCAGCTCATCCGGACCGACCTGCCCGGACCTGGTGCGCTGGGCGAGGTCACCGATCTTGCGCGCCAGGCCGCCGATGTTCAGGTCACCCGCGTTGTGGATCACCGGCACCATGAGGCCGCGCTCGGTGTCGACCGCCACCCCGAGGTGCTCGGCGTCGTGGTAGGTGACCTGGTCCCCGTTGATCACCGCGTTGAGCTTCGGGTGCATCTTCAGGGCCTCGACGGCGGCCAGCGCGAAGAACGGGAGGAAGGTCAGCTTGACGCCTTCCCGGGCCTCGAAGTCCGCCTTGGCCCGGTCCCGCAGCCGGGCGATGGCCGTCACGTCGGCCTCGACCACGGTGGTGAGCTGCGCCGACGTCTGTAGCGACTCGACCATCCGCTGCGCGATCACCTGGCGCGGCCGGGACATCCGCTGGGTGGTGCCGCGCAGCGAGGATGGCACCACGGCCGGGCGCCTGGCCGCCGGGGCGGCCGGGGCTGCGGGCTGGGCGGCGGCGGGCTGGGCGCCCCCGTCGGGAAGCCGCTGCGCTTGCTGGGGTACCACGGCGGCAGGCGCATCCTGCGGCGCCTGGGCGGCCTGCGACCCGCGCTGCGCGCGGGCGGCCTCGATGACATCCTGCTTGCGGATCCGCCCGCCGACACCGGTCCCGGTGACGGTTTCCAGGTTCACCGCATGCTCGGCGGCGAGCTTGCGGACCAGGGGCGTGACGTAAGGCGCCTCGCCCGCCCCGGGCAGCGGCGTCGGTGCCGGGTACTCCTCGTCGGCGGCCGGAGCCTCGGCCGGCGCCTCATCCTGGGCGGGCGCCGACGGGACCTGCGGGGCCGGCGGTGCGTAGGCCGATGGCTGGGCCTGCGGGGCCGGCGCCGGGTACGGCTGTGAGGGCGCCGACGCCGGCTGCGCGGCGGGTGCCTGCGGGGCCGCTGCCGCATAAGGCTGCGACTGAGCCGGCGCGGCGGGCTGGCCGTAGGACGGCGGCGGGGCGTAGCCCGGGCTCGGCGGGGTGTAGCTGGGCGTGCTCCACCCGTCAGAACTGGTACTGGCCGGTTCCGGCGCCGCGGCCGACGCGGATTCTGCGGCGTCCGCGGCCGGCTCGGCGGCCTCCGGCGGCGCCGAGGCGTCCTGGGGAGCGGGCGGGCTGGCCGGCGCTGCCGCGGAGTCGCTGGTCTCGCTGTCCTCGATGACCGCCAGCTGGGCGCCTACCGCGACCGTCTCGTCCTCGTCGACCGCGATGGAGCGCAAGATCCCGGACGCGGGCGAGGGAATCTCGGTGTCTACCTTGTCCGTCGACACCTCGAGGAGCGGCTCGTCCACCTCCACGCGCTCGCCTTCCTTCTTCAGCCAGCGCGTGACGGTACCCTCGGTGACGCTCTCACCGAGCTGCGGCATGGATACCGAGACCGACATTCTGGTGACTCCTTTAGGCGTGGAAGTGCAGGGGCTTGCCGGCCAGCGCGAGGTGCGCTTCGCCGATGACCTCGGACTGGGTCGGGTGCGGGTGGATGAGCTGGGCGACGTCGGAGGGCTCCGCGTCCCAGTTGTAGATCAGCTGGCCCTCGGCGATGAGCTCGCCCACCCTGCTGCCCACCAGGTGGATGCCGAGCACGCGTCCCGGGCCTGACCCGTCGGAACCGGCCTCGGCGATGACCTTGGCCGCGCCCTGGGTCTGCAGGATGACGCTCTTGCCGTTGGCGCCCAGCGGGTAGTTGACCTCGACGACCTCGAGCCGGCGCTCCGCCACCTGGGCCGAGGTCAGGCCGACCGACGCGACCTCGGGGTCGCTGTAGGTGATCCTGGGCACGCCGTCGTAGTCGATCGGGCTGACGTCGAGCCCGCTGACCCGCTCGGCCACCATGATGCCCTCGGCGAAGCCGACGTGCGCCAGCTGCGGGGTGTTGATGAGGTCACCGACCGCGGAGATCGAGGGGACGCCGGTCCGGCAGAGCGAGTCCACCGTGACGAAACCTCGCTCGACCGCCACGCCGTTCTCCTGGTAACCGAGACCGGATGAAACCGGACCGCGGCCCACCGCCACGAGCAGCAGGTCGGCATCGAGGGTCTTGCCGCCCTCCAGGGTAACCGTGACGCCGGTGTCGGTGTGCTTGACCGACTCGAAGACGGCGTTGAGCTCGAAGCGGATGCCGCGACGGCGGAACGCCCGCTGCAGCACCTGCGCGCTCGTCTCGTCCTCCAGCGGCAGCAGCTGCGGCAGCATCTCCACGATCGTCACCTCGGCGCCGAACGACCGCCAGACACTCGCGAACTCGACCCCGATCACGCCGCCGCCGAGGATGATCACCGAATCGGGCACCCGGTCCAGCTGCAGCGCGTCGTCGGAGGTGATCACGCGGGTGCCGTCGATCTCCAGCCCGGGCAGGCTGCGCGGCACGGACCCGGTGGCGAGCACCACGTGCCCGGCCTCGTAGACGGTGTCGCCGACCCTGACCGAGGTCGGCGACTCGAGCCGGCCCGAACCCTCAATGGTGTCGATCTTCCGCGCCGAGATGGTGGACTGCAGACCGCGCCACAGCCGGTCGACCACCGAGTTCTTGTACTTCTGCACGCCCGGCACGTCGATGCCCTCGAATGCGGTCCTGACGCCGAACTTCGCGCTCTCCCTGGCCTGGTCCGCGATCTCGGCCGCGTGCAGCAGAGCCTTGGTCGGGATGCACCCGCGATGCAGGCAGGTCCCGCCGACCTTGTCCTTTTCGATCAGCGCCACGCGCTTGCCGAGCTCGGCCGCGCGCAGCGCGCAGGCGTATCCGCCGCTGCCACCGCCGAGCACAACGATGTCGTAGCTGCCGATGCCCTGCTCATTCCCGGCTGGCACCGCTTGAGCCTCCTTAATCGCCTTACCAAGTCACAATCATTCCACCTGCTACCCGCAGGGCCGTCCCGGAATCAGGCAAGCGCGCCGTCGGCCACGTCCAGCGCGACCTGCACCAGAGTCCTGACGGCCGCCCCGGTACCGCCCTTGGGGGTGTACCCGTAAGCGCCGCCGTCATTGAAGGCGGGCCCGGCGATATCCAGATGAACCCAGCGGACGCCGTCCGGTACGAACTCGCGCAGGAACAGCCCGGCGGTCAGCATGCCGCCGGCCCGGTCCCCGGACACGTTGGCGATGTCCGCGACGCTCGAGTCGAGCCCCTTCCGCAGATCCTCGGGCAGCGGCATCGGCCACATCGCCTCGCCGGCCCGCTTGGCCGACTCGGAGATCTGCGCGGCCAGCGACTCGTCGGTGGCCATCACGCCGGCCGTGCGGTTGCCGAGGGCCACGGTGGCCGCTCCGGTCAAGGTCGCCACGTCGATGAGCAGCGCGGGTGTGTCGGCGCCCGAGCGGGCCAGCGCGTCGGCCAGCACCAGCCGCCCCTCGGCGTCGGTGTTCAGCACCTCCACGGTCTTGCCGCCGTAGATGGTGATGACGTCCGACGGCCGCTGGGCCGCGCCGCCGGGCATGTTCTCGGCCAGCGGCAGGTAGCCGACCACGTTCACCACCGGGCCGAGCGCGGCGATGGCCTGGAGCGCGCCCAGCACCGCCGCGGCGCCGCTCATATCCGCCTTCATGGTCTCCATGGCCTTCGGCGGCTTCAGCGACAGGCCGCCGGAGTCGAACGTGATCCCCTTGCCCGCGAAGACCACGGTGCTGGTGGCCTCCGGGTGGGTGTACGAGAGGCGGACCAGCCGTGGCGGGTGCGCCGAGCCCATGCCCACCGCCAGGATGCCGCCGTACTCCTCCTTGGCCAGCTCCTTCTCGTCCAGGACCTGCACGCCCAGGCCGCTCGCGTCAGCCGTCTGCTCGGCCACCGCGGCCAGGTCCGCCGGGACCATGTGCGCCGGCGCGGTGTTGATCAGGTCACGGACCAGGGTCATCGCCTCGGCCAGGATCCTGGCCCGGCCCGCGGCGGCGTCCTGGGCGGTGTGCACGATGACCTCGGAGTCACCGGTCACGGCACCGGCCGTCCGGTACCGGCGGAACGCGTACCCGCCGAGCAGGGCGCCGAGCGCGACCGCCTCGGCCTCGTCCGGCTCGCCGGCCGGCAGGGCGACGGCGATCCGCCGGGCCCGGCCCGAAGTGAGCTCGCGGGTCGCGGCTCCGGCCGCGCGCCGCAGCCGTTCCAGGTAAGACAGACGCTCTGCCGGGTCTTGGGCGGTGCCCGGGGCAGCACCCAGGCCCACGGCCACCACGACCGGGGTCGTCAGGCGCCCGCCGGTGGGGAGCTTGGTAAGCTCCTCCGGCTTGCCGGTCGCGCCGAGCGCGGTCAGGCCGGCCATGAGGTCGATGTCATCGATATCCGGGGCCGGGACCGGGCCGTCGGCGCCCTGGAACACCCCGATCACGAGGGCGTCCGCATCGGTGGCCGTCGGCGTTGACTGGCTGGTAAGCAGAGTGACCGTCATCCTGCTGATCGTAGGGCATGTGCTAGGGTTCCGGTCCTCCTGGTAACCGTGACCCACTACCATCAGCAAGCAGATCCTGACCAGATGCAGGCCTGAGAAGGCAGGGACGGGAAGGCGGGGCTAGGCGTGGGCATGCCGCCTGCTACCGGGACAGCCGGTACGCGCATGGTCCCCGCGCATCTGGCCTCCCGGCCGGCCTGGGCGCGGCGCCCCGGCGTGATCATCACGATGGCCGCGCTGCTCGGCCTCGGCCTGCGGATCTTCCAGCTGACCCGGCCCGGCTACCTGACCGGGTTCACCCAGTACGACGACGGGGTGTACATCGGCAACGCGCTGCGCCTGGCCGACGGGGTGATCCCGTACCGCGATTTCGCCATGGTGCAGCCGCCCGGCTCCATGCTGCTGATGGTCCCGGCTGCGCTGGGCGGCAAGGTGTTCGGCAGCGCCTGGGCCCTGGCCGCGTCCCGGGTGCTCACCGTGGGCGCGGACACCGCCAATGTGGTCCTGGCCGGCCTGCTCGTCCGGCACCGGGGCTCGCTGGCCGCGGGCGTGGCCAGCGGCGTGTACGCGGTCTACCCGGCCGCGCTGAACGCCTCGCAGTCCCTGTTCCTTGAGCCCTGGCTGAACCTGTTCTGCCTGCTGGGAGCGGTGCTCCTGTTCGACGGCGACCATCTTGCAGGCCACCGGGACGCAAGCGGCGAGCACCGGTCCCGGCGCGTGTTCTGGGCCGGCGTCTGCTTCGGCTTCGCCGCCGCGGTCAAGATCTGGGCTGTCCTCCCGGCCCTGGTGGCGTGGCTGTTCTGCCTGCGTGCGCGGCGCGGCCGCGTACAGTTCGCGGGCGGGTTCCTGGTCGGGATCGGCGTACCGTGCCTGCCCTTCCTGGCCCTGGCCCCGAACGGTTTCGGACGGACCGTATTCGTCTCCGAGCTGGTCCAGGCGACGCACGGGCGGGTGGGAGCGCCCCCTCGGCTGGCCGACATCACCGGCGTCATCGGGCTGTCCAGCGTGGGCGTGAACCCGGGGATCTGGGCCGGGGCCACGGCGGCCGGCGTCTTGCTCCTGCTGGTGGTCCTCGCCTGGCTACGCGGCCGGCGAGCCGGGTCCCGGGCCACGGCCCTGGATTGGTACGCGCTGATCTGCACCTTCGTGGTGACCGGGATGCTGTTCTCGCCGTCGGAGTGGTACGTCCACTACGCGGCCTTCGCCGGTCCCTTCCTGGCCGTCCTGGTCGGCCTGTCCGCCGGCCGGCTCGTGGCCGCCCGGCGACCGTCGGCCGAGCAACCAGTCAAGAAGCCGCGAGCCTGGGTACGGGCCTGTGCCGGGGTGGTGGCGGCGCTCCTGGTCGCCGCGATGGGCGCGGCCGACGGCTACATCGTCGTGACCACGCTGTACCCGGCCCGGGATCTGTCCGCGGCCAGCGCGCTGATCCCGCCCGGCGCCTGCGTCCTGACCGACACGGCCGCGGCCACGGTCGTGATCGGCCGGTTCAGTGCCAGTTCGCCCGGCTGCCCGGTCATCGTCGACACCGTGGGCACCTTGATCGCCACCACGCACGGCAAGGATTTCGTGGCCGGCCCCGGGGTCCTGCAGGCCGACACGCAGGTCTGGCAGCAGGCGTTCGAGCAGGCCCGGTACGTGTGGCTGATCGGCAACAACGGCTACACCGGAGCGCGGATCGCGTGGACCCCGGCACTGCACGCCTACTTCGAAACGCACTTCAGGCTCATCGGCCTGCCCGGTGCCAACCTCGGCGCGGGCGATGTCCCGCAGGGCGGGCTCTACATCCGCAAAGGGTAGGTCCGGGGCCGATGACCGGCAGATGTGACGTGTCTGTGACATAGGGCGTTTTCCGGCCGGGACGCCCCGGACCCCACTTTAGGCTGGCCACGCACAGAGGGTGCCGAGCCGAGTGGATGATCGCCAATGACCGTAGTCGGATACCTGCGGGAACGTCCGGCTCCTGTGCTGCCCCAGGTGAGCGAGGACCGGGTCGCCGCGGCCGGAACCGCGGCCCGCGGCCTGGCCCTGCGGGTGCCGCCGTGGTGCTGGCCCGCCCTGCTCACCCTGGTCCTGGGCTTCTACCAGGTCGGCCGGCCTGAGCTATGGCGGGACGAGCTGTCCAGCTGGTCGTTCGGGACCCGGCCGCTGTCGAGCCTGATCGGGACCGCCCGGCACACCGGAGCCACCCAGCTGGCCTACTACTTGCTGCTGCACGTCTGGATTTCGGCCTTCGGGGATTCGGTAGACGCCATGCGCGCCCTGTCGGTGCTGGCCATGGCCGGCGCGGCGGCGTGCGTCACCGCGGTCGGCCGCAGGCTGGCGGGCACCCGGGCCGGCCTGTACTCCGGGCTGGTGTTCGCGCTGGTCCCGAGCGTGTCCCGGTTCGCCCAGGAGGTCCGGTTCTACTCCCTCGAGGTGCTGGCCGCCATGGCGGCCACCCTGCTGCTGCTGCGCGCCCTGGACCGGCCGTCGGCGCGGCGGTGGGTGGCCTACGCGGCATGCCTGGCCCTGCTCGGCTACATCGACCTGGTCGCGCTGTCCGTCGTGGCCGGCCACGCCGCCGGGGTGGCGCTGCGCTGGCACCAGGACCGGGACCGCCGCCAGCTCTGGTTCGCGGCGGCCGCGGCAGCGGGACTGGCCGCCTGCCTGCCGCTGGTCGTCCTCGGGTCCGCCCAGGCCGCTAACCAGGTCAAGTGGATACCCCAGCCGGGTCTGGACCTGGCCGCGTTCTCCATCTTCGGGCGGAACCTGTTCTACTCCACCTCGGTCGCGACCGCGCTCATCGTGCTGGCCGTGCTGGCGTGGGCGGTCGCCTGGCAGCGAGCCGCGTTCATGACCGCCATCGCGGTCCTGCCGGTGGCCGCGGTCTGGCTGGCCTCCCAGGGACCGTACTCGTACTTCTTCCCCCGGTACCTGCTGCTCACCGTCGGCGCCTGGGCGGTGCTGGCCGGGATCGCGCTGAGCAGGCTCGACCTGAAGATCGCGGTGGCCAGCCTGGTCGTCATCGCCATCCTCGGCGCGGGGGACCAGCAGGTGATCCGGGCGCCCGGCGCGCACGACTGGTCCACCTACCCGGTCGGCCGGGGCGGCTCCTACCAGGGCTACGAGCAGGCGGCCCAGGTCGTCGCGCGCCAGGAGCGGCCCGGCGACGGCATCGTGTACCAGAGCCAGGCGGGCGAGGACAAGTGGCTGATGATCGGCTACGGCCTGGAGTACTACCTAGCCCGGGACCTGCGGCCTGGCACCCCGCTCCCGCGTCAGCTGTTCATCGCCGAGACCGGCGCGCAGGCCCGCGGGCTGTACCCGCTCCCGTGCCAGCAGCCGGCCGCCTGCCTAGCCGCCGAGCCGCGGATCTGGATCGTGGCCAGCGGCTCCCCGCGCAGCCCGTTCGCCGCGGTAACCCGGGCCCAGGCGGCCCTGCTGCAGCAGCACTACCGGCTCAGCGAGGTCAGGCACGCACCAAGCCTGACCGTCTTCCTGCTCGTGCGCGCCTAAGCTGGCCCAGCCCAGGGTCACGACGGCGGGTACACGATGGTGCAGGTGAGTGCGTGATACCAGTGCGCCGAATGATGCGCTGCGCAGGCTGTCCAGAAGTTGACGCGAGGATGAAGCACTCGTCACAAAATAGCGTTAACGAGGGTTAGTGGTATAAGCTAACAGCGGTTGCAATCACGACGAATCACGAGTAGGAGTCTGCGGTGCGCGCGGTACGGGGCCGATCATCACTGGCCTTCCGCTTCCTCGGCGTACACTCGGGCGGCATAGGCCTCCAGCGACTGCTCGCACTCATCAAGCGCCTTCTCCGCCGCCTGCCGGCCGTCCGCGTCGAAGGCGTCGCGCTCCCGCACCTTGGCGAACCAGTTGCGCAGCTTGACCAGGTCGACCTCGTTCTCCTCAAGCTCGGCGTAGGTGAAGTGGTTGTCCGTGTACTCCTTCTTCACCTGCTGCAGGAAGTCTTCGCAGCGGTCCACGATCTCCTCGTACTCGTCGTTCCTGGCCGCCTGGAACGCGTTGCGCACGTCGGACTCCCCGGCCAGCACGTCGCACGACAGCAGGATCGCCGTCCCGGACATGTCCAGGATCTCCCGGCGCAGTTTGCGCAGGGCGCGTTCGGTGGCGGCGGTGGCCGGCAGCGCGGCGGCCGAGTTCTGCAGGTAGATCGCGCCCAGGCTCTTGATGCGGCGCCACACCGTGGAGCGCAGCCGGGTTGGCTCGGGCGGGATGCGGTAGATAAGTACCAGCCAGCCAGTACTCTCGGATTTCTCGGCCGTCTTGTCGGTCACCCGACCATTGTGTCCGATGTTTAAGGAGACCCGGTGACTGCCGCGCTTCCCCTCGTGCTGACCGTCTTCGTCGCGTGTGCGGTCGAGGCCATCGAGGCCCTCACGATCGTGCTCGCCGCGGGCCTGACCCGCCAGTGGCGGTCCACCTTCCAGGGCATGACCGCGGCGCTGGTCGTGCTGGCCGCCATCGTGGGCGTGCTTGGCCCGACCATAACGCTGCTACCGCTGACCGCGCTCCGGCTCGTCGTGGGTGCCCTGCTGGCCATCTTCGGCCTGCAGTGGCTGCGCAAGGCCATCTTGCGGGCCGCCGGGTACAAGGCGCTGCACGATGAGGCCAGCGCCTACCTGCGCGAGGTGGCCGCGGCCAAGGCCGCGCCCGAGGTCGCCAAGCGCGGGGTCAGCGACTGGTACGCCTTTACCCTGTCGTTCAAGGGCGTCCTGCTGGAGGGGCTCGAGGTCGTGTTCATAGTGATCACCTTCGGGGGCAACCAGCACAACCTGGGTGCCGCGGTGGTGGGCGCCGCGATCGCCGTAGTGGTGGTGACCGTGGCCGGGATCGCGGTCCGGGCCCCGCTGGCCAAGGTGCCGGAGAACGCGCTGAAGTTCGCGGTCGGGATCATGCTCACCTCGTTCGGCACATTCTGGGGTGCCGAGGGCGCCGGGGTGACCTGGCCGGGCAACGACGGCGCGCTGCTGGTGATCGTGCCGGTCGTGGCTCTCGTGTCACTGAGCTACGCCGTCTGGATGCGGCGTGCTCACCGCCTCAGCGAGGCCGGTGCCCGGCCCCAGGCCGCGTTCACAGAAACAGAAGGGGTGACCAGCTGATGCTGCGGGCGCTGAAGTCATTCGGGGCGTTCTGGTACGACTTCGTGATCGGCGACGACTGGCACGTCGCCGCCATCATGGTGGCCGCGCTGGCCCTCACCGCATTGCTCGTCCATGCGGCCGGGGTCAACGCCTGGTGGCTGGTCCCGCTGGCCGCCTTCGCCGCGCTCGGCTGGTCGCTGCGCCGCGCGACGGCCGGCAAGTCCTAGTCGCGCGTCACCAGGTCATGGTCAAAGGCGAACACCACCGCCGCGGCCCGGTCCCGCAGCGCCAGCTTGGTGAACATGTGGTTGATGTGCGTCTTGACCGTTCCCTCGCTGACGAACAGCCCGGCCGCGATCTCGCCGTTGGTCTTGCCCCGGCCGATGAGCGCCAGCACCTCGCGCTCGCGGCTGGTCAGGGCGTCCAGACCAGGTGCGCTGGCGGCGGCCGGCGCCGCCGACCGGTAGATGGCCAGCACCCGTGCGGTGACCGCCGGGTCGAGCCAGGCCCCGCCCTCGGCCACCGCGCGGACCGCCCGCTGCAGGTCCTCGGCGGGCACCCCCTTGAGCACGAAGCCGGCCGCGCCGGCCCGCAGCATGCCCGCCAGCACTTCCTCGTCGTCGAACGTGGTCAGGGCCAGCACCGGCGGGCTGTCCTGGCGGCGACGCAGCTCACGCGTGGCCTGCACGCCGTCCACGAACGGCATCCGCACGTCCATCAGGACCACGTCCGGGGCCAGGGCCGCCGCCGCGGCGGGTACCCCCCGGCCGTCGGCGCACTCGCCCACCACCGCGAAGCCGAACGCCTCGCGCAAGATGCCCCGCAGCCCGGTTCGCACCAGCTCCTGGTCGTCGACCAGCAGGACCCGGATCACGGTGCCGCCCGCGGCGGCACGTCGAGCGGGAGCGCGGCGCGTACCAGCCAGCCCCGGCCGCCCGGGCCCGCCTCGCAGGTCCCGCCGAGCGATTCGGCCCGCTCCCGCATGCTGACCACCCCCAGGCCGGTGCCCGGCTTGGCCGCGCTGCCCGGCGGGCCGGAGCTGTCCGCGGTGAGCGTCACCCGCCCGGCGTCCACGCTGAGCTGGACCGCGGTCGTGCGGCCCGGCGCGTGCTTGGCCGCGTTGGTCAGCGCCTCCTGCGCGATGCGGTACACGGCCAGGCCCGTGGTGACGGGCAGGCCGCCGGTATCGCCCTGCACGCTGAGGGTGATGTCCGCGCCCGCCGACCGGAACCGCTCCACCAGCGCGGGCAGCGCTTCGACCCCCGGTAGCGGCGCGGTGGCCGCCTCGCCGGCGCCGGGGCCGTCGTCCTCGCGGAGCAGCCCGACCGTCATCCGGACCTCGGCCAGGCACTCCTGGCCCAGCCGCTCCGCCTCGGCCAGCGCCCGGGCGGCGTCGGCCGGGTCGTGCTCCACGGCCAGCCGCGCGCTCTGCACGTGCAGCAGGGAGACCACCAGGGTGTGCCCGATGACGTCGTGCAGTTCGCGGGCGATGCGGTTGCGTTCGGCGGTCCTGGCGCGAGCGGCCAGCCCGGCCTGGGCCGCCCGCAGCTGGGCGTTCAGGTCGATCTGGTGCCGGATCAACAGCGCGCACAGCACGGTCACGGTGCTGCCCCCCAGCCAGGCGGCCCAGCCGGGATCGGGCTTGATCCACAGCCATTCGACCGTGAACAAGATCATGATGGCGGCCCAGTAGATCAGCCCGGTCCGCTGGCTGACCACGATCACGCACCAGCCGGCCAGCAGGCACGCCGCGAGCCAGCTGATCTCGCTGGAGAAGCCGTCGGCCTCGACCGCGAGGCCGGCGGTGGCCACCGCCGCGGCCAGCAACGGCAGCCGGGGCACGTAGACCAGCACCGCGGCCGCCGCGACCGCGACCCCGGCCGCGACCGCCGCGGCCGGGGCGCTCAGGTATCCCGGCAGCGTCCCGCCCACGACGATCACGGCGAACCCGGCGACCGCTATCGGCTTGATCCGGCCCGGAACGAGCTCGCGCGACCCGCCAGCCGGGATGAGAGCGCCGCTCATGTCGCAGATCCTACGTGCGGGCCGGCCGGCGTCACAGCACCGCGCGCCGGGCGGCCACCGCGGTGAACGCGACGGTCAGCAGGACCAGTCCCGCCAGCGACCCGGTGGCCGGTCCCAGGCCCAGCCAGGGCCCGCGGACCGCGTTGGTGAGCAGCGTGAGCGGCAGCGGGCCCGCGATGTCCCGGACCACCGAGCCCATCACGTGCGGCGGCGGGCCGCCCGCGCCGAGCAGGAAGGACGGGAAGAACAGCAGCAGCCCGACCGCCTGCGCCGACCGGGCCGACGGCAGCACCGTGCCGAGCAGCACGCCCAGGCTCACGAAGCCCACCGCGCCGAACGCCAGGGCCACCCCCACCCGCCATCCGTCGTGCAACGCGGGCAGGCCGTAGACCGGGGCGGCCACCGCCAGCAGCAGCGCGCACGCCACCGCGGTGGTGATCAGCCCGGCCGCGAGCTGCGCGACAGCGAAGGACCAGCGCGGGAAGCCCGCGGCCGCGAACCGGCGCAGCACCCCGCGCTCCCGGTAGGACGCCAGGTGCACCGGCAGCATGACCAGCCCCACCGCGGCGATGACCACGGTCAGGTAGGACGCCACGTACCAGTGCGCCGGGTTGGTGTTGTCGAAGCCGGGGGTCGGCTTGGTCCCGAACGCCCCGCCGATGATCAGCATGGTCACGATCGGGAACGCGACCACGAACGTCAGCACGAGCGGATCGCGGGTCATCAGTTTCAGCTCGGCCCGGATGAGCCGTCCCGCCGCAGTGGTCATTGCCGTGCTCCTATCAGTTCCCGGTGATCCGCAACTTCGTCGTCGGTCCCGTCCAGCAGTCCGAGCAGGGCGTCCTCCAGGTTCGGCACGTGCACGCTCAGGTCGGCAGGCACCGGGCCCGAGCGCACCAGGGCCGCCCCGACGTGCGCGATGACCGACCGGGCACCGCGCACGGTGATTCGCGGCCCGGCCCGCTCCACGTCGTGCACCCCGTCGAGCCGGCGGACCTGGTCCAGCAGCAGCGCCGGAGGGTCCGGCATGCTGAAGCGGATCGTCGCCGTCCCGGCGTGCCGGTCCACCAGGTCCGCCGGCGCCCCCGCGTCGAGTACGCGTCCCCCGCGCATCGCCACGACCCGGCCGCACAGCGCCTCGGCTTCGTCCATCTCGTGGGTCACGAGCAGCACCGTGGTGCCCTCGTCGTGTAGCTGGCGCACGGCGGCCCATACGTTCCGCCGCGCCGCCGGGTCCAGGCCCTGGGTCAGCTCGTCCAGGATGACCAGCCGCGGCCGGTTCAGCAGCGCCAGGACCAGGAACAGCCGCTGCCGTTCCCCGCCGCTCAGCGAGCCGAACGCCGACCGCCGCCGCTGCGTCAGCCCGAACTGCTCCAGCAGCTCACCGCCGTCGCGGGCTCGCGCGGTCCCGAACAGCGCGACCGCCTCGGCGACGCGCAGCCGGTCCGGCAGCGCCGAATCCTGCAGCTGGCTGCCGAGCAGCGGCCGCAGTTCCCCGGCCTGCGTGACCGGGTCGTAGCCGAGCACCCGCAAGATCCCGGCGTCCGGCTTGCGCAGCCCCTGGATGCATTCGACGGTTGTGGTCTTCCCGGCCCCGTTGGCGCCGATCAGCCCCACGATTTCTCCGGCGGGGACGTCGAGGTCCAGATCGTCCACCACCACCCGGTCCCCGTACGCCTTGCGCAGACCTCGCACGGTCACTACCTGCGGCTTATCCATGCCCTCGATGCTGCCGCCCCGGCCCCGGCCCCCGCGTCAGCCCCCAGCTAGAACTTCCCCTCCACCCCAGGGTAGAGAACCCGTGCTACGAGGCGTCCGAGTCCAGGCAGCGCGTGAGCAGCGGGGTTTCCGTGACACCTGAGGCGGAGGTGGTGACCCGGTAGGCGACCGAGGTCGGCCGGTCGGCGATCAGCTCGGTCAGCGTGTCGTCGGCGAAGTGCGCCGCCGCCCCGTCGTCGCAGGCGATCCCGCCGGGCAGCGTGCCGTCCGCGATCATCTGGTGGTAGAGCGGCCGCCGGCCCGGCTCGGAGTTGTAGTGCGGGCAGTAGCTGCCGGACAGCAGTCCGAGCCCGTCGGTAAAGACCCGCAGCTCGCGCCCGAACGAATCCGTGGTGCCTCCCTCGAACCAGCAGATCCCGCCGGCGCTCGATCCGGCCAGCACGATGCCCGCCTGCCACGCCTTGCGCAAGATCACGTCGAGCCCGTGCACGCGCCACACGGCCACCATGTTGGCCACGCTGCCACCGCCGACGAAGATCAGGTCCTGGGACAGCAGCAGGTCCTCGGGGTCGCGGACGTTCGGCATCGGGAACAGGGCCAGGTGGCTGACCCGGACCGGGTGCCCGGCCAGCCGGTCGTACATGGCCAGCGTCCACCGCGGGTCATCGCCGCCCGCGGTGTTCAGCACGCACAACCGCGGTTCGCGCCGCCCGGTCAGCCGCAACGCGTTGGCCAGGTGCACCGGCACCTGGCCCTCGGGCGCCAGCATGCCGCCGCCGATCGCGATGATATGCCGACGCCCGTCCGCTGCCATGCCAGGCACGGTAGCCCGGCTACAGCCCGCAAGCAAACCGGCGATAGCCCCGGCTCACTGAGGACCGTAAGTAACTATCCGGCCGCGCCCTGAATTTTTTTGGCCGAACGAGCCGTGGTGCGCGTGGCTCAGATCTTGTACTGCGCGATCACGCCCACCACGCCGGTCCCCGGGTCGGAGGCGTTGTGGGTGTCGCCGGCGCCGAGCACGTCGCGGGTGCCCGGATGAGCGCCAGCGTGTCGATATTGATCTTGGTCGGGCTGGCCGGCAGCACGGTCTGGGTCAGGTGCCCGCCCGTCGAGTACCGTTCCGCGCTGCCCCGCGCTGAGCAGTTCGGCCTCGTCGATCTCGCTCATCCGCAGACTCTCCCGCGATCAGCCCGGCCGTGTCTATCGTCTCCCGCGCGGGTCGCACCACGGCCCGTTCGGAAAACGTAAGAAATCCCCGCCGAACCCGGCCCCTATGAGCGGCCGTGATCCGAAGTATGGGCAAGCATGGTTGGAGGTGCCCGGATGGCACGCAGGTTCTCGACGGACCGGGGCATGGCCCTTCGGAGCTGGCCCGGGCGAGGTTGCGGGCTGGGTACGTCACGGTCGAGCGGGCGCCCGGCGAGGCCCGCGGCCGCCGGCGGCTGGTGCCGGTCGCAGACCGGTTCGCGGCGCGGTCGCGGCACGACGCCGCGGTGCTCGCAGCGGCCGCGTGCCGCCTGACCAGGCAGGCAAGCCGGTGAACGACCGGTTTTCCGACCTGGCCGACGAGGCCGGGCCGCTGGCTGGCGCAGCCCGGGATACGTTCGTGCCGCGGCCCAGAGCCGCGGACACCGACCGGACGCCGCCCGCGCGCGCGGACGCCGTGCCGGACGCTGTTCCGGGCACCGACCGGGTGGCTGTGGCACCCTGATGGGCCCTTGGTTCTAGGCGGCCAGGCCGCTGATTCCGTCGCCGATGAGCTTGGCCGCGATGATCAGGCACAAGATGGTCATGATGACAGCGTTGTGCTGCGTCATCCAGTCCTTCAGCCTGGCGAGAAGCTCCTGCGAGCGCTCGCCTAGGGTGAAGTAGATGCCTACCGGGATGCCCACGCCGAGGGTGCCGATGACCGCGAACACCACGTAGGCGATGGCCTGCTGTGCGCCGGAGATGCCGGTCTGGGCGATCGCCGCGGCGCCGGCGGCGGCCAGCAGCAGGTTCTTGGGGTTCGCGCCGGACAGGGCAGCAGCCAGGCCGAGCGCGCCCAACGGAGTGATCTTGTCGATCGTGGTCATCCACTTGGGCATCTTCGGCTCGTCGCTGCCGTGGGGACGGCCGCGGAACTGGCGGACCGCGACCAGGAGCAGCAAGATGCCGAGACCGATCTTGACCCAGCTCACCCACGTGGCCGGGGCACCGGACTTGCTCGCCCCGCCCGTCCCGGCGAGGGACAAGAAAATGGCTCCGACGATGCCCAGGCCGGCCAGCCAGCCCAGGACGAACGCGGGTCCGTTGACCCTGGCCCGGTCGCTGGTGAGCATGAGGATTACCGCGATGATCGGGATCGGGCTGAGCGCAATCCCGACCGCCAGCGGCAGCGATCCTCCGATGGCCTGCCCCATCATTCCTCCTTGGCTCGCGGGACGGAACTGACCGGGCTCGTACTGGCCCAGGTGATGGCTGAGTCCAGGTTCGGGAAATCCGCTCTGGGCCGGGATCCCCGTCGCTGGCGGATCGCCGGATCAGGTCAGCGGCGGTGGGCAGCCCTGCCAATTCTGGGTGGCGCGGGAACACGGCGCCTCACCCGAGCCGGATGAAGACCGCGGCGCCCGGCGCGGCCGCGGGTCCGCGCCTCACGCCGGCTTGCGGCGAGCGCACCAGGGGGCGCGGCACATACTGGAGAGCGTGGTTGCCCCGGTGCGGTTCGTCGTGCAGTTGCATGATGCGACGACGCTGCACTTCGACTTCCGCTTGCAGTCGGGTGAGGTGCTGCGGTCGTGGGCGGTGCCCAAGGGGCCGTCGCTCGACCCGGGCGTCCGGCGGCTGGCGGTGCCGGTCGAGGATCATTCCCTGGCGGCAGGGGAGTTCGAGGGTGTTCACGACGGCCAGCGGCGCGGGACCGGCGCGGTGATCATCTGGGATGAGGGGACCGCGGACGTCGTCCGCGATGAGCCGGGGCACCTGTCCTTCATCTTGCACGGCCACAAGTTGTCGGGCGGCTTCGCGCTGACGCGGACCGGGCCGAAGCGCTGGATCCTGGTCAAGGTCCGGGACGAGGCGGCCCGCGCGGGCTCGGACATCGTCACGGAACGGCCGGCCAGCGTCCGCAGCGGGAAGACGTGGAGGCAATTGCGTGACGGAGAGCAAATAACCTCTCGGTAGGCACTCTCCGGATAAGCTCCGATACCGTGACGCTCGGTAGTTTACCGGTGCAGCGCCCGGAATATCGGTAATGACCGACGATATCTTCGGTGAGAACGCTCTGACCGAAAGCAACCGTATAGTCTTAGACGGGCTCGGCCGCGATGCGGGACTCCCGAACTGACTACCAGTAGCGAGGGATCGTTCTCATTTAGCGATAGCCCATGAATAGAGCCTGGAATGCACGTGCATTTCAGTCAGCGAGCGGTCGCCAACGGCAACGTAGCCCCAGGGGTCGGCATCCGCTCGCGGCGGTCGCGTGCGGTGGCCGCGAGGATGCGGCGCGACGCCGCAGGCCAACCGGGTGTACGGCTAACGCACTATTAATGAACTGGTGTCCGAATCAAGGCTGGGCGGCTCGCGGGCGGGCAATGCGGGGATCAGGGCCCGCGCGCAGGCGGCTTAGACGCATGACAGGAATGACGTCGACCAGCGTGTAAGACCAGGAGTTCGGTTTGGCCTTGTCTGGTATCGGCCTTGATGGTATGCACGTGCATACGATACTGGTAACCGAGACCTACCGAGATGCCGGCTGTCATCCTTCAGCGAAGGACACGCATTCTCAACGTGCGACCCGGAGTGTGCTTATCGGCGGTCTATCGTCTAATCTAGTGCACAATTCAACGAGAGAAACGGAGCACACGTGGCCCAGAAGATACAGACTCTGTTCATCGATGACATCGATGGCAGTGAGGCTGAGGGCACCGTCCGCTTTGCACTGGATGGTGCCGAGTACGAGATCGACCTGAACGCAAAGCACGCTGACGCACTACGCAAGTCATTGGCCAAGTACATTGACGCCGCGCGGCGCAGCGCTGGGGCGGCCCGTCGGCCGGCCCGGAGCGGGCGCCGGGCCTCGGCCACCGGGGTCAACACTACGGAAGTTCGGGAGTGGGCGAAGGCGCAAGGCATCGAGGTCAAGGACCGCGGGCGGGTGCCCGCCGAATTGGTGGTCAGGTTCCGCGCGGCGACCGGTAACTAGTCTTGGCCGCGGCTGTGCTGGCGGCTAATCGGACACCGGCCCGTGTGCGCCCCACGCTCGGCAAGTCTGCCCAGGCCTTAACTTGTCGCCGGAACTTCCCGCCGCTTCAGGGCTGCGGGGCCTTTCGAGGATTCTGTGCCCTTCCGCGCCATCAGATCGCGGAAGGGCACAGGCGCTCCTAAGCTGTTATAGACGGTCGTCGAACCGGTGCCGGGCCAGAACCGATACGACGCGTGGCCACGCGGCGCTTTGCGGATCGATGAGGTCGAAGTGGCCGGCTCCCGGGATTTCCACCAGGCGGCCGGCGCTGGAGACCTGGCTCATCCGGAGCGGCACCGTGTCGTCGTCAACGCCATGGACGAGGGTGACCGGAATGGCCGGAGCGGGCAGCGCCGCGGGATCGGCGACGGCATAACGTTCCGGAACGTCGTCAGGCCCGCCGCCCATCAGCAGGCGCACCGCGCCCGCGCCGAGATTCCATTCCGCGCACAGCCGCAATGAACTGCAGCCGGCCAGCGACACGACGTGCGTGGCCGGGACCGGACCCGAGGATCCGCGCCACGGTGATCCGGCCGGCAACCCCGGCCGGGCCGCGGCCCAGAGCACGAGGTGACCGCCCGCGGAGTGACCCGCCCAGGTGACCTGGCTGGTGTCCGCGCCGTGCTGGCCGGCGATCGCGGCGACCTGGTCCAGCGCCGAGGCGATGTCGTTGAAGGGACCTGTCCAGCCCTCTTCGGCCATCCCGGCGCGGCGGTACTCGGGTACCGCGACCATGTATCCGGCCGCCGCCAGGGCGCTGGCCATCGGGCCGAGATGGAGCCGGTCGTAGGCCGGCCGCCAGAACCCCCCGTGGACGAGCACGATCAGCGGCGGCTTCACAGTGAACGGCGGCCGCCTGAGGTCGATCACCTGCTCGGGCCGCGGGCCGTAGGGAACGGTCAGGTCGGGCGGCGGGGCGGGCCGGTCCAGGACGCTGGTCACCGCGGGATCTGGGGTGTGGCCCGGCCGACGATGGCGGCCGTGTCAGTACCCGAGGGGAGCGTCCCGTAGGCACCGCCCGGTCCAGAAAACGGTCCGGAAGACGACCCGGAATCCAGCCGGGAGGCGACGAACGCGTCCGCCACGGCCGGGTGCCCGTGCCGGACCAGCAGCGTCCCCTGGAGGGCTAGCGCCATGGCCTCGGCCAGATAGCGGGCCCGCTCCTCGGCTGGGTCGCTGATCTGTTTGCGCAGCCTGGCGATCGCCTGGTCCAGCCGGTGATCGGCCCCGGCGGCCAGGTCGAGTTCGGCGAAGAACGCCTCGGCCGTCTCCGGTTGCCTGGTCAGCGCGCGCAGCGCGTCGAGCGCGGCCACGTTGCCCGAGCCCTCCCAGATCGAGGCCAGCGGCGCCTCGCGGTACAGGCGCGGCATCCCGGACTCCTCCACGTACCCGTTGCCCCCCAGGCATTCGAGCGCCTCGGCGGCGTGGG
Organism: uncultured Actinomycetes bacterium; assembly: GCA_963822765.1. Lineage (GTDB taxonomy): Bacteria > Actinomycetota > Actinomycetes > Streptosporangiales > Streptosporangiaceae > Palsa-504. The sequence continues at coordinate 203,804 of CAWGJL010000012.1, read as the reverse complement.
CGGGCGCCCGCTTGCAGACCCAGTACTTCGTCACGGCCAGCGCCAGCCGCCGGAACGCGGCCTCCTGCTCGTCGCCCCTGGCCGCGCGGTCGGTCGCCCCGGCCAGCCGGAGCGCCGCCATCGTCGTTGCTTCCGACTCGATGGCCAGGTCGGCCAGGACGTTAGCCATCAGCGGCTGATCAGCCAGCTTGCGGCCGAACGCCGTCCGGTGCGCGGCGTGGTGCGCCGCGAGGGTGACCCCGGTCCGCATCCCGGTCGCCGTGCCGAGCACGCAGTCCAGCCGGGTCATGTTGACCATCTCGATAATGGTGCGGACTCCGCGGCCTTCCTCGCCGACCAGCCACGCGACCGCCTCGTCGTATTCGACCTCGGCCGACGCGTTCGACCGGTTGCCGAGCTTGTCCTTCAGCCGCTGCAGGCGCATGCCGTTCCGGCTGCCGTCGGGCAGCACCCGGGGGAGCAGGAAACAGGACAGCCCGCCGGGAGCCTGCGCGAGCACCAGGAACAGGTCGCCCATCGGCGCCGACGTAAACCACTTGTGCCCGGTGAGCGAGAAGGTCCCGTCCCCGGCCGGGACCGCCCGGGTGGTGTTGGCCCGGACATCGGAGCCGCCTTGCTTCTCGGTCATCGACATGCCCGCGAGCAGCCCCCGCTTGGTGCCGGGGGGACGCAGGCCGAAGTCGTACTCCCGGGCGGCCAGGAGGGGTTCGAATAGCGAGGCAAGGGACGGCGCGTACCGGAGCGCGGGCACGATGGCGTAGGTCATCGAAACCGGGCAGCCGTGCCCGGCGTCGGTGGCGCCCCAGACGTAGAAGCCCGCGGCGCGGGCCACGTGCGCGCCGGGCCGCGGATCCCGCCACGGCGTGCCGTGCAGGCCGTGCCCGACCGCCACGGTCATCAGGGAATGCCAGGCCGGGTGGAACTCCACCTCGTCGATTCGGTGGCCGAACCGATCGTGGGTCCGCAGCACCGGCGGATGCTCGTTCGCCTGGCGGCCCCACTCCTGCGCCTGGACCGAGCCGGCCAGAACGCCGAGCTCGTGGACGGACTCCTCGGCCCAGCCCGCGCCCTCGCGGCGCAGCGCGTCGAGCAGCGCGGGATCCGCCGCGACGTCGTACCCGGTCAGCGCCGGCGGCTGGTTGAACACCTCATGGGTCGACGTCATCGGCGGGTCTCCAAAAACTAGGGGGCCTATTCAGTATCCCTACGCTGGCGGACCCATCGCCGCCACCACCAGCGTGACGGTGGCCGCCGTCTCGATCAGCGCGCCGAGCACGTCGCCGGTGATCCCGCCCAGCCGGCGCACCGCGTGCCGCTGCAGGACGAACGCGGCAGCCAGGCCCGCCACGACCGCCAGCGGCAGCGAAAAGAGCGGCAGCGGCAGCGAAAAGAGCCGCAGCGAAAAGCCAGCAACCCCAGCCGCGGCCAGCAGGACCACCGTGATCCCGGCCGCCACGCCGGGGCGGACCGTCCCGGCCACGAGCGCGCCCAGGCCGTCCGGCCTCGCCGCGGCCACCCCCCGGCGGCAGGCCCAGGTGAGGGCCAGCCTGCCGGTGACCGCCGCGGCGACCAGCGCCACGGGTCCCCGGCCGTCCCCCGCCGCCTCGGCGTGGGCGAGCGCCCCGACCTGGATGACCAAGGTCAGGACGAGCGTCACGATGCCGAACGGCCCGATGTCCGAGCGGCGCATGATTTCCAGGGCTGTGGCCGCGGGCTGGCCGCTGCCCAGGCCGTCAGCCAGGTCGGCCAGGCCGTCCAGGTGCAGTCCCCGGGTGAGGAGCGCGAGCGCGGCCACCGCCAGACCCGCCGCGGTCAGCGGGCCTGCGCCGAGCGGATGATCGGCCAGCACGAGCACCGCCGCCGCGATGCCCCCGAGCAGCAGCCCCACCACTGGTGCCCATGCCATGGCCGCGGCCGCGGTGTCCCGGCTCGGCTCGGTCACGGGACCACGCAGCGGGATCACGGTCAGCAGCGTCACGGACAGCCTCAGCCCGCTCCATCTCATGCCGGATGAGCCTATCGGTCGGCCGCCAAAAGACGTACTATCTCAAGAAGGCAGCAAATGCTGACGGGGTATGACATAACGGGATGGCGGTGGATAGGCGTGTCAGAGTGGTGGTCAATCGAGGTCTTCGACGCGGAGCAACTGCCCGCCCGCCGCTGGAAGGACTCCTACCAGGACGAACTCATCGAGGCCGCGCTCACCAACGGGGCCGTCTACTGGGAATGGCACGAGCACCGCTACGGCGTGGTGTTCGAGGTGCTCTTCGACTCCGATGCCCAGTGGGAAGCGTTCCGCGCGCTGCCCGTGGTCCGTTCGGCCCTGGACGGAGTGCCCGATCCGGTCAACGGCCTGATCATCTACCGGGGCCGGGGCGGCGGATCCGGGCCGAGGAAGCCCCGCAAGCCTAGGCCCGCGCCGAGCTCGAGCGCGATGGCGCTGCCCGAGCCCGAGGAGGAAACCCTCCTGCACCTGGCCGGGATCGCGCCGCCCGGGCCGCCCGAGACCAAGCCCGCCCGCCTGGCCATCTGAGAACGACTCCCGGGGGCGAAGCATCCGCCTGGACGGTGCAGGATGGGTGCATGAGGGAAAGTCGAGTCATGACCGATGGCCTGCGGGCCGCGATCGAGCGCAGCGGCTACTATCCGGGCCTGGTGTCCGATGCGGTGGCCTCAGCGCTCGGGTCAGAACCGGTCACGGCCTACGTCGTCCACCATGACGCGATCTTCGATCCCGGCATGGAGGTGCGCCGGCACATGACCGTTCTGGTGCTCACTCCCACCCGGCTGGTGTACTCGCACACCGACGAGCATCCGGCCGAGGACGCCGACAGCCGGCCGCGCGCCGAGACCAGTACCGAGGCGGTCCGGTTCGCGCAGATCTCCTCCGTGGCCCTGACCCGGGTGGTACCCGACCCGGCCGCGTACGTGCCGGGCGTCACCCTCCCGTCGGAGGTCATGCTGACCATCGGCTGGAATGTCCTGTCCCACCTGGAGATCGAGCCAGCTCACTGCGGCGACGAGAGCTGCGAGGCCGACCACGGCTACCTCGGCACGATCACCGCCGACGACTTCTCGCTGCGGGTCAGCCAGGACGCCGACGGCGAGGAAGCCGTGCAGCAGCTGCTGAGCTTCGTGAAGGTGCTGTCCGACGCCACCGCGGCCGCCCGGTAGCGCGGCAAACAGCCGCAGCTGCCAGATAGCTGAGGGTTTGGCCATTGTTTTGGCGCTGACGCCCGCCCAGTGGCACGATGTTCCGGCAAGACGCGCACTGGCACCCACGAGTAGCAGATGAGGATTCCCGCATGACGCTCGAGCCGAGACATTCGCCGATCGTGCCGTCCTACGGGACCGCGACCCTGGCCGACTTGTCTTCGTCGATTCTCGCGTCCCTCGACTCCGAAGCACCTCCCGAGCAGAACGTCCTCGGCCTGGCGCCCACCCAGCGCGCCTGCCTGCTGATCGTGGACGGGCTCGGCTGGGAGCTCCTCCGGGCTCATCCCGCCGTCGCGCCGTTCCTGTCCGAGCTCGCGCGCAACTCCCGGCCGATCACAGCGGGATTTCCCGCCACCACCGTCACCAGCCTCGGCTCGATATGCACCGGCCGCCCGCCCGGCCAGCACGGGATGCTCGGCTACAAGGTCCTGGTGCCCGGTGAGGACATCCTGCTCAACGCGCTGCGCTGGGACTCGCGGGTCGATCCTCGCCAGTGGCAGGCGCTGCCCACGATCTACGAGCGAGCCACCGAGGCCGGCATCGCGGCCGTCCACGTGGCCCAGGGCGGGTTCCGCGGCACCGGCCTGACCGTCGCGACCATGCGCGGCGCGAGCTACCGTCCGGCCGACAGCATGGGTGCCCTGGCCGCTGAGGGCGCCGCCGCGGTCACCGAGAACGGGCGCGCGTTCGTGACCGTGTACCACGGTGATCTCGACAACACCGGGCACATGTTCGGGGTCGGCTCGGACGCGTGGTACAACCAGCTGGCGCACGTGGACAAGCTGGCCGAGCAGCTGTTCAGCGCGCTGCCGTCCCAGACCTGCCTGTACGTGACCGCCGACCACGGCATGGTGGACGTCGGTCCGGAGGACCGGATCGACGTGGACGAGATACCCGAGCTCCGGGCCGGCGTCGCGGTGCTCGGCGGCGAGGCGCGAGCCCGGCATATCTACGCGGAGGCGGGTGCCGCCGGGGACGTCCTGGCCACCTGGCGTGAGGTCCTGGCCGACCGGGCCTGGGTCATGTCCAGGGACGAGGCGATCAAGGAGGGCTGGTTCGGTCCGGTGGACCCGAGCCTGGCCGACCGGATCGGCGACGTGGTGGCCGCCCCGGTCGGGTCGCTGGCCATCGTCGCCACCAAGACCGAGCCGCGGGAGTCCGCGCTGGCCGGCATGCACGGCTCGCTCACCTCCGCCGACCAGCTCGTTCCCGCGCTTACCTCCAGCGTCCTGTGACCGGCCCCGGCGCTCTCCTGGTCTCGCCCGCGGCCCTGGCCGGGGAACTGGCCAGCGAGCCGGCGCCGGTCCTGCTGGACGTGCGGTGGCGCCTCGCCGGTCCGCCCGGCCTGGACAGCTACCGGGAGGGCCACCTGCCGGGAGCGGTCTTCACCGATCTCGACCGTGACCTGGCCGCGCCGCCCGGCCCCGCCGGACGCCATCCGCTGCCCGACCCGGCGGTCTTCACCGACGCGATGCGCGCGGCCGGGGTGAGCCAGGATCGTCCCGTGGTCGTGTACGACGACCGGGACGCCACGGCCGCCGCCCGCGCCTGGTGGCTGCTGCGTTACCACGGACACCAGAACGTGCGGGTGCTCGACGGCGGGTACCAAGCCTGGCTGGCCGCCGGGCTCCCAGTGACCCAGGTCGAACCCACCGCCAAGCCGGGCGACTTCACCGCGCGGCCGGGCCACATGCCGGTGCTTGACGCCGCGGGCGCGCAGGACGTGGCGGAGACCGGGCTGCTGCTCGACGCGCGGTCGGGGGAGCGGTACCGGGGGGAGCACGAGCCCGTCGACCCGGTGGCGGGCCACATCCCCGGCGCGGTCAGCGCGCCGACGGCCGGCAACGTGAACCCGGACGGCACCTTCCGCGACGCCGCCGAACTGGCCGCCCGCTTTGCCGTGCTCGCCGGGCAGGCCGATCCTCGCACCGGAACGGTGGGCGCCTACTGCGGCTCAGGAGTGACCGCGGCGCACGAGGTCCTGGCCCTCGCGCTGGCCGGCATCCCGGCCGCGCTCTACGTGGGCTCCTGGTCCAACTGGATCACCGACCCCGCCCGTCCCGTCGCCACCGGCGGCTGACGCGCCGCTCACTCCGCACGCAGCATCCGGTCTACGCCCCGCCGGCTCAGCCTGCGCGCCTCGGTGGCCAGCGCCCCCGCGGCGAGCAGCAGCGCCGCTACGGCCGGCAGGCCCAGCGAGATCCAGTCCGGCCGCATCATGACCGGTACCCCCGGGCCGGTGAACACGGACAGGTCCAGCGCCGACCCGACCAGCGGCGGCAGGGCCAGCGCGCAGGCGGCGCCCGCGGCCACCGCCACCACCACGGCGGGCAGCGCCTCCAGCAGCACCAGCCTGGTCGCCCGCTCGTGGCCCATGACGGTCAGCCGGGCCAGGGTCAGCGCCCGGTCCGAGGTCCCGAGGGCCACCCCGAGCATGAGGATGAACAACCCGAACCCGGCGGCGGTGACGGTGGTCAGCGGCAGGATGAGGTCCGCGCCATGCTGCAGCGGCGAACCGGCCAGGGTGGCCAATTCGTCCGAACGGAACGCGGTGCTCGCTCCCGGCAACTGCCGGAGGATGACCGCGGACATCGCCGCGGTGCTGATCCCCGATCCGGTGATCAGGATCCGGTTGACCGCGGGCTCGCCAAGCGGCCCGGGCAGCCGCTGGATCCTCATAACCAGGAACGCGCTGCCCGCGGGCTCCCCCGGGATGCTCGTCACCGTGCCCGCGACCCGCACCCCGATCGGCCCCATGGCCACCGGCGAGGTGAGCTGGGCCACCGTCCCGCCCAGGTCGGCCAGCGCGGCCGGGGAGGCGAGCACGGGCACCGTGCCGGGCGCCGCGCTGCCGAGCTTCGCGACCGGAACGGCCGGGAACGGGGTGCTGGCCACCAGGGCCGCGTAGCTGTCCGGGTCCACCGCGACCAGGGCGACCGGCTGGTTGCTGGGCGTGGCCCAGCTGGTGTTCCAGGTCGCGGTCAGATGCTGCACTCCGCGCACCGCCGCGATCGCCTTCTCGGCCGCGCGTGTGACGGGACTGGACGTGGCGGTGATCGCCACGTCCGCCCCGGTGGCCTGCCAGGAGGCGGCGACCTCACCCCGGGTAATGGCCTGGCTGACCATGCCTGCGAAGGCGGTCAGGCTCAGCGCGAGGACCAGCGCGAACGCGGGGAGCACCCCGGTCAGCGAGGACCGGGCCGCGCCGGCCAGGGCGACGAAGCCGGTCGCGCCCGCCCGCCGGGAGGAGAGCCGGAGCAGGCCCTGGACGGCCAGCGGGTACAGCCGCAGCACGACGAGCACCACCGGGATGGCCACCAGGACCGGCGCCGCGGCCAGATACAGGTTGATCCCCCCGTTGGCCGGAACGCCCTGGTGGTGCAGGACGACCAGGCCAGCCGCCGAGGCCGCCACCGCCGTCACCTCGGCCACCAGCCGGCGCAGCCCGGCGCCGCGGGACCTGGGCCGCTCCTCACGCCCCGGGTAAACACGCGACGAACCAGCCGACCCGGAACTCGGCCGGCGATGCTGCCAGGCCGCGATCAGCGGCGGTCCGGCCAGCGCGGTCACGACCGTGATGCAGGCTAGCGACAATCCCAGCGCCGACGAGGCGTCCGACGAGCCGGTCACCGCCACGGCCAGGCCCGCGCCGGCCAACGCGGCCAGGACGGACACGATCGCGGTGCCGCGCAGTATCAGCGTCGCGATCTGCCGGACCGAGGCGCCCCGGGAGCGCAGCAGGCTCAGGTCGTCGGCCCGGCGGACGGCGATCATACCCGCCGCGAGCATGATCACCGCCGCGCCGACCACGATCAGGCTGACGAACAGAAGCAGCAGCACGGTCTGCACCGCGGCCTGGGTGACCAGGAACGCGGACACCACCGGGACCAGCGGGGTCGTGACCGCCGTCGTGCTCACCGCGGGCGCGAAGGCGCCGGTCAGCCCGGGCGGCGCCGTGATCGCCCGGTTGAGGTTATCGAGCAGGGCCGGCGCCCCGTCCGCGCCGACCCCGCCGACGGCCAGCGGGTACACCCACTGGATGTCGATGGCCGAGGATCCGAGCACCTTCTGCATGGCGACAAGCTGATCTGGGTCCAGGAAGACCCCGCCCACCCACCACTCGGTGTTGCCGGCCTGGATGAGGTCAGGAAGGCCGACCGTGCTGTCCTTCGTCCAGAACGCCGAGGTCGGCCCTTGCATTCGCACGATCGCGGTGACGACGACCTCGACCGGACCGGTCGGGATGTTCACCACGACGTGCGAGCCGGGATGAAACCCGAACCGCGCGGCCATCTGCGTGGTGACGGTCCCCGCCAGCGCTCCGGACGGCAGCGTCCCATGCGCGTAACTGCCCGCCACCAGTGTCGTGTTGGCGGGCAGCGCGTTCCGGTACACGAGCTCGAGCTGCGGCGGAGTCCCGGTGAACGTACGCGGCCCCGCCCCGGCGCTGACCGTCAGCAAATGGCTGACCATACCGGACCAGGCCCCTGCCGCGAGCGGTACGGCCAGCCTGGCCAGGCCCTGGCCGATCTCGTGCTGAGTCTGTGCGAGCTGGCTCGGCGTCAGGTTCACCGACTCCCCGAAGCCGAAGTAGCCCGAGCTACCAGTGTTCACCGCCGCGGTGAACTGGGCCCAGGGGGCGTCGAGCTGAACGGTCTTGATGGTGGGGCTGGTCGCGGCCAGCGTCTGCGACAGCGCCTGGGTCCGCGTCCGCAGGCTGACCGCGGGCCCGGTCAACGCCGCGAACACGCAGGCGCAGACCAGCAGGGCGAGCACCGCCACGCTTCCAGCAGTGCGCGCCGTCTGCCTCATTACCGCAGCTTAAGCACGCCAGGCCAAAGAGCGGTCAAGCGGACGAGGCGATATCGTAACAGCGTGCCTCTCGCCGATAATTGCCGCCTTCGTCGCGGCGACCGGCACGTGGCTGCTCTACCGGATTAGCCGCAGCCTTACCGCAGGAGCCCGCGGCCACGGTTTCCGGATCGGGCAGATCGGATCGGCCTGCATGGTGTCCCTGGCGCACGACACGAACGACGCGCAGAAGACCATGGGGTTATCACGCTGGCCCTGATCGTGACCGGCACACTGCCCGCCAAGGCGAACGCGCCGTTCTGGGTGATCCTGTCCTGCGCGCTGGCGATCAGCATCGGCACCTACCTGGGCGGCTGGCGCAGGTGAGCAAGCCGGAGTCGGCGGAGGCGATCCGCAAGGCTATCGGCCACGTCACCAGCACAAGCCGACCGATGCCGACGTGAACCGGGTCCGGGCCAGGCTGGCCGCCGGAGGCTGGCCCCTGGCCAAGCCCGAAAACGTCAGTTAGTCAACCGGGGCAAGTCTTCCACTTGCTTCTTGGTTATGTTGAGCCGGATTCCGGCGTCGACCCCGATAACTGCGCTGATCGGGATGCTGACTTCCTTGCGTCCCCACAGATGCCCTTCCTGGAGCAGCACGTGGGTCACATGGTTGTCGCCCGGGTCGACCAGGAAGCCCTGTACCTTCCCGATCTCACCATCCAGCGCATGGACACTCTCACCGCGCTGCACGTCTGTTTCACCCAGCGGGACCACGTCATGGACCACGACCGGCGCACTGTGTCCCACGCCCATACCGATTCCCATACCGGAGGCCCCCATGCCGCCCATGCCGCCGTAGCCCTGGACCGCCTCCGCCTGGCCGTAGCCGCCCCCGTAATCGAGCCCCTCGGCCAGGTCAGTCTCCTCGGCGAGATCGAGCTTGTCGAATTCCGCGGTGGTACAGCGCAGCCTGATCTGGCCGGTCGTCGTATCCACGAGGTGGACGGGAACAAGTCGGCCTGGCTCTCCCCGGTGCTTGGGTTCGATCACGAGATGGGTGACGGTAAGAGCCACCGGGTCCATAACCAGACGTCTCACCTCGCCGCAAAAGCCATCCGAGCAGCTCGCCTTGGCTCCGATCGCGAACTCCGCCGACTCTGCCATGGCTGTCGTCTCCTCCGTGCCGTCGCGGGCTTTTCACCCACACCGTAGGCGGGTCGTCCCGCGGGACGGATCACCCCACCTGGGTGATATGGACGGCGGTTACAGGTGGCTGAACCCGCTGGACTCCTCCTTCGACATCGGCACGGTGACCGGATGCCTGGAGAAGTGGGCCACGGCGCTCTGGAAGTCGTCGATGAGAAGGGAAGCCATGTCCTGGCTTACGCCGAGCCGGACCAGAATGCGCTGTACGGGAATGTCGGCGGCGCTGCCGGTGAGGGTGTAGGCGGGCACCTGCCAGCCTCGGGCGCGCAGCCGGTCGGCCAGGTCGAACAGGGTGTAGCCGGGGTCCTCGCCTTCCCGGATCCGCCAGGTGACCGTGGGGATGCCCGTGGCCGGGTTGCTATCGCACAGGAGCTCGAACGGGCCGAGCTTGACGATCTCGCCCGCGAGGTACTGGCCGACTGCGTAGGAGGCGTCGTGGATACGCTTGTAACCCTCGAAGCCGAGACGGATGAAGTTGTAGTACTGGGCGACAATCTGGCCGGCCGGGCGGGAGAAATTGATCTGGAAGACGGGCATGTCGCCGCCTAGATAATTCACATGGAAGATCAGGTCGTCGGGGAGTTCCTGTCGGTCCCGCCAGAGGACCCAGCCGACACCCAGCGGAGCCAGGCCGAACTTATGACCCGAGGTGCTGATCGACTTGACGCGGGGGAGACGGAAGTCGAAGGCCACGTCGGGCGCGCAGAACGGGGCGAGGAAGGCGCCGCTGGCCCCGTCCACGTGAATGCCGATATCAAGGCCGGTGTCGGCCTGAAGCTGGTCCAGAGCGCGGGACATGGCCTCCACCGGCTCGTAGGCGCCGGTGTAGGTGACGCCCAAGGTTGGGACAACCATGATCGTGTTCTCGTCGACTCGCTCGAGCATGGACGCCGGATCCATCATGTAATGGCCAGGGGACATCGGCACCTCGCGCATCTCGATGTCCCAGTAGCGCGCGAACTTGTGCCACACCACCTGGACCGGGCCACACACCATGTTCGGCTTGTCCACCGGTTTGCCTTCGGCCCGTCGCTTGGCCCGCCACCGCCACTTGGCCGCCATGCCCGCGAGCATGCAGGCTTCCGAGGACCCGATGGCCGAGGCGCCCACGGTGTTGGCGGCATCGGGTGCATGCCAGAGGTCGGCCAGCATATGCACGCAGCGCTCTTCGATCTCGGCGGTCTGCGGGTACTCGTCCTTGTCGATCATGTTCTTATCGATCGACAGCGCCATCAGGGCGAAGATCTCGGGCTCGACCCACGTCTGGCAGAACGTGGCTAGGTTCTGGCGGGAGTTGCCGTCGAGCATCAGCTCGTCCGACACCACCTGGAACGCCTGCTTCGGAGGCGTCTCATCCTGGGGAAACCGGTACTTCGGGACCGGCGCCGTCAGGTCGCGTCCGACGAACACGCAGTCATCCAACTGCTGACGGACGGTCTCACGCTCGTGCAGGGGCATGGTCGGCTCTCCTCGGTCGGGAGACACAGTTCCCTTTATGGTGGGGGCAGCGCTCGATGACGTCATCATCCCCGGTGGGTGACTGGGTCGCTGACTTCCTCGGTGCGTTCGGGCAAGAGCAGGAAGGCGCCGGCGAAGAAGCACACCGCACCGATCAAGGTGCCGAAGTTCGACCGCTCGGCGTTGCGCAACTGGCCGGTCGCCGGGCTGATGTAACCGGCCACCGCGGACACGCCAAAGGCGACGGACCCGATCAGGTTGACCAGGGTGATCCACCATGACCACAACCGGGGGCGCCACGCGGTCCAGCCGTGACAGACCTCGAACCAGGCCAGCGCGCTGGCGACCAGGAAGCAGACCGAGCCGACGGCATCGGGCCGCCATACATGCTGATTCGCGGCTTTGGCGGTGAGGTCCACCCGCACCGCATTGCCGGTACTGACGTTGAAGAAAAGGGTCCCCGCCAGTTGCACGGCCGTGGCCCACCAGTCGATCCTGGCGGGCTGGAAGACGAAGAAGCGCCGCCGGCCGGCGGTGGGCGCTTGCGGCCCGGCGTCCACGGCTTCCCGGTAGGTCAGGTACCCGGCCGCGGTGAAGAACAGCGAGCCGGTAAAGAAGGTCACGGCGTCCCAGCGGGTCCCGGCGGTGCTGGCGTAGCCGGGAACCGCGCCGAGCGCGAACACAAGCGATCCCACGGCGAACAGGATGGCGATCCACCAGCTCCGGGACTTGGGTGCCCACCATGTCGACCCGGCGGCCGGGGCGCCTGGCGGGTGCTTGCGGTGGCGGCGGGATTCCCACCGGGCCACGGCGCCGTCCGGGCGGATGCGGTCGACGAATGTCGTGAGTGGACCGACGCCGCCCTCGCGGCTCACTCGGTCCTGCCCGGGATGCGCGCGTCCTACCTGATGCCCACTCACTCCCCGATTGTCAGCAGATAACAAGCCGGCGCAACCACCCTCCGCGGACGACTGCCGGACCGGCAGGGGGCGGCCGTGGTACGCGTGCAGGCGATTGCGTCATTCCAGGGGTCCATATAGGCTCGAAAGCATGTCAGCTTACGATTTGCTCGCTACGCACTATGATGCCGTAACGGGCGATTCCGCTACTGAGGTCACTTTCATCGACGGAATTATCAAACACGCTTGCCGCCGTGCTGTGACCGTGCTCGAGGTTGCCTGCGGGACTGCCGACATTATTGCCCGGCTCGCGGCCGGGTACCAGGTAAGCGGTCTGGACATATCGCCGGGCATGCTGGCTGTTGCCCGTGAGAAATTGCCTGAGGGAACGCCTCTATACCTCGCCGATATGAGTAGCTTTGAGCTCGGGATGACCTTCGACGCTATTGTTTGTGTCTACCACGGCATCAACCACTTGCTCGATTTCTCGGATTGGGAGAACTTTTTCGACTGCGTTTATAGGCACCTGAACGACGGTGGCGTGCTAATCTTTGACATCATTACTGTTCGCAACCTCGAAATGGTGGCCAGAGTCCGGCAGACAGTGCAGCAGTTCGGCGATAATTATCTTCTCATAAAAGTGCGGCCGGGCGGCGAGGCGCACTTCGACTGGGATATCGAGGTGTATGAGCTGCAGCCAAGCGGCAGGTACATACTGCTCAGCGAGGTCATCAGGACGGCGTCGTTTTCGGATGAAAAGATACGGAGAACGCTTGGTGAAAGATTTTCCGATATAATCACCATCGACACCGATGGTAGCGTTGCCAATGGCGACAACGAGAATCGGACCTGGTTTGTATGCACTAAGTCCGAACGCTGCGGACCCCCACGACGATGAGCTCCGGCCCGGCGCTGTTCGGCCAGAGTCTGCCGCTTATCCCAGGCAATCAGGCGTGCTATCGAGCGAATCTGGCCGGCGCGGGCCATACCTGCCGCAGCAGCCAGCACTATCGCCAGCAGGATCACACGTTCGTAGGTACGGCGATCCCGTACGATGCGCGCCGCCGCAGTGACGCCGATCACCGCCAGGACCGCCTTTTGCCTCCGGCTCGCGTCCGGCGACTTATGCGCCAAACTGGTACTCATATCACTTCCCTTTCTATGAGGTCGAGCCGGTGGCCGGCCACAAGCCCGCCATTAGGGCAAAAGGACGTCTGGCGCATCACCCCTCAGGAATGATAAGTAGGCAAATGCGCAGGCGTACGACTTCACCCGCGGCAGGCGTCAATCGCCGGGCTGATTGGTGCCTGCGGGCGGATCGGGGGCATGCGGAGCCGGGTCGTGAAGACGGCGTACCTCCACGACCTGCACGCCGAAGGTCTGTAGCCGGGCCAGGAGCCCGTGCAGCGCGGCCTGATCGCGCAGGGGGCCGTGCAGGATCGTTTCGACCGGCTCCACGGAGGCGGAGAGCCTCTCGAAGTCAAGCAGGACTTCGGGCGGTAGGACCCCGATGACGCGGATCTCGTAGTAAGACGCTGGCAACGCAGCCCCCAGCTTGTCGCGATGGGCAATGGCCAATACCTCACGTTCCCGTGTTTGGGTCCGTGGCGCCCCATGCATTACGGGTGACTCCGTTGTCCGGGTGAGCTGTCCGGCGCTGAATGCGTCCGGGCATTTACCGCGCTCGAATCAGCGGGCGGTATCCTCAAGCGCTTGCCGCGGCTGGCTGGTCGGGGTGGGCTGGGATCACCCGTGGCGGGTGGGGCGGGGCGGGGGCGGGGTTGGTGGACTGGGTGGGGTTACTGGCGTGCGAGGGAAGAGAGGGTGTTATGGCTGACCTGATCGCGATCGGGTATCCGGACGAGACGACGGCTGAGGCTGCTGCTGATGAGGCGCGGCAGCTGGCGAGGGACCTGATCATCGAGCCCGATGCGATCGCGGTGATCGTGCGGGACGCGAAGGGTGATTATCACGTGCATACTCACCATCACATGGTGGGGCGGGGCGCGACGTGGGGGATGTGGTGGGGGCTGTTGTTCGGGGTGCTGTTTTTCATCCCGGTGTTCGGGATGGCGATCGGGGCGGGGCTGGGGGCGCTGATGGGGAAGGTGACCAAGTCCGGGATCGATGCGCAGTTCCAGGATCAGGTCCGGGGGATGCTCAAGCCGGGGACGTCGGCGCTGTTCTTGATGGTGGAGAAGGTGACCCCGGACAAGGCGGTGGAGGCGATGAGCAAGTACGGCGGGACGGTGCTGAAGACCTCGCTGTCCAAGGAGGGCGAGAAGGACCTGCAGGACGCCCTGCACGGCGCCAGCGCGTAACCCCGGCCGGCCCGCACGGCACGGCCGCCCCGGCCGGGGCGGCCGTGCCGGCCTGTGCATCCCCTGGCTACCTCAGGATGTTCACTGCTCGCGAGACGACGAGCACGGCGACCACCAGCGAAATCGCTTCCTCAGACATCATCATGAGCTTGGCCCAGGGCCTGATCGCCGAGACGTCCGTAGGGCTGAAGGCCGTGGCCGCCGTGAACGAGAGATGTAGGTAGTCCATGAACTTCGGATACCAGTCAGCCCCTACGTACTGAGCGTTGGCCATTTCAGGGAAAACGAAGGCGACCTGACGTACTTGTCCGCGTGCCCGGGCTGCCGCTCCGCCTCGGTCGAGATCCCAGTACCACAAACCGAAGGCGAGCACGTTGGTGAGCCAGATCGCGCCGCCGCTGGCGAGCAGGATGTTCGCATCGTTACTGAACTTGGCGCCGTCGATGATGCCGACTACCAGGCGAACCGCGGAGGAGGCATTCACGGCAGAGATCACCCCGATCAGCGTCCCGGTCAGTGCCCGCAGCCATCTGGAGTCACGGTCGATGCGCCCCGGGTCGCCGCCGATGAGTATCGCGAGCAGGGCGAAGAGGACTACCACGAAGGCCCAGCGGGCATCGCCGGACCTGAGCGCGGGTGGCAGTACCGCGCGCAGTCCTCCGGCGGCCAGCACCGCCAGCGCCATCGGCCAGCGGCTCTCGCCTGCCCGGTGCGATACGTCCGGACCGGCGGGCGCGTGCGGACCTGCGCTCGCCATGCTCAGCTGACCAGCAGGTAGATGCTCTTGCTGGCCAGATAAAAACCCAGTAGCAGCAATACCAGAATGACGACCCGGTCCTGATGTGCGTCCAGCCAGGCTCGCATCCGCTCGAGCCGGACGGTGGCCGCGGCAGGAGCGAATGCCGCGTACAACTCCAGGTACAGGAAGCTGGACGTGCCCACCAGACAGAAGAGCACCAGCGTCACGTAGTCCCCGCCAGTGGACAGCTTGGCCTGAACGACGGTCGCAGCGCCTGCTGCTACCAGCGTCCAGGGCTGGAGGAATACGGCGAGGCCGGCGGCCGCCCACGGCGAGAGCCGGTCCAGGCTGGCCATCCAGCTCGGTGGTTTGCGCGGACGGCCTATCCGGCGCCGCTGCCGCATAGCGAGCAGGATGAGCACGATACCGAGGGTCAGCTTGATGGCCAGGGCGGCGGTCGACGGGGCGGTCTGTGACTTGGGCGGCTTGCCCTCGGTCGTCAGGACGACCGCGGTAATCACGGCGACCAGGCAGGCCAACCAGCCCAGGACGAAGGCGAGCCCCTTCCAGGCGCCCTTCTTGGTGCTCAGGAGCAGGATGAAGGCTATGAGAGGGAATGGTTCGAGGGCGATCCCGAGCCCGATGAGCATCAGGTCAAGTACCATGCCGCCCCCTGGGCCCGGGCCGGCCGGACGTCACAGGTCGGGCTCGGCGGCGATCCGTCCTGATGCGACAGCGGCGACGAGTGACTTGTGGTCACGCTCGTTCTGGTCGGCGTAGGCGGCGGCGAACTCGGTGATGGCCCGGTCGAATACGTCCGAGCCGCCCAGGTAGGCGGCGATCGCGATCCGGTCCCCGGAGCGGGCGTGCGCTCGCGCCAGCGTCCACCCGCACAGTTCGCCGTACAGGCGCATGCCGCGCGGGACCATGGTCTCGATGTCGACGGAGAATTTCCAGTCCCGCAGCTGGCGGACATAGAAGTCGCGTTGCTGTCCGTCCAGGCCCGCCTCGGTCCGCTGCCAGCCCAGGAAGATATCACTGGAGGCCTGCATCAGCCGCTGGCCTGCGACCACTCGCTGACCCTGGTTGGCGTACTTGCTGGCGCCGACGAAGCGGCTGAGCACCGACGCTTCGGCCTCTTTCACCTGCAGGAACAGCGGATCGGCGTCATCGCGGCCGAGCATCAGCGCGATCCAGCAACGGGTCCCGACGCTGCCGACGCCGACGACCTTGCGGGCTAGGTCGGCAAACCGGAACTGATCGAGCAGGAACCTCCGGTCGGTTTCCAGCGTGTGCCGGTACTTGGCGAGCAAGCCGCTGACCTGCGTCTCCATGGCAGCCCGGTCCGTCTGCTCGGGTATCAGGTCGTCGATCGGGACGAGCAGCGGCGGGTTAGCGATGATCCGCGGCTGCCCGTCTACGACAGAACACAGCTTAGCCAGTTCCTCCATGCTGTCCCTGGTCCGCGCTTTGGCCAGGCCCTTATCCACCACCTTGCGCTGCTGTGGCCGAAGTTGCGCGTTGAACTGGGCTTGCATCTGCTCCATGTCCATATGCGCGTACCAGACCTGCAGGTTGGTCATCCGCGCGAAGCCGCGCATCGCCTGCCGGTAACGAGCGACCGCGGCCGCGACGATCTCGCGGCGCCGCTTGCCTGCGAACCCGTTGCCACGCGCGGCCACCTCTAGGCTGGCCGCGAGCCGCTTGACATCCCATTCCCACGGGCCGGGCAGCGTCTCGTCGAAGTCGTTGACGTCGAACATGAGGCGGCGTTCGGCCGAGCCGAAGAGGCCGAAGTTGGACAGGTGCGCGTCGCCGCACGCCTGGACGGCCAGCCCAGAGACGGGCGTGGCGGCCAGGTCACTGGCCATCGGCAGGGCCGCGCCACGGAAAAACGTAAACGGAGACACCATCATCCGGCCGTACCTGACCGGCACCAGCTCAGGAACCCGCGACTTCCCCTGCTCCTCCAGCAGGCCGATCGGGTCGGGCCGGTCCGGTGGCGGGTCGAACATCGCATGGCTGTCACGGGGCACCTCAGCCCGTGCGGTCTTGCCGCGGGCAGCGCTTTCGGCCGGGGTCAGCCGCCCCACCCCTGGGTCAAGCTGGTACCGCTGCGTACCACGGGGTAGAGCCTCAGCCGTCAGTACACCCATCGTCGACTCCTCTCGGTCGGGCGACCATCCGAGTGGCCCGCATCCAGGCGTGCCGACCGCTCCGTCACAGCAGGCGCCAAGCGGCGGCCAGCATGCCGCACGCTCCACGATCCCGCGCCGGCTGCTCGTCTGCCTCATCCCGGCGGGATGATCCGGTGTCGGGTGCGCACGATTACGCTCAGAGACGCGAAAACGACGAACGTAGCGTTCTAGAGGCCATTGGCGGTTGGTTCTCGCCGACCGGGCCTGGTCTGCCGAGCACTGCTCGCGAAGGGGCATGCCGCAATGGCAACAGAAGGGAGCGTACCCGAACAGCCACCTGCGGTGTCTCCGGAGGCCGACGCTTCTGGCTCATATGCGAGGCCAGGGACTCGCGCCAGCGAGGCGCGCGGGCAGCGGCGGCACCTTTCGGTCCGGGTCAGGCAGGTCATTCAGGCCGTCCGCGACAGCGACCGTGAAGCCGTAGAAGAGGCGGTAATAGGGCTGAGCCGTTCTCGCCGGTGGCTCGCTCCCCTCGCTCTGACGGTCGGTGCCTTGGCCATGTTGTTTGACGGAGTGAAGCTGCTGTTCACCAACTGGCGGCTGACCCTGGTCCAGGTCTTGCCAGCGATGTGGATCTGGGCCGCCATGTTCGACCTGAAGGCTCACGTGCTGCACGGGACGTCGTTCCATGTACTGACCGGTCCCGTCGTGATCCCGATCGTCCTGGCCGTTGCCGCTCTTACCGCGGCGAGTTTCTTCCTGAACGCCGTATTCGCCTTTGCCATCGCGAGCGAGGGTCCGCCCGCGATCCGGCCCGGATTCGCGCAGGCCCGGTCGCACCTGGCGGTCGTCCTGGGCTGGGGCGCCGCGGTTGGCATCTGCCTGGGCCTGGCCACCGTGGTCTTCGTCCGGTGGGGGCTGTTGTGGTTCGGGCTGTCGCTGAGCATCGTCGTCGCCGTGATGATGGTCTGCTACGTCGCCGTGCCGGCCCGCCTCATCGGCGTGAAGACCACCCATTCCAGACGCGACAAACTAACCATGACCGCGGTAGGCGGGGCAATCGGAGGGATCGTCTGCACGCCGCCTTACGTCCTCGGCCGCGTCGGGCTGCTCATGCTCGGGTCGCACACGCTCTTCATCGCCGGCTGTGTCGTGCTCGCCGTCGGCGTGACGTTGCAGGCAGGCGCCACCGGCGCGGTCAAGGCGGTCAAGATGAGCGCCAAGCTGGTCTCCGGGAAGCCAGCGGGCCGCAGCCGATGACTCGCCGCCTGAACAGACGGCTCGCCCGGAGCATGCCTAGGGCTCGATGGCGCCGATGAACCCTGACCCGTCGTCGAGCACCGTCGGGTCTAATCTGGCGTGAGGGTATCACCCTCGCTGGGTGATGTGCCACCGCCCAACCCAGCCAGATGCTGCACCAAGGAGGGGTCCAGATCGGATCATCTGGCGCTCGTTCTCCGGCCGCCCCGCTTGGCGGGGCCAAAGCAGGGTCGGCCGATCACGCGAAGGAGGCAGGTACATGGCAATTGGGCCAGTGCAGCTGATCGTATTGGGATTCAGCCACCCCAACTTCCACGGTGAGATCATCGCCGAGCTTGAGCGGCTCCGCGAAAACGATATGGTGCGCGTGATCGACTCGCTCGCCGTGTACAAAGACGCCGACGGCGAGCTGGAGGTGGAGCACCTCAGCAACCTCTCAGAGCAGGAGGCGATCGAGTACGGCACCAAGATTGGCGCGCTGATCGGCTTGGGCATCGAGGGTGAGAAGGGCATCGAGGCGGGTGCGGTCGCTGGTGCCGAGGAGGTTGCCGCGGCGGGCGGCGTGAACGTGTTCACCGAGGAGGAGGGCTGGGATGTGCTCGAGGACATCCCGAATGACTCCGCCGCGGCGCTCGTCCTCATCGAACACCACTGGGCGGTGCCGCTGCGCGACGCGATCGTGCGCGCCGGGGGCTTCCGGATCAGTGATGGGTTCATCAGCCCGCTCGACCTCGTGGACATAGGGCTGGTGTCGGCCGAGGAGGCCCAGGAACTGCACGAGCTGGAGACGGCTGCGGCGGCAAGCTGAGCGGTGCCGACCTGCCCCTGCCACTATCTGGAGGTATGAAATGTTCGGAGCACGCAGAGTAGCCCGGCGCACGGGACGGCGCACCGCCAGGCGCGTTTCCCGCCGCAGGTGACCGTCGGCACAGGTGACCGTCCAGCAGGTGCCCGGCGAGGCACCTGCTGGCGTTTTGCCCTGTTCAAAGGGCGTGAGTATCTGGCTTGCCCTGCTGATGGACGCCGCGCTTCTTGACCAGCCATGCCTCGGCGTCTAGATAAGCAGCCTGGGTCGATTCACCCACTACCGGCGTCGCTTCGAACGAGCGCACCGGTCCGTCGACGTGCCCGGTACGGCGGAGCTGCTCGATGAGGCTGGGCTGAAGGCCGCTGAGGTAAAGCCGGCCGCCGGAGTCAGCGAGTCGGCCCGCGTAGTCGCCGACCACCTTCACGAACGTCGCACCTGCAGAGGTGCGGCCTCGCAGCCGGAGCACCACGGCGGGCGCTTGGACCCCTGCCGGGTCGGGCAGGTGAGCCTCCAGGGTGCGGGCGCCGGCGTAGAGCAGGCTGCCGTAAACATCCAGGATAGTTACGTGATGGCTGGTCAGAGTGGCTGGCGGCGGCCGCTCCTCGAATCGTCCGTCATCGCGCGGAATGAGCTCGACTACGGCGAGGTCCATGGCTTCCTGGTTCAGCTGCAACAGCAACGACAACGCCACCCCGATGCCGACCGCCGCGGCGACCGGCAGAAACAGCGTCGACGCGAAGGTCGTGATGACGGCGACCCGGGAAGTAAGCCCGGTGCGCATGATGGTGGTAACCTCACCCGGCTGCAACGAGCTGATGGCCGCGAAGATGAGTATCGCCCCGAGTGTCGGCACCGCGATCTTTCTCACCAGCCCGGAGAAGATGGCCAGGATTACCAGCATCCACACCCCGGACCAGATCGCTGCCCACCGGGTACGACCGCCGACGCTCACGTTGAGCGCGGTCTGGCCGACCGAGCCGCCCACCGCTACACCCCGGAAGAAACCCGAGGCCAGATTGCCTATCCCCTGCGCCAGGATGTCCTGGTTCGGATTCGGCTGGACATCGCCGGGGTTCGGGGCGGCTTGGGCGACGCCTGCGCCCTGGACGAGGACGATCGCCGCTACCGCGAGGGCGCCGCTGACCAGGCTGAACGACAGGAGCCGCACGTCTGGCAGGTGGGGGAGCGGGATGCCGCGCGGTATGTCGCCCTGATCCCCGACCCTGGCCACGCTGTCCGCGCCAGCCAGCACTACCGCTGCGGTAGGGATCACCAGGGCAACCAGCGCGCCCACGACAGCGAGGCGGGTCCGGCTCATTATCACCAGGATCGCCAGCGCTCCCAGCCCGGTAAGCAACGACGCCAGGTTGATGCTGCTGGGATGGATGAGCACGTCGACGGCCTTGGCCAGCGGGAAAGCGCCATGCGCCGGAGCGCCAGTCAGATCGGCGATCTGGCCGCACGCGATGTTGACCGCGATTCCGCTAAGGAATCCGATCATGACCGAGTAGGAGACGAACCGCGTATACCGGCCGAGGCGGATGATCCCCGCCGCTGCCAGCACGACGCCGACGAGAATCACCAGCAGGGAAGCTGCTTGAGGCCGCCTGTCCGGGGCAACGCTCTGCAGTGCCGAGCCGGTCGCCAGGGCGGCTGCGGAGGTCGTGGTGATCACCATCATCCGGGTATTCGAGCTGAGCCCGCCGGCGATGCGCCCGGAGAAGCTCGCGTACAGACCCTGTACCGGGTTGACTCCCGCGAGGACCGCGGCCGCCATCCCGTCGGGCACGCTACTGATCGCGCCCGGCAGCCCGGCCAGGATGTCCGCGCGCAAATGAGACCGCTCGGGCCGGACCGAGCGAAGCCAGCGGCCAGCCGCGGCCGCAGGGCGGCGAATCGCATGCATCATCCGTGGGCTCCGTCCGGCTGCACCGCGCCGGACTACCGAGGGAGTTGCCGGCCGATGCATCTCAAAGAATCTGCGATCACGGGCCGACGCTGCCTCATCCGTGACGGATGGTGCCGGCTCGGGCCTGGCGCCTCTAATCTCGCTGCAGGACCGCGAGAATCGGGAGCGTGTAGGCCATGTCCGCGAAGAGTGCGTCATCATCGGCCGCCGTGAGCGATAGACCCCGGCCGGCAAAGACGCGGAATGTCACGAGGAAGAGAGCGTACGACCCGCTCACGACCATGACATGGATTCCCGGCGGCACGTTCCTGATGGGCTCGGCAGACTTCTATCCGGAGGAGCGCCCGGTACACCGGGTCACCGTTGATGGATTCTGGATGGACCGCCATCCAGTGACAGTGACCGAATTCCGGCGCTTCGTGACGGCGACCGGGTACGTGACCGTCGCCGAGCGGCCGCTGGCGGCGACCGACTACCCGGACGCCGACCCGGATCTGCTGGTGCCGGGATCACTGGTGTTCCAGCGCGCACCTGGCCCGGTCGACCTGCGCGATTACCGCAACTGGTGGGCGTACGTTCCGGGCGCCTGCTGGCGGCGCCCCGAGGGACCGGGCAGTGACTGCCGCCGCCGCGGACGGCATCCGGTGACCCATGTCGCCGCCGAAGATGCCGAAGCCTATGCCGCGTGGGTCGGCAAACAGATGCCAACCGAGGCCGAATGGGAGTGCGCGGCCCGCGGCGGCCTGGACGGCGCCGCGTACGCATGGGGTGACGAGTTCGCGCCGGGCGGCCAGATGATGGCGAACACCTGGCAGGGCGAGTTCCCGTGGCAGAACCTGCTCACGGACGGTTACGAGGGGACGTCCCCGGTGGGATCGTTCCCCGCAAACGGGTACGGGCTCTATGACATGACCGGCAACGTCTGGGAATGGACCTGCGATTACTTCACGCCGCGTCATCCGGCTGAGGCCGCCCACGCCTGCTGCGTGCCGCGCAACCCGCGGGCGAACTCGCCGGAGCGCAGCAAGATCGCCGGCGAGCCGGGCGCGCACCTGCCGCGCAAGGTGATCAAGGGCGGCTCGCACCTGTGCGCACCCAGCTACTGCCTGCGTTACCGGCCCGCGGCCCGCCAGGGGGAGACCATCGATAGCGCCACCTGCCACCTCGGCTTCCGGTGCATCAGCCGTGGTGGGCCGCCAGCCATGGGGTAGGGCAGCGACCGCCGAGGCACTCGCCGCGAGCCGCTCTCTTGTGCCCCTGCAGGAAAGTAAGGGCGAGGAGGTCATGGTGGCGCGACGCCGGGAGTACGTGTGACCACGGGGGAGGGGGCAGAGGCGGCGGTACGGCGCGTTGGCTGGCTCGAGCGGCAGGTTCGCCGGGCCGACCGGTTCCAGCAGCGCCACGTCGCGATCGGCTTTCCGTGGGCGGTGCTGCAGAAGTTCGGCAACGACCAGGCGGGCGGCAAAGCGGCGCTGATGGCCTACTACGGCCTGTTCGCGCTTTTCCCCCTGCTGTTGCTGCTGACGACCATTCTCGGCTTCGCGCTTTCGGGCGATCCTGGGCTGCACGAGCGGCTGATCGACTCGGCGCTCGGGAATTTCCCCATCATCGGGGATCAGCTGCGCTCGGAGGTACACCCGCTGGAGGGGAACACGGTGGCGCTGGTCATCGGCATCGCGGGGACCCTGTACGGCAGTTTGGGCGTCGGCTTCGCGGCGCAGAACGCGATGAACACCGTGTGGAACATCCCGTACGTCCACTGGCCCAGTTTCTTGACCCGATATCTCCGCACATTCGCGGTGATCGGCCTGCTCGGGCTGGCGGTCGCCACCTCTACGGCGCTCACCGCGTTCGCCACGGCCGTCGCCCACGGCGCGGCCGTCCCGGTGCTCGCGGTCGCGGCCTCTTCCCTGGTCAACCTCGGGCTCTTCCTGCTCGCCTTCATGGTGCTCACCGCCGAGCCGCTGCGGCCCCGTGAGGTGGCGGTCGGCGCGATCATCGCCACTGTGTTCTGGGAGACCTGTCAGCTGATCGGGACCTGGTACGTTACCCGCGGGCTGCGGAATGCCGGTCCCACGTACGGGGTCTTCGCCGTGGTCATCACCTTGCTGTCCTGGCTCTACCTGGGCTCGCAGCTGACGCTGTGGGCAGCAGAAATCAACGTCGTGCTGCGCTACCGCCTGTGGCCCCGTTCGGTGACCCAGCCTCCGTTGACGCGAGCCGACCGGCGGGTCTTCACACGGCTGGCCCAGATGGAAGTTCGCCGGCCAGAGGAAAAAATCGCTGCATCCTTTACCGATGAAGCCGACGAAGACCCCTAAAGGACCCCCAGTGACCCGGCCAAAGCTCCCCCCTTACGGGTGAGGCCCACACTGTCCTGCCAGCAGGATCATTAGTGCGGGGGGGCGGCCAGAGCAGCCTGCTTAAAAACGGACGCGCGGAAGGATCAGGCATGCGGCGCTTTACTAAGGGCCTTGTCCTCTTGGCCGCGATCCTTGCCATCGGATGCATGGTGGCGGGATGTGAGAGTACCAAGAGCGCCATTTCCAGCATCGCGCCCACCCGGAGCGCCAGCGTCTCAGCCGGGCAGAGCGCTAGCTCGTCGTCCAGCTCGAGTCCTAGCGTCTCGTCCAGCCCGAGCGTCAGCGTCTCGTCCAGCCCGAGCGTCAGCGTCTCGTCCAGCCCGAGCGTCACGGCAACATCTACCGGTCAGCCATCGGCGACTAGCAGCGCCCCCGCACCCGCGGTGACCGCACAGCCGAGCAGTTCTCCGGCAGCGGGTAGCGGGTCAGGTTCCGGCCTGATCTGGCTATGGGTCCTGCTGGGTGTCATTGTCCTCGCCGGCGTGATCGTGGGGATCGTCCGCGCACGCGGCCGCCGCTCCGCGGCCGCGGGTTCCTGGCGGTCCAGTCTCATCGACGCGTACGCCAAGGGCTCGGCTTTGCATGACGCGATGAGCGTCGCGGAGACACCGGGTGCGCTGGGTGCCTATGATGCAGGCGCCCGCTGGTCCGACATCCAGCGCCGCGCCGATGACCTTACCCAGACGCTGTACGCGCTTCGTGAGGCAGCCCCGGATGATGAAGGCCGGGCGAAGGTGGCCGATGTGCTTGTGTCGCTGCAGGCTGTCCGCTCCGCCATGGACGCCGAGCGTGCTCCCGGGGGCGCCGACGCACAGCAAGCCGAGGTAACCCGGGAACGTCTGGCCTTCTTCGAGATGTCGCTCCGCGCGCTCCGAGCCTCAGACCAGCAGGCGCCCTGACCGGGACGGCGCAGGGCGTGCCAGGCTAAATCACTAGCTGAGGAGGCTGCATGCGAGGCAGCGGCACATGATCCTCGCTACGGTTGCTGCCGAGGCGTCCGGTGAGAGTTTCACACCGCTGATGGATCACGTGGCCCAGGGTTTTGAAGCCCTGGGAGCCGCGATCCTGGTCGTCGGCGTGATCTGGTCGTTCGTACTCGCGGCGGTGGTCGCGCGGCGCTCCGGGTGGTCGGCGAAGGCTTACCTGGTCCTGCGCCAGGCATTCGGCGGGACCCTGCTGTTCGGGCTGGAAGTCCTGGTCGCCGCCGACCTGGTTCGCACCGTGGCGGTCTCGCCTACCCTCGATAGTGTCCTCGTGCTCGGGCTGATCGTGGTGATCAGGACGTTCCTGAGTTTCTCGCTGGAGACCGAGATCGAAGGCGTTGCGCCATGGCGGCGGGCCTTGATGGGTGGCGCGGGGACGATCCGCCGGGCCGCGGCTACGGCGCTGAAGTCCGAGACTCCGCCCTGATTTCGTTACGAGATCTTCCCTGCCGGGCGGCTACGAAGCCCCGGGGCACGGTGAGGACCGGGCCCCGGGGCTCCGCTGGGATCATTCGGCGCCGGGCTCCTACTCGCGGGCCAGCATGGCCACGGCCTCGCGCTCGAGGTCGACGTACGGCTCGCCGCTGACGTCGACGGCGACCCGCTTGATCGTGCCGCCGGTGAAGCGGTGCGGCGATCCGTTCGGGTAGTCGCCGGTGACGGCCTCACCGCTGTCACGGCCTACGCACAGGCCCTCGCCCGCGAGCATGAACATTCCCGGCTGGGTCTTGATCCGGCCCTCGCCGACCTTCTTGTCCCCGTGATAGAGGGACAGGATTCCAGTGGACACATGCGGCGGGTCTTCGCCGTCCTTGTCGAACGAGGCCGACAGGATCAGGTTCTCCCCGGTGGGCAGGTCCTGGGTGCTGTCGATCTTCTGCTCCACCATGCCGACGAAATTGTAGACGTAGTGCAGCCGGTTGTCCTTCACGTACAGGGCGTGCCCGCCGAACCGCGACCCGTGTGCGAACAGCACTCCTTCCGCGCCGGGAGCCGGGATGTCGATCAGCGCCCCGATCGAGTAGGAGCGGTTGCGGACGTTCACCGCTTGCGCCTCCGGTACCTCCGCGGTGTCGGGGAAGTAGGTGTAGCGGTCCCGCGGCGTGGCCAGCTGTGGCCGCTTCGTGGTAATGATCTCTATCGCGGATCGGTCGTCGAGCGGGAAGGCACTGTTTTCGCCGGCCTCGGCGAACCACAGGTTGACCAGTTCCCGCACCTTCTCCGGGTGCTCGGCGGCCAGGTCGCGCACTTCGGACCGATCGGTGTCGGTGTGGTACAGCTCCCAGGTGTCGTCGTTGAAGTTGCTCCAGCCGCTGATCGTGGGATGGGTGGTGACGGCCTTCCAGCCGTCGTGCCAGATCCCGCGGGAGCCGAGCATGGAATAGAACTGTGTCCTGCGGGCCGACGGCGCGGACGGGTCGGTGACGCTATAGCGCATGCTAACCCCGTCGAAGCGGCTCTGCACGTGTCCCTTGATCGTTTCCGGCGCCTCGACGCCGAGGGTGTCCAGGATGGTGGGCACGATGTCGATGGCGTGATGGTACTGGTGCCTGAGCTCGCCCTGGCCCGCGGTGGCCCGGTCCCTGGCCGAGGGCCAGGAGATGATGCAAGGGTCGGCGGTGCCGCCGTTGAACTCGTACCGCTTCCACATCTTGAACGGGGTGTTGAACGCCATCGCCCAGCCGTTCGGGTAGTGGTTGTAGGTCTTCGTCCCGCCCAGCTCGTCGATCATCGCGAGGTTCGTCTGGATATTGTCGGGGATGCCGTTAGCGAACAACATCTCGTTGACCGACCCGTCGGGGCCGCCCTCGCCGCTGGCCCCGTTGTCCGACACCACGATGACCATCGTGTTCTCCAGGTGCCCGAACTCCTCCAGGTAGTCGAGCAGGCGGCCGATGTGATGGTCGGCGTGCGCCAGGAACCCCGCGTACACCTCTGCCATTCGCGCGAAGAGCCGCTTCTCGTCGGCGGACAGCGAATCCCACGGCCGGGTGACATCCAGCGGCGGGAACGGCTGGCCCTTGGGTCCCTTGCGGGTCTCGGGCGTGCCGATCGGGTTGACCGGCGGCAGCTCGGTGTCGGCCGGGACGATCCCCATCTCCTTCTGCCGGGCCAGCGTCTGCTCCCGCATCGCCTCATACCCCATGTCGAACTGGCCCTTGAACTTGGCGATCCACTCCCTCGGAGCGTGATGCGGCGCATGCGCGGCACCTGGCGCGAAGTACAGGAAGAACGGCTTGTCGGGCGCGACCGACTTCGCGTCCTTGATGAACTCCATCGCCTTGTCGGTCAGGTCCTCGGTCAGGTGGTAACCCTCCGCCGGTGACTTCGGCTGGTCCACCGGATGGTTGTCGTAGACCAGGTCCGGGTACCACTGGTTGGTCTCGGCGCCCAGGAACCCGTAGAAGCGCTCGAACCCGCGGCCGGACGGCCAGTTGCGCCGGGTCGAGGCGACGTTCATCTCCACGGTCGGGCACAGATGCCACTTGCCCAGCATGTAGGTGTTCCAGCCTTGCTCACCCAGGATCTCGGAGATCATGCCGTTCTCCGGCGGGATCGTCCCGCTAGCGTTCGGGAACCCGATCGCGGCCTCGGTGATGCACGCCATACTGTTACGTGTGTGGTTACGCCCGGTGAGCAGGCACGACCGGGTCGGCGAGCACAGCGCCGTGGTATGCCATTGCGTGTACCGGATCCCTCCGGCTGCGATCCGGTCGATGTTCGGCGTCGCGATCGGGCCCCCGTAGCAGCTCATGGCGGAGAAGCCAACGTCATCGAGCACGATGTAGACGACGCTGGGCGCGCCGTCGGGCGCCTTGGGTGGCTCGAACGGTGCCCAGTCCGGTTCCGAATCGCGGATGTCGATATTGATCGTGCCCTTGAACGGCTGGCCCATTTCACTAACTCCTTGCGCCGATGGATTTATGCGACGGGTCTTACCTGGAAGTGACCCTTCTGGGCCGGACAACACCCGTCGTAGATGAGCGGTTAGGTGAGCGACATCACGGCGGCTCGAAGCTCGTGCCGGAGCAGGAGCGCTCCGATGATCTCGAAGATGCCCATGATGACGAACCAGATGCCGAGCAGGACAGCGAGGACGTTCAGGGAGGAGGCCGGGGTACTGGCGACCACTATTCCCGCGATGACGCTCACCACCCCGAATGCGATCCACCAGGGCCGTCCTTCGCGGTCGTCTCCGGCCATGCCCCCGATCAGCGCGCTCAGCCCCTGAACTATCCAGGTGATGCCGATTACCAGGCCGATGAGCGCCCTGCTCAGGTCCAGGTGACGGATCAGGACGACGCCGACGACGATGAACATCAGGCCGGCGATACCGAGCCATACCCGGTGTACTTCTTTCGAGTCGAACGTCCGGATCAGGTGGAAGATCCCCGAGAGGATCATGAGAATGCCGAGCAGGACCGCGACCACGTTCAGCGAGCTCGTCGGATGGAAGCTCACGACGAGCCCGAGGATCACTGTCAGGGCGCCGAGAATCAGCGTCGCCTGCCACGATGCCGCGAGAGCCAAAGTGGATGACGTCTGCGTGTCATTGTCGACGGATACCATCAGTGCTCCTATTTCGCTCCTTTAGAGCTTTCAGCCCTCAGGTGACCTGGCCGCAACAGCCCCGATAAGCGCGCTGCCTTTTTGGCGGTCCGTGAGGGTTGGGTCAGGTCCCGAATAGCTTGGCTTTAGCGGCGGTGAATTCCTCGTCGGTGAGGATGCCTTGCTGATGCAGCGTGGCGAGCTGATTCAGCTGGTCGATCATCGGCGACGTGGCTGCTGCGTCAGGTGGCTGCTCCTGAGTCGCGGGAGGTGCCTGCTGCTGCTCGAGGTCGCTGATACGCTGGTTTTGCTCTCCTTCGGCCTGCTGCTGCTGCTCCGCTCGTCGGCCCATGCTCCTGCCCGCGACATACGCGCCGCCGCCCACCACAGCCGCGCGCATCAGCGGGCGTCGCCGAACAAACATCACTGCCTCCTAGCTGGCTGAGCCGTCATGGTCCTATACGCCGTCCGGCAGTGCCAGGCCCAGAGCCACCATGAGCTCTGGCGCGGCCGCCACTGCCCTCGGGCCGCCGATCTGCGGCAGAACGGCGAGCAGGACGCCGATGAGGTCTTCCGGGGTGACCCCGGCCTCCAGCGCGTTACCTACCTGCCACATGTAAGAGGCCGGAGGAGCGTCCAGCGCCATCAGGGCGGCGATCTTGACCAGGGCGAAGCTACGCGGATCCAAGCCGCTCCTGGCCTGCAGCTGGGCCCGCAACTCCAGGCTCTCGCCTAGGAGCTCGGGGTCGCCGAGGGCCAGTTCGGCCAGCGCGGTCCTCGTAGCCTCGTCGACATCGGCCTTGGCTACCACGTTCATGATCAGGGTCCTTTCAGTCGCTGTGGCAACAGGTGCGCAACGCGATCGCACCGTCAGTCAACGATCGCCGGAGCTGGCACGCGATGCTTCACCCGCGGCGGATGGTACCGGGACGCCGGCCCGCACCCGCTCCCCACCCAAGCCTGGGCTGGGATCGCGGGGATCAGGGATCGCGGTTGTGGCGCCGCGCCGCGAGCTGCTCGTTGCTCTGATGTCGGCTTGGCGGGCGAGGAACCGGAGCCGGGCCGCCCGCGCATCCCAGGCATAAATGACCGCCGTGCCAGCGATGAGATCGTGGAGTGCGCGGTGCTCGCGCTGCACAAGGATGCCGAGGAAGCCCGCGCCCAGCAGCAGGAAGCTGAGCGGGAACACCAGCGCCCGCAACGCGCCGCGCCACGCGTCAAGGACCTGGCCATCGGCGCGGACGACCTGCACGCCGAGCACCGCCATGCCGAAGGTCCTGCCACTCATCGCCCAGGAATAACCGAAGTAAAAGAACTCCCAGGCCGCGAAGATGACGGCGACTACGATGTTCGTTCGGCTCCAGCTCACCTGATGGCCGGTCACGACCTGCGCCACAAGAGAAGTGCCCGCCAGGCCGAGGGCGAACAGGGCCGCGCTGACCGCCAGGTCGATCACATACGCCGCAAACCGCGATACCGAGCCCGCGTAGTGCCCTTGCGAACTCACCCAGTCGGCGGCCTGGGTGTCGGCGCTCACGGCTCGGCCTGGGCCGCCAGCAGGGCGGCCGGCGCCGCCGGTGCGGGATGCCTGCGCCGGATCAGCCTGCCTACCCAGCGGTCGACGAACTGATCAAGCCCGACAGCCTGGCTGCGCGCCGCGTCAAGCGCCTCGCTCGCTACCCCGCCGGACGACTTGGCGATGATAGCGCCAAGGTCGGTGTTCCCGACCAGCATGTCCATGTCGATACGCTGCACCAGCTCGTTGACATCGACACGATCAACCACGGCGCCCACATCCACGCGCCGCATCACCTCCTCTATATCCGCGCGGCCCAGCAGCGCGTTCACGTCAACCCGGTCCAGCAGCGCGTTCAGGTCAACCCTGGCCAGGATCGTGTCGAGGTCGACCTGACCGAGCGCAGCGTTCAGGTCCACCCGCCGCACAAGAGCGTTCACATCCAGCGCGTCTACCAGAAGGTCGAACACGCGCTCCGCGACCCGCTGGGCCATTGATTCCATCGGGTCGGTCATGCGCTTTCCTACCGACCGCAGCCGGTCGCGAGGATCCACGGTTAACTCAATACCTCCAGGGCCCGAGTAAGGAGATCATCCCGAACGGGTGATGAGCCCGTAGATCCCGTCAAAGAGCATGATCCCCCCGGCCACCACCAGCACCCAGGCAAGCACGGTCCTTCCATGTGTACGCAACCAGCTGTTGAAGGCCTTAAGACGCCTCTCGGTCGCGTGCGGGGCCACCAGGTGGAGCGTGATCGGAAGCCACACCAGCAGGACGTTGATAACGACAACGAGAAGCACAGCCAGGGTGGTGACTTCGGGGCCGGCCCGTGCCGTCGCGATCACCTGCAGTGCCGCGATGAACGTGACACCAGGGGCAAACACGAGCAGGCCGACGACGAACGCGCTCAGCGGAGCCGGATCGGCGACCATTCTGGGCACCAGGCCATGGTGGGCCTTCGCGGGATCGCGCGACCGGGGCTTGCGGGTCGCGACGAAGGCGGCCGCCGCGAAGAGCAGGATTCCGAGGCCAAGCCGAAGGCCGTACCGGGCCCCGTGCTGGTCGGGATGGTTCAGGCCGGCGCTGCGCAGCGCGAAGAGTACGACGATTCCCATGACGATACTCATGAGCACCGCGCCGGCCAGGTAGAACAAGCTGGTCAGCCCGGGCCTTGCGGAGCCCAGGTAGACGGCGGCGATCAGCAGCGCTGTCGGGGACAGCGCTGACAGCAGCGCCAGCCCAGCCGCCTGCGCGAGCACTGGACCCGGCCTACCGGCGAGGAGTGCCTGGTGGGAGCCTCACCCGGTTCGGCTCGGCCGCTTTCAAGGCTGACCCGTAGTCTGCGGCCGCGCGGGCGGCCTGCCGATCAGCTCGATCAGCCCGAGAACCACCAGCAGCAAGACGACGATCAAGATGACGACTGCCGCCGTGGGCTGACCCCAGAATACGAATATCAGGGCGGCAAGTGCCACCGCCCCGATACGAAGGCCTTTGCGGTGCGAGAAAGTCCACAGGCCTGCTGGGCCGGTGGATACCCCAGCACGCTCGCCGGAGTGCCGGAGCCAGCCCAGCCCCGACCTGAATGCCGAACGGGTCCGGACCGCCGTGATAGAGGGTCCGGTGAAGAACCCCGCGGCGGCGACGACCAGCCCCACCACCAGCAGGACACGGAGCCCCTCCTTGATAAAGCGGACAAATATGTCGAACAGGGCGGCAGCCGCATCGCTGGGCAGCACGCTGCTGGGGACGCTGTTTAGGTATGTGCCGCGGAAGATCTGCAGGCCGGCGGCCAGGACTAGCATGGATGCGGCGAAGCCGAGCCCGGCTCCGATCAGGGCGCGCCGGTGGCTCCGCGCGACGTACACCCCAGCGCCGATAAGGAGCAGCACCAGTATCGGCGACACTATCTTGAGGTTGCTAATCAGCCGGTAGCCACCCTGCGCCTTCACAAGTTCCCGCGATGTGAAGAGCGTCAGTGTTGGGTTGATCGGCGGGATGCTGTTCGCCAGCGTGAACCCGCGCGCGACCAGGTCCTGCTTGACGATGGTGATGAACGGCCCGAGGCTGATTACGACCTGCCCGTTGCTGGTACTGACCGCGCCGCCGTTCCCGGACAGCGCCTTTACTATTTGCTCATGCGCGACGGTATTGACCTGGACCCAGGCGGTGGCGAAGGCCTGGCTGGAAATAACCGAGTGCACGGTGCTGTGGATGAAGCCGGCTACCGAGCTGGCGATCTGCGGGCTGAATGTCGTGAGCACTGAACCGATCCGGGTCAGTCCCTTGCTCGTGAGCTGCTGTGCGGCCTGATTGACAACTCCGGCTACGTTGAGGCGGCTAGTTATCTCGTTCGTGATCCTGTCGGTCAAGGCGTTCTGGATCGCGGGGTCGTGAATCAGGGGCTCCACGTTCGCCACGTAACGGCCGGTGTCCGAAACCTGGTTGGCCGCCCAGACGCCGATAACTGCTCCCGGAGCGAGCAGACAGCCCAAAAAAATGAGCACAATGGCGACGGGGGTCCGCCAGCTGATCCGCCGTCGGCGGCGTGCCCTAGCCTGCCGATTGCGGAGTTCGGCTGTCTCGGCCCGGAGACGTTCCAGCTCGGTTCGCTCATCCGGGGTAAGCGCTTCGTCCTCGGTTCGCGGGGTTCCTCGGTTCGCTCATCCGGGGTAAGCGCCCCAGCCTCGCCAGCTGGCTGTGGCTTACCGCCGGCATCAGACACGCTCACCTCGCCGTCACCTCCGCTGCGCCCGCAGCACAGCGCCGTGTTGATGCTGCGGTACCCGTATCGCTGGATCTGCTCGGCACTGCGTCTATCCAGCCTGTCTGGCCTGACCCGGACCTGCCTCACCCCGCCGGGATGAATCCGGATGGTGTGGTGGTAGTCCCGCAGCCGGTGTCAAGCGCCGGGCAGGTTCGCACTTGCGGGCGGGTACGGAGCGGGTCATGCAGACGGCGTACCTCCACGACCTGCACACCGAGGGTCTGCAGCCGGGCCAGGAGCCCGTGCAGCGCGGCCTGATCCCGCAGCGGGCCGTGCAGGACCGTCTCGACCGGCTCCACCGAGGCGCTGAGCAGCTCGAAGTCAATGAGGGCTTCGGGCGGCGGGACCCCGATGACGCGGATCTCGTAATACGGCGGTGGCAACAAAACCCCCAGCGTATGGCTATGGTCATGGGCCAGATACCTCACGTTCTCGCGTCCCGGCGTGCGGCGCGTCATGCACCACGGGTGATCCGTCACCCTGGTGAGATTTCTCAGAGGGTGATGACAGGTCACCCACAACAGGTGAGAGTGTAGGTAACGATTTAAACTCGACAATGATGAGATAGCCCCCGGGTCCGGACCATGCGCTTGCGGGCCGACTTGTGCGGTCGGGGAGCGAGCCGACTGGATCAAGGGGGTATTTGCATGACGTCCGGCGTGGCCGCCCGCGCGGCCGTCCAACCTAGAGGACAGGTGGCAGGCGCTGACGATCCTGTCCTGATCTCCAAGATCACCGTGCCCGGTGTGCCTGCCTGGGCGGTCCGCCGTCCGCAGATCGACAAGCTCATCGCGAAGGGCGCGCGGGGTCCGCTGACCACGGTTACCGGTCCTCCGGGCTCCGGCAAGACCATGGCTATCGCCTCGTGGGCCGCCGCCCGCTCCGATCCCGCCACCCTGGTCTGGGTCACCCTTGACGACTACGACAACCGGCCTAAGGTCTTCTGGTCCTATGTCGTGGCGGCATTGCGGCAGGCTGACATCACCGTCCCGCGGGTTTCGCTCGCCGCGGGCCGCGGGACGGCCTACCACATATTCCTGCTGCGGCTTGCATCCATGCTGGCCGCACAGGACCCGCCGGTGGTAGTAGTTCTCGACGATCTCCATCTGGTGACCGAGCAGGACACCCTGGATGGGCTGGCCTACATGCTGAGGAACGCGACGCCGGGCCTGCATCTGGTCGTGTCATCGCGGATGGATCCGCTCCTGCCTCTGCACCGGTACCGGCTCACTGGAGAGCTGACCGAGATCCGCGCGGACGACCTTGCCTTCAGCGTTCCCGAATCCGCCTTGCTCATGGCCCGGCAGGGCATCACGCTGTCCGCTGATGGGCTCGAGCGCATCGTCGGCCGAACGGAGGGCTGGGCTGCGGGAGTCCGCCTGGCCGCCATCTCGCTGGACGGTCATCCCGACCCTGCCCAATTCGCTAAGGAATTCGATTCCGAAGATAGTGCTATCACTAGCTACCTGGTAGATGAGGTGCTGAACGCCCAGCCCGCCTCCACTAGGACCTTTCTCTTGCAGACGAGCATCCTGAACCGGGTAAGCGCCGACCTTGCCCGCGCGCTGAACGATGACGAATTTGCGACGGACATGCTCCCGGTCCTGGCGCGGGCGAACGCGTTCGTCCGGCCGGTCGGGCACGGATGGTACCGTTATCACTCGCTGTTCGCGGCGGTGCTGCGCCTGAAACTCCGGCGTGAGTGCCCAGGCCAGGTGGCCGAGCTCAATCGGCGGGCTGCTCAGTGGTATCAGCAGAACGGCTCGCTCAGCGAAGCCGTGCGACACGCCGGGGAGTCGGGTGACTGGCCGTTCGCGGCCCGGATAGCCCTGGATGAGCTCGCGATCGGCCAGCTCATCGAACCGCGAGGAAACCGGTCGCTCGCCGAGAGGTTCCAGCGCATGCCTACGGAGTCGCCCTGGACGCAAGCGCATCCTTTGCTTGTGGAAGCCGCGCTTGAGCTGTCCGGCGCTGACGGCGTCCAGGGCGGTGCGACGCTCGCCGCGGCGGAAGACGTCCTTGAGCGCCTTCCCGTTACCGACGAAATCCCGGCCCGGCTGGCTGCTGCGCAGGTCAGGCTGGCCGCATCCCGCCGCATCGGCGACCTGGATGCGGCCCTGGCCGCGGTCGCCAGGGCCGAGACCTTGCTCGGGGAGATCACCGGAAACCATCTCGCCCGGCATCCTGAGATTCACGCGCAGGTGCTAGCCGGCCGCGGAGCGGTCGAACTCTGGTCGGGCGACTTCGATCAGGCGGCCGCCACCCTTCGTTCGGCCATCGCCCCCGCGTCCGCTCCTGGGGAGACGTATGAGCGCAGTGACTGCCTCGGGTATCTCGCTCTGGTGGAGGCCTTGCGCGGACGGCTGAGCCACGTCACTGAGCTAGCCGACCAAGCGGCGGGAGCGGCCGAGAACCGCGCCGACGGGCTTGCCGAGTTCGCCAGTCCGGCCGCGACTCTCGCCCTGGCCCGTATGCACCTGGAACGCAACGAACTGCGGCAGGCCCATGGTCAGCTCAGACTGGCGGACGGCGCCCTACGGATCGCGCCGGACAAGCTGCTAGGCGCCATTGCCTGCCTAATCGCGGCGCGCTGCCAGCTAGCCCAAGGCAATACCAAAGCCGCGGCGGACATGCTCAGTCGCGCACGACAGGGCTGGTCGCCCCCGCGCTGGCTGGAACACAGGCTGATACTCGTCCAGTCGCGGGTTTACGCCGCTGCCGGGGACATCAAGTCCGCCGTTGAGGCGGCCGAGCGCGTCGAGCCGCAGTCCGCGCTCGATGCGGCCGTCGCGCTCGCGCAGGCCTGGCTGGCCGCTGGCGATACACAAGCTGCGGAGCGCGCCCTGGCCGCCGGGGCGGCCAGCCCGGATGAGCCGCCGGAGCCGGTCCGCCTGGAGGGATGGCTGGTCGATGCCCGGCTCAGTTACGGTGTCGGCGACGGCGTGCGCGGCCGCCGATCACTCGAGCGTGCGCTGCGGCTGGGCAAACCTGAGCGGCTCCGGCTGGCCTTTGCCATGGAGCACACCTGGATCCACCCGGTGCTACTACGCGATCCGGAGCTTGCACACGCCTATCAGGACTTGCTAGAGCCCCGGCAGCTGACCACCAGCAGGATCCCGGCCCCACGGCCCGATCCGGACCAACCCGCGCCGATAATCGTCGAGTCGCTTAGCGACCGCGAGCGCGAGGTGCTCCGGCTCTTGTCGACAATGCTCAGCACCGCCGAGATCGGCACCGAGATGTATATATCAGTTAACACTGTCAAGACCCACCTCAGAAGCATCTACCGCAAGCTGTCCGCGGCTCGCCGCGGCGAGGCGGTCCGGCGGGCAAAGGAACTCAAGCTGATCTGAACTCACGGAATACCGATCCCGCGGCCTTTCTCAACGGCGGCGTGCCGGGTGGAGACACCGAGCTTACGGTAGATCGCCTGGGTGTGGGTCTTGATCGTGTTCTGCGACAGGTGCAGCTCCCGCCCGATCTCGCGGAGCGAGAGCGTCCCCCCGAGCATATGCAGCACCGCCACCTCGCGTTCGGTGAGCGTATCCGAAGGTGACATCACCCGCGACTGCCTTGTCGTGATCCGTTGTTCAAGCCCTTCTAGCCGGGACAGCTGAGCCTCCGCGCCATCAGGCAGGGAGGTCAGTATGTTCCTGGCCTCGTCGAGAAGCGCGGCCGCTTCAGCGCGGTCTCCGGTGTCGAGCAGCAGCGATGCGAGCCTGAGCAGGCTTTCCAGGGTGGGCCATGGGCTGAGCCCAGGCCAGACCCTTCGTGACCGGAGCGAACGCTCGAACTCGGTGCGAGCCTCCCCAAACCGCCCCTCCAGCGCGTGAACCGCGGCAGCGGCCGTGTGAGCGAGGGAATACTGCGGAGTGCGGTTGAGATCGCCGTCGTCCGAGAGCCGCCGGGCAGCGCTCGCAAGCTCCCGTGCTTGCGCGATCCTGCCTTCCTCGGTCGCCACGAGCGACGCGACGGAAAGGGCCATTATGCGCGCCAGCGGGATGGACGCGTCGCTCATTATTGCCTTCCTGAGCGGCTCCGCCGCTCCGGGCTCTCGGGAAAGGAACAGGCTGAAGCCGAGCGCGGTCTGCGCCAGCGCGTACCAGCGCGACATGGGGTCGTGTTCTAGCTCGACGGCCCTGGCCGCTGATTCCCGCATCGCCCGGATGCCGTCGAATCCAAAGGTGCCGCCGAGCAGTGCGGCGGAGAAGTCCAGCGACCGCATGCCGTCAGGAAGAGGACCGTCATGCTCTCCGGCCACGATGATCGGAAGCCAGCGCCGCACGGACCCCTGCTCGCCGGACAAGGCGGCCACCCATGCTGCGCTGTGCGCTGCCAATACATGGGTAGCAATCTGGTCGTCACCGAGCGAACGCATCCAACCGCGAACCGTCGCCACCCGGCCCGAATCAACGTAGTCGAACCAATGGCACGCAATGAGGTCGACGGCCCCGGCGACGTCACCGGCGGCGAGCGCGTAACCGATCGCCTCGTCCGTTGATCCGTACTCCTGATGCCAGGCGCTCGCGCGCTCGTACAAGACCGGCCCGATGCCCGGCTCGGTCCTGGCCAGCTGGCCGCGAAGCACGTGCGCGAACAGAGGGTGATAGCGGTACCACTGGCGGTTGTCGTCAAGAGGTACGAGGAAGAGGTTCTCGCGCTCGAGGACGTCAATGACCTCTGCCGCGTTAGCGGACCTGGTAACTGCGTCGCAAAGGGCCGCGCAGAACCGGTCCAGGACGGCCGTCCGCGCGAGGAACTGCCGGATGTTGCTCGGCTGTCGGCTGAGCACCTCTTCGGCGAGAAAGTCGACGATGAACCGGTTGTCGCCAGTGAACTGGCGGATGAAGGCACTTGGCGAGGGATGACCGCGGAGGGAGAGCGCCGCGAGATACAGTCCGGCCGGCCATCCTTCGGTGCGCTCAAGAAGAATAGCTAGGTCGGGTTCGGCAAGCTCCAGGCCGGAGACATTGTGTACGAGCTCCGCCGCCTCTGAGGGCTCCAGCCGCAGTTCGGGCGTGCGGATCTCGACCATCTCACCGGCCGCGCGCAGCCGCGCTAGCGGGAGCGGCGGTTCGGTTCGCGTGACGAGCGCGAACTGGGCGGATGGTGGAAGATGAAGCAGCAGGAAAGCGGTCTGTTCGTGGCAGGCGGGTTCCTTGATCAATTGATAATCATCAAGAACGAGAACAACTGGTGCCTCAAATGCAGCCAGCTCGTGCACTAGGAGCGGTATCACCGTGCCCGTGATGTCAGGGACCGGGACCCGAAGCGCCCGGAGGACCTCATCGACGCCGAGGCCAGGGCAGGCTCGCTGCAACGCGAGCGCGATATGCTGCCACAGCCTGCCGGGGTCATCGTCGCCACGATCGAGGGAGACCCAAGCGAACCGTCGCTCTTCCGACGTGCTGGCCCGCCACTGCGCTGCGAGAGTGGTCTTGCCGAAGCCTGCAGGAGCCTCAATGAGAACGAGCTTGGCGGCGGTGGTAGCCAGAACGCTGATGAGTGCCCGCCGCTCCACCCACTCTTTACGCAAGCTGGGAGCATGGAGCTCAGTCTCCCTCAGCATGTCAGGGAGCGCGCTGGACCCCAGAACGGGCACCGCCCGCAGAGCGCGCTTTCCTGGCCTGCCTGCTTCGGTCATCGGTACCACACTTCCCCAATGTCGCTGGCCGTACAAGAGATAAAAGTGCCTCATTTCGACCCATCCCGGCCCGTAAGCGGCAGAAATGTCCCGACCCTCATCGCCGGAGAGTCGATTCTGTCCCGTTTGAGGCCGCGGCCCCCGCACGGGTTTCCCGGCTGGCTGGTCCGGGGTCGTGGGCTGGGATCACCCGTGGCGGGTGGGGCGGGGCGGGGGCGGGGTTGGTGGACTGGGTGGGGTTACTGGCGTGCGAGGGAAGAGAGGGTGTTATGGCTGACCTGATCGCGATCGGGTATCCGGACGAGACGACGGCTGAGGCTGCTGCTGATGAGGCGCGGCAGCTGGCGAGGGACCTGATCATCGAGCCCGATGCGATCGCGGTGATCGTGCGGGACGCGAAGGGTGATTATCACGTGCATACTCACCATCACATGGTGGGGCGGGGCGCGACGTGGGGGATGTGGTGGGGGCTGTTGTTCGGGGTGCTGTTTTTCATCCCGGTGTTCGGGATGGCGATCGGGGCGGGGCTGGGGGCGCTGATGGGGAAGGTGACCAAGTCCGGGATCGATGCGCAGTTCCAGGATCAGGTCCGGGGGATGCTCAAGCCGGGGACGTCGGCGCTGTTCTTGATGGTGGAGAAGGTGACCCCGGACAAGGCGGTGGAGGCGATGAGCAAGTACGGCGGGACGGTGCTGAAGACCTCGCTGTCCAAGGAGGGCGAGAAGGACCTGCAGGACGCCCTGCACGGCGCCAGCGCGTAACCCCGGCCGGCCCGCACGGCACGGCCGCCCCGGCCGGGGCGGGCCGTGCCGGCCTGTGCGGGCCGTGCCGACCTAAGGGATGCCGATGACTGAAGCGCCGATAAGCCCGCTGCGGGCCGGGAGCCCGCTGCGGACGCCCCGTGCCGCCGCTGTCGCCGGGATCATCTTCTCGGTGCTCTTGACCGCTGCGCTTGTGCTGCTCAGAGTCTCTGTCCCCGCTCATCCCGCTGTCCCGGGATCGTGGTTGACCGATTCGCATCACCGGGCCGAGGTGGCGATCGCACTGAATCTCGTCCCGTTCGCCGGGATCGCGTTCCTGTGGTTCATCGGGGTGCTCAGGGACCGGATCGGGGAGCGCGAGGACCGCTTCTTCGCGACTGTGTTCCTGGGCAGCGGCCTGCTGTTCGTCGCCATGATCTTTGCCGCCGCCGCGATCGCCGGCGGCGTGATCGCGGCCGACAGCTCCAGCCCGCCGGGCGCGGGAACCCTGGCGCTGGGCCGCATCGTCACCGCGACCTTGGTGAACGTCTACGCGATGCGGATGGCGGCGGTATTCACGCTGACCACCGTGACCATCGCGCGCCGCACGGAGATCGTTTCCAGATGGCTCACCGTGGCCGGGTTCGTCAGCGCACTCGTGCTGCTGATCGGCGTCGGCTTCTCACCCTGGGTGGAGCTGCTGTTCCCAGCGTGGATTTTGGCCTTGAGCATCGATATCCTCGCCGCCAGCCTGAGGCCCCCGGTGCGCGCCGCGGCACCGGCGCACCAGGCATGATCGCCGGGTGTCCACCGGGATATCCGCGGCTACGGGCTTGCCCGGTGCAATTGTCTGCGTCCTCTGCGTCCGATGTTACACCCTTTATGCGCGGTAACCAGGTGATACGTTCTCACCTGGGCCGCAGCTTCACCAGGGTGGCCCTCGAAAATTCCTGCTTCTACCGCTCTCGCGAGTTGACGGGATTCATCCGAACCGGATGAGGGCGTCTCTGACAATTGCCAGGCACTCTAGATAAACGCAGCGTGCCGAGTTGAGCCACGCAACCGGCCGGAGACCTGACCGCCATTCTGCGGATTCCGCGAGGTGACCATGTCTGAAATCGGTGGTAAATCGAGATCGGCCGTCAGCTCTGCCGCAAGCGGGCCGTCCGGCTTCGGCCCGCAGCTGGACACCTTCCGCGAGGTGCGCCGGAACCTCGAAGCGTCAATCCTTCCGCTCGCCACCTCGGTTGACGGGCGCAGGTTCTCTTTTCAGGCCTCGCTACACGGCCTGGAATTGCAGGTGGGCGGCTACGTCGTGCTGGAAGGTGGCGGCATCCGGTATCTCGGGCAGGTTCTTATCCTGGAACTCGACCGGCAGCCGGTTACGGAACTGACGCTGCCGGCCCAGGCGGCGGGCGCCCCAGAGGCCCGTACGGAGGTTCAGATCCGGTACGCGCGCGGGGAGGGCGTCGTCCTGGAAGGTGACGGGGCGCCGTTCCACGACGTGCTGGTTCGGGCCGCCTCCGGGGCGCAAGTGCGAGCGTGGCTGCAGCGCAGCGAGCGGCGGTACGCGAAGCTGCAGCTGGGCACGTTGGCGCTGGTCGCCGACGCGCCCTGCACGGCGGACGCCAGCGGCTTCGACCGGCATACATTCCTGTGCGGTCAGTCGGGGTCAGGCAAGACCTATTCGCTGGGAGTGATCCTTGAACGGCTGCTGATCGAGACGGACCTGCGCATGGTGGTGCTTGATCCGAACTCAGACTTTGTGCACCTCGGACAGGTGCGGATAGGCGCTGACCCTGTGCTGGCCGAGCGTTACCAGAAGGCGGCACGCGGAGTCGTCGTCTACTCCGCAGGCGCCCCGGCAGGGCGAAGGCTGCGGCTGCACGCGGCCGAGATCGATCCGGCGATGCAGGCTGCCCTGCTGCGCCTGAACCCGGTCGACGACCGCGAGGAGTACGCCGAGCTGGCCGAATTGCTCGCCAGCCAGAACCCGCCCACGCTCGGGGCGCTGACTGGAAGCGACCATCCTGCGGCGCACCGTCTCGGCCTGCGCGTCCGCAACCTGGGCGTCGACCGCTTTTCGGTATGGGCGCCCAGCGAGTCGGGATCGGTCCTGGACGCCGTGCGCGATCACGGGATCCGCTGCGTGGTCGTCGACCTAGGCTCGCTGCCGACACGCGAAGAGCAAGCACTCATCGCCGGAGCGGTACTGGGCGACCTGTGGCGACGGCGCCAAGAGCACAGCCCGATACTGATCGTGATCGACGAGGCGCATAACGTCTGCCCCGCCGAGCCTTCAGACCAGCTCGTCGCGATGGCAGCCGAACACGCCACGCGGATCGCCGCCGAGGGCCGCAAGTTCGGGCTCTACCTGCTGGTGTCAACCCAGCGTCCGCAGAAGATTCCCGAGAACGTTCTTTCGCAGGCCGACAACCTCGTGCTCATGCGGCTGAACTCGCTCGCGGACGCAGCTTTCGCACAGGCCGCATTCTCGTTCGTCCCACCGAGCTTGATCGAGCGGTCGGTCACCTTTCGTCAGGGAGAGGCCCTGATCGCGGGGAAGATCTCGCCCCAGCCCGCGCTGCTCCGCTTCGGCGCACGGACCAGCCAGGAGGGGGGTGCCGATGTGCCCGCGACGTGGGCTGCCGCTCGCTGAAGAGTCCGCGCGACCGCTGCCGCCTGGCGGTGTGGATGGAGAAACATGACCGCTGATCCCTACCAGGTGCTGCCGGCGGCCAAGCGGCGGCGGCTTGTTTACGGAGCGGTGCTGCGCGGTCTGCTGACCGCGATCGTGTTGGTGGTTCTGTATTACGTGCTGCCCTACCGGTCGTGGAATGGCCATACGGCGCTGCGTATTCTGGCCGGCCTGCTGGTCTTCGCCGGCATCACCACGTGGCAGGTCAGGACGATCACCGGCTCCCGTTATCCGGCCCTGAAAGCGGGCCAGGCGCTGGGTCTGATTCTTCCTCTCTACCTGCTGGTGTTCGCCTCGACCTATTGGGCGATGGAAGGAGCGTCAGCGGCAAGCTTCACTCAGCCGCTAACCAAGACAGACGCCCTGTACTTCACCGTGACCGTCTTCTCCACCGTGGGCTTCGGCGACATAGCCCCCAGATCCGAGCCCGCCCGGATCGTGCTCGTCGTCCAGATGCTCGGCGACCTCGCCGTGCTAGGCGCTGGCGTGCGGGTACTGCTGGGAGCCGTACGCCGCGGTCGGCAGCGGAGAACACCACCAGGCGACGACGCCGGCTCAGCTGTCTGACCCGACGCGGATGACAACGAAGAAACCTGACCCGATGTGAGGCAGTCATGACCGCAGAACAGCCAGTACCCATGCCGAGCCCCCTCGGCCCGCTCGCCCGCTACGAGAAGAACCTCATCGACCGCATCACCGACTTCAACGACCCGCACCAGGAATGGCGGCGCCTGTTCTCCGAATTGCTCGGCACCTTCTTCCTGGTGCTGGCGGCGGCCGGCGGGGGCATGATGAGCCACGCCTTCCCCGGCGTGATCAGCCACGGCGCCGCCGTC
Organism: uncultured Actinomycetes bacterium; assembly: GCA_963822765.1. Classification (GTDB taxonomy): domain Bacteria; phylum Actinomycetota; class Actinomycetes; order Streptosporangiales; family Streptosporangiaceae; genus Palsa-504. Next base: position 161,964 of record CAWGJL010000012.1, on the reverse strand, counting down.
GTGGCCCCCGCCCTGACGGTCATGGCCATCATCTTGTTCATGGGCAAGATCTCCGGAGCGCACCTGAACCCGGCCGTCAGCATCGCCTTCGCGTTGCGCCGTGACTTCCCGTGGAACCGGGTCCCGGGATACGTCGTGGTGCAGTTGGCCGGCGCCGCCCTCGCCGCCCTGTTCCTGCACGCCGTCATCAATGTCTCCGCCACATACGGGTCCAACTATCCCGCCAGCGGCTACTCCGGCATGGCCGCCTTCTGGATGGAGCTCATCTTGACCACGGGCCTGGTCAGCGTGATCCTGGGTACGGCCTCGGGCGCTCAGAACCTCGGCGTCATCGGCGCCTTCGGGGTCGGCGGCTACATCGCCCTGGCAGGCCTGTGGGGCAGCCCCATCTCCGGCGCCTCGATGAATCCAGCCCGCACCTTCGGGCCCGACCTGGCCAGTACCACCTTCACCAGCTACTGGGTCTACATCGCGGGGCCGATCGCTGGCGCCGTGCTCGCCGTCGGCATTGCGTTCGTCCTGCGCGGCCGGGGCGGCGGCAAGTCCGGGTCCGGGGCCGCGCAAGGTGACATATTCACCGAGGTCTACGAGTCCGGCAAATCCTGAGGATCGGGACATGCTTGCCATCAGCGCAGCCCGCGCAGGAACGACTGAGAGCCCAGTCGCCCAAGGAGTCCGCAGCCTTGAGGTGCGCTGGATCTTCCCGGGTCAGATGGAGACTGCGGTGGCCGAATGGTTCGGCCACTTCCCGGCCGAGTCGCAGTCACGCGAGGATGCGTACCTCGTCGATCCGCGGTTGCGCGGGCTGTCGGTAAAGGTCCGCGGGGGCTCGGCACTGGAGCTGAAGGTGTACTGCGGTAGCCCGGGAATCCTCGACCTGGCGGGACGGGCCCGCGGGCGCGTGGAGTCTTGGCGGAAGTGGTCCTGGCCCATGAGCCCTCTCCACCTAGACATCGGTGACGTGGCCGGCTGGAGACCGGTACGCAAGAGGCGGCGGATCAGCCGGTTCGCACTGGTCAGCAGACCGGTTGCGGCCCCCGTCCCAGGGCGGGGCCACGAGCCGCGGTGCGCGGTGGAACTCACCGAGATCCGCGCGCATGGCCAGGACTGGTGGACCCTGGGATTCGAGGCGGCGGGCCCTGCCCATCTGCTCAACAGCGAACTCCAGGCGGCCGCGGCGCTCGTTTTCGCCCAGCCCCTGCCCGGCAGCGTGGAACCCGGCCCGGATGAATGCCGGTCCTACGCCGAGTGGCTGTACCAGCCGGGCGCAATTACGCAGTCTTCACCCGGTCCAGGTGAGGTTTCGCGGCGCTCTTGGTAGGACTCTGGTGACTATGCCGCCCGATCCTCTTGCCCTGCTGCGGTCGCGGAGCTATCTAGCGCTGCTCGTGCTGGCCGCAATCATCGGCGTGCCCGTCTCGGCGGTGGCCTACTTCTTTCTCGCCCTGGTGAGCAAGATGCAGGGCTGGATCTTCACCGAGCTGCCCAAGGGCCTGGGCTTCCACGGTGAACCGCTGTGGTGGCCGATCCCGCCGCTGGTGCTGGCCGGGCTGCTGGTCGCTCTCACCATCCGGTATCTACCCGGCAAAGGGGGCCACTCGCCAGCCGACGGGTTCAAGACGGGCGAAGGCCCTCCCTCGCCGATCGAGCTTCCGGGAATCGTGCTCGCGGCCTTTGCCACCTTGTGCCTGGGCGTAGTGCTCGGGCCCGAGGCACCCTTGATTGCCATCGGCGGCGGGCTCGGCGTCATCGCGGTCCGCCTCGTCAAGCGGGACGCTCCGCCTAGGACCACCACCGTCGTGGCCGCGGCCGGGAGTTTCGCCGCGATCAGCACGCTCCTCGGCTCGCCGCTGCTCGGGGCGTTCCTGCTGATGGAGGCCTCCGGGCTGAGCGGTGCCATGCTGGAGCTTGTGCTGGTGCCTGGCCTGCTGGCGGCGGGCATCGGCTCGCTGGTCTTCATCGGACTTGACGCCTGGACCGGGCTCGGCACGTTCTCGCTGGCGATTCCCGGCCTTCCTCACGTCGGGTCGCCAACTGGCGCTGAATTCGGCTGGGCGCTGGCGATCGGAGTAATGGCCGTCCCGGTCGGCTCTGGGATCAGATGGCTCGGCCTGTTCCTGCGGCCCCATGTCGAGCGGCGGCTGCTGCTGGCCACGCCGGTGGTCGGTCTGGCCGTCGCGGGCCTGGCGATCGCGTTCGCCGCCGGAACCGGAAAGGGCTCCTCCGAGGTGCTGTTCTCCGGGCAATCCGCGCTGCCCTCGTTCATTAGCCACAGCGCCAGCTATACCGTTGCCGCGCTGCTGCTGCTCATCGCCTGCAAGGGACTCGCCTACGGCGTTTCGCTGAGCAGTTTCCGCGGCGGTCCTACGTTCCCAGCCCTGTTCCTCGGAGCGGCGGGGGGCGTGGCGCTGTCACACCTGCCCGGGCTGCCGCTGGTTTACGGCGTCGCCATGGGTATCGGCGCGATGACCGTGGTGATGCTCAGGCTCCCGTTGACCTCCGTCCTGCTGGCTACCTTGCTCCTGGCGTCGGACGGCCTAGCGGTAATGCCGCTCGTCATCGTGGCGGTTGTGGTGGCGTACGTGCTCTCCGCGAGGCTCGCGCCATCCCCGGCGCCTGCCCAGGGAACACCGTCGGCCAGCGAGAACGCCACGGCCCCGGCGGCCGCCCAGTCCGGATGACGGCACGCCGCGGCGCATCGTCTTGATCCAATGCCGCTTAGCTTGTTTCAGGTAATGCCGCGATGCTGGTGTTTTCCCTGGTGAGGGCCAGTCCCGCACTCTGGGGAGAAGCACCGTAATCCATCGCCTGAACGTCGCTGACGCGGCAGGTAGTTAGTTGGGCCTGGCGCATTCCGCGATGCTTCTGCCCGTTCGCGGGCACCCCAGATGATCCGCTGGGCGCGCAGGACCAAAGCCCCCATGATAATCAGCACTGTCACGTTGAGGAGCAGCTGGAATGCCGCCCCCCGAGCCTGGCTCCAGCTTGCATACCCGGCGGACAGGGCTATATCAGCGGCAGCCGGAATGGTCGTTACCGAGATGAACACGCCGATAAGGGCGCTTGCGCGCGCTTCGGTCAGGGAGACTACGCCGACGATCCCGGCCAGAACAGCGACAATGATCGAGAACAAGTTCGGATTGTCGATGAGAGAGGAGACTGGTCGGACTCCGAGCGAGTACAACTTCGGCGTGTGCCCGGACCAGCGTATCGCCAGAGTGAAGAGCAGGGTGACGATCATGGCGGCGGAGAACCCGGCGAGCAGGGCGAGGAGGCCACGGATTACCGGCCGCTTGGCTCGCTGGTCGATGCCGAGGGCGACACCCATGATCGCGTTGTATTCGGGCCCCACGACCATGGCGCCGACAATAAGGATCTGGGAGTTGGTCAGGATGCCGACCGCGCCGATCAGCCCGGCGATGGTGAGCAGGATATAGAAACTGGGGGCGTAGACGGCGTCCGAGCGGATCCGGGCCTCGACGACTTCCCACACGGGTGCGACATCACGCTGCACCAGGAAATGCTCCGAGGCCGGGGGCGCCCTTTCGCCGAGAGTGGCATCCACGTAATCAACGGCGACAGTGCCGCCGCGGTCGTGCTGGAAGGCCTGCAGGTGCCGGAACACGGAGTTGGCGGACCGGGGCCGCACGTCGAACTGGATGGCGTCGCTGGCCGGCCCGCGGGCCACGCCCGAGAGCACGAGCAGATTCGAGACGCCGGCGTCGGCGGCGAGTGCCTCGACGAGCTCCTCGGTCCGGTCAGGCACGCTGACCAGGCGTACATGAAGAGTCATCGTCGCTCTACCTCGGGCAGATCACCATGACCGGGATCCGCGGGCTGCGCCGCGAGCGCAGGGCCGAGGGACACCAAGGTGTCACCAGGCTGCGGCGCCGGCGTACTGGTCTGAGTGACGGCAGCGAGCTGGCCGTCCGCGCGCACGATGAACAGGAGGTCCTGTCCTGCGGCCAGCACGCCGTCGGTGCCGTTTACGAGGATCCGCGCCCCGTCCTGATACCGCTCAGTGACCGCCGGCCTGGTCATGCCATTGGTGAACAGGATATGCCCGGTGGTGTAGGGAGCGACCACTCCGTGGCTGCGCTGCGGCGGCGCAAGCCGGTATACGCGCCCCTCCACGGTTTCCGTCAGCAGCACCGAGGCGAGCGCGTTGAAGTCGTCCTCATCGGTCAGCAGGAGCACGGCCGTGATGCCCTCGAGTCGCGCGCCGCGGCCGGTGGCCGCCGCTAGCAGCTCACCGGGCGCCAGTTCCAGCCCGGCCCGCCTGATCTGTTCCCGCTGCTGGTCCAGGCCCGCCCACATCACCACCTCCAGGCCTGCGGACTGCAGGGCCCGTCCAAGGTCGACAACCCAGGCACCGCCGCCGACCAGAAGCGGCCGGGTGCGGCTGGGCCGGCTGACGCCCAATCGCCGGGCGGCCGGCGCCGCGGTCAGGCCGTACAGGGTCACCGTCGCCACGATGACGACGAACGTGGCAGGCAGGATCTTGGCGGCGCCGCCGATGCCCTTGGCGACCAGGCCTGCCGCGAACGTCGACGCGGTGGCGGCCGCGACGATGCCGCGCGGAGCCATCCAGCCGGTGAAGGCACGCTCGCCTTTGGTCAGGTCCGTCCCCAGCGTCGACGCGAACGCAACGATAGGCCTGGCCGTGAGAACCAGGACGGCGACCAGGACGAGCGTAGGCAGCAGCAGATGCCGGAGTGAGGCCGGGGTTACGGTAGCCGAGATGGAAATGAACAGGACGCCGATGATCAGCTGCACGAGCGTCTCGAAGAACGGGCGACGCGACGGGATGTCAAAGCCCCGCCGATTAGCCAGGGCGAGCCCCATGAAAATCGCCGCGATGAGTCCGGTGTCCTCGCGGATCACGTCGCACGCGGCGGCCACCGCGATCACCGCGGCGAGTTGCGCGGTGGTGCCGAGCAGTTCGCCGAGCCGGAGCTTGCGTAGCAGCAGCCAGAGCAGTGCGGTGCCGATCACCCCGCCGGCCAGGCCGACGCCGACGCTGGCCGCAAATTGCCCGAGCTGGCTGCCCGGTCCTTTGCGGGTGCTCGCGACCACGCCATGAAACACCAGCGCGCCGAGGATTCCGCCGACCGGATCGATCAGCGACCCCTCCCAGATGAGGACCTGCTGCACCCGTTCGGTGGGCCGGACGAAACTGAGCAGCGGCCCTACGACGGTCGGTCCCGAGACGACGAGGATGATTCCGAGCATCAGCGCCGCGCCGCGCGACATTCCCAGGAGCGGTGCGGCCACCGAGGCAGCGAGCGCGGTGGTGACCAGGACCCCGAGCACGATCAGGCGGATCACCACCTTGCGGGTGTGGCCCTTGAGCTTCCGCATATCGAGGCTCAGGCCCGCGTCATAGAGGATGACGGCCACCGACAAGGACACGAGCGGCTGGAACGCCGGCCCGAGCAGGCGCTGCGGGTTGACATCGGTGGTCAGCGCGCCCGCCACGAATCCGGCCGGCAGCAGCACGATGATCGCGGGAATGCGCAGGCGGCTGGCCAGGACCTGGGACCCAACGGCGAGCGCGAGGATCAGGCCGACCCCGGTCAGGATCTGGTTGGTCGTCAAGCCAGCCTCCGATAACACAGAGCCCGTTAGTTAATTTGCCAACCGTTCATTTCCGGTTGCGTGCGCTTCATCTCGGGCCATTTGTCACCTCTTAAAGGTGGACTTGGCCACCGCGGTAATCATCACCCGTATTGGGTGATGAACCGTACTGACCGGCTACGTAGAAAGGCAATGGAGGCCGGCCGTATATCAGCTAGCGCCACGATCACGTCGGACAAGGTCGGCACGACACATGGTCAGTGCGGTATATGGAAAACGCGACAGGGGTCGATAGTGGGTGCTGAACGGGATCGGGTGGCTGAGTTCGGGCGGCTGGAAGACGGGCTGCGGCAGGCCGGGGAATGGTACCGGTGGGGGCCGTACGTGAGCGAGCGCCAGTGGGGCACGGTGCGGGAGGACTACAGCGCGGACGGCGAGGCGTGGGATTATCTGCCGCACGATCACGCGCGGTCGCGCGCCTACCGGTGGGGTGAGGACGGCCTGGCCGGGTTCTGCGACGTGGAGCAGCGGCTGTGCCTGGGCCTGGCGCTGTGGAATGGCAAAGATCCGATCCTGAAGGAGCGGGCGTTCGGCCTGACCGGCGCACAGGGCAATCACGGCGAGGACGTCAAGGAGTACTGGTGGTACCTGGATGCGCTGCCGAGTCATACATGGAACCGGTGGCGGTATCACTATCCGCAGGCCGCGTTTCCCTATCAGGACCTGATCGACCAGAACGGGGCGCGTAACCGCGAGCAGCCCGAGTACGAGCTGCTGGATACCGGGGTATTCGACGGCGACCGGTACTGGATCACCGAGGTGCACTACGCCAAGGCCAGCGCCGACGACCTGCTCATGGCCGTTCAGGTGACGAACGCGGGCCCGGAGCCCGCCACGCTGCATGTGCTGCCGACCGTCTGGTTCCGCAACACCTGGTCCTGGGACGTGGACGCACCCAAGCCGGCGATGCAGGCGGTGGGCGATTCAGTGGTGGGAATCGATCATCCGTTCATCGGCGCGATGGAGCTTATCGCCGGCCCCGGACCAGACGGGACCTTGCCGACCGCGCTGTTTTGCGAGAACGAGACCAATGACCAGCGGCTGTTCGGCGCGGCGCCGTTGACGCCGTATCCGAAGGACGGCATCAACGACCACGTGGTGAGCGGCGCGGCCACCGTGAACCCGGATCGTACCGGCACCAAGGCGGCGTTCTGGTATCAGGTGACGGTACCAGCCGGTGGCACCGCTGAACTGCGGCTGCGGTTGCGGCCGACGCCCGCCCAGGCACCCAGGGGACCTGCGAACGCCCCGCTCGGTGCCCAGTTCGACCAGGTCATCGCCCAGCGGCGGGCTGAGGCCGACGAGTTCTACGCCGAGCTGACGCCGGCTAAGGCGACTGCGGACGAGGCGATGGTGATGCGGCAGGCGTTCGCCGGGATGCTGTGGAGCAAGCAGCTGTTCTACTACGACGTGGCCCGCTGGCTGGACGGGGACCCGACGCAGCCGACGCCGCCGCAGCAGCGGTTGAAGGGCCGGAACGCCCGGTGGCGCAACTTCAACGCGTTCGACATCATGTCGATGCCCGACAAGTGGGAGTACCCGTGGTACGCGGCCTGGGACCTGGCGTTCCACTGCGTCGCCCTGGCGCACGTGGACCCGGCGTTCGCCAAGTACCAGCTGATCTTGCTGTGCCGGGAGTGGTTCCAGCATCCCAACGGCGCGCTGCCGGCGTACGAGTGGGACTTCGGGGACGTCAACCCGCCGGTGCAGGCGTGGGCCGCGGTCGAGGTGTTCGCGATCGACGGGGCCCGCGACATCGACTTCGTCAGCCGGATCTTCGACAAGCTGCTGGTCAACTTCGCCTGGTGGGTCAACAGGGAGGATGCCGAGGGCAACAACCTGTTCGAGGGCGGCTTCCTGGGCCTGGATAACATCGGCCCGATCGACCGCTCGCACCTGCCGGTGGGCGGTATCCTCGAGCAGTCCGATGCCACCGGCTGGATGGGCTTCTACGCGATCGCCATGGCCTCCATGGCGGTGATCCTGAACCGGTCCGGGCAGCGCCCGGGCATGGACCTGGTGCTCAAGTTCCTCGAGCATTTCGCCGCCATCACCGACGCGCTCGAGGGCCTCGGGCTGTGGGACGAGACCGACGGGCTCTACTACGACAGGCTCGTGACGCCAGGCGGCGAGGCCGTCTCGGTGAAGGTCCGGTCGATGGTCGGAATCATCCCGATCCTGGCCGCCGCGGTCATCGACGACAAGGATCTTCAGACTTCGCTGGTCGTCGGCAAGCAGTTCGCGAACTTCCTGAACCGTCAGGGCCTGGCCGACCGGGAAAAGCTCACCGAGATCGGCTTGCTCCGGGGGGAGCCCGGCCACCAGCGGATGCTGCTCAGCCTGGCCGGCGTGGACCGGCTGGAGAAGCTGTTCGCGAAGCTCTTCGACGAGAGCGAGTTCTTGTCCCCGCACGGCCTGCGGGCGGTCTCGGCCTACCACCGGGAGCACCCCTACGTGCTTGACGTCGAGGGCATCCGGGCGAGCATCGACTACGAGCCCGCCGAGTCCACCACCGCGATGTTCGGAGGGAACTCCAACTGGCGCGGTCCGCTCTGGTTCCCGCTGAACTACCTGGTCATCGCGGCCCTGGAACGCTATTACCGGTTCTTCGGCGACGAGTTCACCATCGAATACCCGACCGGATCGGGCGTGCAGCTGACCCTGGACAAGGTGGCCGCCGACCTGCAGGACCGGCTGATCTCGATCTTCACCCGCGACCCGGACGGCCGACGAGCCTGCTTCGGCGGGACCGAGCGGCTACAGCAAGATCCGGCCTGGCACGACAACCTGATCTTCAGCGAGTACTTCCACGGCGACAACGGCGCCGCGATCGGCGCCTTCCACCAGACCGGCTGGACCGGGATCATCGCCGACGTGATCCGCCGCCGGCACGGAGCGGTCGATCCCGTCGGAGACGTCCTCCGGCGCATCAACAGGCAGGACGCGCGATGACCGCCGTATCAGGGCAGATCGCTACCGCGCTGCCCGGCAGCCCCTTCCCGCTCGGCGCCACCCCCGGTGAAGGGGGCACCAACTTCGCGGTGGCCTCCGGCGTCGCCGACGGAATGGTGCTATGCCTGTTCGACGAGGCCGGCGCGGAAACGCAGATCCCGCTGCGGGACTACGACGCTGGCGTCTGGCATGCCTTCGCGCCGGGGATCGGGGAAGGCCAGGCCTACGGGTACCGGGCCGCCGGCCCCTACGATCCGGCTCGCGGCGTGCGCTGCAATCCGGCCAAGCTGCTGCTGGATCCCTATGCGCGGGCATTCAGCGGATCGGTCACGTTCGGGCCGGAGGTGCTCGGATACGCCGCCGACAACCCGGATACGCCGAGCACCGCGGACTCCGCGGCCAGCGTGCCGCGAAGCCTGGTGGTGGCCGAAGAGGCATTCCGCTGGCGCGAGGGGACCCATCCGCGGCACCGGTTCTCCGACACGATCATCTATGAACTGCACGTCAAGGGTTTCACCATGCGCCATCCAGGGATCCCGCCGGAGCTGCGGGGAACCTACGCGGGCCTGGGCCATGAAGCCGCCATCGCCCACCTACTCGACCTCGGGGTGACCGCCGTCGAGCTGCTGCCGGTACACGAAAGCGTCCCCGAGGCGTTCCTGCTGCAGCGCGGGCTCACGAACTACTGGGGCTACAACACGATCGGTTACTTCGCCCCGCATCAGGGCTACTCGGCGGCGGTTCGTGCCGGGAAGCCGGGCGGTCAGGTGGACGAGTTCAAGGCCATGGTCGACGCGCTGCACGCGGCCGGGCTCGAGGTGCTGCTCGACGTCGTGTTCAACCACACCGCCGAAGCCGGTCAGCTCGGCCCGACGCTGTGCTACCGGGGCCTGGACAATCCGGGGTACTACCGGCTGGATGACGACCCGAGGCTTTACTACGACACGACCGGCTGCGGCAACTCGCTGAACGCCGGCGATCCGGTGACGCTGCAGCTGATCATGGACTCGCTGCGGTACTGGCTGACCCAGATGCACGTGGACGGCTTCCGGTTCGACCTGGCCACCACGCTCGGCCGCCAGGACGGCGGCTTCCAGCAGGTGTCAGCGTTCTTCGACCTGGTCGCGCAGGATCCGGTGGTGTCCAGGGCCAAGCTGATCGCCGAGCCGTGGGATGTCGGCCAGTTCGACAGCTACGACCTCGGCCGGTTCCCGCCGCGGTGGCGCGAGTGGAACGGCAAGTACCGCGACACGATGCGCGACTTCTGGCGCAGCCACCCCGTCGGCCTCGGCGAGTTCGCCACCCGCTTCTGCGGGTCGTCGGACCTGTACGCGGGCTCGCACCGCCGCCCCACGGCGTCGGTGAACCTGATCACGGTCCACGACGGCTTTACCCTCCGGGACCTCGTCTCTTACGACGACAAGCACAACGAAGCCAACGGCGAGTCCAACCGGGACGGGACCAGCGACAACCGGTCCTGGAACTGCGGGGCGGAGGGCCCGACCGACGACCCAGATGTGCTGGTGCTGCGATCGCGCCAGTCCCGGGCCATGCTCACCACCCTGCTGCTGTCGTTCGGCGTGCCGATGCTGCTGGGCGGCGACGAGATGGGCCGGACCCAGCAGGGCAACAACAACGCCTACTGCCAGGACAACGAGATCGCCTGGGTTGACTGGGCCCAGCCCGACACTGCGCTGCAGGACTTCACCAGGCGGCTTGTCGCCCTACGCAAGGCACACCCGGTGTTCCGCCGCCGCCGTTTCCTGTCCGGGACGCAAGCATCCGAGCTGCGCTGGTTTACTCCCGCAGGCACCGAGATGACGGCCGCTGACTGGTCGGACGAGGGCGCCCGGGCCATCGGGCTCTACCTGGACGGATCCAACGATCCGGACCGGGCTGCTGACGGCACGTCACTGCTCGATGACGACTTCCTGGTCTTCGTCAACGCCTGGTGGGAACCGCTGGACTTTGTCCTGCCGGTCACCCGGGAGGAGGCATCGTGGCGGATAGATGTCGACACCTACGACCCCGCGGCACCCGGCAGCTCCACGGTTGCGCCGCAGGGCGCGGGCGATCAAGTTACCGTCGGCCCCAGGTCTATCGTGGTGCTGTCCGATCCGCGCCGGAACTGACCGCGCCGTTACCGGCTAGGAACCGATGTGGACCTAATAAAGCGGGCCGGGGATATTTTCCTGGCCCGCTTCGCTGCGTCTCTGCAGACCTCCCGCTGCGTAATTCACGCTATCCGATTCAGCAGGTGCTCACCGGCCCCGATTGCATTGGCTATCACCCTGGAGGGGTGATGCCCGGCTGCATAGAGGGGGTGAAAGTAAAAACCAACCACTAACGGCAAGGACGGGTCTCATGTCTGCTAGTACGGATACAAGTAGTAGCTTGCCGGCGTTCAATTCCGGCCTGCTCATCACTGGGGGTGCGCTCGTAGCCGCGGGCGCCATGATCGCGCTGGCGGGCATGGCCGTCGGCAGCTCGCATGTGGTCTCCGCGACCCGTCGGTGGATCAAGGAAATGGAAGTGCCGCCAAGCGAGCTGGCGAGGATCAAGTGGGGGCAGGCCAGGTCCGCGGCGGCCGCCGGAGCCGCCGCCTGGCAGAGCGGCGTCTCCGCTCGCGATACAGCCGGGACGTGACTGGCCGACTGCTTGCCGGCTGGTAGCCGCATGCGCGCTTGCCAGCCGGTCGGCAGCCCTCCTGATCAAGGGGTGTAGATGACCAACGTCGACTTGGCGCGGGTGGAATTCGCCTTTGTGTCGGTGAATCATTTCTTCTTCGTCCCGATCACGATCGGTCTGGCCTTCCTGACCGCCTTGCTGCAGACGGCGTGGCACCGCAGCGGGCGCGATGATTACCTGCGGCTGACCCGGTTCTTCGGTGTCCTGCTGGTGATCAACGTGGCGATCGGCGTGGTGACCGGGATTGTGCAGGAGTTCCAGTTCGGGATGAACTGGGGCGCGTACTCGCGGCTGGTCGGCAACATCTTCGGCGCGCCGCTGGCGATGGAGGGGCTAGCCGCGTTCTTCCTGGAGTCGACGTTTCTGGGGCTGTGGCTGTTTGGCTGGGACAAGCTGCCGCGGCGGCTGCACCTGCTGACGATCTGGGCGGTCTCGCTCGGCTCGGCGTTGTCGGCGGCGTTCATATTGGCGGCCAACTCCTGGATGCAGCATCCGGTCGGCTACGTGATGGTGAACGGGAAGCCGCAGCTGAACGACATCTGGGGGCTGTTCACCAACCCGGTGTTCGTGTGGGGGTACACCAAGGTGCTGTTCGTGTCGCTGGTCACCGGCGCCGCTATCATGCTGGCGGTCTCGGCGTGGCAGCTGCGGCATGGCGGGGCCCGGCAGGTGTTCACCCGGTCCGCGCGGCTCGCGCTGGTCGTCCTAGTCCCGGCGATCTTGTTCACCATGCTGGTGGGCGATGAGCTCGGCGTGATCGAGGCCAGGTACCAGCCGATGAAGATCGCGGCGGCGGAGGGGCAGTGGACCACCTGCCAGCCGTGCTCGTTCTCGCTGTTCCAGATCGGCGGCGGCAACAACGACCAGACCCCGACCCAGATCATCGCGATCCCGCACCTGCTGTCGCTGCTGGCCACCAACCACTGGAACGGCCAGGTCGTCGGGCTGAACCCGCTGCAGTCCCAGTACACCAAGCAGTTCGGCCCCGGTTACTACGTGCCGAACGTGTTCATCCAGTATTGGGCGATGCGGGCGATGGCGTATCTGGGGGTCCTGGTTCTCCTGATATCGGTGTGGGGGCTGTGGCTGATCCGGCGAAAAAAGCTCGCCACCTCCCGGGTGTTCCTGTGGGTGGCGGTGTGGGGAGCGGTGCTGCCGTTCGTGATGAACACCGCAGGCTGGTTCCTGACCGAGAGCGGCAGGCAGCCCTGGATCGTGCAGGGCATCATGCTGACCAAAAACGGGATCTCGCCGACCGTCAGCACCACGACGCTGTGGATCAGCCTAGTGGCCTTCGTCCTGCTGTACGGCACGCTGGGCACCGTCGACCTGCTGCTGATGCTGCGGTACTCCCGCGAGCAGCTCCCGCCCCCGCACGCCGAAGCCGACGTGGACGCGCCGCTGCCGGCCGTCCTGTATTGAGGGGGTCACGATGGGCAGTCTCGTGCCGTTCTGGTACATCGTCATCGCGATCTTGTGGACCGGGTTCTTCGTCCTGGAGGGGTTCGACTTCGGCGTCGGCATGCTGCACAGCGTGATCGGCACCGACGAGGCGGGCCGCCGGGCGGCCATCAACACGATCGGGCCGCTATGGGACGGCAACGAGGTCTGGCTGATCGTGGCCGGGGCCGCCATGTTCGCCGCGTTCCCCGGCTGGTACGCGACCATGTTCTCGGCCTACAACCTGGCGCTGGTCCTGCTGCTGGCCGCCCTGATCGTCCGCGGTGTGGCCTTCGAATACCGCGGCAAGCGGGACGCGGCCCGCTGGCGCCGCACCTGGGATGTGCTGCTCACCGCGGGCAGCGTGCTGGCCCCGCTGCTGATCGGCGTGGCCCTGGCCGGATTGCTGCACGGACTGCCCATCAACTCCGCCCAGAACTTCACCGGCTCCTTCTGGGACCTGCTCCAGCCCTACGCCCTGTTCACCGGCGTCACCCTGGTCCTGATCTGCTTGCTGCACGGCGCGACGTTCTTGTGCCTGAAGACCACAGACGGCATGCGCGAGCGGTCCTGGCAGGTAGCCCGCCGGGTGGCCCCCTTCACCGGCACCGCCGTCATCGCCTTCATCATCTGGACCCACGTCACCGCCGGCACCACCTTCTTCCTCAACGTGATCGAGCTGCTCGCCATACTCGCCGTCATCGCCGCCGTCATGCTGGTCTACGGGCACCGCGAGGGCTTCGCCTTCGCCGCGACCACCGTCACCATCGCATCGTGCATCCTGGCGATCTTCGTTGACCTGTACCCCAACGTGATGGTCTCCTCCACCAGCAAGGCCTACAACCTCACCGTGCACAACACCGCCTCTGGCGGGTACTCCCTCAAGGTGATGACCGTCGTCGTGATCATCCTCCTGCCGGTAGTACTCGCCTACCAGACCTGGACCTACTACGTGTTCCGGCGCCGCGTCAGCAAACAGGAATTCCAGCCGCCCGCTCCATCCCCCGAAGCCGCGCCCGCGGCGGAGCCGACACCCCGGCCTGCCGCTCCCTGAGGCCGGCCAGGGAGCAGGGAGCTGAGCCGGATCGCCCGCTGCGGGGGATGCTAACCGGGCCCGGGCCCGATGTGATCGTAACGATTGGTCAGGAGGAATGACATGGCGACAAACGAAGTTGACGCGCTGGTGATTTTCGGTGCCACCGGGGACCTGGCAAAGATCGAGACGTTCCCGGCACTGGTGGGGCTGGTCCAGCGCGGGGTGCTGGACGTCCCGGTGATCGGAGTGGCCAAGAGCGGGTGGGGGCTGGAGCAGTTCCGCGACTACGCGGTAGCCTCACTGCGGCTCAACCACATGGACCCGGACACTGCCGCCGCGCGGAAGATGCTCGGGCTGCTGCGCTATGTGGACGGGGACCTCGGCGACGACGCCACCTACAAGGCCATGTCGGACGCCATCGGCGCCGGCCGTCGGGTCCTGTTCTACCTGGAGGTGCCGCCCCCGCTGTTCGGGCGCATCGCCCAGGGGATCGCCACGGCCGGACGCGCCAAGGATGCCCGGGTGATGGTCGAGAAGCCATTCGGCCACGACCTGGCCAGTTCGCGGCAGCTCAACGACACCATGCACCAGTACTTCGGCGAAGAGGCAATCTTCCGGGTCGATGACTGGCTGGCCTTTGATCCCGTGGAGAACGTCCTGTTCGTCCGGTTCGCCAACTCGATCATCGAGCCGCTGCTCAACCGGACCTACGTGGAGAGCATCCAGATCACGATGGCCGAGGCCTTCGACGTCGCCGACCGCGGCAGGTTCTACGACCGGACCGGGGCCATCAACGATGTCGTCCAGAACCACATGCTCCAGGTGCTGGCCACCGTGCTGGCCGACCCGCCGGACCGGCCGGGCCTGGCGGACTGGCGGGATGCCAAGTCACGGGTGGTGGCCGCGCTGCGGCCGCTGGTCCCCGAGGACACGGTGCGCGGCCAGTACGAGGGCTATCACGAGGTTGAGGGCGTCGACCCGAAGTCAACCACGGAGACCTTCGTCGCGGTCCGGCTCGCCGCCGACACCTGGCGCTGGGAGGGCGTGCCGATCCTGATCCGGGCCGGCAAGTGCATGCCGGTCACCGCCACCGAGATCAACGTCCGCTTCAAGCGACCGCCCCATGACGTGTTCGGCATCAATCCGTTCACCGTCCGCGACTCGCTGCGATTCCGGATCTGGCCGGAAACCGCGGTCGGCCTCACGCTGGCGGGCAAGAAGCCAGGCGCCGGAATGGAGCCGATGCTGGAGGACCTGACGTTTGCCGGGCAGTCCGGCGCGGACATGCGTCCATACGACCGGCTCATCGGCGCAGCCCTGGACGGAGACCGCTGGCTGTTCGCGCGCCAGGACACCGTCGAGGCCGCGTGGCGGGTCGTCGACCCGGTGCTCGGCGATGTCGTCCCCGTGCACCCCTACGCCAGGGGCAGCTGGGGTCCCAAGGAGGCGGAGCGGCTATTGACCAACCGGGAAACGTGGTACGACCCGGCAGGCTGAGCCGCACGGAGCAATAAAGGACGACCGGGATCGGGGACGCGCCATGAACGACCAAGATAGCCAACGCCGCGTGGTGATTATCGGCGGCGGATTCGCCGGGCTGTTCGCCGCCAGGGCGCTGGGGCGCGCCCCGGTCCGGGTGACCCTCATCGATAGCCGCCCGCACCACCTGTTCCAGCCCCTGCTGTACCAGTGCTCGACCGGGATCTTGTCCGAGGGGAAGATCACCGTCCCGCTGCGGGATCTGCTCCGTAAGCACAAGAACGCGGACTTCGTGCTGGCCAAGGTGACAGGCATCGACGCCGAAGGGCGCCGGGTATTCGCGACGCGGCCGCTCGGGGATCAGCTGGAGTTCGGCTACGACTACCTGATCGTGGCGGCCGGGGTGCAGCAATCGTATTTCGGGCACGACGAGTATGCCACGTGGGCGCCCGGCATGAAGACCATCGAGGATGCCCTGGTCATCCGGCGCCGCGTCTTCGGCTCGTTCGAGATGGCGGATACCGCGGCAGACCCGGCGGAACGCAGCCGCTGGCTCACCTTCGCCCTGGTCGGTGCCGGACCCACTGGTGTCGAGCTGGCCGGGCAGATCCGCGAGGTGGCCACCAAGACGCTGCGCGATGAATACCGTCACATCAAGCCCGAGGACGCCCGGGTGCTGCTTTTCGATGGCGGGGACGTCCCGCTCGCCCCGTTCGGGCCGGAGCTGTCGGCCAAGGCGGCACGCGCCCTGGACAAGCTCGGCGTCGAGCAGCACATGCATTCGATCGTGACCAACATAGACGCCACCGGGCTGGACGTCCGCGCTCAGGACGGCACGGTGACCCGCCATGAGGCCGGCACCGTGCTGTGGACCGCAGGGGTGGAAGCACCGTCGGTGGCGGCGGCGATCGCGGCGGCCACCGGCGCAAAGCAGGACCGGGCCGGGCGCATCATGGTCGGCGACGACCTCACCATTCCCGATCATCCCGAGATCCTGGTGACCGGGGACGTCATGAGCCTGAACCAGCTCCCCGGTGTGGCCGAGGTGGCCATGCAGACCGGTCTGTACGCCGGAGAACGCATCAAACACGAGGTCACCGGGCACATGCCCACTAAGCCGTTCCACTACCATGACCTGGGGTCGGCTGCTTACCTTTCCCGCGGCCGCGCGGTCATTTCCGTGGGACGCCTGCAGTTCGCCGGCTTCCTCGGCTGGATCGTCTGGCTGTTCATCCACCTCGGCTTCCTGACCGGCTACCGCAACCGCCTCGGAGCGCTGGTGAGCTGGTGGCCCGCCTTTATCCGTGACGTGCGCCGGGAACGGACTTATACCACCGAGCAGGTGGGAGTGATACGTGATGCGTACGACGTGCTGTCTCCCTCTATCGCTGGCACGGCACTCCCTAGTAGTACGACCGGTACAGAGTTGCACAGTGCAGACACTGAGCCCTCCGGCCGGACGGGATAAGTCCGGGCGAGATGAGCGACTTTGAGCTGAGCGCCGACGAGTTCCGGGCCCTTTACGATCGGGTGAAACACATGTCCCGGCAGGGACATGCTGACCGGCTGGGGGCGCTGAACAACATCTCATCTACGGAGGTGGTGGCGGCGGCCAGTGATGTCTGGCGCGGCCGCGCAGTGTCGCTGGCGGCGCCGATGGAGAGCGAGGTGGCGCCCGACAACCCCGATCCCGTCGTGCACCAGATGACTCACACCGGAATCAGTTCGGGTCCCGCTTCCGGGCTGTCATTCGCCATGGACCGGGTGGCCCTGAACATCCACGGCAACGCCGACAGCCACATCGACGCCCTGTGCCACGTGATCTTCGACGGGACCCTCTACAACGGCCTGAGCCCGGGCGCCGTCACGGCGGCGGGGGCAACTGAGCTCTCCATAGAGGTGGCCGGCAGCGGGATCGTCGGCCGCGGCCTGCTGCTCGACATCCCGCGGGTGCGGGGGGTGCCGTGGCTGGAGCCGGGTGATCACGTGACCGCCGATGACCTGATCGCGGCAGAGGCGGCGCAGGAGATCCGCATCGAGCAGGGCGATCTGCTCTTCGTCCGGGTCGGTCACCGCAGCCGGCGCCGAGCGCTCGGGCCGTGGGACGCCGCGAATGCGCGCGCCGGGTTGCATCCGGCGGCCCTGGAACTCCTCGCGGAACGGCGGATCGCGGCCCTTGGCAGCGATGGCAACAACGACACGGCGCCGAGCGCGGCCGAGGGTGTCGACTTTCCGGTGCACGTGCTCGCCGTCAACGCGATGGGCCTGCATCTCATGGACTGGCTGCAATTCGACGACCTCGTCGCGGTGTGCGAGGAGCTGAACCGCTGGTCATTCCTCTGCGTCGTCGCGCCCCTCCGGCTCCGCGCCGCAACCGGCTCGCCGGTCAACCCGATCGCCATTTTCTGAACCGGCAGGCCGGCTACCCGGCCTGGGAAGGAGCACAGCATGAACGGGCACTACGACGTGATCGTCATCGGAACCGGGGCGGGCGGCGGCACGCTGGCCCGTCACCTGGCTCCCTCGGGCAAGCGCATCCTGCTGCTCGAGCGCGGCGACTGGCTTCCCCGCGAGCCGGAGAACTGGTCCACCGTGGACGTGTTCGTCGACGGCCGCTACGTCTCCCCGGACAGCTGGTACGACCCGAAGGCCAAGTCGTTCTTCCAGCCGCAGGTGCATTACTTCGTGGGGGGCGCCACCAAGCTGTACGGAGCTGCGCTGTACCGGATGCGCGCCGAGGACTTCGGCGAACTGCGCCACCATGACGGCCTGTCGCCCGGCTGGCCCATCTCCTACCAGGACATGGAGCCGTACTACACCGCAGCCGAGAGGATGTACCAGGTGCACGGCGCGCGGGGCGAGGATCCCACGGAGCCGCCGTACAGCGCGCCCTATCCGTACCCGGCGGTCTCCCACGAGCCCCGGATCCAGCAGCTCTCCGACGACCTGGCCGCGGCCGGCTTTCACCCGTTCCACGCGCCGTGCGGCATCTTGGTCAACGAGGCGGACATGCCGTATAGCATCTGCGTGCGCTGCACGGCCTGCGACGGCTTCCCGTGCCCGCTGCACGCCAAGGCCGACGCCGAGGTGATGGGCGTCCGCCCCGCCCTGGAGCACGCCAACGTCACCCTGGTCCGGAACGCACGGGTGGTGAAGCTGGAGACCAACCCGGCCGGCACCGCGGTCACCCAGGTGGTGGTCGAGCACGACGGCGAAACCGAGCGGTATCAGGGCGACATCGTGGTCGTCTCCTGCGGCGCGGCCAACTCCGCCAAGCTGCTGCTGGCCTCCGCCAGTGACAAGCACCCGAAGGGGCTGGCCAACGGCTCCGATCAGGTCGGCCGCAACTTCATGTACCACGACAGCCAGGCCGTGCTCGCCCTGTCCAAAGAACCGAACCCGACCGTGTTCCAGAAGACCCTCGCCTTCAATGACTTCTACTTCCGCGGCCCGGACTTCGACTATCCGATGGGCAACATCCAGATGATCGGCAAGTCGCAGGCGGCGATGTTCCGCGGCGAGAAGCCCCTGGAAACCAAGTTCGCGCCGAACTGGGCCCTGCGCGACGTCGCCGCACACGCTGTGGACTTCTGGCTGTCCACCGAGGACCTGCCGCAGCCAGAGAACCGGGTCACCCTCGGCCCGGACGGCGGCGTCCACCTGTCGTACACGCCGAGCAACCCCACGGCCGCCAAGCAGCTTTTCCATCAACTCCACTCGATGCTCGGCTCCCTCCGCATGCAGCCCGGCCACCTGGCTCACCGGTTCGCGTACATGAAGACCGACATCCCGGTCGCCGGCTGCGCGCACCAGGCCGGGACCGTACGGTTCGGCTCGGACCCGGCCACATCGGTGCTCAACCCCGACTGCCGGGCCCACGAACTCGACAACCTCTACGTCGTCGACACCAGCTTCTTCCCGAGCATCAGCGCGGTGAACCCGGCGCTCACCGCGATGGCCAACGCCGTCCGGGTCGGCGACCACCTGCTCCAACGGCTCGGCTGAGCAGGAGACGTTGCAGATCTGACGTCACATTGCTGGCACCCGGTGGGCATCTCCTGTTCTGGCACGAATCTGGCACGCCGTACGTTCGCAGCCTGGGTTGGCGCCCTGAATTCTTCGACTACCTCTACCTCGGCTTTACCGACGCGACCGCGTTCAGCCCTACCGATGTGATGCCGCTTGCCCGCTGGGGCAAACTGGTCATGACTGTGCAGGCGGTCTGTTCCCTCATGATCGGCTTATGGTGGACAGGTGGATATCAGCGCTCTTCCCGGCCCGCTTCGCCATTTCCTGACTCGCCTGGATGGGGTGCGTTCCGCCGGCGTCCCCGATATGGACAAGGTGGGACGGCTCCTGGTGGAGCTGGCCGCCGACGAGGACTATCTCGGTCCGCTGATCGCGGAGATGCCCTCCGAGGAGCCCGGGGGGAAGTGGCTGGTCAAGCCTGAACGGGGTCCCCGCCTGGTGCTGTTCCACCGGCCAGCGGGGGTAATGGCTTACACCCACTCCCACCATTGCTGGGTCGGGATCGCTCCGGTCCGGGGTGTAGAGACTCATCAGCGGTGGGACGCAGTCCGCCATGAGGACGGCCGGGCCGAGCTGCACCTTGCAGATGACCGCGCCCTGACCCGCGGTGACGTCGCGACACTGATCCCGCCCGGCGACATCCACAATCATGGTCATGTCCTCGGCACCGGTCCCAGCCCCTACTCACTCATCCTCCTGGGTGACGACATGTACCTTTTCGGACGGACCGAGTACGACCCCCAGCAGGGGACGTGGCGGAAGCTTGCACCCGGTGATCCAGGCCGGTCGCACCGCTGATCGATCGGCAGCACCCCGGGGAGGGGGGATCTGTTCAGTGCATGTTCCCCAGCGGGCTGGGCGGCGCATGGTTGAGCGCTATTGCCGTTTGTCAGCAGCGCGATCACCGCAATGAGACGGTCCCGCAGGCATGCCCCGGGTTGCGTCATTATGCCCTGGAAGCGGGGTTGTCTTCCTGTTGGGGGCTGATGAGCAGGGATACGGCTTCGATCAGGGCGAGGTGGGTGAATGCTTGCGGGAAATTCCCGAGATGCTGCCCTGTCGTCGTGTCGATCTCCTCGGCGTACAGCATCAGCGGTCCGGCGAACGACAGCAGCTTCTGGCACAGGGCGTGGGCGCGTCCGGTTTCGCCGATCATGGCCAGCGCGGTCACCAACCAGAACGAGCAGATGGTGAAGGTTCCCTCCTCGCCCTCGAACCCGGTGTCGGTGCCCTCGACCCGGTAGCGCAGGACCAGGCCGTCTTGGGTTAGCTCGTCGGCGATGGCCAAGACGGTGGCTTTGATGCGCTTGTCGTCGGGCGGCAGGAATCCCATGATGGGCAGGAGCAGCAGTGAGGCGTCCAGGTCATCGGTCTGGTAGTGCTGCCGGAACACTTCCCGGCCGGAGACGCCCTTGTCCAGGATCTCGGCCTTGATCTCATCCGCGCCCGCCTGCCACCGCTCGGCGCGTTCGCCGTCGCCCCGCTCGGCGGCCAGATCGGCGCCGCGCGAGGCCGCGACCCAGCACATCACCTTGGAGGCGGTGAAGTGCTGAGGGTCGCCGCGGACCTCCCAGATGCCCTGGTCGGGCTCATGCCAGCGCGCCAGGGCGGCGTCCACGAACCCGGCCAGCCCTTCCCACACCGGCGCGACGATGGTGGTGGCCCCGCTGCGGAACTGGACATCCAGGGCGTCCAGGATCATTCCCCACACGTCATGCTGCTGCTGGTTCCAGGCCCCGTTGCCGACCCGGACCGGGCGCGCCCCGCGGTACCCGGACAGGTGATCCAGGGTCTTCTCGGTCAGGTCGCGTTCCCCGCCGATGCCGTACATGATCTGCAGCTCGAACCGACGGTTGAGGTCACCGCCGGTGACCGCGTCGATGACGAAGCCCCAGTACTCGATCGCCTCCCAGTCAAAACCCAGCCGGTACAGCGAGCGGAGCATGAACGCCGAGTCCCTGATCCAGGTGAACCGGTAATCCCAGTTCCGCGCCCCGCCCGGCGTCTCCGGCAGCGAGGTCGTCGACGCCGCCATGATGGCGCCGGTCGGGGCGTAGCTGAGCCCCTTCAAGGTCAGCGCGCTGCGGTCCAGGTACGGCTTCCACGGATGGTCGGGGATCTTGGACGAGCTCAGCCAGTCGCGCCAGAAATCGACGGTAGTGTTCATGGCGCTGAACGCCTCGTCCTGGCTGGCCGGCACGTTGCCGCCTCCCCAGGACAGCGCGACGAAGGCCGACTGACCCTGGCTGAGCGTGGTGCGGCCGTAACAGCGGGCGCCCAGCACGCCCAGCGGGATGCTGCCCGCCAGATCGAGCTGCACGTCCCCCTCCGCCGGGGTGATCCTCATCGCGTCGTAACCGTCGCCCATGTAGCTCCACGTGCCGCCCATGGTCCCGTAATTAAACAGCGGGTCGCAGTTCACGACGGCCTCGACCCGGCCGCTGAGGCACGTGGCGATCCGGACCAGCGCGCCGACCGCACCGAAATCAGCTGGCGCCCTGTGATAGTCCGGCCGCCGCCCCTCACGCTGGACCGGGCCGACGGCCAGGAAGTCATGCACGGTCATCCACCCCGTCGCGGTCTGCCAGGTCGTCTCCAGCACCATCGTCCCCGGTACGTATCTGCGATGCTGGGGCACATTTATATTGCCCGGACCGAACCGGAACATGCCGGCGGTCCGGTCAAGGAGTGCTCCGAACACACTCGGGGAATCGGGGCGCGGCAGGCACAGCCATTCGACCGACCCGTCCGGCGCGACCAGGCAGCTTTGCTCGCAATTCGACAGGAATCCGTAATCGGCAATCGGCGGGAACAAGCCCACCGACGCTGAACCCTCGCTAGCCACCACGCAACCTCCCGACACCGTCAGATATCGCGATCATAAGAACCGGTCCGCGCTGCAGCATCACTCCGCACGGGTGAACCCGGCCGTTTGGTGGCCCCGCCGCTTAGGAGGCAGCGGCGAGCGAGCGCTGTTGCCCTCCGCCACAGCGTCCCGGCCATCCGGGCCGCGACCTCCTCGTAACCGTCGTCGGCGAACAGGGCCATCGCTATCGCGAAGTACACCATCACGTGCGGCGGCAGCTTCCCGTCCCGCCGCCTGGCTTGCCTGCCCGCCACCGCGACTGCGTCATCCACCGCGTCACTGGGCACAGACGACGCCAGCACCCCGAAGGTGACCTGATCGGTCAGCCGGCGGATCATCTGGGGTGCCCGCGAACGGGCAGAAGCATCGCACAATACGCCAGGGGTCGGCTAACCATCTGTCGCGGCAGCGACATTCAGGCGACGGATGATCGTAGCCACGAGCTCCTCCGGCGTGCCATCAGCGGGCACGACAAGTACATTCTCCGGCACCTGCGGCACCTGCAGATCATCGAACTGGCTGTCCAAGAGCCTCGCGGGAAAGAAATGCCCGTGCCTGGCGGCGAGCCGGGTCATGTCTGTGTCATGACCGATATCCAGGAACACGAGCCGTGCGGCGGGACGCCCGTCCAGGAGCACATCCCGATAAGCGCGTTTGAGTGCCGAGCACGCCACGACACCCGAGTCGCCCGCCGCGGCGCACTCATCCATCCAGGCGGCAATCGCACCCAGCCAAGGCCGCCGATCGTCGTCAGTCAGCGGAATTCCGGCGGCCATCTTGGCCACGCTGGCGGCAGGGTGAAAGGAATCGCCGTCAGCGAACGCCCAGCCAAGCCGGCCCGCCAGCAAGGCGCCGACCGTCGACTTGCCGCTGCCCGAGACCCCGGCCATCACGACGATCACCGCTAACCCCGCGTTCTCAGCCGGCTGCTCGGTCCACAATGTGCCGTCATTGTCGAACACCGCCATACGGTCCCGCTCCGGCACGAAGTCCGGCGCGTCAGGATCGGTCTCGGCGGTGACGAATTCCACGATTGCGTGCTTTGCGGGTGCCTCACGCCGGCTCGGCAGCCGATCAGCACTCATCGTCATCGCGGTCCTTCCGAGAGCAGTGATCACAAGGCTCCGCCCAGGGCGACGGCTCAGGCATCACCCACGCCGGATGACCCCCTGGTCCTCGTTAGCCTGAATACTCGGCCGCATGGGCGTCAGTGGCGGGGGCCGCCGCGGAGCGGTTGATCGTCGGCTGGTCCGCTATGCCGCGGCCGCGCGTACTCACCTGGTGGTTACCCTCATACTCGGCCTGGCCGGAACGGGACTGATCCTGGCCCAGGCCGGCCTGCTCGCCCGGGCCCTGGCCGTTGCTGCCCGCGGCGACGTCGCGGCCGCGCTATCGGGCACCCTGGCGGCGCTGCTGGTCGTGGTGGCGGCCCGGGCGGCGGTGAGCTATGGCGGGGAAGTGGCCGCGCTGCGAGCAGCCGCGACGGTGAAATCGCAGCTACGCCGGGCGCTTACCGCCCGCTCCCTGCAGCTAGGCCCGGTGTGGCTGGGTGGCCAGCGAGCGGGCGAGATCACCACCCTGAGCACCAAAGGCCTGGACGGGTTGGATTCCTATTTCGCCCGTTACCTGCCACAGCTCGTCCTCGCGGTACTGGTGCCGGTCGCGGTGCTGGCCAGGGTGGCGGTCGCGGACTGGGTCTCCGCGGTGATCATCGCCGTGACGCTGCCGCTGATACCGGTGTTCGCGGTGCTGGTCGGCTGGCACACCAAAACGCAGACGCGGCGGCAATGGCGGCTGCTGGCCACCCTCGGCGGCCACTTCCTCGACGTGGTCGAGGGTCTGCCCACGCTCAAGGTGTTCGGCCGTGCCAAGGCGCAGGAACAGGTGATCGCCAAGGTCACCGAAGACTACCGCGCTGCCACCATGTCCACCCTGCGGGTGGCCTTCCTGTCCGCGCTGGTGCTGGAGCTATCCGCCGCGGTCGCAACCGCCCTCGTCGCGGTCGAGGTCGGGCTCCGGCTGCTGTACGGCCACCTGGGCTACGAGACGGCGCTCTTGGTTCTGCTGCTCACCCCCGAAGCGTTCTTGCCCATCCGCGCGGTTGGTGCGCAGTTTCACGCGAGCTTGGAAGGTGTCGCCGCGGCCGGACGCGTTTTCGAGATCCTGGACACGGCGATACCGGGCGAGCCCCGGGCCAGGTCCGCGGCCACGGCCCCGCGCATCGGCAGTTCCCGCGCCGATCTGCGGACGCAGTACATCAAGCTGAACGGCGTCACCGCGGCTTATCCCGGCCGTCATCGCCCGGCCCTGGAGGGGGTGAGCCTGACGATCGCGCCGGGGGATCGGGTCGTGCTCACGGGCCCAAGCGGTGCTGGGAAGAGCACGCTGCTCGCGCTGCTACTCCGCTTCATCACACCGGCCGCGGGGACCATCGAGCTAGCCGGAGGCGGGGCGGACGGTGACGTGGCGGCCATAGACATCCGGCAGTGGCGCACCCAGATCGCCTGGGTGCCGCAGCAGCCGTACCTGTTCACCGGCACCGCCGCGGACAATATCGCCCTCGGCCAGGCCAGTGCGAGCCGCGACGCGATCTGCCGGGCCGCCCGGCTGGCGGGCGCCGCCGACTTCATCTCCGAACTGCCGGCCGGATACGATACGCCGCTGGGCGAGCGCGGCTTGCGGCTGTCCGCTGGCCAGCGGCAGCGGATCGCCCTGGCCCGTGCCTTCCTGCGAGACGCGCCGCTGCTCCTCCTGGACGAGCCCGCCGCTCACCTGGATCCGGTCAGTGCCCGGCTTATCCGGACCGCCATCGAGACCGCCCTCGCCGATCGCACCGTCATCCTGGTCAGCCACCGCGAGGGCTGGGCAGGCGGGGGCGGCCGCGTCATCCGCCTGGAACAAGGGAAGCGGATGCCGTCGGTCACGGCCAGCCGGACCGCGGCGATGCTCCGGTGAGCGGCCAGCCCGCGGGCCTGACCGCCGGGCGCTGGCCACTGCTCCGGCTGCTCTGGCTGGCCCGGCCGCTGCGCGGCCGGCTGGTCCTCTCCGTCCTGGCCGGCGCCGCCGCCACCGGCTGCGGCGTGGCCTTGCTGGCCACCTCAGGGTTCCTGCTGGCCCGCGCCTCACAGCACCCGAGCATTCTGGCCATCTCCGCGGCGGTCGTCGCAGTCCGTATGTTCAGTATCGGCCGCGGCGTATCGCGCTATCTCGAGCGGCTGACGTCCCACGATGTCGCGTTCCGGGTGCTGGCCGACGTCCGGGTGGCTATCTACCGCCGGCTGGAGCGGCTCGCGCCAGCCGGGCTGGCCGCCTTCCGGTCCGGTGATCTGCTGGCCGCGCTGATCAGTGACGTGGACGCCACTCAGGACCTGTTCATCCGCGGCATCGGGCCACCGCTGGCCGCGGCTCTGGTCGGCGCGGGCGCGGTGACCGTCTGCCTGCTGGTCCTGGTGCCGGCCGGTGGCGTGCTGGCTCTGGGCCTGCTCGCCGCCGGGGCCGTGGCGCCGCCGCTGGCCGTCGCGGCCTCCCGCCGGGCGGCCAGGGCGACCGCGGCGGCACGCGGCGAACTCAGCGCGGCCGTCACCGACCTGCTCTCCGGCGCGGCCGAGCTGCACGCGTTCGGCGCGCAGGACACCGCACTCGCCGCGGCAGCCGAAGCCGACAGCAAGCTGACCGCACAGGCCAGGCGCCTGGCTGCCGCGACTGGCCTGGGCAGCGGACTGATCAGCGCCTTGACCGGACTGACCGTGTGGGCAGTGCTCGTCCTCGGGGTGGCGGCGGTGGGGCACGGCACGCTTACCAGGGTGCCGCTGGCGGTGCTGACGCTGACGGCGCTGGCGTCCTTCGAGGCGGTCACGCTCATGCCAGCGGCCGCGCTCGCGCTCGGATCGGCGCGCGCCTCGGCCCGCCGGATCGGCGCGATCCTGGACGCCCCGGATCCGGTCGCCGACCCGCCGGCTTCGCGGCCGCTGCCCGCCGGGCCCGTGCACGTCCGGCTATCGGGGGTGCAGGTCAGGTACGAGCCGGACGGGCCGCTCGCGCTGGACGGGCTCGACCTCGACCTGCCGCCAGGCCGGCGCGTCGCGCTGATCGGCCCGAGCGGCGCCGGCAAGTCCACGGTCGCCGCGGTCCTGCTGCGCTTCCTTGACCCGGTCGGCGGGAGCATCACCTTGAACGGCGCCGGCCTGGCCAGCTACGCCGCCGAACCGGTCCGGACCATCATCGGCGGGTGCCCGCAAGATCCGCATATCTTCGACGCCAGCATCCGCGACAACCTGAAACTGGCCCGGCCCGCCGCCACCAGCGGTGAACTGGCCGCCGCCGCCGCGGCGGCCCGGCTCCTGCCCTGGATCCAGTCGCTGCCAGCGGGCTGGGACACCCCCGCCGGCGCGCACGGCGCGGCCCTCTCCGGCGGCGAACGGCAGCGGCTCGCGCTAGCCCGCGCCCTGCTCGCAGATCCAGCCGTGCTGATCCTCGACGAACCCACCGCGCACCTCGATCCCGAAGTCCGCGCTGCGCTGACCGCCGACCTGCTCGCCCTCACCGCAGGCCGCGCCACCCTGCTCATTACGCACGAGCTGGAGGGACTCGACCAGGTCGACGAGATCATCGTCCTAGACCACGGCAAGGTCGTCCAGCGCGGCACGCATGAGCAGCTCATCCGGGTCAGCGGCCCGTACCGGCAACTCCACGAGCGCCCTCATCCTGGCCGTCGGCTCATCCGGATGGGGTGATGCGCGGGCAGCAGGCGGGATGGTCTGCTGAGCCGCAGTAGATCGTGGCTCACCGCAGCACTTGTGAGCAGGAAGAAGCTGACTATGTCAGGAATCGGCTGGGCCATCACGGGCGTCATCTACCTGGTGCTGATCTGCACGCTTTGCATTCTGAGCTTCCGCAAGGGGCACTGGGTTCTCGGCTTGATCGGTTTCATCTTCCCGATCTTGTGGCTGGTCGGAGCCATCCTCCCGGCCCGCCGCTTGCGCTGATTGTCAAGCCCGGCGAGGACGGCGCAGGCGCTGGGGGAAGGATCCGGAATGCGGTCAATCCGGCTACGCGGCTGGCTGGTGCGGTACATCTGGTCCAGCTACGAACAGCGCAGATTCATTGAGGGCGCCAAGCGGGACATCCGCAGGCTCATCCAGGGTGGAAGCGAACTGTCCGGACGATAGACAACTTCGTCCGGGGCGAGTGTCGAGCCCTCTGGGCCCACGGAACGGAAGGGTTCATGTAGCGAGGGGCGAGTGGCGAAATGACAGAGGCCGGACCAAGCGGGGATGCGCGGAAGACACCGAGGGCTCTGATCTCAGGAGGCGTCCAAATGTCAGAGGGGCAAGCACGGGCGGCTAGCCGTACACGTGACATGATCCTGCTTGGGATCGGGATCAGTGCGGTGGCACGCCTTCTGGGAAACCGTCGCTTCCAGGTGCGTGTTATCACTGGTGTAATCGGGGTCGCGGCGCTGGCTGGGATGGCGCGGGAAAGCGAAGTTCCCGTCATAGTGCGCCTGATAGTCAAAGACTATTTTACTGGGCACATGAGAGAACTTATGGAACATGGCCAGGCGGAGCCGAAACGGGCGGAGCTGAAACGGGCGGAGCTGAAACGGGCGGAGCCGAAACGGGCGGAGCCGAAACGGCGTCACCACCGCTCCTCTACGACCGGCCCAGCCTAAAGCCAGGTCAACGATGGCCTGCCAGGCGGCCGGTGACGCGTGGCTGTCACCCCGTGTGGGTGATCACCTATCGGCCTGGTCAAGCTAAGTTCGAGGGAAACGGCCCCTCGCCGTGTTTTTCCGGATGCGGCCAGAACAAACAGGAGAGACGACATGGCCAAGCCCGACGCAGTATTCATTTACATCGGCACCTACCCCAGCGAGGACGCCGCGCGAGCTGACTATGACATCGTCAAGGACCTGCATGCAGCCGGCGCGGTCGGCACCTACGACGCCGCCGTGGTCACCAAGGACGACGCCGGCAAGGTTCACGTGAACAAGGATGAGATGGCCACCCGGCACGGGGCGTGGGGCGGTGCCGCGGTGGGCGCCGTGGTCGGCATCTTGTTCCCGCCCTCGATCATCGGCACCGCTATCGTCGGCGCAGCGGTGGGCGGGGTGGGCGGCCACCTGTGGCGCGGCATGTCCCGGGCCGACGTCAAGGAGTTCGGGGACATCATCGACGAAGGGCAGGCGGCCCTGGTCATCGTCGGTGAAAGCAAGTTGGAGCAGACCGTGGAAAAGGCCGAATTGAAGGCCGAGAAGCACGTCGCCAAGGAGCTGGACGTGAGCGCGAAGGACGTCGACACGGCTGTCCAGGAAGCCGCGGGCGAACTCAGCTGACCTGACGGTCCGCGGCCCAGGGTTCTATCTTCGCGGTCCTGTGGCTGGTCGGGGCCATCCTTCCGGCCCGCCGCCACCCCTGATCGTCAAGCCCGGCTTTTACCCGTGCTGGAGGAGACGGACGCTCTCGGCCAGCGTCGGCAGTCCGCCCAGTCCGGGCTGCGGGGTCAGTTCGGGTTCGTCGTCCGGTTCCCGGAGCATGCCCAGCAGCCGTCGCATCTCAGTCAGCGATTGCCGCCCGCTGTGCTCGATCTTCTCCAGCGTCCCCTCGCTGGCCTGGCCCGAGGCCCGCGCTCCGGCCGCCTGCAGGACGACCACGCTGAGGTGATGCGCGACGAAGACGACCCTGCTGCACCTCGCCGTCGGCATGCTGTCACCCACGTCGGGCACGATCGAGGTGCTCGGCGGCAGGCCGGCCAGCGGCCCGGCGCAGCTGGCCAAGGTCGGCTTCGTGGCCCAGGATGCCCCGGTCTACGCCGGGTTCACTGTCGCCGACCATCTCAGGTTCGGAGCCCACATAAACCCGGGCTGTGGTGGTCAAGCCCGATGGACAGCACACTCGAGATCCCCTACGGTCACCGGCTCCTCCTCGAGCGGCTCGGGCCGGTACTGTTCGCCACGCGCGGTGTCGCACCGCTTGGCTACGCCGCCTTCGCCTTCGCTCTCGGCGTCACGGCCGGGATGCTGACCCGCCGCACCGTGTCCGCGATGGCCGCCACCCTGGGTGTCTTCGCCGCCCTCCAGTTCACCTGGGCCGAATGGATCCGGGCGCACCTCGTCCCGCCCGTCACCACCATCGTGCCACTGAATCCCGGCACCATCTCCGTGCTAGGAATCAAAGACGGCTTCATGAGCCTGCAGGCGGCGCCTACGCTGACCCAGCAGGGCGCCTGGATCCTGTCCGGTCAGGTCATCGACACCTCAGGTCATCCGGCCCAGGTACCGGCCATCCCGGCCTGCCTGGGCACCAACTCTCAAGCCTGCGCCGCCTCGCTGGCTCGGTTCCACTTCCGGGAGCTGATCAGCTACGAGCCCGCCAGCCGCTTCTGGACCTTCCAGTGGGTCGAGACCGGGATCTTCGTCGCCCTAGCCCTGGCCCTGGCGGGGACCTGTATCTGGTGGCTCATCCGCCGCGTCGGCTGACGTACCCCAGGCCGGTCCCGCCGCTCACAGGCGGCGGGACCAGTTCTGGCCTGCCAGGTCGACCCCGAAGCTGTGGTGACGGCTCTCGTTGTCCAGGGTGAAACCGGCCCGCTGGTAGATCCGCCGGGCGTCTACCAGCACGTCGTTGGTCCACAGCGTGATGTCGCGGTACCCGGTCCGGCGCGCGAACCTGAGCACCTCCTCGACCAGGCGGCCGCCGATCCCGAGCCCCCGGGCCCACGGCTCGACCAGCAGCAGGCGCAGCCGCGCGGTCGTGACGTTCTCGCGCACGCAGAACACGCACCCGGCCCGCGCCCCGTCGACCTCGGCGATCCAGGCCGCCTCGCACTCAGGGTCCCGGTGGTCGACGTAGTCCGCCACGATCCTGGCCACCAGCGCCTCGTAGCTGGCGTCCCAGCCGAACTCCTCGGCGTACACCGCCCCGTTCCGCTGCACCACCCAGCCCATGTCGCCCGCCTGCGGCGCCCGCAGCACGTACCCACGGGGCGTCGGGGTCTCGGACAGCACCGTGGTGATGACATGCATGGCATCCAGCAGCGTGTGCCGGTCTTCGTCATGCACCGCGGCCAGCATGTCCCGGGTCTGCGTGGCCGACCGGGCATCCAGTCCCGCCACCACCGAACGTCCGCCGTCCGTCAGCCGGATGACCTGCCGGCGCCCGTCCGCGGCCGAGCGCTGCCTGCTGATAAGTCCGTCGGCCTCGAACCGGGACAAGATGCGGCTCAGGTAGCCCGCGTCGATGTCCACGATGCGCCGCAGGTCCGTGACCTCGCTGGCCTCGCACTGGGCGAGCTCGAACAGGATCCTGGCCTCGGTGAGCGAGTAGGGCGTATCCAGGTACTTGCCGCGCAGCAGGCCGATCGTGTTCGTGTAGAACCGGTTGAACGCTCGCACCGCCGCCACCGCCGCGTCCCCCGTGGCCACCAGCTCACCTGCCACCAGTTCGCCCATGTTCATCCCCAATACCGTTGCCTAAGTCAACGATACTCCTGACCTAAGCAACAATAAAGCCGCCGCCTGCCTCCGCCGTCGGACTCCAGCGGCCGCCCGTTCGACCGGCTGAGACCTAGTCGAAGCGGATGTACAGCGACACGATCGTGCTGTCGGGGCCCGAGGTAATGCTCAGTTCGTCGGCGAGCTGAGCGGCGAGCCAGAGCCCGCGCCCCGACTCGGTGCCGTCCGCCTCGCGAGGTTCGGAACCGTCACGGGCCCGGGGAATCCGGCAGCCAGGTGCCCCCGGCTCCTCCGTAACGCACGGTGCGTGGTCGGCAATCAGGCAGCGCAGCCCGTTGGCGGCCCGCCGCAGGATCAGCCGGCCGCCCGCGCCCGCGTGCACGATCGCGTTGGCCGAGATCTCGTGGATGGCCAGGACGAAGTCATCCAGCCGCGATCCGCTCAGTCCGGCGGCCGCGCACTGGCCCGCCACCAGCCGCCGCAGCCTGGTGAAGTCGGCCCACCCGAAGGCGACATCAAGCAGGTCGCCGTTGCGGCTGGCGGTGTCGCCCGGCCACAGCCTGTCCAGGGCGACCACGCGGGCCTCACTGGTCATGTCCGCCATGTCAGCCCCACCCCTTAGCTACGCTTCGTGAAGGAGATGCTACAAGGAGTCGCTCTGCCTGTCTGGGTTTCCCGGCTCACCGCTCGCCAAGGTGAGGGTGATGTGGCGGCGGCGGCATGGTGCCGACCTCCGGGGCCGCGTCGGGCCAGCCGAGCCGGGACCGGTCGCCGTCACGCGCCACGATGAGCAGGTCCGCGTGGGCGGAGGCTGCCACCACGGCCGTTCACTGTCGGTCAATGTCCGGCCGGAGGACGGGAATCACCCCTGCGGGATGAGGCTCGCCGCCCGCGCAGAGCACAGGATCACCGCAGACGCGCCCGATGGGCCAGGCGGCTGCCGTCCCGGGCCCGCCGGATCTGGGCAGGCCGTACGCGGGAGCAGGGATGTATCTGGAATCGCTGAACGCCAGCTTTGTCATCGATACCTTCCTGCTGCTCCTGATCGGCATCGGGCCCAAGATCGCGCTGGTGCCGTTCCTCGAGGCCACCAGGCAGATGCCGCAGGCCACCAAGCGCCGCGTCCTGCGTAAAATGCTGATCACCGCCGCCACCGTCGCCGTGCTCCTGCTGCTCCTCGGCGGCCTGCTGACCAGGCTGCTGCATTTTTCGCCGGGCGCGCTCGGCATCGCCAGCGGGATCATCCTGCTGATCATCGCGGTCACGATGGTGCTCGGGCACCAGAGCGCCGACAGCGGCGGTCACCACATCGAAGACCAGGACCCAATGCAGGTTGCCGTGTTCCCGCTGGCCGTGCCCTACCTGTTGAACCCAGCCGGGATCGTGGTCCTGGTCACCGCCTCGGCAGAAGCCGCCTCGGTCTCGGTGTCCGCCGTCGTCGTCGGCATCCTCATCGTGGTCCTCGCGCTCGACGTCGCCGTGTTCCGCTGGGCCGTACAGGTCAGCAGCCGCCTGGACGCCAGCCGGATGCTGGTGACCGAGAAGGTCTTCGGGTTCCTGCTCGCCGCGCTCGCCGTGCAACTGGCCCTCGACGGGTTGTCCGACGTCGGCGTGATCCACCTGGCCGGCCACTGAACAACGCGGTCCGCACCTCACCCGCAGTGGCACGCTCGGTTTCGCCGATCATGGCCAGCGCGGTCACCAGCCAGAAGGAGCAGATGGTGAACGTTCCCTCCTCGCCTTCGAACCCGGTGTCAGTGCTCTCTACCCGGTAGCGCAGCACCAGGCCGTCCTTGGTCAGCTCGTCGGCGATGGCGAG
The DNA here is from genome assembly GCA_963822765.1 of uncultured Actinomycetes bacterium. GTDB lineage: Bacteria > Actinomycetota > Actinomycetes > Streptosporangiales > Streptosporangiaceae > Palsa-504. The sequence continues at coordinate 129,566 of CAWGJL010000012.1, read as the reverse complement.
CACCGTCGACCTGATGCGCTCGTCGTCGGGGCCAAGAACCCCATATCCTCCCTCGGCGCCCGTTAGGCGGGCTCCCGCCAGGGTAGTCGCCGGGAATGTCGGTGCCTGATCCAGAACGCTTCCTTGCCGACCGGTACCGGCTTCGTGCCGTGATCGGCCGTGGCGGCATGGGTGCCATCTGGCGTGCCCGCGACGAATTGCTCAACCGGGATGTGGCGGTCAAGGAAGTAATCTGGCCCCCGGAGATGCAGGACGCTGAGCGGGAAACCGTCCGCCGGCGCGCGGTGCGTGAAGCGCAGATGGCCGCGCGGCTCCGCCACCCGAACGTGGTCGGGGTGTACGACATCTTCGAGGACGATGGCCGGCCGGTCATCGTGATGGAACTCCTGCCGTTCCGGTCGCTGCGCGACACCCTCCACGACGACGGGCCGCTGCCGCCGGCCCGGGTCGCCCGGATCGGCCTCGGCGTCCTGGCCGGGCTGCGAGCGGCCCACGAGGTGGGCGTCGTTCACCGCGACGTGAAGCCGGCCAATATCATGCTGGGCCCCGAAGACCGGGCGGTGCTGACCGACTTCGGCATCGCGAAGGCGACCGACAGTGAGGCCCTGACCACGTCGGGGCTCCTGATCGGCTCGCCGTCCTACCTCGCTCCCGAACGGGCCCGCGGCGAACCGGCCGGCGCCGCGGCGGACCTGTGGGGACTGGGTGCCTCGCTGTATGCGGCGGTCGAGGGACGGCCGCCCTTCGAGCGCCCCGACGCGCTGGCCACCCTGACGGCCGTGGTGGCCGACGAACCTGATCCGCCCCGCCACGCCGGACCGCTGGAGCCGGTAATCAGCGGCCTTCTTCGTAAGGATCCTGGCGCACGCCTCAGCGCCGCCGAGGCCGAGCAGATGCTGCGTGGTGTCGTGGAACAGCACACGTCCGCCCCGGAGCCCGTCGCTGCCGCCGAGCCCGCCACCGCCGCAGAGCCCGCCGGTGCCGCCGAGCCCGCCGGTGCCGCCGCACCCGCCGAGTCCGCCGCACCCGCCGCTGCCGCTGAGTTGGCATCCTCGCTGGACGCGCTGCTCGCGCCCCGGACGCCGCCCGTCCGCCGGGGCAGCCCGCGCCGGTTCCGCGGACCCTGGGCCGCGCTGATCGCCGTCCTGGGGATCGCGGTGATCGCGGCCGCCGTCGCCTGGGCTGTCTTCCAGGCGCCGGGCCACCCGGCGGCCGGGCAGCCGGCCCAGACGCCCGCTACGATCACCTGCTTCATCACCTGCTTCATCACCTGCTTCATCATCAACGCCCGCTTCCGTCCCTTCCTCAGCCGCGCCGGCCCGGGCTGCCTCACCGACGGCGACCGACGGCGCGGCGAGCGCGGTACCGAGCGGCTACTACCGGTTCACCAACTCCACCGGTTTCTCGATCGGTGTCCCGGTGGGCTGGCAGATCCAGCACGTGGGTCACTACGTCTACATCCGTGACCCGGCCGACGGCGGCATCTTCCTGCTTATCGACCAGTCCGACCAGCCCCAGCCCAACCCGCTGGCTGACTGGCAGCAGCAGGCGGCCGCCCGGCAGGGCAGCTATCCGGGCTATCACCTCATCCGGCTCGCGGCCGTGTCCTACCCGCAGGCCGAAAAGGCCGCCGACTGGGAGTTCACCTACGACCGGAACGGCGTCGAGGTCGAGGTGCTCAACCGGAACGTGCTGGCCAACGCTCAGCATGCCTACGCGCTGTACTGGTCGACCCCGGTCAGCGTGTGGGCCGCTTACTATCACTACTTCCAGGTGTTCGCCGCCACGTTCCAGCCGGCCTCATAGCGCCGGTGATCCATCGGGATTGACGATGGATTCCCGAGCCGGAACCCTGGTGGCGTGACCGATCCACGAGCGCAGGCCGAGCGGTTCGCGGAGCTTTTCCGGGCCGTCTACCTGACCTTTCATCGCCGGGACGGGCCGCGGAGCCAGCTCGCTGGCGCCTCGCGGGCGGTGCTGGAGCACCTGGCGCTGGCCGGTCCGCTCACCGTCGGTGAGGCCGCCGCGCACATGGCCAGGGCCCAGTCGGTGATCAGCGAGATCGTGACGCACCTGGAAGGCCAGGGCCTGCTGGAGCGGGAGGACGATCCGGCCGACCGGCGGCGCACGCTGATCTGGCTGACCCCGGCCGGACACGAGGCGCTGCGCCGCGACCGCGAGGTCCTCGGCGTCGACCAGCTGGCCCGCGCCCTGGCCCGGCTGCCGCCCGGCCGGGCCGACGACCTCACCGCCGGGCTCCGGGCCCTAGTCGACCTGGCCACCATCCCCGAGGAGGAATGACATGACCACAGCGCAAAGCTGCGAAAGCTGCGGGATGCCCATCGAGACCGGGCGCTACTGCGGCTACTGCACCGACGAGAACGGCGCCCTGCAGTCCTTCGACATCCGCTTCGAGCGGATGGCCGCCTGGCAGTCGCGGCGCGACCCGGCGGCGAGCCGGGAGGAGATCGAGCGCCAGACGCTGGAATACATGGCCACCATGCCTGCCTGGCGCGATCACCCGCGGGTCATTCGACGCGAGGCGTGATCCGGCCACCGAGGAACACGTACGGGACGCCGTCGGCCAGCACGCCGAAGCTCAGCGGGTTCCACGGCTGATCGGCGTGGATCCGGCACACGAAGTTCAGGCCCGACGCGTCCGCCGGATACAGGCTCAGATCCATGGGCTGAGCGTCGATGAGCGTGGCCAGCTCGCCGGTCGGGGTCAAGGTTACGTGCAGGCCGCCGTCGCGGACCGAGACGTCGAGCCGCCGTGACGCGCGCTCGTACCGGCCGGCGAGGCGCCCGAGGCCGGGGACCCCGGCGTTCTGCACCGCGGGTTGCGGGCACGGCGGCATGCGGACTCCGGCCAGGGACCCGAACACCTCGGTGAACACCGCCCGGTACAGGGACCCTGACTGCCCGGAGTTGGTCAGCAGGCAGGCCGCCACCCTGGCCTGCGGGTCGATCCGCAGGTACGCGGACTGGCCGACGGTGTCACCGTCGTGCCCGATGATCGCCCGGCCGTCCCACCGGTCGACCCGCCAGCCCAGCCCGATGGCGGCGCCGGGCGAGGCGAAATCCGGGATCACCGTCCGGGGCTGCTGCATGGCCGTCACCGAAGCCTCGCTGAGCAGTCGCTTGCCGTCGGGCGTCAGCCCGCCGTCGAGGTGGAACCGGGCGAAGGCGAGCAGGTCGTGCGGCGCCGCGGTGATCAGGCCGGCCGGACCGACGCTGCGGGGCAGCCCCCAGACCCGGACCCGGGCGCCCCCGCGCCGGTGCCCGACCGCCGCCCGGTGCAAGATCGCCTCCTCGGGCAGGGTGACGGTCTGGGCCAGCTCGAGCGGTATGCACAGCCGTTCGGCCAGCGAGTCGTCCCACGACCGGCCGTCGAGTACCTCGATCATCCGGCCGAGCAGGATCCAGCCGCTGTTGCAGTAGGAGTACGCCCCGCCCGGCGGGAACGCCGAGGACGCCCGGTCGAGCAGGCCGACGTAGCGTGCCAGGCAGTCGTCGCCGCGGCCGGTATCGGTGAAGATGTCGCCGTCGATCCCGCTGGTGTGGGTGAGCAGGTGCGCCACCGTGACCTGGTCCGCGAGATCTGGGCTGCCGAGCCGCAGGCCCGGCAGCGCCTGGGCCACGGTCGTATCCAGGGACAGCAGTCCCGCGTCGATCAGCTGCATGATCATGGTGGCGGTCCACAGCTTGGTGATCGATCCGACTTGGAACACCGAATCGGTGCTGACCCGCACCCGGGTCGCGCGGTTGAGCACCCCGCAGGCGGCGACGATCTCCTGCCCGTCGGCCCAGATGCCGAGCACGGCTCCGGGCACGCGCGCTTGCCGAGCCAGTTCGCCGAGGCGGGTTGTCCAGTTTGCGGCGTCTAGCATGGTTTCGACGCTAGCTCATTTGAGCGGGCCGGTTCTGTGGCCGTTTGGGCAGGGCTTCGTCACCTGCTGCCGGTGCTTCGGCCATAATTGCCTGCAGGCGGCTTTGGTGGACCGGCGATGGTTCCCCAGGCCGCCGCGGTGTAGTTTCGCTGGCGAAGGCCAGGCTCAGTGTCAAATTGGCACGGTGGCAAGCTGCGGAGGGTTTTATGAGCATCATGGGTACCCGGGTCATCCGGACCGAGGATCCGCGGCTACTGACCACGGGCGGCGTCTACGTGGACGACCTGCGGACGCCGGAACTGTCCGGGGCGGCACGCCTGACCTTCGTACGCAGCCCGGTGGCGCACGCGCGGATCACCGGCATCGACACCAGCGAGGCGCTCAGCCGAGCCCGGCGTGATCGCCGTCCTGACCGTCCGCGACATGGACGACCTGACCCCGCCGCCGCCGAGCTCAGGTGAGTGGGACGGCAGCCCGGCGCCGCTCGGCGGTCCGTGGGCCGAGCCCTTGCTGGCGGTCGATACCGTACGGTTCGTGGGCGAACCGGTAGCGGTGGTGATTACGGATGGCCGCTACCAGGGCGAGGACGCAGCTGACCTGGTCAGCGTGGACTACGAGCCGCTGCCGGTGGTGCTGGGACCGGCGGCCGCCGTCGCCGACCAGACCCTGCTGTTCCCGGCCGCCGGTACCAACGTCGCCGTCCACAACGGCGTGCCCACCGACGACACCCCGTTCGAGGCCTGCGACGTGGTCGTCGAGCAGGCCATCGTCAACCAGCGCGTCGCCTGCCTCCCGATGGAAGGGCGGGCCGCGGCCGTCAGTTACGAGAACGGCAAGCTGACCGTCTGGGCCAGCTCGCAGAACGCGCAGGTGAGCCGGTTCATCCTGGCCGGCGCGCTGGGCATGGCACCCGACCAGATCCGCGTGGTGGTGCCCGACGTCGGCGGCGGGTTCGGCGCCAAGATCGGCATCGACCGGGAGACGATCACCATCGCCTGGGCGGCCAGGAAAACCGGCCGGGCGCTGCGCTGGGCCGAGACCCGCAGCGAGAACCTGGTCGGGATGACCCAGGGCCGCGCCCAGCTGCAGCAGGTAAAGATCGGCGGCAGCCGGGACGGTCGCATCCTCGCCTACCGCCTCGACGTCATCCAGGACGCCGGCGCCTACCAGCGCATCGGCGGACTCCTGCCGTTCCTCACCTGCCTGATGGCACCTGGCGTGTACGACATCCCGGACGTGCAAGCCGGGTTCCGGCAGGCCGTCACCAACACGACGCCGATCGCCGCCTACCGGGGGGCCGGCCGGCCCGAGGCCACGGCGGCCATTGAGCGTGCGGTCGACTTGTTCGCCGCCGAGATCGGCATGGACCCGGCGGAGGTCAGGCGGCGCAACTTCATCGCCCCGGACAAGTTTCCCTTCCAGACCAAGACCGGCGCGATGTACGACACCGGCCGCTACGAGGAGGCGCTGGACAAGGCACTGGCCGTGGCGGGTTATGCGCAGCTCCGCGCGGAGCAGCAACGCCGGCGCGCCAGCGGCGATGCCAAGCAGCTCGGTATCGGCTTGTCCTCCTACGTGGAGATCACCGCGCCGGACCCGGACGCCGGCGAGACCGCCAAGATCGAGGTGACGGACCACGGCACTGCCACCGTCTATACCGGCAGCTCGGCGCACGGCCAGGGGCACCACACCGCGTGGGCCATGCTCGTGCAGGACGAGCTCGGCATCCCGATGGACCAGATCACGGTCATCCACGGGGACACCGACCTAATCCCGACCGGTGTCGGCACCTACGGGTCCCGCTCGCTGCAGCTCGGCGGCTCGGCCGTGCACAAGGCGGCGATCGAGGTCAAGGACGAGGCACGGCAGCATGCCGCGCAGATGCTCGAGGCCGCCGAAACCGATGTGGTGCTCGACACCGTCACCGGGCTATGGCAGGTCCGCGGTGACCCGGACACCGCCCTGTCCTGGGCCCAGGTCGCGAGTCACAGCAGTGGCGGCAGCCTGATCGCCGACGTGACCTTCACCCAGGACCGGCCCACGTTCCCGTTCGGAACCCACGTGTCGGTGGTGGAAGTCGACACCGAGACCGGGCCAGGCGAAGATGGTGCGGCACGTGACCGTCGACGACGCCGGGACGGTGCTGAACCCGGTACTCACCGAGGGCCAGCGGCACGGCGGGATCGCCCAGGGCGCGGCCCAGGCGCTGCTCGAAGAGGTGCTCTACGACGCGGACGGCAACCCGCTGACCTCCACGCTCGCCGACTACGCGGCCATCTCCGCACCCGACCTGCCGAGCTTCGAGCTGGCCGCCAGCGAGACGCCGACCGACCTGAACCCGCTGGGCGTGAAGGGCATCGGCGAGGCCGGGCACGATCGGCTCGACCCCGGCCATCCAGAACGCGGTCATCGACGCCGTATCCCACCTCGGGGTCAGGCACATCGACATGCCGGCCACCCCGCAGCGAGTGTGGACAGCTATCAACGAGGCACGGAAAGCGAGTAACCAGTGAAGGTCGACCTGACGGTCAACGGCAAGGAGATCACCGCGGACGTCGAGGACCGCATGCTGCTCGTGCACTTCCTGCGCGACGTGGCCGACCTCACCGCGACCAACATCGGCTGCGACACCACCTCCTGCGGGGCCTGCACGGTACTGCTCGACGGCGAATCCGTGAAGTCGTGCACGGTGCTGGCCGCCCAGGCCAGCGGGCACGAGATCACCACCGTTGAGGGCCTGGCCAGCAACGGCGCCATGCACCCGGTGCAGCAGGCCTTCCACGAGCAACACGGCCTGCAGTGCGGCTTCTGCACGCCGGGCATGGTGATGGCCATCGTGTCGCTGCTCAAGGAGAACCCGCACCCCACCGAGGAGCAGGTGCGCACCGGGCTGGAAGGCAACCTGTGCCGCTGCACCGGTTACCACAACATCGTCAGGGCCGCCCTCGCGGCCGCGGAGGTGTCCTCGTGATCCCGTCGGTGTTTACCTACAAGCGGGCAGGCTCGGTGCAGGAGGCCTGCGACCTGGCCGCCGAGTACGGCGAGGATGCGAAGTACCTGGCCGGCGGGCATTCGCTGCTCCCGCTGATGAAACTGCGGCTCGCCGCCCCCGAGGTCATCATCGACCTGAGCGCCCTGCGCGACCTGTCCTACGTCACCGACCAGGGGTCCTACGTCGCGATCGGCGCGCTGACCAGGCACCACGACGTCGAGCACTCGGACCTGCTGGCGCGCGAGGTGCCGCTGCTCGCGCACGCGGCCGGCCAGGTCGGTGACCCGCAGATCCGGCACCGCGGCACGATCGGTGGCTCGGTCGCCCACGCCGACCCCGCCTCGGACCTGCCCGCCGTGCTGCTCGCGCTGGACGCCACGCTGGTGGCCCGGGGCACCGACGGGGCCCGGGAGATCGGTATCGGGGAGTTCTTCCAGGGCCTGTTCGAGACCGTGCTCGAGCCGGGGGAGCTGCTCACCGAGATCCGGGTGCCCAAGCCGTCGGCCGCGGGCTGGTCCTTCCAGAAATTCACCCAGCGCGCGATCGACTGGGCCATCGTCGGCGTGGCCGTTCAGGGCAACCAGGTCGCGTTGGTCAACATGGGCGGCACCCCGCTGCGCGCCGCCACGGTCGAGGCGGCCCTGGCCGATGGCGCCTCGACCGCCGATGCCGCCATGCACGCCGCCGAGGGCACCAGCGCCGCCGCCGATATCCGCGCCAGCCGCGAATACCGCGAGCACCTGGCCCGGGTGCTCGTCTCCCGGGCCCTGACGGAGGCCGGCACCCGCGCCTAGACATGATCAAGACAGTCGTGTTCGACCTGGACGGGGTGCTGGTCGACTCCGAGCCGGTCTGGGAGCAGGTCCGCCGGGGCCTGGTCGCCGACCGGGGCGGGCACTGGGCTCCGGACGCGCAGCAGCGGCTCATGGGTATGAGCACGCCGGAATGGGCCAGGTACCTGAGCGACGACCTCGGCGTCGGCCTGCCCCCGGACCAGGTCGCGGCGCTGGTCATCGAGCGGATGAACGCCCGCTACACCGAGCGAGTGCCGCTCATGGACGGCGCCGTCGACGCGGTGCACCGGATGGCGGCCCGCTGGCCGCTCGCCGTGGCCAGTTCGGCTCCCGCGACGCTGATCGAGACCGTGCTGCGGTCGGCCGGCTTGCGCTCGTGTTTCTCGGTGGTGATGTCGACCGAGCAGGTGCCGCACGGCAAGCCTGCCCCGGACATCTACCTGGCCGTGACCGCCGCCCTGGGCTGCCCGCCGCCGGACTGCGCGGCGGTGGAGGACTCCTCGAACGGGCTCCGCTCGGCCGCCGCCGCGGGCCTGCGGGTCATCGCGATCCCGCAGCCCCAGTACCCGCCGGACCCCGACGCGCTCGCCCAGGCCAGCCTGGTGCTGCTCAGCCTGGCCGGGCTGACCGCGGACGCCGTCGCGGCCCTGGCCGGTACGCTTGACCGCTAGGCCAGCGAGCCGCGCGGACCCTGGTGTCGCGTCGGGTGGCCGGGCCGGCCGACAATATAAGGGTGGGACTGCGCAGCGCACTGGTGAAGCCGGTGAGGTGGATCAGGTCGGTCCGGTTCCTGATGCTCCTGTGCGGTGCCCTGCTCGTCCTCGCCTTCCCCGACGTTAACTTCGAGTACCTGGCCTGGTTCGGGCTGGTCCCGGGGCTGGTGCTCATCGTCAGGTCACCGACCGCGCGTGAGGGCGGGGTCCGCGCCTGGTGGCTCGGGGCCGGTTACCTGATCGCGGCCTTGTACTGGATGGCGCCAGAGATCGGCCCCGGCGTCCTCTTGGTCGCGGCGGTTTTCGGCGTGCTGTGGGTGCCGTTCGGGGTGGCGGCGCAGAAACTGCTGCGGCCCCCGCTCAGCTGGCCGCGAGCGCTGGCCGCCCTGGTGGTGGTACCGAGCTGCTGGCTGCTGACCGAATGGCTGCGGTCCTGGCAGGCGCTCGGCGGTCCGTGGGCGGTGTTCGGCGTCAGCCAGTGGCAGCATCCCGCCGTGCTTGCGCTGGCCGCGGTAGGCGGCGTCTGGCTGATCAGCTTCGTCCTCGTGCTGGCCAACGTGGCCATCGTGCTCCTCCTCCAGTCTCTGCCGCGGGTCGGCGCGACCATCCTGCCCGGGGCTTCCTGGCGCTCGGGCTTGGCCGTCCTGGGGGTGGCGGCCGGGCTGGCCAGCGTCTTCGCCGGGCCGCTGGCCTTCGCGCTCACCCCGCTCAGCCCCGCGGTCCGCCAGGTCACGATCGCCATGGTGCAGCCGGGCGTGGTCAGCAACGACAGCCTGGCCACGCACGCGTCGCAGACGCTGACCGCCGACCTGAGCCGGGGCGGCACGCTGGGCGGTGTACGACCCGACCTGATCGTCTGGGGCGAGAGCAGCATCGCGGTCGACCTGACCCTGCCCAACTACGCCGCCACGCTGCACCAGTTCGAGGCGCTGTCCGCGGCCGACGGGGCCGACCTGCTGGTCAACCAGGACACCACCGTCCCCGGCAAGGGCCACGAGAAGTGGTCGGTCCTGGTCAGTCCCACCGGGATCAAGGGCATCTACATCAAGACCCGGCTGGTGCCGTTCGGTGAGTACATCCCGTTCCGCCAGCAGCTCGGCTGGCTGACCAAGATCAGCAAGGCGGCGTCGTCGAACATGGTCCCCGGCGCAGGCGCGCACCTGCTGGACGCGACGGACCGGCAGGGCCGTCCGCTGCCGATCGGCGTGCTGATCTGCTTCGAATCCGCGTTCCCCGACATGGCCCGGGTGGACACCGACAAGGGCGCGCAGCTGATCGTCTACCAGTCGGCCACGCCCACCTTCCAGGGCACCTGGGGACCGGACCAGCACGCCTCGCTGGGCGCGGTGCGCGCGGCCGAAACCGGCCGGCCGGTGGTCCAGGCCGCGCTGACCGGTGACACGGTGGCCTACGACGCCCGGGGCCGGCTGCTGGCCTGGATGGGGCAGGACGGCCACGGCGTCGTCACCGTCCGGCTGGGCCTGCCCGCGGCCTCGGCCCGGACCATCTACGACCAGCTTGGCGACTACGTGCCCTGGGCCGCGCTGGCCGTCGCCGTCGCGGCGGCGCTGGTCATGTTTGCGAATTCACGTGGTCTTCCTGGCCGGAGAACTGGTGCTGGCGGCGGGCATGAGGCACAATATGTAGGGCAGTCCGTGCCACGCTGACGAGGCCGCTGGGGAAGGCGAACCTCGTCTTAGGAGGCACGGTGTCCGCACAAGGTGTTCTGTACGTTCATTCCGCGCCCCCGGCGCTCTGCTCGCATATCGAGTGGGCAGTGGCCCGAGTAGTGGGGGCGCCCGTTAGCATGCCGTGGGTCAGCCAGCCGGCCTCGCCCGGATCGCTCCGGGCCGAGCTCACCTGGCAGGCGCAGGCGGGTACGGCGGGAGCGATCGCATCCGAGCTGGCCGGGTGGAACCGGCTCCGGTTCGAGGTCACAGAGGACAGCTCGCCCGGCTGTGACGGCGTGCGGCACTGCTACACGCCTGACCTCGGCACCTTCACCGCCGTGACCGCCGCCAACGGCGACATCATGGTGCCGGAGAACCGCCTGCGCACCGCCCTGGCGCGAGCCGTGCAGGCGGGCCCGGCCTCGGTGGAGGACGAGCTGGCCCGGCTGCTCGGCACCGCCTGGGACAACGAACTTGAGCCGTTCCGGCGCGCCGCCGACGGCGCCCCCGTCCGCTGGCTCAACGCCACCGGCTGAGGACCCGTTACCAGCTGGTCGGGACGGGCATGCCCTCGCTGTAACCGGACGCGCTCTGCACGCCGACCACCGCCCGGTCGGCGAACTCGGCCAGGTCCCGCGCCCCGGCGTAGGTGCACGAGGAACGCAGCCCGGCCACGATCATGTCGATCAGGTCTTCCACGCCCGGGCGCACCGGGTCCAGGTACATGCGCGCGGAGGAGATGCCCTCCTCGAACAGTTCCTTGCGGGCCCGCTCGAACGGGGAGTCGCTGGCCGAACGCAGCCGCACCGCCCGCGCCGAGGCCATCCCGAAGCTCTCTTTGTACAGCCGTCCCTCGGCGGACCGGAACGTGTCGCCCGGGGACTCGTAGGTCCCCGCGAACCAGGATCCGATCATCACGTTCGAGGCGCCCGCGGCCAGCGCCAGGGCCACGTCCCGCGGGTGCCGGACCCCGCCGTCGGCCCACACCGACGCGCCGAGCCGCCGGGCCTGCTCGGTGCACTCGAGCACCGCGGAGAACTGCGGCCGCCCCACGCCGGTCATCATCCGGGTCGTGCACATCGCGCCCGGCCCCACGCCCACCTTCACGATGTCCGCCCCCGCGGCCACCAGGTCGGCCACGCCGGCCGCGGTGACCACGTTGCCCGCCACCACCGGGACCGCGGGCGCTAGGTCGCGGACCGCCTTCAGCGCGCAGATCATCTTCTCCTGGTGCCCGTGCGCGGTGTCCACCACCAGCACGTCGGCCCCCGCGTCGAGGAGCACCTTGGCCTTGGCCGCCACGTCGCCGTTCACCCCGAGGGCGGCGCCGACCCGCAGCCTTCCCGCGGCGTCCACCGCGGGGGAGTACAGCGTGGCGCGCAGCGCCCCGGTCCGGGTCATGATGCCCAGGCAGCGGCCCGCGCTGTCGACCACCGGGGCCAGCCGGTGGCGTCCCTCGTGCAGCAGCGAGAACGCCCGCTCGGGCGGCGTCCCGGCGGGCAGCGTGAACGGGTTGGCCGACATCACGTGACTCAGCTGGGTGAACCGGTCCACACCCAGGCAGTCGGCCTCGGTGGCCACGCCTACCGGCCGCCCGTCCTCGACCACCACGACGGCGTTGTGCGCCCGCTTGGGCAGCAGGCTCAGGGCGTCACCCGCGGTGTCGGTCGGCGCGAGCGTCAGCGCGGTCTCCACCACCTGATCCCGGGACTTGACCCAGGCGATGACGTCGGCCACCACGTCGACCGGGATGTCCTGGGGCAAGACGGCCAGGCCGCCGCGCCGCGCCACGGTCTCGGCCATCCGCCGGCCCGAGACCGCGGTCATGTTGGCCGTCACGACGGGGATGGTGGCACCGCTGCCGTCGGTGGTCCCCAGGTCCACGTCGAGCCGGGAGCCGACGCTGGAGCGGCCGGGCACCATGAAGACGTCGCTGTAGGTCAGGTCATGCTCGGGGGTTGTCCCGTTGAGAAATCGCACGTAGAGATTCTCCCCGAACCACGCGGGTGCTATAGCCTCCAGCGGTGGCAGTGTACTTTGGCGGCTGCGCCGCGGGCCCCAGGCCCGCCGAACCCCCGAGGACTCTCCGGCTGGGCACCCGGGCGTGGAACCACGGCTCGTTCGGGATAATGGCCGTGATCAACCGGACGCCCGATTCGTTCTTCGACCGCGGGGCCACCGCCGGTTTCGGCGCCGCGCTGGACGCGGCCAGCCAGGCGGTGGCCGACGGAGCCGAAATCGTCGACATCGGCGGGGTGAAGGCCGGCCCCGGCGACGAGGTCAGTCCCGCCGCGGAGATCGACCGGGTCGCGGGCCTGGTCGCGGCGGTGCGCGACCGGCACCCGGACGTCGTGATCAGCGTCGACACCTGGCGCGCCGAGGTCGGCGAGGTCGTCGCCCAGGCGGGCGCGGACCTGCTCAACGACGCCTGGGGCGGCACCGACCTCCGGCTCGCCGAGGTGGCGGCCCGGCATCGTATCGGGCTGGTCTGCTCCCACGCGGGCGGCCTGCCGCCCCGCACCCGCCCGCACCGGCCCGCGTACCGCGATGTCGTGGGCGAGCTGACCGCCTACGTCACGGATTATGCCGAACGGGCCGTGGTATCAGGGGTCAGCCCGTCCGCCATCCTCGTGGATCCCGCGCACGACTTCGGCAAGAACACGTGGCAGTCGCTCGAGATCACCCGGCGCCTGGGCGAGCTGACCGGCACCGGCTGGCCGGTGCTGGTCGCGGTCGCGGACAAGGACTTCATCGGCGAGACCCTGTCACTGCCCGTCGATCAGCGCGCCGAGGCGACGATCGCCACCCTGGCCGTCTGCGCCTGGCTCGGCGCCCGGGTGTTCCGCGTGCACAACGTTCCCGCGACCCGTGCCGCCCTCGGCGCCGTCGCCGAACTGCAAGCCGCGGGCTAGGGGCTCAGACGGTCAGCCCGAAGGCCGCGAACATAATGTCCGCGATCCGGTCGGCCATCTCCTCCTCCGGTAGCGGAATCTCGGTGCTGACGAGGAAGTTCACCCGTTCGAGCATCATCAGGCAGGCGAAGGCGGTCAGCTCGGGGCTCTCCTGCTGCTGGCCGGCCGCCTGCGCGGCGGCGGTCATGCCTGTGGTCATGGCCTCGGTGATGCTGAAGAACAACCGCAGCCCGTCGCCGAACATCTCCCCGGGCGCGTTGGCCGAGCTGAGCGTGCGGAGCACCGTCCCGTGCGCGGCGTAGGCCCTGAAGAACTTGCGCACCCACTGGCGCAGCACCTTGAGCCCCGTCTCGTCGCTGGTAACCACGGGGAAGTCGCCTGCCACGATCTCCATGTCGTGCAGTGCGTCCTTCATCAGCGCCTTGAACAGGTCTTCCTTGTTGGAAAAGTACAAGTAGAACGTGCCGTGCGAGATGCCGGCCCGGCTCACCACGTCATCGACGCGCACGCCCTGGAAGCCGCGCTCCTCGAACTCGATCATGCCCGCCTCGAGCAGCCGGCGGACGGTCTCCCGGCCCTGCGCGCGCAGCTCACGGTCCTGGGCCGGAGCGCCGCCGCCGAGCGACGGCCTGGCGGGTGGTTTCCTCGGTGGCCGCCCGGTCCCGCGGGGCGCGGCGCTGGCGGGACCGCGGCTTGCCTCCTGGTTCATAGCAAGAGCGTAGCCGTCCGCGTGGTAGCTGCCCGACATTCGCCCCAACGGTGCCACTGCTAGCCTTCCAGCCGTGAGCAGTCAGGCGGTGCTGAGCCAGCGGGCGCTCAACCGGGCCCTGCTCAGCCGGCAGCTGCTGCTCGACCGCGCTGACCTGCCCGCGGAGGCCAGCCGCCGCTCAGCCGCGGTGATCGCGGCCGTCGAGCACCTGGTCGGTCTGCAGGCCCAGGCGCCGTTTCCGCCTTACTACGGGCTGTGGTCCCGGCTGGGCGGATTCCGGCCCGATGACCTGGCCGCGCTGATCACCGACCGGAGCGTGGTCAGGATCGCGGTCATGCGCGGCACCATCCACCTGGTGTCAGCCCGGGACTGCCTGCCGCTGCGCGGGCTGCTCCAGCCGGTGATCGAGCGCGGCATGCGCAACGCGCACGGCAAGCGGCTGGCGGGCGTGGATACGGCAGCGCTCGCGGCCGCCGGCCGGGCCCTGGTCGAAGCCGAGCCGATGACCTTTAGCGAGCTCGGCCAGGCGCTGGCCAGCCGGTGGCCGGGTTGCCGGGCCGCCGACCTGGCGCAGGCGGTCCGCGCGTTCGTGCCGCTCGTGCAGGTGCCGCCGCGGGCCGTCTGGGGCCGCTCCGGCCCGTCACGGCACACCTCGGCCGAGCACTGGCTCGGTCCGCAAGCCGCGCAACACGGCCCGCTGGGGCTGCCGGCGCTGGTCACCAGGTACCTAGGCGCGTTCGGTCCCGCAACGGTCCGGGATGTGCAGGCCTGGTCCGGGCTGACCGGCGTGCGATCGGCCGTGGAGCAACTCCGGCCGTCCCTGCTCACCTTCCGGGACGAGAACGGCGCCGAGCTGTTCGACCTGCCGTCAGCGCCGCGGCCGGACGCCGATGTACCCGTCCCCGTCCGGCTGATCGCCGAGTTCGACAACCTGGTGCTCTCGCACGCCGACCGGAGCCGCGTGGTCAGCGCCGCGAGTTTCGGGCGGCTGTCCACCGACAACGGGATCTTCCCCGGATCGGTCCTGATCGACGGGTTCGTGGCCGGGATGTGGCGGCTGGCCCGGGCCAAGCAGGCGGCCACCGTCACCATCGAGCTGTTCGGCCCGGCCCGGGAACACGCTCAGGTGCGGAGCGAGGCCGAGCGCATGCTGGCCTTCTGCGCGCCTGAGGCGGCGCACGACATCCGGTTCGGCCCCATCGCCTGATCGTGCCTCACAGGTCCGCGAGGCGCGTGCGGAGCTGCTCGGCGACCAGCTGGTACGCGGCGACCTGCTCCGGGACAGCGCCGGTGACCATGACCGGCCGTCCCTCGTCGGCGTCCCGCGCGGCCTGGTAGCTGAACGGGATGCTGGCCAGCCTCGGGATCAGGCCCCAGATGCTGTCCTGGTCGGGAGCCGACGGGAAGAGCGGGGTGGTCTGGCCGCAGCCGGGGCAGATCTGGCCGCTCATGTTCTCCACCCCGGCCACCTCGGTCCTGGACCCGGCCGCGCTGCGCCGCGGGGTGAGGTGGGCGAGCAGCCGCCGCGCATCCTGGTGCGCGATGACCTGCGGCGTCGCCACGACCAGCACGTACAGTGCGCGCCCGGACAGGGCGAAGACGAACTGCTGGATATCGGCGGTGCCCGGCGGGAGATCCACCACCAGGTAGTCAAGCGCGCTCCACTCGGTGTCGGCCAGGAGCCGGCGGGTGAGCAGCTGGGCGATGCCGCCGGTGATGCCCAGGCCCTGGTTCTCGCCGAGCAGCAAGGCCGCCGACGCGAGCTGGACCCCGTGCGCGCTGACCGTCTGCAGGCGGGAGTCGGGCGCGCCCGGCCGGGCGAACAGCGTGACGTGGCCCGCTTCGGCGCGCCGCCGCAGGCCCATCATCCGCGGCACGTCGGGCCCGTACAGGTCGGCGTCGACCAGGCCGGCCCGCTGCCCCTGGGCGGTCAGCGCCAGGGCGAGGTTCACCGCGACCGTCGTCTTCCCGACGCCGCCCTTCCCGCTCGCGACCGCGATGACCGGCACCTGTTCCGGGCTGTGCGCCATGAGCCTCTCTCTGGTTGCGGCGATCCTGGGGAACTGTCTAGCAAAGCTGAAGATCTCTTTAAGAACTCGTTCGAGGGTTTCTGTTGGTGAAGGGCGCCTTATATTGTCATATACATTGTGCTGTCTTTGTCTCTGCGCCGAGTTGCCCTGACGGCGGCCGTGCTGTCCGTGGGCGTCGCCGTATCCGCGGTCCAGGCCGCTGACGCGTCGGTGGTGTCTCCGGCCGGCGGTCCCCCTTCCTCGCACGTCTCGTCCGCATCCTTGCCGGGGGCGGTATCCCCTTCCGGGCCCGCCTCCGGGCCGGCCAGTTCCTCCGGGTCCCGGCAGCAGTTCGTGCCGGACCTCATCGCCGCGGTCCCCGGCGGGATCACCCCGGCCCAGCTGGCCAAGATCCGCAAGCTGGGCGGCGTGGCGGCCGTGCTGCCCGTCGACGGCGGCAAGGTCACGGTCAACGGGCGGGGCGCCAACGTGCTCGGCGTCTCGCCGCAGGCCTTCCGGCCCTGGACCCCGCTGGCCACGGCGACCTCGGCGACAATCTGGTCGGACCTGAGCCAGGGCCAGCTCATCAGCACCGCCGCCGCAGCCCGCAAGCTCCACCTGACCGCCGGGCAGTCATATCCGGTCTCCGCCGCGATCATGGAGCAGGTGCCGTTCGGCAGGCCGAGCGAGCTCAGCGTGCCGGGCGCGGACGCGATCGTGAACCTGACCCGCTCCGCGCAGCTCGGGCTGGCCAAGAACTTCGCGGTCCTGATCAACGCGCCGCGGGACAACCTCGCCTCGCTGAAGGCGCAGGTCGCGGTCATCATCGGCAAGGGCGGCCAGGTCGTGAACCTGGTGGCATACACCCTTAACACGGCGGGCAGCCTGCCGGTGGAGCCGAACGCCCCGGCCGGCGTGCCGGCCAACTGGATCGACCTGTTCAAGACCTCGGCCGCGCAATACTGCCCGGGCCTGTCCTGGACCGTGCTGGCCGCGATCGGTGAGATCGAGAGCGGCGACGGCGCCAACGAGGGCCCGTCGAGCGCCGGAGCGGAGGGGCCCATGCAGTTCGAGCCCTCCACCTGGGCCATGTGGGGCACCGACGGGTTCGGTCAGACCGGTACCCCGGACATCTGGAACCCGCTGGACGCCGTCCCGTCGGCCGCGCGCCTGCTGTGCGCCTCCGGCGGCGGGAGCAGCGCCACGCTGTCCGGGGCGATCTTCTCCTACAACCACGCCACCTGGTACGTCAACGAGGTGCTGGCCCTGGCCGCCGAGTACGCCCAGAACCATTCCTGACCACGGCGGCGCTCAGGCCGGGATCCGCGGTGGCCGCAGGCGCCGCAGGCCCGCCGCCGAGAAGCGGCAGGCGCCCGGAACCCGGAAGATGTCCGCGTACGGCCGCAGCGGGGCGGGCAGCCTGCGTGCGGAGGATCGGCCGATGGTCCCGCGGGTGTCGTCGACCCCCGTCATCGGCCGCTGGATCCCATGACCATCACGATATCGGACCGTTCCAACCGGTTTCCGGCGCCGATCTGAAGGCCATGCCGGCGGCAATACCAACCCGGTGCCCCTGGTTGGATGGGAGGCATGCCGGCTTACGACGCGTTCTTGCTCGTCTCGTTCGGCGGCCCGGAAGGCCCCGGCGACGTGATGCCGTTCCTGGCCAACGTCACCCGCGGCCGGAACGTCCCGCCGGAGCGGCTGGCCGGCGTGGCCGAGCACTACTACGCGTTCGGCGGAGTAAGTCCGATCAACCAGCAATGCCGGGACCTGCTGGCCGCGGTGCGGGCCGATTTCGCGGCGAACGGCCTGGCGCTTCCCCTCTACTGGGGGAACCGGAACTGGACGCCCTACCTGGCCGACACGGTGCGGGCCATGGCCCAGGACGGCGTCCGCCGGGCCGTCGCGTTCGTGACCTCGGCCTACAGTTCCTACTCGAGCTGCAGACAGTACCTGGACGACATCGAGCGGGCCCGTGCGGCGGTCGGTCCCGGCGCCCCGCGGATCGACAAGGTCAGGCGGTTCTTCAACCATCCGGGCTTCATCGAGCCCTTCGCCGGCCACGTCGACGCGGCGCTGGCCACCCTCCCGGCCGAGGTTCGCGACGACGCTCACCTGGTATTCACCGCGCACAGCATCCCGGTGGCGATGGCTGAGGCCAGCGGGCCCGCCGGGGAGCGGGGACGGTACGTTGCCGAGCTGACCGAGGCGGCCCGTCTTATTGCCGAACGGACCGGAGCGGGGGCGCACCGATGGTCGCTCGCCTACCAGAGCCGGAGCGGCCCGCCGGCCCAGCCCTGGCTGGAACCTGACGTGCGCGACCATCTCGGCGAGCTGGCCAAGTCAGGCACCCAGGCTGTCGTGGTGGTCCCGGTCGGCTTCGTGTCCGACCACATGGAGGTCAGGCACGACCTGGACGTGGAGGCGGCGCAGACCGCCGACGCGCTCGGCCTGGCGTTCGCCCGGGCGGCCACGCCCGGCACCAGCCCGCGCTTCGCGTCGATGGTCACCGAACTGGTCACCGAACGCCTGGCGCTGCCCCGCGATCTCCCCGGATCGGAAGATGCCGCACTGGGGACCATGGGCATGCCGAGCCAGACCTGCCCGGCCGACTGCTGCGGCGGCGCCCGGTGAGCGATCCCGAGGAGCTGCTGCGGATCGCGGTGAACGCGGCCCGCGAGGCGGGCCGGCTGCTGGCTTCATGGCGCGGCGACGAGCGCCCCGAGGTCGTCGACACCAAGTCGAGCCCGACGGACGTGGTAACGGAGATGGACCGCCGGTCCGAGGCGCTGATCACCGAGTGGATCAGGGCGGTCCGCCCTGGCGACACCGTCCTCGGTGAGGAAGGCGGCCAGACCCTGGGCGGCCCGGACGCGGTGACTGGCGCCCGGGACCAGGCCCGGGTGCGCTGGGTGGTGGACCCCCTTGACGGGACGGTCAACTACCTCTACGGCCTGCCCGACTGGGCGGTGTCGATCGCCGCCGAGGTCGACGGCACCATCGTGGCCGGGGTGGTGGAGGTGCCCCGGTTCGGTGAGAGGTTCACCGCGGCCGCGGGCCACGGGGCCTGGCTGCACCGGGACGGTAACCCCGCGGCCGCCATCGGGCTGCGCTGCAACTCCGGCGTGCCGCTCGGCCAGGCGCTGGTCGGGACCGGCTTTGGTTATGACCCCAGGCGCCGCCGGGTCCAGGGCGAGGTCGTGGCCGCCCTGCTGCCGCATGTGCGGGACATCCGGCGCGGCGGATCCGCCGCCGTCGACCTGTGCTCGGTGGCCGCGGGCCGGCTGGACGCGTTCTTCGAGCGCGGCCTGAACTACTGGGACTACGCCGCCGGCGGCCTGATCGCGCGGGAGGCCGGCGCGCTGGTCGGGGGACTGTCCGGCCGGCCGGAGAGCACGTCCATGACGGTCGCGGCGGGTCCCGAGCTGTTCCGGCACCTGGATACTTTCCTCACCAGAGCCGATCCTGAGCGCGACGCGCCGCGGGGTCGTGAACCGCACGCTTGACCAGCCCGTATTAGGACGCGTCAGGAGTTTCGGCGTGGCGCGTGTGCGCCGGGCGCGAACGTGACAGAATTCCCCGCCGGAATCGGGCACAACTAGGCCCTTGAAAGCGTTACACCCGCGCAGCGAGTGCGCACTACGGATGAAGGGGGATGGAGTACTCAGATGGCTACCGATTATGACAGCCCGCGGAAGACGGACGATGACCTGACTGAGGACAGCCTTCAGGAACTTCAGGCACGCCGGATGGACAAGTCATCGAGCACTATCGATCTTGACCCCGACGACGTTGCCGAGTCTCTGGAGCTGCCGGGGGCAGACTTGTCGAACGAGGAACTCTCGTTCCGGGTGATACCCCGTCAGGCGGATGAGTTCACGTGTTCGCGGTGCTTCCTTGTGCACCACCGGAGTCAGCTTGCCGAAGATCGCAATGGCCAGCTTGTCTGCCGGGAGTGCGCGGCGTGACCACGGGGGGGCGACCCCCCTGGCACCCCCCGCAGGCTAGACGTCCGCGGCGTTGGCAGGCTCGCCGTCCGGGCCGCTGTGCGTTCTACGCGCCGCAGCCCGGGTCGCGAGCAGCCTCGCGGCCTCGACAGTCACGCCGGTCAGCATGGACCAGCTGAGCGCCTCGCGCAGCGCCACCTGCGGATCCTCCGGATGCGTGGGAGGCTCCTTGCCGGTGGCCTTGGTCCAGACCAGGGTGATCACCTTGCGCGCCACGAAGGCGGCGGCCATGGCCGCCACCGCGCTGGTGATCTTGGTCCCGAGATCCACTTTCCTGTTGTCAGCCATCCCATTGCCTCCTTAGCCGCCCACCCATTACCCACGCTTGCCGCCCAACAATCAAACCCTCGCCCCGTCCGCCCCGTCCGCGCCATCATGCCACTGGCTCGTGCCCGCCTCGAATCCGGCACCGTTCGAGCGCTGCGGCCAGCTCCGCCGGGTGCCTGCTGCCGATCAGCCAGTACGGCACCCCGGCGTCCCCCGAGACCGCCGGATCGACGGCCAGGTACACGGATTCCTTGAGGTAGGGTCGCGAGTAAAAACGCGCGGCCGGATCGGCTCGCGGGCCGCGCAGCCGCGCGGTCTGCTTTTCGTCGAGGGCGACGACCTCGCTGATGGCCGCCAGAGGCAGCGCGGCGTCCCCGGCCCGCAGCACTGCGTTATCGGTCTCGACCGTTCCCCGGCCGATGGCGATCAGCAGCGCCGTGCATCCCACGGCCAGGCCGCCGATGATGACGATCGGCCAGGGCCAGGGCAGGCCGGCGTACAGTGTTCCGCCGAGGATGAGGACGATTGGCACGGCGAGCAGCCACCAGACGAGCGGTACGTACAGCCGTTCGCGGTAATCGCGCATGCAGTCGAGGGTAGTTGGTCCGATGGAGTCGTGGCGGGGGCGAGCGCGACGGGCCAGCCGCGAGACCAGGCAATGGTTCTCGGCGACCTGGCGGGCGGGCACGAGTCCCGGTCAATCCGGAGTAAACGACGCAGAAAATGGTAGCCGTCCGGGCATGAGTGACAACGGGGGCCGGGGAAGAGGAGCGGATCGCCCGCGGCACGGGGGTGAAGGAGCAGATCTCCCGCGGCGAGGCGGTACGCGAACTCAACAGCGCAGGCGAGATCAACACGCAGCAGGCGAGATCAACAGCGCAGGCGAGATCAACACGCGCAGGCGAGATCAACCGCGCAGGCGAGATCAACCGCGCAGGCGAGCCCGGCCGCAAGCCCGGCGGCGGCCCGGATCACCGCCGGACCGTCCCAGAGCAGAGCCGGGTGCCGAGCTGGCTGGCCACGGCCTCCGCCTGGGGCTGGCGACTGCTGCTGCTGGCCGTCGTCATCTACCTGATCGCGCGCGTCCTGGGCCTGCTCTACATCGTGGTCGTGCCGTGCATCGCGGCCCTGCTGCTCACCGCCATCCTGCAGCCGCTGACGGCCCGGTTGCGCCGGGCCGGGCTGCCCGCGCTGGCCGCGACCTGGGTCACCCTGCTCATTGCGGCCGCGGTGGTCGGCGGCCTGGTCACGCTGGTCGCCAACCGGGTGAGCGCCGACTACCCGACCCTGCTCGCCGAGGCCAAGCACACCACCGCGCAAATCCAGTCGTTGCTGGCCGGGCCGCCCTTCCACCTTAAGAACAACAACGCCCAGAAGTTCCTGAACAACATCCCCAGCTACCTCAGCAAGCACAAATCGCTGGTCGAAGGCACCGTGGTCACGGGGGGCAAGATTGCCTCTGAGTTCTTCGGCGGCCTGGTCCTCATGCTCTTCGTCACCTTCTTCCTGATCAAGGACGGAGAGCGGATCTGGAGCTGGCTACTGGGCGCGATGCGGACCGACACCGCGCGCCGGATGGACCGGGCCGGGCACGCCTCGTGGCTGGTCGTGGTCTACTACATGCGCGGTACCGTCATCGTGGCCGCCATTCACGCGATCGTGGTCGGCGTGGCCTTGTGGATCATGGGCGTCCCGCTGGCCGTGCCGCTCGCCGTAGTGGTGTTCATGGCCGCCTTCGTCCCCCTGGTGGGCCTGCTGGTGGCGGGGACACTGGCCATCGTGGTGACGCTGGCCACCAAGGGCTGGGTCGACGCCGTCATCCTGCTGGGCATCCTGGTCATCGAGGATCAGCTGGAGGCCCATCTGCTCCAGCCTCAGGTAGTCGGAAAGATGATCAGGCTGCACCCGCTGGCGGTTATCCTGTCGCTCGCGGCCGGCGGTGTCCTGGCCGGCATCCCCGGGGCTGTAGTGGCCGTGCCCATCGTGGCCGTGATCACCCGGGCGCTGCCCGAACTGCGCCGGAGCGAACCCGAGGATCTCAGTCCGGACGACACATAGGCTGGCACGGGGGAAAGTACGATGGGCTCAGTGCCCGGATGTCGCCCTCCCCTCACCCTGCGTGTAAGTCAAGGAGTTCTCGTTGCCGCATTCCGACCCCGACGTGCTGATCAAGCGACTTGATCCCGGCGTTCCGCTGCCGTCGTACGCTCATCCGGGGGACGCGGGCGCGGACCTGACGGCGGCCGAGGACGTCGAGCTGGCCCCGGGTCAGCGAGCGCTGGTGCGGACCGGGCTGGCCATCGCCCTGCCCGCCGGGTACGCGGCGTTCGTGCACCCTCGCTCGGGCCTGGCCGCGAAGTACGGGGTGACGCTGGTCAACGCGCCCGGCACGGTCGACGCGGGCTACCGCGGCGAGATCAAGGTGACCTTGCTGAATACCGACCGGGACCAGCCGGTCAGCTTCAAGCGGGGCGACCGGATCGCGCAGCTGGTCATCCAGCGGGTCGAGCGGGCCACATTCCATGAAGTAGAGGTCCTCCCGGGATCGGTGCGCGGCGACGGCGGCTTCGGCTCGACCGGAGGCCACGGCGCGGAACGCACCGAACTGGTGTCCTGAGCAAGCAGAAGAAGAAGGAGCGTACGGAGTGTTTCGTCGACGTCGTTCAGCAGACGTTGGCCGGGGCTGGCCCAGCGAACCCGAGGACGGCCAGGCACTGGCCGACGACGAGTTCGACGATGCGGCCTACGACGAGCCCGGCCAAGGGGGATCAGAGGGGCTGCAGGGCCCCTGGGATTCTGGCGCAGGCCTTCCCGCCTCGCGACCGGGTTGACCTGGGCAGCCTGCAGGTTCCGATGGGTCCAGAGCATGAGATTCAGCTCGTCATGGCCGACCAGCACGGCGCGTGGGTGACCATCCGGCACGGCGAGAGCGAGATGCAGGTCCAGGCGTTCGCCGCGGCGCGGCGAGGCGCACTGTGGGATGACGTCCGCGGCGAGATCGTCAAGGAGGTCCGCGAGGCCGGCGGGGACAGCCAGGAGCTCCAGGGATCGTTCGGCACCGAG
This sequence comes from uncultured Actinomycetes bacterium, assembly GCA_963822765.1. Classification (GTDB taxonomy): domain Bacteria; phylum Actinomycetota; class Actinomycetes; order Streptosporangiales; family Streptosporangiaceae; genus Palsa-504. Next base: position 106,537 of record CAWGJL010000012.1, on the reverse strand, counting down.
CTCATGGCCCGGGTGCCGACCGAACCCGGGCAGCCCGCCTCCGGGATGCGGCTAGTCCGGTTCGTCGGCGTCGACGGCCCGCGCTGGTTCCTGCGCGGCTTGTTCACCGGCCCGGCCGCCATGAAGGGGGAAGGGGGGTGGGTGGGGAGCCCGCCGGACTGCTTGAGGAGATCTTCAGGGACGTCGTGGTGGTACGCGGGGAGCACCCGGTGCCGCCGCGGGACATCCTGGAGCTGCGGCTGCCGCCGGAAGCTCAGCAGGCCTTCGAGGAACAGGCCGCCGCCGCGGCCGAGGAGAACAGGTTCCAGCCCGACCTGAACCCCTTCGAGCGCGGCCCGGAGTTCACCGAGACTCGTTAGCGCTCAGCAGCCGGCCGAGTTCCTCCTCCACGTCCTCGCTGGTCACGAAGAACAGCTCGTCACCGGCCTGGAGCGGATCATCGGCATGCGGGACCAGGACCCGGCCCTCGCGCAAGATGGCGACCAGCGAGGTGTCCGCGGGCCAGATGATGCCGCCGACGCGCTGTCCGACCAGCGGTGCGTCGGCCGGCATGGTCAGCTCGACCAGGCTGGCCTCGCTCTGCCCGAACGTCATCAGCCGCACCAGGTCGCCAACGCTGACCGCCTCCTCGACCAGGGCCGAGAGCAGCCGCGGGGTGGAGACCGCGACGTCGACGCCCCACGATTCGTTGTACAGCCATTCGTTGCTCGGGTCATTCACCCGCGCCACGACCCGGGGCACCCCGTACTCGGTCTTGGCCAGCAGCGCCACGACCAGGTTCGCCTTGTCGTCGCCGGTCGCCGCGATGACCACGTTGCACCGGTACAGCTGCGCGTCGTCGAGGGAGCTGATCTCGCACGCGTCGGCGAGCAGCCATTCGGCCCGCGGCACGGCCTCGATCGCGATCGCCTTGGGGTCGTGGTCGATGAGCAGTACCTCGTGCCCGTTCTCCAGCAGCTCGCTGCCGATGGAGCGGCCGACCGCCCCGGCACCGGCTATCGCGACCCGCATCAGTGTCCCCCTCCCCGGGCCGCGAAGGCCGCGGCGATCCGGTCCATGTCGTCTTCCCTGGCCAGGACGTGGATCACGTCGCCTTCTTGCAGGACGGTTCCGCCGTCGGGCACGAACGCCTGGCCGAGCCGGTCGACGAACACGATCCGGGTCAGCGTGCTGGCCTCGACCGACTTGACCTGCTCGCCGATCCAGTGCGGTGAGAAGGCGACCTCGGCCAGCACGATCTTCCCGGTGGGGTCCCGCCAGAGCGCCTCGCTGCCCTCCGGGAGCAGCTTGCGCAGCATCTGGTCGGCGGTCCAGCGCACCGTGGCCACGGTGGGTATGCCCAGCCGCTCGTAGACCTCGGCCCGCCGCGGGTCGTAGATCCGGGCCGCGACCCGCTGCACGCCGAAGACCTCGCGGGCGACCCGGGCCGAGAGAATGTTGGAGTTGTCGCCGCTGCTCACCGCGGCGAAGGCGTCAGCGCGCTCGGTGCCCGCCTGGGTGAGCACGGCCCGGTCGAAGCCGATGCCGGTAATCTTGTCGCCCTTGAAGGAGGACCGGAGCTTGCGGAACGCCTCGGGGTCCCTGTCGATGACCGCGATGCTGGCGCCTCGGTCCTCGAGGATGTGGGCTAGCGTCGACCCGACTCGTCCGCAGCCCATGATCACGATGTGCACGACCGTCCCTCCAGTTGAGTGGAGTCCCCGATCCGGGATGCCTCGCCAAAGGTACGCCCTCACGTGCGAGAATTCGAGCCCATGGATTACACCCCCGGTGAGATCGTTGAGGTGACGGTCTCTGACGTGGCCCACGGCGGATGGTGCGTCGCCCGGCCGGCCGACGGACCGGTGCTGTTCGTGCGCCACGCGCTGCCGGGGGAGCGGGTGATGGCCCGCGTCACCGAGGTCACCTCTCGCCTCGTGCGGGCCGAAGCGGTGGAGATCCTGACCCCGTCGCCCGACCGGATCGCCCCGCCCTGCCCGCACGCGCATCCCGGCGGCTGCGGCGGCTGCGACTGGCAGCACGCCACCTTGTCCGCGCAGCGGGCGATCAAGGCCGCGGTGGTCCGCCAGCAGCTGCGGCGGATGGCGGGCCTGGACCGCGAGGTCACGGTGGAAGCCCTGCCGGGTGACCAGGACGGCGACCAGAACCCGCCGGCGGGGCTGGGCTGGCGGACCCGGGTGCAGTTCGCGGTGCGGGACGACGGCGTGGCGGGGCTGCGCGCCCACCGGTCGCACCAGGTCATCGACGTGGGGGAGTGCCTGATCGCCCATCCGGACCTCACCGACTTGGGCCTGACCAAACGCCGGTGGCCAGGCGAGGCCTCGGTCGAGGCCCTGGTGGCCGCCGGATCGGGCGAACGGGCGGTGATCGTCTCACCGGGCCGGAGCGCGGGAACCGCGGCCGAGCAGGTCAGTGCGGATACAGTGCTCCGCCGGGCCGCATCCCAGAACCGCCGTCTGACCCCGGTACGCGGCCGGGGCTACCTCAGCCAGCGCGCGGCGGGCCGGGACTGGCGAGTCAGCGCCGGAGCGTTCTGGCAGGTGCACCCCGCTGCGGCGGACACGCTGGCCGCCGCCGTGCTGGCCGGCCTCGAGCCTCAGCCGGGTGACGTGGCGCTCGACCTGTATTGCGGCGCGGGCCTGTTCGCCGGGGTCCTGGCCCTGGCGGTCGGGCCGGGCGGGATGGTCGTCGGGGTCGAGGCCGACGACGCGGCGGTCCGCGACGCCCGGCACAACCTGCGGGAGTGGCCCTGGGCCCGGGTGCACAAGGGCGACGTGGTGTCGGTCCTGACCCGCGGCCTTCTCCCGCCTGCCCGGCTGGCGGTGGCCGACCCGCCCCGGTCCGGGCTGTCCCGCGAGGTCATCGAGTACCTCAGCGCGGGCCAGAACGGGGTCGACCGCTTCGTCTACGTGTCCTGTGACCCGGCCACGCTGGCCCGGGACATCGGGCTGCTGACCGGACGCGGCTGGGCTCTGGACGGCCTTCGCGCCTTCGACGCGTTCCCCATGACCCACCACGTCGAGTGCGTCGCGACCTTGACCGCCGGCGAGGTCACCGATCAGCCAGGCGAGCCTGGATCTCGGCGGTGATGGCCTCGGGCGGCTGGTCCCCTTGCACTTCCAGCAGGATGCCTCGCTGCCGGTAGTAGGCGATGAGGGGGCTGGTCGTCTCGGTGAACACCTCGAGCCGGTGCTTGATCACCTCGGCCGTGTCGTCCGGGCGGCCCCGGGCAAGCAGCCGTTGCAGCAGGACTGGTCCGGGCACGTTCAGGTAGATGGCGGCGTCCAGAGTCAGGTCAAGCCGCCGGGCCACGTCGGCGGCCTCCAGGGCCTGGGACACGGTGCGGGGGAACCCGTCCAGGATGTACCCGCCGCGGGCGCTGGCGTCGGCCACCGCCGGGATGACCAGGTCGAAGACGGTCTGGTCCGGGACCAGGTCGCCGCGGCGCTGGAAGGCCGCGACCTCCTGGCCTAGAGGGGTACCGGCCCGGACCTCGGCGCGCAGCACCTCCCCGGAGGAGATGTGCTCGATGCCGTAGAGCGAGGCCAGCGCCTGGCTCTGCGTCCCCTTGCCGCTGCCCGGGGCGCCGACTAGCAGTAGCCTCAACGTGTCTCCAGCTAGGCGGGCGTCTGGGAGCCGGTCGTTCCCTTAACGTAGTACCCGAGCCCGGGGATGCGGACGAGCAGGCCTTCGTCTTCCAGCACCCGCAGCGCCTTGGCGCACGTCTGCCGCGCATGGCCGTACTGCTGGCTCAGGGTAGTGATAGACGGCGTCGGGTTGCCGGGCGCGAGGGTTCCCTCGGCGATCTGCCGGCGCAATAGGGCGGCCAAGCGCACATAGGCTCTTGGGTCCGATTCGTCACTTATCGACACTCTCGTACCGTACTCGATTGGCAATATTGCCAATCGCAACGCTTCGACACTAGTCGAGATTAGACGAGGAATCAATAGTGCGTTAACGTCTGAAACGGCCGGGGTCGCTACGGGCCCGAAGAACCGCGCGGAGCCAGAATCCAGGACGGGTCATGATCTTGATCTTCTACTCGTGGACGGCGCTGAACGGTGCCTCTGGATCCTCAGTCGCCATGGGGATTACCGACGACCGCGGCCGGGCCATGCGGGCGGGCGAGGAGTGCCTGGGCTCGGGCCGGGCCCTGGTGGTCATCATCGACGCGGTGCGCCCGGCCATGGCGCCGCGCACGCTGGCCCCGTGTTACGTCAGGACCGGGGTGAGCTGGCTGGGGCAGCGCACCGGGGCGGGCGAGGTCAGCTGGAACCGGTTCTTCGCCCCTGCGGACCCGGATGATCCGCGGGGCCCTGGCAGGATGGGGGCATGAAATTCCGGATCTTCACCGAGCCGCAGCAGGGGGCCGCCTACCAGACGCTGCGGAACGTAGCGGTGGCCACCGAGGAGCTCGGGTTCGATGCGTTCTTCAGGTCCGACCACTACCTGAAGATGGGCGATGTCTCCGGGCTGCCCGGCCCGACCGACGCATGGATCACCCTGGCAGGCCTGGCCGTCGAGACCAGCCGCATCAGGCTCGGGACGCTGATGAGCGCGGCCACGTTCCGGCTTCCCGGCCCGCTGGCGATCACGGTGGCCCAGGTCGACCAGATGAGCGGCGGCCGGGTTGAGTTCGGCCTCGGCGCGGGCTGGTTCGAGGCCGAGCACGCCGCCTACGGCATCCCGTTCCCCTCGCTGGGCGAGCGCTTTGACCTCCTGGAGGAGCAGCTCGCGGTCATCACCGGGCTGTGGGGGACGCCCGAAGGCGAGATGTTCTCGTTCGACGGGGCGCATTACCAGCTGACCGATTCGCCCGCCCTGCCGAAGCCCGCGCAGCGGCCCCGCCCGCCGGTCCTGCTCGGCGGCGGGGGTCCCCGCCGGACGCCGCGGCTGGCGGCCCGGTTCGCGGACGAGTTCAACGTGCCGTTCCAGTCGGTGCCGGATTCAGCGGCCGGGTTCGCGCGCGTCCGCGAGGCCTGCGAGGCGGCCGGGCGCTACCCGGCGACCATGACCTACTCCGTCGCGCAGACGGTGTGCTGCGGAAAGGACGAAGCCGAGTTCCGCCGCCGGGCCGCCGCGATCGGCCGTGAGCCCGCCGATATGCGCGAACACGGCCTGGGCGGCACGCCCGGTGAGGTCGCGGCCAAGATCGCGGAGTACGCCGAGATCGGAGCGGAGCGGATCTACCTGCAGGTGCTTGACCTCAGCGACCTCGATCACCTGGCCTTGATCGCCTCGGACGTGGTGCCGCAGTTCTAGCCGGCCCGGCGATCCACCCGTCAGCCGAAGGCCTGCATGGTGGCTTGCCGGCCGACGGCACTGGCCGCCTGATAGCCGTACGTGCCCTGGTCCCGCAGTTCGGTGGCCGCGCTGACCAGGGCGCCCAGCGCGGCGAACGCGAACGAGCCGCCGACCGAGATCCGGCTCGTGCCGGCTTCGGCCAGTTCGGGCACGGGCGGCGCGCCGCCGATGGCCAGCACGTTGACCGGCCGGTCGACCTCGCCGATCAGCTGGCGGATATCGGAGATATCGCGCAGGCCGGGCGCGTAGAGCACATCGGCGCCGGCCACCTGGTAGGCCTGCATCCTGGTGATCGTGTCGGCCAGATCCGGCCGTCCGTGCAGGTAGTTCTCGGCCCGGGCGGTGAGCACGAAGGGAACCGGGCCTGTGTGGGCGACCTGCGCCGCCGCGGCCACCCGCTCGGCCGCCAGCCGGATGTCATAGATCGGGTCGTCCTGGCGCCCGGTGAAGTCCTCTACCGAGCCGCCCGCGAGCCCGACCTCGATAGCCAGCGCGATGGTCTCCGCGACCCCGGCGGGCTCATCCGCGAAGGCGTTCTCCAGGTCGGCCGAGACCGGCAGGTCGGTCGCCGCGACGATGACCGCCGAGTGGACCAGCGCCTCCTGCAGGCTTACCGAGCCGTCGTTGCGGCCCAGGGAGGCGGCGAAGCCGGAGCTCGTGGTGGCCAGCGCCTGGAAGCCCAGGGACGCGAGCAGCCTGGCCGAGCCGAGGTCCCATGGGTTCGGCAGCAGGAGGGGGTTGCCCGGCTGGTGCAGGGCCAAGAACTGGCGTGCCTTGTCCGCCTGAGTGCTCATGGCCCTTAACGTATCGCGGGCCCGCCTCACCGGATGGACGCGGCCCGCGCGAGGCTCCCGGGTAACGGTCCCGAAGGCAAGTCGTGATGGGCGGACCTGCCCGTATGGCTTGCGGGGGACATACCGCGATGCGATCGTTGAGCGGTGCGCTCCGATACCGCCCCTCCCCGGAGGGTGCGGCTTGTCATTATCCTGTCGGTGGTCAGCGCCGTGCTGGTCCTAGCGGGCGGGTTTCTCGTGGTGGCGAGCACGGCCACCCACCTGATCGGCAGGCACTCCGGAAGTCATTACACCAGCCTGGGCGTGGCCGTCGGCGCGGCGGGCCTCGTCGTCGGCCTGGCTGCTCTGCTGGTGTTGGCGTTCACCCGGGGCGGAAGGTCGCGCCGCCGTCGGCCCGCTGGTCACCGGCACCGGGCGGGGTCCTCGGCGCCGGGCCGGGAGCGGGGACGGGTGCTGAAGCCGACGAGCGTGTATTCGCCAGGCGGCCTGATCGATGTTCCCCGGGACGTGCGCACGCCGGGCTCCGGGGGAACAGCAGCCAAGTCTTCCGGGTTCGACAGCCCTCAGGGCGCCATGAGGTCCCAGCCGTCCGGGGGCGCTCGCGAGGCCTTCCCCCCGCCCGCAGCGCCGCCCGCCGCGGGCGGCGCCGCGCACGGCGCACCACCCGGCGCATCCCGCGGCGGCCCGGGTCAGGCGCGGCCCGCCACCGGCGGCATGGGGACCGCTCCATCGCGGCCCGGATACCAGGCCGGATACCAGGCCGGGCCGTACCAGGCCGGGCCGTACCAGGCCTCCGGGCCGGGCGCCGGCTGGGGACCACCGCCAGGCCCGGCCGGCCGGCCACCTCAGCCGCCCATGTCATCCCAGGGGCGGATGCGGCCAGGCGAGGCCTTCCCGTCCGGCGAGACCCCAGGCGCCCGGTCCCGTGCCCCGTTCCGTGAGGGTCCGCCGCCGCGCCCCGGCCCGGCGCAACGGCCGGGGCACTCCCCGCATGATGCGGCCCCGCCCCGCGAGCCCTGGCGGCCGGACGCCCAGGGGCCGCCCTTCGACCGCGTCCATCCCTCTCGCTCCGCGCGCCCCGGGCCCGCCGCCATCCGGCCCGCCGCCATCCGGCCCGCCACCATCCGGGCCAGGGCCAGGACCGGGCCCAGGACCGGCGACCGGAACCGGCCGGCCGTCAGCCGGTCCCGGCTACGGTCCACCCCCCGGCTGGCGGCCAGCGCCGCCCGGCCCTCCGGGACCGGGAGGCCCAGGACCGGGAGCCTCGGGACCGGGAGCCCCGGGGCCGCGCCCGCCGGGACCGGGAGCTCCGGGTGCCTGGCCAGGACCAGGTCCGGCCGGTCCTGGCGCACCCTTCGACGGCGGGTACGCACAGGTCATCCGACCCGCGCGCGGCCCGGCGCCGGCTGGCCGAGGCCGCCCGGACCCCGCCTGGCCTGCCGATCCGGCGCGGCCCTCGGACCGGGACGTGTACGTGTACCGCGACGTGAGCGAGCCGGCGCCACCGCCATCACCGCGGCGGCCGGCCGCGGATGACGCCGCGTACTGGTATGACCTGCTGGCCGAGGATGCCGCGCCGCAGCATGAACAAGCTCGCGGCCCGTTCGAGCCGCTGCTGCCCTCGAGCACGCCGGCTAGCGCGGTTGGCCAGCAGCCGTCCGCCGAGGCGGAGCAGGGGTCGCGGGGCGAGGCCGGGAGCGGCCGTCAGGAGGCGCCGGAGCAGGCCCGGGCCCGCAAGCTCGAGCAGCTCAAGGACCTGTACCTGACCGCGGAAGCGATCGGCGAACAGAACGTGGACAAGCACTTCGACCAGCTCCTGGCCCAGCAGCGCGAGCTGATCAGTGACTACTTCGGGCAGTCGGCCGGGGCCCAGCCAGGCCCGGCCGGACCCAGCGATGACGGTGTCGCCGACCCCCCTGCCGGTCAGCCCGTTCCGCCGGAAGGCGCGGGCGTCCGCGCCGAGCCGCCGCGCGCGTGGTGAACCCGGACCAGCGCTCGCTGGTCATTGCGGTGCTCGGCCTGGGGGAGGCCGGTTCGCTGATCGCACGCGACCTGGTAGCCGCCGGCGCCCGCGTGCGCGGCTACGATCCGGCGGTGTCCGCGGGCCTGGGCATCACCGGCACCGGCAGCGAGGCGGAGGCCGCCCGCGGCGCGGATCTGGTGCTGAGCGTGAACAGCGCGAAGGCCGCCGTGGACGCCTTCCGGGCCGGGCGGGCCGCGAGTCCCGGTGCCGGTGCCCTGTGGGCTGACCTCAACACCGCCGCGCCGGCCGTCAAGCGGGAGCTCGCTGGCCTTGCCGAAGCGGGTGGCATCCCGTTCGCTGACGTCGCGATGATGGCGCCCGTTCCCGGACGCGGCCTGCGCGTTCCGATGCTGGCCAGCGGGGACGGCGCGGGCCGGTACGCCGAGCTGGTCGTCCCGCTGGGCGCCGACGTCGAGGTGCTGGCCGGGCCCGCCGGGCTCGCGGCCACCAAGAAGCTGCTGCGCAGCGTGTTCTATAAGGGCATGGCGACCGCCATCGTCGAGGCGCTCGAGGCCGCCCGCGCCGCCGGCCATGAACAGTGGCTGCGCGAGCACATCGAAGCCGAGCTGGCCGAGTCCGACGCGCGCAGCGTGGCGCGGTTCGTGGACGGCACCGCCCGGCACGCCGTCCGCCGGGCGGCGGAGATGGAGGCGGCCGCGGACATGCTCGCCGAGCTTGGCGTGCCGCCCGCGATGGCCGACGCCAGCCGCGCTGTGCACGCGCGGCTGGCGGAGACCCAGAACCCGTTACGCCAGCGGCCCGAGCGCCTCGGCCAGCGGCTTGAGCGAGTCGGGGTTGGGGTGGAGCGGGAGGTTCACGATGATCAGGTCGACGCCGACCTCGCGGTAGGCGGCCGCCGCCGCGACCAGTGGTTCCAGGTTCCCCTCGGGCTCGATGCGCACGTTGACCGAACACGTGATCTCGTTCACGTCACGCCCGATCGCCGCGCAATGCCCGGTGAGCACCTCCTTCAGCTCCAGCCACTGCTCGGCGCTCTCGGCGATGGCGTTCCACTGCTGGGCCCAGCGGGCCACGGTGCGCAGCGTCCGCTTCTTGCCGCGGCCGCCGATCGTGACCGGCGGATGCGGTTGCTGCACCGGCTTTGGCTCGCACCTGGCCTCGGTGAGTTTCACGTACTGACCGGCGAGGGTGGTGGTGGTCTGGCTCAGCAGCCTGACGATGGCCTCGACGCCCTCGTCGAACCGGTCGAACCGCTCCTTGAGCGGCGGCAGGTCGATCCCGTAGGCGTCGCACTCCATCTGGTTCCACCCGGCTCCCAGGCCCAGTTCCAGCCGGCCGCCGGAGATGATGTCGACGGTCGCGGCCATGTTGGCCAGCACCGCCGGGTGGCGGTAGATCATGCCGGTGACCTGGCAGCCGATCCGGATCCGTCTGGTGGCCTGGGCCATCGCGGCCAGCATGGTCCAGGCCTCGAAGTTGGCATCATCGAACGGCTCGGTCAACGGGTAGAAATGGTCCCAGTTCCAGGCCGACTCGAACAGCGGGATCTCATCGGCGGCAATCCACGCGTCGCGGAGTTCTTCCCACGTCTGGTGCTCGGGCCGGGTCTTGATCGCGAAACGCATCCGGAGGCGTCCTCTCTTGGCCGATGCCGATAATTCCCGCGTTTAACCAGATGACGACATTCCGAGCGCTATCCTAACGAGCCGCGGCCGGAGCCTCGGCGGCGCGCCCTGCCGTCGGCGCCTCATCAGGCAAACTAGCTTGATATCGAGATTTTTTTGAGCAACCCTCCACAAGTAGCTTGATATCGAGATACTGTAAGTTGGACGCACGGGAACGAGCGAGGAGGCTGAGGGACGATGACCGCGAACAGCTTCGGCAGCCGGGCGGCGCTTGAGGTCGCAGGCACGCAGTACGAGATTTACCGGCTGGACGCGGCGGAAGGATCCGGCGACCTCCCCTACAGCCTGAAGATCCTGCTGGAGAACCTGCTCCGCAACGAGGACGGCACCAACATCACCGCCGACCACGTCCGGGCACTGACCAGCTGGGACCCTGGCAAGGAGCCGGACACCGAGATCCAGTTCACCCCGGCCCGGGTGATCCTGCAGGACCTGACCGGCGTCCCGGCCGTCGTCGACCTGGCTGCCATGCGCGAGGCCATGCAGGCGCTGAGCGGTGACGCGACGAAGATCAACCCGCTCATCCCGGCCGAGCTGGTCATCGACCACTCGGTGGTGGCCGACGTGTTCGGCCGGCCCGACGCGTTCACCAGGAACGTGGAGATCGAGTTTCACCGTAACCGGGAGCGGTTCGGCTTCCTGCGCTGGGGCCAGGATGCATTCAGCCAGTTCAAGGTGGTCCCGCCCGGTACCGGCATCGTGCACCAGGTCAACATCGAGTACCTGGCCCGGGTCGTGATGACCCGCGACGGCTTCGCCTACCCCGACACCTGCCTGGGTACCGACTCGCACACCACGATGCAGAACGGCCTGGGCGTGCTCGGCTGGGGCGTCGGCGGCATCGAGGCCGAGGCCGCGATGCTCGGCCAGCCGGTGTCCATGCTCATCCCGAAGGTCGTCGGGTTCCGGCTGAGCGGTGAGCTGCCCAGCGGCGCGACCGCAACGGACCTGGTGCTCACCATCACCGAGCTCCTGCGCAAGCACGGCGTGGTGGGCAAGTTCGTGGAGTTCCACGGCGAGGGCGTGGCCGCGGTGCCGGTGGCCAATCGGGCCACCATCGGCAACATGTCACCGGAGTTCGGGTCGACCTGCGCCATCTTCCCCATTGACCAGAACACCCTGGACTACCTGTCCCTGACCGGTCGTCCGCGCGAGCAGCTCGCGCTGGTCGAGGCGTACGCCAAGGAGCAGGGCCTGTGGCACGACCCGGCACGCGAGACGCGCTACTCCGAAGAGCTCAGCCTGGACCTGTCCACCGTGGTGCCGTCGATCGCGGGCCCCAAGCGCCCGCAGGACCGGATCACGCTGGCCGACGCCAAGACCGCGTTCCGCGACGCGCTGCCCAACTACGTGCCGGAGACCAGCCTGGACAACGGCCTGGCCGGCACCTTCCCGGCCTCCGACCCGGTCGCGGCGGGCGACGGCACGCGGGCCTCCAACCCGATCCAGGTCACGCTGGAGGACGGCACGACGACCAGCGTCGATCACGGCAGCGTGGTGATCGCCGCCATCACCTCGTGCACGAACACGTCCAACCCCTCGGTCATGGTCGGCGCCGCGCTGCTGGCCAAGAAGGCGGTGGACAAGGGCCTGAACCGCAAGCCCTGGGTGAAGACGACGCTCGCGCCCGGGTCCAAGGTGGTCATGGACTACTACGAGCGCGCCGGGCTGGTGCCCTACCTGGACAAGCTCGGCTTCAACCTGGTCGGCTACGGCTGTACCACCTGCATCGGGAATTCCGGTCCGCTGCCGCCCGCGATCAGCGAAGCGGTCAATGACAACGACCTGGCCGTGGCCGCGGTGCTATCCGGGAACCGGAACTTCGAGGGCCGGATCAACCCCGACGTGAAGCTGAACTATCTGGCCTCGCCGCCGCTGGTGGTCGCCTACGCGCTGGCCGGGACGATGGACATCGACCTGGTTCGCGAACCGCTCGGCTCGGACTCCGAGGGCCGCCCGGTCTACCTGGCTGACATCTGGCCGTCGCCGGAGGAGGTCGCCGACGTCGTGCAGCACGCGGTGGCCGAGGAGATGTTCACCCGCGATTACGCGGACGTCTTCCACGGCGACGACAACTGGCGCGCGCTGGACATCCCGGCCGGCGACACGTTCGCCTGGGAAGAGGGGTCAACCTACGTGCGGCGCCCGCCGTACTTCGACGGGATGCCCGCCGAGCCGGAGCCGGTCACCGACATCACCGGCGCGAAGGTGCTGGCCATGCTGGGCGACTCGGTGACCACCGACCACATCTCGCCGGCCGGCGCGATCAAGACCGACAGCCCGGCCGGGATCTACCTGACCGAGCATGGCGTCGAGCGGAAGGACTTCAACTCCTACGGCTCACGGCGCGGCAACCACGAGGTGATGATCCGCGGCACGTTCGCCAACATCCGGCTACGCAACCAGCTCGCGCCGGGCACCGAGGGCGGCCTGACGGTCAAGGACGGCGAGCAGATGCCGATCTACGACGCCTCCCGCCGGTACATCGAAGAGGGCACTCCGCTGATCGTGCTCGGCGGCAAGGAGTACGGCTCGGGCTCCTCGCGCGACTGGGCGGCCAAGGGCACCCTGCTGCTCGGCGTGCGCGCCGTCCTGGTCGAGTCCTTCGAGCGCATTCACCGGTCCAACCTGATCGGCATGGGCGTCCTGCCGCTGCAGTACCGGCCGGGGGAGTCGGCCGCCTCGCTCGGCCTGACCGGGCGCGAGACATTCGACGTCCGCGGCATCGAGGAAATGAATAAAGGACATATGCCGAACGAAGTCGTGGTCACCGCCGACGGCAAGGAATTCCGCGCCATCGTGCGGATCGACACCCCCGGCGAAGCCGACTACTACCGGCACGGCGGCATCATGCAGTACGTGCTGCGCTCCCTGCTCGCCGCCGGCTAGGTCAGCGGCTTCTGGAACAGGATCGAACGCCGCTGGTACCCGCCCGTCCCTTGGCGCCACACCGCCTGGTCGACCATCAGAGCGTCCACGCTGGAAATGCGCTGGATCGAGGTCGGCGTAATAGGCTCCGGCGGTGAGCCATACGCGGGCCATGCCCTCGCCGTCGCCCGGCCGGGACGGCCGGATCTGTTCGAACATGACTTAAGTCTGACCACGGGGAGACCATGATGCGCACGGTGATCTACTCCATGAGCGTGTCGCTGGACGGCTTCATCGCGGGCCCCGGCGGCGACATCTCCTGGACCGATCCCGACCAGGAGCTGTTTGCGTTCCACGTCCAGCAGACCCCCGGGATCGGCGTGGAATTGATGGGGCGGCGGCTGTACGAGGACATGCTGGTCTGGGAGACCGCCGAGACGACCATGTCCGGCGCGGACCTGCTGGAGTTCGCCCGGATCTGGAAAGCCATCCCGAAGGTCGTGTTCTCCACCACGCTCGAGCAGGTCCAGGGCAACGCCCGGCTGGCCTCCGGCGACGTGGCCGCCGAGGTGGCCAGGCTCCGGGAAACGCCGGGGGAGGGCGTGATATCGGTGGGCGGCGCAGGCCTGGCCTCCACGTTGATCAAGCTGGACCTCATCGACGAGTACCGGCTGTTCGTCATCCCGGTCGTGCTGGGCCGCGGTACGCCGTACTTCCCCCCGCTGGAGCGCGCGATCGAGCTCGAACTGCTCGAGACCCGGACGTTCGGCTCCCGGGTCGTCTACCTTCGCAACCGTCGCGTGCAGCGTGGCTGAACCCCCGATCGTGGCCCGGCTCCGGGCTGCGGGCTGCGTCTTCGCCGAGGACGAGGCCCGGCTGCTCATAGCCACGGCCTGTAGCCCGGAGGAACTCGACGCGATGGTAGAGCGGCGGGCGGCCGGCCTGCCGCTCGAGCAGGTCCTCGGCTGGGCCGAGTTCTTCGGCCTGCGCATCGCCGTGGATCCCGGCGTCTTCGTCCCGCGCCGCCGCACCGAGTTCCTCGTCCAGCAAGCCGTGGCGCTCGCCCGGCCCGGTGACATAATCGTCGACCTGTGCTGCGGCGCGGGCGCGATCGGCGCTGCCCTGGCTGCGACCGTGGACCACGCCGAGGTGCATGCCGTCGACATCGACCCGGCCGCCGTGCGCTGCGCCCGGCGCAACGTCCCCGGCCACGTCTATGAAGGCGACCTGTACCAGCCGCTGCCCACCCGGCTGCGAGGCCAGGTCGGGATCGTGGCCGCTAACGTTCCCTACGTGCCCACCGACGAGATCGAGTTCCTCCCGCCCGAGGCTCGGGTCCACGAGGCGCAGGTCGCTCTGGACGGCGGACCGGACGGGCTGGACGTGTTGCGTCGCGTGGCCTCCGGGGCACCCGACTGGCTGGCCCCCGGCGGTCACCTGCTGATCGAGACCAGCGAGCGCCAGGCCCCGGCGGCCGCGGCCGCCTTTCAGGCCAGCGGCCTGTCCCCGCAGATAGCAACCTCAGCCGACCTAAGCGCCACGGTCCTGATCGGAACTCTCCCGCTCACCTAGACCGTAGCCGGGGGTGGGCTTCCGCAGTCACGATCTAGACAGGGATGATGGTCGGGAGCGGGCTCCGCGAGCGGGCCCGGCCGGTATGGAAGGGGGAGCTATGAGCTCCGCTGCCACACGTGCTCCGGCTGACGTGGCCCGCGCGGCCTTCGACGCCGTCAGCAGGAAAGACCCCGACGGCATCGTGGCCACCGGGGCGCCAGGATATGTCGACGACTTCGTCGCGGTCGGCGAGATCCGCGGGCACGACGCGGTCCGGGCTTTCTTCCGCGAGCTGTTCGCCGCCTTCCCCGACTTCACCATGACCATCGACAGGATCGTGGCCGACGACACCACGGCGGCCGTCCAGTGGCACGCGGCGGGTACCTTCACCGGCGGCCCGTTCCAGGGCATCGCACCGACCGGGCGCCGGGTCGAAATCCGCGGAGTCGACGTGATGGAGATCGCGGACGGGCTCGTCCAGCACAACACCATCTACTACGACGGGGCCACCTTCGCCCGCCAGATCGGCCTGCTGCCAGCCGTCGGGTCCCGCGCCGACCAGGCCATGCTGACCGCGTTCAACGCGAAGACCACGCTGAGCCAGCGCGCTCGTGACCGCCGGCAACGCAGGCGGTCACGCACCCGATAACCCTCTGGGCCCGCCAGAGATATCCCGGCCGATCGCGGGCCCGGGACCTTCCGTGCACCACGAGCTGACTAGCGCCACACTGGATTCCCGCAACGGCCCGGCCAGCCCAGTCTGCCGTCTGCCGCCGCAGAACCGGCGATGCTCTCAGGGACAGGTTTGCCTGCACCGAGGTCACCAGTCAATCGCCAGCACCCCCGGCGGAGAATGCGGGAGCGAAATTAGCTTGCCGTCGGAGATCCAGCCGAACTGCTCTGGGTCGTTCCAGAGGATCCAGTGGTGTGCCTGGCCGTCGACGGCAAGCATCGGCACAAGTCCCCCCTCGTTGTATGGGCCGTTTGAGGGGGCCGAGCGGTACAAGAAACCGCTGGGCTGTCCTGTGGCCAAGGAGAGCCGCAGCACCCACAGGCGGTACCTGGGCATCCCGGGGTGGCTCGGGAGCGGCGGCACAGAACTCGCCGCTACCGCGGTCACGGTGGATCCGTCGGAGCTGATGACCGCGGTGTACACGCAGACGGCGCAGCGGGCGCTCTGGCTGAACAGCAGGTGGCCGTGGGCTTGCAGTGAACCGCCCGAGCTGGTCGCGTCCAGGCTAAGGACAGCCAGGTCAAGAGATCCTTCCGGCAGCTGCCACAGATACTCGGCGACTAGGGTGCGGCTGTCGCGCGTCCAGGACAACGCCTCGATCTGGGTCGTGACCCGGGCCGGGGTCGCGGCGGACACGGTGTTGTGCCAGCTGCGGACGGCACCGCTGGTCACGTTCATGACGTGGATGGCGCCCGCGTGCGAGGCCACCGAGTCCGGTTCGAGGCAGCCCTGCTCCGCGTATGCGACCTCGGTGCCATCCGGTGACGCGGCGAACTCGGTGACCGGCTCGCCGGTGACGGTTTTGCCCACCGCGCGCAGGCCGGTGATATGCCCGGAACTCGTCACGTTGAACTGGTAGAAACGCGTCCGGGTCGTGGTCGAAGACGGGCATACCGTGGGTGTCTCGGCCGCGACGGTGACGGTGCGGTGATCAGCGGTGACCGAGATGCTCCGCCCCAGGATCCAGCCCGCGGGCGCGGGCATAGTCCCGGTGAGCTGGCCGTTGCTCGTCCGGCGGACCTGCGCTGCCATCAGCTCGCGACCGTCTCGGGTGATCCCCATGCTCACGATGACCGCGTAGAAACCCGGCGGCGGCGTCCGCGTTCCCGGATCGGATGGCACCCTGGCCAGCGAGGTGATGCCGGGCCCGGTGCTGGCCGGGGCCTGACCCGGGCCCGTCCTCGGAGCCGGGACCGTCCCCGGGTGACCGGCTAGGGTCACGGCGGCCAGGATGATGGCGGCGACGCTGGCCGCGGCGCCGGCGGGAACCAGCCAGGCGCGCAGGCGGCCCGGCCGACGCCGGCCCGGTCCCGACGCCGGCGACGCGGGTCGTCCAGGTACCGGGCTGCTGAGGGCGTGGGTCTCATCCGGGGGCATGATCGCGGCCGCGGCGGCGAGCGCGTCGGTCAGCCGGTCCGCGGTCGCGGTCATCTCTTCCGGCGGAATCATCGGGTCTCCCTCAGTGCGCGAGCGAGGGCCGCGAGCCCGCGGGCCGCGGTGGACTTGACGGTCCCGGCGCTGATGCCGAGCGTGGAAGCTATCTCCGCCTCTGACAACCCGACGTAGAACCTGAGCACCAGCACCTCCCGCCGTCGGCGGGAGAGCGCGGCCAGCGCGGCCAGTACCTGCTGCCGGTCCTCGGACAGCAGCATCGACTCCTCGGCGGACAGCGGCGGGCTCGGTGAGTCATGGCCGGCGTGCCGCTGGGCTCGGCTGCGCCGCCTGATCGCCGAGCGGCAGCCGTTGACCACCGCAGTCCGCAGGTAAGGGAGCGGATCGCCCGGATCGGCGAGCATGTCCCAGCGCTGGTGCAGCCGGGTGAAAACGTCCTGGACGACGTCTTCCCCGGTGGCCAGGTCACCGACAACAAACGCGGCCAGCTTGACCAGTCCGGGACGGTGCACCCGGTACGCCTCGGCGAAGCCAGATCCCGCCGATGACGCCGGGCGATCTGCCGTATCGTCCGGGCCGTACCGGTCGGCGCTTGGTCTCATGCCCATTACACTCCGCGCCCCCGTGATCGGTTGCCTGCGGCCTCTATCCACGATCCTCCGCTCACCCGGCTGGGGTGCAAACACGTCGGAGGGCGGGATCGGGATGAGCAGTGAGTGGGCAGACTTGAGCCGTGCCGACGCCGAGGCACGCCAATCACCGGTATCGGGAGCTGATCACCAGCGACGGGGACGACGGGACCTACGCCACCTGAACAACGCAGCGCTGGTCATCTCCGGGGCCCGGGTGATGTGGACCGGACCGGCCTCGCGGGCGCCGGCCGCGGACCGGACCGGGCCGGCTGGACGGACGGATCGGACCAACACCCCTAGCCATTCTCATTGCTTCCGTGTGATCGTCATCGGTCAGTAGCCGTCGACGTCGGCTACGGCTGGGCGAAGGCCTGCGGGGCTTCCTGGGGCAGGTTGTGCCCGACGCCACCCCCGATCACCCGGTGCTCATACTTGCCTGAGAACGTGCCGGCATAGGCGCTGGCGTCCGAGTGCGGCGCGCCGTTGGCATCGCCCTCAAGGGTGATGGTGGGCACGGCGATGGCCGGGAAGCTGGCCAGCTGCCGCTCCAGGTCGTCGTACTGCGGCTTGCCCGCGGCCAGGCTGAGCCGCCAGCGGTAATTGTGAATGACGACGGTGACGTGATCGGGGTTGTCGGAGGCAGCCGCGCTGCGCGCGAACGTGGCGTCGTCAAAAGTCCACTTCGGTGAGGCGAGCTGCCAGATGAGCTTGCTGAAATCGCGCCGGTACTTGTCGTCGCCGGCCCGGCCGCGCTCGGTGGCGAAGTAGTACTGATACCACCAGGCGAGTTCCGCCCGTGGCGGTAGCGGCGCCTCGGTGGCGGCCTGGATGCCGATGAGGTACCCGCTCACGGAGACCAGGGCCTTGCACCGATCCGGCCACAGCGCCGCAACGATGTCAGCGGATCGCCCGCCCCAGTCGAAGCCGGCCAGGATGGCCTGCTCGGTAGCGAGCGCGTCCATCAGCGCGACGACATCCGCGGCCAGGGCCGCCTGCTGGCCGTTGCGGGGCGTGTCGTCCGACAGGAACCGGGTGGTCCCGTAGCCGCGGACGAACGGGACAATGACCCGGTAGCCCGCCGATGCCAGCAACGGGGTGACATCGGCAGAGCTGTGAATGTCGTAGGGCCATCCGTGCAACAGCAAGACGGCCGGGCCATCAGCCGGGCCGCCTTCGGCGTAGCCGACGCTCAGCGGGCCCGCGTCGACCTGCTTCAGCGCGCCGAACGGCGTGCTCATGTTCGTATCGCCTTCTTGCTCATTGTGGGTGCGGTGTTCATCGTCGTCTACCGGTGTGAGCCGGCGACGGCCCGGGCCGCCGGTAACGATGACGTCGGTGACCGCCTGCGGCTGGGAGATCATGATCACGTGCGAGCCCTCGACCTCGGTGATGTCGGCGCCCGCCCGCTGAGCCTCAGACCGGAGGACGTCGGCGCCGGCGGCCTTGTCGCCGGTGACGACCACCGTCCAGCACGGCAGCTTCTTCCAGGCCGGCGGCCTGGACGCTTCGCTGAACGCCGTCACCGCGGTGGGGCGCTGGGTGGCGGCCATCAGCGCGACGATCTCCGCGGGCAGGTCGGCTGCGAAGGCCTCGCGGAACAGCGCGGGGGTTGACCGTGAGCTCAACCGCAGTCTCCCCGTCCGGTCCGGCAGGATACTTGTACTGCACCAGGGCCGCGCCCAGGATGCTGTCCTTGGAGCCGCTTTCGACATCGTTCAGGTTTTCGCCCTCCCCGGTGGCAAAGGCGGCGATGTAGACCAGGCCGACGACGTTCGGGGTGCTGGTCGCGGCGTTGGTGATGACCGCGCCAGCGTAGGAATGCCCGAGGAGCAGCACCGGGCCGTCGATCTGGTTGAACAGGCCGGCGGTGTAGGCCGAATCGGCGGCCAGGCCGCGCAGGGGCCTATGGTGCACCGGGCGCTCCCCGCTGCCTGGATCCTCCCGGCTCCTCCCGGCCGGGACGCGGCGACCGTCGGCTTCAGTCACACGGGGCACGTCGGCCCCACCCGCGCCGCGGTCTGCCACACCAGACCCGGACGGCGCCACACGCAAACGTCACGGGCCCAGCCAGCACTGACGGGCGCGCCAACCTTCCCGCAAGAGGCGTCAGGGTGCCACATCGGCCTGGGCGGCGGGGGTTAGAAGCCCGGGAACAGCGGGCGGAGGTCGTCGAGGTCAACGCCGTCGGCGTCGACCGGGGGAGTGTGGTGCGGGCCGAGGCGACCGTAGACCAGGCGGACCAGGGCTTCGGCGGGCAGGCGCAGCTCGGGCAGGCCGTCCGAGCCGCCGGGACCGTCGGATTCGGTCAGGCTGACCGCGTCGCCGGTCTCCAGGATGAAGTGCCGTTCGGGGTCGGTGGTCGACACCCGCAGCCGCCGTTGCTTTCCGTCCGGTGCGGCCGACCGGGCCGCGAGCTGGCCGACGGTGTCGATGAGCAGGCCCACGGCGTCCGGCGCGACCGTCGCCGACGGGTCGAGGGCGACCGCGACGTCCCAGGTGTGGAGGGCGTGCTCGCTGACACGCATCCGGGCCAACCCGGTCGTGTCCATGTCCATCCCGAACACCTGCAACCGCAGCTGCGCCTTCTGATCGGGGTCGATGGTCTCGAACCGCTCCACGGTCGCCTCGTCGGCCCGCAGGCCGTCCGCGGCCTGGGCCTGCGGGTCCTTGGCGTTCCAGGTGCTCCAGATCGGGCCGAACGCCTCGCGCCCGGGCGGGTCCTGCCCGGCCAGTCCCGCGTCCAGGAACAGGCCGAAGATCTCGGCTCCGGAGCCAAGGTGGGAGAGCACCTGGGCGATCGACCACTCGCTGGCGTATGACCGCTGCTCGAGCTGGTCTTGACCGAGCGGCTTGACCAGGGCTTGCAACCGGTCATGGGAGTGCCGCAGCGCGCCGATCCACGGGTCCGGACTGGTTTCCATGATGCGTCTCCGTTGCTGGCTGGCTCGTATCGGGAAGAATCCTCCGGGAAGCTTACTCGGAGCCAGGCGATGTCCGGAGGCTACCCTCCACATCGCTTACCATGAAACGCATGACCGTCCGTGACCAGCCCCAACCCGGCGAATCGGGCGACTGCAGGCATACGGAGCGGCGGCTGCGGGCCGACGCCGCGCGCAACCGGGCCGCCATCGTGGCCGTGGCCAGGGACGTATTCGCCGAGCACGGGCTGGAGGCACCGCTCGAGGCGATCGCGGCCCGGGCCGGGGTGGGCATCGCGACCTTGTACCGGCGCTTCCCGACCCGGGAGAAGCTGGTCGCCGCCGCGCTGGTGGAGAAGGTCGGCGAATACGCCGAAGCGGCCCGTCAGGCCATGGCCGCCGCTGACCCCTGGGACGGCTTCGCCGGGTTCGTCGAGCGGATCTGCGAGCTGCAGGCCGGTGACCGTGGCCTGTCCGATCTGCTGTCCATGACCCTCTCCGCCGACGAGCAGGTCGAGGACCTCCGCCGGGCGGCCAATGACCTGCTCATCACGGTGATCGACCGGGCCAAAGCCGCAGGCGCGCTGCGCGAGGATTTCGTCGGCGAGGATCTCGTGCTGCTGCTGATCGCGACCGCGGCGGTCATGCACGTCACCCGCGCGGACGCGCCGCAGGCCTGGCGGAGGTTCGTGGCGCTAGCCCTGGACGCGTTCCGCAGCCAGGCATCGCCGCCCCAGACCGGGACAACACTGCCCGCCCCGCCGTCGACGGCCCAGATGACCCGGGCCATGCTCCGGCTGGCCCGGGAACGCGGCTGCGGCGAACGCGAGTAACCCCGGCGCTCGCACCGGACAACCCTGACCTGGAGGAACTCATGCGCAACGTAGCTTTGCTCGGCACCAGGCTCGTACTCGGCAGCTACCTGGCCGTGCACGCAAGCCGCTGCCCCCCGATAGGGCGGCAATCCCCGGCACCCGGCTGACCGTGAGAGGTAGTGTTTGACCGGTTTTCAGCCCAGGAAGCCATAAGGGGAAGCCAAGGGGAGGGTGTCGCGATGGCTAACGGCAGCGGCCTGGATGCGATCGAGCACGTCGTCGTGCTCATGCTGGAGAACCGGTCGTTCGACCACATGCTCGGGTTCTTGTATCCGGGCAACGTAACCCCGTCGGGTCAGCCGTTCGAAGGCCTGGCCGGGACCGAATCCAACCCCGGCTCGAATGGCCAGCCGGTCATCGTGTTCAAGATCGAGCCGACCACGCCGAACGCCTACTACATGCCGGGCGCCGATCCCGGCGAAGGCTACATGGCCACCAACGACCAGCTTTACGGCAACGACAATGGCCCGGCCTCCTCCGGGCAGGCGGCCACCTGCCAGGGCTTCATCGCGGACTACGCCTACACCCTCGGCTGGCAATCGAAGGAGAGCGCTAGCTGGCCGATCGTGCCTGGCACCGTCGAAGGCGACATCATGGGCTGCTTCACACCCGAGGCCCTGCCCGTGCTGTCCGCGCTGGCCAAGGGCTACGCCGTCTGTGACCAGTGGTTTTCGTCGGCGCCGACCGAGACCCTGCCCAACCGGGCCTTCGCCTGCGCGGCGACCAGCCAGGGGCACATGGACGACAAGACCCACACGTTCTCCTCGCCCACCATCTTCGGCCTGCTCCAGGCGGCCAACCTAGGCTGGGCGATCTACGGCTACGACGCCGAGCCGCTCACCAAGAACACGTTCACCCAGATCAGCTCGGCGGACGCCAGCCACTTCGGGCAGTTCACCGACTTCCAGGCCGCCGCGGCGGGCACGGTCTACCGGGTGCCGACCGGGGGGACACCGCTAGATCACACGTCGGTCCTCAAGACGGTCGAGCAGCGCTGGAACCTGGCCGCGCTGACCGCGCGGGACGCGGCGGCCCCCGGGTTCGGCGACGTGTTCACGCTCAGCACGCCGCGGACCGACGACGTGCTCGCCGGGGTCACCGTCCCGGTCGCGTCCGGGCCGGGCCCTTCGGCCGGAACCGTCTCCCACCTGGAATCGATCCGCGCCGAACTAATCTCCCGGCAGTTCCCGGCCGGCGTTTCGGGTGACCAAGGCCCGCTTGAGGGGGCCTTTATGTCCGCTTAGCGTTTGCTGCCTATAGTTGAAGGGCAGTTGTCGTTCTGGTCAACGGGGGACCAGGTGAAGCAGGACATAGACGTCGACCACGCAGGAACGGGTGGCGGAGTGGGCACGCTCGTCTCGGCCAGGAACCTGGCCGCACGCGAGCCCGGTCCTGGGCTCCGGCCCTGGCTCGATCGCCGCCACCTGATCATTGCCTACGCCCTGTTTCTCGCCTACGCGGCCATCGACGCGATCGGGTCGGCGGGCGAGGACCAGGTCTGGGCCATCTGGGCCGCCTGCGGCTATGCCGTAGCTCTGCTCGTGCTCTGGCGGTGGGGACACCGGACCGCGGCGGTGCTGGTGTCGGTGGCCCTGGCCGTGCTCGCCCCGCTGCTCTGGCTATCCGTCGCCTACCGGCTCGAAGACGGGATGATGGTCATCGAGCGGTCGGCGTCCTTGCTGCTGCATCACGGCTCGCCGTACCTGAGCGCGGGCCAGGTCACCTACTGGCTGTCCTATAACCCCTACCTGCCGGTCATGACCCTGTTCGGACTGCCGGCCGCGGCCGGTCTCGGCGGCCTCGCCGGGAACGCCGGCGTGTGGATCGCCCTGGGCACGGTGGCCGTGCTCGCGATGGCGTTCCGGGTCGCGATGCCAGATTCCCGCCGCGACGCCGTGCTCGCCACGGCGGTCGCGGTCGCCTCCCCGGTGGTGGGCCTCAACCTGGCCGTGATCACCACCGATCCGCCCGTGCTCGCGTTCATGGTGCTCGCGCTGGCTCTGAGTACCGTTCCGGCGAGAGCGAAGGCCACCGCCGCGCGTACCGCGGGTGCGGGCATCGCCCTGGGCATCGCGTGCGACCTTAAGTCCACGGCCTGGCTCGCGGTCCCGGTCATGGCCGCGATGTTCGCCGCCCGGGACGGAGCGCGGGCCGCGTACCGGTTCCTTGCCGCCGTAGTGGTCACCGTCCTTGCCCTCATCGCCCTCCTAGCGCCGGCCGTACTGTTCAGGCCGGGCGCGGCCACCGCCCTGGTCCAGAACAGCGTGCTGTTCCCGCTCGGGCTGACCCATTACAAGACCCCGGCCGAGAGCCTGCTACCCGGGCATCTGCTCACCTCGATGGGAACCGCCGGGCACCTGGTCTCGGTCGGCCTGCTGTTCGCGGCCGGCCTGGCCATCGCGGTTTCACTGGTCATCCGGCCGCCGCGTGACGTGCCCGCGGCGATCTGGCGGCTGGCCATCGGCCTGACGCTGATGTTCCTGCTCGGACCGAACGTCCGCTTCGGCTACTTCATCTACCCGTTCGGCCTGGTCGGCTGGCTGGCACTGAACCGGGTGGGCGAGAAGGCGCCGCGTCAGGACAGCACGTCGTCGGCGACCCGTAGCAGCCGCCGGGTCAGCGACCCGAGCCCCGGTACCCGGGCCGGGCGGATCAGGCGCTCGGCCAGCGGCGCGGTCGAGTCGATAAGCCGGTAGGTCTTCTCGCACCCAGGTGAGGTGTGGTGCACCCAGTACAGCACGATCCCCATCGAGTACAGCCACAGCAGTGCCGGTAGCCGCGAATTTTGAACGCGTTCAAATCCGGAACGCGCCGGTTTGGCCCGCGAATCGCTGTGCCAAGCTGATCCGGAGCGGATCGGAAGGAGAAATGCATGCGCGTCATTCAGGTCGAGCAGCGCGGCGGCCCCGAGGTGCTGAGCGTGGCCGAACACCCGGCTCCGCAGCCCGGGCCGGGCCAGATCGTGGCCGAGATCGCTGCGGCCGGGGTGAACTACATGGACATCTACCAGCGGGAGGGCGTGGGCGGCTACGGCCGCCCGGTGCCGTTCGTGACCGGTGGGGAGGGCGCCGGGACGATCATCTCCGTCGGACCGGGTGTCAGCGGGCTGGCCGTCGGTGAGCGCGTGGCGTGGGTCGGCCCGGGCAGCTACGCCGAGCAGGTCGTGCTGCCCGCCGAGCGCGTGGTCCCGGTGCCGGACGGGGTCAGCACCGAGCTCGCCGCGGCCGCGATCCTGCAGGGCATGACCGCGCACTACCTGGTGACCAGCACGTACCCGGTACGGGCCGGGGATGTGACCGTGGTGCACGCGGCAGCCGGCGGGGTGGGCCTGCTGCTCACCCAGATGATCAAGAAACGCGGCGGGATCGTGGTGGCGACCACCTCGGGCGGCGAGGCCGGGGAGAAGGCCGACCTCGCACGCGGCGCGGGTGCGGATCACGTCACCGGTTACGACCTGCTCCGCGTCGTGGTCGCGGAGGCCACCGGAGGTGCGGGCGCACACGTTGTCTACGACGGCGTCGGCCAGGCCACCTTCGATGACAGCCTGGCCTCGCTGCGGCCGCGCGGGACGCTGGTCGTCTACGGCGCGGCCAGCGGGCAGGTACCGCCGTTCGACATCCAGCGGCTCAACAGCGGCGGGTCGCTGTTCGCCACCAGGCCCACCCTCGGGCACTACATCGCCGACGTCGAGGAACTGCGCTGGCGGGCCCGTGAGGTCTTCGACTGGATCGCCAGCGGTGAGCTCGACGTGCGGATCGGCGGCCGTTACCCGCTGGCCGACGCCGCCCGGGCCCAGCAGGACCTGGCCGCCCGGCGCACCACAGGCAAGCTGCTGCTCATCCCCTAGGTCCAGGGTGGGCTCGGGGGAGAAGTACGGCGGGCGCACGCACGATGGTTCGTTCGGCTAAAGGATTATTTTCACCTCCAGATCGCTTTAGTTGCTGATGGCCGAACATCCCGCCGCCGGTCCACGCCGGTCTCACGAGACCACGCTGCTCGTCATCGCCGTGACGGCGGCCGGGTTCAACCTGCGTACCGCGATCGCCAACCTGCCACCGCTGTTCCCGGACCTGCAGGCGCGGCTGCACCTTTCGTCGGCCGCGCTGTCGTTGCTGGCCGCCACGCCGGTGATCTGCTTCGGCGCGGCGGCCGCCTTCGCGGCGTGGCTGAACCGGCGCTTCGGGGAGGAAGTCGTCCTGCTGGCCGCCCTGGGTGTGCTCACCGCCGGGCTACTGCTGCGCGGCGCGGCCCCGGGCATCATGCTGTTCCCGGGCACCGTGCTGGCCTCCAGCGCGATCGCCATCTTGAACGTGCTGCTATCCAGCATGATCAAGCGGCGCTCGCCGGAACGGGCCGGGGTCCTGATCGGCACCTACCTGACCGCCCTGTGCGTCGGCGCGATCATCGCCTCCCTGCTCAGCGTGCCGCTCTACCACTCGTCCCACGGTTCGGTGCGGCTCGCCCTCGGCCTGTGGGCGGGGCCGGCCGCGCTGGCCATGCTGCTGTGGCTACCCCAGCTCAGGTACCGGACGGCGGGAGCCGCCCGCCCGGCGCCTGCGCCGGCGCGGATCAAGGTACACAGGTACGCGCTCGCCTGGCAGGTCATGGGGTTCATGGGGCTGCAGAGCTTGCTCTACTACGCGGCCCTGTCCTGGCTGCCGACCATCTTCCAGGACCGCGGTACGTCGGCGGTCACGGCCGGCAACCTGCTGGCCCTGATGGCTGCAGGTAACCTGATCGCCGCGCTGATCGTGCCCATGCTGGCCCACCGCGCTCCCGACCATCGGGCCTTGGTGGTGCCGAGCATGACCGCCATGGGCGCCGGCCTGGCCGGATCGCTCTGGGCCCCGCTCGGCGGGGCCTGGCTCTGGGTTCTCGTGCTCGGCATTGGTCAGGGGGCGTGCCTGGCGCTGGCCATTTTCTTCATGGTGGCGCGGGCGCCCGATGCGGGTGTGGCGGCCTCGCTGTCGGCCTTCGCGCAGTCCGCCGGGTACCTGGTGGCCAGCGCCGGACCCCTGGAACTCGGGCTGCTGCACTCGGCCACCGGCAGCTGGAACATCCCGGTCGCGCTGCTCCTGGTGCTGTGCGGCGCCGCGCTCGTGGTCGGCATTTTCGCCGCCCGGCCGCTCGTCCTGACGCTACCCGGGAACCAGCCGAACCCGACGCGCGTGTCGGAGACCGGGCCCGCGTCGCGAGCTATCTGAAGATCGCGGCCGTAGACTCGGCTCATTCGTTCCCGGCCAGGCCCGCACACCACACGAGGAGCAACCGACGTGACCCTGCTGGAGTGCATAAACGGCCCCGAGGACCTGAAGAGGCTGAGCCAGGATCAGCTCACCCGGCTGGCCGGGGAGATCCGCGACGTCCTCATCGAGTGGGCGCAGGGACCGACGGTGGCCAAGACGAGCGGTCATCTGGGCCCGAACCTCGGCGTGGTCGAGCTGACCATCGCGATCCACCGGGTGTTCGACTCACCGCAGGACAAGATCATCTTCGATACCGGCCACCAGTCATACGTGCACAAGCTGCTGACCGGCCGTGCCGCCGCGTTCGGGACGCTGCGCCAGCGCGGTGGGCTGACCGGCTACCCGAGCCGGGCGGAGTCCGAGCACGACCTGGTGGAGAACTCGCACGCCTCGACCAGCCTGTCCTACGCCGACGGCCTGGCCAAGGCCTACAAGCTGCGCGGCGAGCCGGACCGGACGGTGGTCGCGCTGATCGGCGACGGTGCCCTGACCGGCGGCATGGCCTGGGAGGCGCTGAACAACATCGCCTCGGCCAAGGACTCCCGGCTGGTCATGATCGTGAACGACAACGGCTGGTCCTACCAGCCGACGATCGGCGGCCTGGCCGAGCACCTGGCCTCGATCCGGGCCAACCCGCGCTACGAGCACGTGCTGGACTACATCAAGACCTCGCTGTCCCGGACCCCGCTGGTCGGCGCACCCCTCTACGGCACGCTGCACGGGATCAAGAAGGGCATCAAGGACGTCCTGCAGCCGCAGGTGATGTTCGAGGACCTGGGCATCAAGTACCTGGGCCCCATCGACGGCCACGACGAGCGGCTGGTAGAAAGCGTGCTGCGGAGCGCCCGCGACTTCGGCGGGCCGGTGATCGTGCACGCGATCACCAAGAAGGGCTTCGGCTACGCGGCCGCGGAGCAGAACGAGATCGACTGCCTGCACCAGGTTCCCGCGGCCGGCGCCCAGCCGGGGACGTGGAGCCGGGTGTTCGGCGACGAAATGCTGGCCATCGGCGCGCGGCGGCCCGACGTGGTCGCGATCACCGCCGCGATGCTGTACCCGACCGGCCTGGCCCAGTTCGCGGCGGCCTACCCGGACCGGGCCTACGACGTGGGCATCGCCGAACAGCACGCGGTGACCAGCGCCGCGGGCCTGGCCATGGGCGGGCTGCACCCGGTGGTGGCGGTCTACTCCACGTTCCTGAACCGGGCCTTCGACCAGACGCTGATGGACGTGGCCCTGCACCAGTTGCCGGTGACGTTCGTCCTGGACCGCGCCGGGGTGACCGGCCCGGACGGGGCCAGCCACCACGGCATGTGGGACGGGTCGATCCTGCAGCTGGTCCCGGGCATGAAGATCGCCGCGCCGCGCGACGCCAAGCGGATCGCCGAGCTGCTCAACGAGGCGGTCGACGTGTCCGACGGGCCGACCGCGCTCCGGTTCCCCAAGGGCAAGGTGGGCGGCGAGGTCGAGGCCATCGCCAAGCTGGGCGGCATGGACGTGCTGCGTGAACCCGGCCACGGCCTCGGCCCGGACGTGCTGCTGGTCGGGGCGGGCCCGATGGCGCTGATGGGGCTCGAGGTCGCGGACCGGCTGGCCGGGCACGGGATCGGCGTCACCGTGGTCGACCCGCGCTGGACCAAGCCGGTCGACGAGGCCCTGGTCGGCGCGGCCCGCCGGCACCGGCTGGTGGCCACCGTCGAGGACAACGGGCGAGCCGGGGGCTTCGGTGACGCGGTGGCCAGGCTGCTCCGCGACCACGACGTGGACGTGCCGGTCAAGACGCTGGGGCTGCCCCAGGAGTTCCTCGCGCACGGGTCGCGCGACGAGGTCCTCGAGGAGGCGGGCCTGACCCCCCAGCAGCTGGCCCTGCGGATCACCGAGGCCGTGGCCCGCCGGACTTCCGCCGAGACCCACGAGGACGCGCCCGTCGAGTACCGTAAATCTTTATGCTCAACGTAGCCGTTATCGGCTCTGGTCCGGCTGGGCTCTACGCCGCCGAGGCACTGGTCAAGCAGGCCGCCGCGCTGCCCACGCCGGTGCCCGTGCGGGTCGACGTCATCGACCGCCTGCCCACCCCGTACGGCCTGGTCCGCTACGGCGTGGCGCCTGACCATAAGTCGATAAAGTCGATCGCCCAGTACCTGCGCAAGGTGCTGGAGAGCCCCGACGTCCGGTTCCTGGGCGGCGTCCACCTCGGCGAGGACGTCACCCGCGACGAGCTGGTCGGCGCGTACGACGCGGTGATCTACGCGACCGGGGCCATGCGGGACCGGCGGCTCGGCATCTCCGGCGAGGACCTGCCCGGGAGCTACGCGGCCACCGACTTCGTGAACTGGTACTGCGGTCACCCGGACGTCGATCCCGGCGCGTTCACCCTGGACGCCGAGTCGGTGGCGGTGATCGGTGTCGGCAACGTCGCCGTCGACGTGGCCCGGATCCTGGCCCGGGACCCGGCTGAACTGCACACCACCGACGTGCCGCAGCCGGTCCTGGACGCCCTGTACGCGAGCAAGGTGCGCGAGGTCCACATGATCGGCCGTCGCGGGCCCGCGTACGCCAAGTTCACCACCAAGGAACTGCGTGAACTGGGCGAACTGCCCGGCGTCGAAGTCGTCGTACACGCCGATGAAGCGGATTTGAACGCGTTCGATTCCTCCGGGGAGGGCGTCACGCTGGCCGAGGCCGACCGCCGCGTGCGCGGTAACCTGGTCGCCATCTCCAAGTGGGCGCAAGGCGAGGCCGCGGGTCCCGCCCCCTCCGGGCACTCCCGGCGGCTGGTCGTCCGGTTCTGGCTGCGGCCGGTTGAGATCCTCGGGACCGAACGGGTCGGCGGCCTCACCCTGGAGCGGACGGCGATCGACGCCAGCGGGAAGTTCGGCGGCACCGGACAGCTCGAGACGCTGGACGCGCAGATGGTGCTGCGCTCGGTCGGCTACCAGAGCGTCCCGCTGCCAGGCGTGCCGTTCGACGAGCGGGCCTCGGTCGTGCCGAACGACCTGGGCCGCGTCCTCGGTCCTGACGGCGCCCCGCTGCCGGGGGAGTACGTAGCCGGCTGGCTCAAGCGCGGCCCCACCGGCGTGATCGGCACCAACAAGTCCGACGCCGCCGAGACGGTCCGGGCCCTGCTCGAGGACCTGGCTGGCGGCCCGGCAGCAGGCGAGACTCAGCTGCCTGGGCCGGCCTGCTCCGCTATCGCGACGCTGCGGCCACGCCTGCGGACCACGACGAGGGCCCGCTGGCTACGGTCCTCGCCGGACGCGGGATCATGCCCGTCTCCTACGACGAGTGGCTGCGCATCGAGACCGCCGAAGCTGACCTGGCCCAGGCGCTCGGCCGCGGCGAGCGCGTCAAGCTTCACAACCGCGACGCCATCTGGTCCGCCTGCCGCCCCGAGACTTAAGGCGAGCCCAGGTTGGAGGCCCTGCGCGCCGCCGCCGGATACCGCGCTCATATCCTCACCCGTCTCGCTGACCCCTCAGGTTGCCCCGTTCGCCGGTCAGTTCCATCATCCGGAAAAGATCGTGGAAGATTTGGCTTACGTGGTCGATCTGGGCAACTGGGACTGCCCAAAGTTTCCACGAAAGCCGGAATTACCACGCAAATGGGGACTATGGGGTTGACGGGGTGAGCGAGGCAGCTCCGAGCCGCTGTCGCTACGGCTGGCCGATCAGGCGCGTCTAACCAAGAATGTCACTGCTTGTCCGCATCATGGTCCCGAAGGCGGGACGGCCACCCGTGGACGATGGAAAGGCACGCGGACATGACTGACCACAATGGCGTCCTGATGATGCAAAGACTGCTGCTGGCCGGGACCCTCGGGCTAGCCATGGCCCGGAAGGCGGCGGCGATCCTCGACGGCGAGCCAGCGCAAGGCTCAGCCCTGCAGGCGTTGCCCGCAGGCCCTGATCCGCAGGGCCAGGACGGCGCGGTGCTGCGGGCGATCCTGGACGGGGCCAACGAGTGCCTGGGGCATTTCGACGACCGCCCGCCGGGGGAGCGGTGGTGCGACGCGCTGCTCCACCTGCTCGACCTGGCCGCCTTCGCCGCCGACCTGGACTCGGCGACGCAAAACGGCTAGCTGGCAGCCGGAGCCGCGCCAGCGGCCGGCCCCGAAGCCCCCGAAGCCCCGGGGGTCCGGCGGCCCGCGTCGCGGACCGGCGCCACGACGGTAGCGGCCAGGGCCGTGGCCGCCATCCCGGCGGCGACCACGGTCATCGCGGCGGCCGGCGATAGCACCTGGAGCAGGAATCCGGCCAGCAGCGACCCGAGCGGGATGACCCCCCAGGCGACCTGCAGGGCGACGCTGCTGGTCCGGCCCAGCAGCTCGTTCGGCGTGATCTGCATGCGGTAGGTCTGGACCGAGACGTTCCAGGCCGGCCCGACGAAGCCGAGCACGGCCACGATCGGGCACAGCCACAGCGGCACGCGGACCAGCACGATCAGGGTCAGCAAGACGGCCCAGGTCCACATGCACCCGGTGATGGTGATCCCGGCCGGGATCCGGCGCTGGACCCAGGGCGCCGCGAACGCGCCGGCCAGGCCCCCGGCGCCCATGCACCCTACAATGAGGCCGATCTGCGCGGCGGAGGCCCCGTCGTGCCGGGCCAGCACGATCAGGCCCAGGGTCAGGACCTGCAGCAAGATGTTCACCGAGGCGGCGAAGAACGCGCTGTAGCGCAGGAACGGCTGCCGCCAGGTAAAGGCCAGCCCCTCGCGAAGCTCAGTCCGCAGCAAGGCCGGCCGAGCAGGCACAGCAGCCTGCATCGGTGCCTTGATGAACGGCAGGGTGACCAGTGAGGCCAGGTAGGACAGCGCGTCAGCGGCGAACGGCGCGGCCCGGGACAGCCCGAACAGCGCGCCGCCCAGCGTCGGGCCGGCCAGCTGCGCCGCGTTCTGCCGCGCCTCGTTCTGCGAGACGGCCAGCGACCGCTGGGACGGATGGATGAGCATCGGCAGCGCCGCCCGCTGAGCCACGCTGAAGAACACGCTCGCCGTGCCCTCGGCGAACCCCGCCACCAGTACCTGCACGTAGGTGATGTGCGCGGCCCATCCGGCCACGGCGATGCTCCCGACCGCAAACAACCGGATCACGTCGCAGCAGATCATGATCCGCTTGCGGTCATGCCGGTCGGCCAGGCCCCCGGCCGGCAGCGGGAACAGCAGGTAGCCGAGCATGGCCGCGAAGCCGGCGATCCCGGCCTTGGCCGCCGAGCCGGTCATGGCCAGGACCAGCAGCGGATAGGCGATCTTCGAGGTCTGCGAGCCGAGCAGCGAGACCGCCTGGCCGCCCCACAGGAGCTGGAAGTCCCGGTTCCGCCGCAGCGTCACGGGCTGACCCGAAGCCGGCTCGGCACCCATGCGATCACGATATGTGGCGACCCGGCCGTCCCGGAATTACGCAAATGGGATGGGTCTAGGAAATCGGCTCGAAGAGAACTAAAACAGTAGAGACAGGGTTAGCGCGGTCTCGCGCAGGGGATCGTCCAGGCATCGCCAGATGGGGTCAGCGGTGACGAAGTACGGCCATATCGCGTGGCGCGTGATAGCGGTGGTGGCCTTCACAGGTACCGCCGCGCTCGCCGTCACCCTCAGCCGTGCCCCGGTCCGTCCTGATCACGCCGCGCTGTCCTCGAACCTGACCCAGAACCTCTGCACCGCGCCGGGCCTGGAGGCGTGGCTCGGCTTGGCTCAGGCCGCGGAACCGGCCACAGCAGACCGCCTCAAGCCCAGCGGCACCTACTACACCCTGGAATTCACCAACGTCTCCGCCCGGGTGTGCAGCCTGTACGGCTACCCGGACGTATCGGCTTACGCCGGCGGGAGCGGGACCCAGATCGGCAGCGCGGCGGCCCGTGACACCTCGGTCCGGCCCCGGCCGGTCACGCTCGCGCCCGGGCAGACGGCGCACGCGGTGCTCCTCGTCGCCAGCACCATGACGTTGAAGCCGACCTCGTGCGCGCAGGTGACCGCGCCCGAACTGCGGGTCATGCTGCCGGACCAGGTCCGGCCCGCGTTCGTGCCCATTCACCTGTCTGCCTGTTCCAGGAAGGGCCTGGAATTCATGCGCGTGCAGGCGATCCAGCCGCGCCCCGGCATCCCCGGGTTCCGTGTGCCCTGAAACAAGACCGCAGCTCAAGCGCCCCGCCACGACCAGCGCAAACCGTGACTGTGGGCGGACACAAAGGGCCGTTCGGAAAAAAGGGTTTAAGAGTTTATAAACGGTGCTGAACGTTTCCTGGTCATCGCCGCGCGAGGGAGAATGGGGTCATGGGTATGAGCCAGATGAACATCTCCCCGGCCGGAGGACCGTACGATGGGCTGTACCAGCGACCGCGCGACGCGACGCGCCTAGCCCAGGCTAACGGGGGCAAAGGGGAGGCAGGCGAGTTGCCCGAGGAACGTTTCCTGGACCGCGAGGAGAGCTGGCTCAGATTCAACGAACGCGTCCTTGAACTCGCCGAGGACGAATCCGTCCCGCTCCTCGACCGGGTGCGGTTCCTGGCCATCTTCGCGAACAACCTGGACGAGTTCTTCATGGTCCGGGTGGCCGGGCTGGTGCGACGGATGGTGGCCGGCTTCCCGGTCGAGGGCCCCGGCGTGCGGCTGCCCCACCAGGTGCTGGAGAACACGCTGGAGCTGGCGGGAGAGCTGACCGTCAGGCACGCCCGGGTGTTCAGCGAGCGGGTCAACCCCGAACTGGCCGAGCACGGGATCGAGATCCTTCGCTGGAAGGAAATGTCGAGCGGCGAACGCGACAACCTCAGCGAGCTGTTCCGCCAGCGCATCTACCCGGTGCTGACCCCGCTGGTGGTGGATCCGGCCCATCCGTTCCCGTTCATCTCCGGCCTGTCGCTCAACCTGGCCGTCATGATCGCCGACCCCAGGACGGACTCCACCGTGTTCGCCCGGGTCAAGGTGCCGCCGCTGCTGCCCAGGTTCCTCGCGGTGGCGCAGAACCGGTTCGTGCCGATCGAGGACGTCATCGCGGCGCACATGGCCGACCTGTTCGGCGGGGTCGAGGTGATCGAGCAGCACGTGTTCCGCGTCACCCGGATCCGGGACCTGGAAGTGGACGAGGACCTCACCGAGAACCTGCTCCAGGCCATGGAGCGGGAACTGGTGCGGCGCCGGTTCGAGCCCGCGGTGCGGCTCGAGGTCGAGGACTCCATGTCGGCCGACGTCCTGGACCGGCTGGTCACCGAGCTCGACATCGACTCACGCGCGGTGTACCGGGTGCCGGGACCGCTCGACCTCAGCGGGCTGTCCGCCATCGCCGACCTGAACATCGGCGAGCTGCGCTACCCGGCGTTCGTCCCGTCCACCCGGGAGATCCCGCAGGACATCAGCCTCTTCACCGCCCTCGCCGAACGTGACATCCTCGTCCAGCACCCCTACGACTCGTTCGCCGCGTCGGTTGAGCGGCTCATCGAGGAGGCCGCCGAGGACCCGGGCGTGCTCGCGATCAAGCAGACGCTGTACCGGACCAGCGGCCAGTCGCCGATCGTGGACGCGCTCATCGACGCGGCCGAGGCGGGCAAGCAGGTCGTCGTGGTGGTGGAGATCAAGGCCCGCTTCGACGAGCGGGCCAACATCGCGTGGGCCCGCAAGCTGGAGCAGGCGGGCTGCCACGTGGTCTACGGCTTCGTCGGCCTCAAGACGCACTGCAAGATGGCGCTCATCGTGCGGCAGGAGGCCGACGGGACGCTGCGGCGCTACTGCCACCTCGGCACCGGCAACTACCATCCGACCACGGCCCGGTTTTACGAGGACTTCGGCCTGCTCACCGCCGACCCGGCCGTCGGCGAGGACGTCACCGCCCTGTTCAACCACCTCACCGGGTACACCCGCAACGGTTCGTACCGCAGGCTGCTGGTCGCCCCGGAGGAACTGCGCAACGGCATCGTCAGCCGGATCGACCGGCAGGCCGAACGGAGCCGGGCCGGCCTGCCCGCCCGGATCGTCTTCAAGTCCAACGCGCTCGTCGACGAGGTGGTGATCGACGCGCTCTACCGGGCCTCCCAGTCCGGGGTGCGCGTCGACCTGTGGATCCGCGGCATCTGCACGCTGCGCCCCGGTATCCCCGGCCTGTCCGAGACGATCACGGTCCGCAGCGTGCTCGGCCGCTTCCTTGAGCATTCCCGCGTCTACGCCTTCGGCGTCGGCGACGACGACGACAGCCAGATCTGGATCGGCAGCGCCGACATGATGCACCGGAACCTGGACCGCCGGGTGGAGCTGCTCGTGCTGGTGACCGACCCCGCTCATCAGCGGCGGGTGCGCGGCCTGCTCGACCTCGGCATGGACGACTCCACGTCGTCCTGGTGGCTGAACCCGGACGGCTACTGGACCCGGCACAGCCGGGATGAGTCCGGCCACCCGCAGCGGGACATCCAGGAGACCCTGGTCCGGGAACGCCGGGTCCGTTCGGCCGATGAGCCGGGCTTACCGGTCGGCTGGTGAGCACCGCCGGGAAGCCCGGCCGATGGGTCCCCGCCGGTGAACGAGGCCATCCTCTCGGCGGGCGCCGTGCTGTGGCGCCCGGCAGGCCACGGGATCGAGGTGCTCCTGGTGCACCGGCTCAAGTACGACGACTGGTCGCTGCCCAAGGGCAAGCGCGAGCCCGGCGAGCACGTGCTGCTCACCGCGGCCCGCGAGGTTCTCGAGGAGACCAGCGTGCGCCCCGTGCTCGGCCCCCGGCTGCGCAGCGTGGAATACCTGGCCCGCGGCCGGCCCAAGCAGGTCGACTACTGGGCCGCGCTCGCCGCGCACGACCAGGCGGCGGCCAGCCACGAGGTTGACGAGGTGTGCTGGCTGCCGCTGCCGCAGGCGCTGGACCGGCTCAGCTACCCTCATGACGCCGAGGTGATCGCCAGCCTGCAGCCGCGCGCCACGGTGCCGATCGTCCTGGTCCGGCACGCCTCGGCGGGCCGCAAACGCGAGCGGTCGGCGGAGGACCTGGTGCGCCCGCTGGATGCCGAGGGCGTGCTGGACGCGCTGCTCCTGGCCGACCTGCTGACCTGCTTCGCTCCTCGCGCCCGGGTGATCAGCTCGCCCGCCCTGCGGTGCATCCAGAGCGTGCGCCCGTACGCCGAGGGGTTCGGCGGGTCCGTCGAGGCTAAGGCCGTTCTGACCGTGCCCGACCGCGCCGCAGAGTCATTTTTGGACCGAACGGACCGGGCTGAGACTCTCCGGCACCTGTTCCGCAACCTCGTGGCGGCCGGCCAGCCCGTGGTCGCCTGCCTGCACGGGGAGAACCTGCCGCTGGCCCTGGCCGCCGCGTGCTCGGTGCTCGGCGCGCCCGAGCCCGCCGATGTCGTCCCGTCGCTGCCCAAGGGCGCCTTCCTGGTCCTGCACGTGGCCGCCGGGACGCTCGTCGCCCTGGAACGCTACGAGCTCTTAGGCTCCGTTTCCTCCTCGACCGTCACCTCCACCTCACCCGCCCCGCCAGCCTCGGCCTCTTCGTCAGGCTCTACCACCACGTCAGTCTCAGTTGCTTCAGCGCGACGAGACCGGCGCCGGACCAGCCTCCTGCCGATGTACGCCACGAGCAGCACAGCGACGGCGGCCAGCAGGTAGAGGAAGTAGCGGTTGATGTCGGCGTAGACCGTGGCGATATGGTCACCGGCCACGACGCCCAGGGTGACCCAGGTAGCGACCCAGGCGAACGCCCCGATCACGTTGAACACGCCGAAGGTGAGCCAGCGCATCTCGGTGAGGCCGGCGATGATCCCGTTGGCCTCGCGCAGGCCGACGATGTACCTGGCCACGACCACCACGATGCCGCCGTAGCGTGTGGTGATCGCCTCGGCGCGATCCAGGTGGTGCGGCTTGATCATGACGTACTTGCCGTGGTGCAGGATCAGCTCGCGGCCCGCGAACCGGCCGATCAGGTAGCCGATCTCGGCCCCGGCGATGGCGGCGGCGACCGCGACGATACCGACCAGGACGGCGTTCAGCCCGGCCCGGCCGGTGCCCGCGAAGATGGCGCCCGCGATCATCGCGAGCTCACCAGGGACGACCGGGACGCCGATGTTCTCCAGCAGCAGCAGCAGGGCGATGGCCCCGTACCCGTAATGGTCGAGCGGCCCGGTCAGGGAATTGAGGAAGCCGGGCAGCGGCACGACCCCTGACGCCGCCGCGGGGATCGCGCTCGCGAGAATTCCCATGCTCAGCCGTCTCCTGGTTTCTCTACCTCCGCCTCCCCGGCGTTCATCGCCTCGGTGAGGGGCCCCGCGGTGAGCTCGACCTGCCAGGGTCTTGCTCCGTACCCGGAGAGCGCCAGGCTAACCGCTGCGGCGTCGGCCGGCTGCGGGGGATCCCAGCTGAGCCTGCGCAAGGTCTCCGGGGCGAGCAGGTTCTCCACCGGCAGCCTATTGGCTTCGGCGATGGCCGTCACCGCCGCGCGGGCTGCGGCCAGCCGCGCCGCGGCCGCCGGATCACGCTCGGCCCAGCGATGCGCGGGCGGGGGCCCGCTGGGCACCGGCCCGCCGGCGGCGTCGGGCAGGTCGCCATCCGCGCTGGTCCGCGCCTTGGTCACGGCCGCCAGCCACTCCTTCTCGTGCCGCCGGGCCTGGCGGCCGAGGAAGCCGCTGATCCGCGAGAGTTGCGGGGGGCTGGTCGGCAGCGCCCGTGCCGCGTCGATGATCGCGCTGTCGGGCAGGACGCGCCGCGGCGACAGATCCGCGGCCTGGGCGATCCGGTCCCTGACCATCCAGAGCTCGCGCACCACGGCCAGCCCGCGGCGGGACTGGACCCGGTGGATGCCCGAGGTACGGCGCCATGGGTCCGCCCGGGCCGCGGCCGGCTTGGCCGCCAGCGCCGCCGCGAACTCCTGGCGGGCCCATTCGGTCTTGCCCTGTTCGGCGAGTTCGGCCGCGAGCGCGTCGCGCAGCTCGATCAGCACCTCGACGTCCAGCGCCGCGTAGCGCAGCAGTTCCTCCCGCAGCGGGCGGACCGACCAGTCCGCGGCCGAATGGCCCTTCTCCAGGTGGAAGCCGAGTATCTCTTCGACCAGCGTGCCCAGGGCCACCCTCGGGTAGCCGAGCAGCCGCCCGGCCAGCTCGGTGTCGAACAGCTGCCGCGGCCGGAAACCGACCTCGGCCAGGCACGGCAGGTCCTGGGAGGCCGCGTGCAGGATGGCCTCCGCGTCCCGCAGGGCCGCGTCTACCCCGGACAGATCCGGGCAGGCGATGGGGTCGATGAGCATCGTGCCCGCCCCGCCGCGGCGGAGCTGGACCAGGTAGGCGCGCTGCCCGTAGCGGTAGCCCGAGGCCCGTTCGGCATCGACGGCGACCGGCCCGTGGCCGTTGGCTAGCCGGCCGACGGCCTCGGCCAGGGCGTCGGCGTCCTGCACGACCGGCGGCAGGCCATCACGAGGTTCCAGCAACGGGACGGGCGTGCCAGGCCCGCTGACCTCACTGTCTGTGCTCACCCTCGCCCCGGCGGCCGCAGCGCCCGGGTGCCGGGCGGTTCCAGGCCGGCCGCGGCGGACAGGCAGTCGCACCAGGCCGAGATGTGCGCCGACAGGTCGAGGGCGTCCAGGTCATGGTCGTCGGCGCGGTTCCCGGACCCGGTCGGCGACCAGGACGCGCGCAGTTCGAACCCGGTGAGCGGCAGCTCGTCCCGCTTGGCCCCGAAGCCCTCGGTGATCACCCGGGTCACGGTGCCGCTCGGCACCGCGTACCCGGGGACGTGCGCGTCCAGCGCTTCCGAGAGCCAGCTCCAGCCGACCTCGCCGAGCAGCGGGTCGGCCGCTATTTCCGGCTCTACGTCGGCCCGGACGTAGGCCACCAGCCGGAACACGCCGTCCCAGCCTTCCTGGCCATCCGGGTCGTAGAGCAGTATCAGCCGGCCCCAGGCCACGTCCGCGCCGTCCCGCTCGATGGTCGCCGCGATGGCCGAGGCGTACGGGGCCAGCCGCTTGGGCGCGGGCACGTCCTCGAAGGAGAACCCGGGCCCGGTCTGCGCGTCCCGGCCGGCCAGGAACGCAGCTGCGGCCGCGGCGAATGTGCCCTCCGCGGGGCTTGCGGCGCGGTCCGCGGGCCGCTCCTGATCCTCCGCCGGCGCGTGTTCCGCGGGCGCGGGGGCCGCCGCCAGGCTGGGCGCCGTCCCCGATCGCCGTCCGGTCCCCGATCGCGTCGGGCGCCGCTTTCCTGGCTCGTCAGCAGGCCTCATGACCCGAGCGTACGTGTCGCTCATCCGCGTCTCACGCAGCGTCGCGTAGTTTCATGCTGAAACACCATGTTTCATGCGAGTTCGGCCGGTTCAGTCTCAGCCTAGAACCAGGCAGGAATCGGTTGGTCCGGTTACGCGGCCCTGGCTGCGGTGCCGCTGCTGACATGCTCGCGCACCGGAAGGCCGATGAACAGGGCTTCGCCGCATGCCGAACAACCCCACTCCGGGCAGTCGCCGTCCGGAACATCCGGGCAGCTGGCGGGCTCCGCATGCATCTGCTCGAACGGCCGCTCGTCGCCGCATCCGGTGCAGTACCTGGTCAGCTGGGTCATCCTGGCGACCTCCTCTGGGGATTGCAACACGGTGCGGTGCAACGCGGACTCTGCAGCGGATTAAATAGGGGTTGCTGCCGATAGTGACATGCGGCCCGGCTGATTCGTGGGATCTCGGGCGGCGTGTCTGCAGGGGGTGACCACGCTCTGGTATGAAACGATCCCCGACGTGCAGCTATGTGAGACGATCCCAGACGTGACCGTGCGCCGGGAAAAATCCCCTTTCATCCAGGCCTGCCGCAGGGAGCCGGTTCCCTACACGCCGGTCTGGTACATGCGTCAGGCCGGCCGTTCGCTGCCTGAGTACCGCAAGGTGCGCGAGGGCGTCTCGATGCTCGACTCGTGCACGCGCCCCGATCTGATCACCGAGATCACCCTGCAGCCGCTGCGCCGCTACGACGTCGACGCGGCGATCCTGTTCAGTGACATCGTGGTGCCGCTGCGCGCGGTGGGCATCGATGTCGACATCAAGGCGGGCATCGGGCCGGTGGTGGGCACCCCGATCCGTGGCTCCTCGGATCTGGGGCGGCTGCGCCCGCTCGAGCCCGGTGACGTGCCCTACGTGACCGAAGCGGTCCGGATGCTCGTCACCGAGCTGGACGACCGTCCGCTGATCGGTTTCGCGGGCGGTCCGTTCACCCTCGCGTCCTACCTGGTCGAGGGCGGGCCGTCGAAGAATCACGACAAGACCAAGGCCCTGATGTACGGCAATCCCGAGCTCTGGCACGCGCTGCTCGGCCGGCTCGCCGACATCACCATCTCGTTCCTGCAGATCCAGGTCGCGGCGGGTGCCTCGGCGATCCAGCTCTTCGATTCATGGGTCGGCGCGGTCGGACCGGATGACTACCGGCACGCGATCCTGCCGCACACCAGCCGGATCTTCAGCGCGCTCGCAGGGAAGGGGGGAGGGGAGGCGGGTGGGGTGCCGCGGATCCACTTCGGCGTCGGCACCGGCGAGCTGCTGGGGCTGATGGGCGAGGCCGGCGCCGACGTGGTCGGGGTCGACTGGCGTATCCCGCTGGACGAGGCCGTCCGGCGGGTGGAGCCGGGCAAGGCGCTGCAGGGCAACCTGGATCCCGCGGTCCTGCTCGCGCCCTGGGATGTGGTCGAGGAGCGGGCCCGGGACATCCTCGGTGCGCGGACGGACCGCCGAGGGGCACGTGTTCAACCTGGGGCACGGCGTGCTGCCGGAGACCGATCCGGGCATCCTGGCCCGGCTCGCCGACCTGGTGCACGCCGAGTCGATCCAGGCGGAGGCCTAGCTCAGGGTTTCCACTGCGCGAAGAAGTCGACGTAG
Source organism: uncultured Actinomycetes bacterium (assembly GCA_963822765.1). Taxonomy (GTDB): domain Bacteria; phylum Actinomycetota; class Actinomycetes; order Streptosporangiales; family Streptosporangiaceae; genus Palsa-504. The sequence continues at coordinate 66,749 of CAWGJL010000012.1, read as the reverse complement.
CGCTCGGCGATCTGGGCGCGCGCGGCACTGGCCGCCGCCTCGCCCCGGTCGGAGGCCTCGTAATCGCGCACAGCGTCCTCCCAGATGCTGCGGCCGATGGCGAACCCGACGAACGCCTCGACCTGACTGGCCACTTCCAGCCAGTGGTTGAGGCGGTCGGCTGGCGCGTCCCGGCCAAGCACGATGAGGTCGGTGCTGCGACCGCCGGCCTTGGCCTGCTCAGCCACCTGCTGGGCCGCCTCGACGGTCTCCAGGCCCTCGACCTTCCACAACGTGGGTTCGACGCCGTGCGCCTGGTTGTCGGCGATCACCTGAGCGACCAGCCCCGGGCGGATGTCACGGTCGTAGGCGCCGGGGTCGCCGCCGGCCCGGTCGAGCTGGGCCTTGGTGGCGGGCACCAGCAGCTCGTACAGCAGCGGCACGCCGATCCCGTGCAGGCCGTCGCTGACCTGAGCGAGCCGCTGAAACTGCTGCTCACGGTCGGCTGCGTCGAAGTCGGGATTGTCGCGGACCAGTATCTTGCTGTAGTCGGGCCTGATGGTCTCGACGTGCGCGAGCCACTGGTCGTCCCATTCCAGGGTGAACCAGTCGTGCCCGCTGGCCTCGACGGGCACGGCCAGCACTACGGGGTGCGCTGACTCACCCGCCTGCACGGCGTCGATCACGTCCTGGCCGTACCGCTCGTCGACCAGTACGCCGGCCCGCCCGTAGGTCACCGCGGGCAGCGCGACCCGCAGCCCCTCGAAGGTCATCCGCTTGGCCGACGTCATCGCCGCGACCTGATCCGGGCTCGGGTTGTCGTCCTTGACCCCGAACAGGGTCTTGCCGAACGAGGCCCGGTGATCCATGGCCAAGATGAAGAGCGGGTCGTCGTGCCGAGGCTGCCATCCCGGGTTCTCTGTCATAGCCAGGACGCTACCCGCAGGGCTAGTTCTCCGGTGCCGCGGGGCGCGGGGCGGGCCTGCGCCGGAGCACCCACCGGCGCGCCCGGTAGATCGCGTACCCCGCGATGGCCGCGATGGCGGCAAACGGCGCGATGGCCCCGAGGAAGGCCAGGGTCCAGGACAGCGACACCTTGAGCGCGTGCCAGCCGGCGCCGAGTCCGCCGGCCAGGGACGGCGGGGCCTTCGTGTGGTGCGGTACCGGCTTGGCCCTCGGGCCGAGGATGGTGAGGGTCACCGTGGCGTAGCTGGTCTCGTGGCTGAGCGCCCGCTGCTGGGCCTGCATCGCTTCGAGCGCGGATTCCTCGTTGTTGATCTGGTTCTGCACCTGGAGCAGGTCACCGACCGAGCCTGCGTGCGCGAGCAGCGCCCGCAGCTGGACGATGGCCGCCTGATCCGAGGTGACCTGGCTGTTCACGTCGGCCACTTGCTGGGTCACGTCCTGGGCCTGCTCCTGCAGGGACAGCTGAGTGCCCAGGCCGCCCGCGAGCTGGCCGAGAATGACCGGGTAGGACGCGACGGGGATCTTCAGCTGCACGGTGGCGATGGCCTGCGACGGATGATCAGGGTCGGCCGAGGTGGTCTCGTTCGAGACGTAGCCGCCCGCACCCTCGGTGATCTGCGTGGCCCGGGCCGAGGCGGAGCTGACGTTCGCCGCCCGGACGGTCAGCTGCGCGGTGTAGATGATGTCGCTGGCGGGCGTCAGCCGGGCCGTGGTCCCCGCGTTGGCCTGCCCGGTGGCGCTGCTCGCGGCGGCCCTGGAGTCCGGCGCTCCGGCGCCGGGTGCGAGGGCCGCGGCCGACGGCGCGGCCACCGCCGACCCTGCGGCCGCCGAACTGGCCGAACTGGCCGACGTGGCCGAGCATCCCGCCAGCAGCATTCCCCCGGCGAGCATGACAGCGCCGATCGCGGCGCTGGTTCGTGTGCGCCTGGTCCGCGCGGACCGGCGGTTCAAGCTCAGTGTGTTCCCCATGCCGGTGTGACGGCGGGCATCGTACGGACGGTTCCGCGGCCGTGATCACGATCGCGCACCGGCCCGGCCGCGCCGCGGTCACGAGGCGTCCGCGCCGGCCAGCTGCCGCGGGCCCTGCGGTACCGGGCACGGCGCGGTGTCTGCCAGGCTGGTGACATGAACCCTTCGCGACCGCACGTGGTGATCGTGGGCGGCGGGATCGCCGGGCTGGCCGCGGCGTTCTTCCTGCGCGATGAGCCGGTGCGGGTGACCGTGCTCGAGGGGTCGCCCCGGCTGGGCGGCAAACTGTCCGTTTCCGAGGTGGCCGGCGTGCCGGTCGACGAGGGGGCTGAGGCGCTCCTCGTGACCCGGCCGGAAGGCACCGGGCTCATCGCCGAGGTCGGGCTGGCCGGTGACCGGATGGCGCCGGGCACCACATCCTCGGCGATCTGGACCCTCGGCGCGCTCCGCCCGCTGCCCCGGCGCCAGTTCATGGGCGTGCCGGCCGATCTGGCCGAGCTGACCCGGTCCGGGGTGGTGTCCGACGCGGGGGCCGCCCGGGCCAGCCAGGACCTCGAGCTGCCGCCGGTCACGCGGGACGGCGACGTGCCGGTCGCGGCTTTCGTGGGGGCCAGGTTCGGCGCGGAGGTGGTCGACCGGCTGGTCGACCCGCTCCTGGGCGGGGTCTACGCGGGACGCTCCTCGGACCTGTCCTTCGACGCGACGATGCCCGTGCTGGCTGCCGCGTCGCGGCGGTACCGGTCACTCGCGGAGGCCGCGGGGTCACTGCTCCCGCCGCCGGGCGGCACGCGGTCCGGCGGATCGGTGTTCACCACTTTGTCCGGGGGACTGGGGCAGTTGCCCGTCGTCCTGGCCAAGGCGTCGGGCGCGGAGATACGGACAGCTGCGATGACCCGGGCGCTGTCCCCGGCGCCTGGTGCTGACCGCGCCGGGCGTGGCTGGCGGCTCACGGTCGGATCGGCGGCCGCCGATGAGCTGATCGACGCCGACGCGGTAATCCTGGCCGTACCCGCGCGTCCGGCCGCCCGGCTGCTCGCCGGCGTGCCGGGCGCCTCGGCCGCGGTCACGGCGTTCGGCGAGATCAGCTACGCGAGCATGGCGATCATCACGCTGGCCTATCCGCGTTCGGCGTTTCCGGGGGCGTCGTCTGGGAGCGGGCTGGCCGCGCTGGGCTGGAGCGGGTACCTGGTCCCGGCCGTGGACGGGCGGGCCGTGAAGGCGGTCACCTTCTCCAGCGTCAAGTGGCCGCACCTGGCCGACGCGGTGCCCGGCGCCGAGCCGCTGGAGATCGTGCGCTGCTCGGTCGGCCGCATCGGCGAGGAGGCCCTGCTGCAGCGGGCCGACGAGGAACTGGCCGCGCTGGCCGCCGCCGAACTGGCCGCCGCCACCGGGGTGGCGGGCGCTCCGGTCGTGCACCGGATTACCAGGTGGGGCGGGGCCTTGCCGCAGTACACGGTCGGGCATCTGGACCGGGTGGCGCGGATCCGGACGGCCGTCGCCGCCCAGCCGGGACTGGCCGTCTGCGGGGCGGCCTACGAAGGGGTCGGCATACCCGCCTGTGTGGCGACGGCCCGCGCGGCGGCCGGTCAGGTGACGGAGTTCCTCCGCGGTGGCCGACAATAGGAGGCATGGCTAAGGCACGCGACCTCAACGAGCTGATCCGGTACACGATGTGGTCGGTGTTCCGGGTGAGCGACCGCACCGCCCTGGACGCGGGCGGGCACGGGAACGCTTCGGCTGAGCTAGCCGACCTGTTCGACCAGGCGGCGGGCAAGGGCATCGTGACCCGCGGCTGCTACGACGTGCAGGGGTTCCGGGCCGACGCGGATTTCATGTTCTGGTGGGTCGCGCCGACCTCCGATGACCTCCAGGACCTGTACGTCCGCTTCCGCCGGACGCGGCTGGGCCGGTGCAGCGAGCCGGTCTGGTCGGTGATGGCCCTGCATCGCCCGGCCGAGTTCAACAAGAGCCACATCCCCGCGTACCTGGCCGACGAGGAGCCGCGTGCCTACCTGAGCGTGTACCCGTTCGTCCGCTCCTACGAGTGGTACCTGCTCGATCCCGCCGAGCGCCGCACGATGCTCGCCGACCACGGGATGATGGCCCGCGAGTACCCCGACGTCCGGGCCAACACGGTGCCGTGCTTCGCGCTCAACGACTACGAGTGGATCCTCGCCTTCGAAGCCGACGAGCTGCACCGGATCCTGGACCTGATGCGCCACCTGCGCGGCTCAGAAGCCCGGCGGCATACCCGGCTGGAGATCCCGTTCTACACCGGGCGCCGCAAGCCGGTGCACGACCTGGTCGCCGGCCTGGCCTGATCCGGCGGGCGGGACCGGGGCGGTACCGGCTAACGTCGAGGAGTGCCTGACGATCTCCGGGTAAACAACTGGCTGGTCATACCGGCCGCCGAACTGCACGAGCGCTTCTCCCGCTCATCAGGGCCCGGCGGGCAGTCGGTCAACACCGCCGACAGCCGGGTCGAGCTCTCCTTCGACGTGCAGAGTTCGGCCGTGCTCCCGGAGTGGGCGCGAGCCCGCGCGCTCGAGCGCCTGGCCGGGCGCCTGGCCGGCGGCGTGCTCACCATAGCCGCGTCCGAACAGCGCAGCCAGCTTGCCAACCGGCAGGCCGCCCGGATCCGGCTGGCCGACCTGCTCCGGGACGCGATTGCTCCCCCGCCGCGGCCGCGCGTCCCGACGCGGCCCGGCCGGGCCGCCAACGAGCGGCGCCTGCAAGCCAAACGCAGCCGCGCCGCGGTCAAGCGCACCCGCCGCTACGACGACCGCACACCCCGACTTAGCCCGACCGGTGAAGACTCATCGCTGAGCCGCGGCGATTCGCGGAATGCCGCGGCCCGCACGCCGGTTAGCCCGGCATGAGCGCCTTCACGGATTCCGAAATCGAGTACCTCGCGGGGCAGCGCCTGGGCCGGATCGCCACGGTCGGCGCGGACGGGCAGCCGCACGTGGTACCTACGTCATTCCGGTTCAACGCCGAGCACGACGCTATCGACATAGGCGGCATGCGGATGAGCCAGACCAAGAAGCTCCGCGACGTGCAGCGGACGGGCCGGGCCAGCATCGTGGTCGACGACGTGCTCCCGCCGTGGCAGCCCCGCATGATCGAGATCCGGGGGACCGCCACCGTGATCCCGTCCGGAGGCAAGGCCTTCGGCGAGCAGTTCGAGGACACCATCGTCCGTATCCAGCCCACTCGCATCATCTCGTTCGGCATCGACCCCGGCGAGACGACCACCGCCCGTTCGGTCACCGCTACCTGACCGCGGCCGGCCAGGGTACCGGATCCGTCTAGGTTCACCAGTGCCCCACCCCGTCACGCTGGCATACCGGGCCTCATGCTGGCCAGGCGTCCCTGGGTATGCAGGCGATCTGCAGAACCTGTGAAGATCGCGTGAAGAACCGGGCGTCACGGCACGAGCCCAGGTCCCGGCCTTGGACATGGTCAGGTGCCCTCTTATGATGGCGCAAGCCCGGCGAGCAGGCCCGCGTCGAGCCCTGAACGAGGCGGCGATGGTGCTTTTCCCTGGAGATCAGCCAGCGTCGGCCACCGGCGTGCGGCGCGAGGTCCTGGAACGCGACACCGAACTGGCGGCGCTCGCGGACGCCGTGCAGGCCGCGGCCGGGGGAGCCGGCTGCGTCGTGCTGATCATGGGCGAGGCCGGGATCGGCAAGTCCAGCCTGGTCGAGGCGCTGCGCGCCCGCTTGCCCGGGTCCGGCCGGATGCTGGTCGGCTACTGCGATGACCTGGCCACTCCGCGGACCCTCGGCCCGTTCCGCGACCTGGTGGGCAGCGTGCAAGCAGAGCTCAGCCGGGCCGTGATGGACGGCAGCGACCGAGACCGGGTGCTGGCCGCCCTGCACGCGGAGCTGAGCTGGCCCGAACACCCGACGGTTCTGGTCATCGAAGACGTGCACTGGGCCGACGACGCGACGCTCGACGCGTTGCGCTTCCTCATCCGGCGCATTGCCGGACTGCCCGCGGTCCTGATCCTCACCTACCGCGATGATGAGCTGGACCGGGAACACCCGCTTCGCGGCCTGCTCGGCCAGGCCTCCCGCAGCGACCATGTGCGTCGCCTGCCGCTGGGCCGGCTCTCGCCGGCCGCGGTCCGGCAGCTCAGCGCGGGGAGCTCGGTCGACGCCGATGACCTGTTCGCGCTCACCTCAGGGAATCCGTTCTTCGCCCAGGAACTGCTCGACTCGGCCCTGGGCGAGCGGGTGCCGCGCACCATCGTGGATGCGGTTCTGGCCCGGCTCAGGCAGCTGGACCCGCCGGTTCAGGATGCGCTTGAGCAGCTGGCCGTGGTCCCGACCGCGCTTGAGCGCTGGCTCGTCGACGCGCTCGTGCCGGACAGCGCTCCGGGCCGGGTCGCGGTGCTGGCGGCCGCCGAACAGCGCGGCTTGCTCACCGTGTCCGCGCGCGGGGTCTCCTTCCGCCATGAACTCACCCGGCGAGCCATCGCGGGCTCGCTGCCGTTGGCGCGGCTGGTGGCGCTGAACCAGCATGCGCTCGCCGCCTTGGTGGCCAGGGACGGGTCGGACGTGGCGCAGATTGTCCACCATGCCGCGCAGGCGGGTGACGCGGAGGCCATCGTGCGGTACGGGCCTGCCGCCGCCCGGGACGCGGCGGGGGCGGGCGCGCACCGCGAGGCGGTCGCGCATTTCGCCCTCGTCCTGGAGCATGCCGACCAGTTCCCCGCGGACGAGCAGGCCGTGCTGCTCGAGCAGTACGCGGTCGAGTGTTACACGATCGGTGCCGCGGAGCGGGCGGCCGCGGCGCAGCGGCAAGCGGTCGAACTGAACCGGCCGCATCCTGATCCGCGCGTCCTCGGTGCCAGCCTGCGGTGGCTGGCGCGGATGCAGTGGTGGGCGGGCGATCGCGAGGAAGCCGAGCGGGCCGCCCGCGAGGCGGTTCAGGTCCTCGAGTGGACCGGGGACAAGCGCCAGCTGGCCCTGGCCCTGAGCTGCCAGTCGCAGCTATACATGCTGGCCACCCGGTCCCGGGACAGCATCGCCTGCGGCCAGCGCGCCGTCGCGCTGGCCCGCGAGGTCGGCGACCCGGCCATCACCTCCCATGCCCTGACCAACATCGGCACGTCGCAGTGGCAGCTCGAAGACCCGGCCGGCCGGCCACGATGGAGGAAGGACTCCGGATCGCCCTGGACGCGGGCGACGTCGAGGACGCCTGCCGCGCGTACGTGAATATCGTGTGGCAGCTGCTCGGCCAGTACCGCCTGGACGAGGCGGAGCGATACCTGGCGGCAGCCGTGCGGCTCGCCGAGGACGCCGAGTTCCTGGGGTTCCTGTCGTACATGCACGTGGAGCGGGCCATGCTGGAGTTCTCCCGCGGATGGTGGGACGCGGCCGTCCGGTCGGCCGAGCTCAGCGTGGACACGAGCCTGCCGGTGAGATGCCCGGCTTTCACGGTGATCGGCCGGGTCGCCGCCCGGCGCGGGCAACCCGAGGCGGCCAGCCTGCTCTGGACCGCCTGGGATCTAGCCGTGAAGTCCGGCGAGCTGCAGCGGACCGGCCCCGCCGCCGTCGCGCGCGCCGAGGCCGCCTGGCTGCATGGGGACCGGGCCAGCGTGCGTGATATCGCCCTGCCGGTCTACCAGGAGGCCGTCCGGCTCGACGACCGGGTCCATCAGGCCGAGCTCGGCTACTGGCTGGCCAAGGCCGGGCAGCGGGTCCAGCCGCCCGGGGATCATCATCCCTACGCGATCCAGGCGGCGGGCCGGTGGCGCGACGCCGCCGCGTTCTGGGAGTCCGCGGGCTGCCCGTACGAGCAGGCCATGGCGCTGGCGGAGAGCCAGGATCCGGAACCCATGCTGACCGCGCTCGGCATGCTCGATGAACTGGCCGCCAAGCCGCTCGCCACCAGGGTCCGCAGGCGGTTGCGCGCTCTCGGCGTGGCCCGCATCCCGCGCGGGCCGCTCACCGAGACCAGGGTCAATCCGGCCGGCCTGACCGGCCGTCAGGTCGACGTGCTGCGCCTGCTCGGCCAGGGCTTGACCAACGCCCAGATTGCCGGCCAGCTCGTGGTTTCCGTCCGCACGGTTGACAGTCACGTGGCCGCGGTACTCGGCAAGCTCGGCGCGGCCAGCCGTCAGGAGGCCGCGGCCCGCGCCGCCGAGCTCGGCCTGCTTGACGCCCGGAATCAGTAGCCGGCCGCGCCGAGTTCAGTACCGCCTGCCGATGCCGCGCGGTTGCTCCCCGGCATATCTCTGAAGGCACCATGTTCGGTGATTTTCAGAGGAGCAACTGTGAGTACTGTCGCAGCGCAGTCCGGCCGCAACGGCGTGGACACCGCCAAACTGTTCGCGACCGTGGATGCGGTCAAGGCGCACCCGGAGGCGGCCCGGTTCCGGTTCAGCGTGACCAACCGCTGGATCTCGGGCACGCATAACCGGAATCAGATCAGCACGTTCTTCGGGGTAGGCGCGGAGCAGCAGCACGCCACCACGTTCGCCATCGAGGCCGACCACCCCGCAATACTGGTGGGCGAGGACGCCGCGCCGACCCCGGCGGAGCTCCTGCTCGCGGCCCTGGCCTCCTGCCTGACCTCGGGCCTGGGCAACATCGCCGCCGTCCGCAAGATCACGCTGGAGTCGGTCGAGTCCCGGGTCGAGGGCGACATCGACCTGCGGGGGGTCCTCGGCCTGTCCGGCGAGGTCCGCAACGGGTTCAGCCAGATCCGGGTCAGCTTCCGGGTGCGCGGCGACGCGCCGCCCGCCAAGCTCCGCGAGCTCGTTCAGCAGGCGGTGGACCGGTCCGCCGTCTACGACGTGCTGACCCACGGCGTCCCGATCAACGTCGACGTGGCCACCAGCTGACCACGCGACCGGAAACCGGCGACGGGGGACGGGGAAGGACCATGCGCAGGGTGGACACCCTCGTCGTCGGGGCCGGCCAGGCCGGCCTGGCGGTCAGCCGCTGCCTGGCCGAACGCGGCGCCGACCACGTGGTCGTGGAACGCGGCCGGGTCGCCGAGCGATGGCGCACCGCCCGCTGGGACTCGCTGCGGCTGATCACCCCCAACTGGATGAGCCGGCTGCCCGGATGGTCCTATCCGGGACCCGACCCGGACGGCTACATGTCAGCGCCCGAGCTGGTCAGCTACCTGCAGGGCTACGCCGATTCAGGCGCGGCCCCGGTGCGGGAGAGCACCACGGTCGAGCTGGTCGAGGCGTGTGCCTCCGGTCTGCGCGTGGTCACCGACCAGCAGACCTGGCTGGCCCGCAACGTCGTCGTGGCGACCGGGACCGAGAACCGGGCCATCGTCCCGCCGGTGGCCCGCGGGCTCGCTCCCGGCGTTCACCAGCTGACCGCCGGCCGCTACCAGAGCCCGCTACAGGTGCCCGGCGGGGGCGTACTTGTGGTCGGGGCCTCGGCGTCGGGCGTGCAGATCGCCGACGAGCTCCGCCGCTCCGGGCGAACCGTCGTCATCTCGGTCGGCCGGCATTCCCGCCTCCCTCGCTGCTACCGCGGCCACGACATCCAGTGGTGGCTGCACCGGGCCGGCATCCTCGACCAGACGATCGACCAGATGCGGGACGCCCGGTCGGCCCGCCAGGCGCCGTCGCTGCAGCTGTCCGGCCGCCGCGACCGGGTCGACCTGGAAGCGCTCGCGGCACGCGGGGTGATCCTGGCCGGCCGTCTCGCCGCCGCGGACGGCTGGTCGGTGACCTTCGCCGACGACCTGCCCGCCACCACCGGCGCGGCGCAGGCCCGGATGGATCGGCTGCTGCACTCCATCGAGGCCTTCATCGCGTCCGGCGCCGACGGCCAACCCGATCCGCTGCCCGCCTTCACCGCGCCCGCCGGGCCCGCCCGCATGGACCTGCGCCGGGCCGGCATCACGACCGTGATCTGGGCCACCGGCTACCGGCCGTCCTACCCGTGGCTTCGGGTGCCGGCCCTGGACCGGCACGGCGAGATTGACCACCGCCGCGGCGTGACCCGCGTTCCGGGCTTGTACGTTCTCGGCCTGCGGTTCCTGCACCGCCGCAACTCAAGCTTCGTCGACGGCGTGGGTCCCGACGCCCGCTTCGTGGCCGCCCACCTGACCCGGCGGACGGCCTCCCGGGGTCTGCCTCACAGGGAGGGTACGTTGACCACGATCGCTTCCTGGGTGGACCGGGCGATGACCACCACCGCCTCGGTGTCCGGGGACGGGTTCTCCTCCCGGTGCGGGACGTGCGGTGGAACCCGAGACGTAGTCGCCGGGCGAGGTCTCCAGCCGGACCAGCGAGCCGCTGTCCGGATCGCGGAACACGAACACCGGATGACCCGCCACCACGTAGATGCCGGTTTCGGACTCCCCGTGATGGTGATCCCCGGACGACGTTCCTGGCCGCACGACCGTCCGCCCCATCCAGAGCGCCTGCGCGCCGACCAGGTCACCGGAGATGGCCGCGCTGCGGATCATCCCGCCGGTCTGCGCGGTGCCTGCCGACAGCGAATCCGCCCTGATCAGCCGAAGCGCCGGGTTCACGACGCCACGGGCTCCAGGTTCAGCGACACCGAGTTGATGCACCAGCGCTGGTCGGTGGGGACGTCGTAGCCCTCGCCGGCGAACACGTGACCAAGGTGCGAGTCGCAAGCGGCGCAGCGCACCTCGGTGCGGGTCGTCCCGAGGGTGTCGTCCTCGATCAGCACCACCGCGTCCGATTCGGTCGGCTGGTAGAACGACGGCCAGCCGCAGTGCGACTCGAACTTGGTGTCCGAACGGAATAGTTCCGCGCCGCACGCCCGGCAGCGGTACACGCCTTCGGTCTTGGTATCGGTGTACTCGCCGGTGAACGGCGCCTCGGTGCCCGCCTCGCGCAGCACCGCGTACTCCTGCGGAGTCAGCCGCTCCCGCCACTCTGCGTCCGTGCGTTCGACCTTCGCCATGTAACGCAGAGTACAGCCAGGAGCTTAACGAATCGGAATTGTCGGCCCCTGATGGGATACTCATGCACGTGGTGCTACGGATGTCAGCTGGGCGCATGGTCGGGCGGGACGGTGAGCTCGGCCGTCTGCTCAGCCTGCTCGACGACGCCGAGGCGGGACGCTCGGTGGTCGCCCTGGTCAGCGGCGACGCCGGGGTGGGCAAGACCCGGCTGATCGGGGAGGTGACCCGGCTGGCCGCCGGGCGGGGCTTTACCGTCCTGTCCGGGCAGTGCGCCGAGCTCGGCGACAGCGTGCCCTACCTGCCGCTGGCCGACGCGCTCCGGGGTGCCGCCCAGTCCACCGGGGTCCGCGACGCGCTCAGCTCCCGCCCGGCCCTGGGCCGGCTGCTGCCCGAGGGCGGCGAAGGGCCCATCGCCGACTCGGACCGTTCGGGCCTGGCCCGGCAGCAGATGTTCGGCGGCGTGCTCGGCCTGCTCGCCGAGCTGGCCGCCGCGACACCCGTGCTGCTCGTGCTGGAGGACCTGCACTGGGCCGACGCCTCCACCCGGGACCTGGTCACGTTCTTGTCCCGGATGCTGCACCGGGAACGGGTCGCCCTGATCGGCAGCTACCGGACCGACGACCTGCACCGGCGGCACCCGCTCCGGCCGGTGGTCGCCGAGCTGCTGCGGCTGCCCAGCGTCATCGCCGTCGACCTCGCCCCGCTGGCTCCCACGGCCCTGGCCGAGCACCTGACCGCCACCGCGCCGGTCCGCATCGACGCGACCGAGCTGAACGACATCGTGGCCCGCGCCGAGGGCAACGCCTACTACGCCGAGGAACTGCTCGCCGCTTCGGTCGGCGGCGATCCCGGCCGTCGCGATGCCCTGCCGGCGGGGCTGGCGGCCCTGCTGCTCAACCGGGTCGAGCAGCTGACCGACGCCACGCAACAGGTGCTCCGCGCCGCCGCCGTGGCCGGCCGCAAGGCCGACGACGAGCTGGTCCGGGCCGCGTCCGGCCTGGCCGCCGCCGAATACGAGGGCGCGGTGCGGGAGGCGGTGACCCACCAGCTGCTCGTGCCCGACGGCACCGAAGGCTACGTGTTCCGGCATGCGCTGCTCCGCGAGGCGGTCTACGCGGACCTGCTGCCGGGGGAGCGGACCCGGCTGCACGCCACCATGTGCTCGCTGCTGGCCGACGAGCAGCGGCTCGCGATGCCGGGCACCGCCGCCGAGCTCGCCCAGCACTGCCTGGCCAGCCACGACATTCCCGGCGCGTTCGCCGCGTCGGTCCGGGCCGGAGCCGATGCCGAACAGCTGGGCGCACCGGCCGAGGCGCACCGCCATTACGACCAGGCGCTCGCTCTGTGGGAGCGAGTGGCGGACCCGGAGACGACGGCGGGCATGGCGCGGGGCAAGCTCGGGCTGCTGTCCGCGACCAACGCGGCGGACAGCGGGGACGTGGACCGCGCCGTGCACCTGCTCCGGCGGCTGCGGCAGGTCCTGGCCGCCCAGGCCGAGCAGGGCGGTCCGCCGGTCGACGTCAAGCTGGCCAGCAGGATCGGCGAGCGGCTGGCCTTCAACCTGATGCTCATCGACGATCCCAAGGCCCCCGCCGAAGCGGTCGAGGTCGCGCGGGCCACGGTGGAGGCCACGCCCGCGGACCCGCCGACCTGGCAGTACGCGCGGGCCCTCACCACCTACGCCTACGCGCTGGTCGTCGAGGAGGACTTCAGCGTGGCCCGGGACTGGGCCGAGCGCGGGATCACCGCCGCCCGGGCCGCCGATGCGCCCTGGGTCGAAGCCGACGCGCTGGTGACCCTGGGTTTCATGAGTAACCGCGAGGGCCGCAACGACGAGGCGATCAAGGTGCTGACCGTGGCCCACCGGCAGGCCCGGGAGGCCATGGTGCTCGGCGTGGAGCTGCGCTCCGCCTATCACCTGGCCCGGGCCCACCTGGAGCGCGGCGACCTGACCACTGGCGGGGCCGTGGCTCACGAGGGCACCAAGCGGGCCATCCAGACCGGCCTTGACATGTCCCCGTACGGCGTGGACCTGCAGCACCTGCACTTCCAGTGCCATTTCGCGGACGGCAAGTGGGATCACGCGCAGGAGATCGCCGACGGCTTCCCGGTCCGGGTCACCAGCCCGCCCGAGGCGTCCCTGTCCTCGATGGCCTTGTTCATCGACGTTGCGCGCGGCAACCCGGCGGTGGAGGAGCGGCGCGCGTGGATCGAGCCGTTCTGGTCGGTCCGCGGCTTCGACTACTCGTTCATCGCGTACGGCCTGTTCGCCGAGCACGCCCTCTGGCAGGGCGACACCGAGCAGGCGCTGGCCGAGGCCAGGGCGGCGATCGAGCTCGACGACGTTCCCCCTTGGGGTTACTCGCCGTCGGCCCTGCGGCCGGCCGCGGTCGCCCTGAGCGCGCTCGCCGACCGGGCCGTGCATGCCCGGGCCACCGGCGACGACCAGGCCGCGAGCGCCGAGCTGGCCGCGGCCGGGGAATTGCTGCGTATCGCCCGGCAGGGAGCGACCTTCCCCAAACGACCCAAGTTCATCCTGGGCCCCGAGGGGCGCGGCTGGCTGGCTCGCGCCGAAGCGGAATACCGGCGCGCCGCCGGCGAGAACGACCCGCAGGCCTGGCAGGCGGTCCTCGACGCCTTCGGTCCCGCCTACATGTACGAGATAGCCCGCACCCGCTGGCGGCTGGCCGAGGCGCTCGCCGAGGAGGGCCGCCGGGACGACGCCAACGAGCAGTGGCGGCTGGCATCCCAGACGGCCGACCGGCTCGGGGCCAGGCCGCTGCGCCGAGCGCTGGATGACCTGGCCCGCCGGGCCCGGATCGGCACCGCGCCCGCCCTGCCGGACGGCGCGGTCCTCGCGGCACTGACCAGCCGGGAACGCGAGGTGCTGCGGCTCATCGCCGCGGGCCGCAGCAACCGGGAGATCGCCTCCGTGCTGTTCATCGCCCCGAAGACGGCCAGCGTGCACGTGTCGAACATCCTCGGCAAGCTCGGCGCCGCCAGCCGCACCGAGGCCGCCGCCATCGCCCACCGCGAAGGCCTGGCCGCCCAGCCTTCACGAAACTGACGCTACGCCTGCGCCCTCAGCGCGGCGCGAGCTGGCCCAGGATCTCCTCGGCGCGTGCCGCCGCGGCCCGCGGCTCCACCGAGGGCGAGCCGACCTGCGGATCCCAGTTCAGGTCGTAGAACAGCTCGGTCACGCCCTGCTCGCCGAGCCAGGCCGTGTCCTCGCGGATCTGCGCGAAGCCGCCCGACAGCAGCCGCCGCCCGCCGTCCGGCCCCTTCTCCTCCGCACCCGCCCCTATCACGCCCCGGCACACGATGCGCACCGCGCCCGGGTCCCGGCCCGCCGCCTGCGCCGCCGCCCGGATCACCGCGACCGCCTCAGCGATCTTGGACAGGTCCGCGCGGCTGGAGGTGATCCAGCCGTCCGCGATCCGCCCGGCTCGCTCCATGGCCGGGTGCGACATGCCGCCCAGCAGCACCGGCGGCCCGGGCCGCTGCACCGGTCGCGGGTCCTGCCGGCCGGGCGGGATCGTGTAGAACTCGCCGTCGAACGAACTCACCTCGTCGGCCCACAAGGTCCGCAGCACGGCCAGGTACTCCTCGGTGCGCACGCCGCGCCGGGCCGTCGACGCGCCGGTCGCGGCGAACTCCTCGGGCATCCACCCGATGCCCAGGCCCAGGTCGAGCCGCCCGCCGGACAACACGTCCACGGTGCTGGCCTGCTTGGCCAGCACCGTGGGGGAGACGAACGGCAGGTTGACCAGCGCCACGCCCAGCCTGATCCGGGCCGTGCTGGCGGCCACGTACCCGAGCGCGACCATGGGGTCGAGCACGCTGCGGTACACCGGTTCCATCCCGGAGCCCTCCGGCACCAGCAGCCGCTGGAAGCTCCACAGGGACGCGTATCCCGCGTCCTCCGCCCGCCGGGCAAAGGCGGTCAGGTATTCGGGGGTCGCCCAGGCGCCCGCCACCGGGGCGCCGAAACCAATCTGCATGTTCACACCTTAATGAAAGACATTTCGGCCGAACGGGCCGTGGTGCGCCCGTCCCGCTATCGTCCGCGCCGCCCGGCGTTCTGCTTGCCACGACCCAGCCGCCCTGGGACGGTTAGGACGTCCACTATGCGATTGGCGGTGAATGGTTTTGGCTATTGCTACGCCCTTGTCCACGCGCGGTCGGTACATCGTCGACGCGCGAGGAAACCGGGTCAAGCTGGCCGGGGTCAACTGGTACGGCGCGAGCGAGGACATGGGCGTGCCGGTCGGGCTGGACTGCAACGACCGTGACGCGATCGCCGAGATCATCGCCCAGCAGGGTTTCAACTGCGTGCGCTTCCCGTTCAGCCTGTGGATGACCGAGCAGACCACCCCGGTCGCCGATCAGTATCTGCTGCGCAACCCGGACCTGCACGGGTCGACGCCGATGCAGGTCTACGACGCCTGCGTCAAGGCGCTCACGGACCAGGGCCTGATCGTCATCCCCAACGTCCACCTGCTCGACTTCGGCTGGTGCTGCGCCAACAACGACACCAACGGCCTGTGGTTCAACGACCGCTGGCCGGCCGCGAAGTTCACCTCGATCTGGCAGGACATCGCCAGGCGGTACGCGTCGAATCCGCTGGTCGCCGCGATGGACATCAAGAACGAGCCGCGCCACGCGACCGTCGGCGGGGCCGCCCTCGGCCCGGCCTGGGGAAACGCTCAGGAGACCGATTTCGCCGCCATGTACGCGACGGTGGGGAACCTGCTCCACCAGATCGACCCGGACCTGCTGATAATCTGCGAGGGCCTGAACTACGCCGGAGACCTGACCGGGGTGGCCAGCCACCCGGTTCAGCTCGCCAAACCCGGCAAGGTCGTCTACAGCATGCACGACTACTCCTGGTCCAACCACCCCGCGGGCCAGACCCAGGCCGCCTATATCCAGCAGATGACCACGAACGGCGGGTACCTCCTCAACCAGGGGATCGCCCCGGTGTGGGTAGGCGAGTTCGGCGACAACGCCAGCGCGCTGTCGTCCCCAGGCGGTGGCGGCACCTGGTGGGCCAACATCCAAGGCTGGCTGAAAGAAGCCGACGTCGACTGGTGCTGGTGGGCCCTGAACCCGACCCACGGCCAGAGCTGCACCCCCGGGACCACCACCATCCAGAACTACTGGGGCGCTCCGGAGCCGTACGGCCTGCTGACCCTGGACTGGACCAGCGTCGGCTACCCGGCCGTGATCACCATGCTGCAGGCCCTGATGCCACCCCCTACCGCCGCCCCGTGAACTACACATGAAATTCATCACGGTGCGGCGCCCCCTTGAGATGGTGGGCGGGGGAGGGCGATCGCGAACCTCATGAGCGGCAGCGTATCGCTAGGCGTAGCGGGCACAATCGCAGCGTGGACAACCCGCTTGCCGACCTGGCCGAACGGATGCGCGCGATCTGCCTGGCCCTGCCCGAGGTCACCGAACGGCCCAGCCACGGCGCGCCGACCTGGTTCGTCCGGGGCAAGACCTTCGTGACGTTGTGGGCGGACGGCCATCACGGCGACCAGTTCCCGCACCTGTGGTGCGCCGCGCCGCCCGGAGCGCAGGATGAGCTCACCGCGTCCGCGCCCGGCCGGTTCTTCCGCCCGCCCTACGTCGGCGGCCGCGGCTGGATCGGCGTCCGGCTCGACCGCGATCCGGACTGGGCCGAAATCGCCGAGCTATGCCGGGACGCCTACCGGGTGATCGCCCCGGCGCGGCTGGGCGCTCAGCTGGACGACTGACCGGTTACCGCCGTGGCGATCTCAGCGGCGCAGCCCCAGGCCAGCGAGATTCCCGCCCCGCCGTGCCCGTAGTTGTGCCAGAGCACGCCGCTCCCGAACGGCTCGGACTCCAGGCGCACCTCGGGGCGGTACGGCCGCAGGCCGACACGATGGCCGAGGATCGTCACCCCGCGCAGGCGGGGGTCGATCGCGGCACACTGAGCCACGATCCGTTCGGCGATAAAAGGTTTTGGCTCCAGGTCCCAGCTACCTTCCTCGTTCGTGCCGCCGAGCAGGACCGTCTCCCCGTGCGGGAATATGTACACGATCCAGGGCGGTTCCTCGTCGCGGTTGACGTAGAACTCCTCGATGCCGGGGTT
Source organism: uncultured Actinomycetes bacterium (assembly GCA_963822765.1). Lineage (GTDB taxonomy): Bacteria > Actinomycetota > Actinomycetes > Streptosporangiales > Streptosporangiaceae > Palsa-504. The sequence continues at coordinate 49,798 of CAWGJL010000012.1, read as the reverse complement.
GGCGGCGATCACCACCTGGCCGCGGACCGGCACCACGGCGGGGTCCGGTACCAGGTCGCGAGCGCCGGCGCCGGAGCAGTTGACCACGGCCGGAGCCACGCCGGCCAGCCCGGCCAGCGACGGGACGGCCGCCACCTCGATCGTGCCGCCGGCCCGCTCGAACCTGGCCCGCAGGTACTCCAGGTACACCGGCATGGTCACGACCGGGGCGCTGTAGTGCCAGCCGTGCGTGAAGCCCTCAGGCAGTTCGGATGGCTGGCACGGCCGCAGGTCGGACAGCAGCCGGGTCCAGTAATACGGTTCGAGCGGGGAGCGGCTGACCTCTTTGCCGCTGCCCATCCGGACTCCGGTGCCCGGCTCGGCGGCGAGCTTGGACAGGACCTCCAGCCCGGTCCGGGCCCAGCCCAGAACCCGCTCCGGCGGGCCGACCCGGACCGCTCCCCAGACCGCCCCGGCCGCCACCGAGGTGGTCTGGTCCGGCGGGACCGCCGTCCTGATCCTCACGCTGAGTCCGGCCTCAGCCAGGCGGATCCCCGCCGTCAGGCCGCAGACCCCGGCCCCGATCACCAGAACGTCCATGCCCCGACCGTATCCTTTGCCCGAAACGATCCGAGCGGAGGTGGCCAGTGGCCGGACTGACCGGTGCGCAATCCAGGCTGATCGACGAGGCGGCCGCCGCGTCCCCGGGGGCGGCCAGCCTGAGCGACGTCCAGCACGTGGTGATCCTGATGCAGGAGAACCGGTCGTTCGACCACTACTTCGGCACGCTGTCCGGCGTGCGCGGCTTCGCCGACCCGCATGCCCTCCGCGGGGTGTTTGGCCAGTCCGGATACCAGCCGGGGAGGGGCCCCAGCCTGGCCGGCTACCTGGAGCCGTTCCGGCTGTACAGCGATCCGCCGCTGCGGGACGGCCAGACCACCAACGACATCTCGCACACCTGGCCGACCCAGCACCGGAGCTGGAACGACGGCGCGATGGACAAATTCGTGGCCACCCATGTCAGCGTCGACGGCGCCGCCCACGGACCGGTCACCATGGGCTATTACACCCGTGCCGACCTGCCTTTCTACTACGCGCTCGCGGACGCGTTCACCGTGTGCGACGCCTACTTCAGCTCGGTGCTCGGCCCCACCGACTCGAACCGGCTGATGGGCATATCGGCCACCATCGACCCGGCCGGGACGGCCGGCGGGCCTGTGCTCGAGACGTTCGGGAACCGGATCGCGGAATACGGCAAGCTGACCTGGGAGACGATGCCGGAACGGCTGCAGGCCGCGGGGCTGAGCTGGAAGGTCTACAACGACCGGCTCAGCGAGCTCGCGCTGAGCCCGCTGCCCTACTTCAAGGCGTACAACAACCCGTTCTCGGTCACCGGAGTCGAACTGGTCGGCCGCGGGCTGACTCCGGACCTGGATGACTTCGGCCAGGACATCAAGCAGAACAAGCTGCCGTCGGTGTCGTGGATCATGCCGCCGCTGGCCGAGTGCGAGCACCCGGCCGCACCGCCCGGCTACGGCGAGTACTTCATCCACAGCATCCTGTCCGCGCTGGTGTCCAACCCGGCGGTGTGGGCGCAGACCGTCCTGTTCGTGACGCACGACGAGAACGGCGGCTTCTTCGACCACGTGCCGCCGCTGACCCCGCCGCCCGGGACCGAGGGGGAGTGGCTCACCGGCAACCTGCCTGCCGCGGCGGGCGGGATCACCGGTCCCGTCGGGCTCGGCTTCCGCGTTCCCGCCCTGGTCATCTCGCCGTTCAGCCGGGGCGGCTACGTGTGCTCGCAGTTGTTCGACCACACCTCGCTGCTGCGCTTCATCGAGACCCGGTTCGGCGTCGAGGTGCCGAACTTGTCGCCGTGGCGGCGCAGCGTAACCGGCGACATGACCGCGGCGCTCGCGCTGTCCAGGCCGGCCGACCCCAGCGTCCCGGCGCTGCCTCCCACCTCGCTCGGCCCGACCGCCCTCGCCGAGCAGGCCGTGCTCAACTCGTTGGCCGGCACGCTGGACGCGGGCATCGACTACCCGCTGCCCACGGACAACGCCATGCCGTCCCAGGAGACCAGCCCGGAACGCCCGCCGGTGCCCTGAGGTGACCGATGCCGGCATCGTGACCGCTTGCCTGGCCGCGGTCGGGCGAGCGGACGGGATCACCGCGGTGCGGCGCCTGTCCGGCGGGGCGATCGCGGATGTCTGGCTGATCAGCTACGCCGATGGCAGCCGCGTCGTCGGCAAGACCGTGACCGGGGCACCCGGTGACCTGTTCGCTATCGAGGCGGAGGGCCTGGCGGTGCTGCGCGCCACCGGGCAGCTGTCCACCCCCCGGGTCCTGGACGTCACCCAGCATCTGCTGCTGCTTGAAGCGCTGCCGGCCTGCCCGGACCGCCCGGCGGCCTGGGAGAGGTTCGCCCGGGACCTGGCCGCCGCGCACCGCGGGACGGTGCATGACCGGTTCGGCTGGCACCGCGACGGGTACCTGGGACGGCTGGACCAGATCAACACCTGGACCATCAGCGGCCACGAGTTCTTCGCCGAGTACCGAGTGCTGCGCTACCTGCGCGAGCCCGCCGCCTGGCAGGCCCTCGAGGCCAGGGACCGGCGTGCCCTGGAGCGCTTGTGCGACCGGTTGCCGCAGCTCATTCCGGTTATGCCCGCGGTCCTGACCCACGGCGACTTGTGGACAGGCAACCTGCTCAGCCGCGACAGCCGCATCACCGTGATCGACCCGGCCGTCAGTTACGCGTGGGCTGAAACCGACCTGTCCATGTTGTGGAGCTGCCCTCGGCCGCCCGCATCCGACCGGTTCTTCGACCTGTACCAGCAACTCAGCCCGTCCCCGCCGGGCTGGGTCGACCGCATGCCCATCTTGCACCTGCGTGAGCTGCTCAGCACCGTGGCGCACTTCGGTAATGCGGCGGTCAGTGACCTTCAGCGCATCCGCCGCGTCCTCACCCCCTTCTACGTACATTAGGGAACGACATGCAGGCGGGTCGCGTCGAGGCCGCCGGACCAAACGGGAGGAAACATGGCTCCGCCTACTCGACTGTTTCTCGCCGATGTCGACGGCACGCTGGTAACCCAGGACAAAATCCTCACTGACCGGGCTATCGCTGCGGTCGGGAAGCTGAGGGAGGCCGGGATACTCTTCGCTATCACCAGCGGCCGCCCGCCCCGCGGCATGTCGATGCTCATCGAACCGCTCCAGCTCGCCACGCCGATCGCGGCCTTCAACGGCGGCGTGTACGTCCATCCCGACATGTCGGTGATCGAACAGCAGACCATCCCCGACGACCTGACGCCGACGGTCATCGAGTTGCTCGGCACCCACGGACTGGACGTGTGGATCTACCGGGGCGCGGACTGGTTTATCCGGGACCCGAAGGCACCGCACGTGGCCCGCGAGACCTGGACGGTCAAGTTCGACCCGACGGTAACCGGCAGTTTCGCCTCAGTGTCGAGCGGAGTGGCCAAGATCACCGGGGTTAGCGATGACTACGACGCGGTCCAGAAGGGCGTGGACGCGGTACGCGAGCGCCTGGGCGATCACGTGTCGGCGGCCCGGTCTCAGCCGTACTACTGCGATGTCACCAACCCCAACGCCAACAAGGGCGCCGTCGCGCAATATCTTTCCCGGACCTACCAGATCCCGGCCGAGCAGATCGCCACGATCGGCGACCAGCCCAACGACGTGCTCATGTTCGCCCACTCCGGACTCAGCATCGCCATGGGTAACGCGAGCCATGAGGTCCAGAAAGCCGCCCGCCGCGTCACCACGTCCAACGAGGACGAGGGCTTCGCCAACGCGGTAGAACGGTTCGTCCTGCCCTGAGTTATGTGGTCATCCCCGGCGCGGGCGGATCAGGGTGAAGGTCTCGAACTCGGTGTAGTCGGGGGCCGTCGCCGTCCGCCGCACGCGCCCTGCGGGTCCGCGCTCCGGCCTTGGTCGCGTAGCTGAACTCAGATGCGCGTCCAGGCCTCGGTGAGGACGGCCCGCAGGATGGCCTCGATCTCGTCGAAGTGCTCCTGCCCGCAGATGAGCGGCGGGGCCAGCTGGATGACCGGGTCACCACGGTCGTCGGCGCGGCACACCAGCCCGGCGTCGAACAGCGCCTGGGACAAGAACCCGCGCAGCAGCCGCTCGGACTCGTCGTCGTTGAACGTCTCCCGGGTGACCTTGTCCCTGACCAGCTCGATGCCGTAGAAGTAGCCGGCCCCCCGGACCTCCCCGACGATCGGCAGGTCGGCGAGCTTCTCCAGGGTGGCGCGGAACGCCGGTTCGTTCGTCCGGACGTTGTCCAGCAGGTCTTCCTTCTCGAAGATGTCCAGGTTGGCCAGCGCCACCGCGGTGGATACGGGGTGGCCGGCGAACGTGATGCCGTGCAGGAACGTGGCCGTGCCCGAGTTGAACGGCTCCATGAGCGCGTCGCTGACCAGCATCCCGCCGAGCGGCGCGTAGCCGGACGTGACTCCCTTGGCGAAGGTGATGATGTCCGGCTGGTACCCGTACCGCTCGGCGCCGAAGTAGTAGCCGAGCCGGCCGAACGCGCAGATCACCTCGTCGGAGACCAGCAGCACGCCGTACCGGTCGCAGATCTCCCGGACCCGCTGGAAGTAGCCGGGCGGTGGCGGGAAGCAGCCGCCGGAGTTCTGCACGGGCTCCAGGTAGACCGCCGCGACCGACTTGGGTCCCTCACGGAGGATGGCGCGCTCGATCTCGTCCGCGGCCCAGATGCCGAACGCTTCCAGGTCGTCGCCCACGAACGCGGGGGCCCGGTAGAAGTTGGTGTTCGGCACGCGGATCCCACCCGGGGTCATGGGCTCGAACGGGTACTTGATGTCGGCCAGGCCGGTGATGGCCAGCGCGCCCATCGAGGTCCCGTGGTAGGCGATCTCGCGGCTGATCACCTTGTACCGTTCGGGCTGGCCGGTCAGTTTGAAGTACTGCTTGGCCAGCTTCCAGGCCGACTCGACGGCCTCCGAGCCGCTGGTGGTAAAGAACACCCGGTTCAGGTCGCCCGGGGCCAGGTCGGCCAGCCGCTGCGCCAGCTCGATGGCCTTGGGATGGGCGTAGGACCACAGCGGGAAGTACGCGAGCTCGGAGGCCTGGCGCGCGCCCGCCTCGGCGATCTCCTGGCGGCCGTGGCCGACCTGGCTGACGAACAGGCCGGACAGCCCGTCCAGGTAACGCCGCCCGTGCTGGTCGAAGACGTACGCCCCCGAGCCTCGCACGATCACCGGGACGTCGTGATCGGCGTAGCCGGACATCCGGGTGAAGTGCAGCCACAGATTACGCTTGGCGGCTTCCTGTTCGTTGGTGATGGCGTCGAGGGAGGATGTCATCTTGTTCCCCAGGAGTAGGTCTGCTTACGGAGTTTTAGGTATACGAAGGTCTCTGTGCTGGTGACGTACGGGACCGCGCGGACCCGGCTCAAGATCTCCAGCAGGTGGTCGTCGTCCTCGCAGACGACCTCGGCCAGCACGTCGAACGAGCCGGCCGAGATGACCACGTAGTCGATCTCGTCCATCTCGGCGAGCTGGTCGGCCACCTTCTCCAGATCGCCGTCGGTCTTGATGGCGACCATGGCCTGACGGTGGAAGCCCAGCGTCAGCGGGTCGGTGACCGCGACGATCTGCATTACGCCGGAGTCCTGCAGACGCTGGACTCGCTGCCGGACGGCGGCCTCGGACAGCCCGATCGCCTTGCCGATCGCGGCGTAGGACCGCCGGCCGTCTTGCTGCAGCTGCTCGATGATCTGCTTGGAGATATCGTCGGGCACCAGACCACTAGGGCCTTGGGCCGGAAGCGTCCTCGGGCTGTGCGCCATGCGGTCGCCTCCGCCTCCCGGACACGGTGTCCCACCGGCATCATGTCCGCCTATAGGCCAACTGATTTCGTAGGTATGGATAAGGATAGCAACTGATTCACTTGTGGAGATAGTCCGCCTCTGCGAAGCTCGTCATTGAGATGGCGGTGAATCGTGACATGCCGCAGGCGAAGACGTGCCGCCGGATGGAGGGCCCGATCGTGGCCGAGATGCCGCACGGCGGGTTCAAGCACTCCGGGTACGGCAAGGACCTGTCCATGTACGGCTTCGAGGACTACACCCGCATCAAGCACGTCATGAGTTACATCGGCAGCTGACCGCACCGCACCAGCTGGCGGAATCGGGCCCGGAGAGATCTCCGGGCCCGACGTCGTCTGGCGTGTATCAGCGCCGGGAATGACTCCTCTGTCACGGTGAGGTCCAGTGCCTGACGGCAATCCCGGACCCCAGTCCGCAACGAATACTGACAGAAGCCGGGCTGCGACCCCTTGAAGGGGGCGATCGAAATGGCCGAATGGGATGCTCCCGGGTACACGAAGCTGAGGGAGCTCGGCTCCGGCGGATTCGGCGAGGTGGTGCTGGCCAGGCATGACGCGTCAGGCACCCTGGTCGCGATCAAGTACCTGCGCCCCCGCCTGCTGGCCGACGCCGAATTCGCCGAGATGTTCCGCGGCGAGGCGTCCGTGCTGTCTAACCTGGACGATCCGAACGTGGTCCGGCTCTATGAATACCTGGAGTCCCCGTCGGGCGCCGCCATCGTCATGGAACTGGTCGACGGGGTCTCGCTGCGCGAGATCTTGCGCCATCAGGGCGCGACCACCGCGGAGGCCGCGCTGGTGGTCTTGCGTGGTTCGCTGCTCGGGCTGGCCGCGGCGCACCGGCATGGTGTCGTGCACCGCGACTACAAGCCGGAGAACGTGCTGGTCAACGGGGACGGCGTGAGTAAGCTGACCGACTTCGGCATCGCCGCGCGGGCCGGTGACCGGCCGCCCCCGGCGGGTACGTTGGTCTACGCGCCGCCCGAGCAGTTCGCGGGCACCCCGGCCAGTCCGGCCGGCGACGTCTACGCGGCCACGGCCACCTTCTACGAGTGCCTGGTCGGGCGCCCGCCCTTCATCGCCGACACCGCTGAGGGCCTGCTCTATCAGCATCTGTCCCAGCCGGTGCCGCTGGACCCGGTGCCCGAACCGCTGCGGCCCCTGGTGATCGCGGGGATGGCCAAGGAACCTCAGGACCGCCCGGCCGACGGGACCAGCTTCGTCACCGCCCTCAACTCGATCGCGGCAGGCGCTTACGGCCCGGACTGGGAGGAACGCGGCCGGTCGCATCTGGGTGAGGCGGCGCTGCTGCTGGCGTTGTTGTGGCCGTCGGGCGCGTCTCCCGCGGTCCAGGGCCTCGCCGTGGAGCACATCAACCTGTCTCCCGCGTCCCCGTCGTCTCAGGCATCCGCCGCATCCTCGGCTGCCGGAGACGCAGGGGCAGCCCGGCACCTCCGGCATCTTCGGCACCTACGGCACCTCCGGCATCTTCAGCACCTCCGGGACCGCAGCGACGGCCGGCACCGGCGGATCCGCCCGGCCAAGGCCGCCGTCGGGGCCGCCGCGGCGATCGTGGTCGTGGCGGCCGCCGCGGCACTGGCGGTCGGTCTGAACCGGTCCCACTCCGTGAACGACCAGCTGACCGAGCAGTCTGTCCAGCTTCATCATGCGCATTCCGCGGCCTCGTCCTCCTCGGGCTCGTCGGGTGGGTCGACGTCGGGTACCTCGTCCTCAGGTACCTCGTCGCCGGGCTCGGGTTCGTCCTCGTCGGGCTCCGGGGGCTCGGGCTCGTCAGGGTCCGGCTCGGGCTCGTCAGGGTCCGGCTCGGGCTTGTCAGGGTCCGGCTCGGGGTCGGGCTCGTCAGGGTCAGGCTCAGGCTCCGGGTCGGGCTCAGGCTCAGGTTCGCACGCCAAGCATCCGGCGGTTACCAAGGTGTCCCCGTCGAGCGGGACCACCGGGGGCGGCACGGCGGTCACGATCAGCGGTACCAACCTGGGCGGGGCCGGGGTCAGCTTCGGCGGCGCGGCGGGGAAGGTTACCGCCGATTCCGGCACCCAGATCACGGTCACCAGCCCGGCCGGGACGGGCACCGTGAACGTCACCGTGACCACGCCCGGAGGCAGCGCCAGCGCGGGCAAGTTCACCTACGTCACCCCGGCTCCGGCGGTCACCGCGATCTCTCCGTCCAGCGGCACCACCGCGGGTGGCACGGCGGTCACGATCAGCGGCACCAACCTGGCCGCGGCCACCGGGGTCAGCTTCGGCGGCGCTGGCGGGACGATCACCGCCGACTCAAGCACCCAGATCACGGTCACCAGCCCGGCCGCGACAGGCACCGTGAGCGTCACCGTGACCACGCCCGGCGGCAGCGCCAGCGCGGGCAAGTTCACCTACATCACCCCGCCGCCGGCGGTCACCGCGATCTCCCCGTCCAGCGGGACCACCGACGGCGGAACCGTCGTCACGATCACCGGCACCAACCTGGCCGGCGCCACCGGCGTCAGCTTCGGCGGCGCGGCGGGCAGGATCCGCAGCGACTCCGGCACGCAGATCACCGTGGTCAGCCCGCCAGGCAACGGAACCGTGAACATCACGGTGACCACGGCGGCGGGCACCTCGGCCGTCACCGCCGCGTGCCAGTACACCTACATCGTCCCGGTGCTGCAATAAGGCGGCCGGCCCGGTCACACCGGGCCGGCAGGCCTGCGCCGGGTCCATCCGCGCTGGGTCCGGGTGAGCTCACGGAATCCCACCGCGGGCAGGAACGCCCGGTAGTCCTCGTAGCTGACCCCGCCGGGATCGGTGCCCTCCAGCCAGGCGTAATCCAGCAGCCGGTCGACACGAGCCAGCCGGAGCCAGTCGGCGGCCTGCCCGAGGAGCCATGACCCGACGCCCCGGCGGCGGTACGGCTCGCTGACCCGGAGGTTCCCCACGTCCGCCCAGCCGGCGGTCCTGGGCAGCCGCTCTGTATGGTCGAACGTCTCCACCTCGATGTAGCCGATCACGTCCTGGCCGAGCACCGCGGACAGCCGGCAGCCGTTGATCCCGACCGAACGGCGCACCGAGAGCTGGGCCAGCGGGGGACTGGCCAGGACCGGCAGGTCCTGCACCCGGGCCAGGTAGATGATCTCGGTGTGGCCGGTATGCGTGAACCCGGCCTGCTGGTACAGGGCGCGGATGTGCGGCCATTGCTCGGGCACCCCGTACACGCCGCGAACGGGCAGTTCCCCGCCCGCGTGCTCCCGGCTCACCCCCCAGTCGCGGAACCGGTCCAGGCACGCGGTCATCAGCGCCGCGGCGGCCGGCGCCGCGTCGGGCCAGCACGGATTGCCGGCCGGGCTCTGCGCCCAGTAGAGCAGCCAGCTGATCTCGCCGGCGTCTCGCGCGGCCAGGCCGGCCCGCTCGTCCGGGAAGTACCGGAGCAGGTGCGCCGCGGCGGCGACCCGGCTCTGCTGTTCCGCGACCAGCGTGACGCGCTCGGCGACCCACGGATCCTCGATGAACTCCCCGGGCTGGCGTTCCAGCGAGGCCAGCACCGTGTTCACCGACGCGCTCAGTCCCGGGACGACGGCACCGGCGTGAGCGTTCACCAGCAGGGCGAGCTGGTCCCGGTCGCTGCGGCGAAAGAGCCGCACCTGGGTAGATGGCATGGACAGGCCTCCTGGGCGTGCGGAACGGGATGAAAGGAGGCCGCTACCAGTGCGGTACAGCTTGCATGCTAGCCCTTGTCGGGCCGGCGCCAGATGTCGCGCTCGTGCATCAGCTCGATCTGCTTGTCGATGACCTCACGACGGTATTCCTGGTGGGTGTAGGGGGCGCGGTCCAGGTACAGGTTCTTCGGGTAGACCGGCTCTTCGTAGATGATCTGGTACTGCTCGGTGGCCATGTCCTTGATCCAGTTGTCCCACTGCGCACTGGCCCGGAAGTTGCGCAGCGCCCCGACGTCGACGGTCCCGGCCACCCAGGAGGAGCCGCCGCTGTAGTCGTGCCGGCCGACGATCTGGCCCCGGTAGTCGATCACCGCGGACCCGCCGCCGAACGTGTCGATCGGGACATCGGAGTCGGTATGCAGGTAGTAGGTGCCGACGTTGCACGCGATCAGGTAGAAGTTGTTGTCCAGCGCCCGCGCCCGGTTCTGGATCTCGAACAGCCCGTTGCCGACGTGCGGGTGCGGGTAGGGGCCGCGGTACACCACCTCGGCGCCGTTCATGGCCAGGCCCCGGGCGTTCTCCGGGTACGAGCCCTCGTTGGCCATCAAGAACCCGAGCCGGCCGATCTCGGTGTCGGCCACGGGGTAGAAGGCGTCCAGGTTGCGGCCGTACAACTCGATCCACTTGTCCCACACGTTGTGCGGCGTCACCGAGTGCTCCACCGGCAGCAGCGGGACGACCTTGTGGTGCCGGAGGATCACCTCGCCCTCCGGGCTGAGAATGAAGCCGACGTTGAAGAAGCGGTCAGGGAACTCCGGATGGCGGGCCTTGGCCTGGGCCATCACGAAGGCGTTCCACTGCCTGGCCAGCGCGCCGAGCGCGTCGGTCTCTGGTCCCGGGATGTCGATCGCGCACTCGCGGGCGAACGTGACGTGGTCCAGGTCGAGGACCTCGTCGTTGAACCCCTGCAGTGCGCCCTCCGGGATGGCGATGAGACGCACCGGCAGGTCCAGGCTGGACAGCCACGACGCGGCCTTGATCAGATGCGATAGGTGCTCAATGTTGACTCCTATCTCGTCGCGATGGCGGATGCCGCGCATGGTGGGCACCAGGCCCAGCGCTTGGTAAGGCTCGACCATTACCTCTTCCCTTCGACCGGCACATGGCTGAAGTCTGGCACGCGGGCACGCAATGGGAGACTGCGACTGACCACTGGCCCGAGCGAACGGGAGAAGCGATGTCCGTGACCATGAATCGCGAAGAACGCGACCAGTTCCTCGCCGGAGTGCACGTCGCGGTGCTCAGCGTAGCGTCGGCGGACAGCGGCGGTCCGCTGGCTGTCCCGGTCTGGTACTCCTATCAGCCCGGCGGGACGGTGAACGTGATCACCGGCGGCGGGACCCGTAAGGCCGCGGCCATCCGCGCGGCGGGCCGGTTCAGCCTGTGCGCGCAGGACGAACGGCCGCCCTACAAGTACGTCACCGTCGAGGGCCCGGTCACGATCGAGGAGGCCGGACACGACGAACGGCTGGAACTCGCGCGTCGCTACCTCGGGCCTGACGGCGGCGACGCCTACGTCTCAGCCAACCCCACCGGCGGCCAGATCGCGTTCCGGATGACCCCCGAGCGCTGGCTGACCGTGGACTACAGCAAGGTCTACAGCGAAACCGCCGACGATTCCTCTTTGTGACGAAATTCTTACGTAGGGCAGTACTTTTTGATCCATATCCGTATTCATCTCGTTTCCCTGGGTAGGAACAGGTCGATCGGATATCGGCCATGGTGCCCGGCGGAACCCTGCGCCGCCGGGCACCTCCATGTCCGGCCGAGCCCGCCGCGTTAGGCTCCCTTGCATGACCGCGAGCGTGGCCATCATCGACCGAGACCGTCTGTCCGCCCTGATCGACCGTGAGCGCGCGGCGTACCGGGCCGGCTTCCCCGCCTCGCGGCAGGCGTTCGCGGCCGCCGGGACTCACCTGCTCGGCGGGGTGCCGATGACCTGGATGCGGATGTGGCCGGGCGGGTTCCCGCTCTACTGCGCCACCGCCGCTGGCGCCCGTCTCACGGACATCGACGGCCACGATTTCATCGACTTCTGCCTGGGCGACACCGGCGCCATGGCGGGCCACTCGCCGGCCGCGGTGCAGGCCGCCGTGTCGCGCCGGTACGGTGACCTCGGCGGCGCCACCACCATGCTGCCCACGCAGGACGCGGCGTGGGTCGCGGGCGAGCTCACCCGGCGTTTCGGCGTCGTCCGCTGGAGCTTCACGCTGTCGGCCACCGACGCCAATCGCTGGGCGATCCGGCTAGCCCGCCAGCTCACCCGGCGGCCCGAAGATCGCCGTGTTCAGCTACTGCTACCACGGCAGCGTGGACGAGACGTTCATCGTGACGACACAGGCGGGCCCGCGGTCCCGGGCCGGCAACGTGGGCGCACCGGTCGATCCGCGCGAGACGACCAGAGTCGTGGAGTTCAACGACCTCGCCGCGCTCGGCCGCGAGCTCGCGCACGGCGACGTGGCCGCGGTGCTGATGGAGCCCGCGCTGACCAACATCGGTATCGTCCTGCCGGAGGCCGGGTACCTCGATGCCGTCCGCGAGCTGACCCGCCAGCACGGCGCCCTGCTGATCAACGACGAGACGCACACGTTCAGCGCCGGGCCCGGGGGCTGCACCGCCGCGTGGGGCCTGGCACCGGACATGGTGACGATCGGCAAGGCGATCGCCGGCGGCATCCCGGCCGGTGCCTACGGCCTGACCTCTGAGCTGGCCGAGCGGATCCTGGCCGATCCGGCGGCCGACATCGAGGACACCGGCGGCGTCGGCGGCACGCTCGCAGGCAACGCGCTGTCCGTCGCGGCGATGCGGGCCACCCTCGGCGAGGTGCTGACCGACCCGGCCTTCGACGACATGATCGCGGTGGCCACCCGGTTCGCCGCGGGCGTGCAGGACGTCCTGGACAGCCGCCGCCTGCCGTGGACCATCGCGCAGCTCGGCGCGCGCGCCGAATACCGGTTCTGCCCCGAGCAGCCCCGGTCCGGCGGCCAGTCGCAAGCCGCCGCCGACCCCGGACTCGACGAGTACCTGCACCTGTACATGATCAACCGCGGCATCTTGATGACGCCGTTCCACAACATGGCGCTCATGTGCCCGGCTACCACCGACGTCGACGTAGACGCCCACACCGCGATGTTCGCCGCCGCCGCCGACGAGCTGCTCGGCTGAGCAGCCAGGTCGCGAGTAGGTCCCTGCGTCGTATCCGCTCGGGGTCACCTCCTCCGGGCGTGTCCTGGTCCGCCTACGGCTCAGCCGCCTCACGGTGCGCTCGCATCTCATTTCCGTGGAACATCCGGCTTTCGTGGACGATCCGGGCAACTGGGGCGTCGCCCAAAGTTTCCACGAAAGCCCAATCGTCCACGCAAATGGTGCGCTGGTGAGCTATGCGACTGGTGATGCCCACCCGGCAGGCACGGCGGCCCCGCAAGCCACGACCGCCCGCATCCGGACCCAACCGACCGCTAGGCCACGTTGAGCAGGACGATGCCGGCCACGACCAGGACGGTGGCGGTGATCCGGGACCGGCCGAACGGCTCGCGGAACACCAGCGTCCCGATGATCGCCCCGAAGATCACGCTGGTCTCGCGCAGCGCGGCGATCGGGGCCAGCGCGCCCTTGGTCTGCGCCCACAGCACCAGGCCGTAGGCCAGCACGCTCAGCGCCCCGGCGAGCAGGCCGGACAGCAGGATCCGCCGCGGCTGCTTGAACAGCACCTCCCGCCGCCGGACCACCGCGAACAGCGGCACGCACAGGCTCTGGAGCAGGATCAGCCACCCGATGTAGCCGACCGGGCTGGCCGAGGCCCGCACGCCGACGCCGTCGACGGTGGTGTAGGCCGCGATGGTCAGCCCGGTGCCCACCGCGGCCAGGAACGCGCCGCGGCCCGGCCGGCGCCCGCCGAAGACCAGGAACGCCAGCCCGGCCGAGACGATGACCACCCCGGCGATCTGATAGAAGGCCAGGTGCTCGTGCACGAAGGCCGCGGCCAGGATCGTCACCACCAGCGGGGAGACGCCGCGCGCCAGCGGGTAGACCTGGCTGAACTCGCCCAGCCGGTAGCACTGCATGAGCAGCAGGTTGTAGAACACGTGGATCCCCACCGAGGCCAGCAGGTACGGCCAGCTCGGGGACCGGGGGAAAGCGGCCACGATGACGAGCGGGACCGACACCGCGGCGCCGCCCACGCCGATCAGCGCGAAGGCGAGCGTCTGGTCCTTGATGCCGTGCGCGATGGCGTTCCAGGCGGCGTGCGTGACGGCGGCGGCCAGCACCGCGAGGGTGACGGTGAGGGAGAGGGTCGACGGGTCCAACGGGGCTCCTCAGGCAGGCTGAACAGAGCCCTCAGGGCTTCTATCCCGTCAGGTGTTCTCCGGAACGCGCGGGTCCCGGATCGCGGCGTCGCTTGGTCCAGTCCCGGCCGCCCTGATTGTGGTCGCAGCGAAACGGACGGCCAGCGGAACCCTAGACGCAACCTCGTGCTAACCCCAGCGTAACTCCCCGGCCGCCGCGATTTCCTGCTGGGTCCGCAGCAGCAGGGTGACCCAGGTCCGGTACGGCCGCCAGCCGTCACTGATCTCGGTCAGCTGCTCGGGCGTGGCCGGGCCGGGCAGCCCGTAGGCGTCCCGGACCGCCAGGGCCAGCCGCGGCTCGTGGTAGGCCACCGCGTCCGGGTCGCAGGCCCCGCGCAGCAAGATCAGCCCGGAGGAGAAGTCGCCGATGCCCGGCAGCTTCTTGAGTTCCTTGAGCGCGGTCTCGCGGGGCAGCGCGCGCAGCCGGGCCGCGTCGAGCTGGCCGTCCAGGGCCGCCACCGCCACCGACCTCAGCCACTCCGGCTTGCGGCCGATCAGCCCCGGGAACGAATCCAGCGACGCCAGCCGGGCCGGCGACGGGAATGCGTGGACCACCCGGTCGCCGAAGCTGACCGGGTCGCCGAGCTGGGCGGCCATCCGGGCCTTGATCGCGGCGGCCTGCCGGATCCGGATCCGGTGCCCGATGATGGTCCAGGCCGCCGCCTCGTACGGGGACCAGAACCCGACCGGGCGCAGCCCGGGGTAGCGCTGCTGCAGGCGGCCCACCACCGGGTCGCGCTCGCCGACGGCAGGGAAGCCCGACCCGTCCACGTCGAGCGAGAGGATCCGCTCGACCTGCGTCCGCACCGCACTCATCAGCTCAGGGCCCGGCGAAGACGGGGCCACGACCTCGGCCGTCACCGGCCCGTCCTCCTGCCGGACCCGGACCCCGACCGTCTCCCAGCTGCCCTCCACCGGGAAGGCCAGCTCCAGGGCGGCAGTCCGCGGCCCGGAATACGCGGCCGGCGTGAAGCCCTCCAGGAACCGGATGCTCGAGGCCAGCGCGAACGGTCCCCGCGGGACCAAGGTGAACGTCTCCATGCCCCCATCACATCACCGAGCACTGACATTTCGCCTGGCCACGGCCGGCGACGTTGACGCCCAGGCCCGCCGGGGCGTAGGGTCGGAGACTGATCATATATGAGATGCGATACATGATTGCGGATTCTCCGCCGCAGCCGGCGTTCCTGACCGGGGCCGCGGGCGCGCTGCCGTCCCGGACCGTGGCCGTGCTCGAGGCGATCAAGCACGCGATCCTGGTCGGCGAGCTCACGCCCGGGCGGCCGCTGGTCGAAACCGACCTGGCCGCGGTGCTCGGCGTGTCCAAGACCCCAGTGCGCGAGGCGCTCAAGACCCTGGCCGGCGCGGGCCTGGTCACCATGCATCCGTATCGGGGCGCCGTCGTCCGCACCGTCGACGACGAGCAGGCCCGGCACATCTACGATCTGCGCCTGCTGCTCGAGCCCGAGGCCCTCAGCCGCGCGGTCGCCGCAAACCACGGCTGGCGGCCAGCGCTCGACGCCCTGGACCGGGCCGACGCCTCAGCCGATCAGGCCGAGCGGAGCCTGGCCAACCGCGACTTCCACCACGAGCTGTACGCCGGATGCGGCAACCCCCTGCTGGTCCGCATGCTCGATGACCTGCGCGACCAGACCGCTCTGGTCAGCGCGGCCGCCTGGCGGCACGATCCCGCGTTCCCCCCCTTGGTCCCCAGCTGGGAGCACGAGGCCGCCGAACACCGCGGCATCTTGAACGCCGCCCGGGACGGCGACTCCGGCCGGGCCGCGTACCTGCTCACCGCGCACATCACGTCCTTCGTCCAGCGCAACTTCCCGCCCCCACCGGCAGAACCGCCTCAGGAGATCCACGGATGAGCCTTACCCCGGACGCAGCCAGCACCCTGCGCCGCGCCCTCGCCACCGTCGTCGTCGTCCCCGTCACGCCCTACCTGGCCGACGGGCACCCCGACTGGGACACCTATGCCGCGCTGATCGCACGCCTGATCGACGCGGGGATCTCGGTCATCACCCCGAATGGCAACACCGGTGAGTTCTACGCTCTCAGCCCGGCCGAAGCCCGGCAGGCGCTTGAGACCGCGGCCAAGGCCACCGTCGGCCGGGCTCACGAGGTCGAGCTCCTGGCCGGCGTCGGCCACGACATCGCGACCGCGATCGACGCGGCCCGGCACGCGCAGGATCACGGCGCCCGCATGGTCATGATCCACCAGCCGGTGCACCCGTACGTGTCGGCCGAAGGCTGGATCGACTACCAAGCCGCGATCGCGAACGCGGTCCCTGACCTCGGCATCGTGCTCTACATCAGGGACGAGCGCCGCACCGGCCACGACATCGCGCAGCTCGTCGAGCGCAGTCCGAACGTCATCGGCGTCAAGTACGGCGTCCGTGACGCCACCAGGTTCGCCGCCGTGGCCAGGGACGCCGGACTGGACCGGCTGACCTGGCTGGCCGGCGCGGCCGAGCTGACCGCCCCGGTATTCTGGGCGGCCGGCGCGCACGGCTTCACCTCGGGCCTGGCCAACGTCAGCCCCGCGCTGGCCCTGGCCATGCTCCAGGCCCTGCGCGAGAACGACTTCGGCGCCGCGATGCAGGCCTGGCAGAGCGCCCGCCGGTTCGAGGAACTCCGGCTGGCCAACGGAAGCGCCGACAACGTGAGCGTGGTCAAGGAGGCCCTGGCCCAGCTGGGCCTGTGCCGGGCCGACGTCCGCCCGCCCAGCCGCGCGCTGCCCGACGACATCAAAGCGGAGATCGACGGGATCCTCACCTCCTGGGGCATGACGTGAAGAAGCCCGAGGAACTGCGCAGCTTCCGCTGGTTCGGCGGTGAGCGGACCTCGGGACTGCGGGCGTTCGGCCACCGCTCCCGGATGCGCCAGCTCGGCGTCGAAGCCGAAGAGCACCTGGGCAAACCGCTCATCCTCATCCTGAACACCTGGTCCGAGCTGAACCCCTGCCACATGCACCTGCGGCACCGCGCGGAGCAGGTCAAGCGGGGCGTGTTCGAGGCAGGCGGCTTCCCGGTCGAGATGCCGGTCGCTTCGCTCAGCGAGACGTTCTGCAAGCCCACCCCGATGATGTACCGGAACCTGCTGGCCATGGAGACCGAGGAACTGCTGCGCAGCTACCCGGCCGACGGCGCGGTCCTGATGGGCGGCTGCGACAAGACCACCCCCGCGCTGCTCATGGGCGCGGCCAGCGCGAACATCCCGGCCATCTACCTGACCGCGGGCCCCATGCTGCGCGGCAACTTCCGCGGCCAGCCCGTGGGCAGCGGCACCGACGTGTGGAAGTTCTGGGACGACGCGCGGGCCGGGCTGGTCGGCGACTGCGAGCTGGCCGACCTGGAGTGCGGCATCGCCCGTTCCCCTGGTCACTGCATGACGATGGGCACCGCCTCGACCATGACCTCGGCCGCCGAGGCCCTGGGCATGACCCTGACCGGGATGGCCTCCATCCCCGCGGTCGACTCCGCGCACTACCGGATGGCCGCCGCCACCGGCCGGCGCATCGTCGCCATGGCCTGGGAGGATCTGACCCCGGACCAGGTCCTGACCCGCGAGGCGTTCGAGGACGCGGTGGCCACCGTGCTCGCGCTCGGCGGTTCCACCAACGCGTTCATCCACCTGATCGCGATGGCCGGCCGGGCCGGGGTGGACCTGACCCTGGACGACTTCGACGCGATCTCCCGCCGGGTACCGTGGCTGGCCAACGTCCGGCCCAGCGGGAAGTACCTGATGGAGGACTTCTACTACGCCGGCGGGCTGCCCGCCCTGCTGGGCCGGCTGGCCAAGGTCCCCGGGGCGCTGCATCTGGACCGCAAGACGGTGAACCACGGTCCGTTCGGCGAAAAGATCATTGACGTACCCGTCTACGACGAGGACGTCATCCGGAGCCCGGACACCGCGCTGGCCGCCGAGGGCGGGGTCGCGGTGCTGCGCGGGAACCTCGCGCCCGACGGCGCGGTCATCAAGCACATCGCCGCCGAGCCGCGCCTGCTCAAGCACACCGGCCCCGCGGTCGTCTTCGACGACTACCACGACCTCACCGAACGCATCAACGACCCGGCCCTGAACATCACCCCCGACTCGGTCCTGGTCTTGCGCAACGCCGGACCGCAGGGCGGTCCCGGCATGCCCGAGTACGGCATGCTGCCCATCCCCGACTACCTGCTGGCCCAGGGCGTCCGCGACATGGTGCGGATCTCCGACGCGCGGATGAGCGGCACCAGCTACGGGGCGTGCGTGCTGCATGTGGCCCCTGAGTCGTTCGTCGGGGGACCGCTGGCTCTGGTCCAGGCCGGGGACCTCATCACGCTGGACGTCGCGGCCCGCGAGCTCTCTTTGAATATTTCCGAACGGACCATGGCTCAACGCCGCGAGCAATGGCAGGCGCCCGCGCCGAAGTTCGAGCGCGGCTACGGCGTCTTGTTCAGCGAGCACATCACGCAGGCCAACGAAGGCTGCGACTTCGGCTTCCTGGCCAGGCGCGGCCGCAACCCGGAGCCCGATCCCCGGTAATGTACACAGTAAGGTGACCTCATGATCCAGGGGTTTGACCCGCGCACCGCGGAGCCGGTGGGGGAGCCGGTCGCCGAGACCACCGACGCCGAGGTCGACGAGATCGTGACCGCGGCGCTGGCCGCCGCGCCCGCGTGGGGCGCCGGGACCGCGCTGGCCCAGCGGGCCACGGCACTGGAGGCGGTGGCCGACGCGCTGGACGACCGGGCTGGCGAGCTGGCCGTGATCGCCGACACCGAGACCGCGCTGGGCGGCGAGCGGCTCATCGGTGAGGTGGCCCGCACCACCACCCAGCTGCGGATGTTCGCGGACGTACTCCGCAACGGCGGGGGACGGGGGTCGTCCCCCGGGCCAACACCAGCTACGAGGACGCCGTGGTTACCCACGCCGAGGGCGTCATCCCGGACCTGCGGCGGATCAACCGCCCGGTCGGGCCGGTGGCCGTGTTCGCGGCGTCCAACTTCCCGTTCGCGTTCTCGGTGGCGGGCGGCGACACCGCCTCCGCGCTGGCCGCCGGCTGCCCGGTCGTGGTGAAGGCGCACGAGGCGCATCCGGTCACCTCCGACCTGACCGCCGAGATCGTCACCGGCGCGCTGGCCTCGGCGGGGGCGCCGGCCGGGGTATTCGGGCTGGTACACGGGGTGCAGGCGGGCCTGCGGCTGCTCCGGCACCCGGACATCGCGGCGGCCGGGTTCACCGGGTCCACCGCGGGCGGGCTGGCCCTGGCCCGGATCTGCGCCGAGCGGCCGGTCCCGATCCCGTTCTACGGCGAGCTCGGCTCGGTCAACCCGTGCGTGGTGCTGCCCGGGGCCGCGTTCGCCCGTCCGGCCGAGGTCGCCACCGGGTACGCCGGATCCCTGACCCTGGGCACCGGCCAGTTCTGCACCAACCCCGGCCTGCTGTTCGTCCCCGAGGACGTGGGGCTGCTGTCCGCGATCAGCGAGGCGGTCGGCGCCTGCGCGGGCGGCCCGATGCTGTCCGGCCGGATCTTCGCGGGCTACGAGGACGCGGTGGCCGAGGCGCAGGATCATCCGGGCGTCACCGAGCTGGCCGCCGGCCAGCCGGGGCCGGGGCCGTGGGGGGCTACGCCGCGGGTGTTCCAGGTCACGCTGAAGGAGTTCGCCGCCGACCTCGGGGCGCTGTCCCGCGAGCGGTTCGGCCCGGCCGGGCTGGTCATCACCTATCCGTCGGTCCCCGACCTGCTCCCGGTGCTCGCCGCGCTGCCCGGCAACCTGGCCGGCACGGTGCACGCTGACCAGGATTCGCCTGAGGACCTGGACCTGGCCCGCCAGGTGGTCGCGGTGCTGGAGCAGGTGGCCGGCCGGCTCGTGTTCAACGGCTGGCCGACCGGCGTCGCCGTGGCCGCGGCCCAGCACCACGGCGGCCCGTGGCCGGCCACCACCGTGCCCGCCTACACCTCGGTCGGCACGGCCGCGATCCGCCGCTGGCTGGTCCCGGTCGCCTACCAGAACTTCCCGCCCGACCTGCTGCCCGCCGGACTGCGCTGAGCCGTTGGCGGAGGCACACACCCGCCCGGAGCGCGCCTGGTTAATGGAGCTCGTGGCGCACCGGTCCCGCTAGATGAGGCCAGGGGCACACGCGCCCCAGCGCCCGCCCCGGAAGAATCAGGGCTCGTGGCACACCGGCCCGGTAGAGGGGAACGCGCCAACGCTGGCCGACATCCGTCGTGCCCGACGGTTGACCATCGAAGCCACGGTAGACCTGTGATCGCCCGCGTGCCCCGGTGGTAGTGCCTGTTCACGATGCCGATCAGGCTACGTTGCCAGGCGCGTATCCTGGTCCTTCGTGTGGCGAGGATGGCTTCCGGGGCGCCGCCGCAAGTCGGCCGTCGGCCAGGATCGCGCCCCGGTGCGCGGTGCTGGCGAATCGGGCGTGCCCGCAGCGGGCTCTCCGTCTAACGTCACTCAGGCCGCCGCTGTTGACGTAACAGTCAGTCCAGGCCGTATGAGCGGTTCGGCATGGTCTCCCGCTCGTCGCGAGAGGCGCACAGGTCCTCGGGGATCTGGAAG
Organism: uncultured Actinomycetes bacterium; assembly: GCA_963822765.1. GTDB lineage: Bacteria > Actinomycetota > Actinomycetes > Streptosporangiales > Streptosporangiaceae > Palsa-504. The sequence continues at coordinate 29,320 of CAWGJL010000012.1, read as the reverse complement.
TCCACGAACGCGCGCAGCGCCCACTGTGGATGGAACAGCGGCGCCTCCGAGCCATAGATGATCTTGTCCTCGCCGCACCAGAACAGCAGCTTGCCCATGATCTCGGCGAGCATCCGGGGCGCCCGGACCACGAAATTGATCGTGGAGGCGATGGAGGCGTACAGGTTCGGGTACCGGATGAGCTGCCAGCAGGTCTCGTCGAGGAACGGCAACCCGACGTGGAAGATCACGAAGTTGATGTCGGGGAAGTTGGCCGCCCCCCGTCCATGTCCCAGGTCTGGGATGCTCGATCGGCTGCGGGCCGAGCGGGACGCCCTTGTGCACGCCGATCAGGTTGACCCCGAGTTCCTGGGCCTTCTCGAAGATCGGGAACGCGATATTCGGATCATCCATCCGCCACGGGTACGGCTTCCCGTAGTCGTACCTGACGTTGCAGAACTTGAACGCGCGGGCGCCGAACTCCCCGACCTGGCGCTCCATCAGGTCGAGCGCCTTGCGGCCCTCGAGCGGGTTCACCGAGCCCAGAACACCGTCCGGTTCGGATCGCGGCTGGCCAGGTCGGCGCAGGACTCCCACGGTGACAGGCCGTCGCGGAACAGGTCGGTCAGCGGGAGCGGCATCGCGACCAGCATGTCGGTGTCGGACTCCTCGAACACCATCTTGCGGATGTCCGAGGGCGTCCACTCCCGCAGGAACTCCTCGGCCGGCAGCTTGTGCTGGTCATTCTCGGGCATCAGGGCGTTGTGGAACGCGTACAGGTGGTTGTCGAACATCAGGGCCGCCTGGCCGAACGCGTTTCTTCGGGTCGAAGTTGAAGACGTGCGCCACGCAGTCGAAGACGAAGGCATCGTCGATCATTGTTGTTCCTTGAAGTGGGCGGCGATGCAGGCGTCCCGGTCTGGTACGGCCGAGGGAGGGGGCAGGAACCGCAGGATGCCCCGGGGCCCGGGGCGACAGCCGGTCGGGGTCCAGGCTTCGTCCCAGACGATCGAGACGTCGGCGTCGCGCATTCCGGGCTGGCCGAGGATCTGGTCCTTGACCTGGGTGAGCACGGTGGCCGCGAAGGGCACCAGCCGGAGGCCAGCAGCAGCTCGACCTTGGCGATCCCGTCTTCGACCTCGACCGAGCGCACCAGGCCCATGTCGATGACCGAGATGCCCTTCTCCTGGCAGAGGGATCGTAGACTCCGGCCAGAGCGTCGCGTGTGCAGGATGGCAGCTCGGACATTACCGCCATCCCCGGCTTGCGCCTCCCCGTCGGTCAAGAGACGCTTGCTACGGTTGTGCCATGAGACGCCAGATCGCGGTCCTGTGCTCGCGCCGGAGGAGGGAGGGGGTGACAGACTGGCGGGCTTGACATCCTCTCCCGCCTGAAGCTGAGGGCGGGGGATTCCAGCCGCTTACGTCCGTTTGGAGGCAAGCAGTTGAGGTTCGCGGTTCACCGGCCCGGCATCCCGGCAGCCTCCCCGCGCAGTCACGGCGTGCCCCGCCGCGATGTTCCTGGCCGCGTTCACATCAGCGTTGCAGGCGTATCCGCAGGCCGTGCACGCGAACCGCGCTTGGCTCTCACGCGAGTTCGCATCCACCTGCCCGCACGCCGAGCAGCGCTGGCTGGTGGACGCGGGACTGATCTTCTCGCACCCGGCCGGGCGCCTTGTCCTGCAGCCGGCGGACCAGCAGGCCCCAGCCCGACCGCGTGATCCCGCGGTTCAGCCCGGCCTTGGCCCGCAGGTTCCGGCCCGGGTTCGCGGTCGTGCCGCTGGCCGAGCGGGTCATGGTCGCGATCTTCAGGTCCTCGACCCGGATCAGGTCGAACCGGCGGGCAATGCCGGTGCTGGCTTTCTCCGCCCAGTCCTTGCGCCGGTCGCTCTCGCGGGCCCTGAGCCGGGCGATGGCGTGCTTGACCTGGCCGCGGCGGTTCGACCCGCGCCGGGCGCGGGCCAGCTTGCGCTGCAGGCGCCGGACGCGCCGCCGCTGCGGGCCGGTCAGGCCGGGGGCGTGCAGGAGTTCCCCGGTCGACAGGGCCGCGGACACCGTGACGCCCCGATCGATGCCCACCACCTGACCGTTACCCGGCGCCGGAATCGGCTCGGGGATCACGGCGAAGGCGATGTGCCAGCGGCCGGCGCGGTCCATCGTCACCCGGTAGGACTTCACGCCCGGCGGCACGGCGCGGGACCAGCGGAACCGCACCCACCCCGCCTTCGGCACCCAGACCTCGCCGGTTTTCCGGCTGAGCCGCCGCACGTCCCACTGCCGTGCGCGCCGCCCGGTGATCCGGAACCCCTCGTCTCGCCCGGCCTTGCGCCAGGACGGCCGCCCGGCCGGGTTGCCCGGGTCGAAGGACGCGGCCATGTGCCTGGGTGAAGTCCCGCAGGGCTTGCTGCTGCACCGTCTGGGAGCCGGCGGCCAGCCAGGGATGGGCGGCGCGGGCGGCGGTGAGCTGCCGGCACTGCTCCAGGTAGCCGGGCGCGCTGGCGCGGCCTCGGCGCCAGTGCGAGTGCTGCTCGACGGCGAGGTTCCACACGTACCGGGCGTGGCCGCAGTGCTCCCGCAGCACCGCCTGCTGGGCGGGCGTGGGGTTCAGCCGGTACCGAGACATGCGAACACACTATCGGACGCCACTGACATTTCCGGGGAGGTGAAGCGGCGTTTCCTCCCCGGCCTGAAGGCCGGGGCTTCCACGCCGCCATCATGATGACCGCTCCGGATCCGAAGGATGACCTACGGCGCTACCTGCAGGCGGCGCGTGATGCCATGCTGTGGAAACTCGACGGGCTGTCCGAGTACGACGTCCGCCGCCCGATGGTGCCTACCGGTACCAACCTGCTGGGCCTGGTCAAGCACCTGGCCAGCGTGGAGCTCGGGTATTTCGGCGAGACCTTCGGCCTGCCCTTCGGCGAGCGGCTGCCGTGGCTGGAGGAGGGAGCCGAGCCCAACGCGGACATGTGGGCCACCCCCGACGAGTCACGAGCGGAGATCATCGGTCTGTACCACCGGGCGTCGGCGCACTCCGACGCCGTTATCGGCGCGCTGGCCCTGGACGCCATCGGCCAGGTGCCGTGGTGGCCGCCAGAGCGCCGCGAGGTCACGCTGCACCGGATCCTGGTGCACATGATCGCCGAGACCGACCGGCACGCGGGGCAGGCCGACATCGTCCGCGAGCTCATCGACGGCGCGACCGGGCTGCGGCAGGACAACGGCAGCCTCGCGCCAGGCGACCGGGCCTGGTGGGCGACGTACCGGAACCGGCTCGAGGTCGCGGCCCGCGAGGCCGGCGCGCGGTAGCGCGAGTCAGGCCCCGATCGGCTTCTCGAACCAGTGGTGGGCGTAGGGCTCGTCGTTGAACGCCGGGACCTCGCGGTAGCCGGCCGTCCGGTACAGGCCGATCGCCTCGTTCAGGGCGTGGTGGGTTTCCAGCTGGAGCGTGCGGGCGCCGTGGGCCGCGGCCTGAGCCTCCAGTTCGGCCAGCAGCCGGCGCCCCAGCCCCAGCCCGCGAACCTCGCGGGCGACCCACATGCGCTTGAGGTGAGCAGACGCGTCCGGGTGGAACTTGAGCACCCCGCACCCGACCGGCTCGGCGTACAAGGTGGCGAGCAGGAACAGCCCCGCGGGCGGGGACACCTCCTCGTCGGTGGCCGAGATGCCCCGGGCCGGGTCGAAGCCCTCCTCGAATCGGGACGACAGCTCGGCCTGATAGGCCTGCACCGCGCGGCGGGCGTCCGGGTGCCGGGGATCGCACCCGCCGATCTGGATCGCCGAGGCCAGCAGGAGCCGCTCGACCTCGGCCATCGCGGTCAACAGCCGGTCCCGCTGCCGCGGGCTCAGCGGTTCCAGCAGGGCCGCGGCGGCGTCGTCGGAGAGCCGGTCGAGCTCGGCTTGTTCCGCCCGGCCCGCGAGGGTCAGGCGGGCCGTCCGCACCCGTCCGTCCGCCTCGCTCGGCTCAACGCTGACCAGATCGTCACCCGCCAGCGACCGCAGCAGCCGGCTCAGGTAGCCCGAGTCCAGTTCGAGCCGGGCGCGCAGCCGCCGCACGTCGATGCCGTCCGGGCCGATCTCCCACAGCAGCCGGGCCTGCCCGAGCGGCCGGTCGCGGGCCAGGAACGCATCGTCCAGTGCGCCGATCCGCTGCGTGACGGTTCGGTTGAACCGCCGGACCTGCTCGATCATCTCTCGCTCCATTCTCTGACTCTAGTCAGAGAATGTGCGGAGGCCAAGGCTCAGGGCTGGAACTGGGTGTATCCGTACTGTGGTACGGCGGTCGTGCTCGCTATGACCCGGTTGGCGGCGTCGAGCCAGATCAGGCGGTGCAGGGAACGGGGTGAGGGGACGACGAACGCCACATATTTCCGGCCGTCCACAATCCGCGGCGTGGCCAGCACGGACGAGCCGTTGTCGAGCACCGCCCTGACCCGGGCGGTGCCCGGGCTGACCGGGAAGGCGTACCCGACGGCGCCGACGTCAGGCGCGCCGAAGCCGAGGGGCAGGGCCATGATGGTCTCCGGCCCGGCCGGGGTGCTGACCGGGCCGCAGTAGCCCATCTGGTTGCCGCCGAGCGAGTCCGCGAACTCGTAGCAGTCGCCGCCCGGCCCGAACTGCACCCTGATGATCCAGCCCGGGCCGCCCGGGAGGGTGCCCGAAGCCAGGGTGGCCGAGGCCACGATGGCCGGCGCCGGCACTCCCTCGGCGGTGTCGGTGTTGATCCAGAGGCCTTCGTCCTGCGTGGTCGGCGTGGGCACGAAGACGTCGGCTGGCCAGCCCGGGTAGGGCTTGGCCAGGGTGATCCGGGGCGGCCCGGCCAGCGAGTACGAGAAGCCGACCAGGCGGTAACGGTACCCGCAGGCGTTCACGATGACCGCCGGGAGGTTCTGGCGGCCGTTCACGACCACCCCGCTGACGCCGGCGGGCAGCTGGATGAACGCGAAGGCCACCCCGCGTCCGGCCTGGCCCGGGGCCACGGAGGCCGCGTTTCCCGGGGCGGGAGACACCGGATCGGCGTCGGTGCCGTTGATCACGATGGCAGGCAGGCAGCGGTATCCAGGGTCGGCGACGTTCTGCACCGCGAGCCGCCACGGGTGCCCGTCCGCGGTGCCGCTGGCGAACACGCCGTCGGGCCCGGCGGTGACGGCGGGAGCGGCAGGCGGGACGGCCGGCGGCTGGCTGGCGCGCAGCGCCGGGCTCGTCACGGCGACGATCCCGGCCAGGGCGAGCGCGCCTACGGCGGCCCCCGCACGCCGCAGGCGGATCACCTTGCCCCGCCTGGCGATGGCCTCGAGCGGCACGGGCGGCGGCGGCACCGACTGGAGCGTGTCGTGCAGCGCCCGCCGCAGCTGCCGTTCCTCGGTCGCGGGTGTCATGGGCCATCCCCTTCTGCGAGGACCGGGCTGTTCCGTAGCTTGGCCAGGGCACGCGAGAGCTGGCTGCGCACCGTGCCCGGCGAGCAGCCCAAGGTGGCGGCGATCTGCGCGTCGGTCAGGTCCGCCCAGTACCGGAGCACGATCACCTCTCGCTGCCGGGGCGGCAGCTGGCGCAACGCCGCCAGCAGGGCGGTCCGCTCGCCCACCAGGTCGGCGGGGCCCTCGACCGGTGTCTCGGGCGGGTCGCCGGGCTGTTCGGCCACCCGGCGTCTGCGGAACCGGCGGTGGCTCGCGTTGACCAGGATGCGGCGCAGGTACGCGTCCGGGTCGTCGGCCTGGCTGACCCGCCGCCAGGCCACGTAGGCCCGGGCGAGCGCGGTCTGGGCCATGTCCTCGGCCAGCCACCGGTCCCCGGTCAGGCCGAAGGCCAGCCGGACCAGACCCGGCCAGCGGGAGGTCGCGAACGCGCTGAAGTCCTCGCCGCCGTCCGTGCCGATGACGTCAGGGACGGCAGCCAGTTCGTCACGGCGATTGGTCACCACTGGCTCCACACCACCTAAGAGCACGGTAGACCGCCGGATCGTTGCACGACTACCAGCACCCGCGTCTTCAACATGGCGTCGCTTGCGTGGCACCATGGGCACCAGGACCACGGGCGATGAGAGCGGTTATGGACGACGAGCGCGAGAATCTGACCTGGCAAGGGTTCGGCACGGCATCGCGGGAGCTGGCGGAGGTCATCGCGGCCGACGGCTTCGATCCCGACCTGATCTTGTCCATCGCGCGCGGCGGCCTGTTCCTGGCCGCTTCCCTCGGGTACGCGCTCGCGGTCAAGAACCTGCACGTGACGAACGTCGAGTTCTACGACGGGGTCGGGCACCACCCTCGACATGCCGGTCATGCTCCCGCCGGTGCCCAGCGCGGTCGACTTCTCCGCCAAGAAGGTGCTCATCGCCGACGACGTCGCCGACTCCGGCCGGACCATGGAACTCGTCTACACGTTCATCAAGGACCACGTGGATGACGTGCGGTCGGCGGTGATCTACGAGAAGCCGCAGTCGGTGATCAAGTGCGAGTACGTCTGGAAGCGGACCGACCGCTGGATCAACTTCCCGTGGAGCTGCGAGGCACCCGTGGTCCAGCGCGCCGGCCAGGTGCTCGACGCCTCAGCCGGCCACCAGAGCCCAGCCTTAATCGGCCACGCCGTCCGGCGAGAACTGCGTGTAGCCGTAGCCAGGCAAGCCGGTGAAGCCCGCGATCGGCCGGCCGCTGGCATCGATCCAGTTCAGCCAGAAGATGCGCAGCGCGCCGGGGACGAAGAACGCGGCGTACTTCCGCCCGTCCACCACCAGCGGCCGGGCCGACACGTTCGAGCCGTCGGACAGCTCCGCGGTCAGGTGATCCGTGGCAGAGCCGACCGAGACGACGTAACCCACCCCCACGACGCCGGGATGCGGAGACCCGAGTGGCAGCACCACGATCGTGCTCGGGCCCTCCGGGGTACTGATCGGCCCGCAGGCCGCCTGCCAGAGCCCGTTTGCGTTACTGCCGCTCGGCGGCGACGTGCTGATGCTGAAGCAGTCCCCGGCCTTCCCGAACGTGACGCGGATCGACCAGCGGTCGCCGAACGCGCTCCCGGAGGCGATCGTGGCCGAGGCCACCGTGCCCTGGGCCGGATCCAGGCTTTGCCAGAGCCCATCCACCTGCGGATCATCCGCCGAAGTCCGGGGCGCGGACAGCTCGGTCGGCACCGTGTAGCTGCCCGCGGGGCGATCGCGGAAGCTGGCGTGCATCCGCAGCGTCACGGTCAGCGGGTAAGCGAAGCCGACCAGGCGGAACTGCTGTCCGCAGGCGGTCACCGTGACCGGCGCCACGCCGAGCTGGAAGCTGCCCACCGGATCGGCCCAGACCCAGTCGGCATCCGCGGGCACCTGGATGAACCCGAATCCGACGCCAGGCCGCTCGGATCCGAGCGTGACGAACGCGGGAGCCCCGACGGGCGTCTGCCGCGGCGGATGCGCCTCGGCGAACAGCGGCTCCGCGTCGTTGCCGTTGACGCTGACTCCGGGCACGCACCGCAGACCGGGGTCGGCGATATCTTCCACGGCCAGCTCCCACGCCCGCCCGTCCGCGGTGCCGGCCGCGAACGCGCCGGAACCGGGACGCGCCTGCGTGTTGATGATCGCGACGGGCTGATCCGGGAGGGCGAGCCGGGCGGCGGGATGCGCACCCGGGATCAGCAGCGCGGCCGCGGCCACCGCGCCGGCCAGGACGGGAATCGCGGCCATCCGGGCCCGCCGCCAGCGGATGGCCCGGGCCCGCTGCGCGATCTGGTCGAGCCGTACCGGCGGCAGCCGATCGGACGTGCCCAGCGGATCGGCCGGCCGCCGGCGGCTCTGGCCGCCGCCCCGGACGGGCCGGCTGCGCCGGCTGGCCCGGAGCAGCGTGCGCCGCACGGCCTCGTCGGGGTCCCCGGCCCGGCTGACCCGCCACCAGGCCAGGGACGTCCTGGTCAGCGCGGCCTGCGCCAGATCCGCGGCCGCCGCCTGGTCGCCGGTCAGCTCGTAGGCCCGCCGGATCAGTTCCGGCCAGCGCGAGGCCGCGAACGCGCCGAAGTCCTCGCCGCCACTGCTGACCACGTCGGCGAGCTCATCGCGAGGTTCTGACACCACAGGCTCCACTTCGCCTACCAGCACGATAGGCGAAGTGGAGCCTGCGATGAAGAGCGCGCGCCCGGCTAGTCGCTGGATCGCAGCACGGTCGCGGCCAGCGCGATGGCCACCGCGACCAGGCTGGCCGCGATCCAGAAGGCCAGGTGGTAGCCGTCGTTCAGCGCGGCCATGGCACCTTCCCCGTGCGCTGAGAGCGTGCTGGTCCGGCCCGCCGACACCGTGGCCAGCACGGCCAGCCCGAGCGCCCCGCCCACCTGGGCGGTGGTGTTCACCAGGCCGGAGGCCAGGCCCGCATCGGCCGGGGTAGCCCCGGCCATGGCCACCGTCATCAGCGCGGGGAAGGCCAGCCCGGCGCCGGCGCCCATCAGTACCATGACCGGCAGGTCGTGGACCGCGTACCCGCCGTGGATCGGCGCCTGCGCGAACAGGACGAGGGCCCCGGCGATCAGCACCAGCCCGGCGATGAGCACGGACCTGGCGCCGAACCGCCCGGCCAGCCGGTCGGTGTACCGGACCGACAGCGCGCCCATGACCACCGCGACGGGCAGGAAGGCCAGCCCGATCTCCAGCGGGTCATAGCCGAGGATGCGCCGCAGGTACAGCGCGCCCAGGAAGAACATGCCGAACATGCCCGCCACGCTGAGCACCTGGATCAGGTTCGCCGCGGCGATCTTGCGGGCGGCCAGGATGCGCAGCGGCATGAGCGGGTGCCGCGCGGTCAGCTGGCGGACGATGAACCCGGCCAGCAGCGCCAGGGCGACGGCGCCGAACGTCAGGGTCCGCCCGGCCAGCCAGCCGTCTTCGGCGGCCGGCTTGACGATGGTGAAGACGCTCAGCATCATCGCGGCGGTGATCAGCAGCGCGCCCAGCACGTCGGCGCCCTGGCGCAGCCCGGTGCCGCGGTCCCGGGGGACGACCCGCAGCGCGAGCACCGCGGTGACGATGCCGATCGGCAGGTTGACGAAGAAGATCCAGTGCCAGTTGATGGCCTGGGTGAGGATGCCGCCGGCCAGCAGGCCGACCGCGCCGCCGGCCGACGCGACGAACGCGTAGACGCCGATCGCCTTGGCCATGTCGCGCGGCTCGGGGAACAAGGTCACGATCACGCCCAGGATCACGGCCGAGGTCAGCGCCCCGCCGATGCCCTGCGCGAACCGGGCGCCGATCAGCATCTCCTGACTCTGGGCCAGCCCGCACACCATCGAGGCCACGGTGAACAGGGCGAGCCCGGCCAGGAAGACGTTGCGGCGTCCGGCCAGGTCACCGAGCCGCCCGGCGAACAACAGCAGGCCGCCGAAGGCGATCAGGTAGGCGTTGACCACCCAGGCCAGCCCGGTGGCGGAGAAGCCCAGGTCGGACTGGATGGACGGCAGCGCCACGTTCACGATCGTGGCGTCCAGGACAATCATCAGCATCCCGGTGCACAGCACCACCAGGGCCATCCATCGGGAACGGTCGGCAGTGCTCATTCGTGGCCGGCCGAGCGTGCTGTCGGCCAGCTCGGGAAGCTCAGTCGTGTCATGCATTCTCGTTCTCCTCACGTGACCTATTCACTAGGTAGACGATCCTGGTCGCCGGAATTCGACGCTGTCCGGGCAAGAATTTGCCGGACCGTCTCGGACAGATCAGGGCCTGCCGCCGGCGCCACCTCGGGCCACCCGGCCGCTCGCGCCTGCGAGATGACCGCCGTCGCCACGGCGCCTCCCGCGCCCGGCCCGGCCACCAGCAGCCGGGCCGGGTCGGCGCCGAGCTCGGCGGCATGCTCGGCGGCCCACTCCAGCACGGTCATACCGTCGTGCGCGCCGGCCAGGCAGCGCACGCCCAGCACCAGCAGGCCGCATTCCTCGCTGAGCCTGCGGCACGTCTGTTCGGCTTGTGCCCCCGCACCGGCGCCGACGATGCAGAACACCAGGACCGGGACCGGCTGCGACGCCGCCTGGCCAGGCCAGTAGACGCGCACCGGCAGCGGGCTGGTGCTGCCCCTGAGCTGCAGGTCGGCGATCCGGTGGCGGGACATGCCCCAACGCTGGCACGCGGGCCTGCGCGAAGGGAAAGGCCGACTGTGCATGGCAGTCGTGCATAACCGGCATGACCACGGCCCCGCCTGGCGAGCGATAATCGGGTTTGTGGACGAGGAGAACGCCGAGGTCGTATCGCTGCCGCAGGCGCCGGACGCCATCGAGCTCCGGCACCTGCGCGCGTTCGTCGCGGTGGCCGACGAACTGAACTTCGGCCGCGCCGCCGCGCGGCTGTACCTGTCACAGCCCGCGCTGAGCCGCCAGATCCGCAGCCTGGAGCGGCTGGTCGGATGTGACCTGCTGCGGCGGTCCACGCACCGGGTCGAGCTCACGCTGGCGGGCGAGGCCCTGCTCGACCGGGCCCGGGGCCTGCTCCGCGAGGTCGACGAGGCGGTCAGCGCGGCCCGCTCGGTCGGCGGTGAGCTGCTGGCCCGCATCGCCAGGCACTGGGAGTCCTTCGCCGAGGTCAGCCCGGCCGACCTGCAGGAGCTGCGGATCGCCTTCGAGGGCCTGCACGCGCAGTTCGAACCGCCGCCCGGCATCACCGTGCGATCGGTGAACGCCGGGGGAGTGCCGGGCCTCCTGCTCACCCGCCAGCCCGAGGCCCCCGCCACCCTGCTGTACCTGCACGGCGGCGGCCACGTGGTCGGCTCGGCGTTCGGTTACCGGCCGCTGGCCGGCGCCCTGGCCGACAGCGCCGGGACCGGTGTCATCGTCCCGGATTACCGGCTGGCCCCCGAGCATCCGTTCCCGGCCTCGGTACAGGACGGCGTACGGGCGTACCGCTGGATGCTGGACCGGGGCGCGACGCGGATCATCGTGGCCGGTGACTCGTCAGGCGGCGGCCTGGTCCTCTCGGTCCTGCTCAGCCTCAAGCAGCAGAACCTGCCGCTGCCGGACGGCGCGATCCTGTTCTGCCCCTGGGTCGACCTGACCGCGGTCCCCCGCGAGGGCCTGCCGCATGAACTGGACGAATTCCGGCACGCGTCGGCCAGCCTCTACCTGGCCGGGCATCCCGCCGACGATGCGCTGGTCAATCCGCTGGCCGCGGACCTGGCCGGCCTGCCGCCGCTGCTGATCCAGGCCGCCACCGGCGATCCGCTGCTGGCCGAGGCCCGCGAGCTGGCCGATCATGCCCAGGAATGCGGCGTGGCCGCCAGCTTCGAGCTGTTCCCCGTCGACACCCACGACTTCCACATCTTCTGGAGCTTCCTCCCCGAGGCCGCCCAGGCCATCGCGCAAGCCGGCCGCTTCGCCCGCGACACCACCGTCGCCGCCCGCACCGAGTACGGAACGCTCTCTTCGTAGCGCCGGCGAGCCGCGGTCATAGGCTGACGCGGGCCGCCTGCGGTCACTGGTCGGCCTGGGCAGCGGTCAGGGCCAGCAGGGCCACGTGGAGCGACGTCCGTGATTCGGCCGAGCTGAGGTCGGTGCCGCAGATCCGCTCGATCCGGCGGAGCCGCTCGTAAAACGTGGGCCGGGCCAGGTGCGCGGCCTTGGCCGCTTCCGCCTTGTTGCCGCCGGCGTTCAGGTAGGCGGCCAGCGCGTCGATGAGGCCGGGGTCGGCGGCCAGCAGCGCGCCGAGTTCCCGCTCCACGAAGGTCTGCACCCGCGGGTCGTCGCGCAGCAGGTGGAGCAGGCCGCGCAGGCGCAGGTCAGGGAGCCGGTAGAACAGCCGGTCATGGCCGCCGCCGGGACGGGCCGCGGCCACGTCGGCCACCTGGCTGGCCTCCAGGAATGAGCGGCGGACGTCCCTGATCGATCCGACCGCCGCGCCGACTCCGATGACCAGCGCGTCCGGGTCCACTCCGGCCCGGTCCCTGATCCGGGCGGCCAGGCTGGTCAGCACCTCGTCGGCCGCGACCCGCGGCCCGAGCGAGAGCATCGCGCCCGGCGCGGGCGTCGTCCAGCGTCCCGACCAGCGAGGGAATCCGCCCGGCCCGGCACGCCGCGGCCACCGTGTCGGCTAGGTCCAGCACCCGGGCGTGTGCCGAAACGCCGAGCCCCAGCTCGCGGAACCGCAATACCAAGGAGACGAGCTGACGCCCGTCGACGGGAACCCCCAGGGCCCGGGCCCGCACCGCGGCCTCGGCCGGATCGGCGTGCGCCTGGGAGATGAGGCCGCTGATCAGCGTCCGGTGGGCCTGCCGCTCCAGGCTCTCCCGGTGCCGGGTGAGCAGCCGGCCCAGGGCCAGCGTGGTGGCCGCCCGCTCCAGGAGCACGGTGTCGGCCGACGAGGGCGCCGCGCCGCAGACCAGGATCACCCGGCCCCAGTCCTCGCCCTGCGCGCCCACCGGGGTCACCAGCCAGCCGGACGCCTCGTCGAATGAGGTCCGCCCGGACAGGCGGACCGAACGGCTCCGCGCCGCGAAGCCGCTCAGCAGCCGCCCCGGATCGGCCCCGGCCGGCTCGCAGGCCAGCACCCGGTGCGACAGGTCAGCCAGGATCACCGGCCGCCCGGCCAGGGCCGCCGCCTGCCGGACGATCTCCTCCGCCGAGGCCCCCGCCACCGACAGCTCGGTGAACATCTCGTGCAGGCGCTCGGAGACCCGCAACTCGTCGAGCTGGGCGTCGATGATGCGGGCGTGCACCGCCTCGGTGATCTCGATGAACGCCACCTCGCGCTCGAACGCGATCAGCGGCAGCCCGGTCCGCTCAGCCGCGGCGACCAGCGCGCCCGGCAGCGACCCGGCGTAGCGCCGGCCGAGCTCCACGGCCAGCCCGGCCACGCCGACGTCGGCCAGTTCGGTCACGTAGGCGGCCAGCAGCCGGTCGTCGTCGGGCAGCGCGATCCCGGTGCTGAGCACCAGCTCGCCGCCCCGCAGCAGCCGGGCCACGTCGGTGAGCTCGATCGCGTGCACCCAGCGGACCGGCGTGTCCAGCCGGTCGGCACCGGCCACGACCGCCGGGCGGCCGCGACGGCACACCTCCAGGGCGAGCACGTCGCCGAGCGACAAAGCCATTTACATAGTGTAAGAGAGGCGCGGGAACCCATGACATGATGTCACTTCCGGCGATGCCGCCGGGCGGAGGAGACTGGGGACCATGTCTGAGCTTCTCGCCCGCCATCGCGCGGTCATCCCCAACTGGGTCGGGATCTATTACGACGAGCCGATCGAGATCGTCAGCGGCAAGGGCTGCCGGGTCACCGACGGCCAGGGTCGCAGCTACCTTGACTTCTTCGCCGGCATCTTGACCAACATGCTCGGCTACGACGTCCCGGAGGTCCGGGACGCGGTCGAACGGCAGATCGCCTCCGGGGTGGTGCACACCTCGACGCTGTACCTCATCCGCAACCAGATCGAGCTGGCCGAGAAGATCACCAAGCTATCCGGGATAGAAAACGCGAAGGTTTTCTTCACCAACTCCGGTACCGAGGCGAACGAGACCGCGCTGCTGGCCTGCCTGACGGCGCGCAACGCCAACCAGGTCCTGGCCATGCGCGGGAGCTATCACGGACGTTCGTTCGGCGCCGTGTCGGTGACTGGTGTCGCGTCCTGGAAGATGTCGAGCCACGACCCGTTCGGCACCCATTACCTGCACGGCACCGACCGGCACCTGGGCCCCTACGCGCATCTGTCCGACGCCGACTACATCAAGGCCTGCGTGGACGACCTCAAGGCCCTGCTCACCAGCGGCATCCACCCGGCCGACGTCGGCTGCCTGCTGGCCGAGCCGGTGCAGGGCGTGGGCGGGTTCACCATGGCGCCCGACGGGCTGCTCGCCGCGTACAAGGAAGTCCTCGACGAGCACGGCATCCTGCTGATCTCCGATGAGGTGCAGACCGGCTGGGGCCGCACCGGCGCGCACTTCTGGGGCATCTCCGCGCACGGCATCACCCCGGACGCGATGACGTTCGCGAAGGGCCTGGGCAACGGCTTCGCCATCGGCGGCGTCGTGGCCCGCGGCGAACTGCTCGACGGCATCCGCGGCAACGGCATCTCGACCTTCGGCGGCAACCCGGTCGCCACCGCGGCGGGCAACGCCACCCTGGACTACGTGCTGTCCCACGACCTGCAGCGCAACGCGGCGGTCACCGGCGGGCTCATCATCGACGGCCTCAGGGACGTCGCGAACACGCTGCCGGTCGTCGGTGAGGTGCGCGGCAAGGGCCTGATGTTCGCCGTGGACCTGGTCGACCCCGCGACAGCAAAGCCGAGCCCGTCACTGGCCGCCCGCGCGCTCGAGGCCACCAAGGAGCGCGGGCTGCTGGTCGGCAAGGGCGGCCTGTACGGGTCCACGCTGCGGATGGCGCCCCCGCTGACCCTCAGCGAGGCCGAGGCCAAGGAGGGCCTGGGGATTCTCATCGACGCCCTGACCGCCGTCAACAGCGAGGCCGCTCAGTGAGCAAGCACATCACCCACTGGATCGGCGGCAAGCCCACCGGCGGTGAAGCCGGACGGCACGGCGACGTGTACGACCCGGCCACCGGGCAGGTCACCGGCCAGGTCGACTTCGCCAGCCCGGCCGAGGTCGACCTGGCGGTGGCGGCGGCCAAGGACGCCTTCGCGACCTGGCGCCACGTCTCGCTGGCCAGGCGCGCCACGACCCTGTTCGCGTTCCGCGAGCTGGTCCGCGACCACGCCACCGAACTGGCCAAGCTGATCACCGAGGAGCACGGCAAGGTCGCCTCCGACGCCGCGGGCGAGGTCGCCCGCGGGCTGGAGGTCGTCGAGTTCGCGTGCGGCATCCCGCACCTGCTCAAGGGCGGCTACTCCGAGAACGTCTCCACCAACGTGGACTCCTACTCGATCCGTCAGCCGGTCGGCGTGGTGGCGGGCATCACCCCGTTCAACTTCCCGGCCATGGTCCCGATGTGGATGTTCCCGCTGGCCATCGCGTGCGGTAACGCGTTCGTGCTCAAACCGTCGGAGAAGGACCCGTCCGCGTCCCTGCTGATCGCGTCGCTGTGGGCCGAGGCGGGCCTGCCCGATGGCGTGTTCAACGTGGTCCAGGGCGACAAGGTGGCGGTCGACGCCATCCTGGCCCACCCGGACATCGCCGCGGTCAGCTTCGTCGGCTCCACGCCCATCGCCCGCTACGTCTACGAGAACGGCACCAAGGCGGGTAAGCGCGTTCAGGCCCTGGGCGGCGCCAAGAACCACATGGTGGTGCTGCCCGACGCCGACCTCGACCTGGCCGCCGACGCGGCGACCTCGGCCGGGTTCGGCTCGGCCGGGGAGCGCTGCATGGCGATCTCCGCGGTGGTGGCCGTCGACCCGATCGGTGACGAGCTCATCGCCAAGATCAAGGACCGCATCGCGAACCTGCGCGTCGGTCCCGGCACCGACGAACGGTCCGAGATGGGCCCCCTGGTCACCGGGCCGCACCGGGACCGGGTCGCCTCCTACCTGGACAGCGGCGTCCGCGAGGGCGCCACGCTGGCCGTGGACGGCCGTGTCCACCCGGTCATCGGCGGGGGCCCGCAGGGCTTCTGGCTCGGCCCGAGCGTCCTGGACCACGTCACGCCGGAGATGAGCTGCTACACCGACGAGATCTTCGGCCCGGTTCTCAGCGTGCTCCGCGCGCCCACCTACGCCGACGCCGTGGACCTGGTCAACACCAGCCCGTACGGCAACGGCACGGCCGTCTTCACCAACGACGGGGGCGCGGCCCGCCGGTTCGTGTCCGAGGCCGAGATCGGCATGGTCGGCGTGAACGTGCCGATCCCGGTGCCGATGGCCTACTACTCCTTCGGCGGCTGGAAGGCCTCGCTGTTCGGCGACACGCACGTGCACGGGACCGAAGGCATCCACTTCTACACCCGGGGCAAGGTGGTCACCTCCCGCTGGCTCGACCCGAGCCACGGCGGCGTCAACCTCGGCTTCCCGGTCAATACATAATTTTCTGCCGAACGGGCCGTGGTGCGTGCGCCTTGATGGTGGGGTTAGCCTCACCACGGTCCGGGGGGTGGGACTGATGGCCACCCGGCTGGTCTTGTCATAGCGTCAGTGCCATGTTCCTGATCCGCGACCTGGTGTCGGCGCGCACCTGGCTCGCTATGACCCAGCACCTGTCCGGCCTGTTCCTCGGGTTCGTGGCCATCTTCATCGTGGCTTTCGGGCTGGGCTTCGGGTTCGGCGGGCTCTTCTTCGCGCTGGTCGGGCTCCCGCTCCTGGGCGTGACGGTGCGGCTGGCCCATTGGTTCGCCCGGGCCGAGCGAGCCAGGTTCGCCCTCTTTACCGGCGCGCGGATCCCGGCCTGGCCCGCCCCGGGCTCGCCCGGCCGGGCCGGCTTCCGGTCGGGCATCATCCCCCGCTGGCGGACGTGGCGCGAAGGCGCGACCTGGGCCGAGCTCGGCTACGCGCTGCTGCGGCTGCCGGTCAGCGCGGTAGCCGCCACGATCAGCGTCACGGCCTGGGCGGTGGGCATGATCTTGCTGCTGCTGCCGGTCTACGGCCCGGCCATGCCGAGCGGCGGCCCCACCATCGGCGACACGGTCTGTCCACGGCGCCCACGATCTGGCCGCGTCCGTCCTCCTCGGTCTCCTGCTGCTGCTCGTCGCGCCGCAGCTGACCCGCGGCCTGGCCGTCGCGGACGGCACGCTGGCCCGCCGCCTCCTCGGCCCGCGCCGGGACCTGGCCGCCCGGGTCACCGAGCTGGAGACCAGCCGGGAGCGGGTGGTGGACGCGGCCGAGGCCGAGCGGCGCGCGGATCGAGCGTGACCTGCACGACGGCGCGCAGCAGCGGCTGGTCGCGCTGGCCATGGAGCTCGGCCGGGCCAAGGCGAGGTTCGCCGACGACCTCGACGCCGCCCGCGAGCTGGTCGACCAGGCGCACGTCCAGGCCAAGGAGGCGCTCACCGAGCTGCGCAACCTGGTCCGGGGCGTGCACCCGCCGGTGCTGACCGACCGCGGCCTGGACGCGGCCCTGTCCGGCCTGGCCGCGCTGTGCCCGGTGCCGGTCGACGTGCACGTCGACGTGCCGGTGCGGCCCAGGGCCTCGGTCGAGGCGGTCGCCTACTTCGTGGTGGCCGAGGCGCTGACCAACGTGGCCAAGCACTCCCGGGCCAGCCACGCCAAGGTCGTGGTGGAAGGCCACGGCTACCCGGGCACGCTCACCGTCATGATCAGCGACGACGGGATCGGCGGCGCCGACATCACCAGCCCGGGCCTGTCCGGGCTGGCCGACCGGGTATCCGGCGTGGACGGCCGGCTGTCGGTCGAGTCCCCGGCCGGCGGCCCGACGATCATCGCGGCGGAACTGCCATGCGGGTAGTGATCGCGGAGGATTCGGTCCTGCTGCGCGAGGGCCTGACCCGGCTGCTCACCGAGGCCGGCCACGAGGTCGCCGCCGTCGCGGGCGACGGCGAGGGGTTCCTGCGCGCCGTGGCCGAGCACACCCCGGACGTGGTGGTGGTCGACGTGCGGATGCCGCCCACGTTCACCGACGAGGGCCTGCGCGCCGCCCTGGTGGTCCGGGACCGCTGGCCCAAGGTCGGCGTGCTCGTGCTGTCCCAGTGGGTGGAGGAGCGGTACGCCACCGAGCTGATCTCCGGCCGCCCGCACGGCGTCGGCTACCTGCTGAAGGACCGGGTGGCCGACGTGGCCGAGTTCCTCGACGCGCTGGCCCGGGTGGCCGACGGCGGCAGCGCGCTTGACCCCGAGGTCGTCGCGCAGCTGCTGGCCCGCAGCCGCCACCCGCTCGGCGAGCTCACCCCGCGCGAACGCGAGGTGCTCGCCCTCATGGCCGAAGGCCGGTCCAACACCGCCATCGCCGACGCCCTCGTGGTCGGCGGCGGCGCGGTCGAGAAGCACATCAACAACATCTTCACCAAACTCGGGCTGGCGCCCGGCGACCGCGACCATCGTCGCGTCCTCGCCGTGCTGCGCTACCTCGGCACCTGATGAACGGGGTATCACGATGACCTTCATGTCCACCACCGGCCAGGCCCCGGTGCCCCCGGCCGGACCCCGCGGCCCGCTGGGGCCCCTGCTGCATGACGCCCGGCCGCTGGGTGGCCCTCGCGGTCGGCGTGCCGGTGGCCCTGGCCCTGATCGGCTGGACCGGCTTCAGCCTCGTCACCACCGTGGCCCGCGGGAGCTACCCGTTCAGTTACACGATCCCCGTGCAAGACGGCCAGGTGGCGGTGAACATCAACGCCGGCGACGTCACGCTGCAACAGGCTCCGGGCGCCAGCACCACCGCACGGCTGACCGGAACCGTCCAGTACGGCCTCATCCGTCCGGGCATCAGCGAGAGCGTCACGCCGACCGGCGCTAACATCGGCATGAGCTGCGCCGGGATCAATACCAACTGCGGGATGAGCGCCTCCCTCGACGTCCCGGCGCAGACCGCGGTCACCCTGTGGAGCAACGGCGGCAACATCACGGCGTCCGGCTTCTCCAGCGGCATGACGCTGTCGGCGGCCGGCGGCAACGTGACCGCCACCAACCTGGCCGGCGCCCTGCAGCCTCGATTCCGGCGGCGGCGACCTGACCGCCAACGGGCTGACCGGCACCCTCCAGATCGCCACCGAGGGCGGCAACGTCAACGGCGACGACTGGACCGGCACCGGCACCACGCGGGTGGACACCGGCGGCGGCGACATGACCGTCAACGGCCTGACCGGTAACCTCCAGATGTCCGCCGAGGGCGGCAACGTCGACGCCAGCGGCGTGGCCTCGGCGCTGGTCGGCATGGACACCGGCGGCGGCGACGTCACCCTGGCGCTGACCCAGGTTCCGCAGAACCTGCAGATCACCACGGAAGGGGGCAACGTCACCGTGATCCTCCCGCTGGGCAGCACCACGTACGACATCTCCACCCCCGATAACCAGGGCGCCAACATCAGCATCCCGCAGTCGCTGTCCAGCCCGACGTCCCTCCACAAGATCACTATCGACAGCGGCGGCGGCGACATCACCGTCAGCCAGGGCTGAGTGTCTCGGTTGCCTAGCCTCAGCGACCGGGCGGAGCGAGCTGACCAGGGTGCTGACGTCCGAGGTGCCCAGGTTGTTCGGCACCGAGGTGTAGAACACCGCGGGAGCCTGGCCAGCGCCGCGGTCCACGACCACCACCGCGCCCTTCTCGCTGGTCCAGGGCAGGCCGTCGCGAGCGGCGTCCTTGTACTTCATCACGAACGTGACCACCCAGGCTTGATGTCCGCTGACCTGCATCGCGGAACTGCTCTGGACCGTGCGAGCGTGCTGCAACCCGTTGTAGTACGCCGGCTCGATCGCGTCGGCCACTCCCATCGTGACCGGCGCCAGGTCGGCCGGGCCGGAGTAGGCGAACTCGTGCTGCAGCCGTCCCGAGCAGGCGTTCCCGTGCCAGTCGATCACCGTCCCGCCGATGTTGACCCGCCCGGCCACGGCGTTCTCGCCCGCCGTCCAGCTGAACATGGAGGTGTCCAGGATTCCCGGGCAGCCTTGCCGCCACGGTGCGGAAAGCAGCGCATAGGACAGCCCCGAGGCAGGATCGGCAAGGTCCCGGGTCGTCCCGGAGGCACCCGGCGACGTCCGCAGGCGCGACGGCGAGGGCGTCGTGTGCCGCGCGCTCGCGGTCAGCGCGGCGGGCCCGGCCACCGCCGGCACCTTGGAGATCTCCTTGATGAACCCGGCGATGAGCAGCAGGACCCCGGTCGTGACGACGGTCAGCAGCCACAGCATGCCCTGCCGCCACCGCTTACGGCGCCGGCGGCGGCGCACGACCGCGCTCTCACCCGTCCGCTGGCGCCGGACGGCGGTCGTCGGCATCCCCATACAGCCAGAGTAAACGGCATATACCCGGCAAAAGAACAGCTAGACGGACATGGTTACCCGTTTGTTGACTCCGCGCCTTATGCTCCGGCGATCGCGGGGGCCGGCTGCGGCACCGCTTCCTCGGCCCGGACGCTCGCCCAGCCGAACACCAGGTGCGCGACGAAGCCGATGGCCAGCGCCACCAGCACGCCCAGGTTGGCGAACTCCCAGGCTCCGGTCTTGCCGCCCAGGCCGAACGGGCTGAGCAGGTAGCCCTGCCAGGTCAGCCAGCTCGCATTGGTGTTGACCACCAGCCCCCAGCCGATCCCGGTGGCGACCACCACGGCCGCGACCGGGACCCAGCGGATGTCGCCGTAACGCCCGGACGTGGTGAACAGCTCGGCCTCGGCGTAGTCGCGCCGGCGCAGCGCGACGTCGGCCAGCATGACCCCGCACCAGGCCGCGATCGGCACACCGAGCGTGATCAGGAAGCCCTCGAACTGGGCGATGAAGTTGTGCGCCACGAACACCACGTAGATGCTGCCCAGGGTCATCACCGTGCCGTCGATCAGGGCCGCGGCGTACCTGGGGATCCGGACGCCCAGGCTCAGCATCGCCAGCCCGGAGGAGTAGATATCGAGCACCGAGCCGCCGATCAAGCCGAGCACGGCCACGATGGCGAACGGGACCAGGAACCAGGTGGGCAGCAGGGTGGCCAGGGCCCCGATCGGGTCCGCCCCGATCGCCGAGCTCAGGCTGCTCGACGAGCCGGCCAGCAGCAGGCCGAACACCAGCAGGAAGATGGGCGCGATGCGAGGACGCGAACGTGGTCCAGCCGATGACGCCCGCACCAGAGGACCGCCGGGGCAGGTACCGGGAGTAGTCCGCAGCGACGTTGACCCAGCCCAGCCCGAAGCCGGTCATGACGAGCACCAGCGCTCCGACAACGGCCTGCGCCGAGCCGCTGTGAATGCCGGACACCGTGTGCCAGTGGATCTTGTCCGCCACCAGCGCGATGAACACCACCGTGCACACCCCGGTCACGATCGTGATCCAGGTCTGCAGCCGCATGATCAGGTCGAAGCCCATCACGCCGCCGAAGATGGTCAGCGCCACGACCAGGATCAGCGCGATCACCTTGGTCCCGTCGCCGCCGCCCACGCCGACCCGGTGGAACACGGTGGCGGTGGCCAGCGTGGCCAGGATGACCAGCACGGTCTCCCAGCCCACGGTCAGCAGCCACGAGATCACCGTGGGGAGCTTGTTGCCGTTGACCCCGAACGCGGCCCGGCTCAGCACCATGGTCGGGGCCGAGCCGCGCTTGCCCGCCACCGCGATGAACCCGCAGGCTAGGAACGACAGCACGATCCCGACCACGCCCACGACCAGGGCCTGCCAGAACGAGATGCCGAAGCCGAGCTCGAACGCGCCGTAGCTGAGGCCGAGCACCGAGATGTTCGCCGCGAACCAGGGCCAGAACAGGTCGCGCGGGTGACCCTTGCGCTCGTTCTCGGCGATGACGTTGATGCCGTTCATCTCGACCTGGAGTGGTCGCAGTTCGGCCGTGCCCTCGGCCATGGCAGCCTCCTTAAGAGTCCATGATGGCTTTGCGCTGTGCACCGTCGACAGGTATGTGGGCGCCGTTGATGAAGCTGGCCAGCGGCGAGGCCAGGAACGTGACCAGCGCCGCGACCTCCTCCGGCTCGCAGATGCGGCCGAACGGGATGGACCGCTCGGCGAGTTCGTGCGCGCGCTCCTGGGTCACGCCCTTGTCGCGGGCGAAGGCCTTCTCCAGGGTGTCCCACCGGTCGGTGTTCACCGGACCGGGGTTGACCGTGTTGATGCGCACGCCGTGCCGGCCGTACTGCTCGGCGACCGAGGACGCGAAGTTGATGTCCGCCGCGTTCGCCACCCCGGCGGTCATCTCCCAGTAACTCGGCTTGAGCCCGTCGTTGCCGACCACGAGCACGATCGCGCCCTGGCCGCGCTGGCGCATGTGCGGGATGACCGCGCGGACGGACCGCACGTAACCCATGAACTTCAGGTTGAGGCTGGCCATCCACTGCTCTTCGGTCAGGTCCTCGAGCAGGCCACCAGGGGAGCTGCCCGCGCAGGTGACCAGGATATCGATGGCGCCGAACCGCTCGAGGGTGGCATCGACACAGCGCTGGACGTCGGCCGTCACGCTCATGTCCCCGGCCAGCGGCAGCACGGCCCGGCCGGTTTCGGCGGCGATCTTGCCCGCGGCGGCTTCCAGCGGGCCCGCGGTACGGGCGGTGATGACCACGTCGCAGCCCTCGCGGGCCAGGTGCTCGGCCACGCAGCGGCCGATCCCCTTGCTGGCGCCGGTCACGAAGGCCACTTTCCCCGCTAGCCGCAGATCCACCGCAACCCCTTCCGCCTCGCTACAGCGCTACGCCCGGCCGGCCTGTTCCCGGCACCGCCTCGGCCGGCAGCCCGAGCGTCTCCGGGGCGGCTCCGTGGTGCATGTGTGCCACCGCCCCGTCTATCGGGGGTTGTGTGCCCATGCCCCGTTCGCCGCGCTCGCTCCGTGGGGCATGTGTGCCATCACCCTCGTCTATCGGGCCTGTGTGCCACGAGCCCCGATTGGCCGGCGCCAGGAACCGCTCCGCCCTCGGCGGTGGCTGGATGGTATACCAAATATCATGCTGGCGGAAGGTCCCGTCAGCGGTCCCACAGGGAGCCGAGCGCGGCGTCCACCTGAACCCTGATCGGGCCGACCACAGGCAGCACCGGGGCCGGCGCGGCCGCGGCGGCGTTGTCGCAGGCGGCCAGCGCGTCGCGGTCCAGGAAGCGGGTGAGCTGCCCGTAACCGTGCCGGTCGTCCCGGCCCCGGCGGTGCAGGTGCAATCGCAGGGGCGCGTACAGGTACAAGTGGTCGCGGGCCCGGGTGAGGGCGACGTAGAACAGGCGGTGCTCTTCGGCCAGCCCGCCCGGGTCGCCCAGGGCCATGTCGCTGGGCAGTGCGCCGTCGACCAGGTGCGGCACGTGCACGATGGGCCATTCCAGGCCCTTGGCGGCGTGAATGGTGGAGATCGTCAGGTAGTCCTCATCCAGCCGGGGCGGCCCGGCCAGGTCAGCGGCGGAGACCGGCGGATCCAGGGTCAGCTCGGCCAGGGCGTCGTGCAGCGACGGCTGGCCCGCGGCCGCGTCGGCCAGGCGCCGCAGGTCGGCGAGCCGGGCCGCCGCATCGGGGTAGCGGGCGCGGATCAGCGGGTCCAGGATCGTCACGAGCGCCTCGACCTGGGCGCCGGCGGGCTCGCTCGCGGCGGCGGCCAGCTGACCGAGGGTGGCGGTCAGGGCGCCCCGGGACCTGGCCGGCGCGATCTCGGCTGCCCGCGGCCAGTCCTGCGGCGGAAGTTCCTGGCCGGAGGCTACGACGTCCAGGATGCGGCGGGCGTGGCCGGGGCCGATGCCGTCGTGCAGCCGGAGCAGCCTGAACCAGGCCAGGTCGTTGGCGGGATTGGCCAAGATCCTGGCCGCGGCCAGGAAGTCCTTGACGTGGGCGGTGTCGGTGAACCGCAAGCCGCCGAACTTGACGTACGGGATCTTGCGGGCGCTGAGCTCGATCTCCAGGATGTCGCTGTGATGCCCGGCGCGGACCAGGACAGCCTGGTCCCGTAGCGCCGCGCCATCCTCGACCGCCGCCAGGATCCTCGCGCAGATCTCGCGGGCCTGGGTGGCCTCGTCGTGGCAGCGGACCAGCAGCGGCGCCACGCCGCCGCCGCGGTCGCCGGTCAGCGTCAGGTCCAGGCCCGGAGCCGACGGACGGATCAGGTTGGCCAGGTCCAGGACGCCCTGACGGGACCGGTAGTTACGGTGCAGGCGGACGATATCCAGGCCCGGGTAGTCGGCGGCCAGCTGCCGCAGGTGCGCCGGGTCGGCGCCGCGGAACCCGTAGATAGCCTGCGCGTCGTCGCCCACGCAGGTCAGCTGCTTCCCGTCGGGCTGCAGCAGTCGCACGATACTGGCCTGCACGGTGTTGACGTCCTGGTACTCATCGACCAGCACCGCGTCGAACATGCCGCGCAGCACCGGCCCGGCCGCCGGGTCGGCCAGCGCCGCCTGCCACAGCAGCAGCAGGTCGTCGAAGTCCAGCAGGTGGCGGTCGCGTTTACGGGCGGTGTAGGCGCGGAACAGGCTGGCCAGCTCGGCGGTGAACGGGACGCACCACGGGAAGCTGGCCGCGACCACCTCGCTGACCGGACGGCCGGTGTTCACGCACCTGGTGTAGATGTCGGCGCAGGCCCCCGCGCGCGGCGATCGCTGTCCGCCCTCGGCCAGCCCGTGGTCCGGGCGCAGCACGTCCAGGACCTCGGTGGCATCGGACTGGTCGAGAATGGTGAACTGCGGCGGCAGCGAGAACGATTCCGCGTGCTGGCGGATGATCTTGTGCGCGATGGCGTGGAAGGTCCCGCCGCAGATACGCCCGCTCGAGCCGTCCGCGCGGGAGGCGGCGCGGGCCAGCATGTCGCCCGCCGCCCGGCGGGTAAAGGTCAGCAGCAGGATCCGGTTGGCCTGCATTCCCTGCGTGTCCCGCAGCCACGCGGCCCGGGCGACCAGGGTCCGCGTCTTGCCGGTGCCCGCGCCGGCCAGCACCAGCAGCGGCCCGGCCTCGTGCGTCGCCGCCCGCCGCTGCTGCTCGTTCAGCCCGTCCAGAATGTCGCCCTGATCGAACATGTATATGAACATAACCAGGTCGGCCGGCGGATTCCGTACGCCGCGCCGGCGCAAGCCGCCACCGCGTTTCCGCGCGGTGACCGCAGACAGGGCGGAGACTGTGAACATGACCGATGACCTGGAGCCGGGCCGTGCCGGCCTCGTCCTCGCCGGCCGCCGGGTGCCGATGCTGGACAACGCCCGGATTTACGCTTGCGGGATCACCCCGTACGACGTCACCCACCTCGGGCATGCCGCCACGTTCGTCTGGGTCGACGCGCTGAGCCGGGTGCTGCGCCTGCTCAGAGTAGAACCGGAGGTCTGCCGCAACGTCACCGATGTCGATGACGTGCTCGACGCGGCGGCCTCCCGGGCCAGCACGCCCTACGATGCCTTCGCCGCCATCCAGCAGTATCACTTCGAGCACGACCTGACCGCGCTCAGCGTCCGGCCGGTCCGGCACGAGCCACGCGCGCACCGGTATGTGGAGCATGTCATCCGGCTGGCCTCGGGCCTGATGGCGATCGGCTCAGCCTACGAGCGGGGCGGCAGCGTCTACTTCCGCGCCCCGGACGTGGCCGCGCGCGCGGGCCTGGACCATGCCGGTGCGCTCCGGCTCGCCGCCGAATACGCGGGCCGCCCCGATGACCCCGCGAAGGACGACCCGCTCGACACCGCGGTCTGGCAGGCAGCCGAGCCGGGCCATCCGGCCTGGGATTCGCCCTGGGGGCCGGGCCGGCCGGGATGGCATGCCGAATGCGCGGCCATGGCGCTGTCGGCGTTCGGCGTCGGGGTGGACGTCCATGCCGGCGGAAGCGATCTCCGCTTCCCGCACCACGCCTACCATGCGGCCATGGCCGAAGCGTTTACCGGGGTCCGTCCCTATGCCCGCGCGTGGCTGCACGTCGGCGTGGTGACCGTGGGCGGGGTGAAGATGGCCAAGTCGGCTGGCAACCTGGTACTCGTGAGTGATCTTCTCGCCGATCGCACGGCGGCCACGGTCCGGATGATGATCCTGGACCGGCCCTGGGCCGACGGCTGGGACTTCAGCGGCGCATCGCTCGAGGCCGCCGAGGCCCGGCTGGCAGACCTCTATCACGCCGCCGGACGCACCCACGAAGCGAGCCACCACGGCGTCGCCGAGATCGGCCGCCTGCTAGCAGCCGACCTGGATGTCCCCGGCGCGCTCGACGTGGCCATCGAGGCGGGCGGCGCCCCAGCCCGCTTGCTCATTTCGACGCTCAGCCTCGACTGAGACGGACAGGGGGGAACCCGGATGCCTGAGATCGTGACCATCGAGACGCCTGCTCTCGGTGACCGCACCTACCTGATCCATGACGGAACCCAGGCCATGGTCGTGGATCCGCAGCGTGACATCGAGCGGGTCCTGACTGTCGCGCAGGCGCGGCACGTGCAGATCACGCACGTGCTCGAGACCCACATCCATAACGACTACGTGACCGGTGGCTTCGCGCTGGCCAGCGAGGTCGGCGCCGAGTACGTCGTCGCGGCAGCCGAGGAGGTCGGCTTCCAGCGCCTGGCCGTCCGGGACCAGGATCAGATCACGTCGGGGTCGCTGACCATGACGGTCATGCACACGCCGGGGCACACGCCCGGCCACCTGTCCTTTGTGCTGGGTGCGGACGGGCACGACCCGGTCGCGGTCTTCACCGGCGGATCCATGCTGTACGGCGCGGTCGGCCGTACCGACCTGATCGGCCCGGAGCACACCGAGCAACTGACCCGGGCCCAGTACCGCTCGGTCCGGCGCCTGGCCGAGGTGCTGCCGGACGAGGCGGCCGTATACCCCACACACGGCTTCGGCAGCTTCTGCTCCGCCACGCCGACCTCCGGCACCTCCTCAACCATCGGCCACGAGCGGCGGATCAACGTGGCGCTGCAGAGCGAGGAGCACGCCTTCGTCACCGAGTTGATCGCGGGCCTGAACGCCTACCCGCGGTACTACGCGCACATGGACCCCGCCAACCGCCGCGGCCCGCAAGCTCCCGGCCTGGTGCAGCCTTCCCGCGCCGACCCGGCCGAGCTGCGGCGGCGCATCGAGGCCGGCGAATGGGTGGTCGACCTGCGCGAGCGCCGGGCGTTCGCGCAGGCGCACGTCACCGGGACCATCTCCGTCGAGCTCGGCGATCCGTTCAGCACCTATCTCGGCTGGACCATCCCGTGGGGCGCCCCGCTCACCCTGATCGGCGACCACCCGGAGCAGGTCACGCAGGCGCAGTTGCAGCTGACCCGGATCGGCATCGACCACATCGCCAGCGCCGTCACCGGCCCGACCGAGACGCTCGCCCTCGGGCACGTCTCCGGCTACCGGGTCACCGATTTCGGCGGGCTCGCCGCCGAATGGGGCCGGCCGGACCTGGTGGTCCTGGACGTCCGGCGTCCGGACGAATGGCAGGCGGGCCATCTCCCCCGAGCGGTGCACATCCCGTTCTGGGAGGTCGAGCGGCGCGCCGGCGAAGTCCCGGCCGGCGAGGTCTGGGTGCACTGCGCCAGCGGTTTCCGCGCCGCCATCGGCGCGTCCCTCCTCGACCGAGCCGGGCGGACGGTCGTCCACGTCGACGACAACTGGGACCTGGCCACGCGGGCCGGGCTGCCGCTCGCCCGCTGAACAGGGTCCTCGGTCTGGCAAGTCGGGACCAAGGTCCCTGCCCCCTCTCGCCGACGGTCCGGTGAGAGGCGCAGGATCGCCGTCAATACGGCCACTTCCAGTCGGTGATCTCGGGCGCATCCTCGCCCTGCTCGCGGGTGTAGGCGCGGCAGGAAAGGCGCTTGTCAGTCATCAGCTGCCTGACGTGCCCGGCCGAGGAGGTCAGGCCAGGCACCCGGTCGATCACGTCCATGACCAGGTGGAAGCGGTCCAGGTCGTTCATCATGACCATGTCGAACGGCGTGGTGGTGGTGCCTTCCTCCTTATAGCCGCGGACGTGCAGGTTGTGGTGCCCGTGCCGCCGGTAGGTCAGCCGGTGGATGAGCCACGGGTACCCGTGGTAGGCGAAGATCACCGGCTTGTCCGTGGTGAACAGGGCATCGAACTCGGCGTCGGACATGCCGTGCGGGTGCTCGGACTCCGGCTGCAGCCGCATCAGGTCCACCACATTCACGACCCGCACCTTCAACGATGGCAGATGCGTTCGCAGCAGCGAGACCGCGGCCAGGGTTTCCAGCGTGGGAATGTCGCCGCAGCACGCCATCACGACATCCGGTGCCTCCGGTGAGTCGTTCGACGCCCATTCCCATATCCCGGCGCCGCGCGTGCAGTGGACGACCGCCTCGTCCATGGACAGCCAGTTCCACTGCGGCTGCTTGCCGGCCACGATGACGTTGACGTAGTGCCGGGAACGCAGGCAGTGGTCGGCTACGGAAAGCAGCGTGTTCGTATCGGGCGGCAGGTAGGCCCGGATGATCGAGGCCTTCTTGTTGACAACGTGGTCAATGAAGCCGGGGTCCTGATGCGAGAACCCGTTGTGGTCTTGCCGCCAGACCAGCGAGGACAGCAGGTAGTTCAGCGAGGCGACCGGACGCCGCCACGGGATGTCGCGGGTGACCTTCAGCCACTTGGCGTGCTGGTTGAACATCGAGTCCACGATGTGGATGAACGCCTCGTAGCAGTTGAACAGCCCGTGCCGCCCGGTCAGCAGGTAGCCCTCCAGCCACCCCTGGCACATGTGCTCCGACAGCACCTCCATCACCCGGCCGTCGGGCGCGAGATGATCGTCGCCATCGATGATCTCGCCTTCGAACGCCCGGTTGGTCACCTCGAAGACGTCGCCGAGCCGGTTCGATGCGGTCTCGTCGGGGCCGAACAGCCGGAAGTTCGACGGGTTAGCTTTGATCAGGTCGCGCAGCCAGTCGCCGAGCACCCGGGTGGCCTCAGAAATCTCCGCGCCGGGCCTGCTGACCGTGACGGCGTAGTCCCTGAAGTCGGGCAGATCGAGGTCGCGTAGCAGCAGGCCGCCGTTGGCGTGCGGGTTCGCGCTCATCCGCCGGTCGCCGCGCGGCGCGAGCGCGGCGAGCTCAGGTACCAGCGCCCCGGAACCGTCGAACAGTTCTTCCGCGTGGTAGGAGCGCATCCAGGACTCGAGCTGGGCCAGGTGCTCCGGGCTGGTCCTGGCCGCGTCGATCGGCACCTGGTGCGCCCGCCAGGTCCCCTCCACCGCAAGCCCGTCGACCATCTTCGGGCCGGTCCAGCCCTTGGGCGTCTTCAGCACGATGGCCGGCCAGGCCGGGCGGGTGAGGTCACCGTCTTCCTTGGCCCGGCGCCAGATGGCGTGGATCTCGCCGATCACTGCGTCCATGGTGGCGGCGAGCTGCTGGTGCACCAGCTTCGGGTCATCGCCCTCGACCGTGTACACCTGGTACCCGTAACCGCGCAGCAGCGACTCCAGCTCATCGTGGGGGATCCGCGCCAGCACCGCCGGGTTGGCGATCTTGTACCCGTTCAGGTGCAGGATCGGTAGCACGGCGCCATCCTTGGCCGGGTCGAGGAATTTATTGGAGTGCCAGCTGGCGGCCAGCGGGCCGGTCTCGGCCTCGCCGTCGCCGATCACGCAGGCCACGATCAGATCCGGGTTGTCGAACGCCGCCCCGTAAGCGTGCACGAGCGAGTAGCCCAGCTCACCGCCCTCGTGAATGGAGCCAGGCGTCTCCGGCGCCACGTGCGACGGGATGCCGCCGGGAAACGAGAACTGCCTGAACAGCCGTCCCATCCCGGCCGCGTCCTGGGTAATTCGCGGGTACAGCTCGGTGTAGGTCCCTTCCAGGTACGTGTTCGCCACCAGGCCCGGGCCGCCGTGCCCAGGCCCGGTCACGTAGATAACGTTCAGGTCCGCGTTCCTGATCACCCGGTTCAGGTGAGCGTAAATCAGGTTGAGGCCCGGCGTGGTGCCCCAG